>NZ_JBWMBA010000001.1:0-1288016 GCF_056521325.1 Rhodoferax sp. ZS1R8 | reverse complement strand
CTGTGCTCCTGTTGTGAACCGAGGCCAATTGCCTCATTGCACAACATAGGCATGCACAGGTACTCAGCGCAAACTACATGCGCTGGAGAGGGGCTACCGCGCGAGCGGTTTAGTCCTCCGCCTCGATGCAGGTGTAGCTAAGACGACATAGCCACGACAAAATGAGGCGACTTTTTGAATTCCTTCAATCTGTCCGATAGGTGAATGTGGTCATATTTTTCACCCATGCGCTCCATTTCCTGCGAGCAAAAAGTTAGGAAATTGGCCATCAGAAGAAGCTCAGATGGAGTTGCACTTAGCGTTACCTCCATAAGCACAGAGGGGACGATCGCCTCGGGCGAAAGCCCTTCGTCTGCATAGCCATAAAATTTCATATGCGTCTCAAAGTATTTAGATCTCTCTGATTCTGTGGATATTCGCAAATGCCCGCTTCCGCCCCAAAACTGAGTTGCGTTATTCATGGCACCCCCGCTCACTCTACCCAACAACCCCACCCGGCTGGCGGACCGGGTATCCGTTCATCGGCCTCAACTCGCGGTTGCCACAGAACAGGCGCACCCAACACGGCGTTAACGAAAGACTGCCTGCGACCTGGCAATGACGTCCGCGACTGACGGCCAGGGAACGGATACCCGGTCCGCCAGCCCCGAACAAATCTTGGCACGAACCGGCCGAGCGCAACTCACCCCACAGAAAAGCAACCGACCCGCACTCAATCCGGCGTCAACGTCGTAGGCACTGCCTTGTCCATCATGTCCGGATAGTCCCGGCTGAAATGCAGCCCGCGGCTCTCATGGCGCGAATGCGCCGAGCGCACGATCAGCTCCGCCACCTGCACCAGGTTGCGCAGTTCCAGCAGATCACGCGTCACGTGGAAGTGGGCATAAAACTCATGGATCTCACCCTGCAGCAGCGCGATGCGGTGGGATGCGCGCTCCAGCCGTTTGTTGGTGCGCACGATGCCCACGTAGTCCCACATGAAGCGGCGCAGTTCGTCCCAGTTGTGCGAGATGACCACGGCCTCGTCTGCATCCGTCACGCGGCTGTCGTCCCACTCTGGCAATGCGGCGGGCACAGCCAGCGGTGTAGCAAGAATGTGGGTGGCCGCCGCGCGGGCGAACACCATGCATTCGACCAGCGAGTTGCTGGCCAGGCGGTTGGCGCCGTGCAGGCCGGTGTAGGCCGTCTCACCAATGGCGTGCAGGCCGGGGATATCGGTGGCGCCCATCAGGTCGGTGTGGATGCCGCCGCAGGTGTAGTGCGCGGCCGGCACCACGGGGATGGGTTGTTTGCTGATGTCGATGCCCAGCTCCAGGCAGCGGGCGTAGATATTGGGAAAGTGCTCCAGGATGAAGGCCAGCGGCTGGTGCGAAATGTCGAGGTACACGCAGTCCAGGCCGTGCTTCTTCATTTCGAAGTCGATGGCGCGGGCTACGACATCGCGCGGTGCCAACTCGGCTCGCTCGTCATGCTGGGGCATGAAGCGGGTGCCCCCCGCCGATTCTGGCAGCAGCAGGCGACCGCCCTCGCCGCGCACCGCCTCGGTGATCAGAAAAGACTTGGCATGCGGGTGGTACAAGCAGGTGGGGTGGAACTGGATGAACTCCATATTCGTGACCCGGCAACCGGCTCGCCACGCTGCAGCAATGCCGTCGCCGGTGGCAGTGTCAGGGTTGGTGGTGTACAGGTAGACCTTGCCGGCGCCGCCGGTGGCCAAAATGGTGTGCGGGGCGCTGAAGGTGTGCACTTCGTCGGTGGCCTCATCCAGTGCGTACAGGCCGAGGCACTGGTTGGCCGTAGAAGAGATATCCAGCTTGTTGCGCGTGATCAGATCGACCAGCGTGTGGTTCTCAAACAGCGTGATGTTGGGCGTGCGGCGCACGGTCTCGATCAGCGTCTTCTGCACCGCCGCGCCGGTGGCATCCGTCACGTGGACGATGCGCCGGGCGCTGTGGCCGCCTTCGCGGGTCAGGTGCAAATGGCCGTCCTCTTGTGAGAACGGCACGCCCAGCTCGCGCAACCAGGCAATGCTCTCAGGCGAATGCTCCACCACAAAGCGGGTAGCGGCTGGCTCAGACAGGCCAGCCCCGGCCACCAGCGTGTCCTGCACATGGGAGTCAAAGCTGTCGCCCTCGGCCAGCACGGCGGCAATGCCACCCTGCGCCCAGTTGCTGGAGCCATCCGACATGGCGCGCTTGGTTAGCACGGCCACCCGGTGGGTGGGCGCCAGGTGCAAGGCTGCGGACAGGCCGGCCAGGCCGCTGCCAACGATCAGTACGTCGAAATGGTGTTGCGTTGTGGGAGAGTCTTTGGTCATTCGAGTGCTACTAAAATAATAGCTGCTTACGCGCAGCTGGCGGGGGCTAGAGGCCGATTTTGCTTAAGGTTGTGGTTGAAGATGCGTTATTCGAGAGGCAGGCTTTGCGACAGCAGGCGCTGCACATTGCCGCCCATGATGGCGCGGATGTCGTCGGCACTGAAGCCTGCCTTTTGTAAACCTTCGGTCAGTTGGGGCAGGCCGGTTACGTCAAATGGCGTGCGGGTCGCGCCATTGAAGTCAGAGCCCAAGGCCACGTGCGCCACGCCAACCTGGTCCACCGCGTAGCGTATCGCCTTGACGATGGCCGGCACGCTAGGGTCACACACCGCGCCCTCCCAGTAGCCTATGCCCACCACGCCACCGGTGGCGGCGATGCGTTTCAGGTGGGTGTCCGTCAGGTTGCGCGGCCCGGGGCAGGTGCCGGCCACGCCGGTGTGCGACACCAGCACGGGGCGCTTGGCCACGGCCAGCACGTCGTCTATCACCGGCTTGGACGCATGGGCCAGATCGATCAGCATGCCCTTCGCCTCGAGCCGCGCCACGACCTGGCGTCCGAACGGGGTCAAGCCGCCCTTCTCCATGCCGTGGGCCGAGCCACCGACCTCGTTGTCGAAAAAATGCGTCAGGCCGGCTATGCGGAAGCCGGCGTCGTAGAGGCGGTCTACGTTTTCCAGCTTGCCTTCTAGCGGGTGCAGGCCTTCGGTGGCCAGCACGGCGGCCACGCGGTGGGGGTCTGCAGCCCAGGCCTTGGTGAAGGCCGCCAAGTCTTTCTGGCTTTGTACCAGCACCAGCCGGCCATCACTGTCCTGCACCGCCCGCTTGAGCTTGTCGCTCTGGTACAGGGCGCGCGCCAGCAGGCTCGTCCAGGTGGCCACTGGCCAGCGCTGGGCCATGGCCAGCATGGTGATGCTGTCGGTGTCGGCACTGTTGCGCTCATAGTTGATGCCCTTGGGCGTCTTGGTGACGGTGGCGAAGACTTGTAGCGCTACATGGCCGTCCAGCAGCCGTGGCAGGTCGGAATGGCCGCGCTCGTAGCGCTGCAACAGGTCACGGTTCCACAGCAACGCGTCGTCGTGCAGGTCGGCCACAAACTGGGCCTGGTGCGCGGTAGTGGCCTGGGCGCTGGCTGGGTAGGGCGCGGGGCGGGTGACGGTGTTCATGCGCCCGTCGACAATGGTGGGGACGTTGAAAAAGACGGCCGCCGCCACACCGGCCAGCACCAGCGTGCCTATCAGGAGCTTGCGCATCGCGGGGCGGCCCTTGTCACTCAACTTTGTGCAGCGACGCCAGATTGATCAGCGCGGACAACACTTCGGATTTAAAGCCGACCCGCGACTGGCCGTCTTGGTGGCCGCCGCTCATGATCAGCTTTTGCAGGTATTCCACACAGTCGCGGTGGCCCCAAAATTTCTCGATGGCCACCGCAATGCGCATGTGGTGCTCGGCAATGATGGCCATCTCGTTGTCGATGCGGGCCTGCAGCGGCCGCTCATGCAGGGGCATGGGGCGCGTGGGCAGGTCATCCTCTTCCCACTGTAGGGAGGGGAAGCCGGTCTCGTGGAATCGCGAGTCGTTGGGATCGTTTGGATCTGGCACCAGAGAAAATTCCTGCGAAGTGGGAGGGCCACCCCACACTCTACCCGAAGCCGGGCTGCTCGGCCACCCGGGCACGGACCACGGCACAATAGACGCATGTCAAACCTACCTCCCTTTATTGCCCCCGAACGGTTTACCGATGCCAAAGCGGCCCTGGCCCAGGTCATGCGCATTTACGACGGCAGCATTGCCCACCTGCGCCAAGCCATGCAGCGTTTTGTGTCTGGCGACGACAGCATGGGCCATGTGCGCGCCTGCTACCCGCTGGTACGCATCCACACCGACACGGTGTCGCGCAATTTCATCCCCGACAGCGCGCAATTGAGCTATGGCTTTGTGGCCGGACCCGGCCGTTTTGAGACCACGCTGACCCGCCCCGATCTGTACAGCGACTACTACCTGGACCAGTTCAACCTGCTGCTGCAAAACCATGGCGTGGAGTTGGAGGTGGGAACCAGCGCACAACCTATTCCGGTGCACTTCTCGTTTGCCGAAAACGACCATGTGGAAGGCAACCTCAGTGCCCAGCGCCGCACGCTGATGCGCGACGTGTTTGACCTGCCCGACCTTGCCGCCATGGACGATGGCATAGCCAACGGCACCTACCAGGTGCGTCCGGGCGACCCGCAACCGCTGGCGCTGTTCACCGCGCCGCGGGTCGACTACTCGCTGCACCGCCTGCGCCACTACACCGGCACCGGGCCCGAGCATTTCCAGAACTTTGTGCTGTTCACCAACTACCAGTTCTACATCGACGAATTCATCACGCTGGGCCACGCGGCCATGAAGGACCCAAATAGCGAATACATCGCTTTTGTGGAACCGGGCAACATCATCACCCGCCGCGTCGGCCTGCCCGCTGAGGCGGTGGACGCGCTGGGCAAGGAACCGCCCCGCCTGCCGCAGATGCCGGGCTACCACCTGGTACGGGCCGACCGCGCCGGCATCACGATGGTCAATATTGGTGTGGGGCCTGCCAATGCCAAGAACATCACCGACCACATCGCCGTGCTGCGGCCGCATGCCTGGATCATGCTGGGCCACTGCGCCGGCCTGCGCAACAGCCAGCAGCTGGGAGACTACGTGCTGGCCCACGGCTATGTGCGCGAAGACCATGTGCTGGACGAAGAGTTGCCACTTTGGGTGCCGATCCCTGCGCTGGCCGAGATCCAGGTTGCACTGGAGCAAGCCGTGGCCGATGTCACGCAGATCAAGGGGGCGGCGCTGAAAAGCATCATGCGCACCGGCACCGTGGCCAGCACTGACAACCGCAACTGGGAGCTGCTGCCCGACAACCAGCCCCAGCGCCGCTTCAGCCAGAGCCGCGCCGTGGCACTGGATATGGAAAGCGCCACCATTGCCGCCAACGGCTTCCGCTTCCGCGTGCCCTATGGCACCTTGCTGTGCGTCAGCGATAAACCCTTGCACGGCGAGATCAAGCTGCCCGGCATGGCCAACCATTTCTACCGCGAGCGGGTCGACCAACACTTGCGCATCGGCATGCGGGCCGTGGAGCTGCTGCGTGCGCAGGGGTCGGAACAGTTGCACAGCCGCAAGCTGCGCAGCTTCCAGGAAGTGGCGTTCCAATAAAGCGTATCCAATAGCAGGGTACGACGCCGCAGACGGTTACGTCGGGGCATTGCAACGCGCTGGACGCAAAAAAAACAAAGCATGAACAAAAGCAGACGCAGACAACTTCAGTGGATAGCTTTTTCTCTGCTGGTCCTGATGGTTTACTTCATCTGGACCACAGACAAGATAACCTTCCAGGGAGAACGCACCATTTACACAGTGGACTGCGCCAAGGGCGCGTGGGATGGCAAGCGCTGCACTGGCGAACTGACCGCCGGGCCGCGCTATCGCTACCGGGCGCTTCAGGCCCGCGGCGAAGTCTTGTTCTGGGTATTGGGCGCCAACGAGCCCTCGTCCAAATTGACGGGCTGCACGATACAAGACGGACGCAACTGGACCTGCCCCGTCAGCACCGATGCCAAGCAGTCCGTCACGCTGGCAATGGTCTCCGGCGAGCCCCAGGTCAATGCCGCCTGGCCCACTCGTCCTCTGCATGCGGTATCCAAGATGAACTGGATATTTCTGGACAACGGCTGGGCCTCGACCAAGGTGGCCAACTGAGGCGGGCGTACAGCACCGCTATCGCAGACCTCGCTAAGCCCGGGCTGCAGTGGCCGCAACCTTGATCATGTCGGCTGCCTTCTCGGCGATCATGATGGTCGGCGCATTGGTATTGCCGCTGACCACCTGGGGCATGATGGATGCATCCACAACACGCAAGCCCTGCACGCCGTGCACCCGCAGCTCGTGGTCCACAACATCCATCGAACCCTTGCCCATGCGGCAGGTGCCCACCGGGTGGTAGATGGTGTCGGCATAGTCGCGCACGAACTGTTCGATCTGCACATCGGTCTGGGCATCGGCCGAATGCGCCATCTCCTTGCCGCCGAGGCTTGCCAGCGCCGGTTGGGAGAGCAGCTCGCGCATGATGCGTACACCGCGGCTGAGCCGCTCCATGTCTTCGCGCACGCCTAAGAAGTTGGGATCGATGACAGGGGCTGCAAACGGGTCTTTGCTGGCCAGCGTGACGCTGCCGCGGCTCAAGGGGCGCAGCAGGCAGACGTGGCACGAGTAGCCGTGGCCGAACACCGTGGCCCGGCCATGGTCGACCAGCTTGCCAATGACGAAGTGGAACTGCAAATCCGGCGTGCGTTCACTGGGTTGGCTTTTGACAAAGCCCCCGGCCTCGGCAAAATTGGTCGTCATGGTACCGGTGCGGTATTTGCGCCATTCCAGAATCCCTTTGATGGCACTTAAAGAACCGCTCAGTGACAAGCCAAAGCTGTCGGTCAACTTGGGCGCCCGGACAACCTGCACCACGTCCACATGGTCATGCAGGTGTTGACCCACGCCCGGCAGATCGTGCACGCAGGCGATGCCTTTTTCTACGAGGTGCTTGCGCGGGCCAATGCCCGACAGCATCAATATCTGCGGTGATTGCAACGCACCCGCACACAGCAACACCTCGCGCGCGGCGCGCAGCTGCTTGGTCTGGCCCTCGTGCTCAAACTCCACGCCCACCGCCCGCTGGTGCTCCATCAGAATGCGGGTGGTGTGTGCACCGGTAAACACGTGCAGATTCGGCCGCTTCAAGATGGGAGTCAGGTAGGCCTTGGCGGCGCTGCAACGTTCGCCATTGCGGTGGGTCACCTGGTACATGCCCACACCTTCTTGGCGGATACCGTTGAAGTCGGGGTTGTGCAGGTGGCCGGCCTGCTGCCCGGCCTCTATGAACAGCGGGCCCAGGCGGTTGGGACTGGTCAGGTCCATCACATGCAACGGCCCCTCTATGCCGTGGAAGTCGTCCGCCCCGCGCTGGTTGTCTTCAGCGCGCTTGAAGTAGGGCAGCACATCCGTATACGCCCAACCCGGATTGCCCTGCGCAGCCCAGTTGTCGTAGTCTTCGCGCTGGCCCCGTATGTAGACCATGGCGTTCACGGAGCTGGAGCCACCCAGAACTTTGCCACGCGGCTGGTAGCCCCGCCGCCCGTTCAGGCCCGGCTGCACGGTGGTTTCGAACTTCCAGTTCGCGTCGCCGGTTTTGGCCAGCAAGGCAAGACCGGCGGGGCATTGGATCAGCACGCTTTTGTCGGAGAGCCCTGCCTCCAACAGCGCCACATGGACGCCCAGGTTTTCGGTCAGTCGCGCGGCCAGCACGCAACCCGCCGAGCCACCCCCAATGATGATGTAGTCCAACGTTGCGTCTGCCATATTGTGCTTTCTGTAAACCCTAGAGCACGATAGCTTAGCCATCAAGGCCTGCCAAGCCCCGGCTTACCCGAGGGGTATTCGATACATTAAATTTTGTGCAATTTAATTGCTCACTACAATTAGCCCCATGCTCTCCAAAGTCCTCACGTCCAAACCCAACCTGTCTCAGTTACTAGACAACCAGTTGTGCTTTGCGCTGTATTCGGCATCGTTGGCCATGACCAAGCTGTACAAGCCCATGCTGGAAGGCCTCGGGCTGACCTACCCCCAGTACCTCGTGATGCTGGTGCTGTGGGAAGGCGATGGACCGAGCGTCTCTGCGCTGGGCGAGCGTCTGAACCTCGATTCCGGCACGCTGACCCCACTGCTCAAACGCATGGAAGTCGCCGGTTGGTTGGCGCGCCAACGCTCCAGCGAAGACGAGCGCCGTGTCCACGTGTGGCTCAGTGCTGCGGGCAAGCAATTGCAGGCGCAAGCGGCCTTCATACCCAACTGTGTTGTCGCACAAAGCGGCCTGCCGCTGGGCGAACTGGCGTCGTTGAACCGCAAGATTCAGCAGCTTCGCGACACTATGCAAACACTACTGGCCCCGGAGCCTGCGCTGTAAGCAAACTTCGTTTCCGAATACTCCCGTTACCCACCCGCTCCAAACTGGAGCATTTATCTAGAAAGCCTCATCATGGTCACCAAAGTTGAAAAAGTTATCTACCAAGCCCACGCCAAATCTACCGGCGGCCGTGACGGCACAACCCGTACGTCTGACGGTCTGCTGGAGCAAAAGCTCGCCGTACCAAAGGAAATGGGCGGCCCCGGCAATGGCGTCAACCCCGAGCAGTTGTTTGCCGCGGGCTACAGCGCTTGCTTTATCGGCGCGATGAAGTTCGTCGCTGGCACGCAAAAGATTGCACTGCCTGCTGACACCAGCATCGACGCCACTGTCGGTATTGGCCAGATTCCCGCCGGCTTCGGTATCGAAGTGCAATTGAACGTCAGCATCCCCGGCATGGAGCGTGCCGCCGCCCAAGCCCTGGTAGACAAGGCCCACGCTGTGTGCCCCTACTCCAATGCAACCCGTGGCAACATTGACGTGACCATCACGGTCGTCTAAGACCCCGCCACGCCGCGCAAGCGGCGCACGCAGCAACAGGCCCTTGAAAGCCAATACAACCCTTTTTCTGGGTTGTATGGTGCTTTCAGGGGCCTTCTTACGTAAACGGGCTGACTGAGCGTTCAAGCAAAACCGCACCCACTCGGCACCCATGGCTGCAGTTCATTCCCCACATTCTGCAGTCCATCCCTTGCCGTTGGTTCACCCGTCAGCGCTGGCGTAAGGTGACCCCGGTTGCGCGTAAACACCCCCTGAATACCCCGTTTACGCCAGCCTTTCCACAACCTGCTGCGGGCTCCACCACCATGTTCAATAAACTTGCCAATCTGATCCACAAGACGCCCTGGCTGGGCTTGCTGATGGGGGCCGTCGCCACGTTGGCCCTGCTGGTACTGTTCAGCCTGCCGACGCAAGTTATCCACCTAGCGAACAGGGGAGAGAGCCCCGCAGAGCGGCATGCCATCCAGCACGAGGTCGGCGTCGCGGCTGGCAACCAGGCGTTGGACGCGGCGCAAAGTGTGGTCAATACGCTGCGGAAGCGCACCACCGATGCCCAGCGCCTGGGCGAGCTGGACCGCGTGCAGACACGGATAACGCGCGCCCGCGGCGAACTGGCACAGCCCTACTCCGGCTTTGTCGATGCTGCCACCGAGCGCGCACGCGACGCCGCTGAGACAGTCCAAGAATCCGCTATCGATGCGGCGGAAACCGCGCTGGAGGCGGCGGCGGATGCGCGAATCGCCATAGAAGACATCCGCCACCAGACGATTGAGAACCTGCGCGACAACGGAGTCGATGTTAGCAGCGCTCAGAACGCCTTCGACCAGATGCTGGCAGCGGCCCGGGCCAAGGAGGATGCAGCCCGCGAATCCGTAACCGCCTTTCGCGCTACGTCTGGTGAAGCCACCTTCGACATTCCCCGGCCGGATTCCATCCCGCCGCTGGTGCTGCCACCGGCCGTCAAGGACAGCATCCACACCACGGTCATCGGTGAGACTTGGAGGGTCGTGCTCGGGGTTACCTTGTTGTTGCTGGCCATCCCACTGCTGCTGGCGCTGACGGTGGCCAAGTTCTTCGTAGACTGCGCACGCCGCCGGACCCAGACTGTGGCACCGTCCACAACAGCATTGCAGGTATCTCCCACGGCGTTGGCGCCCGCCACCGGATGGCGGCGCGTTTGGCAATTTGCTCGAACCATCCACAGCTTGTGGGCCCGGTTGCTCGGCCACAGTTTCATCGTGCTGCTTGTCGTACTGGCTGGCCTCCTAGTGGCCTGCATGCTGGGGCTGTTTGCGGGCTGGATGCCGGTATATGTGGGTGACCTGTCGGTGGACGGACTCGAAGGCGTGGTAATTGGCTCCACCGGAGTGCTCGCAGGGTTTGGCGCCGTGGCGCTGGCCATTGCGGTTGTGCTGGCTCTGGTCTACGGATTGGGCTTTGTGTTTGTCGGGCTGGCCATAGGTATCCCGACCATGGTACTGCTGGGCCTACTACCGTTCCTATCCCCTCTCATTTTGATGGCTTTTGATGGCGCTAGGGCTGTGGTGGCTGTGTTTCCGGCGCACCGGGGTCTGAAGCCGGCAATGCCCGCGCTCTGTACCGCAGGTGACCCGGACAGCTTGTTGGGCCAGGCGCTTTGCATTAAGGTGCGGGCATGAATCCATCAGACACCCCCGCTACCGTTACTGAATTGTTGGTCCGCAAGGACCAGCTGGGCACCACCACTGTGCGTACCGGCGTAATGCCCGCATTGGCCGACGGCCAAGTGCGCGTGGACATTGCCCGCTTTGCGCTGACCTCCAACAACATCACCTATGCCGCGATGGGCGACGCCATGCAGTACTGGCAGTTTTTCCCGGTAGAGGCGGATGCCGATGGCACGCCGTGGGGCCGCATACCGGTGTGGGGCTTTGGCACCGTCGTGGCGTCGCGGCATGCAGATGTGGCAGTAGGCGAACGCCTGTACGGATACTTCCCAATGTCGAGCTCTGTCGACCTGGCTCCGGGCAAAGTGTCGACCGCATCGTTCATGGACTCGGCACCGCACCGCGCACAGCTCCACGCCGTGTACAACCAGTACACACGCTCTGCAACCGACCCGTTTTACACAGCCGACAGTGAAGATGTTCAGGCCCTGCTACGGCCGCTGTTCATCACCTCGTGGTTGATCGACGACTTCCTGGCCGACAACGACTTCTTTGGCGCCACCGCTGATCCGGCACAGCCCGCGCTATTGCTACTGTCCAGCGCCTCCAGCAAGACGGCCTACGGCACGGCCTTCCAACTGGCACAGCGTACGGGCGTGCAGGTGGTGGGGCTGACGTCGCCAGGCAACGTTGCCTTCTGCGAAAGCCTGGGCTGCTACCAACGGGTATTGACCTACGACCAGCTGGACCAGATTGCTCCGAACGCGCCCAGCATTTATGTGGACTTTGCGGGCAATGCCGCCTTCCGCAAAGCCCTGCACTCGCATTGCACCGGCCTGAAGTACAGCAGTTCGATTGGCGCCACCCACGTGTCCGACATGGGCGGTGCCAAGGACCTGCCCGGCCCCAAGGCCACGCTGTTCTTTGCCCCTGCACAGATCAAGAAACGCAGCGCTGACTGGGGCCCCCAGGGCCTGGGCCAGCGCCTGGTGCAGTCCTGGCAGGCCTTTGTGGCAGAGGTCACCCAACCCGCGCGCCCTTGGCTGCGGGTTGAGCAGCACAGGGGCACCGCAGCTGTACAAGCTGCCTACCAGCAGGTGCTGGGTGGCAGGGGTGACCCGCGGTTGGGGCATATGTTGTCCCTGGCTGAGCAGACTTAGCCTCCACACCCCGCCCGGCGCGCGGGGCCCGACGTGAAAACTTAGCGTCAGTTCGATCGGGCATGATGGTGGGGAGGAGATTTTGTGCGCATCGCCCTGCTATCCGACATCCATGCCAACATCCAGGCGCTAGACGCTTGCCTGGCCCACGCGCGCGCCCAGCAGGCCGAGCGCTTTGTGTTTCTGGGCGACATGGTCGGCTACGGTGCCGACCCGGGGGCCGTGGTGGACCGCATCATGCAGCTCACCGACGACGACGGTGCCTTGG
This sequence comes from Rhodoferax sp. ZS1R8, assembly GCF_056521325.1. Classification (NCBI taxonomy): domain Bacteria; kingdom Pseudomonadati; phylum Pseudomonadota; class Betaproteobacteria; order Burkholderiales; family Comamonadaceae; genus Rhodoferax; species Rhodoferax sp. ZS1R8. The sequence continues at coordinate 1,276,135 of NZ_JBWMBA010000001.1, read as the reverse complement.
CCCTGCAGGGCAACCACGATGCCATGGCCGTCACGCCCCCCACACAGGTCAAAACGGTCGGCGACAGCACCGCCACCTGGACCCACCGCCAGCTGATGCCCGACCAGCGCGACTGGATCAGCCGCCTGCCGCTGACGTTGCAGCACGAGAGCGCCCTGTTTGTGCACGCCAGTGCCAACGAACCACACCTGTGGCGCTACGTCTATGAGGCCCGCGCGGCCAAGGACAGCATGGACGCCGCCGCGCACTGGCCCGGCGTGCAGTACGTGTTTGGCGGCCATGTGCACCTGCAGACCTTGTACTACCAGGGGGCCGGCAGCACGCTGATGCCCTTTGTGCCGCAACCCGGCGTTGCCATTCCCGTACCCAAACACCGGCAGTGGCTGGCCACTGTAGGCTCGGCGGGCCAGCCGCGCGACGGCAATACCGACGCCATGTACTGCCTGTTTGACATGGGGCGCGCCCAGCTCACGTTCCACCGCGTGCCCTACGACCACTACGCCGCCGCGGCCGCCATTCGCCGGGTCGGCCTGCACGAGTTTTTTGCCGACCGCCTGGAGAAAGGCCGATGAGGCTGCTGGAGCCCGGCAGCGTGGTCGACGGATTCGCCATTGGCGACTGCATCCATGCTGGCGGCATGGCCCATATCTACCGCGTGCACTACGCAGATGGCCAGACCGACCCTGGCTTTGCGATGGCGATGAAGGTGCCGCGCATGACGGCGGGCGACGGCGCAGAAAACATCGTCAGCTTCGAGATCGAAGGCCAAATCCTGCAAGTGCTGCAGGGCAGCCATGTGCCACGATTTGTGGCTACAGGCGACCTGGAACGCCTGCCCTACCTGGTGATGGAATACGTCAGCGGCCGCACGCTGGAGCAACAGATGGCGCTGGACCCCACACCCGATGTCGAACACATCGCCAGTCTGGGCGTGGCCATGGCGCGCGCCGTGCATGCCCTGCACCAGCAGAACACTGTGCACCTGGACCTGAAACCCGCCAACCTGCTGTACCGCGACGACGGCAGCGCCGTGTTGCTGGACTTTGGCCTGTCCTGCCACGCCCACTACCCCGACCTGCTGGCCGAACAGCTGCGCAAGGCGGTTGGCTCACCGGCATGGATGGCACCGGAGCAGGTGGTCGGCGTACGGGGAGATCCGCGCAGCGATATCTTTGCCATCGGCGTCATGCTGTACCAACTGTGCACCGGCAGGCTGCCGTTTGGCACACCGCAAACACCGGGTGGCCTGCGCCAACGCATGTGGGTGGATCCGATACCGCCACGCAAGATCAAGGCGCTGTTGCCCGAGTGGCTGCAAGAGGTGGTATTGCGCTGCCTGGAGCCCGTGGCCGCGCGGCGCTACCCTTCGGCCGCGCACCTGGCCTTTGATCTCAGCCACCCCACGCAAGTCACCGTCACTGCACGCGGCCGCAACACCCGAGGGACCGGCTTTGGCACGCATTGCATGCGCTGGCTGCGCGCCGCGGGCATGCAGTACAAACACAGCCCCATCGCTGCGCAGCAGGTGGAGGCCGTGCCCATCGTCATGGTGGCCGTGCCGCACCAGGACGTGACCGATGCCACGCTGTATTCGCTGCGCCTGGCCGTCGCGCGCGCTTTAGGCAACCGCCCCGGTGCGCGACTGGCCTGCGTGACCGTTATCGCGCCTGGCATGACCAGCGCCACCGACAACGGCAACAGCGAAACCAAGCTGCAGCGCCACCACCTGAACCGCCTGCGCCGATGGGCCCAGCCGCTGGACCACCCGGGCCATCAGACCTCTTACCACGTGCTCGAATCAGGAGACGTGGCGCAGACGCTGCTGGAATACGCGCGCGGCAACGCCGTCAGCGTCATCGTCATGGGCGCGGCCACCCACGGCCTCAAGGCCCAACGCTTCGTAGCCACCGTGCCCATCCGCGTCGCCATGGATGCACCCTGCACGGTGATCCTGGTGAAGCAAACCCTGCCGTTTGAGCTGCTGGGCGCTGGCACCGCCATCGGCGATGACGACCGCGCCGGCTACTCCGACGCCGGGTCCGACACGACCACGGTGTACGGCAACGATCTGGGCCCGCTGGGCTAAGCCCGGACCGGCGCTAAACCTTGCGACAATGCCTCTTCCATATTTGCGAAGAGGAGAATTCCCCATGCGAGGAAATGTTGCGGCTATCACGCTGATTCTGTTCGGCGTATTTTTTCTGCTCAAGAACCTGGGCCTGGTCAACTTCAGCCTGGCCGAGTTGTTCTCCACCTGGTGGCCGGTGATCCTGATCGCCGTCGGCCTGTCGATGTTCTTCATGCCCCGCGACGGCAAAAGGAACTAATGGGCCATCCCTTTGAGGCGCTGACGCCCGACGTCGTGCTGGACGCGCTGGACGGTGTGGGCCTGCGCGGTGACGGCCGGCTGACCGCCCTGTCGTCGTACGAGAACCGCGTCTACCAGGTGCAGCTGGAAGACGGCAGCGCCGTGGTCGCCAAGTTCTACCGCCCCGAGCGGTGGACCGACGAACAGATCCAGGAAGAGCATGACTTCGCCGCCGAGCTGATGGCGGCCGAGGTGCCGGTCATTGGGCCGCTAAGGCTGATGGACCAAACGCTTCATCACTTCGGAGGTTTCTCATTCAGTGTCAGCCCCCGCCGCGGCGGCCGCCCGCCCGAGCTGGACGACGGCGAGGTGCTGGAGTGGATAGGCCGTTTCCTGGCCCGCATCCACACCGTGGGCGCCGCCAAGCCCTTTGCCAGCCGCCCACGGCTGGACCTGCAAAGCTTTGGCGTAGAGCCCATGCAGTGGCTGCTGGAGCACGACAAGCTGCCGCTGGACGTGCAGTCCGCGTGGACCAAGACTTGCCAGAGTGCTATAGATTTAGTAGCTGGTTACGCGCCACTGACGAGGGCTACAGGCCCAAATGCCTTGGAAGATTCTGGCATTTCGCTGCTGCGCCTGCATGGCGACTGCCACCCCGGCAACATTTTGTGGACCCCCACCAGCGCCGCAGCAGCAGCCGGTCCCGGCCCGCACTTTGTCGATCTGGACGACGCCCGCACCGGCCCGGCGGTGCAAGACTTCTGGATGCTGCTCAGTGGTGACCGCAGCCAGCGCACGCGCCAGCTGGGCGCGCTGGTGGACGGCTACGAACAGTTTCGCGATTTCAACCGCGCCGAGCTGGTGCTGATCGAGCCGCTGCGCACGTTGCGCCTGATCCACTACAGCGCCTGGCTCGCCCGCCGCTGGGACGACCCCACCTTCCCCGTCAACTTCCCATGGTTTGGCTCCAGCGACTACTGGCAGGGCCAGGTGCAGATGCTCGAAGAGCAGTTGGAGGCGATGCAGGAAGAGCCGCTGGTGGTGTAAACGCTTTCCAGCAACGCAACGGAACAGGCTAAAAATTTGAGCCGGCGGATTGCAGCAGAAAAGGGATGCTGCACATCAAGGGTTTGCAGCTGTACCGTCAACTGCTACCAAAGCCACGCCGATAGCGGCCTCCACTGCAGCCCTGGCCTGCGGACTGTTTTTCCAGCAGCTTGACCCGCTCAATGCGGCCCCTTGGGCCAGAATGTCCCGTGCGTCGGCGTCAGCCAACTGCCGAAGCGACGAGAAACCCATCTGCTCCAGTCGCTCAACCACTTTGGGGCCTACACCCTTGACCCGCAGGAGCAAGTTCTTTTCAACTTCTGAGAAGGGCACAACATTCATTTTTTATATCCCACTCTCAAAGTGAAGACTCTCATGGACGGTTCGTTTGGTGCTGGATTTTGCACCACGTCCAGCCAGGGGGCGCTGCCATTCGGGGGACTCCCCATGCTATAGCTGGCTACCCATGACTTTGGTCACTTCACGCGGCTGCGCTTCGCGCCTAAGATGCGGTCTCTATGCAAGTTCTGCCACCCCAGTACGTTGAGCCTTCCCAACCTCGCGGAGTTCTGGTGATCGACGACCATGAACTGGTTCGCCTGGGTCTGTACACCCTGGTGGAATCACACGCCGCTTCCAGCGGTCGCAATATCCCGGTCTTTGAGACCAGCACGCTGCAAGATGCGATCAGCCTTTACCACGCCAAGCAGGACCAGATTGGCTTGGTACTACTGGACTTGCACCTGCCAGACGCCCACGGGCTGTCTGGTCTGACGACCTTCGTTGGCCGTTTTCCAGCCGCGCGCGTAGTGGTTCTGTCTGGCAACACCGATCCGGCCATGGTCCGCAACGCGCTTGCCCTGGGCGCCAGTGGTTATCTGGCCAAATCCGGCGGACTGGAGCATGTGGTGGGCTATATACGATCACCGCCGCAAGAGCACACGTCGGTGCCCGACGGCCGACAGCCAACGGATAACCCAGGCGACGCGTCTGGTATGCGAATTGTGCGCACCGGTGCCGGCGAGTCGGTGAAACTCAGTAACCGACAGTCGCAGGTATTGGACTGGATGCTGGCGGGCCAGTCCAACCGCGAGATCGCCGAGCTGGCCCACCTCAGCGAAGGCACAGTCAAAAATCATGTCTCGACCCTGTTGCTGCTGTTTGGCGTCCGCTCACGGGCACAGCTCATCAGCCAACTACGCTGAATGCACGCACAACCCACGCTGGCCGACCCGCTGCCCAGCGCTGCAGAAACGGTCCCAAGCCTAGAGACGCGCGTGCAGCGTGAACAAGTGGCCGCCCTGTATGCCACGATTGTTAGCGCCACCATAGCCGACGTCGCCGTGGCTTGGACGCTAGTTCTCACGTTTTACCTGGTTCTAAAAGATTGGCACGTCCTGATCTGGTGGGGACTGCACATGGCGCAGACCGCGACCCTCCCCCTTCTGACGGTCCGAAGCAAAAGTCCGGACGCCAACCGACAGAGCCTTTTTTGGGCACGCCGCTACCAGCAGCAAATTCTGATCTACAGCGCTGTGTGGGGACTGGCAGCCTGGTTCCTCTTGCCGGCCGACAACGTCCCCATGGCCGCGCTCCTGATGCTGGTCTTAATGGGGCTTTGCAGCGCCGGTGTCCCTTCCGTGGCACCGGTCAAACCGGTCATCTACGCCTTTTGCATCCCTATGCTGGTGGGGCTGACAACAGCGTTGGCGTGGCACGGCGGGCCGATGTACTGGTCCATGGCGGTTTGCAGCCTGGTCTACCTCGCCATCACCCTTCGATTCGCCATGCAACAGAACGCGCTGCTCACGCGCTCGCTGATCGTGCGCTTCGAGAAAGAGGCGCTGGCCGAGCAGCTAGCCGAGCAGGTCGCCGTAGTTGAGCGTGCCAGCGCAGAAAAAACAAGGTTCTTTGCCGCCGCCAGCCACGATCTGCGCCAACCTCTACACGCTATCGCGTTGTTTGGTGCCGTGCTGGAAAAAGAGCTGGCGGGTCGCGCAGAGCAAATACACGCCATCCGCATGATGCGCGCCGTGCATGCGCTGGGCACCTCGCTGGACACCATGTTGGACCTTTCGCGCCTGGATGCGGGTGTGATCGTCCCCGAAATTCAAGCTGCGCCGCTCAACCCGCTGTTCCAGTCACTTAACCAGTTGTTTGCCTCGCGCGCCGAGGAGAAGGGCCTGCAACTGCGGCTGCGCGCGAGCCCGCTGGCAGTGCGCACCGACCCCGCACTGCTGCTGCGCCTTCTGACCAACCTGGTGGAGAACGCCATCAAGTACACACCAAACGGCGGCGTGCTGGTGGTGGCGCGCACGCGTGGCGCCCAAGTATGGATTGATGTGTGCGACACCGGTATCGGCATCGCAGCGCAACACCTTGGCAACATTTTTGAAGAGTTCTACCAAGGCAACAACCCCGGGCGTGACCGAAGCCAGGGACTTGGCATCGGCCTGTCCATCGTGCGGCGCTTGTCCGACCTCTTGGGCCATTTGGTGCAAGTGCACTCACGACCCGGCCACGGCACCCGTTTCCGTGTGGCGGTGTCCGCCGTGATCGCACGCGCAAGCCGGCCCCCGCCGTCCACGCCCTACAAACGGGATGCAGACAACAGTCGCCCGTCGGTCCTGGCCGCAGCCCTGCCTCAACGCGTGTTACTGATTGACGACGAGATCGACATTGGCGACGCCATGGCTGCTCTGCTGGGCTCGTATGGCATCGACATCCACGTCGCACGTGACGAAGCCGAAGCCACGGTGGCGTTCACGCACGCCGCTACGCAGGAGCAGCCCTTTGAAGCGCTGCTGTGCGACTACCGGCTGGCCAATGGCGTCGACGGATTGGACACGGCCCTGCGGCTGCGCGCCCGCTTTGCACCCCACTTGCCGCTCTTGCTGGTGACCGGAGACACGGCGCCCGACCGCCTGCAGCGCGTGCACGACTCGGGCGTGGCCGTGCTCTTCAAACCCGTGGCGGCAAATGCTCTGCTGCATGCACTCGCCGACCTGACTACGGCGCAGAAAGCCTCTTCCTGAGTTTCGCCCCTGGACATTGATCGCTACTTATTTTGTAGCAATAGAAACAAGAAATTCGGGATCTCCAGGACTTTTTATCTCGTGAAGTGGCGCTACGTCGTGTTGCAAATTGCCAGCAACAACATGACTTTTGGCACTGTTGCAAAGACGCTCCGATTTGTACATTGCCACCGTCCCGTTTCAATTTCTTATGAGAGTAGATCCCGCAAATGAATACGTTTTTAAAGAATTTCCTATCCACTGCCGGTATGACGGCTGGATTGATACTGGCAGCGTCACCCGCACATGCTGTCTACAACATCGTACTGACCGAGACCGGTGGCAACGTGGTCGCCACCGGCAGTGGTTCCATCAATACGGCAGGGATGAATTTACAAGTGCTGCCGAACACTTGCAACGTAATATCACCAACGGGCCGAACTCTCTGCATGGGGTCGGGGACTGCAGGCCTTTACTATAGCTTGGTGGCTACCCTACCGCCCTTTGGACCTGGTTTCCCAGCTGCCCTTAGCAGCAGTTCGGGCGACCCGGTTTTTGTATCCAACACAGCTATTTATCTACCTGCAGGCTACGTATCTGGATCTGCGCTGAGTAGCACAGCCACATGGAATGCCAAGACATTTGCATCGTTAGGCATTACCCCCGGCACCTACACCTGGTCGTTTGGCGTGGGGGCGAATGTAGACAGCGTTGTTTTGAATATCGTGGAAGCTGCAGCTCCCGCAACAACACCCCCACCACCCATTCCCAGCACTGTAGCGCTGCCCGGTGTGCCGGGTATTGCCTCCCAAATCACCGTGCTAGACATGGCCAGCGGTAGTGGGCCCAGCATGACCACTTGCCTACTCAGCACGATCAAGAAAATGCTAGGTGCAGACGCCACCTACGTGGGCCAATCGGCGAATGGCGCAGTTCGGATTTCAGTGGGTGGGCAGACCATCAGCTTCTACCCACTGGAGGCCAGCACCGGTACAGGTCTGGGAATCGGCACGTTCTCTGGAAACAGTAACGCCATGAGTGTGGGCACTAGCTGTGGCACGTTCAATGTGACACCGGCTGTGGCCAACATGGCTGATTTGGGTACGGCGTTGACCGCCCTGGGCCTGACCGTGCAAATTGCCGCCAATGGGCTCATCACCGCTACGGTGAATGGCAACCTGTATGTGGTGCGCCCAGACTATTTTGTAACGCAGGGCACAGCTACGGGGACACCCAGCGTTGTTTTCGGAACCGATGGCGTATTGCGCTTTACCGACAGTGCTGGCAAGGTGCAGATTCTGCGCGCTGCATTCCTGGACCCGGTGGGCTTGCAATCAGCAATGGGGACCGCTTTGGGGGGAACCTTGTCGATACAGGCCGATGGAAGTGGCGTGTTCACGTTGATCAACGGATCGCAGTTGCTGTTGGCGCCGGATATGGTTTTGTCACCGGCACCCAACGGCTTGGGCTCGGCCAGCTGGGTCAACGACAGGGCTAGGCACTACCTCTACCGTATCGCCACTTATTACCAAGGCTTGATGGCTACTGAGCGCTAAGCTCCACTCGCAAACCACAACCGTTCTGAGAGACCGAAAAAAATGCGCAAGCCAATCGTGATCGTCGCCACGCTCCTAGGCGTTTCCCCCGTATCGTCGCAGACGTTCGACATGGCCGTGGCGCAGAAGTGGCAGGCGGCCAAGGTAGTCAAATACCATGTAGAAGGCTTGCATAACGCGCGTGCGCCCGTTGTGTTCGGCGACTACGAGGGCAAGGCGGATGTGACCGACCGCATCACACTCGAGCTCACCTGGGACGCCAAGAAAGGCAAGGTCATCAGCCCGATAACGGTGCTTGACGCGAAATCCCAAATCAGCAACATCAAATCCGACAATACGAATTGCCCGCCGCCGCAACTCAAAAGCGAATACGAGCACTTTCAGGCCGTGTCGAATTCCATAGACGGTGACCTCATTGAGATCAAGGGTGTGCGTACCTATCCGCCTGCGAGCGTTTCAAACTACCCGGCCAGTTGCTCCATGCGTGCGATTCCGGGTGCCAGGGAAAACGTGGTTCTGAACATCGGGGCTATGGGACCCGAAGCGCTGGCGATGCCCATCATCAAAGGAAGCCCTTTGGTAGTGTCGGCCGACCGCAAAAGCTTCGCCGTAAAGGGCGCGGACAACTGGGTATGGACCTTCACGCCGACGCTCCTCCAGTAGGTCATTCCGTGGGCACAACGAACGTTGCAACGGTCAGTCGGCGCTCACATCAGCCACTGGTACCAGCTTGACGAGGCCCTCTATGCCCTCAAATGCCGGGCGTTTCGAAACACACCGGCGCGCCGCGATTGATCGCTGAATTCATGGGCGTCGAGTCGCTGAAGTCACTGTCCTGAACATACTGGTTCAAACCAGGTAGCCGTTCGGCCGCCCATACCCGTGCACACACATTCGGCTGGCGATACGGCCGCGCTATGTTGAGGCGGCGCCAGCCAGTAGCGTTACCGTTTCCGGCAACCGTTTGCAACTGCAGATTGGAACCGTCTGGGTCGGTCGTCTCCACGTAATAGTACTGGTCGTAGATTGAGTTATCGATCCAGGTGACAGTGACAGAATCTATACCCACCCAAGTGCTCACTTGCGTCGCAGCGGGTGCGGATGCCGCGCACTTTGCCGCTGACCAGGGGGAGTAGCCGCCCCTTGCCGTGAAGAAGCGTGCACGGAAGCAGGTCCTCGGCAGCACATCGACATATTTCAGCGACGATGAATAGAAGGGGTACTGCGTACCGATGTTCCCGCTGCCGCTGGGCGGAACGGGCCGGTCAACCCATGCGGACCAAGGTCCGTTGTCCGTCGATCCTTTTTCGATAACCATTCGGGTCACATTAGATTTGTCAGCAGCCTGGGGCCGGACCATCACGGTGAACTCCGTATCCAGGAAGTAGCCCCCGCCCGTGATACCCGGCCGCTGCAAGGACATCGGCGGGGGCGGCGGAGGTGTCGGCTGCGGCGGAGGTGGCGGTGGGTCACCACCCTCGCAAATGGGCGGGGGTTTTGGCACGTTGCAATTGGGCTTGGCACTGGCGCTTGGGCTAGCGCCCAGCAGAACAAGCGCCAATAGGCCGGCAAGGTACGCCGGCATCGCAGGCATTGGCTTTGTCGCGCCATTGCCGTGAGTTACAAAGGGCGCCGGGGGGAGACCGCGGATGGAGTACAGGGTGGTGAGGCTAGAGGATGTGTGGGGCGTGACAGCTTGCATGATGACCTCCTGAAATGTTATGGATGCGTATCTAACCTTCAAAGCTTATAGATCGGGCTGCCGTTGCACCAGTGCCAAAGGTCATGCCATTTGGCATTTCGTTCTCATTGCAAGGGCGAGGCCAGGGACGTAACACAAACGCATATTGGCTGCCAAGTCAATTTTTCAGACGGGTACTTTTACACCACCCGCTAAAATGGCTATCCAGGCCCGTGCTCCGCGCGCTTCGCACCTTCTGTTTTTCGGAGCCATGTAGAGGACTACCATGTACAAAAACCTCGTATCCCCACACCACGGTGGGGTGCACAGCCATGCGGGGCACACCCCATGAGCTACCAGGTCAAGGAAATTTTTTACACGCTGCAGGGTGAGGGCTCGAATGCCGGCCGCCCAGCGGTCTTCTGCCGCTTTGCCGGCTGCAACCTGTGGACCGGCCGTGAGCAAGACCGCGCTACCGCCGTCTGCAAGTTTTGCGACACCGATTTCGTAGGCACCGATGGCACGCTGGGCGGCAAGTTTGCCACCGCAGAGGACCTCGCCGCACGCATCGCCGCTCAGTGGCCCAGCGCCGACATGGCCAACCGTTTTGTGGTCATGACGGGAGGCGAGCCGCTGCTGCAGGTGGACACCGAGCTGATTGACGCGCTGCACGCCCAGGGCTTCCACATTGCCGTGGAGACCAATGGCACGATTGCGGCGCCCGCTGGCATTGACTGGATTTGTGTCAGCCCCAAGGCCGGCTCTACGTGGGTGCAACGCCAAGGCCATGAGCTTAAACTGGTGTGGCCGCAGCCCGGTATCACGCTGGATGAATGCGAGGCAGCCGACTTCAACCATCGCTACCTGCAGCCCATGGACAACCCCCAGCGCGGCGCCAACACCGAGGCGTGTATTGCGCAGTGCCTGCAGCGCCCGGCCTGGCGCCTGTCGCTGCAAACCCACAAGATCACGGGCATACGATGAAAGCAACACCACACCAACACGCCGCAGGACCGCTCCAAGGCGGGTTAGCCCCTCAGGGGGGCAGCGACCCGCGCAGCGGCGGAGCGTGGGGGCAATGTTTCGAAATCAGCCAGAAGTTTTTCTTCGACGCCGCGCACACGCTGCGCCGCGACATAGAGGCCGAGGGCAGCCGCCGGATCCACGGCCACACCTACCATGTAGAGGTCAGTATTGCCGGCCAGATCGACCCGGCCACCGGCATGGTCATGGACCTGGGCCTGGTGCGCGCCGCCATCGAGCAACTGCGCCCGCGGCTGGACCATCACCTGCTGGACGAGGTTGAGGGCCTGGGCATCCCCACGCTGGAGAATTTAGCCGCCTTCATCTGGCGTGCCATCGCCGAGGCCCTGCCCAGCCTGGTGCAGGTGCGCATCTGGCGCGACGGCGTGGGCGACAGCTGCACGCTGCGCTGACTGGTACCCGCGCCGTGCCCAGCAGCAACATCCGTCCCACGCTGAACCTGGTCGGCGCGGGCCGGGTTGGCCAAACCCTGGCTAGCCTGTGGAGGGCGCAGGGCAACAGCTTTGCGATCCAAGATGTGCTGACGACCACACTGACCAGCGCGCAAGCGGCCTGCAGCGTCATCGGCACCGGCCACGCCGTGGACAGCCTGCAAGCCATGCGCGACGCCGATGTGTGGATGCTGGCCGTGCCCGATGCGCAACTGGCGGCGTGCGCACAGGCGCTGGCGTCCGCACGCGCGAGCTTCAACCCCGAGCCCGGTAAACCCATCATCTTCCACTGCAGTGGCGCACAAAGCGCCGCCACCCTCGCCCCCTTGGCCGCGCTGGGCTGGCATGTCGCCAGCGCGCACTGCATCCTGAGCTTTGCTTCGGTTGCTGCGGCATTGCAGCAATTTCCCGGCACGCCTTGCGCGCTGGAGGGTGACCTGGCGGCCTGTGACGTGTTGCGCCCCGCCTTCACCGCCATTGGTGCCCAGTGCTTTGGCGTCGCCAGCAGCAACAAGCTGCTGTACCACGCGGCGGCCGTGTTTGCGACCAACTTTTTGCCGGTGCTGCAGGCCACGGCGGAAGACCTGTGGCAATCCACCGGTATGCCAGCAGAGCTGATCCCGGCGCTGCGCGCCTCGCTGTTGCGCAATGCGGTAGCCAACATCACCACGCTAGGCCCGCAGGCTGCTCTGACCGGCCCCGCCGCCCGTGGCGATACGGCTGCCATCGCGCACCAGGGTGCTGCCGTGGCGGCCTGGGATGCGCCCACCGGTGCCGCCTACGAGGCCCTGAGCGCACTGGCGCTGCGACTGGCCCAACGCAAGCCGGGCTAGAACGTGCCTGCGACCGGATACGGGTAAGTACCCATGCCAACACCGTCAACCAAATCCCCCGCCCCGTCGTTAGGAGGTGACCTTTCGATTTCCGGAAGGCTTTTCAGTCAACCTTTCAATCCCCAGGAGACACCCATGAGCAAGTTACTTTCTGCGTTAGTGGCTGTGGCATTTGCATGCGCATCCGTTGGTTCGTTCGCCGCAGCCCACGGTGGTGCCATGACCGACAAGGAAAAAGCAGAAAAGATGGAAGCGTGCAAAAAGATGGACGCCAAAGCCGACGACAAGATGAAAGCAGAATGCAAGAAGATGATGGAAGCGCCAAAGAAGTAAGTACTTCCCTAACGGAAATCAAAGGCGGGCCATAGGCCCGCTTTTTATTTGGGCGGCCCACGCAGACTTGCGACAATACGGGCATGCCCACCGATTCCCTACTGACCCTCAAACTGCCCGAGGGCTATTCCTTCCCCGACCTCAAGCTGCGCCGTTGCGAAGACGACGCCGTTGACCTGGACATGGATCTGGTCAAAAAGGTCTGCGGCATCAACGGCCTGGACTTCCAGAAAGTGCTGCAAAACCCGGGCCCAGTGGTGACGACCATCCTGACCGTCTGGTACAAAAGCCATATCGCCGATGGCGGCGAGCCCGACCCGGTGATGGAAGAGCTGAAATCGCAGGGGTCGCGCCTCAATTGAGCGGCTGGCGATCCAATCCCACCGCGCTGACCCGCGCCAGGGCTGCCCGTGCCCCGGCCAGCGACTGCAGGCGCTCCCGCAAATAGTCGGCCAGCCGCGGTTGCTGGCTGAAGGCGACGTTAAAGCGGATATGCGCGTCGTTGGGGTTGTCGGCACTGAAGGTGGCGCCGCGCACCAACAGAATCTTGTTGCGGTAGGCGTCCTGTACCAGCAGGTTCAAGTCGACATCCTCGGGCACCGACGCCCACAGAAACAAGCCCCCTTCGCCGGGATGGTCCAACACCAGCCCGGCCGCAGTGAGTTGGCGCGCGCTGACCTGGCGGGCAGCAAGCAGCTTGGTGTTGAGCCGGTCCAGGTGCTTGCGCCAGCGGCCGGCGGCCAGCACCTCCAGCATCACGTTTTCATTCAGCGCCGGTGTCGTCAGCACCGAATAGATCTTCTCGCGCAGCAGCGCCTTCAGCAGCGCAGGGTCAGCCGCCATATAGCCGATGCGCAATGCAGGGCTCAGCGCCTTGCAGAAGCTGGAGTAGTAGATGACGCGGTCGAGCCCCGACAGGCTGGCCAGCCGCGTCGCATGGCCAGGGTGGAAGTGGCCGTGCACGTCGTCTTCGGCGATCAGGAATCCGTATTGCTGGGCCAGCACCAGCACCTTGTGCAGATTCGCCGCAGTGCTGCTCCAGCCGGTGGGGTTGTGCAGCACGGTCTGGACGAAGAGCAGGCGCGGCCGGTGTTCGCGGCAAGCCGCTTCGAGTTGTTCCAGGTCCAGGCCGTCAGGGCGGCGCGCAACCGAGACGATGCGCACACCGTCTTTGCGCAGCCGGTCGAACATCAAAAAGTAGCCGGGGTCTTCGACCAGCACGGTGTCGCCGGGCTGCAGAAACGCGCGGCAGATCAGGTCGATGGAATGCGTGCCGCCATACGTGGTCAGGATGCGCCCGGCGTCGACCGCGATGCCAACCCCGCGTATCACCGCGGCGATACGCTCGCGCAGCTCGGGCAGGCCCTGGGGCGGGCAGCGCGAGGCCATGCCAGCACTGGCACGCGCCAGCCCGCGCTGCACGACGGCAGCGGGAACAGCGTCCTCCAGCCACGCGGGCGGCAGGGCGCCGCTGCTGGCCAAGAGCACCCCTGCACGCTGGTCGTTCGCCTGCTGGGCCAGCCACACGCCCTCTTGCTCTTCGCCCGCCTCCAGCGCCGCGGCGTCGGGCAGCGTGGAGCGCCGTGTTTCGCAGACAAAGTAGCCGGCCGTGCCGCGTGATTCGATCAGGCCCAGCGCCATCAGCCTGTCATAGGCGGTGACGACGGTGTTGGGGCTGACCGCCAGTTGCGCGGCCAGCTGGCGTATGGACGGCAACCGGGCCGCGCTGGGCAGTTGGCCGCCCGCTATCAGCTCGCGCAGGCGCAGCTCGATCTGGTCGGCTAGCGCGGTGGGGGCGTTGCGGTCTAGGGAAAACACAAGCGGAGGTTACAGCAGAAAGCTGACCGCCAGCACCACCAGCATGGCGCCCATGCTCAGGTTGAAGATGCGACGTTTCAGCGGGTCTGTCAGCACGCGGCGGATGGCCACGCCAAACAGCGCCCACATCGACGCGCTGGGGAAACCGATGACCAGGCCCACCACCGCCACCAGCAGTGCACCCACCGGTGCGCTCAAGCCCACCGGCATGAACACCGAGGCCAGCGTGATGGACTTGACCCAGCTCTTGGGGTTGACCGCCTGGAACAGCGCGGCCTGCGTAAAGCTCAGCGGTTTCGTCTCGCGTGCCTCGCCCAGCGAACTGGCGCTGAGCTTCCAGGCCAAGAACACCAGGTACAGCGCTCCCGTCACACGCAGGATCTGGTGCAGCACCGGAAAGGCCACAAACAGGCTGCCCAGGCCCAGGCAGGTGATGAAGGTCTGCACCGCTACACCGCTGTTGGTGCCAAAGATTTGCGGCAGCGCGCGGCGGTAGCCGAACATCGCGCCCGACGTGGCCAGCATCACATTGTTGGGGCCCGGCGTGCTGGACATCACAAAGCAGTAGGTCATCAGCGGCAGTAAATCGGTCCACATGGGCAAGCTCCAAAGTCAGAGCCTTGACTGTAGGACGGGGGTTGCGCAACGCCAAGGCACAGAGTGGGCCCTGCCCGCTTGCGTTGTATCAGCGGAGGCAGCCCTACAGTTGGAACACATGGAAGCGCTGCTGGAGGCAGCTATGTTTTTGATAGCTGCCTACGCTCTCTGCACGAGGGCTACAGCCCGATTTGGCCTAAACCGGTGCGCGCAGCGTACGGCGGTTGCCCTCTGGCCAGCCGCGGCGGTGGTAGCGGCGATTGCCGCCCAGATCGCGCGCGGCACGCCGGCGCAGGCGCCGCCGGTCTGAGGCGGCGTGCTGGCGAACGGCTACGGTTTCGGCCGAATCGCCATTGGCACCGGCCAGCATCAGGCGGGTGATGGTGCCGAACACGGCGATCCAGGCCTGCTTCAGCGGCTCGGTCAGCGTGTCACCCAGGATCTGCTCCAGCGTCTCGATCATCGCCACTTCAAAATACGGGTAGTGGTGGGATTGCACGCCGCAGGTGGCGTTGACTCGGCCAATTTGCAGCAACAGCGTGGCATGGGTGTCCAGCCGGTGCATGCCAACGATGGCGCGGCCAAAGGTGCGCATCAGCATGGCGTCGCGCTCGTCGACGTAACCGGAATACGGCGCAGCTACCCAAGGGCGGCTGCGCATCAGGTTGCAGTGGAACAGCGCGGCGGCTGCGGGGCCTGCGGTCGCGACCTGGGCCCAGGATTCCTGCACCAGTTTGACGGCTTGGGGGGTCATATTGCTTCTATCCTCCGGCGACAGTATTGTTGGTTTCGGGGCATCTTAGCTAATAGATCAACGTCCCGATTGCCGGGTGTCGGGAGATTTCAGCCTTTGGGCGGCCAGTTGGCCCGAGCCCGCATGGCGGCCCAGTTCTGCCGGCCAAACGCGAGCAGGGAACCCAGCACAACGGCGGCCAGTACGTACTGCAGCGGCCGGTTTTCGTCGAAGTCCTGTGTTTCCACCAGCATCGCTACCAGCGCGGCAACCAGCAAGGCTGCCACCAGGCGCATGCTCCACGCGGTGGGCTGCAGGTGTTTGCTGTGCATGCGCGCCAACAATCGGGTGCCCAGCATGCCGGCCAACAGGCCCAGACTCAGGCCCACCACCACGTCGCCCGGCCAGTGGGCGCCCACGGCGATGCGCGACAGGCCGGTGCCAGCGGCCAGCACAAACAGCCACAGGTATTTGGCGCGGCCTGGTCGTGGTAGCGCGAGATAGATGGCAGTGGCCACGGTAAAGGCCGTCAGCGTGTGACCCGATGGCATGGACACGTTGTGCAGCAGCTCGCCCACGATGCGCATCTGCGCGTTGTCGACCACGGCGGCGGGGCGCGGGCTCTCGATCAGCGCCTTGCCGACACGGGCAAACACCATGGCAAAGGGCGCCGCACACAGCCAGGCCCACATCAGCCGTGGCGCGCGCACCAGCAGCGGCGACGTCACTGCCAGCACACCCCAGGCATTGCCCAGCATCGACAGGCCGGTCCATATCGGGGCAGCCACCGGCGCGCACAGGGTGTTGAGGTAGATGAAGGTGGCAGGCTCCACGCTGTGCAGCCACAGTGGGGCCCCCAGCACCAACAGCGTGGGGGGCAACATCCATAGCCAGGCCGAAAAGGGTGGAACGTGCATCAGGGGGCACCTGCAAGCTGGGGCTGCGGATGGCCTGACCAGTTGTGGCAGGCGTAAAAACGGAAGTGCGCAATGGCTTGGCCCAGGCGCTGCACCGCTTGGGTATCCAGCGGCGTGCAATCGGCAAAACCATGGGTTCCCAGCGGCACGGTGTACCCCAGCTGCGACCAGTCCACCAGCAATGTATCAGCCCCTGCTGGCAGGTCGCCGGCCCACAGGTCGAACTGGTCAAAGCGGTCCTCCAGCACATGCACTGGCAGCGGCCGGGCGTACCAGCCCAGGCGGCTGGCCAGCGTCCAGTTTTGCACCGAGACACTGCGCAAGCCGTGCTGCGCTGCGAGCGCACGGGCGCGTTCACCAGCCGCGTCCCAGCCATGCACATCGGCAAAGGGGTTGGACGGTTGGGCGCCGTTGCCCTGGCCGCTGGTGTTGGTGATGAAGGGCAGCCCGCCGGTCAGCATCAGCCCCAGCACCGCTGTGCACAGCACGCCCTGCAACGCCACCAAGCCCAGGACCAGCCGCCGGCGACCCTGTTGCAGCGTGCGTGCCAAGCCCACGCCGGCGAACGGCGCACATGCCACCCAGGCCGGTGCCGTCCAGTGTGGCAGGCTGGTGCCACCGCCCGACAGCAGCGCCATCACGGCAAAGGGCAGCGCGAAGAACAAGCCCACACTGCGCAGGGAACGGGCCACGCCGTGGCGCCATCCGGTCAAGCCCCACAGCAGCAGCGGCCCATAGACCAGCAGCTGCACGACCACAAAGCGCAGCAAGTGGACGGCCTGCCATCCGCCACCCGCACCGTGCTTGGCCTGGTAGCTGAACGATATCCAGCCGTTGGCATGGTTCCAGTAAACCACCGGCATCACCATCAACATTGCTAAGCCCACTGCCAACCAGGCCCAGCGATTGCGCAGCAGCGCCAATCCGTGGGCCAGCATCAGACATGCGCCGACGGCTGCTGCGGCGAAGATGGCCGTGTATTTGCTCAAGCCCGCCAGCCCCAGCAGCCCACCGAGCATCAGCCACGGCACAGGGCGTTGCACCGCAGTGGCGTCCATCAGGTTTAGCGTGGCCCACGCCAGCAGCGCGGTGAAAAATACCAGCAGCGTGTCCGGCAGCAAACCTATGCCCAGCACATGCAACAGTGGTGCCAGCGAAAGGGCCAGCACTGCCCACAGACCCGCTCGGCCGGCCCGAACGGGCGTGGGATCGGCGTGACCGCTGTGTTCAGCGGCGGCAGACTGCAGGCGCTCGGCCAGGTGGTACACCACCAGCGCCGTGCCCAACCACAGCAATTCCGGCACCAGGCGCAAGGCCCACGTGGGCGCGCCCGACGCGACGAGCGGCCACTGCGCCCAGCCCACCAGCGGCGGGTGGTCGAAATAGCTCCAGGCAGGGTGCGCCGCATACAGCGCGTAGTGCGCCTCGTCCACCGACAACCCCAGCGCCGCACCCAGACCAAAGTGCAATGCGCAGAGCAGCATCAGCAACAGGTGCACGTTGCAAGGGACAGCAATGGACAATGGGGAGGGACGCACGGGCAGCAACAACATTCGGCAAATCAGACCCGCAGTCTAAACTGCGGGGTAGAAGCCATTACCTGCCATGCCTGAAATTCCCCACCCCAACGCCATCGACACCAGCGTGTGTCCTTTGTGCGGCCAGATCAATGCCTGCGCCAAGAAGGCCGAACGCGCAACCGGTGTGCCGCAAGGCCCGTGCTGGTGCACGACGGCCGTGTTCACGCCCGATCTGCTGGCCCGCGTTCCAGTGGAGGCGCGGCGGCTGGCCTGCATCTGTGCGCGTTGCGCCGCCGAAGCTGGGGACGGTGCGACCAACGCGTAACCCTTCTTCAAACCCAAACCCAACCAACTTTGTAAAAGGAACCTCACCATGCCCACCTACCACGTTGAAATGCTCGAAGGCCGTACGCTTGCGCAGAAGAAGAAATTGGTCGAAGAAATCACCCGCGTCAGCGTTGAAGTGCTGGGCGGTTCGCCCGAATCGGTGGACATCCTGATCGTGGACGTGAAGCGTGAAAACTGGGCGACCGGTGGGCGCCTGTGGACCGAGCCACGCGAGTAGCCACTTCACAAACCTTTACATCCGTGCGGTTGTCGCACAGTCATCCGGTTGCGGGTTGCGGCGCGTTGTTGTGCTGTGGGGTGGGTTATGCGCTCCATAGACACAACAACCTACAGAACGGAGTTCCTCATGCAGATCAAGACACTTGTTGGCGCAGTTGCAATGACCCTAGCCGGTCTCGCCATGGCCCAGCCTTCTACTCCCAATTTGGACAAGCGTGAAGCCCAGCAGCAGGCACGGATTGACCAGGGAGTCGCCTCCGGCCAGCTCAATGCCAAGGAGACCAACCGTTTGGACAAACGCGAAGCCAAGCTAGCGGCCGATGAGGCAGCGGCCAAGTCCGACGGCAAAGTGACCCGCGCCGAACGCCGCAAACTGCAACGCGAAGCCAACCGTGACAGCCGCGCCATTCACCGCCAAAAACACGATGGCCAGACCGCTGCCAACACCAAGTAAGTAAAAATCTCCCCGCCTAGCGCGGGGATTTCTTTATTCGCCCAATTGCTGCAACAGGTACAGGCGCTGGTAAATACCCTCGTCCATAGCCATCAACGCATCATGCGTACCCTGCTCGTGGATACGACCGTGGTTCAGTACAACGATGCAATCTGCGGCGCGTATCGTTGACAGCCGGTGTGCGATGGCCACCACGGTGACGCGACCGCGCAATTCAGACAGCGCCACCTGTACGATCTGTTCGGTCTCTGAATCGATATGTGCCGTGGCCTCGTCCAGGAACAGGATGCGCGGCTGACCGGCCAATGCGCGGGCAATCGCGATCAACTGCTTTTGCCCCACCGACAACCGCGCCCCGCCCTCGCCCAGCTGCGTGTCGTAGCCCTGCTCCAGTTGCATGATGAAATCATGGCAGTGGGCGGCGCGGGCGGCGGTTTCAATCTCGGCCTGGCTCAGCGTGCGGCCCATCGCAATGTTGTCGCGCACGCTGCTGGCCAGCAAAAACGGGTCTTGCGGCACCAGCCCCACATCCGCGCGGAAGTGCTCATCGCTAAAGCGCGACAGCGCAACGCCATCCAGCGTGATGCGACCCGATTGCGGCTGGTAAAAGCGCAACAGCAGGCTCAGCAACGTGGACTTGCCGCTGCCCGTGTGGCCCACCAGACCATAGAAACCGCCAGCCGGTATGTCCAGCGATAAATCGTGCAGCACTACGGTGGCCGGATCGTAGCCAAAGCGCAGTTGCGAGATATGGATGGCCCCGTGGCTGATGCGCTCCGGGCCGATCTTGGGCACGGGCCTGTGCTCTTGCAGCAAGGCATCCACCCGGGCCGAGGCCACGATGGCCTGTTGCAGCTGGCCAAACTGCAACGTAATCTGGATCAGCGGGTCCACCACGCGGCCTATGTAGCTGACAAAGGCGTACAGAATGCCGATCTCCAATGCGCCCAGGCTGCGCTGGCCAAAGGTGTAGATGACGACGGATAGCAGCACCACGTTGATGAAGTCCAGCATCGGCCGCAACAGCCAGGCGTTGACCCGCATCTCGGCCATGCGGGCGTTCAAGTGCTGGTTATTGGTCTTGTCGAATCGATCCCTGAACCGCTGCTGCGCATTGCTGGCCTGCAGCACCGCCATGCCGGCAATGGATTCCGACATCTGGGCATTGATATCACTGCGCTTTTGCCGCGCACGGGCCACGGCCGGCGCGCTCCAGCGTTGGTAAAACCACACGATAACGACCACCGCTGGAAGCAGCGTCAGCACGATCAGCATCAGCCGCCAATCCAGCCAAGCCATCGCGCCCAGCGCACCTAGCACGACGATGCTGCTGTCCAGAATGACGAACAACACCTGCACGTACAAGCTCTTGACCTGCTCGGTGTCATTCGTCACGCGGCTAACCAACTGGCCGGTGATCGCCTTGTCAAAAAAGGCCATGGGCAGGCGCAGCACATGGCCATATACCTCTTCGCGCAGGCGGCGTACCGAGCGCATGGCCACACCAGCCAGGCGCGTCAGTTGCGCGTAGCGAACCACGCTAGCCACGCAACCGGTCAGCACAATGCCGGCCAACAGCAAGCCCATGTCCCACAGCACCAGGTTGCGGGGTAACAGGTATTTGTCGATGAAGTATTTACCCAAAAAAGGGCCCGCAGCTTCCAGTAGGGCGGCTGCCACCAGCCAGACAGTGCCCCACACCACATGGCGGCGCTCTGGCGCGGCAGTGTGCAGCAGCAAAGCTATTGCCCGTCGCGTGTTGCGCGGCGGTGTGGCTGGTGGGGTGCCGAGGGGCTGCGCGGTGTCAGGCTGCATCCAGACTGGCCTCCAGTTGTTGGTAGCGCCACTGCGCTGCGTACCAGCCATTCAGTTCCAACAGGCTGCCGTGGTCGCCCTGCTCAATGACACGGCCTTGCTTCAGCACCAGGATGTGGTCGGCATCCACCACGGCACTCAGGCGGTGGCTGACGATCAGTGCCGTGCGCCCGGTCCGCGCGCTGCGCAGGTGTTGCAGGATGTCAGTCTCGGTCTGCGTGTCGACGGCGGACAGCGCGTCGTCCAGCAACAGCAAGGGCGCGTCGGTCAGCAGCGCACGCGCTATCGCCACCCGCTGGCGTTGGCCACCCGACAGCGCAATGCCTTTTTCGCCCACCGGCGTGTCATAGCCCTGCGGCATGCGAACGATGTCGTCATGGATGGATGCCAGGCGTGCGGCCTGCTCTACCTCGGCACGGCTGGCGCCGGCCTTGGCCAGCCCAATGTTTTCGGCAATCGACGCAGAAAACAAAAATGGCTCTTGAGGCACCCAGCTGATGGCGCGGTTCAGCGCATCGAGCTTGTAGTCGGACAGCAATTGCTCGCCCCAGACGATATTGCCCGACTGCGCGACGTATTGCCGCAATATCAGCCGCAACACGCTGGACTTGCCCGAGCCGGTGGCCCCCACCAGACCCAGCGTCTGCCCTGCCGGCAGCTTCAGCCGCAAGCCGGACAGCGCCAGCGCCTGGTGGCCGGGGTAAGAGAACGTGACACCATCAAAGGTCAGCGCCCCCGGCACCACCGCATCGCGCACGCCATGGTCATCGATGGACAGCGGCGCATCCAGCGTGGGCTGCAGCCGACCCCAGGCGGCACGCCCGCGCTCCAGCAGAGCCAACACCCAACCTGCGGCAAACATGGGCCATATCAGCTGGCCAAGGTACATGCTGAAGGCCGTGAGCGCACCAATCGTCAGCTCGCCGTGCCACACCAGGTAGCCACCCAGCCCCAGTGTCAACGCCGTCGCGCTGACCAGGGTAATGCCAACGGCCGGTTCAAAGGCTGCCTCCCAGCGCTGGGCACGCAGGCTGGCTGCCGCAGCGGTTTCGGCAAGCTCGGCAAAACGGGCGGCGCTGCGCGCTTCCAGCCCCAGCGCACGCAGCGTGCGCACACCGGTCAGCGTTTCCTGCACGTGGTCGTTAAGCTTGCCAAAGGCATCCAACGAATCCTTGGAGGCCTGGTGGATATGGTTGGAGATACGCCAGAACGCAATCGCCATCAACGGAAAGGGCAGCAGCGCGGCGCCCGCCAGGCGGCCATCGATGCCCAGGCTCATCATGGCGACCACCATGATCAGCGTCAGCGTTCCGTCGAAGCCGGCCAGCATGGCTTCACCCGACGCCATCTCCACCGAGTCGATGTCGTTGGTGGCCAGGGCCATCAGATCGCCGGTGCGCTTTTGTTGGAAAAAGTGCGGCCCTTGCACACACAGCCGCGCATACAGGCGCTGGCGCAACTGCGCGCCCAGCCGGTAGCTGGCCGCAAACAGCTGCAGGCGCCAGCCCACGCGCAGGAAGTAGATGGCCACACCCGCCAACACCAGCCAGGCCAACTGGCGCACCAGTGCCTCGCCACCGAGCGTACCGGCCACCAGCGCGTCGACGACATGGCCGACCTGGCGCGGGATATAAACCGTCAGCGCGCTGACCGACGCCAGCATGCCAGCGGACAGCAGATAGGGGCGCCAGTTCCGGCGTACGTATTGGCCAATAAGGCCGGTCAAACTCATGCGTTGTATCGGGTCGCTAATCGCGGCGTCGCTCCAGCTTGGCTTCGAATCGGAAGCGTGTGTTGTTGGTGAACAGGCTCGAGCTGAAGGATAACCTGCCACCCAAAGACAATACTTTACGCTGGCCCAGCTGGTAGCCGGGTAAACTGTTTGCCATGTGCCAACTCCTTGGAATGAACAGTCTGCTGCCAGCCAGTTTGACGCTGAGCTTTACCGGGTTTTCGCAGCGCGGCGGTTGCACCGACCACCATTCCGATGGCTGGGGTATTGCGTTCTTTGAGAGCGACGGCCAAAAGCCCGGCAAGGCAGCCCGCTACTTTGTCGACAAGGAAAGCGCCTCCACCTCACCCATTGCGCAGATGCTGCGCACCTACCCCATCAAGAGCCACAACGTCGTAGCCCATGTGCGCAAGGCCACTGTGGGTGGTGTCACGCTGGAAAATTGCCACCCTTTTGTGCGCGAACTGTGGGGCCGCTACTGGGTGTTTGCCCACAACGGCGATCTGAAAGACTTCAACCCCCCACTGCATGGAGCCTTCAAGCCCGTGGGCGACACCGACAGCGAACTGGCCTTTTGCTGGCTGCTGCAAGAACTGAACAAATCGCACTTTGGTGTGCCCAGCGTCGAGGAGCTGACCCACACGCTGCGCGAGCTGGTGCCACGCATCGCCGAGCATGGCACCTTTAACTTCCTATTGAGCAATGGCCAAGCCCTATGGTCGCATGCCAGCACCAAGCTGCACTACGTGCTGCGCCAGCACCCGTTTGCGCACGTGCAGCTCAAAGACGAAGATGTCAAAGTCGACCTGGCCGAACTCAACAGCCCCGAGGACCGGTTGGTGATCGTCGTCACCGAACCGCTGACCACCAATGAAGACTGGGTGGCCATGCAGCCCGGTGAATTCCAGGTATTTGTGGATGGCCGGCCGATAGCCTGAGGCCTCTTGCCAAGAAGCCAAAGGACAGGCTTGCTACTTATTTGAGAGCAATATCGCCATATTTGGCGAGGGCTAGCCCTCGATTAAACCGCCGCCTCCAGCGCATCCACAAACATCGCCGCCACATCAAAACCAGTCTGGTCGAAGATTTCCTGAAAACACGTAGGACTGGTCACATTGATTTCGGTCAGGCAATCGCCAATCACGTCCAGCCCCACCAGCAGCAGACCACGCGCGGCCAAAATCGGCCCCAGCGCTTCGGCAATCGCGCGGTCGGAATCGCTGATCGGTTGGGCCACGCCCTTGCCACCCACCGCAAGGTTACCCCGTACTTCGCTGCCTTGGGGGATGCGCGCCAGACAAAACGGCACGGGCTTGCCGCCTATGACCAGCACGCGCTTGTCACCCTCGGTGATGGCGGGCAGAAATTTTTGCACCATGACGGTCTCGGCACCGTCCTTGTTCAGCGTCTCGATAATGCCGCCCAGGTTCAGCCCGTCTTCCTTGACGCGGAAGATCCCCATGCCGCCCATGCCGTCCAGGGGCTTGAGGATGATGTCCTTGTGCTCGGCGTGGAAGCGCTTGATGGCATCGGCCTCGCGCGTCACCAGCGTGGGGCCAATGAACTGCGGGAATTCCAGAATCGCCAGCTTCTCGGGGTGGTCGCGCAGCGCACGGGGCTTGTTGAAAACCTTGGCGCCCTCGCGCTCGGCCTGCTCCAGCAGGTGGGTTGCGTAGAAAAATTCACTGTCGAAGGGCGGATCCTTGCGCATGATGACGGCGCCAAAGTCCTTGATGGCGCGCACCGAGGATGCTGTCTCGGTGAACCAGTCCTTGGCATCACCGGTCAGCGTGATGGCGCGCACCTGGCCCTGCACCACACCACCGCGCTCCCACAGCAGTTGCTGTGGTTCGCAGGCATTGACTCGGTGGCCGCGGCGCTGGGCCTCGCGCATCATCGAAAACGTGGTGTCTTTGTAGATCTTGAAGGATTCAAGCGGGTCACTGACGAAGAGGATTTCCATGGGGTGCTACCTGCAAGGTGGATAAACGGTACGTACGCCACTCTACCGTGGCCGCGCTGACCCGTGCTGGGTGGGGGCAAGAAGCGGGTCCGTTAAACCCCGGACGGCGCCACAGGCCGGGCACGCCCCACATGCTGCACCAACAGCGCCAGCGCCCCTGCTACAACGCCCCAGAATGCCGAGCCCACGCCCGCCACGACGACACCGCTAAGTGTCACCAGAAAGGTGATGAGAGCGGCCTCGCGGTGCGCTTCTTCCCGCACAGCGGCGGCCAACGCCCCGCCAATCGTGCCGAGCAGGGCCAAGCCAGCAATGGCGGCTACCAGTTCCTTTGGAAATGCCGTCAGCACACCGGTGATGGCCGCACCAAACAAGCCAATAACGATGTAGATGGCGCCGCACGACACAGCCGCGGTGTAGCGCCTCTGGGGCTGCGCATGCGCCTCGGGCCCCATGCAGATGGCAGCCGTGATGGCACTCAGGTTCAGCGCAAAGGCGCCAAACGGCGCTAGCACCAGCGTGGCCAGGCCGGTCAGCGTGATGATTTTGGAGATAGGGATGCCCGCGTCGCCCCCGGTGCTGCGCTGGTCACCGTATCCACTGGCTTGAATAGCAGCCACGCCCGGCAGGTTTTGTGATGCCATGGTCACAATGAATAGCGGCAACGCCAGACTGACGAAGGCCGCCACACTGAAACTTGGGACCACAAACACCGGAGGCGTCAAGCCAAATACGATGCTAGCCCTCGTGAAGCCTGACGTTGCCGCTACAAATGCGATAGCGACCAACAGTGTGGCCGGCACGGCATAGCGTGGCCACCAACGCTTGCCCACCAAGTAGGCCAGCAACATAACCACCACCAGTGGCAACGCGGTCTGCGCCGCAGTAAAACCCGACAGCCCAAAGCGCGCCAGCACGCCAGCCAGCAGCGCGGATGCCAACGCCAGCGGAATGCGGTTCATGACCCGCTCAAACCATCCAGTCACCCCGGCCAGCGTAATCAACACTGCGCACAGCATGAAAGCGCCCACCGCCTCCTGCATCGAAAAACCACCCAACGCGCCGGCACTGGCCAGCACCGCAGCGCCCGGTGTGCTCCAGGCCACCATGACCGGCTTCTTCAACCACAGCGAGGGCACGAGCGAGCACAGCCCCATGCCTATGCCCAGAGCCCACATCCACGAGGCCGCCATCTCCGGCGTGGCATGGAAGGCCTGGGCGGCCTGGAACACGATAGCGACGGAACTGGTGAAGCCCACCAGAACGGCCACAAAGCCGGCGGTGAATGCAGAGAGGCTGAGGTCTTTGAAAAATTGCATGCGGACCATTGTGACAGCGGCTTGGTAGCGGTGGGGACGCCCTAGCCCTGTGGATAAAAGCTGGTACTACTCAGGCAGCAACCCTAAATTTCAATCTTGGAGCCCAGTTCAACCACCGCGTTATTCGGTAAATTCAAGAAGTCCGCCGCGCCACTGGCGTTGTGGTGCATCTGCGCAAACAGCTTTTCGCGCCACTGGGCCATGCCTTTGCCGATGGTGGGGACCACGGTGTCGCGCGACAAAAAGTAGCTGGTCGTCATGCTATTCATCTCGCAGCCGCGACCCTTGATCTGCTGCAGCGCCTTCGGCACGTCCGGGTCATTTTTGAAGCCGTAGTGGATGACGACCTGCCAGCAGTCGTGGCCCAGCGAGTCGATCTCCAGCCGCTTGCTCAGACCTATCCACGGCACCTCATGGTTGCGCACGGTGACGAAGAGGTTGTTGGCGTGCAGCACCTTGTTGTGCTTGAGGTTGTGCAGCAGTGCATTGGGAACCGTGCCAACCTCACCGGTCATGAACACGGCCGTGCCTTCCACACGGGCCGGCGGGCTGACAAATACGGCCTCCAGAAAGCT
The DNA here is from genome assembly GCF_056521325.1 of Rhodoferax sp. ZS1R8. Taxonomy (NCBI): domain Bacteria; kingdom Pseudomonadati; phylum Pseudomonadota; class Betaproteobacteria; order Burkholderiales; family Comamonadaceae; genus Rhodoferax; species Rhodoferax sp. ZS1R8. Next base: position 1,249,878 of record NZ_JBWMBA010000001.1, on the reverse strand, counting down.
GGGCAGGTCCAGCGCATCGGCGCGAATTTTTTCATTCAGAAGGCGTCGACCATCCTTCCACGTGACCATTAGCGTGAAAATGGCTCCGCCAATCGCGAGCGGGAACCAGCCGCCGTCGAACAGCTTCAGCAAATTCGACGCCCAGAACGCAAAGTCCACAACGAAAAAGAAACCGGTGGCAGCGATGCACAACGCCAGCGGATATTTCCAGCTGTAGCGGATCACGTAGAAGGTCAAAATGGTGGTGATCAGCATATCGGTACACACCGCAATGCCATACGCCGCAGCCAGGTTGCTGGAAGACCGGAACATGACCACGGCCAGCACGATGGCGACGAACAGGCCCCAGTTGACAAAGGGCAGGTAGATTTGCCCGGTGTCCTTGACGCTGGTGTGTAGCACCTGCAGGCGTGGCAGGTAGCCCAGTTGTATGACCTGCTTGGTCACGGAAAACGCCCCGGATATCAGCGCCTGCGATGCAATCACCGTGGCCATCGTGGCCAGGCAGACCAGCGGCACCAGGGCCCAGTCAGGTGCCATCAGAAAGAAGGGATTCTTGACGGCCTCGGGATGCTCCAGCAGCAGCGCGCCCTGGCCAAAGTAGTTCAGCGTCAGCGACGGCATCACGATGGCAAACCACGCCAGGCGAATGGGCTTCTTGCCAAAGTGGCCCATGTCGGCATACAGCGCCTCGCCGCCGGTCACGCACAGCACCACTGCACCGAGGATGATGAACGTGGTGCCAGGCTGGTTCCACATGAACTCCAGTGCGTACATCGGATTGAGGGCCACCAAAATGCCCGGCCGGTCGGCGATGTGCACCAGGCCCAGCACTGAAATGCAGGCAAACCAGACCAGTGTGATAGGGCCGAAGAATTTGCCGATGCCGCTGGTGCCGCTCTTTTGCACCGAAAACAGGGCCAGCAGGATGACCAGCGTGATGGGGATGACCCAACGGTGCAGCGCGGGGGAGATGACTTCCATGCCCTCCACCGCCGATAACACCGAGATAGCCGGCGTGATGACGCCGTCACCATAGAACAGACAGGTGCCAAAAATGCCCACCAGCAGCAGCACGCGCCGCAGCTTGGGTTTGTCTTTGACCGATTGCGATGCCAGCGCCAGCATGGCCACCAGCCCGCCTTCGCCATGGTTGTCGGCTCGTAGCACCAAGCCCACATATTTGATGGAAACGATGACCGTCAGTGTCCAGAAAAAGATGGACAGGATGCCGTGGACGTTGTCTGCGGTAAAGGGCACGTGGCCGGAACCGAAGACCTCCTTCATAGCGTACAGAACGCTGGTTCCGATATCGCCGTACACAACGCCAATGGCGCCCAGGGTTAGCGCGGCTAAAGACGATTTGGATGCTGACACACATTCACCCGGCTTCTGTTTCGCGCGGGCTCCGTTCCGTTTGGGATCGCCATTGTGCGCCAGCCGCCACGGCTTGCAACTTCCAAGTTGCCGATTTCGAACGAAAAAACCAACGTGTTGCAGCGCAGCAACTGCGCACTACCCAAAGGTGTCGTTTGCTCTAGACAAGTCCGGTTTTATGGCCGGGCCGCCCAGGGTCAAACACGCCCCTTGGGGGCTACGTCCTCAGTCGTAATGCTCGGCGTGGGGGTCTGTGGCTTCGATCTCGTAGCTTGCGGCCAGCATGGCCAAGCGGCCGATGACACCGTACATATAGAAGCGGTTGGGTGCGCTGGCGCCTGGCTTGATACCGGGTTGAGGTAAGTGCATACTCTCGGCGAAAGCCAATGGCACGAAGCTGGAACCAGGTGCATTGAGGCTTTCGTCGACCTTGCGCTGCGGGTGCACGCGGTAAAATCCTCCCACTACGTAGCGGTCCATCATGTAGACCACAGGTTCGGCCACGGCATCGTTGACCCGCTCACAGGTCAACACCCCCTCCTGCAGTAGCACATCAAACACCGGCGCCGCATTGCCCTTGGCTGGTGCGCCGGTGGGGCTGCACAAGGCCTGGGTGCGCAGGCTTTCCAACTCCTTGGCATCCCGCACAGTCAGGATGGCCATGCGTGGGTCGCCGTTGTCGGGCTTAAGTACGACAAACGGCTTTTCCTTGATGCCATATTCCTTGTGCTTCTTGCGGATCTTGGCCAGCAGGCCCTCGGTCTTGGCGATCAGGCCCTGCACGCCCTCTTCGCTGGAAAAATCCACGTCCGCACACCTGTCGAACATTGGGTTGACCAGCCAATGATCAACGCCGATCAGCTTGCCAAAGCGCTTGGAAACCTCTTCAAATGCCTTGGCGTGCGCGCTCTTGCGCCGGCTGCTCCAGCCGGCATGCAGTGGCGGCAGCAAATACTGCTGGGTCAGGTCTTCCAGAATGCCGGGCACGCCCGCGCGCAGGTCGTTGTTCAACAAAATGGTGCAGGGGTCGAAATCCTTGACGCCGATGCGGCCCTTGGTGCGCACCACCGGCTCCACCGTGATGCTCTCGCCATGCGGCAGGTCCACCGTGAAGCTCTTCTTCACATCCGGACTGATGGAGCCCACACGCACGTTCAGCCCCGCCATCTGGAAGACGCGGCGCAGCTGCGCCAAGTTGGTCAGGTAGAAGGTGTTATGGATGTGGTTGTCGGGTATCACCAACAGGTTGCGCGCCTCGGGGCAGATCTTCTCGATCGCGGCCTGGGCGGCCTGCACGGCCAGCGGCAACATGGGCGGGGTCAGGATGCTCCAGCCATTGGGGAACAGGTTGGTGTCGACCGGTGCCAGCTTGAAGCCGGCATTGCGCACATCGACCGATGAATAGAAGGGCGGGGTGTGCTCCATCCACTCCAGCCGGAACCAGCGTTCGATGGCGGGCATGGAGTCCAGAATGCGCTGCTCCAGCTCGTTGATGGGGCCGTTCAGGGCAGTAACAAGATGGGGAACCATGCGGGCCTTTATGAATTGCGCGGAGCGCCGACGTTGTCGGAAGAGATTCTAGGATGTATGGGTAGGGTCTTTTGTTTTCAAGCCCCTGCCAGTGTTCGCTGGTCAGGTGCGCACTTCGCCGTCGCCCAGCACCACATACTTCAACGACGTCAAACCTTCGATGCCCACCGGGCCACGGGCGTGGAATTTGTCTGTACTGATGCCGATCTCGGCTCCCAGTCCAAACTCGAAGCCATCGGCAAAGCGGGTACTGGTGTTGACCATGACGCTGGCCGAGTCCACCTCGCGCAGGAAGCGCTGTGCATGCATATGGTCGCGGGTCAGGATGGCGTCGGTGTGGTGGCTGCTGTACTGGTTGATATGGGCGATGGCTTCGTCCAGGCCATCGACGACCTTGATGCTGATGATAGGGGCCAGGTACTCTTCGGACCAATCCTGTTCGGTGGCATCCTTGACGCAGGCGTCGGGCAGACCGTCACCGCGAAGAATCGCTGCGGCTTCGGCATCGCAACGCATTTCCACGCCCTTGGCAGCAAAAATTGCTCCCATCTGAATTAGGAATGGATGCGCTATCTCACGTGCCACCAACATGCTCTCCGCAGCATTGCACGGGCTGTATTTGTTGGTCTTGGCGTTATCGCAAACTGTCAGCGCCATGTCGATGTCGCAAGGGTCGTCCACATACACATGGCAGTTGCCATCCAGGTGCTTGATGACCGGCACCTTGGCATCGCGGCTGATGCGCTCGATCAGGCCCTTGCCGCCGCGCGGGATGATGACGTCCACATACTGCGGCATCGTAATCAACTGGCCCACGACATCGCGGTCCGTGGTCTGCACCAGTTGCACAGCGTCTGCGGGTAAGCCGCTCTCCACCAGCGCTTGCTGCACCAGCTTGGCCAGCGCCTTGTTGGACTCGATCGCCTCGGAGCCACCCCGCAGAATGCAGGCGTTGCCGCTCTTGATGGACAGGCTGGCAGCCTCAATCGTGACGTTGGGCCGGCTCTCGAAAATCATGCCAAACACGCCAATCGGCACCCGCATCTGCCCCACACGGATGCCGCTGGGCTGCTGCTTCATGCCGATGATTTCACCAATCACATCGGCCATGGACGCCAGTTGCTCGCAACCCTGTGCGCAGGTTTCCAGTACCTGGGGCGTCAGCTTGAGACGGTCCACCATGGGGGCGGACAGGCCGTTGGCGATGGCGCGTTCAATGTCCTTGGCGTTGTCGATTTGCAGTGCTGCGGTGTTCTCGCGCAACAGCCCGGCCAACTTGCGAAGCGCTATGTTTTTAGTAGCTGCTTGCGCACGTGCCATGAGGGCTGAGGCCACTTTTGCCTGTGAACCCAGCGCGTGGGTGTATTCGGTGGTGTTGAGCGCGTTCATGCAGAGATTTTGGCAGAGTTCCAGGCTCTGGCTCGTCGTTCCTGCCCGGACTCCTGTGCCGCCCCTGCCTCCAGGGCCCAAATGCCGTCAGCGAGAAAATCGAATCCCCATGAAAAACGGGAGCCTAAGCTCCCGTTACGGTCAGTGTTGCGCAGCGCGCAGATTACACGCTTTGCTTCTGCTTGCGGCGACGGGCGATGGCGCCAACCAAACCTAAACCAGCAAGCATCATTGCGTAAGTTTCTGGCTCTGGCACTGCAGATACAGAGGTGATGTCAACCTTCGTTCCGAATCCGGTCTCATTGGTCAATGTGTAAGTTCCATAACGGGTCTCGCCGTTCGAGAAGTGTGCCGAAACCTTCGCCCCGACAAAGCCATTACCGTTAATTCCAGGGCAATCGATGCAACTGAACAAATCGGTATCTACGCCGAATATGAACCGTTTACCAGACGCAAAGGAGTTCGCCGTAAACATGATCGTCAATGCCGACAACCCATCCTGGGATGCGTTGGTGGGAAAGAGGGCGCCCACGTTGTCGCTAAAACTGCTCTGTTGCAAACCTGAACCGGAAACACCGGGGGCCACGTTGGTGGTGTCAAAAAAGCCGCCGATGGGTGTCAGGTCCCATGTCAACGAGGTAATGAACTCCCCAGTCGTCGAATCGTTCGTAAATTGGAACGCATTGTCGGTGGCGAATGTCGTCCCTGAAATGATTTTGCCGCTAGCCGCTGTACCGGCATGAACAGCAGTTACAGACAATAAAGTGATGGCCGCAGCCGCCACGAGTTGCGTGATTTTCATAAAACTCCCTAAAAGTTGACGAAAGAAGGAGGCGCGACAGTTTTGCACGCCTGCATCCGGATTCCACAGCTAACGAAATACACAGACGCTGCCACGTTTTACAGCGTCTGAACTCGCCATTCAATAGTCCATTCGGATATTCGTATTCAGCCCGCCACTTCAGGCCTGGGAGCCACCGCCGACACTAAAGTCATTGGCCTTCGCACGTTCTATGGCGCGTAGCATCTGCTGCTCTGCCGCGCGGCGGTCTTCCGATTCCAGGGTGCACTGGTAATCACTGAGCGCAAGCGCCGTTTCTTCCAGCGCGTTGCGCAGGTCCAGTAGCCGCTGGACGAGGATGGCAAGCTCCGGGCGCAACGGTTTTGGCAAGCCTGCTGCAGCGGCAGGGTCGTTGTCGTTGTCTTCCATTTCAACCCCCTTCTTTTACGTTTGTGTTCTAGCTACATGCCCAGCGACTTCAGCAACTCGTCCTGGTCGGTGTTGTGCTCGGGTGCGGCGGCGCCGGCACCGGTCCCTGCGGAACTGGCTTGGGCCAGCACCTCATCCGGGTTGACGGTTTCGTGCACCTCGAAGTCATGCAGCTTGATGAACTCGGTGCGGTCGATGGCCAGCTCCAGGTAGAAGATATTGTTCTTGCCGGTATAGAAGGTCACGCGGCGCGACTCGGGCTTGTCCAGCTGCGTATCCACGCTCAGCACCACCTGCTTGTTCAGCACCAGCATCTTGGGTTGGTTTTGCGTGATGTTGGTCTGCAGCTCGCGGCGCACCTTGCCGGTGAAATCGCCAACGATCTGGTTCATCAACTCACCCATGATGTTGCTCACTTCGTCCGATGTGTGGGCGCTGGCCAGCTCACTCTTGGGCATGCCCATGTTCAGCATGTAGCTCTCGTACAGTTCCATCGCCGTGGCGGCAGAGAAATTGAGCACTACCAGCCCCGAGAAGCCACCGTCAAACAGCACGAAGCAGCCGATGTCGGGCTTGAGGCAGGTCTTGGTGATGCGCTGCACCATGCCGGAGTAATGGATCTCGGACGTGGTGGCGACTGTCAGCACACGGGTCACGGAATTACACAGGCTGGTCAGAATGTCTTCCGTGCCGTACACCACGGTCGATTCCTGCCACGTTTTGTTGCTGTCCATAACGTACCTCGGTAACCTAAAAGCCAAATGTACAACGGGTCAGGACCATGGGCTAGTAAAAAACAATGCCCATTCAGTCAGTCGGACCGCGCCAGCAGGAAGCCCACAAAGGCCCGCACCTTGGCCGACAGATGGCGGTTGTGCGGGTACAAAACGCAGAAGGGCCGCGAGCGTCCGCCATAGGCCTGCATGACCTCAACGAGCGCGCCGCTCTGTACATGGCGCTCGGCCACAAAGTGGTAGGCCTGCAGCAGGCCGCCGCCACCGATGGCGTAGGACAGGCAGCCCAGCACATCGCCCTGCATGCTGACCCGGCTGTGTATGGCGACATCCAGGTCCTGCCCCGCGCGGCGAAAGATCCACGGCAGGCCACGGCCGGTGCTGGGCATGACAAATTCGATGCAGTCGTGTTCCCGCAGTTGCTCCGGCGTCTGCGGGGTGCCGCGGCGCGTCAGATACGCTGGCGCGGCAAAGATGCCAAACGTGGCCTCTTCCAGCTGGCGCGCTACCAGGCGTGAATCGCCGGGCGTGCCGCCCCGTATGGCGAGGTCATAACCGTCCTCCACGAAATCGATATTGCGGTTGCTCAGATCCATCTCAACCCGCACCTTGGGATACTGGGCCATGAACTGCGGTAGCAACGGCAACACGCGGTAGTGGCCGTAGGTGGTGGGAACGGAGATTCGCAGCACACCCGACGGCTCGGTTTGGCCGCCTTGGATGGCGCGCTCGGCGCTCTCGATCTGCGCCAAGGCCTGGCGGCATTGCTCAAAATAGGCGCGGCCTTCGTCCGTCAGGCGCATCAGGCGCGTGGTGCGGGTAAACAACTTGGCACCCAGTCGCTCCTCGAGCCGTCCCACAGACCGGCTGACTGCCGCCGCCGTAACACCCAGCGCTTGGGCCGCCGTCGTAAAGCCCTGCAGTTCAGCAGCTTTGCAAAACATCTCAATACTGCCCAACTGCACGGGGTCAAAACTGCGGCTCATATTTACATCATGTAATTAGTGAATGCATCGTTTGGCAGTTTATCTACTTCTGGATCATCAATACAGTTCAACCTTGTTCACAACAAACCGAATTTTTTGCAAGGAAAGACCATGAGCACCACACCCAAACGCATTTTGATGATTGCCACCTCCAACACCGTGATGGGCGCCAGCGGCAAGCCCACCGGGATCTGGGCTGATGAGCTGGCGGTTCCCTACTACCAGTTGATGGACGCCGGAGCCGAGGTGGTTTTGGCTTCGCCGCTGGGTGGACCCATCACCCTGGACCCCGGCAGCCTGAAGCCCGTGGGCGAAAACGACCCCTTGGTAGACCGCTTCTTGGCGGACCCGGTGGCGCAGGCTAGCGCCAAGACCACGCGCGTGGCGGCAGACATGGATGCCCGCGAGTTTGACGCCGTGTTCTTTCCGGGTGGCCACGGCACGATGTGGGACCTGCCCAATGACGCTGGTGTGACCCGCGCCGTGGAGTCCGCGTTTGCCGCCGGCAAGCTGATTGCCTCGGTCTGCCACGGCGCAGCCGGTCTGGTAACGGCACGCCGCCCGGACGGTGAACCCGTCGTCAAGGGCAAGCGCATTAACTCGTTTACCGACGCCGAGGAAGAGGCCGTCGGCCTGGCCAGCATCGTGCCGTTCGCGCTGGAGTCACGCCTGCGCGCTCTGGGCGCCCACTTTGAAGGTACAGCCAACTGGACCCCGTTTGCGATACGCGATGGCCAGTTCATCACCGGGCAAAACCCGCAATCGTCCGCACTGGTGGCCCAGCAGGTGTTGCAGGCTTTGGATTTAAAGGCCGTAGCGGTGGCCGCGTAAACGGCAGGGTCTGCGCCTTAGACGCGCGGCCTGGATGGGGCGTGGCCACCAGGGGCCGCTGCGCACAGGCCGCACAGCTGAAGCGCCAATCGGTGCAGGGCCTGCCAGCCGGATGTAGGCCAGTCGGGCTGCTTCAGGCCTTTGACGATGCCGTCCACCACGTGCGCGCTTTGTAGCAGCTGCGAGATCGCCGCATCGCTCAGCCGTGGCAACACGCGCTCAAACAAGCGCTCCTTCGCGCCCCAGACGCGTTGCTCGCGCAGCGCCATGGGCAGAGGCCGACCCTGGCCCATCGCGTCCTTCACGCGCTTCAGGGCGCGTATGTCTTCACTCAGCGTGTAATGCACCAGCACCTCGGCCTCGCCTTCGGCCTGCAGCCCGTCCAGCATGCGCTGCACGCGCAAGGCCTGGCCGCCGAGCACGGCCTCGCTGAGCTTGAACACGTCGTAGCGCGCCACATTCATGACGGCACTTTCAACCTGGTCAAAGGTCAGTACACCGCCAGTGGCGCCGTCCGCGGGGAAGAGCAAACCCAGCTTTTGTATTTCCTGGTGCGCAGCCAGCAGATTGCCTTCTACGCGGTCGGCAAAAAACTGCAGCGTGCGCTGGCCTTCTTCGCCTGCCACCACCCGCTGGCCCTGGGCGGACAGCCGTTGCGCAATCCACTGCGGCAGCGCGGCGCGTTCGACCGGCTCCACCTGCAGCGTGATACCAAAACTTTCCAGCGCGGCAAACCAGGCGCCAGACTTGGTCATCTTGTCCAGCTTGGGCAGCATGACGATGGTCAGCGTGGAATCGTTGCCCTGGGATATTTCTGCGAGCTGCTGCAGGGCTGCACTGCCGTCCTTGCCGGGCTTGCCCGATGGGATGCGGATTTCTACAATTTGCTTGTCCGCAAACAGGCTCAGCGAGCCGCCGGCGGCCAGGACCTCGCTCCAGTCAAAGTGTGCCCCAGCTACGGTGTGCGATGTGCGCTCGGTAAAACCCTGCTGACGGGCCACCACGCGGATAGCATCCAATGCCTCCTGTTGCAGCAGGGGTTCGTCACCGTGCAGCGTGTACAGGCTCTTGAGCCCGCGCTGCAGGTGGTTGCTGAGTTGGTTGGGGGCGACTTGCATGGAGGGGGCAGTTTAGCGTGGCCTGCCGATCGGGCGCCAGCACTGCGCAGGCGAGCTGGATGGCGGCCTGCGCCGTGTGGCCTCCAAAGTCGCGCAGCGGGTTGTACTCGGCCAGCTCCATCGCGATGAATTCCGGATCGTGGCTGCAGCCGGCCAGCACCTGCACCGCATCGGCCAGGCGGATACCAGTCTCGACCGGCGTTCCGGTGCCCGGCGCATCCAGCGGGTCCAGGCCATCCAGGTCCAGCGTCAGGCCCCAGGCGGTTGTGTGTTGTTTGACCAGTGTGCGGGCCTCCTCAAAGCAGGTAGCAAAGCCGCGATCCAGCACCTCTTCCATCGTCATGACACGCACCTGGAGTTCGGCCAGCAACTCCGCTTCGGCCGGTTCGTAGCTGCGGGCACCAATGACGACCACGTTGTGTGGCAGCAGCTTGCGGCGCCAGCCATACAGCGCCGCCATGCCATCGGACCCGTGGCCCAGCAGCGCGGCCAGCGGCATGCCGTGGGGTGCCTGGCTGTCCGATGTGAGGGGCGTGTGCGCGTCCAGGTGTGCATCGATCCAGACCAGCCCCAAGGCACCGGCGGGCCGCAGAAACTGGGCCACGCCGCTCCAGGTGCCCGCCGCGCTGGAGTGGTCGCCGCCCAGCACCAGAGGCTGCTGGCCGCGGCGCAGCGACAGCTCCACCGAAGTCGCCAACTGCTCTGAAAACACTTCGATGGCGTCCAGCCGGCTACTGGCCTGCAAGGGCTGGGCAGTGAGGGTATCGCCCCAGGTGACCATGCGGCCGGTGGCCACCAGAGCCTGCTGGATGCCCCGCTCGCGCAGCGCCGCGGCGCCCCATTTGCAGCCGCCATCGCTGGCGCCCTCGCCCACTTCGGCGCCTATCAGTTGCAATACGCGTGTAGTCATCGCCACCTACTTCAGGCTGTTGGATAAAAAGGCACGCAGGCGCTCGCTGCGGGGGCGCGACAAGACCTCGGCCGGATCACCCTGCTCCTCAATCTGGCCTTTGTGCAAAAACACCAGTTGGTTGCTGACCTCGCGCGCAAAACCCATCTCATGAGTAACCACCACCATGGTGCGGCCCTCTTCAGCGACCGAGCGCATGACGCGCAGTACCTCGCCCACCAGTTCCGGATCCAGCGCCGATGTCGGCTCGTCAAACAGCATGACCTTGGGCTCCATCGCCAATGCGCGCGCAATCGCCACACGCTGCTGCTCGCCACCCGAGAGATGCGCAGGGAAGGCGTCCTTGCGGTGGTAGACGCCCACGCGCTGCAGGTACGCCTCGGCGCGCTCCGTGGCCTCGGCCTTGCTCAGGCCCAGCGCGTGGATGGGAGCCTCTATGACGTTCTCCAGCGCCGTCATGTGGGCCCACAGGTTGAAGTGCTGGAACACCATGGATACCTGTGCCCGCAGCTTCTGCAGCTGGGCCTGGTTGTCGGCCTTCAGCGCGCCATTCTTTTTGTCGGGCACCAGCTTCAGCTCTTCACCGTCCAGCACGATGCGCCCGGCGTTGGGCTGCTCCAGCAGATTGAGGCAGCGCAGAAACGTGCTTTTGCCCGAGCCGCTGGAGCCAATCATGGAAATAACGTCGCCCTTGTTGGCGGTGACGCTGACGCCCTTGAGCACTTCGTTGCTGCCAAAGCGTTTGCAAATGTCCAGTCCCTGCAGGATGGTGTGGTCGGCCATGGGAAATCTTTCAGTAGTCTGCGTTCAGGGGCTCAGCAGCTTGCCGGTGCGTGCCAGCGAGGTGCCAGCAATCTTGGCCAGGCGTTTGCCTGGCACTGCCCAGCGCGAACCGCAGCGGGCATACAGCAGGCCGTCAGACTTGCAGCGCAACTGGGTCACATTGCCGGTCAGTGCATCCACCACGTCGGCAATCACGTCGCCGGCCACGACACGCTCACCGGGGTTGCGGTGGAACACGACCACGCCCGCGTGCGGCGCGGTGATAGGCTCGGAACCCGACAGTGGCGTGGGGGCACACTGCGGGCCGCGCACCGACTGCGACACGCCGGTCAGCACGCCGCGTTGCGCCAGAAAGGCCATCACCCCCTGGGCGTCCTGCTCGGCCAGCACGTGGCTGGTATCCGTCTCGCCACGCAGCTCCACGGTGGCCCCAAAACAGGCCAGGTCAATCGGGAATTCGGGTAGCAGCTTTTGCAGTTCCAACCACGGGCGCGAGCAGGCCTCGTCAAACGGCGAGTCGCCAGACTCGGTGGCCAGCAGCACGGCGCGCGCACCCAGCGCCGCGCCCAGCTGCTCGGCGACGGCAGCCTGCGGTGTCAGCGCATACAGGTGCATCACGGCGTCGGTGTCGCAGTGCAGGTCCAGCACCACGTCGGCATCGATGGCCAGCGCCAGCAGCTGCTTCTTCAAATCCTGCGTTGGCGTGGTAACTCCCAATTCGCCAACGGCCTGCACCAGCGCAGCGCGGATGGTGCGCGTGTTGTGCGCCAAGTCCTGCGACAGCAGCGGCCGCACGCCGTCCGCCACCTTGGCGGTCAGCTCGGCATAACCCCGGTTGAAGTTACCGCCATCGCGCACATCAAAACGGCCATGGTGCTGGCCAAACAAGTACTGGCCCAGGCCTATGGGATTGGCAAACGGCACCAGCACGATTTCGCCGGCGATACGGCCCTGTGCTTCAGCTTGCGTCAGCAGGTGTACCAACTGGTGGGCCACCAAGATGGCCGGCACCTCGTCGGCGTGCAGCGCGCTTTGGATGTAAACCTTGGGCAGAGAGCCAGATGTGTCGCCGGTGGTTCCAAAGTGCAGCACCTGCAGGGTCTGGCGAATGCCGGGGGAGCCACTGAGGAGCTCTAGGGTTTGGGTATGCATGGGGTTGCTGTGTGAACAGTCAGAGGTTGTGATGCGGTGGTGGCCAGCGCCTGCTGGGGCCGTAGATGGCGCAGAAAGCGCCGCTCCAGCAGCTTGAAGATGCCGACCAGGCTAAAGGTGAGGCCAAAGTAGAGGGTCGCCGCCACGCCAAAAGATTCGCTGACCAAGAGCGTGTTGGCATACACATCGCGCGCCACGCGGGTGATGTCGACCAGCGTGACCGTGCTGGCGATGGCGGTGGCGTGCATCAGGCCCACCACCTCGTTGCTGTACTGCGGTAGCGCCCGGCGCAGCGCACTGGGCAGCAGGATACGCCGGTACAGCGTGAAGCCGCTCAGGCCATAGCTGCGGGCGGCTTCGATCTCGCCGTTGTTCGTAGCTTTCAGCGCGCCGGCAAAGATCTCGGTGGTGTAGGCGGTGGAGTTCAGCGTGAAGGCCAACCAGGCGCAAAACCAGGGGTTGCGCAACAGCACCCAGGCCGCACTCTCACGCACCGCCTCAAACTGCGCCAGCCCGTGGTACAGGATGAACAGCTGTACCAAGAGCGGTGTGCCGCGCAGCACGTAGGTGTAGAACCATACGGTCTTGGACAACCACGTGCTGGGGGAGACCCGTGCTACAGCCAGCGGCACGGCCAGCGTGAACGAGCTCATCAGGCTGATAGTCAGCAAGACCAGCGTGGTACGTATGCCTTCCCCGTAGAGCGGCAGGCTGTCGATGATGGTTTGCCACTGCACGTTAGAACTGCACTTTCTTGAGCCCCAGGCTGAAGCGCGCTTCCACGCGAGACAGCGCAAAGATGGAGACGCTGGTCAGCGTCAGGTAGATCAGCGCGATGGCCACATAAAACGTGAACGGCGCGCGCGTCGTGGCGGCGGCCAGACCGGCGCGGTGCACCATGTCGTCCAGCCCGATGATGGAGACCAGAGCCGAAGCCTTGATCATGATCAGCCAGTTGTTGGCAAAGCCGGGTATGGCGTGGCGCACCATCTGCGGCAGCACGATGCGCCGCCACACCGTGGTGCGCGACATCGCAAACGCGAGCCCGGCTTCCGCCTGGCCGCGCGGTACGGCCAAGATGGCGCCACGGAAGGTCTCGGTCAGGTAGGCCCCGAAGATGAAACCAATGGTCAGCACGCCGGCAAGAAAGGGAGGGACGTCGATGTAGTCCCATCCCTGCGACTCGGCCAGCCGGTTGATACCGATCTGGCCACCGTAGAAGATCAACAGCATCAGCACCAGTTCGGGCATGCCACGGATCAGCGTGGTGTAGACCTCGGCGCTCCAGCGTGCCGCCCACGAACCCGACAGCTTGGCGCTGGCGCCTACCAGTCCGAAGACGCAGGCGATGGCGAGTGACAGGGCCGAGACGCGCAGCGTCAGGCCCAGCCCCTCCAGAATGGCTGGCAGGTATCCGTACAACACAGTGGCTTCCTATTGCTATGAAATCAGTAGCTGGTTACGCTCATTCCACGAGGGCTGGCGGCCGATTTGGCATATGCCTATCGGCCGCGACAAGGTCCCCGGGCTACTTGAAGCTGTAGTTCACGCTGATAAATGCGCTGCGGCCACGTGGGTCGGTGTACGTTGGGTCGTAGCCCGCCAGGAAGTAGTAGGCCTGGTTGGAAAACGGTGGCGCGGTGTTCAACAGGTTCAACACACCGGCGCGCACTTTTAGCGCCTTAGTGATGGCGTAGCTACCGGTCAGGTCCCACAGAGAATAGGCATCCACATCCCGTGATGCCAACAACTTGTTGGTCGTTGGGTCGTAGGTGGTGTTCTGGTCGGAGTACCCAGAAGAATACTGGTTGGCCAGCGTCAGGCTATACGGACCCATGTCCCAGCCAAAGCTCAGGCGGTGGCGCCACTTCTGGATCACCTGGTCGTTCAGGAACACCCCCAGGTTGCTGCGGGTGGGCTCCTTGGGGCCAAACTGGCGGTCGTAGTTCAGCACGAGCGTGCCACTCATGCCGACGCTGAAGCGCCCCATGTCGGTCGCGGCACTGCGGTAGTCGGCACCGAAGTCCAGGCCGGCCGTGTCCAGCGCACCCTGGTTTTCCTTCTTCAGGATGATGTTGATGATGGTGCCGTCGGCATCGCGCTGAATGAAATTGCCGTTATAGGCTGCGGTGTTGCCGATGATGATTTGCTCACCCAGGGTACTGATGACATCGGTCTTGCGGATGTTCCAGTAATCGACGCTGAAGTTGAAGTTCTTGCTGGCTTCCAATACGAAGCCCAGCGAGAACTGGCGCGACTTTTCAGGCTTCAAGTTCGGGTTGGAGCGGCGCTCCACCGGCCACTGGTCTGTACAGTTGTCTATGCTGCCGCCACTCTTGACGCAATCCGGATCGGTCAGGAAGCTGGAGGCCGATCCATAGGTGGTGGGGCCCTTGAGGTCGTTCAACGACGGTGCACGGAAACCGGTGCCTGCCGATGCGCGCACCAGCAAGTCCTGCTGGGGCTGCCAGCGGATGCCAAACTTGGGATTGGTGCTGCTGCCGGCGTCGTTGTAGTTGTCGTAGCGCAGGGCCATCTGCAGCTCGACCTGTTTGCTCACCGGGGCGCTGACCTCGGCAAACACCGAGCCGATCTGGCGGCTGTCGTCGGTCGCTTTCAAAGCGGTGCTGGAACCCGCCAGTTGACCCGTGTCGCGGTCACCGCCGATGTTGTTAGACAGTAGCAGTGCCGATGGCGTAAAGATAGCATTTTCATTGCGCAGCTCGCCGCCGATGGCAAGCGCCAAGTCACCACCGCCCAAAGCCATCAACGCCTTGGAGATCTTGCCGTCCACACTGGTGGTCACGCCTTTGGAGCTGCGCGCCTCGTCATTAACCTTGATGCTGCGCTGCAGATCCAGGCCGGCTTGGCTGGAGGGGCCGAACGCATTGATCGTGCCATTCAGAATACCAGCTTGGTATTGGTCAAACAGCACGTAGCCGTCTACATATTTGTCGACCGCACGGTTTTCAGCGCGCGATACGGCCACGTCATAGTCCCATCCACCGAGGACACCGTTGGCGCCCACGACCAGGCGTTGGCCATTACTGGTGACCTCATTGGTTCGGTTACCAGCTTCTGTCGTGCGCAACTGGATACGGTTAACGGTCGCTGGCAGACCGGGGCCGGTCAGCGCCGTGCGGTAGGCGGCAGGCAAGTTCGCCACCGGGAAGGCGGAGATGTTCACCGGATTAGGGCTCAGGCGGTAGGTACTGTTGGCGTTGCTTTGCATCAGCTCGGCAAACACCTGGTGGTCGGGGTTGATCTGAAACGTCGCACGGCCCAGGAAGCTGTTCTTGGTGGACTCGGGGTAAATCTCAGTGTCGCGCATGTAGTCATAGCTACAACCGAACTTGCCCCCGTAGCTGTTGACCGCATAGACGCTGGCCGGTGGATTGCAGGTGGGCGCAGCCGGGTCTACCAGCGTGCTGCGCACGTAGGGTGCATCGGCCGGCAACAGGCCGGCTTTCTGCATCGCACTCCATTGGTCGGCAGAGCGAATGCGCATGTTGGCTGGGTACGGCTTGCTGGACATCAGCGCGGGCAACAGTGTGGCCAACGGACGGTCCTGGATGAACTGGCGCTGGCTGGAGCGCAAGGCGTCGAGCTTTTGCAGGTCCAGCACACCCATCAGGTTGAAGCCGTCGGTGCCCAAGTCGCCATAGCCACCGCTGAGGCTCAGCGTCTTCTTGCCAGCGCCGCCCTCTTGCGTATTGGCCGCCGAGGCGGCCAGGTCAAAGCCGGTGTAGTCCTTGCGGGTGATGAAGTTGATGACGCCACCAATGGCATCCGTGCCGTAGATGGCGGACGCGCCGTCCTTCAGCACTTCCACGCGCTGGATGGCGCCCGCTGGGATGTTGTTCAAGTCCACGCCGGCGTTGTCACCGGGGGTCGCAAAGTTGGCCAGGCGCCGGCCATTGAGCAGCACCAACGTAGACGACACGCCCAGGCCGCGCAGGTTGGCACCATTAAAGCCGCGTTGGCCCGAAGTGCCATCGGTGATGCTGGCGCCGTCGGTCAGCGCCGCGGTATTGGCGCTGATGCTCTTGAGAATTTCAGCGGCGGTGGATGCGCCGCTCTTGTCGATGTCTTCCCGCTTGATGACCTGCACCGGCAATGCGGTCTCTGCATCCACGCGCTTGATGGAGCTGCCAGTGACTTCTACGCGGTTCAGCTTTTCGGCAGCCGGCGTGGTCTGGGCCCACGCGGCTTGGCTGGCGCACAGTGCCAGCAAGACGGCGGTGGCCTGGGCAGATGGGCGCAGCGCAAACGGGCTGCGAGCGCGGCCGCGGGTGTAGGTGGAGTGGTTCATCGTGGATGCCTTGGAATAGGAGGAAGAGTGGTTGGGGCGGGGTGATAGCGGTAAGGGCGGGAGGATCGGTAGGGGCCGAGGCGACGCGTTATTCGCCGCGGATGTTGACGTCGAAATACTTGTCGTTGATGGCTTTGTAGACACCGTTGGCAGTGATCGTCTTCAAAGCCAGGTTGACCTTGCTGCGCAGCGACTCTTCGCCCTTGCGCATCGCGATGCCCGTGCCGCCGCCCTTGTTGCCGCTGGGGTTGATGGGCGGGCCGACCTTGCTGAAATTCTTGCCTTCGGGAGACTTCAGGAATGCCGTGGTGGCCGCCAGCGACGAGCCAAAGCCCACGTCACCGCGGCCGGCGGACAACTCCATCGTCACGTCGGCCTCTTTGGCCACCTGCAGCACCTGGCTGTCCTTGTAGTTTTCAGCGATGTACTTGGCGCGCGGGGTGTTGCGCGTCACGATGATGGTCTTGCCCTTCAGGGTGGCAGGGCTCACGTCCTTGTACACGCCGGTCTTGGCGATGAAGGTGGACGGTATGTCGTAGTACGAATCACTGAAATCGGCGACCTTGAGCCGCTCGTCCGAGATCGTCATCGACGCGACGATCATGTCGAACTTGCGCGCATTCAGGGCGGGCATCATGCCGTCCCACTCCTGCGACACCAGCGTGCACTCGGCCTTCATCGCGGCGCAGACCGCGTTGGCAATATCTATGTCGAAACCGGAGAACTTGCCGTCTGTCCCCATTTGTGAAAATGGTGGATAGTTGGCCTCTACACCGATGCGGATTTTGGCCCAGCCAGGGGCCTGGGCATGTACGCTGGTGGCGAGGCCAAAGACGGCTACGGCTGCTATCGCGAGGGGCAATGTGCGGGACATGAAGACTCCTGAAAGGGGCATACGAAAAGCGAGGGAAAGAAAACCGTTCCGAACTAGGAAACTGTAATGTACAGTTATTTTCATAAATTACATTCATGAAAATATAGGGACAAACCCTGAGCGCACCCGCCAACCCCTTCGCCAATAATGAATTAACCGCTGTGATGACGCCGATTTAGTTTTCAACCTTTCAATCGTTGAAAATTTCCGAACGCTTCCTTACCCCAAAAAACTGGACCCACGCATGCCCACGATCCCGCTCCATCGCCCACTTCAGCACAGCAGATTCCGCGCACTGTTTTTGGCAGGGTTGCTGGCGGCAGGAGCTTGCCAGGCCACCGGCGGGACCGCAGCGCCGGCCATTGCCAACGTGGTCATCGGTGGCGCGGAGCAGAGATGCTCCAGCTACACCGGCAGCGCCCAGGGCCGCGGCTGCACGGCTGACTGGGACACCATCCTGGCGCAAGACCCTGCATTCAAAGGCTTGACCAAGGACGACATCAGCTTCGACGCCGACTATGTGCTGCCCAGCTTCACGTACAGCCTGACAGAGGCCCACCTGGATGCCCTGCGCAAGGTGCCTGACAGGCTGTTCGATGCGGGGCGTAAATCGTTGCTGTTGGTCCAGCTGGCCGATGCCCTGCACGCCGGCGGACCGCGCCTGGGCCTGGCCTGGAACGCATTGGAAGAGCTGCTGCCCCAGCCGTCTGCTGGCAGCGCCCAGCGCCTGACGCTGGCCGAGTCCGCGATGCTGCGCACGGCCTTGGTAGACCCGTTGCGCAACTACCGGCGCAAGTGGCAAGCCCGCTCGACGCCCTTTACCGCGAATGCATCCACCGTGGCAATCACGAACGCGTTTGTGGCCGCTGCACGTGCGGCCAACCAGGGGCGCAAGCCACTGGTCGGTGTGGTCACCGCGTCTGCCGGGCCCCACCCCTTTGCGGACCGTGACATCAATGTGTTCATGCTGCATTCGGCAGGGGCTGATGTCGTGTACCTGCCGCTGGAAGGTGGCCTACGCCAGGCGCTGGATGCCGATGACTGCGCCAACCTGCGCTACTACTACGACAGCTACACCAACACGCGGCCCGAGCGCGTGGTCTACCACGCAGACCTGCTGTTCCCCGATCTGGCCGAGCAGCAGCGCGCGCTGTGTGCCAACAAGGGCCAGGCCCTGAACGCCGTACTGAACCGGCTCAACGGCATCTACTTTTCGGGCGGCAACCAGGCCCGCCATTTGGAGAGCCTGGTCAGCAAGGATGCGGCCGGCGACTACACGGTGCCTAGCGTGCAACTTGCCATACTGCAGCGGCGCCACGCGCAAGGCCAGTTGGTCGTGGCCGGCACCAGCGCGGGCGACCACATCCAGGGCGGCGGGGCCTGGAATGGCAAGCCAGTGCCCATGGTCGGCGGCGGCAGTTCGTACGACGCACTGAAGAGCGGCTTTGCCAAAGGGCGCGGCGCCAGCGGTGACACGGCCGAACTGGGCCAGACGGAACTGAACACCAACTTCCCGCCGGTGCTTTACCCGCTGGGCGGTCTGGGTGTGTTCCGCTTTGGTGTGCTGGATTCGCACTTCTCACGGCGTGCGCGCGAGGGGCGGCTGGTGCGCGCCACGGTGGACAGCGCGATGGACTACGGCTTTGGCGTCGATGAAAACACCGCGCTGCTGGTGGCCCAGCCCGACGCTGCGGGCAGCACCCATTTCTCGGTGCTGGGCGCAGGCGGCGTCTTCATTGCCGATGTACGCAAAGCCCATGCAGAGGCGGACCCACAACAAGGCGCGCGCATAGACGGCGTGCGGGCCCACTACCTGCTGCCTGGCGACACGGCCCGCATCGATGCGAACGGTGAGTTGCAAGTCACGCTGTCGACAGACCGGCCACCGCTGCCGGTGCCGCCAGTGCCGGGCGTTGTCACACAAGACCGCCTGCTGGATTCTGGCGCGTCCAACTTCCTGAACCTCGCCACGGCCATGGGCAGGGCCGGCGCGGCAGTGGGCTATGGCACCACGCAAAACAGCGCCACCACGCGCTTCAAGCAGGACGCACCCTTCTACAGCGCCACGCTGTCGCGGGATGCGCTCACCGTGTTCCGCGGTATGCCACTGCCAGAGGGCGCGGCGACGGCTCCGGTAGCCTACAGCGGGCTGCGTGTGCAGTTCGCACCCTGTAATGGCGTATGCCAAGCCCCCATCCAAACCCAGGCCGCACAGGCCTCACAGGCAGCGCCGCAATGACGCCGCAGTGCCAGCACTGATAATCCCCGACACCATGCCCAAGAAGACACCCACCCCCGACGTTTCTGCACCACCCACGTTCTCCAGCCCCCCAGTGGACACAGCGTTTGCGCAGTCGGCGTTGGGCTTCAAGCTGCGTGCCGTGCTGGCCGAAGGCAAGGGCACCAACGTGGCCATTGCCGATTTCCTGCTGCGCAACCCGGTGCGTGCCACGGCCTGGGGCATTGAAGAGCTGGCTGCCAATACGCAAACGTCCACTGCGACACTGAGCCGATTTGCGCGTGCGCTGGGCTTCAGCGGCTTTGGTGCGCTGCGCAGTGGCATGGCAGACGCACTGCAGACGGCGTTGCAACCGGTGTTTCAGCCGGTCGACAAGCTTCGCAATGTTCTGCAACGCAGGGAAGAGGCCGGCAGCAGCGGCAACCCCATCATTGCCGAAAGCCTGGACGCCAGTGTCAGCAATTTCCAGTCCGCCGCTGCCGGCCTGAACCCGGCGATGCTGATCGCCACTGCACACAAGATTCTGGCCGCCGAGACGGTCTACACGCTGGGCTTTGGCATCAGCGCCCACCTGTCCGCCATGCTCGCGCTGGACCTGCAACCCTTTTGCCACCAGGCCATCAACGTCGTCGAGTTCGGCGGCACCGAAGTGGCCGCCGGGCGGCTGATGAATATCGGCCCCAAGGATTTGCTGATCTCCATCTCCTTCCCGCGCTACGCGAGCGATGCCGTGATGCTGACCCGCTACGCGCGCGACCGTTGCGCCCATGTGATTGCGCTGACCGACTCCATGGCCTCACCGCTGGTCAACTGGTCGCACGACGTACTGGTGGCACCCGCCACGCACCCGGTGCTGTCGAGCAGTTATACCGCGGCGTTACTGGTCATTGAAGCCCTGGTCACCAGCCTGATGGTCAGCGGTGACAACCAGGTTGCACAGGCAGAGAAACTGACCGACGCGATTTCGGCTTATCTGTATACCGACAAGCCAGGCACCGACAGTGGCGTGGACCGCCCGGTCAGGCGCATCGTACGTGGCTGACTTCCTGCACGGGGAAGGGCCGGAAGTGTCCCCATATCCTGGTCCAGTATTGTGAAATCGGCTTGCCAACAGTCGCGATAGTTTGGATACGATAGTCCACAGGGTTTAAGGCACCAAAAACCCTTTGCACGGCGATCGCCGCTACAGCGGCTGCCCGGGCAAGACCATTTTGTCGTTCGGCACTCACTATCGGGTTTAACGAGGATTCAATGCACTACTTCAACAATTTGAAATTGGCAAAGCGGATGTTTCTAGCTTTCGCAGGGGTGATTGGAATATTTCTGCTGGTGACTGCGTTCGTCATGAGCAGCCAGTCGCAGCTGAAACAGGCAGAAGACTGGAACACGCACACCTACAAAGTCAAGAGTGCAGCGGACATGATGCTGCTGAGCATGGTCAATATGGAAACCGGTGCACGCGGCTTCTTCGTCGCCGGTGAAGACAAATTCCTGGAACCCTGGACCAACGGCTTGAAAGGGTTCGATGAGTCCTGGAAAGAGGCCAAAGAGTTGACATCGGACAACCCGGTCCAGCAAAAGCGCCTGGACGACATGCGTGCGCGCCATAATGAATTTGTCGCCGTGGTCAATGCGATGCAACAGGGGCGCCGCGCAGTGGTTGCCGGCTCCATGCCCATGCAGGATTTTGTTGCAGAGTTTCAGAAGAGCAAGGACAAGGCTGCCATGGATTCGTTCCGCGGTCTGCAGTCCGAATTTGTGGGTGTCGAAACCAAGTTGCTGGCCGAGCGCTCGACAGCTGCAGACAAGGCGCGCTCCACATTGACGATGGTGCAAGTGGGCGGCGCGCTGGTGGCCGTGCTGGCGGCCGCAGTATTAGGCATCTGGGTCAGCAACTCCATCACCGGCCCAGTGGCTCAGGCGGTGACTATCGCTCAGGCCGTCGCAGCGGGTGACCTCACATCCCGTATTGATGTGACGTCAACCGATGAGGTGGGAGTGCTCCTGGAGAGCCTGCGCAGCATGAATGACAACCTGACCCAGGTGGTCTCCGGGGTCCGCCAAGGTTCCGAAGCGGTGGCCACCGCCAGCGCCGAGATTGCACAGGGTAACCAGGATCTCAGTGGGCGTACCGAATCGCAGGCCAGCGCGCTTGAGGAAACGGCTGCGTCGATGGAAGAGCTCAGTTCCACCGTGCGACAGAATGCCGACAACGCCAAGCAGGCCAACCAGCTGGCGCAGAACGCATCGAGCGTGGCCAAGCAAGGCGGCCAGGTGGTCGCGCAAGTGGTCGACACGATGAAAGGCATCAGCGAATCCAGCAAGAAAATCGCTGACATCATCAGTGTCATTGACGGTATTGCGTTTCAAACCAATATCCTGGCGCTCAATGCTGCGGTGGAAGCGGCCCGAGCGGGTGAGCAGGGGCGCGGGTTTGCGGTGGTGGCCTCTGAAGTGCGTTCGCTGGCAGGGCGCAGCGCAGCGGCTGCCAAGGAAATCAAATCCTTGATCAACGCCAGTGTGGAACGCGTGGAACTGGGTACCACTTTGGTAGACCAAGCTGGCTCCACCATGGAAGAGGTGGTGACGTCGATCCGGCGAGTGACAGACATCATGGGCGAGATCAGCGCCGCAAGCCACGAACAAAGTGCAGGCGTCTCTCAAGTAGGCGAGGCCGTGACCCAAATGGACCAGGCAACCCAGCAAAACGCGGCGCTCGTGGAAGAAATGGCTGCCGCCGCCAGTAGCCTCAATAACCAGGCAGCCGGCCTGGTTCAGTCTGTGGCGTTATTTAAGCTCACCCACGATGGTGCACCGCGCGCCGTCGCTCGTCCAGTGAAAGCCTTGGTACGCACACCAGCGGCGATCGCACCGGTACGTAGCAAGCCCCAGAAGCCCAAGCTGGGACACCAAACATCCCCATCCACGGCCGCGCCTCAAAAGGCGGTCGATGATGGGGCGTGGGAGTCGTTCTGATCGCGTAGCTGCAGCCAACTCGGCTTCCAACTACAGCGCAGCCAGATCCGCGCCGCGCAGGCCAACCAGCAAGGCCCGGCCATCCGGGCCAACCCGGAACTCGCCGTATTTCGCCCGGGCCCAGCGGTCGGCCTCTCCCTCTTTAAAGAACCAGGCATCGGTGACCAGCACCCATCCGCCGTTCTTGGGCGTGAGTTCTATGCGCAGCTCACCGTCTGCTAGCGGCGTGCCCCCATCGGCACGCACCACGGTTGCAATGCCGCGCGCATCGCGCTGCGCCACCACGTGGGGCCGCTGCCCTGCAGCCAGAGGGCTGTCCAGCGCACGCACATCGTCCGAGAAGGCGAAGCGCAAGGCCATGTAGTCGCCCTGCATCAGCGAGCGCGGGTCCACCGGCGCCAGCGGTACAAACAGCGGCTGGCCGTGCGCAATCAGCGATTCTTTTTGCCAGATGGCGCCATTGACAACCAGCAGCATCAACAGCGTTCCAAGGGCCAGGCCCATCTGCGGCTTGCTGAACGCTGCCCCACCTGCTGCGCCCGCAGCTTGGGGTACATGGAAAGCCTGGGTGCTGTGCGCCGCCCACCACGCCAGCGCGCCCAACACGGCACCGGCACCGGCCAGCAGCAGCGCCTTGTCTGCCAGCGGCCAAGCGAGCTGGTAGTAGAAGGCGCCGATGATCCACGCAGCCGCCAGGCCCGCCGCACTGGCCACGCGCCAGCGCCCGGCTGATGCGCAGTAGGCCAGCACCAGCAGCACGGCGCCCAACGACGGCATAAAGGCCGCCAAGCATGCCAGCACGGCCACCACGACCGCGCACCAGGTGTTACGCACGCGGGGCCACACATGGGCCAGCCAGGCAGCCGCTGCTAAAACCAGTGCCACAGAGGCCAGGCGCAATGTCTGCATGCCCTCCAGTGCGGCGGCCTGCTTAGGGCCTAGCTCACGCGCGATCTCGCCTGCCCATGAGCCACTGCCACCCAGGCTGGCGCCCAGCAAGAACGTCATGCCGGCCCAAAACGCCAGGCCCGCCAGCGCGACCAACAACCAGCCCACCGACAGCGATTCCCACGCGGCCGCGATGCGCGCACTTTGACCGTCGTTGAGCAGCGCACGCTGCATCCACGCGCCGGCCAGCGCCACCGCCACCAATACATGCAGCGCGAACCACACGCTGGGCCACTCGGATGGACCACACAGATTCCAGCGTATGGGTGCGACGGCGAGCCCGACCAAGCCAGCAGCACCGGCCCCCAACAGCACCCGCAGCCACGGCTTGGGCACAGCCCACACCACCGCGGCCACCAGCGCTGCAGCCATGGCCGCGGCGGCCCGATCCGGCAGGTCGCGGAACAGCGCATAGCCCAACAGGCTGCCGCCCACCATCAATGCCGGCACGGCCAACTGCTCCACAAACAGCGGCAGCGTGCGCGCGCGCAACATGGCCACCGCGGCTACCAGCACCACACCGCCAACCAGGTAGGTGCCCACACCCCGCAGTGCCGCATCACCGACCAGCATGCCGACAACAATCAGCAGCGGCACGGCGGCCAGCCAGGCACCGAGAGCGGTGAGCAACACGACCGGCCATGGCCGGTTGTCCTGCTCCGGCCGGCAGGCAGCTGCGGGCAATACACCGGCGGCAATCGCTTCCTGCAGCGTGCGGTCCAGACGGTCGGCGCTCATACCGTGCTCCCCTGCACACCGTGGCGGCGCGACAGCCGTAGCAGCACGCTCACCGTGGCCGCCAGCAGGCCCGCAGCCGCCAGACCCAGCAGCAGCATGGCGCCTATCCAGTTGCCACCATGCGAGTCATGGAACAGCGCTTTACCCAAACCGAAGATCAGCAGCACGTTGAGCCCCAGGCATACGGCACTCAGGCCAAAAATCTCAAACAACTGTCGGCTAGCCATTACCAATCCGGCCCCGGCCAGCAGGCACAGACCCAGGCTATACAGCAACGACATTTCGCGGTCAAACAAGGCACCCAAAGATGTCGTGGTGATCATGAGGGTCGCCAGCGTAACCGCCGTGCGCATGGCCCAGGTGCCACTGCCGCTCCAGCGCCGCAGGACCGGGCTCAGCGCGAGCGCCAGTGCCAGTGCGGCCGTCCAGGCCATCGCGTAAATGCGCAGGTCTTGGGGCTCCACGCGCCAGCGGTGGGAGGTGTGGGCATAGACCCATAGCGAGATGCCCGTGGAGACGATCAGCGCCCATGGTGTCCACAGCACATCGCTGCGTACGCTCAAACACAGCGGCAAGGCCAGCACCGCCCACACGGCGAACAGCTGCCACGGGTCGGCACCGGTCTGGTAGGTCTGGCCAAAATAGGCGAAAAGGCCGCCGATGGTGAGCAGTGCCAGCAGGCCAAGCGGTGCGCGTGCCCCCGGCTTCGCCCGGGCGCCAACACACATCAACAGAAACAACACTTGCAACAACGCAAAGCGCCCGAAGCGACCCAGCGTCTCCCAGTTGGCGGCTATCCACAGCATGACGCCAAAGCCGCCCAAGGCCGCGGCCAGCACGGCCACGCCCCGCGGCAGCCAGTACGCCAGTTGTGCTGGCTCCCGGTGGAGCCCGGCTATCTGATCCAGCTTGCGGGAGCGGGCTGCGTCGAGTTGGTGTTGGGCCGCGAGTGCATACAGGGCCAGCCGAAGGTCCATTGGAAAGCCTTTCTGTGGGCAACGTAGTGCCGCCCGGTCTTGCAGAGGGGAGCGGGCGCGCTCAGGGTGCGTCCAACGACTTGACTGCCGCCAGGCGCCGCAGCAATTGCTGCAGGACGTCGTTTTGCATGTCGCGGAACAACAGTACCTCTTCGGCCTCTTTGGCCAACACGGCCGATTCGTTGAAGCTGATATCGCGCTGCTGCGATATCTCGGTCGGCGCAATGAGCTCGCGTCCATCCGGCAGGCGCACGCGGAACAGCAAGCGCTGCCGGAGCCGGAACTCGCGCACCTGGCCGGAGGCGTTGACCCCGACCCGGTCCTTGTCGCGCGCTTCCTGCAGGATGTCGACGATAACCTGCGGCGGCTCAGATCCGCGAACCGGGACTATGGGCACGATGGCCTTGCCGAAGTAACGGATCAGGTCCGCCGCCACGAGGCCATTGCGCTCGGGCGTTACAGCCAGGGTCTGGAAGGCAAAGGTCTGGCTGCTGCGCAGCTTGAAGCCGCAACCCGCCAGCGCCACCATTCCCAAGCCCAGGGCGGCAGCGATGGCGGTGCGGCGGCTCAGCATGGTTTGCGGCCTAGAGGACGACATTGACCAGGCGCCCCGGCACGATGATGACGCGCTTGATGGGCGCGCCGGCGGCGAAGTTCACAAACGTCTCGTTGGCCAGCGTCAGCGCTTCGATCTCTTCCTTGGAAGCGCCCGATGGCACCATGACCGAGCCACGCAGCTTGCCGTTGACCTGCAACATCAGTTCAATCTCATCCTGCTCTAGTGCGGCGGGGTCCACTTGCGGCCAGGGCGCATCCAGCAAGTCACCGTTGCCCTTGGCGTAACCCAGCTCGCTCCACAGCGCGTGGGCGATGTGGGGTGTGGCCGGGTACAGCACGCGCAGCAATAGTGAAAAGCCTTCCAGCACAGCCACCAAATCGCCCTCAGATTCCGAAGCCTTGAAGTCTTCCAATGCGTTGATCATCTTCATCGCACCGGAGACGACGGTGTTGTACTGCATGCGCTGGTAGTCGTAGTCCACCTGCTTGAGCACAGTGTGCATCTCGCGCCGCAAAACCTTGGCCTCTTTGCCAAAGCTTAAGCCTTTTAGGCCGCTAGCCCTCGCCAGGTGAGCGTGACCAGCTACCAAATTAATAGCAGACAATTTGAAGCCAAAGTTCCACACGCGGCGCAGGAAGCGGTAACTGCCCTCCACTGCGGCATCGTTCCACTCCAGCGTGGCTTCGGGCGGCGCGGTGAACATGGTGTAGATGCGGGCGGTGTCAGCGCCGTATTTCCCGATCAGCTCCTGCGGGTCCACACCGTTGTTCTTGGACTTGGACATGGTGCCCACGCCTTCGTAGTCAATGGCCGTGCCCACCGGCAGATTGCCCACCGCCTTGGTCAGTTTGGCGCCGACGATCTTGCCTGCGTCGTCGAATACATGTTCCACGTCTTGCGGCCAGAAGTATTCCTTGCCGCCCTTGTCGCCTTTACGCGAATAGATGTGGTTCAGCACCATGCCTTGGCACAGCAGCTTGGTAAACGGTTCGTCCACGGTGACTAGGCCCAGGTCGCGCATGACCTTGGTCCAGAAGCGCGCATACAGCAAGTGCAGGATGGCGTGTTCGATGCCGCCTATGTACTGGTCCATACCGCTGCCGCCTTTGGCAAGCTGCTGGTCACGCATCCAATAGGCTGCCCCGCCGCTCACCATCGACTCGATGTTCTGCGGGTCGCAGTAGCGCATGTAGTACCACGAGCTGTCGACAAAGGTATCCATGGTGTCGGTCTCGCGGCGCGCGGCCTTGCCGCACACCGGGCAGACCACACCAGCGTGGAAACCTTCGTGCTTGTGCAGCGGGTTGCCCGAGCCATCGGGCACGCAGTCTTGCGGCAACACAACTGGCAGGTCTTTCTCAGGCACCGGCACGGCGCCGTGCTCGCTGCAATGGATGATGGGAATGGGCGTGCCCCAGTAGCGCTGGCGGCTGACGCCCCAGTCGCGCAGGCGCCAGGTGGTTTTCTTTTCGCCCAGGCCCTTGTGCTGCAGCGCGCTGGCCACGGCGTTGACAGCGTCGGTGTAGTTTAGGCCGCTGAAGACGTCGGAATTGACGGTGACGCCGCGCTGCTTGTCGCCATACCACTCTTGCCAGTGGTCGTGGTCGTAGCTGAGGCCGTCGATGTGCACAACGTCGTCGATGCGCAAGCCGTATTTCTTGGCGAACGCGAAGTCGCGCTCATCGTGCGCGGGCACGCCCATGACGGCGCCGTCGCCATAGCCCATCAGCACGTAGTTGCCGACCCACACATCGATGGCGTCGCCGGTCAGCGGGTGGGTAACCTGCAAGCCGGTGGGCATGCCCAGCTTTTCCTTGACGGCCAATTCGGCTTCGGTGGTGCCACCGGCCTTGCACTCTTCGATGAACGTTGCCAACGCGGGGTTGGACGCGGCGGCATGCGCTGCCAGCGGATGCTCAGGGGCCACCGCGCAGAAAGTGACGCCCATGATGGTGTCGGCGCGGGTCGTGAACACATACATGCGTCCATCGCCAATGAGCGTGCCATCCGTGCGGGTGATGTTGTGCGTGAATGCAAAGCGCACACCGCTGGACTTGCCGATCCAGTTTTCCTGCATCAGCTTGACGCGCTCGGGCCATCCCGGCAAGCCGGTCTGCACGTGGTCTAGCAGCTCTTGCGCGTAGTCGGTGATCTTCAGGTAGTAGCCGGGGATCTCGCGCTTCTCGACGGTGGCACCCGTGCGCCAGCCCTTGCCGTCAATAACCTGTTCGTTGGCCAGCACGGTCTGGTCCACCGGGTCCCAGTTGACGACCTGGGTCTTGCGGTAGGCGATGCCTTTTTCGAGCATCTTCAGGAACAGCCACTGGTTCCACTTGTAGTAGCTGGGGTCGCAGGTGGTGACCTCGCGGCTCCAGTCGATCGCCAGGCCCATGGCCTGCATCTGGCCCTTCATGTAGGCGATGTTGTCGTAGGTCCATTGGGCCGGCGGCACCTTGTTCTTCAACGCGGCATTTTCGGCGGGCAAACCAAACGCGTCCCAGCCCATGGGCATCAACACGTTGTGGCCGTTCATGCGCAGATAGCGCGCCAGCATGTCGTTGATGGTGTAGTTGCGCACGTGGCCCATGTGCAGCTTGCCGCTGGGGTAGGGCAGCATCGAGCAGGCGTAGAACTTCTTCTTCAGATTGCCCTGCGCGTCGCGTGCGTCTTCGCTCACGCGGTAGGCGTTCTGCCCGTTCCACAGGGGTTGTGCCCAGTGTGCGTGCGCCGCTTTTTCGATGTCCAGGTGTTGGTATTTGTCTTGCATGGGTCTGAGGCCGCTAGAGTGCCGCCGAATGGAATGCCTAAAGTCATTTTAGGGGCAGTGGACGTGAGGCCCCGGGCTTCGCCGCTGCGCGGGTCTATGTTCCCCCTGGGGCTAATTCCCCTTGGGGTGGCCAGGCGGGAAATTTCGCCTCCGGAACCTTAGCGTTTGGTCGCGGCCGCGTCAGTCACGAAGCCGATGCGGTGCAGCCCCGCCAGGTGTGCCTGACCCATCAGCTCGACGACGCGGCCATAGGGGACGGCGCTGTCGGCGCGTAGGCGCACTTCGGTATCGGGGTTGCGTTCACCTGCCTGGCGCAGTGCTGCAGACACGGCGCGGGCGTCTAACGGCTTGTCGTCTACAAAGACCTGGCCAGACTTGTCCACCGTCAGCGCAATGAATTTCGGTGCATCGAGAGAAGCTGCACCGGCGGTCTTGGGCAGGTCTACCTTGACAGCGCTGACCAACAGCGGCGCGGTGATGATGAAAATGACCACCAGCACCAGCATGACATCCACCAGCGGCGTCATATTGATGTCGCTCATGGGCTGGGGAGTGGCGGTGCGCTCCAGACGGCCAAAACTCATGGGTTACATGGCCCCCACGCTCCACCGCTGCGCGGGTCGCTGCCCCCCGAGGGGGCTGAATCGCCCTGGGGCGGCCCGGCGGCGAATTGTGATGCTCATGATGATGAGGCGCTTTGCGTGATCAACAGCTCACGCAGATCCCGCGCAAAGCCTTCCAGGTCCGCCTCAATGCGGCCGATATAGCGGCCCAGCACGTTGTAGCCCAGCACGGCGGGAATGGCAACGGTCAGGCCGGCGGCGGTCATGATCAGCGCCTCCCCCACCGGGCCGGCAATCTTGTCTATGCTGACCTGACCCGCGCCCGAAATGCCGATCAGCGCGTGGTAGATGCCCCAGACCGTACCCAGCAAGCCCACGAAGGGCGCGGTAGATCCCACGGTGGCAAGCAATACCTGGCCGGACTGGAGTTTGAGCAGTACGGCATGCAGGGCGTCACGCAATAAACGGGTTAACTGCTGGGACTTGTCGCCAGCTCCGGCCAACGTGCCTGCCGTGTCCACCTGGCTGGCTTGGACCAGCGGCATCACCAAGACCTCGCGGTCAAACAGCTGCACGGAGCGCAGGCCATCCGCCAGCGTGGGCGCCTGCCAGAAGGCGGCCGTGCTGCGAGCCACATCACGGTGGGCGCGCAGCAGTAGCCAGGCTTTCCACAAAATTACTATCCAGCTGCCCACCGACATGGCCAACAGCACCAGCGCAACGCCGTTGCTGACCGCGTCGCCCTGGCGCAGCAGATCGACAGCGTTCACCGCAGACCCAACACGTCGTACATGTCGAACAACCCCGTCTTTTTATCCGCCAGGAAGCGTACGGACCGTAGGCTGCCCTGTGCATAGGTGGACCGGCTGGAGGATTTGTGGCTGATCTCGATGCGCTCGCCGGTGCCGGCAAACAGCACGGTGTGGTCGCCCACAATGTCGCCGCCGCGTATGGTGGCAAAACCGATGGAGGACGGGTCGCGCTCACCGGTAACGCCTTCGCGCGCGTAGACAGCGCAGTCTTTCAAATCTCGGCCCAGCGCATCGGCAATCACTTCGCCCATTTTCAGCGCCGTGCCCGACGGAGCATCCACTTTATGGCGGTGGTGGGCCTCCACGATCTCGATGTCGTAGCCAGTGGACAGCGCCCTGGCGGCCATCTCCAGCAATTTCAACGTGACATTGACCCCCACGCTCATATTTGGGGCCATGACAATGGCAATGTCCCGCACGATGGTGGCGATTTCCGTCTTTTGCGCGTCAGTAAAACCGGTGGTACCAATGACGGCAGCTACGCCCAGCTCGCGGCACACCCGCAGGTGTTCGAGGGTGCCCTCCGGTCGGGTGAAGTCGATCAGCACGTCACAGGGTTGAAGTCCAGCCTGCAAGTCGGAGGTGATCACCACGCCCACGGGTTTACCTGATTGCGCACCGGCATCGTGCCCCACAGACGCACTCCCCACCCTGCCCAGCGCACCAGCAAGGGTACAGTCGTCGGCGGCGCGGATCGCGTCAATCAGCATCTGACCCATGCGGCCTGAGGCGCCGGCCACACCAATCTTGTGGGTCATGTCGCGAATTCTTTCTTCTACTATGGGTGCAGGGCTAGGGGCGTGCTGCCTCCAGCGGTGGGTAATCACCGGGCGCGGTAGCCCCAGTGGCTGTGGCAACAATGGGCCTGCTCGGCGCCGGGAATTTCCTCAGGCTCTCTTCAGAAGCCTCCAGGCTGGGCGCGCCGCTAGGCAGGGATGGCGACTTCAGCGTAGCGACAAACTCGGCCTCGCTAGGCAACGCATCTGCCTCGGTACGTTCCACGACACCGTCCTTGAAGAAAACGGAGACCTTGCGCGATTGCGGTGCCACGCCCTGTTGTTTGAGCGTGAAGACATAGTCCCAGCGGTCGGCGTGGAAAACACTGACCAGCAGGGCCGTACCCAGGATGTCGCGGACCTGCGCGCGTTGCATGCCGGGCTTGAGCAGGGCCAGCTGTTCCCGGGTCACCACATTGCCTTGCACAATGTCCATCTTGTACGGGGAAATGATCCCGGCAATACGTGCGCTTGCGCCGTTAAAGCTGCCGCAGCCGGAAAGGCCCGCAAACACCAGGGCGACCAAGGTCAAATTGAGGCTACGGCGATGGATATCGGACATGGGTGGTTACGCGAGATATGATCAAAGGATTGTAGCGGTTGAGCGCCCTCGCCCCTGCTGCCGACACTCGGCGGAAAGATGCCCATGACCAATATCGATGAACTGAAAAACACTGGCCTGAAGGCTACGATTCCCCGGCTGAAAATACTGGAGGTGTTCCAACGCAGTTCGGAACGCCATTTAACGGCAGAAGATGTGTTCCGCGTCTTGTTGCAGGAGCGCTCGGATGTGGGCTTGGCTACTGTCTACCGTGTGCTGACGCAATTCGAACAGGCCAGCATCCTGAGCCGTAGCCATTTCGAGAGTGGTAAGGCGGTGTACGAGCTGAACGAAGGCCAGCACCACGACCATCTTGTCTGCCTGGACTGTGGCAAGGTGGAAGAGTTTTACGATGCTGAAATCGAAAAGCGCCAGCACGCGGTCGCCAAGGCCAAGGGCTTTGCCATTTCGGACCATGCGCTCAGCCTGTACGCAACCTGCACCAAAGAAAAATGTCCCAACCGTGTTGACCGGGAAAAGCAGCGCGGCTAGCAAGTCGCACACTGCTGGCTCTACCTGCTGCGCGGCGCCTGTTCGCGGAGGGCAGCCTTAGTCGCCCTGGGCCATCGCCTTGCGGTGGCGTTCGACAAACTCTTGGTAGGTGTCGATACCGCGCAGTTGCAGGATCGTGTTGCGCACGGCGGCCTCAACCAGCACCGCGATATTGCGGCCAGCCACCACCTGGATCACGACCTTGCGCACCGGAATCCCTAGGATGTCCTGGGTCAGTGGCTCGTAGGGAATACGCTCGTACTCCCGCTCCAGCGTTTCGCGGCGCACCAAGTGCACGATCAGTTTAAGCCGCATCTTGCGCCGCACCGCCGTTTCACCAAAGATGCCGCGGATGTCCAACAGGCCGATACCGCGTACTTCCAACAGGTTTTGCAGCAGTTCGGGGCAGCGCCCCTCGATCGTGGTCTGGTTGATGCGGTACAGATCCACGGCATCGTCCGCCACCAGTCCGTTGCCACGCGAAATCAGCTCCAGGCCCAATTCACTCTTACCCAGGCCCGACTCGCCAGTGATCAGCACCCCAAGGCCCAGAATGTCCATGAACACGCCGTGCATCGACGAGCGATCCGCAAAGTGCTTGGACAGGTAGGCCCGCAGCACGTCGATGACAAAGGCCGACGATTCCGTAGTGGCAAACATCGGAATCTGCGCACGCTCGCACATCGACAACAGGGCCTGTGGCGCCGCTTGCCCGTCGGCCAGCACCAGCACCGGCGGCTCCAGCGTCACGATGCGGGAAATACGGCGGGCGCAATCCTCTGGCGTGGCACTGGTGATGTAAGCGATCTCACGTTCGCCCAAAATTTGCACGCGGTAGGGGTGTATGTAGTTCAGGTACCCCACCAGATCCGCACCAGAACGCGCTGCACGGACGGCGACTTCGTCAAAACGGCGTTCAGAGGCACCCAGACCGGCGACCCACTCCCAATGCAGGCGACCACGGAACTCTTCAAAGAGTACGTCGGCGCTGACTACGGTGGGTTTCACAAAAAGTCAGCGTCCCGCGTGATGGTTGTAGTTCAGGCCACCTGGGCAGATTGCCAGCCCGCAATCAACGAATGCAGTTGCACCGCATCGGAACTTGCCAGCATGCGCTCGCGCAGGTCCGTATCGCTGAGCAGCTCGGCGATTTCGGACAAGATTTCCAGGTGTTTTTGGGTCGCGGCTTCGGGCACCAGCAGAAAGATCAGCAGACCGACCACCACATCATCGGGCGCATCAAAACCAATGGGGTCGGCCAGCTGGAACACGGCTGCCATAGGCGCCTTCAGCCCCTTGATGCGGCCATGCGGAATGGCGACACCATGGCCCAGCCCGGTGGAACCCAGACGCTCGCGCGAAAACAGACTATCGGTCACCAGCGCCCGGCTCAGGCCATGCAGGTTTTCGAACAACAGGCCGGCTTCTTCAAAAGCGCGCTTTTTGCTGGTCACTTCAACGTGCGCGAGCACTTGCTCAGGTGACAGGATGCTGGCTAGTCGGTTCATGGTGTGGGGCGATTATGCACAAAAAAACCGCCCCAGGAAGGGCGGTTGCTCTAGTATGCAACGCCTGAGAGGCGTTTACATCAGGCGCTTGGGCGCCTGGTGGTGGTGGTCTTGCAGACGGTCTTTGTGGCGCACCACTTGGCGGTCCAGCTTGTCTACCAACTCATCTACCGCCGCGTACAAATCCTCGTGCGAACTCTCGGCAAACATGTCATTGCCCTTGACGTGGATGTTGCACTCGGCACGCTGCCGTCGCTCCTTTTCCTTTTGCTTCTCAACGGTTAGAAGTACCTTGACGTCGACGACCTGGTCGAAGTGCCGCATGATGCGATCTAGCTTGGTCGTAACATAACTGCGCAGGGCGGGGGTAACTTCAAGATGGTGACCGCTGATCGTCAAATTCATAAATAGCCTCCAGTTGCTCTCGGGTTGAAAATCTCGCCGCTGTATTCCAAGAAATAGCGCGGTGGGAACAGCGACCCCAGCTGCTGATAGCGGGCCGCCGTGAATTCACTATGCGCCCGAAACCCGGGAAATGCAATGCCTTTTTTTCGTAACGCGGTGCAACCCCCGTCCCGGGTAAACGGCACCCCATCGTCTTCCACAGGCGCCTGTCGCAGTGCGATAATTTGCTCATCAGCACTTTTGGAGAACACTCCTTGGAAAACTACCCTTGTCGGTAGCTTTCACGCTTAATTGGGGTCAGATTCCAATTGCGTGAAAGCAGCAGCGACGCTCCATTGTTCGCGTTGAACAATGGAATCTGACCCCGATTGAATCGCCATGCTCAACATTTTCACGCTCGCCAATGGACGGCTGTTCCAGGAAGAAATCGAATCCCTGGAAGAACTCTCCAAATTCCAGCCCATCTGGGTAGACCTTGAATCCCCTACCGTTGAAGAAAAACGCTGGGTCAAGCAGTACTACGGCCTGTCCATCCCCGAAGACGCGATGGACGAGGACATCGAGGAATCCGCGCGCTTTTACGAAGAAGACAACGGCGAACTGCACATCCGCAGCGACTTTTTGATTGCCGATGACGACGAACCCCGCACCGTGCGGGTCGCTTTTATACTGAACCTGGTCAACGACGAGCTCAAGAGCAAGGGCGTGCTGTTCTCCATCCACGATGAAGACGTGCCCGTGTTCCGGCTGCTGCGCATGCGTGCGCGCCGCGCACCGGGGCTGATTGAAGACGCCAAGGAAGTGTTGCTCAAGCTGTTCGATGCCGATGCGGAATATTCGGCAGACACGCTGGAAGGCATTTACGACGAGCTGGAAAAGGTCAGCACGCAGGTGCTGTCCGGCGACGTGACCGACGCACTGGCCGGCGAAGTGCTGGGCGCCATTGCCCGCCACGAAGACATGAATGGCCGTATCCGCCGCAACGTGATGGATACGCGCCGCGCGGTCAGCTTCATGATGCGCAGCAAAATGCTCAACGGCGAGCAGTTTGAAGAGGCGCGCCAGATCCTGCGCGACATCGATTCACTGGACTCGCACACGGCCTTCCTGTTCGACAAAATCAACTTCTTGATGGACGCCACCGTTGGTTTCATCAACATCAACCAGAACAAGATCATCAAGATCTTCTCGGTGGCCAGCGTGGCCTTGCTGCCGCCTACGCTGATCGCCAGCATCTACGGCATGAACTTCAAAGTGATGCCTGAGCTGGACTGGTCTTGGGGCTACCCCTACGCATTGGCTTTGATGGTTGCGAGTGCGCTGGTGCCGATGTGGTATTTCCGCAAACGCGGCTGGCTGAAATAAGTTTTCGCTGAAGGTTCAGAGCCAAAATGGCCTGTAGCCCCCGTGCAACGTGCGTAAGCAGCTCTTGTTTTTATAGCAACTGCAATAAGTCCCCGATGATCTCGCGGGCGTAGACGCTGGCGACGTCTGCGACAAAGCGGGGAAAATCCACGTGCGCTGTGTCGTCTGCCCGATCGGAAATGGTCCGCACGGCAACAAACGGAATTGCGTAGTCGGCACAGACTTGGGCCACGGCTGCCCCCTCCATCTCCACCGCCAGCGGATGGTGGCCGGCGGCTTGTAGCGCGGCCAGTAAGCGCGACACCTCGGCCGCACTGCTGACGAAGCGGTCGCCACTGGCAATCAGCCCCGTGTGCACTGCGGGCTTGCCCGACACCAGCGCGTTGGGCTGCATGCGTGCCATGGCCGTCTGGCTGGCCTGCTGCAGCAAAGCCGTCAGCACAGCATCACCAGGAAAACAGGTCTGACCGTACAGGGGGATTTCAAAACGCGGAAACAGCGGCGAGGCATCCATGTCGTGCTGTAGAAACGCGTTCCCCAGCACCACATCGCCCACCTGCCCCCCAGCGCCCACCCCGCCGGCCACGCCAGTGAACACGACCCGGGCCACATCGAATTGCTCGATCAGCGCCGCAGCCGTAGTGGCTGCTGCAACCTTGCCAATGCGGGACAGTGCCAGCACCACAGGCTTGCCGTGCAGCAGGCCAGACCAAAAATCCCGACCCGCGTGGCACGTACACACCGGATGGTGGAGGCCGGCAGCTAAGCCCTGCTGCTCTTCAGCCAGCGCGCTCAGGATGGCGGTAGTGCCGCCGGCAACGGCCATAGCCGGCGCTTACTTGTCGCGCAACTCGCGGCGCAGAATTTTGCCGACCGGTGTCTTGGGCAGCTCGGTACGGAACTCCACGACCTTGGGCTGCTTGTAGCCAGTGAGGTTTTCCTTGCAGAAAGCGCGCACGTCGGCTTCGGTGATGTTGGGGTCTTTCTTGACGATGACCAGCTTGACGGCCTCACCCGACTTGGCATCTGCCACGCCGACGCAGGCGCATTCCATCACGCCGGGCATTTGCGCCAGCACATCTTCCAGTTCGGTCGGGAACACGTTGAAGCCGCTGACCAGGATCATGTCCTTCTTGCGGTCGACGATCTTGAAGAAGCCGCGCGCGTCGACTACGCCCACGTCGCCGGTCTTGAAGTACCCATCGGCCGTCATGACCTTCGCGGTCTCGTCGGGTCGCTGCCAGTAGCCGGCCATGACTTGGGGTCCCTTGATCGCGATCTCGCCCGGTTCGCCAGCGGCCACCTCGACGCCGTCGTCGTCCAGCAGCTTCATGTAGGTGTTGGGCAGAGGCACGCCAATCGAATTGGTGTATTCCTTGGCCGTAACCAGATTGCAGCTGGCCGAAGGCGAGGTTTCGCTCAGGCCGTAGCCTTCGCAAATTGGGCATCCGGTCTTGTCGAACCACAGCTTGGCGACCGCACCCTGCACGGCGGTGCCGCCACCGACGGAAACCTTGAGGTGGCTCCAGTCAACAGTGTTGAAATCCGGGTGATTGGCCAGGCCATTGAAAAGCGTATTGACGGCCGGGAAAGTGTGGATCACGTGCTTGCGCAATTCCTTCAATACGCCCGGGATGTCGCGCGGATTGGGGATCAGGATCAGCTTGCCGCCCTGGCGCATGGACAGCATCATGCCCACTGTAAATGCGAAGATGTGGTACAGCGGCAGCGCGCATACGCCAGTGGGCTGCTGACCCGCGGGAATGGTGCTCATCGCCGGGCTGTTCCAGACTTCCGACTGCAAGACGTTGGCGATGACGTTGCGGTGCAATAGCACCGCCCCCTTGGATACGCCGGTCGTGCCGCCGGTGTACTGCAATACGGCCACGTCATCGGCCTTGATGTCTGCCTTCTTGAACGTTGCTTTGCTGCCGATAGCGATCGCCGCATTGAAGCCGACGGCCTCGGGCAGGCTGAAGGCAGGCACCAGCTTTTTGACGTTGCGCACCATGTAGTTGACCAGCGCACCCTTGAGCAGACCCAACTGGTCCCCCATGGTGCACAACACCACGTGCTTGACAGGTGTGGAGGCCATGCACTTTTCCAGCGTGGTGGCAAAGTTCTCGATGATGACGATGGCCTTGGCGCCAGAATCTTTGAGCTGGTGCTGCAGTTCGCGCGGCGTGTACAAGGGGTTGACATTGACGACGACAAAACCGGCGCGCAGGATGCCGGCCACGACCACAGGGTATTGCGGCACATTGGGCATCATGATGGCGACGCGGTCACCTTTGCTCAGGCCCAGCGATTGCAAATAAGCCGCGAAGGCCTGGCTCAGGCGGTCGGTCTGCCCATAGCTCACATCCTTGCCCATGAAGTTATAGGCCACCCGATCGGCGTATTTCTGGAAGCTTTCTTCCATCAAAGCCACCAACGAGGTGTATGCCGCAACATTGATGTCTGCGGGCACGCTTTTTGGGTAACTACTGAGCCAAATGCGGTCTGTCATGCTTACCTGTCCCAACTGTAAAGTACAGCGGATATTCTGCCTGCGAATGCCTAGGGCAGGCACTCGCGATGCCCTTGGTGTTTTCCCTAGTGAAGATGTAGCCCCCACGCTCCGCCGCTGCGCGGGTCGCTGCCCCCCGAGGGGGCTAATTTCCCTTGGGGCGGCCCGGCGGGAAATTGTTGCCCTTCACTCCGCAGTACGCCTATCGCTGTCCTTACGCTTTCAGCGCGGTCAACACTTCATCCAGCATCTTCTTGGCGTCGCCAAACAGCATGCGGTTGTTGTCTTTGTAAAACAAAGGGTTGTCCACTCCGGCATAACCCGAGGCCATGCTGCGCTTCATGACGATGGAGGTCTTGGCCTTCCAGACTTCGAGCACCGGCATGCCGGCGATGGGGCTGGTCGGGTCGTCTTGGGCTGCGGGGTTGACGATGTCGTTGGCACCAATCACCATGGTCACGTCGGTGTTGGGGAAGTCGTCGTTCAACTCGTCCATTTCGAACACGATGTCGTACGGTACCTTGGCCTCGGCCAGCAGCACGTTCATGTGGCCGGGCATACGGCCCGCCACCGGGTGGATGCCAAAGCGTACGTTGACGCCTTTTTCGCGCAGGAACTTGGTGATTTCAAACACCGTGTGCTGGGCTTGCGCCACCGCCATGCCATATCCGGGAACGATGATGACGTTCTTGGCTTCGCGCAGCAGTTCGGCAGTTTCAGTTGCATTCACCGGAGTAACTTCACCCGTTGGTTGCGCTGCGTCGCCCGTGGGCTTGGGGGCAGCAGTCGTGGTGCCAAAACCGCCGGCAATCACACTGATAAAGCTGCGGTTCATCGCATTGCACATGATGTAGGACAGGATGGCACCGCTGGAGCCCACCAATGCGCCAATCACGATCAGCAAGTCGTTGGACAACATGAATCCGGTCGCTGCAGCGGCCCAGCCCGAGTAGCTGTTGAGCATGGACACCACGACCGGCATGTCGGCACCACCAATGGCCATCACCATGTGGATGCCAAACAGCAGCGCCACCACGGTCATCACGATGATGGGGACCATGGCTTCTTCAATGGAGTGGGCATTCAAGAAGGCGTGGCCAAACCAGATAACCACCAGCAGACCGGTCAGGTTCATCCAGTGGCGTCCGGGCAGCAGCAGCGGGCTGCCACCAATACGGCCGGACAGCTTGCCAAACGCGATGATGGAACCGGAGAACGTGACCGCGCCGATAAAGACGCCGATATAGATCTCCATCTCATGGATAGCCTTGGCTGCACCAGTGAAACCGGCAGATGCGGCTGGGTCGATGAAGGTGGCATAACCCACCAGCATCGCGGCCAGCCCGACCATGCTGTGCATCAACGCGACCAGCTCGGGCATCTGCGTCATCTGTACGGTGCGTGCCGCATACAGGCCAATGGCGCCGCCGATCAGCATGGCGCCAATGATCCAGGCGTAGCCTGCGCTGGTGACCTGTGGGCCAAACACGGTGGCGACCACGGCGATGGCCATGCCGATCATGCCGTAGAGGTTGCCGCGGCGGGCGGTTTCCTGGTTGGACAGCCCGCCCAGACTCAGGATGAAAAGGATGGTGGCTCCAATATAGGAGACGGTGGCCAGACTGGTAGACATGGGTGTTATTCCTTCTTCTTATTGCTTATTTGCGGAACATGGCCAGCATGCGCTGCGTCACGGCAAAGCCGCCAAACATGTTGATGGCGGTCAGCACAATGCCCACCGCGGCCAGGCCGCGTATCCAGCTTTCCGGGCGGTTCGCCACGTCGGCCAGCGGCGGCGCAATCTGCACCAGCGCACCAATAGCGATGATGCTGCTGATCGCATTGGTGACGCTCATCAGCGGCGTGTGCAGCGCCGGCTTGACGTTCCACACCACCATGTAGCCAACAAAACATGCCAGCACAAACACCGTGAAGTGGCCCAGGAAGGCGGCCGGCGCATTGGCGCCCACAAACCAGAACAGCGCGGCGGACACACCAAACATGATGGCCAGCTTGTTACCCGCCATGGGTTCGCTCGGTGCACCATGGCCATGGGCCTTCTTGGCTACCGGTGCGGCAGCGGGTTTGGCCGGCGCTGTGGCGGCGGCCGGCAACTTGGGTGCAGGCGCGGGCCAGGTGATGGCACCGTCCTTGACGACCGTCAGGCCGCGAAGCGCATCGTCTTCCATGTTGACGTTGATGACGCCGTCTTTGGTCTTGCACAACTCTTCGGTCAGGCGGAACAAATTGGTCGCGTACAGCGTGGACGACTGCTTGGACAGGCGCGAGGCCAGGTCGGTGTAACCCACAATGGTCACGCCGTGTTTGACGACGGACTGGCCGGGTTCGGTCAGCTCGCAGTTGCCACCCTGCTCGGCCGCCATGTCGACGATGACACTGCCGGGTTTCATCGAGCGCACCATCTCGGCGGTGATCAGCTTGGGAGCGGGCTTGCCGGGGATCAGCGCGGTGGTGATGATGATGTCCACCTCGCGCGCCTGCTTGGCGTACATCTCGCGCTGGGCCTGCTGGAAGCCCTCGGACATTACCTTGGCGTAGCCACCGCCACCCCCGCCTCCGCCCTCTTCCTCGTATTCAACCTTCACGAATTCCCCACCCAGTGACGTGACCTGGTCGGCCACTTCTGCACGGGTATCGTTGGCACGGACCTGGGCGCCCAGCCCCGCCGCAGTGCCGATGGCAGCCAGACCGGCCACGCCAGCACCGGCGATGAAGACCTTGGCGGGGGGCACTTTGCCCGCAGCCGTGATCTGGCCGTTGAAGAATCGGCCGAAGGCGTTGGCCGCCTCGATAACGGCGCGGTAACCGGTGACGCCCGCTTGGGAGGTCAGCGCGTCCATCTTCTGCGCGCGGCTCAGCATGCGGGGCAAGGCGTCGATGGCCAGCACCGTGACCTGTTTGGCGGCGAGTTGCTGCATCAGATCGGGGTTCTGGGCGGGCCAGATGAAGCTGATCAGCGTGCTGCCGGCACGCATCAACGCCACTTCGTCGGCACTGGGGCCGCGCACCTTGAACACGATATCGGACGCGGCCCACAACGCGGCGGCTCCATCTACGATCTGCGCACCGACTGCGCAGTAACTGTCGTCGCTGAAGTTGGCCTGTTCGCCTGCACCGGATTCGATGGAGACCGTGAAGCCCAGCTTGATGAGTTTTTCCACCACATCAGGCACGGTCGCCACACGTTTCTCACCGGGGAAAATCTCGCGCGGTACGCCAATGCGCTGTGCCGTCCCTGTAGTTACACCAGTTTGCATGCAGCAACTCCTCGCTTAAATATTTGCAACAGGCCAACACGGGCACCTGGCAAAAAGCGAGGCACGGCGGTCGGCGCCGGACAGCTTA
Organism: Rhodoferax sp. ZS1R8; assembly: GCF_056521325.1. NCBI lineage: Bacteria > Pseudomonadati > Pseudomonadota > Betaproteobacteria > Burkholderiales > Comamonadaceae > Rhodoferax > Rhodoferax sp. ZS1R8. The sequence goes on along the minus strand of NZ_JBWMBA010000001.1, from coordinate 1,209,071 downwards.
ACTGAATTTCCCACCCAATCGGCAAGGTAAAACCCGCTTGACGGCAATTGGGCCGACGACCCGCGCGCGACCCGGGTTTCCCCTTTGATTTACCTTTGATAATCGGGTATGGACACACGCTGGAAACCCAATGTCACTGTCGCCGCCGTGATAGAGAAGGACGGCCGCTTCCTGTTGGTGGAGGAGGAAACGGCTGGCGGACTGCGCCTGAACAACCCTGCGGGCCACCTGGACTGTGGCGAAACACCCGAACAGGCGTGCATCCGCGAAACATTAGAGGAAACTGCCTACGGCTTCATGCCCGAAGCTCTGGTGGGCATTTACTTGTCGCGCCAGATCAGTGCAGACGGCCGGGACACGACCTACCTACGCTTTGCGTTCTGCGGTGTGCTGGGCCAGTGCGACCCACATCGCACGTTGGACACCGGCATTGTGCGCACGCTGTGGATGACCGCCGACGAGATACGTGCCAGTGCCGCGCGCCACCGCAGTCCACTGCTGGTGCAGGGTATAGAGGACTATCTGCGCGGCATTCGGTATCCGCTGAACGTGGTGCAGGCGGACGCAAGCATCACATCGGCGGCACAAACGCTATAACATTTATAGCTACTTGTGCAGTATTCGCGAGAGGTACAGACGGGTTATCGAAGAGTTTTCTCCCCAACGCCCGTTGAGCCCAGAACATACATGTACGGTATTTTTTGGAGTTACGTGACCTAGCGAACGCAGGAACGGTGCCCAGCACGGTAACGTCCGGTGTGACACCAAACACCCTACATTTCAATTCAAGGACCTCCATGAAAACCACTCTAGTACTTGCCGCCGTTTTGACTACCCTGGGCCTGTGTGCCTGCAACCCTGCCAGCACCCCAGCGCCCGTGGTCATCTCCACACCAGGCCCTGCCGGTGCTACAGGCGCCACCGGTGCGACCGGTGCTACCGGCACCAATGTGGCAGTGCCCGGCCCGACAGGCGCCACTGGCGCTACAGGTAACGCCGGCGGAACTGGCGCCACAGGTGCGACCGGGGCTACCGGAAGCTCCGGCGCTACCGGCGCCACCGGCTATGACGGCGCCAAGGGTGATACCGGACGCACCGGCAAAACCGGTGACACCATCGTGGTCCTGCCAGTACAGAAATAAAGCAGGCTGATCCCAGCAGCGCCAGCGATGGTGCGCGGCCGCATGTCCCTCCAGGGCATGCGGCCGCTTTGCGTTGTGGAGTTTCACCAATGCCAGCGCCCCCGCTGGGGGCCGGAGCATGGCAGTAGGTGGGATGGCGCACAGAACAGGGCCGCGCCAGACGGTAACGTACCTTCCCTACAAACCCGACCAAAAGGATCACCATGAAAATCGCCTTGTTACTCGCTACTTTGCTGACTGCTTTGGGCCTCAGCGCCTGCAACCCCGCCAGTTCGCCACCCGCGGTGGTGGTTGCGCCGCCCGGACCGCAGGGAGCGCCTGGTCCCTCCGGAGCCCCGGGTGCCGTCGTACCGGTTCCCGTACCAGTTCCCGTGCCTGGCCCCGCTGGTGCACCTGGTGCCAAAGGCGACCCCGGCAAGCCAGGCGAGACCATCGTCGTCGTACCAGAGCAGAAGTAAGCCCCGCGCGCACCGCCCCTTGGGTGGTGCGCGTGACGGCCGTTGACTCGCTATTAAATTAATAGCTGCTTACGCTCTTCCGACGAGGGCTACAGCACTATTCTCCTTGTAGACAAGTCTAAAGAGCACCGCCCCGTAAAATGCTTGCATGAGCAGCAAGCAAAGAGTGGTGGTAGGCCTGAGTGGCGGCGTGGACTCGGCCGTCACGGCCCACCTGTTAAAGCAGCAGGGCCACGAAGTCATTGGCATCTTCATGAAAAATTGGGAAGACGATGACCGTGCGGCCGACTCCACCAACGACGATCCAGGTTACTGCACCTCCAACGTCGACTTCGTTGACGCGGCTGCGGTAGCTGATGTGCTGGGCATCGAAATCGAGCACGTCAACTTTGCTGCGGAGTACAAGGATCGCGTGTTCGCGGAGTTTCTGCGTGAGTACCAGGCTGGTCGCACACCCAACCCCGACATCCTGTGCAACGCAGAAATCAAGTTCAAGTCCTTCCTGGACCATGCGATGCGTCTGGGCGCCGAGAAGATTGCCACCGGTCACTACGCGCGGGTACGGCAGAACCCGCACACAGGCTTGCATGAACTGCTCAAAGGCCTGGACCCGTCCAAGGACCAAAGCTATTTTTTGCACCGGCTGAACCAGGCGCAACTGTCCAAGACCCTGTTCCCGGTCGGCGAGCTGCACAAGACGCAGGTGCGCCAGATTGCCGAAGAGATCGGCCTGCCCAATGCGAAAAAGAAGGACTCCACTGGCATCTGCTTCATCGGCGAGCGTCCCTTCCGTGATTTCTTGAACCGCTACATCGCCAAGGAGCCCGGGCCAATGCGCGATGCGCGCGGCCGCCTGCTGGGCGAGCACCAGGGCTTGAGCTTTTACACGCTGGGCCAGCGCCAGGGTCTGGGTATAGGTGGTGTCAAAGCCAAGGGGGCCCAAAGGGGCGGTGGCGAGCACGCACCCTGGTTTGTAGCGCGCAAGGATGTGCAGACCAACACGCTGTGGGTGGTACAGGGGCATGACCATCCCTGGCTGCAGTCCTCCACGTTGCAGGCGCTGGACGCCAGCTGGACCAGCGGCGTTGCACCAACCACCAACACGCTGGCAGCCAAAACCCGATACCGCCAGAGCGATTCGCCGTGCGCCATGCCCGAAGCTGGCTTGCAGGGTTTTTCGCTGCAGTTTGACCAGCCGCAATGGGCGGTAACGCCTGGGCAATCGGCCGTGCTGTACGACGGCGATGTATGCCTGGGTGGTGGCGTCATCGCCTCTGCGCTTACGCAGGCATAGCCCAGCGAAGTTTTCTTAACAAAGTCTCCGGCGGCATGCTGCTTGGGGCAGGTAAACCGAGGCGCATAGGGGCGGCTACATTTGTGGCAGTATGGAGCGCTTCGGGTGCGGTGACGCGCTAGATTGTTAACGCCAGGAACTCAATTGCATATGGACAAACATATTTTTGTAACGGGCGGCGCAGGGTATATCGGAAGCCACACCTGTGTGGAACTGCTGACCGCAGGGTATGACGTCACAGTTTTCGATAACTTTTCCAACAGCAAGTCCGAGGCACTGCTGCGCGTGCAGCGCATCACTGGCAAATCGGTGCGAATTGTGCAGGGTGATGTCCGTGATGGAGCTATGCTGCAGAAAGCATTGCGTAACAGTGGAGCATCGGCCGTCATCCATTTTGCCGGGCTGAAGTCGGTTGGTGAATCCGTCGCGGCCCCTCTGCTGTACTACGACAACAACGTCGTGGGTACCCTGCGACTACTGGAGGCCATGAGGGACTGTGGTGTCAAAAACCTGGTTTTCAGCTCTTCGGCCACCGTATACGGCAATCCGACTGCATTGCCCCTTACTGAAGACCACCCTTTGTCTGCCACCAATCCGTACGGTCGCTCCAAGCTCGTCGTTGAGGACATGCTACGAGAAGCTTTTGCGTCCGACCCGACATGGCGTTTTGGAATACTGCGCTACTTCAATCCTGTGGGCGCCCACCAGAGCGGACTGATAGGCGAAGACCCACAAGGTATACCGAACAACCTGCTGCCGTTCGTCGCGCAGGTTGCAGTGGGACGTCGTGAATACCTTAACGTATGGGGCAACGACTACGCCACGCCCGACGGTACCGGTGTACGCGACTACATTCACGTGGTTGACTTGGCACTGGGCCATTTGCGGGCACTTGAGACATTGGATAGCGGCAGTGGCGGTCAATGCCACGCTATCAACCTTGGCACAGGAACCGGCTACAGCGTCATGGACATGGTTCGGGCGTTTGGGGCCGCGAGTGGTAAACCCATTCCCTACCGAGTTCAAGCGCGTCGCCCGGGAGACGTTGCGGCCTGTTACGCCCACCCGGGCCATGCGGCAAACGTGCTGGGCTGGACGGCCAAGCGTGATCTGCAGACCATGTGTGCTGACGCGTGGCGCTGGCAGAATATGAATCCGCAAGGGTATGCTGTGTAGCCAGGCAGACCGCATGTACAACCTGCCTTCCATCGAGCGACGCTTGTTGCTTCTACAAAGCGGCTCCTTGTTGGTGGCGGGCTGCGGAGGAGGCGGTGGCAACACCCTGTCCACGCCGGTCCCCGCTCCTGCGCCAGTCTGCCTGAGTACGCTGGTGCCGGCTTATTTTTACAAAGCCGGTCCATGGTCGCAGCTGGCAGCTTCGGCGCAGCCCACAGTCCTTATTGCCAACGCCAATAACGGCCCCGGCAGCAAGTTGGACCCGCAATACAAGGCCTGGATTGATGCAGCGCGTGGCAAAGGCCACCGGGTCAAAGGCTATGTTTCCACCGGCTACGGGCAACGCGCCGCGCCTGCCGTGTTGGCCGATATCGAAGCATGGAGCCAGCTGTACGGCCTCGATGATTTCTTTCTGGATGAGGTTCCCGTCGGCAGCACCAATGTCCTCTATTACGATGCATTACTGACCACCGCCAGCGTCTCGAACCCTGGCCGTCGCTTCATGTTGAATCCTGGTGCCGCCCCGGATGCAGCCTACTTCAAGTTACTACCAGCGATCGAGCTACTGGTGTTTGAAAGCCCCTGGGCCAGCTACAACAGCACCACCAGTCTGCCGCCTGCGCTGGACGCGTATGCCTCACAGTGCTGGATCATGGGCCTATCCGCAAGCCAGGCGGACATGTTGGAGATCGCGGCGGTTGCCAGGCGTCGGCGCTTTGCAGGCTTTTTCGCCACCGACGTTGCGTTCACATCGGGCCTGCCGACCTACTGGGATGCAGAAAAAGCACTCGCCGTCTGCGCGTAGCCGTCTTATTGCAACATGAACGTCTGGTACTCCAAAGTATCCAGTACCTTCGTGAGTATCCATACCCCGACCAGCACCGTAACCAGCATTGCCAGGGTAAAGCCGTACCCAAACCATGCAGGACCGAGTTGGAGGGACACTGCTGTAAACACCACGTTGGCAAGCGGCAGCAAAATGGTAAGGCCCAAGACAATGCGCCGTTGGTCCAAGTAAAAAAGTACGTTCAATATCCCCAGTAACACCACCTGCAACGCAGCGCCCACGACATCCACGTACAACAAGGGCAGGTACAGTTTGGAGATACCCATGGACTCCAACAACACACCACCCAACGCGAAAGTTACAAGGACGGCAATAGACTGGATTTTGGCGATATCGAACAGTCCCCGCTGTATGTGGTAGACCATCTGATTGCGCATGCGTTCGATGTAGTCCAGTGTGGCGCCCTCTCGAACCGCATCGTAGAACTTGATGTAGTACTCCACAAAATCGGTCTCAATGCGCACAAGGAACACAGCCATGCCTGGGATGACCGAGAGGTAAGACAAAAATATGGGGAAGTCATAAATGACGGAGGCGTTCAGAGGCCCGATCACTTGCTGCCCGGTCCCCGGGTAGTACCAGAACATCAGCTTGTCCACCCATGCACCCAGGTTGAAGAAGAAGCCTGTGCCCATCAGGCTGAGGTACATGGCGCCCGGCTTCCATATATCGAAAGCGATGAAGCGGTCCGAATGATAATTTCGGTACACCAGCCAAACCATGCCCATCAGCAAGAGGTAGTGTCCGACGACAAAACCTAGCAATAGCCCATCCATACCGAAGACCGGGCGAAACAGCAGCGCAAACCCGAGTGTGGCGCTATACCCCATGAAAAAGATAGCCACAATTGTGCGGTAGTGCTTGAGGCCTGTCAGGAAAACGGTCGCAATCCATATTGCTGACATGATGGCCAGACCCATGACAAACAAAATTCTGTACAGCACCGTTTGCTCAGGGAAGAACATCGCAGCAAAAGGTACCGCGAGCGCAATGCTGGTGCCTATCGTGACCAATATCAGTCCATTGAAGTTGGGCAGTATCGATGCTTCGTCCTTTTCAAAAATGCGGTCTGCGACGAACCGCGTGAAAGACAACTGCATGAGGCCAGTTCCGATGAGCGATATCAGGAACAAGTAGGTGATAGTCACCTGGAACTGTGAAATGGCCTCCTTCGGCAAAATCAGTCCTAAGCTGAAAACGCCTATCAGCAGAATGCCAATGATGGACAGGACCCACGGCCCGGAGCTGATCAGGCCGGCAAACGCATACGCTTGCAACAGTCCGAAGTAGGTCTGCTTCTTCAGCAGTTTTCGAAGCTCGAACCCTATGCCTGCCATTGGAAGTTCTTATCGTATAGGGCTTGGTAGCGTGCAAACATAATGTCCTGGGAGTAGTATTTTTCTACCCTCTTTACCGCTGCCTCACTCGCTGCATGCCAGGCAACGGGATCCCCCAAAAGCTCCAGGGCTGCATGGGCCAAGGCTTGGGGGTCGGCAATTCGGACTACCCGACCCGACGCACCAATTTCTGCGTCTTCGCCGGGCAACCCGTAGACCAACTGCCTACAGGACCCAACGTCTGTCGACAGCGTTGGTACACCGGCGGCGTACCCTTCCAAGATCACCAAGGGCAGAGCCTCGCTGATGGAGCTCAGCACAACAACCCCAACTTTGGACAACAAATCGGTGAGCTTTTGAAATCCGAGGAATTTGATTTTGTTCGACAGTCCCAGCTGTTGTGCCAATTCGCGGCATTCCTGCGCATACGCTGGCGACTCGTCCTCAGGCCCAGCAATCCAGGCCTCGGCGTCCGGTAGGTGGTTGGTCACCGTGCGCATGGCCCTGATGAAGGTTTTGATGTCTTTGATGGGCACAACCCGCCCGATCAGGCAGAGCACCTGGGGAATTTTCTCTGGTCGTAACGTGCGAAGCGGCGCAAAGCGTGCGACATCAATCCCGTTAGGAACGTTGGTGGTTCTCTCCTCGGGCGCCCCGTCTTGTAACTGGCGTTGCCGATTGGCCTCGTAGAGGGCGATGATGTCGTCAGCCGCCTGGTAAGTCACATAGCCCAAGTGCTCAAAGAAACGAATCCAAAGTTGGCGAAAGTAACTGACCCGTGAAGGGTCTTTTTCGAAAACACTGCGATTGTCCTTAAGCCATTGCGCCTGGTATAGGTCGATCTTGCGTTCCTTGACGTAAATGCCGTGTTCACTCAGCATAAAAGGACGCTTGTAACGGTGTTTGAGCAATACCCCCAAAATGCCGGCGTAGCCGGTCGATATCGCGTGGTAGATGCGGGCACGTGGGCACCGCAGCGCCACCTCTCGCATCCGCCAAAAGGGGGTATGGATAGTCCGAATGGTCCAAAAATAGTCTACAAAAGAAGGGTCGGTGCTGCGACGCCTGTAGCTGTCCTTGATGTAGTTCCAGGACTCCTGGCTATACAAAAAAGATTCATGGCTCAGTTTGCCGTCCGGACCCGCTTCATCCATCAGATCGGCGAACAAACGGGCGCAATCGGGCGTTTGCTTGTCAGCCTCAAAACGCGCGTGCACATCCTTCATCAAGGTCATACCTTGAGGGTTCGCATAAGCAGCTGCAACCGGTGGGTTTAACCGATCCTCATACAAGTAGGCAACTTCCAGATGTACCAAGTTGTCAGGCAGCGCGTAACGCATTTCACCGTAGTCCTGAGGACGGCTACCCAGAAAGACGGCGCCAAATCGCAGGTCAGGAAACCCGCGGATGATCTGGTTGACCCAACTGGAGACACCTCCGGATACGAACGGGAAAGTGCCCTCCAATAGCAACAGCACGTCCACATCCTCTGCGTGACGGTAAGTTCTATCAGATGTGGGGGAGGAGCTTATGGTCACTGAAGTTGATCTCGCTGCTACGCCTCACCCAAAAATCCTCAACTGCTCGCGTGCGAGAAGCCAGGTTCAGCGTAGAAAGTTGTTGCATGTACCGCTGGACCTCTTGGAAGTCGCGGCGCCTGAAGGCTATTTCGGCCAGGTAGGGCCATGCAGAGGTACGGGGTTGCCCAAGCTCCACGGACCGTTCGAACGCTCGCTGTGCGGCCGCCATATCGCCTCGCTCCAACCATATCCGCCCCCGTAGAAATATGAGACCTGACCCCGCGTCGTCACGCAGAGCCAAGGCCTGATCCGCGAAGTCGGCGGCCTGGGTCAAAATGTGTTGTCGCAGCTCACCCTGGGCCAGACAGGCATACACCAACTCCCAGTTAAGTTCTGCCAGTTGCCGCAAGCAATCGTAGCGCTGTTCTTGCGTCAGCTGCTCCGATAGCCGCTCAGACTCATGGCGGATCTGGACTGAAATTTTCTTCTCTTCGGCATCAAGCATGCCAAAGGCGACCAACCGTACGTCGTCCGTTTCATCACCCAAAAGGTCTTCCAGAATCGGATTGGAAACCCTGCTAGGGACGGCTTGCAAGGTCAACAAGGACTGCATCCGCAATCCACTGGGTACCTGTCGCCCAAGTCGAGATCGGATTGCGCCCTGCCCGCCGCGATGCTGGTCGACCGCCTGAACGTCATACACGGGTAGTCCGACTGACACTGGAACAGAAAAACTGTCTTCCACCAGCGCCTTGCGCAGGTTGACCCGGGTTATCAAAAGCAGACCAATCGCACCAATAACCGGCGCAATGAACGCAAAGCTGAACATCAGTGCCGTGACAGCGAACCTGGGCGCCATATAGCGCTGTGGCAGCAGAAGATAGGTGGCGAGTGCCACCACACCACTGATCATAGAGTGGGCTGCCACGATTTGCCAAAATGCACCCTGCGAAACCGATGACATCAAAGGCGTCAGCAACAGCCCGAAGTCCGCAGCAGCTGCCAACCAAGCCCAATGCAAAGGGTTCATGGTGTAGCCATCGCTTCTTTAAGATGGCCCAAGGGATCCCGAACATCAAAGTCAATAACATGCAACAGTACTTCGAGTGACGCGAAATCCCCTTTGAAATGACTCTCAAGCCACGCCTCGACCCGCTCCAAGAAGCCATCCTTGGCAGACGATGAAGCGAATGGCAACAGGATGACAAGGACGGGCAAGTCGTTGGCAAATGTTTTCCAGTAAAGATCAAGGCCACGCTTGATCCGTAGGAAATTGTCCGCAATCTCGTGCCCACGACTGCCGTGAAAACGCATCACAACCAGATGACTTGCCATCCCGATCTTCTCATGCAGCCGCAGCGTACGCGCCAATTCCTGGGCAAACAAAAATGGCATCCCTGGCAACTGCTTCTGTATAGAAGCCACTCCTAGAGCGGAACCAATGTTGTCGGCGTAATACCCCAACAACACGAGCATCATCTGCAAGTTTTCAACATTCAATGAAAAGAAGGGCATGCGCGTTACCGACAACACGCCAATCAAATCACTGTCCCCAGCAACCAGCGGTGCAACCACCAGTTGCGACGTATGGCGGCGCATGCTGACGTCTTGTCCAGCGATGTGCGCCAGGCTACCGGTCTCCAGGGCCAGGGTCAGTAGTTCGTCGTCAGACGCCAGAGCATCCGGATCCCCCAGGCTCGCAGCCAGGGTACCCAATACATACGAGCCATCTTTTTCAACCAGGGTGTAAATCTGCGCCGCTTCAATATTTACATACTGCGACAACAACTGCAACAGTCCATCCGCACCGGGTAGCGGATCGTCTCGCTTGTCCAGATCCAGCGTTAGGCCACGCAGGCGCACCAATGCATCGCGCAACGAGCCAGGTCGTGCCAACATCTCCTGCTCCAGGCGGTCATGCGACAAATTTAGCAACAAATGCCGTTTGGTCAATCGCGACAAGCGCTCTGTGACATACAGGTAGGTTTCTTCCATGCGGCGGTTGCGATCTCGCCAGACATCGCTGAACTCGCCGCACAACAACACCAACAGACCACCACCGAACATGGGCGCTGCGGAAATCTCAACGGGTGCACGCCCGAGCTGCGTCGCCATCCATCCATTGACCAGCAAGACCGTACCGCTTATCAAGCCCGGCAATACCCCGTAACGCAGCGCTATCAATACAGGGGCCAGCCACAGCCATGGAAAACTCAATTGCGAAAGAGTGGGATCGTTGGGCCGGGCAAACCAGGCAACGGCAACCGCTCCAAACGAGACAACTATGATTTCGACCCATTGCTCCGCCGTCGCAATCCGCTCTGGCGCAAACCCTTCGCGACTGAACAGTGCCTTGAATCGCTGTACGACTTTCAAACCCATCGTCGACGGCTATTGTTTTTCAACGTTGCCGCTAGTCAGCGGCAATCGCGCGAACAAATCGGTTAGCAGCGCCTGAGCTACACCGGAGAGAGCCTGCCGACTCCAGCCGCTCTTCGCCCCAGAAGCACTCCAAACCACGCGATCAGTAGACAGATCCATCACCTGCAGTGTTACACCCACCGCAGGTTCGCCGTCAATGCCAACTTTGTAGCGCCACTCCTCCACGCTACCGAGTACACCGAACCGAATTCCCTGGTCCTTGGCCCACTTGATCGCTTCTTCTGTGACCTTACGTTCAGTCGGTTCAAAAAGACTGTCGCGCGACAGGGCTGAGGGATAACGCCGCAGGTTGGTAATACCCCGATTGCGCAGCTGGTGTTCTGCCATCGCCTCCGCCGACAGCCCTGCCTGCGGCGTATCGGTATTGTTGGCGATTGGCAAGATCGTCCACTGCGCATTGCGGTCCAGCGTCTCCTGACTGGCGGTAGACTGAACCATGGGGGCGCATCCAGTCAGGAGTAACAGAAAATAGCCCGAGACGAGCGCTTTTGAAAAGGTCATGATTCCGTTCCTAAAAATAATGTCTATAGCGTAGCGTCAAGGTATCTGCGCTACCTTTGCCCGGCGCCGCGGCTTGGGTGCTGTCCCATTGCACACGGACGTGGTCCACACCCGTGATGGATCCTGCCACGCCCGCCGTACCACTGATCCCAGTCCCAGCTACGCTATCCTGGCTCATGCAGATGTTTACAAATGGCCGCCAGGCCCTTGAATAGTTGTTTTGCATATTCTGCCCGCCAAGGTTTTCTCCCATGTCCACACACACGCCAACCCGGGTGCTGCCCTGGGGTATGAAGTAGCCAGGCAAGTCCAGGGCTCCTGTACCGACCGCCGCTTGGACGGGAGAAGGGAAGCTTTCTAACGCAGCGTCATCGATGGCATTGACGCGGGAATACTGCACCTGCTGTACGAATCCTCGCATCCGCCAGTCCGGATATTCAGTTCGAAATCGGTAGCCCGCCTCGATATCCAGACTCTGACCACTGCCCAGGGCAGTACCAAATTGCGTGTAATACCTTGCAAACTGAGGCGTGAACCGAACAAACTCCCGTTTGCCCAGGGTGTAACTTAACGTAGCGGACGCGCTATCCTCAAAGCCCGCCACTTGCATTGGCTGAGATATGGAGGATGGTGTATGGTAGCTCAGCACTGTCTCCAGATTCAGCCTTGATCCCCACTGGTATGAATTCCCCAATCGCAGCCCAGTACCACTCGCCACAGCGTCCCGCTGTAGCAGCGCCAACCGGGTCGTTCCGCGTGGCCCCAACCACTGAATTTCCGCGGTGCCCATTTGGTCATGACCCGGCGCCAAGGCAGCAAACAACGGTTCCTTCCCGTTTTGCTGCTGGGTCGCGCCCACGAGTACCAAAAACACTACGGGGCTGATAGCCATCCGCGCTTCAAAATGCAGTCGTTGGCTGTCCATTTCAGTGCCCCGCTCAGCCCGTATACCGGTTTGAAGATAATTGGCTAGCAGCGGGGCATGCTGGCGGTAGCGGTCGTGAAGTGGCTCGTCGTCTTGCGCCCCCATGCCTTTGAACGCAATATCCAGAGCTTGCTGCTTGTGACCCAAAGAATAGGCAATATCGTATCGGTTGTAGATGGGCAAAGCTTCGCCATTGCGCAACAACAACGCATCCATTGACCGTCTGTCATCAAGATTGCTTGCAACTTGGGCCTGTCCCCAAAGCGGTGCCTGAGAAAGACTTTGGCGTGCATAGCGTCGCCACATCCACGACCGAGCGTTGGGAAACTGCTCCTTCAAAATTGCCCAGCCCAGTACCAACGTCAGCGTTTGGCTATCCTGCTTCTCAGGCGCCAGGCTGCGCGACTCGCGGACCAGCTGGCGCACCAATGCCAGACCGGGATCTCCTGGCTGATCCAGCAGACTGAGTCGCGCAAAGGTCAACATTTCCGAACTTTGCGCCGCCGAGCGTGCCGCTGCAAGGTCGGGGTAGCGAGACTTCAACTGAAGCCACGCGTGGCGACGCAGGCGATCAGCGACTCCGTGTTGGCCAATACGCTCACGCGCATCGGCGTAGTTGAGCAACATCAAAGGATCATCTGACTTGGTCTGCGCAACCCGGTCGTACCAGCGAACAGCCTCACGGTGGCGTTCCAACAATTGGTTTGCAGCCGCGTATCCGGCCCACAGTGCAGACTGGCCTTGGGCCATACGCATGTGGCTTTCCAAGAACGCAGCGAGCTCTGTCGTGCGCTGGGTGTCAATCAGGAACCAAAGACTGGACAAGGCAACGTCTACATCGCCTGGGGCCAGCCCCATGGCTCGTCGCAAATCTTTCCACGCGGCATCGGTGTCCCTTTGCTTTTGGTAAAACTGGGCGCGTTGCAACAGAAACCGCGTGTCGGAAGACGCCAAAATCGCGGCATTCTCACCCAGCATTGCGAAAACGCGCGCCTGAGACGCAACGTCACCAAGCTCGGCATAAATTCCCAAACCCTGCAACAACTGGTCGGTAGCACCAAATCGTTTGTAGGCTTCTATAGCCAGGTCAGCGGCCTGCCCAGGATGGTCACGGCGGACCAAAAAAATCAGGCGCGACCAATCCGCCGACACAGCTTGCGGCAGCCGGGCGTACCGCTCATAACCTTGGCGGGACAGGTCGTAGTCGCGTAGTTCCCACGCCACCTGACTGAACAGCCGCCAAAACTCAAGAGCGTCCGCGGGTATGCGGCTTTCATGGGCCTTCATTAGCGTTAGAGCTTCCCGCATGCGCCCGCGTCGAACTTGGTTCACCACCGCGCGTAAAACGCTGTCCAGCGAGAACGGTTCAAGCTCGGCTCGTTGCGCGTAAAGCATCTCCGCTTTGGCATCGTTACCCGCATTTGCCGCCAATTGGGCGGCATATTCCAACAGCAGTGGGTGCTGGGTCTTCTTGAATTGCGCGACGAAGAAATCCGTTCCCCGTTCAGGTTGTGCGACGCTTTCGTATAGCTCTAGCACGTCTCGCCACTGGGTATCTGACAAGCTTCGGCTACGCGCGTACACAGCCCAGGCGTCCAGTGCTACCAGTGGGCGGTCGACAAGGGATGCGACCTCTATCACTTTGGCGGCTGTAGCGGGGGAATGGTCGCCCTGCTCGAACAAGGCTATCCATTGCTCGGCCATGACTTGCGGGCGCTCTGTCCATTGGCTGACTGTTGCAAGACGCATGCGCCACGCCCGATCCTGGGGCACGGAGCGAACCGCCTTTTGGGCTACCTCAAAGGCGCGTTGCAGGTCACCCGCAGCAACGAACGCATCGAAGGCAAGTGCATAGTCTTGGGGATCAAACGGGCGCATACCCGGCAGGGGTCGTACATCGGGTTGAAAAGGGCGTCCTTTGCGATCGGGCTCCACCATTGCAGACGACAAACCTGGTGGAGGGAATTCAACTTCTTTTAAAGTTTCGCTACCATCTTTGGATTCGGATTCGTTCCAATTTTTGCGTGCGATTGCAGTTGGACGGTATGTCGCCACACGCAGCAACTTGTCTCCAGATGCAGACTGCGACACGGCAGCGCGCGCGGCAGACAGATCCGGCCAAAAACCGGCACGCAACACGAACATCGCCCCCCGTTGCTCGATGCGCACAAAAGGCATTGTGGCGTGTTGTGCAAACGCATTGTCCAAAGCCCGAGCATCAGGAGCGCTTGCGATCTGCCAAGAGTAATAGTCTTGCCCGGCCAAAGGCCCAGAGTGTGCAACCCCCGTCAAAGCGGCAGTCAGTACAGCCCCAAACAACGCCCCTTGGTGTTTCATGGTTGTGCGCCGGTGTCGCTTGCCGTGAACACCAGCCTCTGGGCAAAGTTGGCAGCACGCACCGGATCTCCCGCGGCGATGGCGGTACGCGACAAAAACCGCAAGGTGGGCAAATCGGACGCCAAATCGCCAAGTTCTCTGGACGCAGCCTCCATGGCTATTTTGAACAGGCTTGCGGCCATATAGGTTTCAACGCCTTTGCGAAAAAGCCGGCGGGCTTCGGTGATCGCCGAGGCACGGTTCCGTGCAAGCAGGAAGTAGACCGCTGCGCCTTCATATTCACCCCGCGCCAAGGCCTGGTTGCCCAACTCCTCGAGTTCTAGCGCGGGCTGTTGCAGTTTGAGTTTGTCCATAAACACCAAACCCGTTTGAGACATACCCAATTCAAACGCTTTAACGGCAAAAGTGTGCACCACCAGACCAGGTAGCTCGTCCTCGCTGGCGCTTTGCAACAAGCCAGACAGCTTGCGCGTCAGGCGGTTTCGGTCGGCTTTGGTAAGGGGCAAGGACAATTCCCGGGTGTATGACTCGAAAAGAATCGTATATGCCTCTTGCCGCTGGCGGATGGTCCCACTCTGCGTAACGCGCAACAACACAGGCTCAAGAGACTGGACGCTACGCGTGTTACCTTGCGACCGGGCCAACAGCAGCGCGACGTCGACGTTAGATGTCTCGGCGCGGTACAAGTTTTGAATATACGAAAGCGTCAAGGGGTCAAGATCATGTTGGGCATATAGCGTGTCTACCAATGCTTTGCGTGGAAATATCGTAACCAGCAACGCCAACACCAGCAGCCCGATCAGTGCCAGTTGCCAGGGCTTGGTAAGCACCAGACGGGGTATCTCCCCGTCAGTGAATGCATATCGCTTCGAGCGGACTGGCAACATGGTCTTTGATCTTAAACTCGCTAATACCTTCTGCAACACGCAGCGGTGTCAAGTCGTGCCCCCCCACACGCACGCGACAATCGCGTACGTTAGCCATCGAAAACTGCAGGGGCACGTGCGCCGACAACTCCCATCGAAAGCCGTTTGCCGTTTTGTCAAAACCCGCAATGCGACCATTGCTCGAGACCAATCTGAGGCTTTTCGTGTCGTCCGTATTCAGCGCCAATTCGGCCGAATCCGCACCAAGGTGCACCAACACGTCGTCCCGTAGTCGGGTAAAGCCTGCCACTGCCTGACTGGCATCCAGATCAGGCAATCCCATGGTTGAGGGGAACCGCAATGTCCGCAACTGTGCAGCACCCCTGACGCGCCACCCGGATTGCGTCTTGGCAATGGCAAGGGTTTGGAAATTAATGACTTTGCGTGCGTAGTCCGCGACAAAGACGGGAGCAGTCTCCTGCGTCAACGCATATGCGAACACTTTGTCCAAAGACTTCATGCCGGCTGCTTTCGTCGTGATGTAGGTGTGAAAATATATGTTGATCGGCTTGAGCCGGCGTGGAGCCTCAGTGAACTCGAAGGTTTCAATGACCCGTTCATACCCATAGAAGGGACCGGTCCAATTGTTGGTGTAAACGTTTTCGTTCTGGTTGGGTGCATACACCTGGAAGTCATTTTTACGGGGGACACCCAACCCTTCTACGCGCGTCACCGTAGGCTGTGAGCGTGTGGCAACCGTGTCACCGCCATTCATGTTCAGGACGCCCACTTTGCGGGTCAACTCCAGCACATCGCTGCCTGGAACACAGTCCCCTGTCCACAAAAACATTTCAACTTTCTTACCGACGGGCGCCAGGCGACTCTCTATGTAGCGAACAGACCCTTCAATCTCACGCCTGGCGTTGAAGCGATAGCCGGGAATACGCAAGTTGTAGCCATCGCTGGCGTCTACGCCAGCCGCCTTCCTCCATATGGAGGGATGGGAATAGCTGTGTGATGCCATCGCCACATGGGGGCGTTTAAAGATTTCTTGGGCAATAGCTTCTGCCGAGCGCGACAGCTCGGGGTACAGGCCTGATGGCGACAACTCGCCCTCGATCACCGATACCGTCATGGGCAGCGCATATTTCTTTACCACCCGGTTCAGGACCACTTCCCCAGCCAAAGGGTTGCCAGGCAACTCGGAGCGGCTGATGAAACCATCGCCATCCATGTGCACCATTAACATACGGCGACCGGACTCGGTCGTCGTATCAGGGATCGGCATCATGGGTAAGCGCAATGATCCTTGGAAAAAGGCAAATGGATTGATGACCCAGCGGTCACCGTTGTCACCTGGGAGCGTGACGACCGAAAACTCGTCGATCGCGTAACCGCCCCATGGGGTCAACGCAACAGCCTTTTGCACATACTTGCCCTGGCGCAGGGTCAGCAACGGTTCGGCCCCAACAGCGTCGATAGGCCTGAACGCTGCGGCTCCTGGGCTGGGTGGAATTTCGAAACCCACCTGAGTGCTTTGCTGAACAATTTCAACCGGGGCTGTAGACGGCGTAAACGCGTCGGTGGTGAAGCCCAGCACTTTTGCCATGCTCCCGCCGAACAGGAAATCTGGTGGATTTAACAGTGATAGCGGCAACTTGGCTTCTACCTGTGCCGTAAGCCAACGAATCATCCGCGTCTTGGCATCGTTGTCGGGAGTCTGCGTGAGCCACACCACAACACCCGCATAACGCCCCACCAAATTGCCGTCGGGTAGGTGGTTGGCATCCACAAACTCGGGCACGTAGCCCAGATAGTTGAGTGGCATCGAACCCAGCCGCACGCCAGGTTCGGCGCGTAGCTGGTATTCGTCAGCCAAGTTGCTGTGCAGCACTAACACCTTGCGGGGCATAACCTCTACGCTTCCTACGCCCAAACTGGCTAAATCCGGGGTAGACACCCAAGGCACGAAACCCAACTCCAGAATTTTCTTTGCTGTTTGCCGCGCCTGCTCGCGTTGCGAAGCAGGAACATAGTCGATCACAGCCACCGTGAGTTTGAATTCATCCCTGGCGCGAAGCAACTGGGCTAACAACCACTGACGGTCTGACTCAGCAACATCCACATATTGTTTTTTCCCTGCGTCGTAGCCTCTGAACAATGATTCCGCAACGACCATCTCTACGTTTTTGTGCGTCCTCGGCAAAATTTCAAAGCCGCGGTTAAATACCAGCTTGATGTCGGGGAAGCGTAATGCAACAGAATGGATGACAGCTACCATGCCATCTTCCTGCTGAGCTCTCTGCTCGGGCGTAGTTGAAAACAGGTGGTACGAGTCGAGTGTGTCCAGAAAGAAAGTGCGAAACCCTCTTTCCCAAAGAGGAGCGATGACCTGCTCCGTAAAAAATTGATGCCATCCCGGTTGGGACTGGTCAATCAAAAGACTTCCCCAATTTTTGTTTTCTCCGACCAACCAACTTTTCGGGATGGCCTTTGCGTAGTTACGCGAGGCCTGTACCTCACCCAAGGCTACATACGCCGCAATGCGGGTGTGGGGTCGTGCAGCATTTTTGGGCTCTGCCACATGGTCTGGATCAACGACCACCAGATCGAATGCCTGCAATTCATCCCAAGGAGGGTTGCTGCCGTAATAAAACGCGACGGCGGGGGACTCCGCCAAGGCAACGCCGGAGAAAAGCATACCAACTACCACCCAGCCGACAACCTGGACAAATCTTGCAATACAACTCACCTTGACCCCACGTTTCACCCGCAACGGACAGAATATTGCTTGCAATAAACCCCGAAAAATTGTTCGCAAATGTAACCTTTTGTTGGGAAATGCGCACAATCGCCCGATTTGCCCGTGCAGCACTCCGGGGCTATGTCATCTTCGGAGGTACCCAACCAGGGTCAGTACCCCTATCAGCACCGGCTGGTGCAGCATGTACCAGCTCAGGCTCCACCGCCCCAGCCATGACAGCGGAGCGACTGGCGCTGCATGGGCTACCGGGTCGAACCGACCCAGCCAGCCCCGCGCCAGCGCCCACTGGCCCGCAGCCAAGCCCCACCACATGACGCCCAACCACGGCAGCAGGGGCACGTAGTCTTCGGTAATCGGCTTGCGGCTGATCAGCCCCAGCCAGTTCAATGTCTTGTGGTCCCACGCGTCCGCGAACGGCAGCATGGCATGCAGCTCGCGCGCGTACACACCCAGCAACACCAAACCCAACCCGGCAGGCCACAACCAACGGCCCCAGGATGCGGTGGCCCTGCAGACCAGCAGCATCACTGCCATACCGTGCAACACACCGAAATAGATCCAGCTATTGGGGAACATCAGCGCCGAGCCCAGGCTGACGGCGGCGGCGCACGCGGCAATTTGCAACCAGCGCCGCCAGAAACGTCCCCAGGTCTGGCCAGCATGTACCGCAATGGCTTGGCCGCACCCGGCACACAACAAAAACAAACTCAGGATGCAGGTGCGCTGCACCGTCCACAGCGGGTCGCGGTAAAAGTCTTCGTGGATAAAGCCGAAGTGGTTGAGATCGAACGCGAAGTGGAAGCACGTCATCCACAAGACGGCAGTGCCGCGCAGTGCATCCACTGCGGCATGCCGGGCAGGTACGGCGGGCAGCCCTACACGCACTTTCACTTGCTGAGCGGCGGCAATTCCAGCGTCATCTGCGCCGGGCCGTCCATGCTGGCGGCCAGCACCGCGCGCCGTGCCACAACTGATTGCAATACCAAATTGGCATCCACCGTGGCGCCCACGCGGTAAGGCTTGGCGGGCTTGCCATCAATGGCGATCAGCGCCGCGCCGCCGTGTTGGCGATCAGCCAGCACACCGACGAGTACGTAGGCCGTGCTCGGCGCAGCGGCCGGGCCGGCTGGTGCGACAACACCCCCCCCACCCAAAGCCCGCGCCAGCGCCAATGGATCCAACCCGGCAAAACCCGCTGCGGGTGTTGCGGCCGATACACTGTTGGCATGCGTACTTTTGAGCGCCCAATAGGTGCCACTGAGCGCCGCCAATCCGGCCAGCACCAGGGTTGCCAGCCGAGTCCCCCATACCTGAAAAGCGTTTGTTTGCATTGCGCGATTATGATGGAGCCGACCATGAACCAACAAGCCAACACCCACTCCCCATCGGGGCCGTTTTCACAGCGGCCCAACCTGCACGCAACCGGATTTACCCTCATCGAACTCATGGTGGTACTGGTGATCATCGGCGTGCTGGCCGCACTGATCGTGCCGAATGTGCTGGATCGTGCGGACGATGCCCGCGCCACGGCCGCCAAAACCGACGTCAACAACCTGATGGGTGCGCTCAAGCTCTACAAGCTGGACAACCAGCGCTACCCCACTGCCGCACAGGGTCTGCAGGCGCTGCTGACCAAGCCCACGGAAGGCCCTATCCCCACCAACTGGAAACATTACCTGGACAAGCTACCCAATGACCCCTGGGGCCGTCCCTACCAGTACTTGAACCCCGGCGTACGGGCTGAGGTGGATGTGCTTTCCTTCGGCGCGGATGGCCAACCGGGCGGCGAGGGCAAGAATGCCGACGTGGGTAGCTGGGACTAGATGCTGCTCGAATGACAGCGCAATACGCAAAGTGTTGCGCGTGAGAGCACACGCCGCACCGACAGGCGTGGGGCCCATCGCCCGGGGCTTCACACTGCTGGAGCTGATGGTTGTCGTGGCGATCATGGCGCTGGCAACCGCCGGTGTCAGCTTCGCCATGCGGGACTCGTCCGAATCACAACTGGAGCGGGACGCGCAGCGCCTGGCTGCACTACTGGAGTCAGCGCGCGCCCAGTCACGCATGACGGCCAACACCGTAGTCTGGCGGCCTACCCCCAACGGTTTCGTATTTGAGGGCCTGCCTAACACCGCTGTGCCGACGAACTGGTTGGGTAACGATGTGGTGGTGGGCGCCGGCACCCATGCAGTGGTGCTGGGCCCGGAACCAATCATTGGCCCACAGCGGATACGCCTGGCCTCGGTATCACAACCGGCACGCAGCCTCAGCATCACCACCGACGGCGTACGTCCATTCAGGGTCGTCGCCGATGCTGAGGCCGCAAACCCATGAACCTGAGCAGCACCGCGCGGCCGGCCCGCCGAGGCTTTACATTGATAGAGGTCCTGGTCGCGCTGGGCATCGTGGCCATTGCACTGGCCGCCGGGGTGCGCTCCACTGGCGCGCTGACACGCAATGCCGAACGCCAGTCGGATCTGTTGTTGGCACAGCTGTGTGCGGAAAACGCGTTGGTGGCGATACGGCTGTCTAAACAAATGCCTGCCGTGGGTGACAACACGGCCGGCTGCGAGCAGGCCGGGCACAATCTGAACGTCACGCTCGCCGTACGACCCACTCCCAACCCCAATTTCCTGCGGGTAGAGGCACGTGTAACCGAACGCGAAACGCCGCTCCTGACCCTGTCCACCGTGGTGGGACGATACTAAAAATGGCAACTGCGCTGCCCACCCCACGCCAACACGGCTTCACGCTGATCGAGCTGCTGGTCGCCATCGGCATCCTGGCGCTGATGGCGGGCCTGAGTTGGCGCGGGCTGGATGGCATGTCGCGCGCGCAGACCCAATTGCAGCAGCGCGCCGACACGGTGCTTACCCTGCAGGCGGGCCTGTCCCAATGGGCGGCAGACCTGGATGCCATGGTGCAGTTGCCCAATACACCGGCGCTGGACTGGGACGGCCGTACGCTGCGCATCACGCGGCGCAGCACGGCCAGCGCGACCGATGGCTTGTTGGTCGTCGCCTGGGCGCGACGCGATATCGATGGCATCGGCCAGTGGCTGCGTTGGCAATCGCCTCCGGTGCAGACCCGCGGAGACTTGCAAACCATGTGGGCCCGGGCTGCCCAGTGGGCGCAAAACGCCGGCGAAGAAGACAAGAAACTCGAAGTACGCGTGGCGGCTCTCGTCGAATGGAAGGTGTTCTATTTCCGCGCCGACGCATGGACCAACCCGCTGTCCAGCGACAGCAATGCGCCACCCCCCCCTGCGCCTCCGCTACCTTTGCTACCTTCGCAAAACCCCGGCGGCAATCCTGTTGCCCCTATCCCTACAGAGCAGACCCTACCCGACGGCGTGCGCCTGGTGTTGACCCTGCCCGCCAGCGATGCCTTCGTCGGCACACTGACCCGCGACTGGGCACGCATCACGTTGGGCGGTGGCAAACCATGAAGGAGAACAAGACCCACCAAACCGGTGCAGCGCTGCTGGCCGCGATGCTGACGGTGGCCCTGGTAGCCAGTCTGGCCGCCGCCGCGCTGTGGCAACAGTGGCGGAGTGTTGAGGTGGAATCAGCCGAACGTGCGCGCGTGCAATCGCTGTGGGTGCTGACCGGCGCGCTGGATTGGGCCCGGTTGATCCTGCGCGAGGACGCCCGCTCCGGCGGCGCCGACCACCTGGGAGAACCTTGGGCCATTCCACTGGAAGAAGCCCGCCTGACCACCTTTTTGGCGGCCGAAAAGGGCGTAGCCAACAACGCCGACGATGCCGCCAACCAGGCCTTTCTGTCCGGCTACATCAGTGACTTGCAAGGCCGTATGAATGTGCTCAACCTAGTGGAGAACGGCAAACCGTCCGAACCCACCGTACGGGCATTTGCCAAACTGTTCGAGAAGCTGGGCCTGCCCCGCTCCGAACTCGGCGCCCTGGTTGAAAACCTGCGTTTTGCGCAAGATACCAGCCCCAACAATGGCTCTGCCCGGCTCGCTCCGCTGATGCCGCAGCGCGTAGGGCAACTGGCGTGGCTGGGCCTCTCGCCGCGCAGCCTGACGATACTGCGCCCCTTTGTCACCGTGCTGCCCGTACGAACCCCCGTCAACCTGAACACCGCCAGTGCTCCGGTACTGTTCGCGACAATACCCGGGCTGGACATGGCGCAGGCCGAGCGCCTGGTCACCGCCCGCCAGTTTGCGCACTTTCGCACCCTTAGCGACGCGGGCAAGGTGGTGCCTGATGCGGCCGGAGATTTGAACGACGCTTTGCACAGTGTGAGCTCGCGGTTTTTCGAGATCCATGGCCGCCTGCGCCTGGACCAGACCACCGTCGATGAACGCTCGGTCGTCCAGCGCGATGGCATTAGCGTGAAAACCCTGTGGCGCGACCGGGGTGCAGCCTCGTAAACCCTAGCGGCAAACCCCTTAGGCTGGACACAAGGCACACCTACAATGGCGCAGCACAAAAAACCTGCATGTCTTCACTGATCGTCACACTCCCTGCCTCCATGCCCACGGCCAACACGCCGTGCGGCACCGTATGGACCGAAGACGGCAGCACCGCCAAGCGCCACCTGGATGCTCCGCTGAACCTGCTGCCGCAAACTCCCGACGCCGAAACGGTCGTCGTCGTGCCCGCGGCCCAGCTGTCGTGGCACCGTGTGGACTTTCCCAAAGGCACACTGGAACGCGGCTTCTTCCAGGAAGGCAATGCGCCGCGGCTGCGTGCCGTGATCGATGGCCTGCTTGAAGACCGCCTGCTCGATGAACCGGCCCAACTGCACTTTGCAATCCAGCCCCAGGCCCGCGCCGATGCGCCCAACTGGGTGGCCGCCTGCGACCGCACGTGGCTGCACGCATGGCTGGCGGCGTTGGAGCACACTGGCCGCCCCGTGGCGCGCATCGTGCCCGAACTGGCACCGCCACCAGACGATGCATCAGACACCCCCACGACGACCTTGACCGCGATGGGCACGGCCGAGCAGGCCCAGCTGGTCTGCGCCAGCCCGGGCGGCGTGGTCGTACTGCCGCTGACCCACAGCGGCGTAGCGCTGCTGGCGCAGAGTACAGACAGCGCCCCGGTGCTGGCCGAGCCCGCCGTCATTACCGTGGCCGAGCAATATTTCAGCGGCCGTGTCAGCCTGCAGACCGCTGCGCAGCGCGCCATGGCCGCCGCCCAATCGAAATGGGACCTGGCCCAGTTTGACCTGCTGCGCACCCGCGGTACCCGCACCCGCAAGCAGGTCGCGCAGTGGACCAACGAGCTGCTGCACGCCCCGCGCTGGAAGCCGGCGCGCTGGGCCACCGTGGCCATC
This sequence comes from Rhodoferax sp. ZS1R8, assembly GCF_056521325.1. Lineage (NCBI taxonomy): Bacteria > Pseudomonadati > Pseudomonadota > Betaproteobacteria > Burkholderiales > Comamonadaceae > Rhodoferax > Rhodoferax sp. ZS1R8. The sequence continues at coordinate 1,186,159 of NZ_JBWMBA010000001.1, read as the reverse complement.
GTGCTGGTCAACTTGGTGGGTTTGCAGGTCTGGGCCTGGAAGGAACAGGCGGCGCTGGCCGCCAAACGCACCGCAGTGCGCGAAATCCTGACCATGACCTTCCCCGATGTGCGCGTCGTCGTGGACCCTCCCTTGCAAATGGCGCGCTCGCTGGCCGACCTGCAGCGCCAAAGCGGTGCCGCGGCCAGCGGTGATTTGGAGACCATGTTGGGGCTATTCCAGGCGCTCGCCCCCGAGACTGGTGCGCCTACAGCTATCGAATTCGTAGCAGGTGAATTGCGCCTGAAGCTGGCAGAACCCGCGGCCCCCACGCTCGCTGCAGCCATCCCGCGCCTGCAGGCGCAAGGCTACAGTGCTGCCATCGATGGCGACCGTCTGGTAATGAAACAACAACAGCAACAGGAACGCCGGCCATGAGCAAGCCATCTAACGCGTCTTTGCTCGGCCCGTTGCAAGCCCGCTGGCGTCAACTGGCAGCGCGTGAGCGAAACTTCCTGGCCGCCGCCGTAGCACTGGTCGTGCTGGCCTTGCTGTGGCAACTGGTGCTGTCGCCCGCACTTATGACCCTGCGTACGTCGACTGCGCAGGCCACGGCGCTGGACGCCCAGATACAGCACATGCAGTCGCTGCAAAACCAGGCCAGCGCGCTGCAGCGCCAGGCACCACTGTCCTATGACGACGCCCTGCGTGCACTGAACATGGCCACCAAGCAAACCCTGGCGGCCACCGCCCAGGTGAATGCCGTGGCCGATCGCGCCAACGTCACACTACAGGCCACCGGTGCCGACGCGCTGGCCCTGTGGCTCGCCCAAGTGCGGCTCAATGCACGCTCTGTGCCCTTAGAGGCGCGCCTGACCCGCGGCACCGCGCCCGCAGGCGCCACCTGGACCGGCACGCTGGTCATGAGCCTCCCCCCACGCTAGCGTCCCATGGCCTCGTCCCGCACCCCCGGTTTCCCGCCGCACCAGAGCGCACCCTGGCGCTGGGCTATCGCCGGTGTGCTGCTGGGCGGCGCTATTGCCACCACGGTCTTTGCACCCGCGCGCTGGCTGGCCGCAGCCCTTAACCAGGCCAGTGGCCAACAATTTCAGCTGGTCGGTGCCCAGGGCAGCGTCTGGAACGGTTCTTCTCAACTGGTGTTGTCCGGCGGCCAAGGCAGCGTCAACGCAGTCGCCCTGCCGGGCCGGGTCACTTGGCGGATTCGCCCGGTGTGGGCGGGTCTGGCGGTACAGTTCAACGCCGACTGCTGCACGCCCCAGCCGTTGCAACTGCGCGTTACGGCCCTTGGCCTCAACAGCGCGCGCTTGGTGCTGCAAGACGGCCAGTCGCAATGGCCGGCCAGCTTGCTGGCTGGGCTGGGCACACCGTGGAATACCCTTCAGGCCCAGGGCCAGCTGAGCGCGGCCACGCAGGGCCTGACCGTGGAATTCGGCCCTACCGGCGTGCACCAGACCGGGCGGGTGCAACTGGATGCGCTGAAAATTTCGTCGCGCCTGTCCACGCTGTCGCCCATGGGCAGTTACCGCATCACGCTGCAAGGCGGGCCTACGCCCAGCCTGGAACTATCGACACTCGAAGGCAGTCTACAACTCAGCGGCCAAGGCCAATGGGTCAACCATCGCCTACGCTTTACTGGCGTGGCAAGCGCAGCGCCCGAACGGGTCGAGGCCTTGTCCAATCTTCTGAACATTCTTGGCCGGCGCGATGGCGCCCGCTCCATCATCACCGTGGGCTAACGCGAGACCCCAGCACATGAATACAGTCAATTTCAAACGCCACAAAACCGCTACTTATTTGATAGCTGCTTACGCTCTATTGGCGGGGGCTAGCGCCGGATTTTCCATAAACTCCCTGGCCCAGACCGCTTCGGCGACAGCCCCGGCAAAACGCGGCGACCCGATCACGCTGAATTTCACCAACGCCGAGATCGACGCCGTGGCCCGCACCATGGCCACGCTGACCGGGCGCAATGTGGTCGTAGACCCGCGCGTCAAGGGAACGATCACGCTGACTACCGACAAACCGGTGACTCCATCCCAGGCCTACGCCCAATTCCTGGCCATGCTGCGCTTGCAGGGCTTTACCGTTGTGGACGCGGCAGGGCTTGACAAGATCGTGCCCGAGGCCGATGCCAAGCTGCAGGGCGGCGCGGTGTTTGACAGCACCATGGTCGCCGGCAACCAGATCAGCACGCAGATTTTCAAGCTCAATTTTGAGAACGCCAACAACCTGTTGCCGATACTGCGCCCGCTGATCAGCCCCAACAACACAATCAACGTCAACCCCGGCAACAACTCGCTGGTCATCACCGACTACGGCGACAACCTGCGCCGCATGGCCCAGATCATTGCCGCGATGGACGTGTCCAATGCCACCGATGTCGAGATCATCAGCCTGAAACACGCGATCGCAGTGGACCTGGCGCCGCTGGTGCAGCGCCTGCTCGAATCCAGCGGTAGTGTTTCGGCGGTACCCGGTGCCGCTCCCGACGGCAGCTTCAAGACCACACTGATTGCCGAGCCCCGCTCCAACACGCTGATACTGCGCGCCGCCAACCCGGCGCGCATGGCGCTGGCCCGCTCGCTGATCGACAAGCTGGACCAGCCCGGCTCGCAGAACGCCGCCGGCAACATCTATGTGGTCTACCTGAAAAACGCCGAGGCCACCAAGCTGGCGGCCACCTTGCGTGCTGCCATGTCCGTCGAGGCACGTGGTGCCAGCACGACTGGCGGCACTAGCACCCCCGCCACAGCCACGGTTACCAGCGGCGGTGCGGCTGGTGCCACGGGCGGCAGCGGCTCCACAGCCACCAGCCAGTCCACCACCGGCGGCCAGATCCAGGCCGATGCCGCAACCAACTCTCTGGTTATCACTGCGCCTGAACCGCAGTACCGCCAGTTGCGCGCCGTCATCGACAAGCTCGACGCGCGCCGTGCCCAGGTCTACGTGGAGAGCCTGATCGTCGAGGTCAACGCCACCAAGGCGGCCGAATTTGGCATCCAGTGGCAAAGCCCTTTGGGCAAGGCCGGGGACGGCACCGTCGGTATTTTGGGCACCAACTTCAAAAATGGTGGTACCAATATCATCGAACTGGCCACTAAGGCCCTGAGCGGCGGCGCCACGCTGGCCACGGGCGGCAACCTGGCTGCAGCTAGCCAAGTCAATGGCGTTTATGTGCTGGGCTTTCTCGCGCGTTACCTACAGGAAAATGGCGATGGCAACGTCCTGTCTACACCCAATTTGCTGACACTAGACAATGAGGAAGCCAAGATTGTTATCGCAGAAAATGTGCCTTTTGTGACCGGCCAGTTCACTAATACTGGGGCGGGTGGCAATTCGGGTTCGGTCAACCCGTTTCAGACCATTGAGCGCAAGGACGTGGGCATTACGCTGAAGGTCAAGCCCCAAATCAGCGAAAACGGCACCGTCAGAATGACCATCTACCAGGAGGTCTCGACCATCCAGCCCGATACCAGACGAGCGACCAACGGTCCCACCACGAACAAGCGCACCATCGAATCCAACGTGCTGGTCGATGATGGTTCCATCGTGGTACTGGGCGGCCTCTTGTCGGATGAATACTCCGGCAACCAGGAAAAGGTGCCCGGCCTTGGCGACTTACCGGTGTTTGGCAATCTGTTCAAGTCCGAAACCCGCAGCCGCAGAAAAACCAACCTGATGGTGTTCCTGCGTCCCGTGGTGGTGCGTGATGCTTCCGCCACCGACGCACTGTCGCTGGATCGCTATGAGTTGATGCGTAGCGTACAACAGCAGGTCCAGCCGACCCGCAGCATGGCCGTGCCGGTCAACCAATCCGTCATCATGCCCCCGGTCCCCGGGCCCACAACACCGACGGCCCCGCTGATCGCGCCAACCGTCAAGCCCTGACCATGGCCGGCGCCGTGCAATACCCCCTGCCCTACGCCTTCGCACGCAGCTACCAGTTGCTGCTGGAAGAGCAGGAGGGCACCCTGACGCTGTGGCTGCATGACCTGGCCACAGACGCCGCACAAAGTGCCGTGGCTGAAGTGATGCGCAAGTTTGGCGCGGCCCAGGTCGAAACCGAGGCTGCCGAGCTGCTGCGCCAGCGTATCAGCGCAGCGTATGCCCAAAGTGAGTCAAGTGCCGCCACCGTCATCAGCGAGGTCGAGGCCGATGTGGACCTGTCGCGCATGATGCAGGCTCTGCCGGCGATTGAAGACTTGCTGGAAACGTCCGACGACGCGCCCATCATCCGTATGCTCAACGCGCTCTTGACTCAGGCCGCACGCGATGGCGCCAGCGACATCCACATCGAGCCCTATGAGCGCCACTCCAGCGTACGTTTTCGCGTAGACGGGTCGCTGCGCGACGTGGTGCAGCCCAACCGCGCGCTGCACGCGGCACTGATCTCGCGCCTGAAGATCATGGCCGACCTGGACATTGCCGAGAAACGCCTGCCGCAGGATGGCCGCATATCCTTGCGCATCGGTACCCGCGGCGTTGACGTACGCGTCAGCACGCTGCCCAGTGCGCATGGCGAACGTGCAGTGCTACGCCTCTTGGACAAGAGCGGGGGCAAGCTGAGCCTGGAATCCGTGGGCATGCAGGGCGACGTGCTGGGGCGCTTTGACCACCTGGTGGCCCAGCCCCATGGCATTATTTTGGTGACTGGCCCCACCGGTTCGGGCAAGACCACCACGCTGTACGCCGCACTGCAAAAACTCGACACGCGCCGCCAGAACATCATGACGGTGGAAGACCCGATCGAATACGAGCTGCCCGGCGTGGGCCAGACCCAGGTCAATGCCAAGATCGACCTGGACTTTGCCAAGGCCCTGCGCGCCATCTTGCGCCAGGACCCGGACGTCATCATGATCGGCGAGATCCGCGACTTCGAGACCGCGCAGATCGCCATACAGGCCTCGCTGACCGGCCACTTGGTGCTGGCCACGCTACACACCAACGACGCGGCGAGCGCCGTGACGCGCCTCACCGACATGGGCATAGAGCCCTTCCTGCTCAGCTCATCGCTGTTGGGCGTGCTGGCGCAACGCCTCGTGCGCAAGCTATGCACGACCTGCAAGGGCGTGGGTTGCGCGGAATGCGGCCACACGGGTTACCTGGGGCGCACCGGCGTGTTTGAGTTGCTGGTGACCGACGACGCCATCCGCGCACAAATCCACCACCAGGCATCCGAAGCGGACATCCGCACGGCGGCCCAGGCCGGCGGCATGGCGTTGATGCGCGAGGACGGCGAACGCCTGGTCAAACTGGGCATCACGTCGCGCGAAGAGCTGGTGCGTGTCACCCGTGATTAGCAACCGGATTCAACGCCTTCTTTCCCTTTAGTTCCGCGACCCGCGAACCACAATTGGCCTCAGAGGAAACCGCGCATGTCACTTCAATACGAGCTCAAGCAAGGCAACTACCACCTGTACGACCTGAGCACGCCGCAGAGCAAGGCCACGGGCGAGCACAAGCTGCGGCTGATGACGGAAACGGTGGCCATTGCGTTTGATGTACGGACTGGCAAGTTGCATGAACACGGCCATCCGTCCCGTATCCACTCCTGGGCCAGCAATACCCGCCGCCGCCTGCGCGCAGCCGGCGACATCGACCGCGCCAATGACATCGTCGTCGTATCGGGCCCGCTGCCAGTGGATGAAATCAACAAGTGTTTGCGCATCACCGGCTACTGCCGGCAACTATTTGAGCGCTTGCCCAGCCTACCGCATGGCAAGCATTTGGCCCCGGCCCACTGATCTATTCGTAAGCCCGTAACCGCGGCCGTTCCGCCTCGCTGAACGCACTTTGCTGTAGCTGCGCCAGACTGGCCTGGCGTTCTGACTCGCTGGCGTTGGATTGGGACTGCAGCAGTTTGCTGCGCTCTTCCAGATACCGCGCAATGCGGCCTTTCCAAGCGGTCTCTTCACGGTCCACCTCGGCCAGACGCGCCGCCGCTTGCGGGTCCAGTTCTTTGGCACGCATGCGGTAGACATCATCCTCGCTGCCGCCCCTGGCGCGCAGCGCCTGGGCCTGCTGCTCGATGCGCACGACCAGGCTGGTGGCTTCGCGCTCTTTACGCAACTGCTCGGGCAACGCGGCGTCCAGCGCGGCCAGTTGCTGCTTCTTCTGCTCGGCGGTCAATGCGGGGTCCTGGCTCACCTCAAGCCGTGCAATGGCGTCCATGTCGTAAGCATCTTCAAAGCCGAACATGCCCTGCGTTTCTTCGGCACTGAAGTAGCGTGCCCGCACATCCTGCATGGCCAGAAAGCGCGCCCGTATGGCCTGCAGGCCGTTGCCTGCGTGCTGCGGTTGGCTTTCCACGCGAATCAGTTCGCGTTTGAACTCGATGTACAAGCCCAGCAGGCGCTGTGCTTTCTTGGCTTGCGCGGGAGGCAGCCTGCGGTCCAGCTCGCCACGGATCTGCTGGGTGATGGTCTCTATGCTTTGCTCACCAACTGCGCTGAGGTAGTAGTCGAACAGACGCTTGAGTTCGCCGTAGGCCAGCGTGCCGGTGGAACCAGGTGCAGCACCGGTTGCTGCCGCCTGCAGATCACCATCGGGTAGCGTGTCTTGCATGGAGCGCACAAAGGGCGTGGCCCGGTTAACCGGACCAATCGCCGCAGTGGCCGTTGTAGCGACAGGCTCGGCGGCCGGCCACCAGGCCAACAGGCTACCCGCCACAACCACCGCGCCCAGCAATCCAAGGCCGACCTTTTGTTGGGTACGGCTCAGGTGCATGCTGCTCTACTCTACTGCTTACAGGCCCATGCCTTGCAGGCGGTTGGCGTGCTGGCGGTAGATGGTGACCGGGTTGGTCTCGAACAAATTGGTCAGGCCAATGGTCTGGTTCACTTCGTCCAGGTGGTTCATTGCATAGTCGTCGCGGATGACGCGGCCCAAGTGGGTGGAGCAGCTGGCAACCAGGCCGTCATTCTTGGCGCCGCCAAAGGCCAGCGAGGTCAAAGCCAACGCAGGGTCGATCGGATCAAACACATTGGTGTACGCCTTGGCACCGCTCCACGAGAAGTAGGCCACGCCGCGCGCCGTGTAGGCACCTTCGCCGCACGCCGTGGTGGGCACGCCTTCTGGGTGGGCCTGGTTGAAGCGGTTGGAGCCGGCGGTGCTCAGCGACTGCGCGGCGGCCAGTGAATTCTGGTTTAGGCCACTGCCGCCGGACAGGAAGTTGATGATAGTGGCCAGGCCGTTGGTTATGGAGACCACCACCACGTTGGACAGCGATCCCGGAGGGGCTACCTTCAGCAAAACATCGGCCACGGCCGAGCCTTTGTTGACACCACCAACCGAGGTGGCCGACGCTATCAGGTCCGGGCGCACAGAGGCCACGTAACGGATGGTCGGGCCGCCATGGCTGTGGCCAATCAGGTTGACCTTGGCAGCGCCGGTCGCTGCCAGGATCTGCTTCACTTGGGTCAGCAACTGCTCGCCACGCACCTCGGTACTGTTGGCGGCGGACACCTGGGTCACGTAAACCTTGGCACCGTCGGCCCGCAGCGCGGAGGGAATGCCGTACCAGTATTCCACTGGTCCGATGTTGTCAAAGCCAAACAGCCCGTGCACCAGCACAATGGGATATTTGGTCTGCGTGTAGCCAGCTGCAAACGAAGAAGCGGGCAATAGGGACAGGGCCATCAAGCAGGCACCCAACCAGGTCATCAAGGTCTTTTTCAAAATATTCTCCAGTAGGGCCGAAGCCCAAAAGGTTGAAAGAATTCGTCTCTGAAAAGCAGTGCGACCTCTTGGGTGGGGGCGCTGTCGCTGGCTGACCCGGTGCCCGCTGCTTGTGTCAGCAGGCCCAAATCAAAAAGCACGATCGTGCGATTTGTGAATCGTAGTTCACGTGTTTTTGTTTGTCATGCTGGTAATCCCGGATGACGCACCAAATCCGGATCGGGGTTTACACCAGTACCGCCACCCGCGCAGCGGCGGAGCGTGGGGGGCCACAGTGTCCCGCCGGGCCGCCCCAAGGGAAACAAGCCCCCTTGGGGGGCAGCGACCCGCGCAGCGGCGGAGCGTGGGGGCCCACACACTAGCGCGCTAACATCACCCCCATGCCCGCCTATTCCTTTGAAGCCCTCGATGCCAATGGCAGTTCCCGCAAGGGCGTGATTGAAGCCGACACGGCCAAGGCCGCACGCGGCCTATTGCGCGCCCAATTATTGGTGCCGATGGTGGTGGAAGCGGTGGGGCCGGGTGCCATGGGTGACGACGACACCCACAGCAGGCGGGGCACGACGCTATGGTCTTCGCGCGTGTTCAACGCCACGGCGCTGGCGATCTGGACACGCCAGATCGCCGGACTGGTGGCATCGGGCCTGCCACTGGAGCGCGCGCTGACCGCACTGTCGGAAGAGGCGGACGACGAGCGCCAGCGCCACCTGGTGGCCGCCATCCGGGCCGAGGTGAACGGCGGCACGGCCTTCGCCACGGCACTGGCGCAACACCCCCGCGAATTTGCTCCCACCTACTGTGCCGTGGTCGGCGCCGGTGAACACAGCGGCAACCTGGGCTTGGTGCTGGAGCGCTTGGCCGACGACCTGGAGCAAAGTCAGGCCCTGAAGTCTCAATTGATCGGCGCAGCGCTGTACCCGGCCATCGTGACCCTGGTGGCCATCACCATCGTGATGTTTTTGCTAGGCTACGTGGTGCCGCAGGTGGCGGAGGTGTTTGCCGGCAGCAAGCGCGCGCTGCCGATGCTGACAGTGATCATGCTGGGCATCGGCAACTTCGTGCGCAACCAGGGTTGGCTGATGTTGGTCGCTATTGTTTTTATAGCTGGTTGCGCCCGCCTGGCGTGGGCTAGCGCCGGATTTCGCGAACGGTTTGATGCCATGTGGCTGACGCTGCCGATTTTGGGCAAGCTCTCCCGCGGCTACAACGCAGCGCGTTTTGCCGGCACGCTGTCCATGCTGGCGGCCGCCGGTGTGCCGATTTTGAAGGCCTTGCAGGCGGCTGCCGACACGCTTTCCAACCGGGCGATGCGCACCGATGCGCTGGACGCGCTGGTGCTGGTGCGCGAAGGTGCGCCGCTGGCGTCCGCGTTGGCGCAGAAGAAACGTTTTCCCGGCCTCTTGGGCATGTTCGCCCGGCTGGGCGAGCAGACCGGCCAGTTGCCTGTGATGCTGGAGCGCGCTGCCAAGCAGCTCAGCACCGAAGTCCAGCGCCGCGCGATGCAGCTGGCCACGTTGCTGGAACCGCTGCTGATCGTGGCCATGGGCCTGGTGGTCATGCTGATCGTGCTGGCAGTCTTGTTGCCCATCATCCAGCTCAACCAGCTGGTGAAGTAGTGTGACCGGCTGCCGCGCCGCCTGGGTCTCGCAGACTACATCGGCTGGCTAATCGGCGCTCTCGACCCGGCGAGCATAGGTTAGCGCGACAGGTGCTGACACATTCAGCAGCTTGGCAATATCGTCGACATCATCGGGCACACCCGGGTTGTCCCACCCCAGTGCGGTATGGCGGGCCAGGCGCACGGCCAGCACAACGTTGCGCACGATGGCAGTATCGGCGTGGCGGTCGTCGCTGATGCGCACCAGCAATTCCGGCAAATGCCACAGCTTCATCAAAGCCTGGCGCAGATCGTCCAGCTCTATGTTTAGCGTGACACGTTGCACCGTGGCGCTGCGCAGTGTGGGATCGGCCCGCTGGGCCTGCGCAATGCGCAGCTGCAGGGTGGGTGCGTGGCACCACATCAGCATCTCGGCAAAGTCATGCAAAAACGCGGCCAGACGAATCACGTCGGCATCGGTGTCGCCGCGGTGTATCGCAAAGCCAGCGGCGAACTGAGCGGCGCGGTCGGCACGGCGCAGCAGTGCGCGCAGGCCCTCCAGTGCCTGTGGCTGGTCGTGCAGGTGGTCTTCCACTGTGGGCTGCAGGCCAAAGGCGTTGAAGAACGGAGAAATGCCGGTCATCACCAGCGACGTGGTGATGCTTTCGGTTTCGGTAGCCGTGTCGACCCGGCGTTTCGATGCGACATGGGCCAGCAGCTTCAGCGCCATCAACGGATCACACTCGATCGTGGTGCCCAGCGTGCTGGCGTCTACGTTGTCTTCGTCTGCACGCAGGGCTTCCAGCGCCGCCGAAGTCTTGGCCAGCACCGGTATCTGTGCATCGCGGAAGTAGCGCGTCCAGGCCTCCAGATCCCGCAGCGGTGCCGTCAGGTAGCGTGTAGGGGTAACCATATGGACGCCAGTATGGGCGCCCGCCCGGATGTGGTCAAGGCGCAATAACGCACATACCGTCAGCGCGAGTGTTCAGCTCCGCGGCGGTGCTGGGTCTGGCGCAGCGCCAACTGCTTGGCGTGGATGCTGCGCTGTGGCTCCTGCGGACGGGGCAGCACATTGCGCAGACACTCTGGGCGCGCATGGGCGCCGCTGCGCTGGTAGTCGGCCAGCAGCATCTGGCGCGCCGCGTCCGCAGACAGTCCACGCTGCGTGCTCAGATAGTCAAACAGGGCGTCCACCAGAGCCTCTGGCGTCAGTCCATGGGTCTTGTGCGTGGTCTGCCACAGCCAGTCGCTCCACGCGGCAAATGCTGCAAACGCGGAGTCACCCTGCAGCAGCACGTCCAGCGTCTGCTGGAAGCGCCCGGAGTTGGCGACCAGATCCCAATAGCGCGCCAGGCGAATAAACCGTTGGATAGATGCCGCATCCAGCACCGCAGTCTGCAGCACGGCATAGGGCGGCTCTGTGGCGTAAACCATGCCATGCTCCAGCGTGTGGCGCGCAATGGGCGTGCCGCGCAGGCGCTTGAGCAAGCCAAGCTGGATCTCGTGCGGACGCAGCGCGTGCAGGCGGTCGAAACCCTCTGCAAAGCTCTCCCAGGTCTCGCCGGGCAGGCCAAAGATCAGGTCGGTGTGCAGGTGGGCGGGAGACTGCTGCACCAGCCACCGCAGATTGGCCTCGGTCTTGGCATTGTCTTGCCGGCGCGATATGCGCTTTTGCACCTCGGTGTTGAAGCTTTGAATGCCGACCTCCAGTTGCAACACGCCCGGCGGGAACTGTGCCATCAACACTTTCAGGCGGTCTGGCAAATGGTCGGGGATGACCTCGAAATGCACAAACAAGTCGTCGCACATGCGGTCCAGAAAAAATTGCAGGATGCGCGCCGAGGCGTCGATCTTCAAATTGAAAGTGCGGTCCACAAACTTGAAGTTGCGCGCTCCGCGTTGGAACAGCACGTCCATCTCGGCCAAAAATACATCCAGGTCAAAGGCGATGGCGGTCTTGTCCAGCGAACTCAAACAAAACTCGCACTTGAACGGGCAACCGCGCGAAGCCTCTACGTACAGCAGCCGATGCGCAAGGTCGGCATCGGTGTAATGTGCGTACGGTAGCGCAATGGCGTCCAGCTCCGGTTGCTCGCCGGCAATGATCTTCATCAGCGGTTGCGGGCCGTGCAAGAGGGCGCGGCACAGTTTGGGAAAGCTGGTGTCGCCCCAACCAGTGATGACGTGGTCGGACAGCTGCACGATTTCTTGCTCGGCCCACTCATGGCTGACCTCGGGGCCGCCCAGCACGATCTTGACGTCGGGCCGCGCAGCCTTCAGCAAACGCACCAGTGCCGTGGTTTCGGTCACGTTCCAGATATACACGCCAAAACCGATGACGCGGGGGTGCAGGGCCAATAGCGCGTCCACCAGTTCCTGGGGCTTGCGTGCGATCGTGAATTCGCGCAGTGCGGTCGACCCGGTCAGATCGCCCATATTCGCCAATAGATACCGCAGGCCCAAAGAGGCGTGGATGTACTTGGCGTTCAGCGTGCAAAGCACGATGGCAGCAGAGGTGCCCATACGTCAATTATCCAACGAAGGGCCACCATGCACGCTGCTGCATCCGCATAGCGTTCCAGGTCGCAGTGGGGATTGCCTTCACCGGTCCAGCAGCGTGGTTTCCAGAAACCGCACGGTGGCGTAAAACTCGAAGTCTGCATTGGCTTTGCGTCTGAAACCATGGCCCTCGTTGTCGGCCAGCAGGTACCAGACTGGTACACCGTTCTTGCGCACCGCGGCCACCATTTGCTGCGCCTCGGTATACGGCACGCGGGGGTCGTTCTTCCCCTGCACCACGAACAAAGGTACGGTAATAGAGGCAGCATTGTTCAATGGAGCAATCTTCTCGTGGAATTCGCGCATGGCCGGGTCACGCTCGTCGCCATACTCAACACGGCGCAGATCCCGCCGGTAGCTTTCGGTATTGTTTAGAAAGGTCACGAAGTGGCTGATACCCACAACGTCTATCGCGCTGCGTATCAACGGACTGTAGTCCACTGCGGTGGCCAGGCTCATGTAGCCACCGTAGCTGCCACCCGTGACAGCAATGCGCTTGCCGTCCAAACGCGGGTGCTGGCCGGCCCACGCCAAGAATGCACCTCCGTCCTTGACGGAGTCCTTGCGTTTGAAGCCGTTGTCCATATCCAGGTAAGTCTTGCCGTACCCCATCGAACCACGCACATTGGGCAGCAACACGGCGATGCCAAGCTCATTCAGGTAGTAGTTGTAGCGCCCCATAAAGCGCACCGTAGACTGCCCTTCGGGGCCACCGTGGAAGCTGACCAGCACGGGCCGCTTGCCGGGGAATTTGGTTGCATCGGGCAGGAACAACCACCCGCTAACCGCCAAGCCGTCAAAGCTCTTGATCTGGACCAGCTCAGGGCTGACAAAGGTTTCGGGCTTGACGCCAGGCGCCGCACCGGCCACGGTCCAGCGTTCGGTCTTGCCCGTGGCTACATCCAGCGTGTAGACATCGCCTGGGCTTTGCGGCGAATTCAAAGAATACGCCAGTGTGGTGCGCTGTACATCGTGCCACTCACCGCCACCAATCGCTCCAGCGTCGACCTTGGGGCGCGCCAGTTCCTTCCCGGTGGTCGCATCGAACAGATGCATCTCGTCCCGCCCATTGTTGTTGGCCACGGCCACCAAGCGCTTGCCATCGGCGGACAGCGTAAAGCTTTCAATGTCCCACGGGATATGGCGCGACAGCACGGTCAAAGATTTGTCGCGCAGGTCAAAGACTGCCAACTCAGAGAACTCGGCGCCCTGGTTGGTCGTGAGGAATAGGCGTTGTTTGTCCGGGCTCCATTCAAAGCCGGTGTAGCCGGCAGCGGGTGCTCCGTCCTTGGGCAAGATTTTTTCGCGCGCGCCGGTCTTGGCGTCGATCAGATACACATCAGAATCGTTGGGCGTGCGGTACTGCTGCGCTGCGATGGTGTGGTCGTCCGGACTGAAGCGAAAGCTGCCCCAGCCCCCGCCTGGCAACTCCGCGAGCCGCGTCTTGGTCTCGGGCTTTAACGGATTGACCAAGGTTAAAACCGTGGCAACTTGGGTGCGCGAGCCACCTTGCGCCGTTTTATCCAGCGGGACGGCTGCAATCAACAGCTGATCGCCAGAATGCGTCCAGGTGTAGCCGCTGCGCTCGTCGGGGTTGGATAGCAGTGTCGACTGGCGCGTAGCCAAGTCCATATGAAACACCTGGGTGGCTTCGTTGCCCCCGGTGTCGCGGGTGTAGACGAGGTACTTGCCGTGTCGCGGCGCAAAGGCGGCGGCAGACACGCTATCGGGAAAATCGGTCAGCTTCTCCAGCTTGCCGCCGGGCGCCTTCAACCAATAGACCTGGGCAATGTTGGCGCCAGCTTCACGGTGGCGAACCAGCATAGAACGCTCCACCGGATGCCAGCCGACAAAACTGTTGCCACGAAACTCGGTGTACTGCGCGACCTTGTCGGCAATGGCTTGCGGAATGGCGGGTATGCCGTCGACTAAAAGGTTGGAATTGGGGGTGACCACATCCTGCGCACAGGCTGTGCCAAGGCTGAGCGCGATGCATGCGCCCACAAATATTTGTTTCACGCTGACGGTCCTTATGGTTACTTGGGTGGCGTAAAACCTAGGAACCACTCGACGCCTTGTGGGCGTTCGGGGGTGCCAAGGAGGGGTCTTGAACCGCCTATTAAACCAAACTTCCACGCGCCCGCGCCACCGCCCGCACCGCCAAAACGTCTGATCATCACAGTTTGCGACCACTGGTCACAAAGCTGGTGCGCGGCGCAGCAGGCATCTTTACAGTTCGCTTCAACGCAACAAGGAGCCCAACATGACCACACGTACCGTATCCAAAATCCTCGGCCTGACACTGGGCACCGCCCTGTCCGTCACCTGGCTGAGCACTATCCTCGTGAGCATGCAAAGCGCCTCCGCGCCAGCCATACGCACCATCGAATTGCCTACCGTCGTGGTGGTTGGGCACAAGTCCGCCGCCGTGAACGCCACCGCGCTGCTGGGCCAGGCGCTGGTGCGCAAGTCCTGAGCATTGTTTCGTCAGAACCTGCGCTACTGTGCACCCCAGCGCGCACCGTTGACGCCATAATCGCGAGCTTGCGCACCCAAACTCTGCAGCCTGCAGGTGCCGCGCCACCCCCAAAATTTTCGTCAGTTTTTCCCACACGGAGAGTTCTCTATGCTGCGTCCCCTTCTCATCGTCACCGCGCTGGCCATAAGCCTGACGGCATGCGACAAGTTCCCTGGCAAAGGCGACAAGAAAGACGCCGCGGCTGCGCCCGCCAAACTGGCGATCGCGCCGGAAGACATACTCACCATCCGGCTAAACGCGCTGGCGTCCGGCCCTGTGGTGACCGGCTCCATACAGCCCGAGCGCAAAGCCGATTTGCGGGCCGAAGTATCCGCTGTGGTCATGCAGGTGCTGAAGGAGAACGGCGACGTGGTGCGCAAGGGCGATGTGCTGGCGCGGCTGGACCAGACCTCCATACAAGACAACCTGCGCTCTGCGGAAGACAACACGCGCAACGCCGTGCAGTCGCTGGACCAGGCCGAGCGCAATCTGCAACGCCTAAAGACCTTGCGTGCATCGGGCATGACATCCCTGCAGGCACTGGACGATGCCGAGGTGCGCCGCAACGGCGCGCAAAGTGAGCTGTCAGCATCCAAGGCCCGCGCCGTGCTGGCCCACCAGCAACTGGAGCGCACCATCGTGCGGGCACCGTTTGACGGGGTGGTCAGCGACCGCAAAGTGTCAGCGGGCGACACCGCGTCCATCGGCAAGGAATTGCTCAAGGTGATCGACCCCACCAGCATGCGCTTTGCCGGCCGCGTGTCGGCTGACAAGATCAGCCAGGTCAGCGTAGGCCAGGCAGTGAGCTTTCGCATCAATGGCTATGCCGGCCAGGAGTTTCGCGGCAAGGTAACACGCTTAGACCCCAGCGCCAATGACGTCACCCGCCAAGTCGAAGTGTTGGTCAGCTTCAGCGATGCCACGCAGCCCAAGGTGGCTGGCCTGTATGCCGAAGGCACGATAGAGTCCAGCACGGTGCAAGCCTTGACATTGCCTGAATCGGTACTGGTCAAAGCCGGCGACAAGGCCTCGGTCTGGCGGGTCAAGAACAACACGTTGAGCCAGGTGCCCTTGCAAATTGGCGCCCGCGATCCCCGCACCGGCAATGTTGAAATCCGCAGCGGCCTGGCGGAAGGCGACACCATTCTGCGCAATCCCAGCTCCAGCTTCAAGGATGGCCAGACCGCCGAACTGGTGACCGTCAAGCCACCCACGGCGGCTGCCTCGGCCCCATCTTCGACCGCCAAAGGAACATAAATGTTTCTCTCCGACTTCAGTATCAAGCGCCCCACGGCGACCATCGTATTGATCATCGCGCTGATGGCCCTGGGGCTACTGGCGCTGAGCAAGCTGCGGGTCAACCAGAACCCGGATGTAGAGGTGCCCGGCATCCAGGTCTTCATCGCCTACCCCGGCGCGTCGCCGGATTCCGTAGAGCGCGAAATCGTCAACCGCATCGAAAAATCGCTGCAGAGCGTGCCCGGCGCGACCGACGTTTACTCCACCAGCAGCGAAGGCAATGCGAGCTTCTGGATCGAGTTCTCGTTTAAGAAGAACATGATCGAAGCGGCCGACGATGTACGCACCGTGATATCGAGCGTGCGCTACAAGCTGCCCACCGAGATGCGCGAACCTATCGTCCGCCATTTTGACCCTTCCGCCCAGCCCATCATGAACATGGCGCTGTCCAGCAGCAAGCAAACCCACGCCGAGATTTCGCGCCTGGCTGAAGATGTGCTGGCTGACAAGCTGCGCGCCATTCCCGGGGTAGCCACCGTATCCGTCAACGGCTCGCTGAAACGCGAGCTGTCGGTGCTATTACGTGCCGAGAAGCTGCGCGAGTACAACGTGTCGGTGGGGGACGTGGTGTCGGCCCTGCGCGCCCAGAACACCAATGCGCCGGTGGGCAAGGTACGCGGTACGCTGGACGAGGAAAGCATCCGTTTGGTGGGCCGCATTGAATCGCCCGAAGAGTTCCAGAACATCGTGGTCAAGCGCATGGGCGGCCAGGTCGTGCGCCTGGCGCAGGTGGCCACAATCAAGGACAGCTTTGCCGACATCGATTCCCTGAGCATCCGCAGCGCCAAGCCCAATGTCGGCGTTTTGGTGACCCGATCACGCGATGCCAGTACGGTCAGTGTGGCCGGCGCCATCCGCAAGCTGGTGAAGGAAATCAACACCGATCTGGACAAGGATCTGCCCGGCACCAAGCTGGAAATCACACGCGACGGCGGCGTGGACGCGCAGCGCAGCCTGAACAACGTCATCGAATCGCTGATGCTGGGCGCGGTACTGACCATTTTTGTCGTGTACGCCTTCCTGAACTCGTGGCGCTCCACGCTGATCACCGCGTTGAGCTTGCCCACTTCTGTCATAGCCGCGTTCATTGCTGTCTGGCTGTGCGGCTTTACGCTGAACTTCATGACGCTGCTGGGGCTGTCGCTGGCCATCGGCGTGCTGATTGACGATGCCATCGTGGTGCGGGAAAACATCGTGCGCCACATGCAAATGGGCTCAGACCGGCGCACGGCGTCGCTGGAAGGCACGGCCGAAATCGGCTTGGCGGTGGCGGCCACCACCTTCTCCATCATTGCGGTGTTTATACCGGTGGCCTTCATGCCCGGTGTGTCCGGCGAATGGTTTCGCCCGTTTGCACTGACGGTGACCTGCTCGGTGTTGGTCAGCCTGGCGATCTCATTTACGCTGGACCCCATGCTGTCCGCCTACTGGGGCGACCCGGCAGACCACCACACGGCGCCCAAGAAGGGCTTGAGCGCGGTGCTGGCCCGCTTCAACGACTGGTTTGACCACCAGGCCGACCGCTACGGCAACGTTATCGCCTGGGCGCTGCACCACCGCCGCTGGATGACCGCGATCGCGGTGCTGAGCTTGGTCGGTGCGGTCGCATTGCAGGTGACCGTTGGCGGCAGCAGCTTCCTACCCACGTCAGACTCGGGCAACCTGATGATCGAGGTGCGCACACCGGCGTCATCGTCGGTGGAGTATGCGCGGCTGAAGATGGAACGTGCCGCCGAAGTGGCCCGCACCATTGCCGAGACCAAGGACACGAACAGCAACATCACGGCCAGCGGTGGTCGTATCTATGTGGACATTGGCAAACGCAATACCCGCAAGCGTGGTGCAAAGGAAATCGCTGTCGAGCTGCGCGAGAAAATCCGCACACTGGTTGGTGCCGAATACACGGTGATGGACGACCTGAACAACGGTGCCCGCAAGCCGGTGCAGATCGACTTCACAGGCCCCGACTCGCGCAAGCTGCTGGAGATCACCAGCGCCTACATGGACAAGTTGCGCCTGGTACCTGGCGCGGTCGATGTGGGCTTGTCGCAGCAAGACCCGAAGAAAGAGTTGAAGATTGAACTGAACCGTGGGCTGGCCAACTCTATGGGTATCTCGGCCAACGATGCGGCCCAGGCCCTGCGCGTGGCGTTTGCCGGCATCGAGGTTGGCGACTGGGTCGACCCCACCGGCGAGACCCGCGACGTGGCGGTGCGCCTGCACCCGGACGACCGTGTCAGCAAGGAAAACATCGAACGCCTGCCGATCGCGGTGTCTGGCACCAACATGATGGTGCCGCTGGACCAGATCGCCACCGTCAGCATGGGCAAGGGCCCGTCCGGTATCGAGCATGCGAATGGCAAGCGCAATATCACCGTGTCGGCCAACGTGCAGGGCCGCTCCAACGGCGAGGTGACCGACGACGCGCTGAAGCTGGCCAAATCTTTTGACTACCCGCCGGGCTATGGCCTTTCGCTGGGCGGCGCAGGTCAAAGCCAGAAGGAGCTGTTCACCGAGATGCTGATTGCGCTGCTGTCGGGCATCGGCTTGATGTACCTGATCCTGGTGATGCAGTTTGGCTCGTTCACCGCGCCGCTGGCCGTGATGCTGTCGCTGCCGCTGTCGCTGATCGGCGTGGTGCTGGCGCTGCTGATCACCCGTAGCACGCTGAATCTGATGAGCTTTATCGGCATCATCATGCTGATGGGCCTCGTGGCCAAGAACGCCATCTTGCTGCTGGACGCCGCCCGCAAACGCGAGGCTGAGGGTATTGACCGCGAGCAGGCGTTGATGGACGCTGGACGCGTGCGCCTGCGCCCGATCCTGATGACGACCTTCGCATTGATCGCCGGCATGCTGCCGGTTGCCATTGGTCTGGGTGAAGGCGGCGAGTTTTACCAACCGCTGGCGGTGGCCATCATCGGGGGCACCATCACCTCCACGCTGTTGACGCTGCTGGTCGTGCCCACGTTCTACGACAGCATCGAGATCAAGCGGGACCACATGGTGGCCAAGTTCAACGCCCGGGCGGCACGCTGGAATGGCTTCTGGGCTTTTGTGCTGACGTTTGGCGAGGCCATTGCCTTTGTAACGATGCTGCGCTTTACGTACCGCATGCTGCGCCTGGCCTATACCCGCTTCACCGGCGGCAAACGAGGCACTATCGGCCCCGCGGCCCAGGCCTTGTAGGGCAAAAGCAGAACAGGGTGCACGCGATGTGCACCCTGTTCCGTCGAAAATTCATAAGCTCAATCGGCCGCTAGCCCTCGTGGGACAAGCGTAAGCAGCTACTAAATTTGTAGCACTCTCCAGGTCTTAGGCCCGCGCGTCGCTCCAGCGCAGCTTGCAGTTGTCGTCTCCACGGTAGACGGTGCCGCCCTTGTTGTCCACGCAGTAGTCCGGCGACACTATCATTTCCGCGAACGCCATGCCCTGGCCGATGCGGGTGTAGTCGAACAGCGCACAGCGTGTGACTGAGGCGCCAGCGCGGATGTGGCTGCCATGGCCGATCCATGCGGGGCCGACGATGCGCGCGCCGGGTTCGATCTTGACGCTGGAGCCAATATAAACCGGGCCTTCAATCTCGACGTGGTCCCAGTCGATGCGGGTATTGAGCCCCACCCACACGCCAGGGCGTACCTCGCGGCCGGGCATGTTCATGTGGGCTACCTCGCCGCGCAGGACACGTTGCAGAACGGACCAGTAGTCACTGACCCGGCCGATGTCGATCCAGTTGAAAAACCGGTTCTGCACGAAGAAGGGAAATTGCTGCTCCACCAGCATGGGGAAGAGCTGCGAGCCAATGTCAAAATTCTGTGCCTCGGGGATCAGATCCACGACGCAGGGCTCAAACAGATAGATGCCGGTGCTGGCCAGCGTGGACTTGGCCTCTTCAGGACGCGGTTTTTCTTGGAACGATTGCACCCGTCCGTTGGCGTCAGACACCACCATTCCGTAATAGGGAACTTGGTCGCGCGGCACCTCGAGTGCCACCACACTGGCCATGGCGCCCTTCTCCTTGTGCTCGCGCACGGCAGCGCCAATGTCCAGGTCAATCAGCGCGTCGCCGCACAACACCAATGTAGTCTCGTCAAAGAAGCCCGAGAAGTCCTGGATATGGCGCATACCGCCAGCGGAGCCGCGGGGGCGCGGCAGGATGTCACCGTGGTCCAGCACGCCTTCGTATGAATAGCCGATCTCCACACCCCAGCGGCTACCGTCGCCAAAATAGTGTTCGATCTTGCGGTGGTGGTAGGCCACATTAACCATGATCTCGCGCACGCCGTGGCGCGCCATGTGTTCGATCAGGTACTCCATCACCGGCTTGCCCAGGATGGGCACCATCGGTTTGGGTAGGTCTTTGGTCAGAGGGCGCACCCGGGTGCCCTGCCCTGCGGCCAGAATCATGCCTTTTGTCAAACTTCGCTCCCTGCAATTGAAGAGGGCTCTTGCGCAGCCCCCTGAGGGCAGCGAGTTTACCGCTGGCACATGACCGTTTGCCCTTTAAGTTGTGACACTATGTTGCAGTGCACAACCGTTGCGCGGCTCAGTGCGCGTCGGGATAACCTTGGGGGTTGTTGCTCTGCCAGTGCCAGGTGTCCGCACACATGGTCTGCAGATCGCGGCTCACCTGCCAGCCCAGCAGCTGCTTGGCGGCATCTGCACTTGCATGAAAGCCCGCCAGGTCGCCAGCCCTGCGCGGCTTCACTTGGTAGGGCACTGCCCTGCCGCTGGCGGCTTCAAAGGCGCGCACCAGTTCCAGCACACTGTAGCCAATGCCGGCACCGAGGTTGAAAGCACGGCACAGGCCGCCTTTGCTGCCCGCCATCCACTGCAGGGCTTTCACATGACCTTCGGCCAAATCGGTTACGTGGATGTAATCGCGCACACCAGTGCCGTCTGGCGTGTCGTAGTCGTCACCAAAGACGCTGAGAAACTCGCGTCGGCCTACGGCAACCTGGGCCACAAAGGGCATCAAGTTATTCGGTACACCCTGCGGGTCTTCGCCGATCATGCCGCTGGCGTGGGCTCCGACCGGGTTGAAGTAGCGCAGTATCGAAAACTGCCAGCTGGCATCGCTGGCATAGGCGTCGCGCAGTATGTCTTCCACCATCAGCTTGGTGCGGCCGTAGGGATTGGTCGGAGCAAAAGGGTGTTCTTCGGTGTACGGCAGGAACTGCGGGGCACCATACACCGTGGCGGACGAACTGAAGACCAGGGTCTTGACGCCACAGGCCTGCATGGCCTCCAGCAAACGCAGGGTGCCCACGACGTTGTTGTCGTAGTAGGCCAGCGGCTTTTCGCCAGACTCGCCAACCGCCTTCAGGCCGGCAAAGTGGATGACGGCTTCGGCGCCGCTGCTGCGCAGTGCAGCCTCCAGTACCGCGCGGTCCCGCACGTCGCCCTGTACGCGGGCAACCGTTTTGCCAGTGATGCGCTCCACCCGGTTCAATGCTTCGGGCTTGCTGTTGCAGTAGTTGTCCACGACGGTGACCGTGTAGCCAGCGTTGAGCAGCTCCACGCAGGTGTGACTGCCGATGTATCCGGCGCCGCCGGTGACCAAGATGCTTTTCTTCATATTCTTACTGCGCCGCGCCGCCCCTATTCAACCACTACGTCCTTGACCAAAATATCTGCCGCGCCACTGGGCGATTCCAGGCGCAACACGGACAGACCAGCAGGCAGGCTCACTGCCACTTTCGAACCTGGTGCCCCGCTGTCACTGCCGTTGACACCGATGCCGATGGTGCCACGGTTGATGCCGTTGACATGCACAGCCACAGACCCTGAGACCTTCCCTTCTGTGTTGAGCGAAATACGGTAAATGCCCGCCGTGGCGACCCGCAGAGGCAGCAAAATATACTGGTTGCTGCCCGGCCGCATACGGTACACGGTGCCACTCAATATGCCGGCAGCCGTATCAGCACCAATAGCCTGGGATGTGGGATCCTTCAGATATATCGTTGCAGGCACCAGCTTGCCCAGCGTAGGAGCGGGTTTGGCTTTTGCATTGATGGCGTCGATCACCTGCATTTTGATCGAATTGGTGTCCGACGCGGTTTGCTGCGACAACTCGTTGGTAAAACTCCAGGGGGCAGAACTGCTGTACACGTAGTACACCATTTCGTCGCCGCCGACCTGGTCCCAGATGTCCTGCGCGGACAACATACGAGTCTTCATGCGCGGGTCGTTGTTAAAGACCGGAGCTACTCCGCCCGCAGTCGTCCCACCAACGGAGGTGCCCCCTGGGCCAGGCCCGCCCTCATAGGCTACATACTTAATACCGTAGCCGTGGGTCCAAGTGGAGTCGATGGCAGAGACGCTCCCGAACGTCGGTGTGGGCAGAGTTGTGAAGTAGGAATCCAGCGTAGCCACAGACGCGTCCCCGGGATGGACGGCAGCGTCGTAATAGGCCGCACCTCCACCGCCATACCAGATGTCGCTTGGCTTGCGGACTTCAGCGTTCAACGCCCCGGCGGTGCGGATTTCACCATAGAACGCCTGCGCCCATGCCAAGCCGGTGGACAGATAGCTATTGGCATTACCAGACTGGCTTGCCAATATAGGGCGCACGGTGGCCATCATGGCGCCATCGCCAAACACGTCGCGGAATGTGAGGCTGATGGCCGATGACCGGTAGGCGACCCAACGTCGCAGCGCCAGGTATTGGTCGGTCTGGAGACCGTCGAAAGCAATGGGATGGTTCGCATCAAGCCTGTTCGCGTTTGTCAGCGCCAGGGCCCAGCCAAAGCCCTTGAAACCCGGTCCAGAGTTCCACACTTCGTTGCCGTATTCAACATAGACCCGCAGCCCGGGCTTAAGTGGTGCATAGGTTGGATTGGCATGCGCACTGGCGTAAGGCATATTGCCGTCACTGCCATATTTGACCAGCTGCGCAAGTTTGCGGATGTAGTCATCGTCCGCGCGTGCCGGTACATTCAGCCATACATCCCGGTTGGTTGCATTGGCCAATGCAATCAGCAGCTCCCAGCTTTGCCCGTTGTCACCGGTGTAGCCAAAGAAGTTGGGCCGGGTACGCTCGGACCAGCTTCTTTGTGGATTGGTGTTGGCGCTGACAAAGTCCATGCCGCGGATCAGCTTGAACTTGCGCATCGCGGTCACAAATTCTGTTGTGAACACTGCCGACCCATCCGTCGCGTACCCTGGACGCCACAGCCGGATGCGGCCAACCCCGTCCCCCTTGGGAGATGTTGCGTTTCGGAAAGTATCCCTGAACACCAGCCAGACATTGCCGGTAGCATCACTACCCAGAACAATGTCCGCCCTGGTGGTATTGGTTGCGGCATCGTAGGCCGCGTTGTTCACAGTGCCAGCGCCCCCTCCGACAGTCACCGTGGCCCGTCCAGAGAACACCAGCTTGTAAGTACCGGACGCGATTTTGGTGGACGAGAAAATCAGTTGAAAGTCTTTACCCGGGTCCCCATTTGCGTCGGCTGACACGTCATACGACCAATCCAGACCGCGCAATTGCGATTGCCGGCCCACATCCGCCATCGCAAAGCTGCGGTCGTAATAACTCAGTGCTCCAATGCCTATGCCGACACGTTGCACCGACGGTGCGGTCAATGGCGAGAGATCGGTTTGCTCGGGCATGTTGGTCGGCTCGGACCCGATCGCCTGTGGGGGTACGGGGGATTGCGCGGGCCCTGCGCCGCCCCCGCCACCACAGGCAGCCATCCATACGCTCAACAGCGCGCTCAATCCAAACAGCCTGACTCTGTGTGTATCCATAGGTCTTCTCATCGCTGTCACGGTCATTACTTCGTTCTCCATCTAGTGTTGTGTGCCACGCATGAACAGCCAATTTGTCTGTAGTGTGTTGTCCAGCGGTATGGTGTAAATGCCATCGCGGTAGGCCATGGCGACATCCTTGAATTGCTGCTGCATATCCCGTTTGCTCAATGTGAGGCCCTTGGGGGCACGGATTCGGATTTCGCCCTCCAGCGGCTCCACGCTGAAAGGCAGTTGGTTTTTGCCACGCGGCACTGCACGGCTGCCCAGCGAAATCAAAAGGTTTTTCGACTGCGCGATGCCAACACCGTCCAGGCTCTGTACAGCCACCGTGGCATTGCGTGTACGGGTCTTGATGGTGACGTCCTTGAGTGTGATGACCTCGCCACCCAGCCAGCCCATGGCGGCTTGGGTGCGCGGCGTGTTGATCACATACGTGCCCTTGCCCCAGTTGTGGGTGATCTCACCGGTATCGGTGGTTGCCTCGGTAGCACCCGGCTGCAAAACCGACGCAGCCGGATCGCGCAGTACCGTGGCGCCAGGCACGGGCGCGGCTTTGACGAGCCATGGCAGTGCCGGGCTTTGCGGCATGGCTACTTGCAATTTTCCTAGCTGCGTTGCCGTTCGCAGCACAGCGGCATTGGTCGGCGACAGGGCTTGGTTGAACAGCATTTCAGCACCCGGCTCGAAAACATAGGTGGTGGTCGCCTCGTGCACATGGCCCTGCCGGTACATCAGCGCTGCGGCTGGCAATGTGGCCAATAGAGACGGGTCGTTGTGCGCATGCCAGTTGGACGCGCTACCCGGTCCGGTAGAGGCCTCCTGGGTGTAGGCGTATTGCAGCATCGCGTCCCAACCCTGATGGCTTGCGGCGCCGGCCACAAACAATGGCAGGGTGTGCCGGTCGGGCGTGGGGAACGGCTCCGCATTCCACTCGCTGACGGTCAGGGGCTTGCCCACCACATGACCGGCGGCCATCCAATGCACGAGGTTGGGTGTGGTCAACGGGTTCTTGTCCAACTGCCCTTGTCCCCCATAGGCGTGCACATCGATAACATCCCCCACGGTTAAAGCAGGCAGTGAGCTGAGGGGATTGCCGCCCCAGGTGCTGGTGCTGGCGACGGGCACCTGCACACCCAGGCTGCGCAAGTGGGCTATGGCCTCGGCATTCACACTGCGTTCAAGGTCGTTCAAAAAAAGTTTGGACGGCCCGTATTCCCACGAGCGCCAAACCTTGTCCTTCGGTAAATCGCGGCTGCGGGCAAAGTTGTCGGCCTCCGCCGTATAGAGCCGGTTATGACCAGGAACCTGCTTGTCGGGCAGCAACGCATTCCCGAAGTGGTTCGTGATGTCGTTTTCATTTGTGACCATCATCGCGGCGATGGCTGGCTCGTCCTTGTGGGCTTTACCGGTGTAGGGATTGACATGCGTGACATAGGCTTCGTTGAACCGCTGCATCGCACTTTGAATACTCGAATTCACGTAGCTGTAGCCCTTCAGATCGGCCACTTCTTTGCCCTTGCGTATTTCGTCAAATCCGTAGATGTTGTCGGCCGGTTT
Source organism: Rhodoferax sp. ZS1R8 (assembly GCF_056521325.1). Classification (NCBI taxonomy): domain Bacteria; kingdom Pseudomonadati; phylum Pseudomonadota; class Betaproteobacteria; order Burkholderiales; family Comamonadaceae; genus Rhodoferax; species Rhodoferax sp. ZS1R8. Next base: position 1,161,197 of record NZ_JBWMBA010000001.1, on the reverse strand, counting down.
AAATACCCGCTGCACGTGCAAGTCCATCCATGTGTAGATGCCCTCCTCCTTCAGACACTTGATCCACCAGTCCAAGCGGTCCAGCGCGTCGGCGCTCAGGCGCTGCGTGGTCGACGGTGATTTGGAGTCACCAAAGATATTCGGACTGACCCAGGGAGAATCGTGGTGGTGCAAACGCACCAAGTTGAAGCCCAGTGCCGACAAACGCTTGGCTTGCAGACGCACAGCATCTTTCGGAGTGGTGTACAGCGCGTAGGCTGATATGTTGGTACCCCAAAAGCGGGCGGTAGTGCCGTCGGCGAACTGTAGCCTCTCACCTGAGGCTTTCAAGAAGCCGCGCTTGCCGGCAGGCGCCTCGGGCGTGTTCATAAAAGCCAGGTCAACGGGCGCCGTTTTCCAGTCCACGTTATCCACCGGCCACGTCGATGGGTCTGCTAAGCCAAAACGCTCACCGGTGGTGGCGCCCAGGCTGATATCGCCGGAGACTGTGAGCGTCGCAGTGTGGCGGAGTTTTCCGAGCGCAATGGCATCCTTGTAAAAGAAGGCACGCAGCTCGGTTTTCTTGCCCTGCTCAAAGTAGACATTTGCCAAAGGGGGATCAAAGCGCAATTCCATCCGTGCTTTGCCGTCACGACCCCAAGTCCAGCCGCGGTTCTCTGGCAGTAGCGCAGGCTCGCCCATTTCGGCGCCGAAGTTGGTCAGGTCAAATTTGAAAACCATGCCACCACCAACAACGTCTGTCCGCGCAGTATGGGCATCCAGGTTCAGCGTCCAGACCAGCTGCCGTTCTGATTTCCTTTGAATATCGACACTGAGATCTATGTCCAGGGCCTTGGACTTGCCTGCCAGTGCGTACTGAAACGGCGCGGCCGTTTGGAGTCCGCCCCCCGTTTCCAGGCCTGCCCAAGACCATTTGGCGCCCCAAAATGCGAACGAGGGGGTCATTGCAGCCGCCCCTCCCTTGACCAGCTGCGGCAGGCCGGTTTTCTCGTCTACGCTGGCGGTGAACGACGCAGCTGCTTGCGCCCGAACCTGCGTCAACGCCAACAACATAACCACGAGTAGAGATACTGAGAAAAGACGAAGAACAAAGACTTTGCTTTTTATCTGCGCTCGCGTGTTGCGAACATTTGCTGCGATGCTTGTCATGTGGGTACTGGTGGCTTTCTAACTGGGGAACTCGTTCACATCGCTCCCCGTGCTTTAACTTCGGGTGCAGCAAAGGCCGATCAACATTTTTTTAACGTGCGAAATCTCGGCTCTTGACTTGGGTGGGTCTCTACCCAACCTGCTAACTGCGATCGCAAAACGCGCTGCAACGGGCTCTCTCTGGACAGCATCCTCGTAATTTCCATTTACAGACTTCGGACAGAACTAAAAAAATATTGCACGCTCGCTTCCGCGAGCGAGCATGCGCCATTCACGTTGGTGTCTTCCTGGCTGAGGATGTATTTCGTATGCTGCTATCAGTAGGTCACTTGATGCCCGTCATTGACGTTGAGGCCTGGCGCATCAAAATCTTCCTCTCATACTGCCATATCTTCATGGCACTTTATCGACACACCCAGACTTTGGTTGAGGAAGTAACTACCCGCAGAGCACTGTTGATTCTGGCTTAATTAAGTGGTTGACGTTGCCAGAAGAGTGCAACAGAGGTAACGATATGCATAAATTCGGGGGCCGGCTAATGATTGCGCATCCACAGGCCGTAGCAAATGCCCACCGCCACCATGGCGTAGGCACTTACAGTCACTGCCTGGGCTCGCTGCGGCGAGAACCAGCCACCGCGTTGGCGTAACAGACGTCTATCAACCCACCAGTACAGCGCCATGGCGATCACTATATTTGCGACCGCTGAAAGCGCCTGTCGGATGGGCGCATCCCGCATGCCGGGCATCAGGAAGTTGAACGCGAATGCACCAATCCAGTGATTCAGATACAGGGGGTAGGACATGCCTCCGAACAATGCGCCCATACGATGTTGCGGCGCAGGTATTGCCAACAAAAGGACGATTGCAAGGCCAGCAAACGGCGCGATGGCAACGTAGTGCATGCCCCCTACAAAACCTACGACGGAGAGCAGCAGGACGGCACCACCCACCAATCGACCCAGTACCGACAGGTGCACATCGCCGTGCCTGGAGACAACCACGGCAGCCAAAACGCCAAACACGATGGCCGCGTAGGTGTTAGTCAGCCAGGCCAGCACCGCAAGCGCGAACCATAGCACCACCGTACGGCCGAAGTAACGTACCCCAAGCACCAACAGCAGCGGAGCTACAAGATAAAACTGCTCCTCCGCATTGACGCTCCAGAAGTGGCTCAACGTACCTTTTTGGGGCATGGCCTCTCTAAACTGTGCGAGCTGCGGCGTCCCAAACAGGTTGTACACAAATGTCAGCTTGTAGACTACGATTTCGACCCACTTAGCAGTCATGGGTTCGCGCAGCACGCTCAGGCCGAGAAGCAGGGCAGCGGCTAGGTAGTAGGGCACCCATATTCGAATGGCGCGGTTAAAGAAAAACCGCGGCAGATCACTGCGCTCGAGTTTCAACAGCATGCCGCCAATGAGCCAGCCACTCAGTGCAAAGAACACCTGCACCGCAAAATCACCTGCATGCTCCCAAGGCAGCACGCGGTCATGGTGCAGCATGACCGCACACGCGCACGCCGCACGCAACCAGTCAAACCATGGAAAGTAGAGAGCTGACTTCGATCCATGGGCGTTCTGTCCGCCCTCCGCGTTAGAGTGAATATTCATGAGACCAACTTTGCAGGAACGCCCACCGCGGTACACCCTTCGGGTACGTTGCACAAAACTACCGAATTGGCGCCGATGGCCGCATGGTCCCCGATGCTGATACGGCCGAGGAGCTTCGCGCCCGCACCTACGTCAACATGTCCACCAAGCTTGGGGACACCGTCGCCTCTATGCCCGATCGTCACTTGTTGGAATATCAAGCAATTTGGGCCTATGACCGCTGCCGGATGGATGACGATGCCATTGGGGTGCGGCATCAACAGTCCGCCACCGATGGTGCAGTTCAAAGGCACATCAGCTCCCGTCACCACACTCCAAAACCGGTGGCGGAGCACGGCGACCATTTTGATCACCTTGCGCAAGGGGTTGCGCGACCTGCGGTGCCGCTGGTAACTGCGCAGGCTGGCCAGCAAAGAGCGTGCGGGGTCCCACGCATACCAGCGCTTGTACTCACGGGATAGATCAGGAACGGTTGACGATACAGAATCCCGGTTCTCAGGCATTGCGCATCCACAGCACACGTACCCGGCGTGCAATAGCAGACAGCTCCTTGAACCCTGCCAGTTTGTCAAACCAGCGGAAACCCGCGATGTCACTGGGTGAAGGCCGCTGGAACCCGAGATTCGGCATGGCAACTTGGGTGACGATATCCGGGTTTTGTGCCCGGAACGTGGAATAGGCGCCATCGACGTGCATGGGGCCACCGTCGGGGTGCCCGGCGGGCCGCTGCAGCATGGTTTCAAAAAATGCCACCAGGCGGGCAATCGCTTGGCCCCGGAACGCAATGAAGTGCGATTGCATCAGGGGCTGGTCGTATTTTTCGAACACCATAGTGCCCGTGTTCCGGGATTCGACCATATGCCCCAGGTAGGCGATGTCATAGCTGTTACCAGCCATATGCTGCGACACTGATTGTTGGTACTTCTTCAAGGCGTTGTTGAACATCAGATCATCTTCAACAATCAAAACCCGCTGCATGCCGCGGTCGCGTGCCAAACGCAAAATTTCCAGATGGCTCATAAAACAACCCCGAGCACCGATGCTGGGAAAGCCACCACAATCCGTGGGCTTGACTGCCGGAAAGATTTCGATCTTGCTCCGGTCGGATGCGCCTATCCAATCTAACTCACTCTGGATCGCCTTGCGTCTGTCCGTCCGCTCTGGCAAATTGATGACAAAGACTTTGTCGAAGCTGTTAAGGAAGGTCTGGGCTTGTGTCATGCGGCTTGCTCCGTATGCATGGTCAGTTTGTCGAATCTGCCCTTCAAGGAGAAGTTGTAGATGGACATATTCTTCCCGTACGAGTTGTCATAGAAGTGCACTTCTTTGCCTAACAACAGCGAGGCTATACATACGTGCAGGCGGTTTGTATTGACCACGTCGTGCCGCTGGATGAATGCAAAGAACGCACTCGCAGTCTCGTGCGCGTGGAAGGGGGACATGTCCAGGCCGCACAGCGTCTGCGAAAGGTCGACATTGGAAAACGGTATAGCCACGTCTGTTCGCTCGACATCCTCACGGAAGACATGGAGCGTTTTCGGGTGCTGGATATTGCGCACACTGTGGAATACGCTACGCAGCAGCCGTTTGACACGTCGGGAGAGCAAAACCTTGTCCTGGTACTCCTGCTCATGCGCCGAGCGGTACCGTATTGTCAATTCCACATTGGTATGCAGAGCCACATCGTGCGACAGGTAAACATTCGCTTGCGTTTTGACGCCCGACATGAATTCATAGGAAGGCAGATCGCGGCAAAACAGGTCGACATTGCCAGACATCTTTTCGAACAGTTCGGGATACGAGCGTATCGTATGCGGCAGCACGACAAACCGTGATGCGCCCTGGTGATGCCGTGCGATAAAGTCTCGCGCGTTCGGATAGGGGTGCACGAGATTTCCTCCACCGCCATATACGACTACCCTGCCGGCGGTGCGCTGCGGATCCACGTCTGTCGGAACGTATTCGTATCGGATATTCAGTTTGTCGAAGACTTGATAGGTCGCGTTCGCAATGATGCCGTCACCCGCATTGCCGGGGTTAGGGCAGTACACGATGGTCTGCCCAGAGAACTGGGCAAGGTACTGTTCCAAATCTTGTATGGTGTGCATGGGAGGTACTATGAGAAATGCAGTCAGACGGTGCTGCCAGCGGCAACCCGTGGCAAGCCCAACTCTGTGCAAATATGCAGACAGTGTTTGCTGGCACTCGGTGTGGAAACCAGTTGTATAGGGCGGTCATCCTGTCGTCCATGGGCGTGGAGCATCAACAGTGTGGCCAGGAAAGCATGGTCGATGTAGGTGACATGGGTGACATCTACCGTGAATTGCTGCCCCGTAGCAAGCCATCGCTGGCACGCAGACCGGAATGCGGGGAGACTTTCCAGCGTGCAACGCCCGAACAATTGAATGTTCGTCCCGTCAGCGGATTCCACCCATTGGAAGGTCGATTGCTGGTCTTTGCTGGCTCGGGTTTTGTACCGCCACTGGTAGGCAAGGCCCAAGGGGATTTTGGTCAGAAGGAGCTTGAGCAATGCTCGGCCATCGTTGAAATAACGCCGCCACAACTCGGGCTCTTCCTTCACCCGCCATAACCATTCCAGCCCGGTTTTTTGCATCCATCGGGGTGCACGCCTTACATTACCCACGACAAAATTCACAACGGCACCAAGATGGCTGACAACGGGGACGTTCAAAACCGACAGGTTGTGCTGTATCCAGGCTTGCCCTTTGGCTGCGCCCAAGGACACGACCAAAAAATCCGCCCCCGACCGGTTGATTTTGTCCAGGGCATCGGCTCCACTCATGTCTTGAACTGAGCCATAGCCGGGTGACGCAAAGCCCACGCATTCCATGCCCTTGCCTTCCGCGTTGATCTGTTGCGCCGCCTGCTCTGCGATGCCCGGTGGACCGCCAAAAAAGTAAACCTTGATGGGCTTTCCTTTGGTATTGCCATTGCGCAGCGCCTCAAAGACATCTGACCCAGCCACGCGCTCGGGTATGGGTATTCCCATCAGCTTGGCAAGCCAGACTACAGGCATGCCGTCGGCCAGACTCAGGTCGCTGTGGATGACAGATTCACGGAATGCTGCATTCGTCTGCGCCGCCATCAAAAAGTTTAGATTGGGCGTAGAAACGAAACACGGGCTGCGCGTATCGATCGCCTTGCGTATCTTTGCAACCGCCTCTTCCAGGGTCGCTGCATCGAAAGGCAGGCCCAGTAGGCAGTGGATATTGCGATGGAAATCAGGCGCTGCGCTCTTCATAGTTCACCATCGCGTTTGCTGCGCACCCAGGCGCTCTGCCGCTTGACCAGAAAGTAGAAATACAACGGCAACTTAGCCAGAACATAAAGGGGCACATGGCACAACTGCTTGAGGCTGATGACCCTACGTCCGAAGCGCCACCAAGCAAGCATGACTGCCGTTGCAAGCATGGCAGTTGCCAAGCCTGCCACCAGTGCAGGCCACACGCTGGCGCCATCCAGCGCAAGAGCGACGCCCGCCGCAAAACTGCCCACCGTCAACAATGTCAGCAAAGCCAACGGGGGCACACACAAATCCAGCGCCATCGCGAGCAGCGCCCCATTGGCACGGGTCAACGCCTGCCAGAAAAGCCGCGGAACCTGGGTCAAGATAACGCCCAGATGTCCGTGCTCCCAACGCGTGCGCTGGGTTTGCAGCCCCTCAGCAGCGCTAGGGAACACGCTAGTCACCAGCGCCTGGGGGCAAAACAGCGGTGGTGTGCCACTGCGGGCCAGGTCAATGCCCAGTTGCATATCCTCGACAATCTGGCCGGTGTTAAGTTGGGCCTTGCTGATGTGCGCCCACGTGAAGGCCATGCCGGTCCCCATCAACTGGCAAGGCAATCCCAATTGGAAATACCCCATCGCACGCACCTGATTTTTAACCAGCCACGCAAACTCCGCGAGACGCGTTTTGATGGATCCCCCTACAGGGGCCTGCATCAAATCCAGCGCCTGCACCGGCCGCCCAGTGGTCATGCACAGCATTGCCAGTGTTTCGATCGAACCGGATCTCAGTGTGCAATCGGCATCCAGGATCAGAACAACCGCTGGCGGGCGTGCCTCCAGATGCCGCACACCATGGTCGAGTGCATAGCCCTTGCCCCGCAACTCGGGATTGTTTCGCACTACCACCTCGACGAAAGGGGAGTCTGCCACGACGCGGCGGGCCAGATCCGCAGTAGCGTCAGTGCAGTTATCCGCGACCAGCAACAAACGCTTATGGGCACCCAATTGCGGCAGGAGCGCCCGCAATATCTCTGCAATACCAGCGGCCTCGTTGTGCGCTGGCATCAACACGCAGACCTCGGGCAACGGCGAAATGGACAGTTCTACCGGGCGGCCCCGTCTGGGAGCCGGTAGCGCGGCTAGAACCTGCACCAATAGCACGGTGCAAGGCAACAAGAGCACCGCAGCGCCCCCGAGCAACAGGCCCGACAGAGCGCTCATGCCATGGCCTTGCGAAAAAGGGTGGCCAGTTTGGCCGCCTCGGTGTCGACCGAATGCCTTTGCAATACACGTTGGTGTGCAGCAGCGCCCATGGTCGCCAACCGGGATGCTGGGGTGGCGAGACACTGCGCCATGGCGTCAGTCAATTCGTCAACAGCCCCTGCCGAAAACAACCAACCGACTTCGCCATGGCTCACCAATTCCGGGATGCCGGCCACCGCTGTTGTCAGCACAGGCCGGCGCAAGGCCATGGCCTCCATGATGACCACCGGCAGGCCTTCGGCAAAGCTGGGCAGCACCATGGCGCGCGCAGCTAACAGTTCCTCACGCACCTGCGCGCCACTGATCCAGCCGGTGATGCGCACGTGCTGCTCCAGCTTGTGCTGCACAATGAATGCTTCGATCTCCGGCCGCATCTCCCCGTCTCCTGCCAAGACAAGTTCACACGCAACCCCGCGCTGTCGCAAGGCTGCGAGCGCCTGCAACAACAATAATTGACCTTTCTGTTCGCACAGGCGTCCCACACACACCAGGCTTGGCACATCTGGTGGGTCCAAAGGACCGCCACTGTGAAACGCCGCCTCCAAACCGCAGTGGACGACCTGCACCTTCTGCCAGTACGTGTGCTCGACCCACCGGTACAGTTGGCTGCGACCAAAGGAACTGATGGCGACCACAAACCGGGACCGGCGAATTTTTTCACCCAGATGTATGAACTGGGGTTTGTCGAATTCTTCCGGACCGTGCACGGTAAAGCTGTACCCAGGGCCACCGAGTGCATTGACCAGCATCACGACTTCTGCACTATTGGTCCCGAAGTGCGCGTGGACGTGGCGTGCGCCACGGGATCGCAGCCAAGGCAACATGCGGCAGGCCTCCGCAAGATAAATCAGGTGGTACGGCAGCGACCGGTCAGCATGGCGCGACATGTTCGAAGCTAACAGCAGAGCCGACCAAAATCGTAAGGGCGTTTGTAGCGCCGTGCGCAGCATGGCCCACGCCAGCGGCAGCATGCCACCCTGCAACACATACTGAGTGCGGCTTTTTTCTGCCTGGTCTTCGACGTCGGCCACGTTGTCGCTCCAGCCGCGCAACGCGATCCGCTGCACATCAAAACCCTGACGCTCCAGCGCCAGAATCTCACGCCGAATAAAACTGTGGCTAACTTTGGGGTACTGATTGATGAAGTAAGCGATGGGAGTGGTCATGGCGTGGGACGGCGCATTATTTGTATTCGATCAAGACGGCGCGCTTGTCCAGCATGCGGTTCAACAAAAACTTGAACTGGCCCCATGCTTCCGGCAGCTTGCCAACGACCAGTAGGGTGGCATACCAACCAGCGGCAGGCAGCGTGTGGCGCACCCGCCCGTAAATACGGAGCACCTGCAGTGGATACACCAGCAGCAGTAACAAGGCCCATGGGCTCAGCGCAACTGCCAGGACCGCTATCAGTGCCGGTATGGCCGCTCCCCACATCCTTGCACTGCGGGATTCCCGCACCCAATGCCGTTCAGGCGGTTGCCCATGCAGGGACGCGCCCTCCGCAAACGCGTAGCCAGCGCGCTGGGACCGCTTCCACCACTGGCGGAAACGCAGCATGGCTGCGTCGTGCAGGGCCATATCTTCGTCGATGCGCAAAATCTTCCATCCAGCGGCTCGCAACCGTACACAGAGCTCCGGCTCCTCTCCGGCGATCAGTGTCTCCAGGAAGCCTGCGCAGGCAGCAAAGGCACTTGCGCGAAACAGTGCGATGCCGCCGCAGGCCTTCACCTCTCCGACAGCAGTGTTCCATTCGATGTCACACAGCTGGTTGTAAATACTTTTCTCGGGAAAACGCTCACGCAACCGTCCACAAACTGCAGCAAGCTGTGGTTGCCCCTGCAGCGTGCTTCGCGCGAGCGGCAACCAATCGGGCAGCAACTCACAATCCCCGTCGATGAACTGCACGTAAGCAAGGCCTGGCAGGCAGGCCACCGCATGCGCAAAGCCTGCATTGCGCGCCCGCGCTGCCGTGAAGGGCAGCGACATGTCTAAGTCCACGACCTCACAACCCAGACCGCGGGCATAGTGAGCGGAGCCATCGCTGGAGCCTGAATCGACATACACCACGGTTTGGGCAGCCCCAGCCTTCAACACCGACGCGAGGCAAACCTTCAACCGATCTCCCTCGTTGCGACCGATTACGACCACGGCTATGGCGCTTGGGCTTAGCATGGCGTGCATCAACGGGTGGAGTGGGTCGCCCAGCGGGTACGGACCATCGTAGTACAAACCAGAGCCACATGCCGCCACGTTCCAGCAAAGCCTAATGCCACCCCAGGTTTGAGCGCACGTTTGATCAGATTGATGCCATCGGCCACCACTGTCAGTGCAACACTGCCCAGCATTGCACCCAAACCCAGGTTCTTACGAAAGTACAAGAGTTCACTCTCCACCTGCAGGGCATCCAATTGCCGACCGCTTTGGGTAATGGCACCATCTGATTTGGCACTTTCGCCACCCAGGTGCACGACCGTCGTATGAGGATAGAACACCACATCCCAACCCGCCTTCTTGGCTGCGAAACAATGGTCAACTTCTTCGCAATACAGAAAATACCGTGGGTCGAACAACCCGACCTGGTCTATAACTTCTTTGCGGACCAGGTAGTAGCAACCCACCACCCAATCACATGAGCGAACGCTGTCATGGCCCCAGCCCATGTCATCCACCATGCGAACGCCAGAAAACAGCCGGTTGAGCCCAGTGCGGTGCAGGAAGGCATTCCATGGTGTTGGAAAATACCGGCAGCAAGGCTGCAGCTCGCCATCGCGCCCCTCCAGGCGCACACCCAGGATGCCGCACCGGGGATGGGCATCCATGTAGGCTACCGTTTTAGTAAGCGTGTCTGGCGCGACAAAGGCATCGGTATTGAGCAGTAAGACATAGCGGCCACTGGCAGATGGCAGGGCCTGGTTGTTGGCCCTCCCGAAACCCACGTTGTGCGCATTCACAATCAGGGGACAATCTGCAAACTCGTTCGTAATCAACTCGACCGATCCGTCTTTCGAAGCGTTGTCGACGAAAGTGATGTCAACCTTCAAATTTTCAGATGCAGCGCGCAGCTTCCCTATGCACTCGTGTAACAGGTGTTCGGTGTTGTAGCTAACGATGATGGTGGAGACGTCGATCATGCCAATGAGTGTTGCGCGAGGTCGCGGCGTAGAGAGCAAGAATTATCATCGACCACAACGCGCTTACGCCGCTTAGAGCCACCAAACGGCATCACTTTTTCAATTCGATACAAGTTAGAGGCAGAAATACCCATGAACCAACGCTTACCCTCCCTCAAACGGGCTGTCTTAGCAGGATCCTCCTGGACTTTGCTGAGCGTGGGAGCAGGGCAATTGATTCGACTCGGCAAGAGCCTCATCCTCACGCGCATGCTATTTCCGGAAGCCTATGGTGTGATGGCCATTGTGTGGTCCGTCCTGTACACACTGGGCATGTTGTCCGACGCAGGGCTTGCTGCAGCTGCTATCCGTCACGAAAGAGCCAACGAATCAGACTTTATAAACACCCTGTGGACAGCAAAAGTTGTCCGCGGTTTCATGATTTTCGTCGTGACCGGTTTGATCGCGTATCCCATATCGCTCATTTACCGCATGCCCGACTTGGTCTGGCTGGTTCCGCTGGCGGGGTTGACGATGGCGATCAGCGGATTCAACTCCACAAACGTTTACAGCCAACAGCGCCAGATGGTGTACGGACGGTTGACTTTCATTGAACTGAGCAACGAGATAGTGGGATTGATCGTCATGGTGGTGTGGGCATACTTTTACCCCGGTGTGGGGGCCATGATTGGTGCCTCCGTTGTCTGCGCCGGATATTTTCTGGCCAGTTCGCACCTGGTCTTGCCGGGGATCAGGAATCAGTTTGCTTGGGACCGTGCAGCGCTTCGCGACATCTTTAATTTCGGGAAGTGGGTATTTCTTAGCAGTGCCATATTTTTGGTGTACACGCAGGGCGATCGGATGCTGTTGGGGCATTACCTCGACGCCAAGATGCTGGGTATCTACAGCATTGCCATCATGATCAGCGAAATTGTTAGCGGCGTTATCGGCAAGCTGAACAACGCTGTGCTGTACCCGGCGCTGAGCAGGGTCATCAACCAGGACCGCCACCGACTCAAGGAAGTGTTTTACAAGACCAGGCTCGGGTTTGATTTCGTTATTGTGTTGCCCATTGCCACACTGATGGTCATTGCAGGTGATGCAATAGCACTGATGTATGACGCGCGTTACCAGGCAGCGGGATGGATGCTGCAAATTCTATGCGTCAGACTTTTGATGATTGCAGTATTGAGCACCAGTGAAGCCTGTCTCTTCGCGCTGGGAAAGCCCAAATTTTCTGTTGTACAAAACGTATGCCGGGCAAGCTGGATTTTGGCTGGCATACCGTTGGCATGGCACTCCTATGGCATCACCGGTGTCGTTTGGGTAGTGGCAACTACCGAGTTGCCGGTTTTCGCAGTGCTTTGGTACGGAATGGCAAGGGAGAAGCTTCTGTCGCCAATGCGTGAAGCGAGGTCATTGATCGCCGTTATTCTCGGACTATTGGTAGGCGCTGCGCTCAAGCACACCGTCTTCTAGCCCGGCCACCGGATGGTGGAATATGCCAAGCACAGGGCCGCAGCAGACCATAGCAACAAGGGAACGTGATAGATAGGGCTGACGGTGGCGATGATAGCCAGCGCTCCGATCATCACAGACAGCAATGTTTGCCCCAAGACATGTGATTCCGAGCCGAACGAGGTTTTCGACATATGTTTGTACGCAGCCAACAGAACCATGCCAAAAAACAGCGTGTAGAGCCCTAGCCCGACAAAGCCGGTGTTCAACCCGACAATCAGATAGGTATTGACCAAATCAATGATGCCTTGTCCTTGGCGCAGTTCCTCCATGTGAAGCAAATAGTCTGTAGACCCAAAAAACGGGTTGTCCAGAATAATTTGAAAAGACGTATCAAACAGATTCTGACGGTAAGTCACGTTTTCTTTGTCCACCGTTCCGACAAAGGGAAGATAGTCGATGGCCTTCTGACCAAAGTCGGTGAACATCAGTGCACCCCCAACAGGAAGCGCTGCAAAACCAAACTTGGCAAGACGCTGCATCGGCTTGTCGCCTAACAGAGTGAACACCACTAACATGAGCGCCAGCCCCACCCAAGGTCCACGCGAAAGGGGCGACACAATGCCGGCCAGCAATAAAAGCATGCCACCGGCATACATCAACTTTCTGGGCACGGACCGCGGCAGGGCCATAAAAAATCCGATGGCAATCGCCACGACAAAACCCAACACGATGGATTGACCACTGGTGGCCGATGCGCGCAAAAAGTCACCGCGCGCCAAATACCCAGGTTCCCAAACGACGCCCAATGCAGTACCTGCCGACGCGTAGAGTATCCAATGCCGCAGGAACTCAAAAACTCCAACCAGAGACGAAACCATCGCCGCGACTACAAAACTCATCAGCACATCGCGAAAGCCCTTCACATCTTTCACCGACCGACTGATGGCGTAGTAGGGAACCACCACGTCAATACCCCACGCCAATGCGGAGCGCGCGATGTTTGTGCCAACGTCATACTGCGTCTGCAACGCCAAGTTGAGCAAGATGTAAGCAGCAAGAATCTTGTCAGGCCAGTAACCCTTGGACCGGTTGGTTACCGCCAAGCGTCTGGCCTTCATGCACACCGGAACCAACACAATAGCGGTCAGCACCCGAACATAGTCGACGGCAAAGAAATAGCGTATGCCCGCGAAGCCGGGTATTTCTTCCTTGATTTGCGGAAGTGCCAACGAAAGAAAGAAAAACAGCGCAATCGGATTTGCGTCCTTCTTGGCAGCGCGGTGGATCACCAACGCAGCGATCGCTACAAATATCCAATAATTCTGCGACAGGAACCCCGCTAGGGTGATGCAAAACCAGGCATTGCGTCGCCGTACAAAGTCTTCTGACAGTATTGCTTCCGCGGTAGCTGGGGCTTTGGAAAAGGCGAAGACCACTGACGAGAGCACAAGAATAACTATAAGTGCCCTTACGTACTCTGGCATTCCAGCCTCCCCAGGTAACGCCTAAGGCTACGACGCGACATCTATCAGCGGCGGTGCATTCAAAACCGATCCCACAACATGGATATTGGACCGCTTCAACTCCGCCAGGAGGCCCTTGAAGGCGCTGGTTTTTGTTGCGTGGGCGCGGGCAACCGCCAGTGCAGTCCCGGCCTTGCTGGCAACCATAATGGCATCAGCGCCGCTGGCGGTTGCCGAGGTGTCGATCAGCACGATGTCGTAGGTTCGGCCAGCCCAGTCAAACAATTCCGTCAAGTTGGGGCGATTCAGCAACTCCTGAGGATTGGGCGGAATTGGCCCAGCAGGCAACACGTCGAGATTCTGGATGTACGGAATCTTGTGCACGGCACTCGCCACGTCCGCACGGCCAGCAAGCAGGCTCGAGAATCCCACCTGGTTGTTCACTTGAAAAAGCGCATGCTGACGCGGCGCGCGCATGTCGGCATCGATCAACAGCGTACGCTCTCCCATTTGCGCAAAAACAATCGACAAGTTGGCAGCCAAATAGCTGCCCCCCTCTCCACGACCAGCCCCCACTACGGCCAACATTGCGTGGCCCTTGTGCTGGTCAAACCATCGCAACATTAGTTGTGCCCGTATCGTACGCAACTGATCGACCTCATGGCTGAAAGGTTGGTAGGCGGCCACTAGCTCGGCATCGGTGTGCTGACCACTGGTGCGTGGTAGATAACTGTATTCGTACTGGTGTGCCAGTGCGTAGTGGATATCGCCTTCGCTCATCAGACCCAGTTGTATAGCGGCTTCGCCAAAGCGAATGCCCTTCTCGCGCTGAAGTTCGCTGATGCGCTGTGCATTTTCGGGGGTCAGTACCTTGGCATCGACCAGAATTTGGCCAAGCGAACGCTTGGACCCTGTTTTGCGTCCTATACCTTCGAGGTCTGCCTCCAGGTCGCTCGGAAACAAGGAAGACGGAGAATGCAAATTACTCATGTCAACCCTGCCGTACGGTTTGCGGCGTACATCGCCTTGCGCCTCTTGCGCAGAGTGAAGAATTTTCCGAAGAGCACGAATCGCTGCCCCCACGAGTAGTGGGAGCCGTGCCGCTCAATCGTACCGAGTACAGGTACGTCGTCTACCATGATGTCCTCCAGTACGCGGACCTTGGGGTTCAGAAACTCGATACCCAACGCGGCTGCCAACGCCGCCGCCATAGCACCAAGGAACGTAGCCGCGAGGTACTTCAAGCGATTAGGTTTAAACGGGATATCCGGCTCAATGGCTGGACTCAAAACCGAGACATTGGCCTGGTCAGACTGCTTTTCGAGATTGAGCTGATTGCTTCGCTTGAGCACCGAGTCGTACATTGCTTTGGCGGCTTCCACGTCTTGCGCCAGTACGGATATCTGGTCGCGCTCTTGTCGGAGCGCCAACACGCGGGCCTTCTGTGCTGCGACCATGCCCCGTAATTCCGCCTCTCGCATGCTGGCCGTGCTACGCAAAACAGTGGTGCCGCCGGTCACCCGGCGCATTTCTTGTCCAAGTTGTTCCTTGAGTTCTGCGATCTGCCCCTCAAGCTGAATACGCATTGGATGGTTGGGGCCTAAGCTGATCCGCATTTCACTCAACTTAGCCTCAGCCTGGCTGAGCTGCCCCTTGATACTTGCAACCGAGTTGCTCGCAAGAATGTCTGGCGACAGCTCGCCACCAGAATTTTTCTCACGGCTACCGATCGCCAAATTTTCACCTTGTACCGCGACCAACTGGGCCGTGAGTGCGTCCAGTCGTTGGGTCTCCTGGTCAGTACGCTGGTCTATGCCAATGATGCCTTTTTCATTTTGGTAGGCGGACAGCTTTGCCTGCGCAGATTCCACATTCGCCCTCAAACTCTTAAGGCGCTCGTCAAACCAGTCCGCGTACTGGCGAACAGGTTCCACACGCAAATCAACGGTCAGATCCAGGTATGCCTGTGCGAACGTATTGACCGCAGCGGTAGCAAACTTGGGGTCGGTGCCCTCAAAAGTTAGGCGAATAACATTGCTGGAACGCAACGGCTCGACCAGCAGGCCTTTGCGCAATAGGTTCGCGTAGTAGTTTTCCAGGGGAATTTTTTCCCGAGTGGCTGCTTTCCATTGCTCGATCAACGCCGGGGTTTGCGCCACGCGCAATCTTTTGACAACGCCTATTGCGACACGCTCGCTTTGGATGATCGCAATTTGCGTTGCAAGATAGTTAGTTCCTCCAACAACTGCACCCGCAATCGGGTCTGTTCGACCATCGACGAGAAGGTCGGTTGTAGCTTGGTAGGTCTTGGGAGTCAGCCAAGTCAACGTGCCCCCACCCAGGGACACCAGCACAAATGCGAGCAACGCGACATAACGGTGCGCAAACAATATCAGCAGAAGCTGTTTAGGAGTCATATGGGCGATTCCTTAAAACAGGCTTTCGCGTACATAGATCACGTCTTCGGGCTGAACGAGGTCCGTTAGTTCAGGCCTGGATTCTTTGATACTGCCATCAGCCTGTCTGCGGTTCAGGCGGAGGTTGCGCTCAGTTCCGCGTTGCGTCGGCCCACCTGCCGTGACGAGTGCCTGCATCACCGTCATATTGCGTTCCAATCGGTAAGGGCCAGGTTTGCCAGCTTCGCCGTAGACATAGAAGGTTGGAGCCCGGTGCACGTAAATGGTGTCACCACTGGCCAGCACAACGTCATTGCCAAGCTTATTGTCAAGGTACGTGGCTGCCACGTCTATTTCCTGGCGCATGGGTTTACCGTCGCGCTTCCCGGTGAGAATCACCGTATCTGAACCGCCCTGTGCGATACCCCCCGCTGCGGCAAGAATATTCGACAAACGGGTATTTAGCGCATCCAGCGGGTACAGACCTGCGCGACTCACCGCACCCAACACCGTCACAGTTTTTTTGCGAATCTGCAACTGAGCAATGGTGACCTGCGGTTGCTGAATGAAGCCGCCAGCCTTGAGGGCTTTGGCTATCACGGCTTCTGCTTCTGGGATCGTGAGGCCCGCCACTTTAGTCGCACCGATCAGTGGGTAGCTGATTTGACCCGATTCCAGAATCCTGGTTTCTTGGGTCAGGTCAGGGCTCTGGTACACCTGGATCCGAATGATGTCACCCGGACCGAGTCGATCCTCAAACAAACTTTCTTGCGCAAACGCTGACGAAGTGCTTGCGTACAAAGAAAGTATGGCCAATGCTAAGGTTGCAAACCACCGTGCGAAGTTTTTCATTTGAGTCCCTGGATACCTTTTTCGAGGTTTATGTTGGCTGGATTGACGCCGGGCTCTGAGGCCTTGCCACCGCTGGTTCGCGCATCCGCACGTGCCTTGGATCGTGCTTCAGCTTCGGTCTGTGCGCGGACTTGGTCGTCAGCCTTCTGTTTTGCGAGCGATTCAGCGTCCGCCTTCGCCTTGGCTTCCGACGCCTGTTTGGCCTCTGCTGCGGCCTTGGCTTTAGCCTCCGCTTCTGCCTTGAACGCTGCTTCACCCCCGGCAAACTCCCCCAAGTATTCCACCTTGGCTTTTGCCTTCATCACGTCTTTTTCACGCTTGATGGCTTCTGCACCCCGTTGATTGGCCAGGAATACTTTAATCCTTGGCTGCGCCTGGGCTTCGGTGATGGGCATGGATTTGGAAGCTACCAAGCGAACGACGAAATGGGCCTCATTACCCTCGATTAGACCTATCTGACCATCCTTGAACTGGTGCAGCTTCGGTAGCACCTCCAATGGAATTTGCTCCGCCGCCCGCGCTCCTGCACTGGGCTTGAAGGCAATGCCTTGCTGCGTTAGCCACTCGGCGATTTCCTCCATGGTCTTGGCCGAGGCAACCCTGTTGCGCACATCAGTCAAATTGGGCGTAGATTTGTCCAGCGCAATTTCCTGTAGGTTGAAAATGCGCCGCTGAGTGAATAACTCCGGGTGTTCTGTGAAGTAGGCTTTTACCTCTTCGTCCGTCGGCTTGGGCTGCGCGTTGCGAATGTGCTCCAGCGCGGCACGGGCGATAATTTCCCGCTTCGCGTTTTCGATTGCAGAAACAACCTCAGGACTGCGATCAAGTTTCGTTTTGGTCGCCAGATTGATGGCAAGTTGCTGCTCTACCAGCCCGTCCAATATTTCCCGTTTGACCTTGGGCAAGCTGTCAGGCGAAACGCCACTGACTTTTGACAGCACCGAGTTGATTTGGTGCACCGAGATCTCTTCCCCATCAACGATGGCGACCGTCTGCGTCGCAGCTTTGTCCTTCTTTGAGCAGCTTACAAGAAGCAAGGGCAGCACGATAGCCAGGGCGATCGAGCGAAGAATTGGGGAGCGGGTGAAGCGTATAGGCATAGTCTGAGAAACAAGTGTCAAAAAATGAATTGGGCGCCAACCGTCACAACCTGAGTGCTGTAGTCCTGGTCCACCACGTTCGAAGTACGGTTGGCCTGTGTCATCGAGCCACGCAAATTTACATACTTGCGCGGTTGCCACAACATAGTCAGTCCGCTTTCGGACGTACGGTCACGACGCATGCTGATTTTGCCGTTCGGGTTGCCAAGGGCGTCCCGTACGCTCTGCTTGAACTGCAGACCGAAAGACAACGTGGGACGAGCCTGCCAAGTTGGCGCAAGGCTGTACGCATCCGTCTGGGCATAAGTAGATTCCAGCGTCTGGAAACTGTTGAGATCGCGCTGCCAACCCGCTATGACACTGGTCTTGCCGGTGATGTGCCAGGTCACATCTACTCCGCCAGTGATACCGCTGAAGTCAAACTTGGGATCGATGGAAAACCGTTGCTCCAGATACGCCAGCCTTGCCTTGACAGACGTATTCGTGTTCAGCGCGTAGGCAGCCATGACTATATGGCCGTTGTAGGTGTATCCGCTTGCTCCGGCGATGGCACTGGTGTTGGTACCAGCGTCCACGCGGCGTGCATAACTTATGGTGTTGTTATTGGTTGGGGCATAGCTAATGCCCGCTGTGTACGACTCGTAACGGACATCGGAGATGCCCAGCAACGCACGTTCGTTAGTCGAATTGGCTTTGGAATACTCGCCCAACAAATGCCATGGGCCGCCCACCAGGTAACCCAGCGTCAGGTTATCGAGGTCGGTCGTATTTTTATTGCGCAAACTAGGATCAACGCTGTCCGCCGCCGAATTCAGCGACTCTGCGTGTTTGGTGCTGAGCACACCCAATAGCGTAGGTGAAAGACTCCAATGCCATGCCGCGAGATAGTTTTTCCCGAAAAAGTTAAATTGGGTCAGCGTTTGGTGTCGGTTATTGATAAGGCTGGCTTCCAGGTCTACGCGCTGCTGACCCAACGGCAATGCCACGTTGAGGTCGAGCGTTTGCGTATCGATTTGATCCGCAACCGCCTTCTCTCGGGGCAGTCGCAAATAATTGTCGTCGGCGCTGTGCGCCACACCTGCCCGCAACTTCAGCCTTTCAGGGTCTTTCTCCTCCGCGTGGGAACAGCCTACCGCGGCGCCAATGAGGAGCGCTACGACAGTTTGGTGGCGGATTGGAAACTGGGTCATGTGTAGTTTCATTCGGCAAGGGCGGGGGCAACATGCAGCGCCTGACGCAGGCGTGCAGCAGTCAAGCCCAACAACATCAGCAAAAACTTATTTCCCAGACGTGGGTGATCCGCCAGCATATCGTTGAGTTTTTGGTGTGTCAGAAAAGCAAAATCGCTAGGCTCTTTGGTTATGCAATTGGCAACACGGCGCTCGCCATCAATCATCGACATTTCACCAAATAACTCTCCGGGTTTCAGCTCGCGAACGACCGTTTCGCGTCCCTCATTTGTCTTTACGATTTGGGCGGAGCCGGTCATCAAAATGGCCAGGAAGTGGCCCTCATCACCTTCATGTATCACTGTAGACTTGCGTCCCACGCCGAAACAGTCCATGTACTCTGCCAACAACGTCAACTCTTGCCGGCTGAAGTGCTGCATCGCCCTTTGCTTCTTGAGCACACCAACGAACTCGTCAGCAAAGCCGCGCGCAGTACCCAACGCTTGCGCGTCTGGCGACAGCTGATCAAAATTCGAATTCATATGTGTTGTCTCCAAAACCCAGAATATTCCAGTTAGCGAGCTCGCAAGGATTCGCCCTCGCTATGCGAAGTGCATGCATCAATATGCCTTTTGATCACCCATCACAACGCGGACCGTCCTGTAGATGATGAACAAGTCCAGGCGCAACGACCAGTGGCGCAAATAGTCCAGGTCATAGTCAATACGCCCCTGCATCTTGTCCAGTGTTTCTGTCTCACCTCGGAACCCATTCACTTGTGCCCAGCCAGTGATCCCTGGCTTGACCTTGTGGCGCACCATGTAACCTTTGATCAACTTGCGATACATCTCGTTGTGGGCCACGGCGTGAGGCCGGGGACCCACAATACTCATGCGGCCCTGCAACACATTGATAAACTGGGGCAGCTCATCCAAGGAAGTCTTTCGCAAAAATCTCCCTAGCGGCGTGATGCGAGCGTCATTTTTTTGCGCCTGTGCGACAACGGACCCGTCTTCGGTAACAGTCATGGAGCGAAACTTATAGACCAGGATTTCCTCTCCATCAAGGCCGTAGCGGCGCTGGCGGAAGATCACAGGGCCCGGTGAACTGAATTTGACGGCCAGCGCGATACCCAGTAAGACCGGCGACGCCAATAACAGGATCAGCAGCGACAACAGAATGTCACTGACACGCTTGATGGTGCCATTGGTGCCACGAAATGGGGTTTCACAGACCGAGATTACGGGCATGCCACATACAGAACCCGTACGCCCTTGAATCAGGTCTGTGATGAACATGTCCGGGACAAAGAAGATCGATGCAGTGGTGTCCTTCAGCTCATCCAGCACCTGCAATATGCGAGGTTGCGAGGCCATAGGCAATGACAGATAAATCAGCTTGACGCCCGTGTCTCGCACGTAGGCCGGTATGTCGGGCAGGCCGCCGATGATCCGCAGCTCGCCCGACACATCGAGCCGTGCGAGGTCGCGGTCGTCAAAGAAACCGGCCAACTCGATATGCGAATAGGGTGTGTCACCAACACGGCGCGCCAGCGCGACGCCCTGCTCGTTCATACCCACGATGATGGCCCGCTGTGGTGGACCTTGCACCTGCACCAGGACGGGCGCGAAAGCCCGGAATGCAAACTGCGCCCCGACCAACGCAAACGGAGAAATAACAAGCCAGGCCAGCAGCGCTTGCTGGTCAAACTCTCGGTAATAGCCAGTAGCAAAACCGGCGAACGCAAGCAGCGCTCCGGTCCACACGGCACTGGTAAGAACGTCGGCCACCATATGCCAACCAGGGGTGTTCAGGCGCGGCGTGCCGGGAAACGAGACGGAAAAAACAATGACGGACAGTATCAGGTAGGAGCCTGAGAGAGCGCCTTCGAAGTAGAAAGCAATAGCCCACAGCACAAATACGAGCACAAAGGGCTCAAGCCCGGCCTCGACCGCGCTAAGCAGGCTGTCCTTACCCACAGGGCCGGGATCGTTGCGCGCAGCCAGGACGGCCGCGCTCGCGCTGTGCTGGTTCTCAGGCATCTTGCTTGTGGCTATTACTGAAAGCAGACACGGCTTGGGCGCGGTTGAGTACGTCCAGCTTCTTGAAGATCCGCTGCATATGGTTTTTTACGGTGAAGGTACTCACGTCCAAAATGCTGCCGATTTCACCATTGGTTTTCCCCATGGCTACCCACTTCATGATTCCAGCTTCCCGCTCACTCAGGACGGAAACCTCTGCATCGGAACTCACACCCACACTTTCTGCTGCCACAGCGTTCTCAACCGAGTATTGGTTGGGCAATAGCTCCACTTGCCGCAACGCGTTGTCGATATACGGCAACATAAACTTAAGGGCCATCCGCTCATTTCGGTGGCGCTGAGCATGGGTGCTAAACAACACATACAGGCAATCGTGCCGTCCCCGCTGGTCATTGATGCCGTGTATGAGGCTCGAACGCATGGTGCGCATGGCGTCTCCAATGGGCCCCGGCGTCGCCACGTTGTCCCATGTAAAACCGCGTTCACAGACTTTCAATGAAAACGGTCTTCTGTCTTGCGCAATCCAGCGATCGAACAATCCTGTTAACAGTGGCGTGATTGCTTCCGTTACCGCATTCTCAGAGCGAACGCCTGGAATCGCAGAAACGATGTCGTAATGGATCAATCCCAGGTGAAAATCCCCCCAAGCGGCGACCAAGATGTCGTGCGGAAGAAAGTGCTGCACGTCACCCTGCAACCAGTGCATCAGATCAATGTGGCGGCGCACATCAAATACTTGAGAGATGAGCGCGTAATAGCGCACCAAATCCTCTGTCTTAGGGCCGACTTGAGCGAGAGTTGCCATAGTGAGGGTCATGTGGCCGCGAACAAATGGGCGCTAGCGCAATCCTTGAAGACGGGTTTGGTGGAGCCATTAACAAAAATAGCTTGCCGATGGCAAGCTATTTTTTAGTTTGGCCGGAGGGATTAAGCAGTTTTGCTCTTTCGACGGCGAACCATTGTACCCATCAGGCCCAGGCCGGCGAGCATCATGGCATAGGATTCTGGCTCAGGAACTGCCGCGGTAACGGTAACATTGTCCAAAGAACCACCGAGACCGTCAGACTTGCCGACTGCATAAAACAGCAGCGAAGTGGGTCCATTCAAATTGACCAAGCCGGTGTATTGCTGCCATACATTACCAGACGGCGCTCCTGCCACACTCGTCAGCACCTGACCCGAAAGGTCACCAAAATTGAAGCCGATGCCATTGGAGCCTGCCGCAACGCGCTCACGTGCGGAGAACCAGAAGCTCAACGTGTACCAGCCGTTACCGTCGATAACCTGGAACATACCGCTGTTGTTACGGGTGTCCAGTTCGACGAAGTTAGAGCCCTCTTTCGCAACGCCAGCAACGTTGTCGCGAACTTCGATATTAGGAATACCCGACCAGCCCACGATGCTGTTGTAGATATTCCAGGTACCAGCGGCTTGGCTGTTGCCAGCAGCGACTTGCTCAAAGCTGCCATTGACCACGAGGTTGCTGGCGTGAGCAGTGAACGCAGATGCGGCAACCGCGACACATGCAAGGGATTTTTTGATAAACATACAGGTAACTCTTATAAATTGCGCTAAAACAAGATGTGCAAAACACATCGACAACGTTCTAATTTTCGCTGCGGTGCAGCAACGCCGCAATAGTCCGTTCGGACTAATGGCCGGCAACGCGGTGTGTGCCAAGCACTCTGTCACGCGCAGATTCGGGCAAGGCTTGCGCCATTTGTGCCAGGAATTTAGCCTGAACCCGGTGTCCACGCGCCATATCCTCGTCAATACTGGACACGCGCACCAGCATTCCATCGGGAATCAGGCCTTTTAAGCCCAAACGAAACTGTGCGAGCTTCTGATCGGTTCTGGAGACAGTGACCTGATCACCGACCACCAGCCAGTAGGTGATCGGCTCGTTGCGCAGACCCAACTTGGACATTAACAGACGCGTACTGACGGTACGGTCTGCCAGCACGATTTCGCTTTGGGTATTGGACGTGATCTGAAAACCCTGAGCCGGATAGCACACCTCTGGCAGGTGTGCGCGGGTAGCATCTGATTGGTCACCGCCATAGGCTACCGACAACATGATGCGTTCGCCGGCCGCGTTGATGTACGTACGCGTCAGCGTCTGGTTGTAAATACTGTCCAGAACGGCCTGGGTTTGCGGCGAAGGCAGGATCATCGCGGCACGCGCATCCACACGCCAGTCAGCAAAGTCACCGGGGAAAATTTTTTCCAGGTCCGGTTTGCCAAGCACATCGCTCAAATGCGTCGTCGGCGTGGCCCAGTGGGCCAGCGCAGCGGTTGCCAGCATCGCCGCAAAAACCAGCAAAGCCCGAAAGCGTGCAGCAGTCATGGCTTCACTCCGCGCAGGGGTGGCTCTTTGAACACCCAGCCCAGCATATGGTCCGTTCCCAACACAAACACCAGCCCGACCAGAAATAAGACCATGCCGGCAAAGCCATGGACAAAACCCTGGCCCGCCGCATCACCATAGTGGTAGGTCACCAGCACCAGGATCATCACCCGCACGACGTTAGCAAAAAATGCGATGGGTACGACCAGGATGCTAAGCGTGATGTTGCGTGCTGCCGATGTGTACTGCATGAGGTTCATGTACAGCAGGCCCAACGCCTCCAGCGTGAACATGGAATTCAGACCGGCGCAGGCATCGGCAACCAGCAACTGGTATTGGCCCACGTTCAGAATGACGCCGGCACGGCTGACGGGGTAGCCAAACGCATACAGCAGATTGGCCGACACCGTGGATACCGCAGACTTCAAAGGTGCCGTCACCTGCGCCACCAGCACCTCGGGCAGCGGCGTCATAAAAGCCAGGAAGAACAGCGGGAACCAGATCATGCGCAGGGCACGCTTGCCCAGGAAGCACAATGTCAGCGCACACAGCAACAGGATCTGCGAACCCATCTCCATCATCATGAAAGACTGCGAGCGACCAACGGCATACGCAACAAGGCCCAGCACCAGCAACGGCAATCCATAGGCCAGGGCAGGATGCGGCGGCAGCGCTGCCAGTGGGTGGCGGGCCTTGTACAGCAGCCACAAGCTGACAGCCACGATGATGGGCCCGTGGCCCTGCTCGTCCGTGGTCCACACTGTGCGAGCAACGTCCAGGTAGCTGGGCAAATACAGGATTACAAAGCCCACCAACAGCAGGCCCATGACCAGGAGATCGGCTCCCGGCGGGAAGATGGACTCCGCTTTTTTGGCGTTCAACGGTGTAGTGGACATAGGCCCGGTTTTTGTAACAGCAAGTAATGGATGGGTTGCGCGATTATCAAGGCTTTGCGCAAAGGGAACGCCTGCGCGCCCAAGCCGAATGGACTATTGCACCAATGCCGCTCAACTCCAACACGGCGTTGATCGCGATGCTGTTCCAGCTGAAACCCAGCAGCACATCGACGTGGTGGAAGGATGCCGCCCTCACCAGAACAAATACACCCAGGACGACCAAACCGCAAGCCGCTCGGCGGGCGTAGACATCCAGGTCTTCAAGCCTGCGCGCCAGCCATGCGCCGACACCCAATCCCCCCAGGGCCATTGCCGCTATGAAGAGCGCCTGCACCAGGCGGCGCTGCGCGTACCAGCCGTACTGCAAGGCCAAATCCCGCCCCACCTCGGTCAACCAGGTTTGCAAGTCCAACTGCTTGTTGACGCCCAGCGCCAACATGACCAGCGTCAACCCCATCCAAAATCGGTGCTCCGGACCGGCTGGTGAGCGACGCTGGCACAGGTAGCACAGCACCACGGCGGTGGCATAGGCCGCAACGGTGATCCAGCCCATGGCATGGGGGTCACCGATGCCAGGGTGCCAGCGACCATCATCAACCGTGGTCATCGGACAACCACCTTTGCCACGCCCTACCGCGCAAATGGCGCAGCCAGCGGCTCGCCAATGAAAACGCCCTGTGCCGGCCAAGCCACGCTGCTCCAGTAGGCCTCGATTGCGGTTGCCCCTTGCAGGTAGTGGGCCAGCAAGATTGGGGGATGTGGAAACTTTTGTACGTGGTTGCAAGGCTCACTGACGGTGCCATAGCTGGCTGTGGCGCCCGCGTCCAGCCACTCCATCGCACTCATCTGCTCACCAGTGCCGCGCAATACGCCGCCAAACGACGTCAAATGGTCGGCCAGCGCGCCCGGTAGCCAGGGTACCGTGTCGGGGGCCTCCATACGTACCAAACCCGTTTGGTACAGAAACACGCGGTGCAGCGGCTTTGTGTCGGCCGCGTCTCGCCGCACAATCTGAAAGCCCAGGTTCGGCATAGCGCGCGCTGGCGGGTAGGTCCGCGCCCGCACATTGCGTGCGGCGTCACCAGTGCTCACCAAGACGGCATCGGCGATGGGCACGCCACGCTTGCCAAGCTGCTGGTCGGAGGCGATGCCCCGGTCGATCATGGCCATGGCCTTGTGCACACTCCCCGAGGCCAGCAGCATGGAGGGCCTGACGTTCAAGTCAGACCACGGCCGCCGCGCCCTGCTGTCGAACAGCCGTGACGGCGCACTGGGCGCACAGGTGTTAGCACAGACGGATGCCTGGAAACCCAGACTCAGGGCCGACGTGATGGAATTGCACTCGACAGCGTAGGGTTCGACCCAGGCCAGCGCCAGCGCCTGCACCTGGGGACCCATGTGCTCACGTACCTGCGTGGCCAGTGCATCAAACTCGGCGACGCTCAGGCTGGACTTAACCGGCAGGGCCACGCGCAACACATGGTCTGGCGTGATGCCGCGGCGCTGCGCATAGTATTCGCCGACCGCGACCGAGTAGGGATCGGCCGTGTTAATGACAAGGCCCAGGTCTTTCGCGGTGAGGCGCGAGCTGCTCTGCGCCCAGGCGGGGCTGCCGACAACACCCAGACATAACGCGAATGCTACTATTTTTGTAGCTGAACAAGCATATTTCACGAGGGCTACAGCCGAATTCGACCCAAAGGTCTCAGACAAACCCGGATTAGAACGGGATGTCGTCGTCCATGTCGTCAAACCCGCTGGCAGGCCGGGGTGCCGGTGCCTGGCGCGCAGCCGGAGCTGCGGCGGCGCGGGGTGCTGGGGCGGCTGCCGGGCGGCGGGGGGGCGCGCTGTCGTAGCCACCACCGTCATCACCAGCCGGTTCGCCCATGCCTTCGCGGCCGCCCAGCATCTGCATTTCATTGGCGATGATGTCGGTCGCATACTTCTCGACGCCATCCTTGTCGGTGTACTTGCGGGTCTTGATGCGGCCCTCCACGTACACGGAGCGGCCTTTTTTCAGGTACTGGCCAACGATCTCAGCCAGCTTGCCAAAGAAGGTGACGCGGTGCCACTCGGTCTCTTCGACCATTTCGCCGGTTTTGTTCTTGTATTTGCTGCTGGTGGCGATGGTGATATTGGCGACCGGCTCCCCGCTGGGCAGGTAGCGGATTTCGGGGTCGCGCCCCAAGTTGCCGACCAGAATGACTTTGTTAACGGATGCCATGGTGTTCCTAATGGTTTGAAGCCAGTTTATCGGGAGTTTATCCGGCCTTGGGCAGCGCTAGGCCAAAGTGGCCAACAGTCATTATCATGGTGGGTTTTTCCAAAACGCCGTTCATCTCCTCTCTCTTCCGCGGGCCACGACCTTGAACTCTCCTTCCGACGGCACCTACCTTGCCCGGGCATTGCAGCAGCAAACCATCAGCATTCGGGGTGCGCGCACCCACAACCTGAAGAATATCGACCTGGACATCCCGCGCAACCAACTGGTGGTGATCACGGGTTTGAGCGGGTCCGGCAAGTCCAGCCTGGCCTTTGACACGCTGTACGCCGAGGGCCAGCGCCGCTATGTGGAAAGCCTGTCCACCTACGCGCGCCAGTTTTTGCAACTGATGGACAAGCCTGACGTGGACGTCATCGAAGGCCTGTCGCCCGCGATTTCCATCGAGCAAAAGGCCACCAGCCACAACCCGCGCTCCACGGTGGGTACGGTGACCGAGATCCACGACTACCTGCGCCTGCTGTTCGCCCGCGCGGGCACGCCCTACTGCCCCGACCACGGCTTGGCGCTGCAAAGCCAGACCGTCAGCCAGATGGTGGACGCCGTGCTGGCCCTGCCCGTGGATACGCGGCTGATGATCCTGGCGCCGGTGGCGCGCGAGAAGAAGGGCGAATTTCTGGACGTGTTTGCCGAGATGCAGGCCCAGGGCTACGTGCGCTTTCGCGTCAACGGCAAGACCTATGAATTCGACGAACTGCCCACGCTGAAGAAGACCGAGAAGCACGACATTGATGTCGTCATCGACCGCATCAAGGTGCGACCCGAGTTGCAACAGCGCCTGGCCGAAAGCTTTGAGGCCGCACTGCGCCTGGCCAATGGCCGCGCCATAGCGCTGGAGATGGACACATCAAGCGGCACAGAGAATGTCGAAAATGATAGCGCCTTACGCACATCTGGCGAGGGCTACAGCCCGAAAGAGCATTTGTTCAATGCCAAATTCGCCTGCCCTGTCTGCAGCTATTCCATCAGCGAGCTGGAGCCTCGGCTGTTTTCGTTCAACTCACCGGTAGGCGCCTGCCCCAGTTGCGACGGCCTGGGCCAGCAGGACTTTTTTGACCCGGCGCGGGTTGTCGCCTTCCCCACACTCAGCCTGGCCAGCGGTGCCATCAAGGGCTGGGACCGGCGCAATGGCTACTACTTCTCGATGCTGGAGAGCCTGGCCAAGCATTACAAGTTTGACATCGACGCCCCGTTTGAATCGCTGCCCGAAGCAGTGCAGCAGGCCATCCTGCACGGTTCGGGTGAAGAGGACATCAAGTTCAGCTACGTGATGGATTCCGGCGCCTCGCAAGGCAAGAAGCTGACCAAGAAGCACCCGTTCGAAGGCATCGTGCCCAACATGGCGCGGCGCTACCGCGAGACCGACTCGGCGCTGGTGCGCGAAGACCTGTCGCGCTACCGCAGCACCCAGCCATGCCAGTCCTGCCTCGGCTCACGCCTGCGGCTCGAGGCCCGCCACGTGAAGATAGGCGAGGGCGACCAGGCCCGGGCCATTTTCGAAATCAGTCGGTCCACGCTGCGCGAAAGTTTTGCCTATTTTCAGACGCTGACCATGCACGGTGCCAAGGGCGATATCGCAGCCAAGGTGGTGCGCGAGATTGGCTTGCGCCTGAAGTTTCTGAACGACGTGGGCCTCAACTACCTCAGCCTGGACCGCAGCGCCGAGACGCTCAGCGGTGGGGAGTCGCAACGCATACGCCTGGCATCGCAAATCGGCTCCGGCCTGACCGGTGTGATGTATGTACTGGACGAGCCCAGCATTGGCCTGCACCAGCGCGACAACGACCGCCTGATCGACACGCTGAAACACCTACGCGATATCGGCAACAGTGTGCTGGTCGTGGAACATGACGAAGACATGATGCGCGCCGCCGACCACATCATCGACATGGGCCTGGGGGCTGGTGTGCACGGCGGGCATGTCATTGCACAGGGCGACTTTGACGCCATTGTCTCCAACACCAAGTCGCTGACCGGCCAGTACCTGGCACAGGCGCTGAAAATCGCGGTGCCGAAACGCCGCACACCGTGGCTACCCACGGTCATCGCCCAACCCTACAAACCTGCAGACAAGGGGCAGCGCTATGTACCCAGCCCGGCCGCGGTGCGGCGTGCCGAACGCGAGGCGCAGCACCTGGCCACACAGGGCGATCTGCAAAGGCTGCGGGTGGTGGGCGCGAGCGGCCACAACCTCAAAGACGTGACGGTGGACTTTCCGGTCGGACTGTTCACCTGCGTGACCGGTGTCTCGGGTTCGGGCAAATCCACGCTGGTCAACGACACGCTGTACGCCGCCGTTGCCCGCACCATCTACCGCGCCCATGACGAGCCGGCACCGCACACGGCCATCGAAGGCATCGAGCACTTCGACAAGGTCATCAACGTGGACCAGTCACCCATTGGCCGCACACCGCGCAGCAACCCCGCCACTTACACCGGGCTATTTACACCGATACGCGAGCTGATGGCCGAGGTGCCGACTGCGCGCGAACGTGGCTATGGCCCCGGGCGCTTTTCTTTCAATGTGGCCGGTGGCCGCTGCGAGGCGTGCCAGGGCGACGGCATGGTCAAGGTGGAGATGCACTTTCTGCCCGACGTGTATGTGCCCTGCGATGTCTGCGCCGGCATGCGCTACAACCGCGAGACGCTGGAGGTGGTGTACAAGGGCAAGAACATTGCACAAATATTGGACCTCACCGTCGAGGCGGCTTATGAGTTTCTGCAGGCCGTGCCCACCATCTCGCGCAAGCTGCAAACCCTGCTGGATGTGGGCCTGAGCTATATCAAGCTGGGCCAGGCCGCGACCACGTTGTCCGGCGGCGAGGCGCAACGCGTCAAGCTGGCGTTGGAACTTTCCAAACGCGACACCGGCCGCACGCTGTACATCCTGGACGAACCCACGACCGGCCTGCACTTTGCCGACATCGACCTGCTGCTCAAAGTCTTGCACCAGTTGCGCGACGCGGGCAACACCATTGTGGTCATCGAGCACAACCTGGACGTCATCAAGACTGCCGACTGGCTGATTGACATGGGCCCCGAAGGCGGGTCCGGCGGTGGCACCGTGCTGGGGGTCGGTACCCCCGAAGACATCGCGGCCAACCCGGCCAGCCATACCGGACGCTATTTACAGCGCTTGCTGTAGCCACTGCCAGCGCGCAGACGGCGTTCTGCGGCTTCCGTGCTATTGTGCAGTGGCCGCCGGGCGCATTACGATGCGAGCCAGTACCTGGAATCAACAGCCACCCCTCCATGCTTTTGTTTGAGCACAACGTCGAGGTCGACCGCCTGGCACGGCTACTCGAAAGCGCGCGTGTGCCGGACGAAGATCTGCAAACCCAGGTCACACTGGCCTGGTATTTGCGCCAACAAGACAATGTGCGGGCCTGTGCGCTGGCCGGCAAGGCCCGTGCACTGTTGGCCGCGCAATCGGTGGTGGCACCCCAGGAGGTACAGCGGCTGCTAGCCCGGCTGGACCTGGTGGATGCCGAAACACATTGCATGCTATCCGACTTTGACCTGGCCCTCAGGACCGCGCACGACGCACTCGCCGTTTTCAACGCCATTGACGACCCCACAGGTTGCGCCGATGCCCATGGCATTTTGGCCGCCGTGCATTCTGGCACCGGCGACCTTCCGCAGCGCGACCGGTGCCTGGCCGCGGCTGCGGACCACGCTGCACGCTGTACTGACCAGCAACGCGTCGACTATTTCGAGGCCAACCGCGCACGCTACGCGGTGCTGCGCGATGTACGCCAGAGCAACCTGGTGTGGGGACAGCGGTTTGCCGACGACACCAGCGGCATGCACGCCAGCGTTGCGGCCAGCATCCACTCCTACTTCGCCACGCGCGACTACAGCACCGGCAACTTCGCCCGAGCAGTCGTGCAATTCGACAAGGCCTTCGAGGCGGCCAGCCAGTCCGGCCAATTGCTGGTTGCCGTGGTGGCGGCAGTCAACACTGGTAACACCTACGAAGCGCTCAACGACCACGACGCGGCGCTGGAGTGTCTGCAGCGCGGTCTGGACCTGGCACGCACCACAGGCTGGGCCGTCGCGCTGGGGCCTTGCCTGCACCAGATGGCCGAAATCATGGGCGCCATGGGGCGCCTGGACGCGGCCCAATCCATGCTCGACGAGGCCGTACAGATCTACGCGCCGCTGCGCAATTCGCGCAACTACGGCGCCGTATTGGCGTCACTGGGCGAACTGGCGCAAAAACGGGGCGACTATCCCCGCGCGCTGGGACTGTTCCGCCAGCAGGTCGCCCGTGCACAACACCTGGGCCAGACCGACCAGTTGATAGAAGCCCAGACTGGCGTTGCCAGCGCGCTGCTGCAATTGCGTGACGACACCGAGGCCGAAGAAACCGTGACCGCGGCATTGCGCATGGCACAACACCAGGGCGCCGCAATCCTGGAGGTCAGCGCAAAGCGCCTGCTGGCGCGTATCCACGCCTACCGGGGTAACCGCGTGGCGGCGATGGAATGCCTGGAGCAGGCCCTGGCCACCGCACGCAAGGTGGAGGGCTATCTGATCCCCAGCGACCTGCTGTTGGCCGTCGCCGAAGAATATGCCCAGGCGGGCCGACATGCCGAGGCCTACCAGCATGCCGTGCTGGCCGGTGCGGCCCGTGAGCGCGTGCTGAACCAGGAAGCGTCCAACCGCGCGACCGCGATGCAGGTCCGCATGGACACAGAGCGGGCCCGTGCCGAGAGCGACTTCCACCGTCGCCAGGCTGAGGCCGAGACCCGGCGCGCCGCGGTATTACAGCAAAGCAGCGACACGCTGAAGCTGCTCGGCGCCATTGGCCAGGAGATCACGTCGCAGTTGGACAAGGAACATGTCTTTGGTGTGATCGAACGCCATATGCACGGCCTGCTGGATGCTTCCAGCTTCTCCATTTATCTGATGGATGCAGACGGACAAGGCCTCACGTCGGTCTACGACGTGGAAGAAGGCCAGCGCCTGAGCGCCGACCAGTTGTTGCTTGATGACCCCCATTCGTTTTGTGCGCGCTGCGTGCGCGAGCGCCGCGAACTGCTGATCGACTTTACGAATCCCGCGCAGCTACCCAACTATGTGCCGGGCACGCTGGTCACTTTGAGCGCGCTGTTCGCACCGCTGACAATCGCCGACCGCGTGCTCGGTGTCATGACGATACAGTCCACCCGTGCCAATGCCTATGCCGAAAATGAGCGACTGGTGTTCCGAACGCTGTGCGCCTACACCGCCATCGGCCTGGACAACGCGATGGCCTACACCCACCTGCGCGATGCCAAGGACCAACTGGTCGTGCACGAGAAACTGGCGGCGCTGGGATCCCTGGTGGCAGGTGTCGCCCATGAGCTCAACACCCCCATCGGCAATAGTTTGCTCACTGCCACCACCTTGCAGGAAAACACCCGCGCGCTGGAAGCCGCAGCCGCCAGCGGTAGCATGCGCCGCAGCACCCTGACCGACTACATCTCATCTTGCCACGAGGGTCTGGAACTGGTGACCCGCGGCCTGCGTTCCGCCGGCGAACTGGTGCAAAGCTTCAAGCAGGTGGCGGTGGACCGCGCCACGGAACAGCGGCGCACTTTTGACCTGCTGCGCACCAGCCAGGAGGTGGTCGCCACACTACAACGGAGCATCCAGGTGGCGGGCCATAAGCTCGAAATGGATATCGCGGATGGCATCGTATTGGACGGCTACCCCGGGCCCTATGGCCAGGTCCTGACCAACCTGATCAACAATGCCACGCTGCATGCCTTTGGCTCGCGCCGCGGTGGCGCAATGCGGCTGCAGGCACAGCTGGTGCGCAATATTTTGGTGGAAATACGTTTCAGCGACGACGGTGTCGGCATAGCGGTCGAGAATTTGAAGCGTATCTTTGACCCGTTCTTCACGACCAAGCTCGGCCAAGGCGGTAGCGGCCTGGGCATGTCCATCAGCTACAACATCGTCACGTCGCTGTTTGGCGGTGAACTGGAGGTGGAAAGCACGCCGGGTGAGGGCAGCTGCTTTGTGCTGCGCCTGCCGCTGATCGCTCCCCACCACCCGGAGGACAACCGGCACCTGGCTTAGATGGGAGCCCCCACGCGCCGCTGCGCGGGTCGCTACCCCCTCTAGGGGCTAAGTCCGCTGGGGCAGCCCGGCGCGGATTTGCTGTTGCCTTCACTTGCTTGCAATACTGGGGCGGTCGGCCACCCGGTCGCGCCAGGCCTGCAACGCGGCCATACCCTCGCGCCCGGGGTGAAACTTCATCAGGCGGGCAAATTCGATGGCGCAAAATGCCGTGATGTCAGCAATCGTGAAGCGATTCCCCGCCAGCCACGGCTGGTGCTGCAGCACCGTATCAAACCAGGCCGCCACCTCGCGCACCTTGTGAGCCTGCGATTGGCCAAACTCCGGAAACTGCGGCTGCTCCAGCGGCGCCAGCCCCGGGTGCGTGTGGCGTACCGTATTGGCAATGCCAGCCAGCAGGTACAACTCGGCACGCCGGTCCGCCATCTCTATGAACGCACGCTCCTCGGCATCGACGCCCATCAAATTGGGCTGGGGGTACAGGCCTTCTAGGTAGGTGCAAATGGCGCGGGTCTCGGTCAGCACGCGGCCGTCGTCCAGCTCCAGCGCCGGCACCTTGGCCAAAGGGCTCAGGGCGCGGTAGGCCTCGCCCTTGTGCTCCTGGGCGTTCAGGTCTACCGTCACGAGATCAATGCCGGTGATGGCCTTCTCGGCCATGAACGCCAGCACGCGGCGAGGGCTGGGCGCACCGGGCGCGTAGTACAGCTTCATGCTCAGACCCCAGACGTGCGGGACTGTCCCATCTCGACCATGTTGCGCGCAGCCTCGGAGAATTGCTTGGCTTTTTCCTCGCTGTCGCGTACCGGGGATGGCGGGTTTTCTATGCCTCTTTGTACCGCAGGCCGCGACCGGATGGCCGACAGCCAGCGCTGCAGGTGGGGCAAGTCGTCCACCTCCACGCCGGACCAGCGGTGGGTGCGCACCCAGGCCCAGTTGGCGATGTCGGCAATGGAATAGTCGCCTGCCAGGTACTCGTGGTCCTTCAGGTGGCCGTCCAGCACGCGGAACAAGCGCTTGGACTCACCCTGGTAACGGTCGATCGCGGCGGGTATCTTTTCGGGGAAGTAACGGTGGAACACATTTGCCTGGCCCATCATCGGACCCACGCCACCCATCTGGAACATCAGCCACTGCAGCACGCGGGAGCGGCCTTTGGCGTCGTGCGGCATCAGCTGCCCGGTCTTTTCTGCCAGGTAGATAAGGATGGCGCCGGATTCGAAAACGGCGAAGTCATCCGCCCCGCGGTCCACGACGGCAGGGATGCGGCCATTGGGGCAAATCGCCAGATACGCGGGCAATTTCTGCTCGCCCTTGCTCAGGTCTAGCACCTTCAGCGTGTACGGCAGCGCCAGCTCTTCCAGCGCGATAGAGATTTTGTGCCCGTTGGGCGTGGCAGCGGTGTAGAGATCAATCATGCGGCCCATTATGGGGCAGCGACCCGCTCAGCGGCGCAGCGTGGGGGCTAGCTCGGCATCAGCCCAAGAAGCCCAGGTTCGTCGGGTAATCGGGCCGGCCCCCTGCAACGCCGAAACGCCGCAGATTGGGCAGGATGCTGGCCAACTCGCTATCGGCTACACCAAACCAGCGGGCCAGCGTGGCCGCATACTGGTCTACAGACGTGGTGGGCAGCAGGCGCCCTTGGCCTACGTGCCACTGATCCTGCGCCGCGGCGGTGTTGGACACACTGACCGGTGGCGCCGTACCGTAGAACGCTGCGCCGCGGACCGCGCCACCGACCATCAGGTGGTGGCTGCCCCACCCGTGGTCCGAACCATCACCATTCGATGTCAGCGTGCGACCAAAATCCGAGGCTGTGAATGCTGTGACGTTGTTGGCAACGCCCAACTCCAAGGTGGCGTTGTAAAACGCGCTCAACGCCTCGCTGACCTTGCCCATCAAAATGGGCTGTTGCGTGATCAGGTTATCGTGCAAATCAAAGCCGCCCAGCGACACCAGGAATACCTGGCGCTTGGCTCCCAGGCCATTGCGCGCACCGATCAACCGCGCCACCAGCTTGAGCTGATCGGCCAGCGAATTGCCGGTAGGAAACGGTGTGGCAATCGTCGACGCGGCCAGGCCGGTAGAGATCTGCGCCTCCGCACCAATGGCCCGCGCCGTGACCCGGTTGTATTCGTTCTCCAGCGTATGGGTGCGCGGCTGCTGCACCAGGCCGGCCAGGGCCGTCTTGACTGCGCTGGAGCCGTATACATTGTTCTTCACCGCATTGATGGGCACGGCGCCGTTGCTGCTGACCTGGTAAGAAAGCGCACTGGCACCCGACAAAAATACCGCGTTGCCAGTCACATTGATGCAGGTGAACAGCGAGTTGCCGTTGCCCGACAAGGCCAGGTCGCCTATATTGCCACCCCAACCGGTGGTGGAGCCTTCGGGAGACGAGGATTGCCAGATGGACTGCTGGTCGTTGTGCGAAAACAGTTTAGGGGGTAGCGGGAAGTTGACGCGATCCGAGCCTAAATACTGCGCCTTGGTCAGCGGCGCCACCAGTGGGCCTACGTTCAGCTGTACTGCGGCCTTGCCGCTATTGAACAGATTGGCAAGGCCGGTCATCGACGGGTGCAACGCGTACTGGCGCCCACCCGGCAGCGCTGTGGTCGGGTTCAGCAGCGTGGCGCCCAGCGCGGACTTGGCCAGCGCGATCCCCCCAGCCGTCTGCCCGAAGCCCCCCCCACGGATGGTGCTGTACTGGTTGTAGCTGGGATCGTCGTAGGTGACGACGGTGTTGGCATAGTCGTTACCGCCGTAAAAGAACACGCACACCAAAGCCTTGTAATCGGTGGCCTCAAATGCCGCAGCCTCGCCCATGGCGGCCAGATTCAATGCAAAGGGCAGAGCCGTGCCGCTCAGGGCCAGCTGGCCGCTACGCCGCAGAAATGCGCGGCGCGTGTGTTTGTCGGAGTCAAGCAAATGCATGGCGCTTCCTATTTCACTATTTTTGGATGAGGTATTCACTGGACGCCATGACCATCAACACGGCGGCGGCCACGCGGTCGCGCTTGACGCTGTCCGAGCTCGTGGCAGTGACAGGGGTGGCGTTGAGCGCATTGACAATCAGGGTTTGCGTGGCGGCCGACATCTGCCCCGCGCACAGCAGCAAATTCAGACGCTTGACCAGAGCTGCAGCGTCCAGCACCAGAGCCAACTCGGCCGTGTAGGTGGCCGTGATGTCATAGCCATTGGTCGCATTGCTCGTGCTCTGCGGCAAGTCGGGCGCGTTGACAAAGATGCCACTGCGTATCGTGGTCTGCATCGCGTTCAGGTAGCCGCCAACACTGCTTTCGTTGACCAACTGAAACTCTGGCGCCGGTGTCTGGCTAGCGCTTAAAGCGGTGCTGGGCGGCACATAGCCGGGCCGGAAAAAATTGAAAACACTGGGAGAGCGCAACGGACTCTGGCCAATCTGCGTGGCCGGGTTGCTGAGATCCCCGATCTTCCAGCTGCCGCGCGCAGAATTGATGCCAAAGGTGCGGCCCCACTGCACCAGGCGCACGATGGGTTCGCGCAGCTTGCCAAAACCGTTTTGCGTCAGGCCCGCCGGGCTGCGTGCCTCTTCGTCCAGCAGGACAGCAGAGAACACCGCTTTCAAATCGCCTCGTACGCCCGCTCCGTTGTTGTTGAAAGCGCGCGCCACACGTTCCACATACGCCGGACTGGGATTGCTTGTGACCAGTCGCTGGATCATCTGCTTGCCAAAGAACGGTCCGACATTGGGGTGGTTAAACAGCGTGTCCAGCGCGATCTTCAACGCTGCGACACCATCGGTGCCCGCTGGAACCGTAGCGCCGAGAAAGCTGGCCGCCAGTGTGGAATGGTTACTCGGTGTCAGGCGCATCGGAACGCGCGTAAATACCGTGTTGGGGATGTTGCGGTTGTTTACCGGCTCCAGCGTGAAGACGTTTTGTGTCTGGTCGAAATCCCATCCGGTAAATACGCGAGCGATATTGGTGACATCGCTCTGCGTATAGGTTTCCAGCTTGTTGCCGCTGGCGTCTTTTTTCACGGTGCCATCGTTGTTGAGCTGGTAGACGCCCAGCGTGAACAACTGCATCACCTCGCGGCCGTAGTTCTCGTCTGGCGCACGACCGGTAGCCGGATTCTCTTTGAGGTTTCCCTTGGTGTTCAGGTAGTACCCCATCGCAGCGTTCAGCGTCACGTCCTGCAGCAGGTTGCGGAAGTTTCCCGTGGCCTGGGAGCTGAGCATGTCCCACCAATAGGCAATTGCGTGGCTGCGCCACGAAAA
Organism: Rhodoferax sp. ZS1R8; assembly: GCF_056521325.1. NCBI lineage: Bacteria > Pseudomonadati > Pseudomonadota > Betaproteobacteria > Burkholderiales > Comamonadaceae > Rhodoferax > Rhodoferax sp. ZS1R8. Next base: position 1,124,480 of record NZ_JBWMBA010000001.1, on the reverse strand, counting down.
ATCCAGCCCCGACAGCGACAGGACAAAGAATTCGGACAGTGCAAGCGTCATGCGTTTGCGCACTGCGTCGCTGGACGTCATCAGCTGGTTCCAAAGGGCGTAATCACCGGGGTAGCTGTTGTCGTAGAAATTGGTGGCGCTATTGATGGTGCCGTAGCCGCGCAGGTTCAACCAGTCGTAGGCGGAGGTGCTGGGGGCCGCTGCAAACTGCTCGTTCAGCCAGACCGCATAAGACTTGCTGCGCACTGCGGCAATATCCGCGTCCGATGCAGAAAACTGCGCTTGCAGCAGAAAACGCGCTGCGTCTTCGTCGCTTGCGGCCATGGTGTAGGTGGGGGCAGGCGGCGCGGCAGTCGTGGCTGTCGGCGAAGAGCTGGGCCCCGTCGTCGCACCGCTCCCGCCGCTACCGCCACCACCGCACGCCGCCAGCAGGGCAGCAGCGGCCAGGGCCGGGGTCAATTTTTCGGGGTTGATGGCGGGGCTGTCCGCCGCGACGGCCGGTTCGCAATCGGCCAGATCTGTGACACGCATAGTTTTCGCACCTGTTACTGTAGAGGTGCAGCTTAGCGAGATTCTCTGATCGGTAAACCTTACAAAAGCTCGGTCAGACTGCGCAAGTGTTACGGCGTGTAAACACTCCCAAGGGTTTACCCGCCCCCGAGTTTCGCCGGCGTGGGCTGCGCAGGCTAGCGCGACGCTTGCAGCAGTTCGCGGGTGCGCAAGGCTTCCGCCCGGGCGGCACGGGCGAAGTCGGCCCCCGAGGATGCGTACAAAATGGCCCGCGATGAGTTCACAACGACAGGCGCCGTGGTCTGCCCGTCGGCACTGCGCCAGCCCGCCTTGACGGTGGCGGCCGCATCGCCCCCCTGTGCGCCGACGCCGGGTATCAGCAGTGGCAGCGTGGGTGCCAGGGCACGCACGCGTTCGATCTCGGCCGGATAGGTGGCCCCGACCACCAGGCCCAGTTGGCCATTGAGGTTCCACGGGCCTTGGGCCAGGCGGGCAATATGCTCGTACAGCAGGGGCTGGCCGTCGACCGATGCCAGGCGCTGCGACTGCAAATCGTCACCGCCAGGGTTGGAGGTGCGGCACAGCAGGAAGGCGCCCTTGCCGTGGTACTTCAGATAGGGCGCCACGGAGTCAAAACCCATGAACGGTGACAGCGTGACGGCGTCTGCACCGTAGCGCTCGAAGGCTTCGATCGCATACTGCTCGGCCGTGCTGCCGATGTCGCCACGCTTGGCGTCCAGGATGACTGGCACATGGGGTGCGGCGCTGCGCATGTGGGCAATCAGTCGCTCCAGCTGGGCTTCGGCACGGTGCGCAGCAAAGTAGGCGATTTGGGGTTTGAAGGCCATGGCCACATCGGCCGTGGCATCGATGATGGCCGCGCAGAAGTCATAGATGCGGCTGGCATCGCCGCGGTACTGGTCGGGGAATTTGGCAGGGTCCGGGTCCAGACCCACACACAACAAGGAACCGTTTTGGCGCTCGGCTGTGCGCAGCTGGTCTAGAAAAGTCATGGGCCTTATTGTAGGGAGGCCGCCCAGCGACCCGCGCAGCGGTGGAGGGAGGGGGAGCAAATCCGCGCCGGCAGTAATCTAGCCTTCAAGCACATCCATCCCCAAGCACAGGTCGGCCCAGGCCTTTGCCTTGTCGACGCTGGCGCGCAGCAAGGACCTGGGGTGGTAGCTGACGATGACGGGAATGCCCCGGTAGCTGTAGACCTTGCCGCGCTGTTTGCCCAAGGGCAGCGCGGCCTCGGTTGGGTGCTCCTCCAGCGCCAGCTGCGCGGCAAAACGGCCCATGGCCAGGATGAGCTTGGGCTGCACCAGGGCCATTTCGCGCTGCAGGAACTGTGCGCACTGGGCCAGTTCTGCCGGCTGCGGCAGGCGCCCCATCGGCGGGCGGCACTTGACCACGTTGCTGAGGTATGCGCCCTGGCGACCCTGTCCGCCCCGGCTGGCACCCACCGCCTTCAGCATGTTGTCCAGCAGCAAGCCCGCCTGCTCCACAAAGGGCTGGCCCAGGCGGTCTTCGTCTTCATCGGGTGGGTCGCCCAGTACCAGCCAGTCGGCCTGCAGCGCGGTGTCCGGCATCTGCAGCGTGCTGTGTTTGCGCCCGGCGCACAGGCCGCAGGCTTGGCAGGCGGCGGCCGCAGCGCGCAAATCTGCCGCGTTCGCAGACTGCAGGGCCAAGGCCTCGCCCGGCACCAGCGCCGCAACGGGGCGGCCATTGGGGTACCCGTCGCCCGCACGGGCAGGCGATGGCGGGGGCGCAACAGGCGGTGCGGTGCGGGGTGCCGCAGGCGCAGGTGGGCTGGTCCGCGCCTGCTCGGGCACAACAGCCTCGGTCTGCGGCAGCCACACGCGCACACCCATCTCCTGCAGCATGGCGCGTTGGCGGTCGTCGAGGTCTAGGCTCATGGTGTGATTATGGATTTAGACCAGCTTGAGGCCCATGACGACCGCGTCTTCGCGTTTGCCGTGTCCCGCAGGGTAATAGTCTTTGCGCACGCCGACGCGGGCATAGCCTTGGGCCTCGTAGACGTGCATCGCGCGGGTGTTGCCTACGCGTACCTCCAGCCACAGCCACTGCGCTTCGCGCCCGCGCGCCCACAGCGTCAGCGCGTCCAGCATGACGCGCGACCAGCCCTGGCGCTGGAACTCCGGCGCCACCGTGATGTTCAGCAGGTGCACCTCTTCCACGCCTTCCATGGCCACAAAGTAGCCCAGTACGGTCGTGTCGGCCAGCAGCACCTGGGCCTGGTAGCCCGACTGCAACGCATCGACAAAATGGGGGCGGTTCCACGGATGGGCGTAGGCGCGCTGCTCAATCTGCATCACCGCATCGACCCGGTCGGCATGCAAGGGCTCGAACCGGACCTCGACGGCCGTGGGGCTGGTACTGCGCATGAGCACGCGCAGTCAGTTGCCAGCAGCGGCAGCGTGCGCGGCTGCCTTCTCTGCCATGCGCTCAGCCGTGGTCTTGGCCACCTTGTCGCGGATATAGCTGGGCAGCGCCTGCTCGGCCGGCACTCCCCTGCCGGCAGCCAGCAGCGCCGGCGCCAGGCGCAGCATGGCCGTGGCAGTGGGCAGCGCGGAGATGCGCTGTGCCGCAGCGGCGGCCGGATCCTGCGCGGCCACCCGCTCGCCGTAGACGGCAAATACGTTGCCGGCCAGCAACCACGGCGCTTGCGACAGACCCGGCTCGGCCTGGGCGCGCAGCAATTGCTCGGGTTGCACCAGGTGGCTGCCGCGCAGCTCCGTCCACTGGCCAGCAGCAAAGGCGTAGCTGGCACAGTACATCTCGTCCATGCGGGCGTCCAACAGGGCCGTGACGACACCGGTGGCCTGCGCGGCCAACGCCGTGTACCGCGCTTCTTCGGCCACGGCCAGTAGCGAGTCCACGGCCAGCACCGGCACGCCAGCGCCAAATGCCAGGCCCTGGGCCACCGAGCACGCGGTGCGCAGGCCAGTGAACGAACCCGGGCCGCTGCCAAAGCAGATGGCATCCAGCTCCCGCAACCGCAAACCGGCCTGCTGCAAAAGGCCCAGAATCGCCGGTATCAGATCGGTAGACGCCTTGGCACCGCCGCTCGACGTGTGCTGCCACTGCTGCACCTGCCCGCCCTGCGTGCGGCAGACGGCAATCGACAGCACCTCGGTCCCGGTGTCAAAGGCCAGCAGATTCATGGTTTGCGCCTATGGTTCATAGCCAAATCAGCCTCTAGCCCTCGTGGGGAGAGCGTAAGCAGCTCCTAATTTTGTAGCATCCACAGCAGCCTTGCGCACGCCGAAGACGATGCCCGATGTCACCAAAGCCAGCCCGGCCAACAGGTTCCAGACCAGTGGCTCACCCAGCACCAGCGCGGCGGAGAGGGCCGACAGGCCCGGCACCAGCGCCGTAATCATCGTCGAGCGCACCGGCCCGAAATACTGGATCATCTTCGTGAACGAGATGCCGGAGATGACCACCGAGCCCACGCCCTGGAAGAACATCTGGAAGGTGACATCGTGCAACGGTGCCGTCAGCACGCGCCCCGGCACCCAGTGCAATAGCAGCAGCGCGGTGTAAACCGGCACATAGGTCATGAACGCAAAGGTGGTGATGGCGATGGTGGCACGCACGGCATCCAGCGCATAGCGGCGCACCAGCACGCTGTAGCTGGACCACACGAAGGCTGCCAGCATGAACAGCACGTCGCCGCGCCACACGCCACTGCCATCCAGCGCATGCAGCAGGCTGGCGCCGCCCACCAGCAGGTCACCGCCTACGATCAGCGCCAGGCCCAGCGCACGCACCGGGGTGATGCGGTCACCCAGCACCACGACGGCCAACAACGCCGTCCACAGCGGCAGGCTGCCCGGCATCAGCACCGAGGCATGGGCGGCGGGCGCAAACACAAACCCGCTGTAGGCCAACATGGCGTACAGCAAGCCGCCCAGCACACCGGTCAACAGCGTTTGCCGCAGAGGCAGCGGCGAGAAGCCAAACAGCGAGCCCGCATCCGGATTTGTTCGCCGGTCACGGCGCACCAGCCACCAGCCCCACGGCAGCAGGATCAGGCCGGCGCCCCACAGGCGGGCATAGACGATATCGAAGGGGTTGAGCACACCGCCACGGGCCGGGTCGGCCGACGCGCGGGCGATGACGATGAACGACGTCCAGATGACCACGGTGACCACTGCAGCCAGCACGCCCACAGCTTTGGGGGACAGGGCGGCGAACGGGTTGGCGGGGCGTGTGGACATCCCTTCGATTATCGGGGATGCCCGCCGCTCTTGCCCGCGCGGGATAATCCCATGCATGCAGATTTGCTCCCCAATATCCCGTGCCGGCCCGCCGCCCACGGTGCGCCAACGCCACCTTTCCAATGGGCGGTGCGCCGCCGCTGTGCTGGGTGGCTTGCTAGGCCTGATGAGTCAACTCCACGCCCAAAATTTGCCCCCCGAGGTGGACGCCGCACTGGCCCGCGCCAAGATTCCGCGCGAGGCCGTATCCGTGCTGCTGGTAGACGCCCAGGGCCAGGGTGCGCCCCGCGTCAGCCACCGCGCCAACACCGCGATGAACCCTGCATCGGTGATGAAGCTGGTCACCACCTATGCGGCACTGGACCTGCTGGGGCCCAGCTACACCTGGTCCACACCGGTGTTTGTCGACGGCCCGGTGCGCGATGGCACGCTGCACGGCAACCTGACGATCCAGGGCCAGGGCGACCCCAAGCTGGTGCTGGAGCGCATGTGGCTGCTGCTGCGCCGCGTGCAGGGCGTGGGCATACGCAGCATCGTGGGCGACATCGTGCTGGACCGCAGTGCCTTTGATGTGCCCAATGGAGATCCCTCCGCCTTTGACGGCGAGCCGCTCAAGCCCTACAACGCCGCGCCGGATGCGCTGCTGATCAATTTCAAATCAGTGGTCATGACCTTCGCGCCCGAGCCGGGCGGCACCCAGGCCCGCGTGCAGTTCGACCCGCCACTGGCCGGCGTGCAGATGCAGGCCACGGTGCCACTGCTGGCGGGCGAATGCGGCGACTACCGCTCCACGCTGAAGGCCGATTTCAGCGACCCCAAACAGATACGCTTTGCCGGCAGCTACGCGCCCAGTTGCGGCGAGAAGGTGTGGGCCGTGGCCTATGCCGACCCCAAGAGCTATGCCACCCGCGCCGTGCAGGGCATGTGGCAGGACATGGGTGGCAAGCTGCAGGGCACGGTGCGCGTGGGAACGCTGTCCGGCACCACGGCGGCAGCCTACAAACCGGTGTTTGACGTGCGCTCGGCACCCCTGGCCGAGATCGTGCGCGACATCAACAAGTACAGCAACAACGTGATGGCGCAGCAGGTCTACCTGACGCTGGGGCGCGTGCTGACGCCGCCAGCCACTGCACCCGGCACCAGCGATGCGGTGACGGGGCCGGGCACGTTCGAGGCCTCGCACAAGGTGGTGCAACGCTGGTGGGTGGAGCGCTTTGGCGCGGATGATGTGCCGGTGCTGGAAAACGGCTCCGGGCTGTCGCGCAATGAGCGCATCAGCGCCAACGCGCTGGGGCGTTTGCTGCAGGCTGCCTATGCCTCACCGCTGATGCCTGAGCTGATGAACTCGCTGCCCATCAACGGCGTGGACGGCACGCTGCGCCGCGCCAAGACCCGCACCAGCGGTTACGCCCATCTGAAGACCGGCAGCCTGAACGAAGTGGTGGCCGTGGCCGGCTACGTGCATGGCGTGGCTGGCAAACGCTATGTGCTGGTCGCCATCGTCAACCACCCCAATGCCCGCGCCGCAAGGCCTGCCATCGATGCGATGGTCGACTGGGCCGCTCGGTAATTTATGCCCCTATCTGAAATCATCGGCTACGCCGCGGCCTTCCTCACCACATCCAGTTTTGTGCCGCAGGCGGTGCACACCTTCAAAACGAAGGACGTCCGCGGCATCTCGCTGACGATGTACAGCACCTTTGTGGTGGGTATCACGCTGTGGTTGATTTACGGACTGCTGTTGAACGCCTGGCCCATCGTTCTGGCCAATGCCATCACGCTAACTTTGGCGATCGCGATCCTGGCGATGAAACTCAAGTACCGGTAAACCAGTTTCACCGCTTGGGCGGGACACCTGCCACATTTAAGTCAGACCACCCAAAAAAAGTCGGTGTTTACCCCATGGTCCGAAGGGACCAACCATTCCATAATTTACTGTTCAAAACGAACGGTCGTTCTATTTTATGGAGAGCACAATGAAACAATGGAAATGGGCAGCAGTCGCAGCAAGCTGCGCGGTAGTTTTGGCGGGTTGCGGCGGGGCGAGCGATGGCTCCAACACTACACCCAAGACGGTCGTTACCTCGGCCAAGGTTTTTGGTGACAGCATCATGGACAGTGGCACGTTTGGCTACAAGTTCACGATCCAGAGTGCCGACGCGGCCAACCCGTTTCTGATATTTCCTGAAGTGGTCGCCGCCAATTTTGGCGCGCCCAAGCTCTGCCCCTTCTTCAATTTCAACGGTACGACCTTTGTTCCCAAGACCACCTGCACCAGCTATGCGGTCGGTGGTGGGCGCATCAACAACCTTACCAATGCCTCCGCTCCCGGCAACAATAACCCGTTCTCCATCACCTACCAATTGAGCGTGGGTTCTGCCTCTCTGTCGCCATCAGACCTGGTCATCATTGACGGTGGCGGTAACGACCTTGCCGATCTCACCGGTGCCTACCTGGGCGCCACCACACCAGCAGGCATCGCAACCTACATGGGCCTGCTGGGCACCCTGCTGCCACCGGCGACTGTGTCCGCCATCATCGGCACCCCCACGCCTACCAGCCTGGGCAACGCAGCGGGCGCATACGCTCAGGCCCTGGGCACCACTCTGGCCGCTTCGGTCAAGGCCAATGTCGTGGCAAAGGGTGTGACCAAGGTTGTAGTCGTCAATTCGCCAGATATCACGGTCACGCCACGCTTCTTGGCGGTGCTGTCTGCGGTTGCGGCTGCGGGCGGTACTGCCCAGCGCGATGCCGTCCAAGCCGCTGCGCGGGCATGGACTGCCGCATTCAACAGCAGCCTGGCTGCTGGCCTGGCCGGCACCGGCGTGCAAGTCTATGACTTGAACACCGAAGGCGCAAAGATTTCGGCAACGCCATCACAGTTTGCACTGACCAATGTCACCACACCGGCTTGCCCGAAAGTGGCTGGTGGCCTGGACAGCGTCACGGGCCAGGCCAGCTTGAGCGCACCCGCCACTGTCGCAGCGTGCAACTCCGCGAGCATGTCAGCCAACATCCCGGTCGGCGAGACCTCGGCGAACTGGTGGAAGTCATATGCCTACTCGGACAACTTCCACCCCACACCAGCACTGCACCAGTTGATCGGCCAATCCATCAACCTGCAATTGGCCAAAGCGGGCTGGCTGTAATTTACGACGGAGCAAAACACCATGAAAAATTCTGTGAAATTCCTGCTGATCCCCGTCGCTTTCGCATGTGCGGCGGCCGCCCAGGCGCAAACTGCCGGTACCTGGATGGTGCGCGGCGGTGCCACCACCATCACGCCCAATGTCAACAGCGGCGACCTGAGCGCTCCCAGCCTGGCTGGCACCAAGGCCAGCATCAACAGTTCGACCAAGGTCTCGGGCGGCATCACCTACATGCTGGACAACAACATCTCCATCGACGTGCCGATTTCTGTGCCCTTCCAGCACGACATCTCGGGCGATGGTGCGGTAGCCGGCGCAGGCAAGATTGCCGACGTGAAGGCTTTGCCAGCGACTGTGTTGGTCCAGTGGCGCTTCATGGAGCCTACCTCGGCGTTCCGCCCCTACATCGGCGCGGGCATCACCTATGCTGCCTTCTACGGTGCGCGTTCAACGTCCACGCTGACCGCCATCTCGGGTGGCACACCGTCTAACCCAACCACCTTGTCCATTGACTCCAAGTGGGCGGCAACGGTACAGCTGGGCGCCAGTTTCGCGCTCAACAGCAAGTGGTTTCTGGATGCCAACTACACCTACACCCCGCTGAGCACGCGCACCACGCTGTCTACCGGGCAGACCCAGGACATCAAGCTGGACCCCAGCTCGGTCAGCTTGACGGTTGGGTATAAGTTTTAGAGTGGGGTTGCCCCCACGGTTGCCCACTGCGTGTGGCGCCCTGCCCCCCGAGGGGGCCGCGTTTGGCAAAACCCCAAGTCCACACCTTGGGGCGGCCCGGCGGTGAAACATCCGCTCAATCGGTACAAAAGCAGCCTTCGGGCTGCTTTTTTTTGTGGGATGCTTGGGGCCTATGTATTCGCAACACTTCGGACTGACACAGGATCCGTTTTCCATCGCCCCGGACCCGCGCTACCTCTTCATGAGCGAGCGCCACCGCGAGGCCTTGGCGCATCTGCTGTTTGGCGTGTCGGGCCCGCACAGCACGGCTGGCGGATCGGGCGGCGGCTTTGTGCTGCTGACCGGCGACATTGGCACCGGCAAGACGACCATCTGCCGCTGCTTTTTGGAGCAGATCCCAGCCGGCTGCCATGTGGCCTACATCTTCAACCCCAAGCTCACGGTCGTGGAGCTGCTGCAGTCCATCTGCGAAGAATTCCACATCACGCTGGGAGCCACAGCATCGACGCCGGCCACGCTGAAGGACTACATCGACGCACTGAACGGCTTCCTGCTGCAGAGCCACGCAGCCGGCCAGAGCAGTGTGCTGATCATCGACGAAGCCCAAAACCTGCAGGCCGATGTGCTGGAGCAATTGCGCCTGTTGACCAATCTTGAGACCAACGCGCGCAAACTGCTGCAGATCGTGTTGATAGGCCAACCCGAGCTGCGCACCATGCTGGCGCGGCCCGAGCTGGAGCAACTGGCACAACGCGTCATCGCGCGCTTCCACCTGGACGCGCTGACCGAAGCCGAGAGCACGCAGTACATCCAGCACCGGCTGGCCGTGGCCGGGCACACCGCCCCGTTGCCGTTTGACCGCAAGGCCTTGCAGACCATCCACCGGCTGGCGCGTGGGGTTCCGCGGCGCATCAACCTATTGTGCGGGCGCGCGTTGCTGGGGGCGTGGGCGACGGGTCTGCACAGCGTCAACCGCGGCGTTGTAACCAAAGCTGCGGGCGAGGTATTTGGTGCCGAACAGGATGCGCCGCGAGCCCCGGGTGGGCCAAATAAAGCCTGGCTGCTAGCGGGCTTGGGTGTGTTGCTGGGCGCGGCCGCCACGGCGGCACTCACGCTGTCCAAAGGGCAGGTACCCGCTCAGCCAGCTGTGAAGGCACCCGTGGCCGCTGCCAGCGCACCCTCGGCTGCTGCCAGCGCCGTGCCACCGGTGGCGATGGCGGTGGCTGCGTCCGCCAGCGCCAGTGCTGCTGCAACACCGGTGCCGCCCAGCATCGCACCGCTGGAGACCGTGCTGGCCCAGCTGCCGGGCGACCTGACTCCCGCCTGGAATACCTTGTCCACCCAGTGGCAGTTGCCAGCCGACAGTGCCGATCCCTGTGCCGCTGCGCTGGCGCAGCAATTGCAGTGCTACCGCACGGCGAAACTGAATCTGCCGCTGTTGCGCCAACTGAGTCGACCCGGCATTCTGACGCTGCAGGCGGACGACAACAGCGTGCGCTATGCGACGCTGGTTGGCATGGCGGACCAGACGGCCACGCTGCTGATCGGTGCGCAGCGCCACACGGTCAGCCTCAGTGCGCTGGCCCACCACTGGAACGGAGATTTTGCAACGCTGTGGCGTGCGCCGGAGGGCTACAACCCCGCGGCCCGAGGCGGAGCCACAGGGCCTGCCATCACACAACTGGCGCGCCAATTGGACCAATTGGATGGCACCACGCCGCCGCCGGTGCCTTCCAGCACGCTGCAGCAACTCGACACCGCGCTGAAAGATCGGGTGCGTGAATTCCAACGCACGCACGGCCTGCAAGCCGACGGCCAACCCGGTCCCATGACCTATATGCAACTGGAAAGCGCATTGGGCGGCAGCAGTACGCCCCGCCTGTCCAGCGTTGCACGGTAAACCCACACAAGCCATGTCTTACATCCTCGACGCACTCCAACGGGCCGATGCCGAACGCGCGCGCGGCGGCGTTCCCACACTGCACGCGAAGCCGGTAGCGACCCCGATTGCCAACAACGGCCTCAGTCCCCGGCAACGTGCCGGTCTGGGCATTGCAGCGACTGCAGTGGTGGTCTCCGCGGCTGTGGCCTGGTGGATGTGGCAACCGGCCCCACCACAGCCCCCAGTGGTCGTCGTGGCAGCGGCGCCGGTCGCACAGCCCGTGCAGACACCGGTTCCCGCGCCGATGCCTTCCGCGCTGCCCCCCGCACAGATGGTTACCCCCAACCCGCCGCCTGCGCCCACACCGCCGGCCGCACTACAAACCGCACCTCCACGCGCCGCCGCACCGGTAGTGCCGACGCCCGCGCCATCGGCCAAGCCGCCGACCCCAGTTGCTGCAGCGGAACCCGCAGCCGCTGCGCCACCCAAGGCAAAGGCAGTTGCGGTTGCCCCAGAACCCGCGGCACCAGCCACCGCACCGGCCCCGCTGCTGACCGACTTGCCCGAAACCACGCGCCGGCAGATTCCGGCGTTGGCGATCAGCGGTGCGGTGTATTCAGAGAACCCGTCGCAGCGGCTGCTGCTGGTCAATGGCCTGGTGTTGAACCAGGGCGGACAGGTCGCGCCGGACCTGACGGTGGTGGAGATACGCTCCAACAACTCGGAATTCAACTTCCGCGGAACGCGCTTCCGATTGATGCATTGAAGTGCTGCCGGGGCAGCGACCCGCAAAGCGGCGGAGCGTGGGGGCTCTGGTTCAGGCGCTAGCCCTCTGCAGCCGGTCCCGCACACCTTCCCACTCCAGCGTGTCTGGCGGTGTTTCAACCCAGATCAGCTTGACGCCGTGGTCGTCAAAGCCACGCAGCGCGGCGAACAACTGGTGGGCCGTGGCGGCGGCATCATCGGGCATGCGGCGCAACAAAATAGCCAGCGGCACCTTCTTCAACGGCGTGCGGGCATAGACGGCAATGGTCGGCTTGGTGTCCGATCCGGCGGCGTACATCACGTCGCCCAGCATGCCCACAGCGGCCTGCAGCGCCTGGGCATCCATCAAGCGCACCGTGGCCGTGGGCGCATAGTGCGACTCCAGCGTTCCGGACGCCCTAGGAGCACTTTCAGCCTCTAGCCCTTGTGCAGCTTGCGTAAGCAGCTCCTCATTTGATAGCACTTTTTGCCCGCACGCCTGTTCGATCTGCAGCCGGCTGATCGAGCCCGGGCGCAGCAGCACTGGCGCGCCGCGCGTGCAGTCAATGATCGTGGACTCAATGCCCAGCTTGCACGCGCCGCCGTCCAGGATCAGCAGATCCGGACCCAGCTCGCTGTCCACATGGGCAGCGGTGGTGGGGCTGACGCGGCCAAAGCGATTGGCGCTAGGGGCCGCAATGCCCCACACCGGCTCCTTCCCCGGTGGCGCCTCATGCAGCGCTCGCAGCACGGCCTGGGCTGCGGGGTGGGCCGGGCAGCGCAAACCGATGGAATCTTGCCCGCCGGCTGCCGCGGTACCGACACCCGGTCGGCGCGGCAGTATCAAGGTGAGCGCGCCGGGCCAGAAGGCCGACATCAACTGCTGCGCAAACGGTGGCACCTGGGCCGCGAAATGCTTCACGGCGGGCATGCCGCCGCCTTGCGCGGACACATGCACGATCAGCGGATGGTCGGCCGGTCGCCCCTTGGCTACAAAGATTTTCGCCACCGCGGCGTCGCTGCTGGCGTCCGCACCCAGGCCATAGACCGTCTCCGTGGGCAGGCCCACCAGCCGGCCAGTGCGGATGGCGTCGGCGCAAGCGGCAATAGACGCCGGGTCGGATGCGGGAAGGATCATGGAAGGATTAGAACGCCGCTATACCCAGGATGGCAGCAGCCTGCAAGGCCGTGGAGCGTACCTGGTCAACACTGGCGCCGGTGAGGGTCAGGTGACCCATCTTGCGGCCCTTTGCGGCGTGGGCCTTGCCGTACAGGTGCAGGTGCGCGCCGGGCAGAGCCAGCACCTGCGCCCAGGGGGGCGTGCCACCACCGTCGGGCCAGATGTCGCCCAGCAGGTTCAGCATGATGGAGGGGCTGTGCTGGCGCGGTTGCGTCAGCGGCAGGCCGGCCAGTGTGCGCACCTGCAGCGCGAACTGCGACACGTCGCAGGCGTCCATGCTGTAGTGCCCACTGTTGTGCGGGCGCGGCGCCATCTCGTTGACGACCAGGCCACCCAGCTGCGCCGCCGCGGGTGAGGACGGATCCAGCACAAAGAACTCGACGCACAGCACGCCCACGTAACCCAAACCGCTTGCTATGGATTTTGCAGCGGCTACCGCACGTTCCACGAGGGCTGGAGGCAGATTTCCTTCATACACCTCGGTCACGGCGAGGATGCCGTCGCGGTGCAGGTTGCGCTGTGCCGGCAGGTTCACGCACGTGCCATCCGCACCGCGCGCGACGATGACCGAGCACTCCAGTTGCAGCGGCAGCATCTTCTCCAGCACGCAGGGCACACCGTTCAAAGCCGCCCAGGCAGCGGCCAGCGCAGCGCGGTCGGCCACGCGGGCCTGGCCTTTGCCGTCGTAGCCCATGCGGGTGGTTTTCAGAATCCCGGGAAAGAGGTCTGCCCCCACGCTCGTCACTGCGTGTACTTCGCTACCCCCCAAGGGGGAGCCCGCTTGCTTGGGGCGGCCCGGCGCGGCGCTCGGATCACCGACCACTGCGGCCAACTGCTCAGCGGTTTCGATGACCGCATAGGGCGCGACCGGCACGCCGCAGTTGGCGAAATACGACTTCTCCCGCGCCCGGTCCTGCGAGATAGCCACGCAGTCTGCAGCGGGTGACACGGTGACGGTCTGTGCCAATGCGGCCAGCGATTGGGCCGGCACGTTTTCAAATTCGGTGGTGACCGCCACACAGCGCTGCGCCAGCTGCTGCAGGCCGTCGGCGTCGGTGTATGCGGTTTGGATGTGGTGGTGGCTGACGCGCCCGGCCGGGCTCAGCGGGTCCGCGTCCAGCACAGCGGTGAAGAAGCCCATTTGCTGTGCGGCCTGCACAAACATGCGCCCCAACTGGCCGCCACCCATGACGCCCAGCGTCGTCTCGGCGCTTGCCCCCAGTTTGATTTCGCTCATAAGACTGGAGGGACTGCCATGCCCCGCGCCACTTCCGTCTGGTGCGCGCGGTAGTCTTCCAACTGCTTGCGCAATGCCGGGTTGTCGGCAGCCAGCACGGCGACGGCAAACAACGCCGCATTGGCCGCACCGGCCGCGCCAATCGCAAACGTGGCCACTGGTATGCCCTTGGGCATTTGCACAATGCTGTGCAGCGAATCCACGCCAGACAGGTGTTTGCTAGCCACCGGCACGCCCAGAATGGGCACCGTCGTCTTGGCCGCCAGCATGCCCGGCAGGTGGGCCGCGCCCCCAGCACCGGCGATGATGGCGCGCATGCCGCGGCCGGCGGCGGCCTCGGCGTAGGCAAACATGTCGTCCGGCATGCGGTGGGCCGATACCACCCTCGCCTCATGCGAAATGCCAAACTGCTGGAGAATGTGCACTGCATGTTGCATGGTGTCCCAGTCGGAGCTGGAACCCATGACGACGCCGATTTGAATAGTCATAAATCTTTAAAATGCGAAGGGAAGAGTCCGAAAGAGCGCTCTGCCCTTTGATTACTCCCCCTGATTTTACTTTTTCGCCCTGGAGCGAGCCTACATGATCAACGTCACCATCGAAAACTTCGAAACCGAAGTGGTAGCCACCTCGGCGCAAGTCCCCGTCCTCGTCGACTTCTGGGCGCCCTGGTGCGGCCCCTGCAAGGTCATCGGGCCCATACTGGAAAAGATCGAACTGGCGTACGACGGCCGCTTCAAGTTGGTCAAAATCGACTCCGATGAACAACAGGAACTGGCCCAGGCCTTTGGTATTCGGTCCATACCGACCTGCGTGCTGATGGTCAATGGCAAGCCGGTGGACGGATTCATGGGTGCCAAGCCCGAGAGCGAGATCAAAGCCTTTCTGGACAAGCATGTACCCTCAGCCGAGGCGCTGGAAGCCGAGTCCGATGCCGAAGACGCGCAAGCCCTCATCGACGCTGGCGACCCCCAGGCCGCGCTGCACAAGCTGCATTCGGCGCTCACCGTCAACCCCGGCAACGATGACGCCCGCTACGACTATGTGAAGCTGCTGATCGAGAACGACATGCTGGAAGACGCCGAGGCCGCGCTGGCCCCGACGCTGACCGAGATCCCGCGCCAGCTGCGCTTTGAAGCGCTGCACCAGTTCCTCAGCTCCATCCAGTTCGCCATGAAAGACGACCGTGGCACCTGGACCATGGAGCAATTCGACACGCTGATCGCCGCCAACAAACGCGACTTCGACACCCGCCTGGCCAAGGCCCGCGTGCTGATGGTGGGCGGGAACTGGACTGCGTCCATGGACGAGCTGCTGGAAATCATCATGCGCGACAAAGCCTGGAGCGACGCGTTGCCCCGCAAGATTTTTGTCGCAATTCTGGAGTTGCTGACACCGCCCAAACCTAAGGTGGATCCGCTGGCGACGGGAAAGACGGCTGGGGGAATCGAGATTGCGGGCAAGGCCGTTGCGGCGCTGGACCCGCAAGCACAGTTGGTGGCGACTTACCGGCGCAAGTTGAGCATGGCGTTGAACTAGGCGCAGAATTTCCCGCGCAATCGGACCGTTATGGGAAGTACTCCAGCCGCACCACCTCATTCGACGGCGTCACAACATTGAACGGCGGGTCACGCAATGACAGCCGCTTGCCGAGCGCCTTCACCTGCTCAGGTTTGAAATCGATAAATTGGAAGGGCGACGCCAACGCCCGCTGCAGCGGCGCGAACTCATCGATCATTGCGTTAGTCAAGGCGGCAGGGTTATTGGACCGCAAGTAGGTTTGTGTCGCCGCATCGTACAAACGCACCTGGATAAACGTGCCTGTGCGTCCCATGTCTTTTTTGGGTGGCATCTGCGCAAGCAGTTTTTGCAGATCGGGGGGCAGCAGTTCGTTTTCGGCATAAATGAACTTGTCGCGGCCCATGGACCGAAAATAGAAGGTGGTTTTGTTGCCCCGGCCTTCCGTCAGCAGACCGCGCGGTGCAGGCTTCTCGTACTTGTCTTGGAGTGAAAAATAAGGCTCCACGGGGAAGACGCCTGACGAGCTGCGATGCTGCGTGTACTCCACCAAGCTCTCGACCGTTTGGTCGCGAACACTCGCGTCCTGCACCGTCCCTTCGGAACCGAAGACCACCTGCCGATAAGTCTGCGGCCGGCCGGGCGACCATTGCGGCATGTCCGAAATGACGGCCCAACTCTGCGCTACGGGTTGCTGCGCGCAACCTAGTACGGCAACCACCGCCACGGCACTACAAATCAAACGGAGGGTTTTACCAACGGTGTGTAGTTTCGTCATGCGATCGATTATGCGCATCTTTACGGTCTTGCATTCTTGTATTGAAAATGCATATTTACGCTATCATCTTTTTGCCTGGTGTTCGACTGCAAGCACCGCAAACTGAAGTCCTATAGATGCCATTTGACCCGGTTAACGACCAGCCCAATGCGGCTCCTGCAGAACGCAACACAGCGCCTCCCAACCGGTTCAATCAGTGGATGAAGTATTACTTTCATTTGCTCGGCCTTGGCGGCAAGGGCGCGGGGCTTCTGTTTGGGGTACTGTTTATTGCTTGGTTAAGCGCTGGCATTTACAAAGTGCAACCCGATGAGCAAGGCGTCATTTTGCGGTTCGGTCGCTGGGTGGAAACGACTGGTTCAGGGTTGCACTACCACCTGCCCTATCCAATTGAAACCGTTCTGCTTCCCAAAGTGACGCAGGTCAACCAACTAAAACTTGGCAAGCCGCGTACCGTAGACGTCAATGGAAATGAAGATCCGCGCGAACGCCAAATCCTGACTGGCGATGAAAACATTCTGGAAGCCGAATGCGCTGTCTTCTGGACGATCAAGGATGCAGGCCAGTTTCTTTTCAAGATCAACAATCCGCAGGCCGCCATCAAGATCGCCGCGGAGAGCGCTCTGCGTGAAGTTGTAAGCCGCACGCCGATTCAGGCTGCAATGTCCGACAAGCGCCAGCAGATTGCTGATCAGACGCGTACCCTCATGCAAACGCTACTGGACCGTTCGAACTCCGGTGTGTTGATCACGCAAGTGCAGTTGCAGCGCGTAGACCCCCCTGGCCTCGTGATCGATGCGTTCAACGACGTTCAGCGTGCCAAAGCAGACCAGGAAAGGGCGCGTAACGAAGCCGAGTCTTATGCCAACGACATCCTTCCCCGAGCGCGCGGTGAAGCCTCGCGCATTACGCAGGAAGCCGAGGCCTACAAGGCGCAGGCGGTCAACCTGGCGCAAGGAGATGCCCAGGGCTTCCTGTCGGTCTACAACAGCTACACCAAGGCTAAGGACGTTACAGCTTGGCGCCTGTATCTGGAGAGCGTCGACGAAGTCTTGAAGAAGGCAACAAGAGTGGTCATCGACACCTCAGGCAAGAGCGTCGGTGGCGTAGTGCCCTACATGCAGCTCGACGACAAAAATAAAGCAGCATCCAAAGGTGCGGCGAAATGAGCGGCCGTTTGGTGGGTTGGCTTTGTCTGGGAACATTTGCTGTGCTGTGGCTCTTGAGCGGCTCACTGTTCTCAGTCAGTGAAATCGAGCAGGCGTTGGTGATCCGGCTGGGCGCGCCTATCGGTTCCGTGACCAAGCCGGGTCTGCAGTTCAAGCTGCCAATACTGGACTCCGTGGTGTACTACGACTCCCGCTTGTTGACCCTGGAGCCCCCATTGGAGCAGGTCATTTTGGGCGACCAAAAGCGGGTGGAGGTAAAGACCTATGCCCGCTATCGATTGGCAGATCCCTTGAAGTTCTACCAGGCGGTGCGGACTATTCCCCAAGCGGAATTGCATCTTGCCCAGCTTCTCAGTTCGTCATTGCGGCGAGAGCTGGGGCAGGCTCCGCTTGCTGTTTTGCTGTCGGACAAACGGCAGCAGGTTGTGCAGCGTATTCAGAATGACGTTGCGGGAAAGGCCCAGGAAATTGGCGTCGAAGTGTCCGAAGTGCGCTTCCACCGGGTCGACCTGCCGCTTGAAACCAGCCAGGCTATTTACGAACGCATGAAGTCCGAACGCCAGCGCGAAGCCAAGGAACTGCGTGCACAAGGGTTCGAATGGGCACAACAAATACAGGCCAAGGCTGACCGAGAACGCACCGTAATCCTGTCAGAAGCCCAACGCCAAGCCAAGATCACCCATGGAGAGGGAGAGGCAAGTGCGAACCAGATTTTGGCCAACGCCTTTGACAAAGATCCCAAGTTTTACCACCTGTACCGCTCCTTGCAGACGTATCGCCAGGCATTGGCCGAGTCGGCGCCAACCATCGTGTTGTCACCCGACGCAGAAGTCCTGCGCTATTTCAAGAACGGCCCGGGTTCGCCGGTGCGCCCGTGATCTGCAGCGCGCCGGACAAGCTCTTGGCCAAACGGTCGGCTGTTGGAATGGGCACCCATGGAACTTGAAGTCGGGGTCCACTACCTGAGCATGACCTTGGAGGTTTTGCTGCTCGATTTGCTGCTGAGCAGTGACAACATCGTCCTGATCGCATTGGCCTGCCGGTCGCTACCGGAGTCCAAGCGCAGGCTTGGCTTGATGCTCGGTACCGGCGCCGCCATCCTTCTACGGGTATTGCTGACAACGGTCGCCCGCTTCGTGCTGGAGATACCCATTCTCAAACTTGTCGGCGGCTTGGCGCTGGTGGTCATAGCCATCAAGCTGATACGGGCGGGTGAGGCACCAGTAGCTACACACGAGGGGCCTGACGAAGTGGGCACCAGTCTCTGGTCCGCAGTCGTTACGATCGTCATAGCCGACTTGGTCATGAGTGTGGACAATGTGCTTGGCCTGGCTGCCATCGCGCGGGGAAGCGTTGTGGTGCTGATCATCGGTGTTGTCATCAGCGTGCCGCTGCTGATGTTTGGCAGTGCATTTGTCGGTGGGCTGCTGCAAAAATACCCTCTGCTCATTCGCGGCGGGGGTGCAATGCTCGGATGGTTTGCCGGAGACATTGCCGTTTCGGACCCGATTTTGGCAAGCTGGATAGCACAACAGGCACCAGCGCTATCCTTTGTTGTGCCGATACTCGGGGCCCTATATGTACTGGCCCAGGTGGCCGTGATGCGGCGAGCCCAAGTCGGCGCGGCGCTTTTACGGCCCGCACCGCGCGCCAAGGCAACTCTGCCCCCAACTGTGCCAACAATAGAAGAGACAGCACCGAACAACGATGGCGTTGAGGCACCAACTTCAGCAGCCATAGCCTCCCAAAACGGGTTTGACCGGACAACTAGCTTCTCGGCGGCCAACGAGCCAACCACGTCGGTGCTGCCCTCAGGCTTCGCTCGCGTGCTACGGCATCCCTGGTGGCCAGACCGCGCCGATTGGCCGATCTACGAGCATTGGTGCATCGGCAGCTTGGGTGCCTCCGGTTTTTTGCTCTTCGCACTGCGGCCGCTTCCCGCAATCACGACCATACTGGTCGCGGTCTCGGTATTGGGTATGACACTGGCACCCAAGATTCACACGACGATGCTGCGAAGGGGTTCGCGCAATGCAGTAGCCATCGCGGCGGGCTTGGCTGGGCTGGTGGTGATGTCGGCTCTTCTGCTGATGGTGTTGGTAGTGACCGGGTGGCAGCGACCTATTTTTTAGGTAGTGCGGCGAAAAGAATACAACCGCTCTCGGAATAATAGAGCTACTATTTCATTCGTATGCTGCGGCTGCTCACTGCCCATTGCGGTGGTCCTACAGACTTTTCACTCAACTCCATAGGGAAGAAACCGATATGCGAAGCAAACCTGGGTCGAAGTTGGGTCGTAGCGTATTGCACCGCTTGGGTGTCGGTGTTTTGATCGCCTCTCTGTCGTTACAGACCGCTGTGCCCGCGTTTGCCGCGAACCACGCGCTTTCCGCCGTTGCTGATGTGAATACGCTCGATTACGTAGTCAGCGTAGATTGGGATTTTGATAGCCCGCCAACGCAAGTCGCCAACGGAAGCGTGACGCTTGACCGCGCCTACATTACCAGCCTGTTGAGGGTATTCGCCCAGAGCAACTTCACGATGACGGAGGGGCTGCACAAGATCGGCAACATCTACGTTTACAAAAATGCGATGTTCGGCACCAATGTCGATATTCAGATCATCAACAAGGATGGCCGATCCAACGCAAACGTTGCGGGGTGGCAAAAGCCTGGTGGGATGACGTCCCACAACTACCTCACGATGAGTAGTACCCCAGAAACCCTTGACCAGGTAGGCAAGGTCATCGCCCACGAAATGGGGCACTACACCTACACCGTATTTGACGAGTATCAAGAGGCGGGCAAAGCCTTGGACCCGGCCAATCTCAGTGGCCCGGCCGGAATCGACACACCGCGCAACACGATCATGAACGACCACACGAAGTTCCTGTCGCTGTCTACCCCAACGGACTATGCGGATCCTGCAGGCAGGGCCACAGGTCAGGCGCGCGTTGCGGCAACTGGCGCAAATGCTGCAGGTGCCAGTGCTTGGGAAGTTTTGACAAGAACGCCCGACAAGGATCCCGATGCCCTGAAGAGCTATGAACGTACGTTTTTTGATGCATTCAAAGGCATAGACGCAAGCAAATTGCAGCTCAAGCAGCCCGTCGCCGGCTTTGACTCCAAGCTGAATATTGTGTTCGTGTCAAATCCGGTATTCCGCGACATCATTCTGATTGACCGTACGTTGTCCGCTGAAAGACTGGCCATAGCCATACAGGGAGCAAAAGCGGTTGTGTCGCAGGCCAAAGCCGACACGCAGTTCATGGTTTTGGCATCGCCAGCCGTTGGCGCAGGGCCCCTTCTGCCGTACACCGTAGCAGACGCGGCCGGCAAGACAACATTGGCGACTACGCTTGACGCCGTGGTGCCTGCGGGTAGCGGAAGCTTTGACTCCATGGCTGCGTTTACGCAAGGCTTGCAAGCGTTGGCCGCGGCGCGCAAGCCGGGTGACCTATCCACCATTCACCTGCTGACTGGCCAAGAGACAAGCCTTCCGGCCGATGCGGCAAGCATGGTCAGAGCCGCACGGGTATCTGTAAACCCCCTCGCCGTGGGGGGGAACACCAAGGTCCAACAGGCTGCCGTGCGTGAAAAGGCCCAAGCGCAATCGTCTACCGGAGCGGTGGTCAATTTGGCCGACCTTGCCGGCTCCACTGGCGGCGCGTTTAGAACGGCGAAGGACGGCACGGATGCGGCAAAGGCCGGTATGCGCTCGATGAGCGAAGTGCACGGGCAGGGCGGCGCCACCATCGCTCTCAATGAATCCGGGGCTCTGGCCGCATCGGCCGTATTCAGCACAAAATTCAACATGGCTGCCGGCGATGTTGATGGGAATGTAACCGTTGAGTTTCTATTCGACCCTGTCGACGCCAGCAAGTTAAAAGTCAGCCTGACATCACCCAGCGGCACGGTTTACGGGACGGGCAACTTGCCCAACGGCATCAGCCTTAACGATGACAGTGCCGATGGAGTCATGCAATTCATTGTCAGCAAAGGCTTTTCGAGCCGGGTTGGCAATTGGACTCTCAACGCCACCGCAGTAGCGGCTACGCAAGACGGCGTTGGCGTCGAAATTACTACTGACAACACCTTGCGACTGGTTGCCCATATCGACGGGGGACGAACAGGCTCTGGCAAGGGGCCGACCATCAAGGCAATTCTCTCCAACGACAAGGCAGTGCGTGGAGCCGTGGTCACCGCCGACATTTATAACCCTGACGAAACGCTGGCTCTGGGTGGCGTGTCACTCATTGACGACGGCATTGGCCAGTACCTGGCAAACCTTTCCGGCAAGCTGGCTGCTGGTGAATACACCGTCAAGGTGTACGCGCAAACTGTTCCCGGCTCGCGTGTTGCGGCCATTGGTGCCCCCATCAAAGGGCCTTTCAACGCCGAGACCCCCATTGATCCGCTAACCCGTGTCGCAGAATCCAGCTTCACGCTCGACGCAGGCGCCACAGGCGTAGGAGTGGCCCCGGTTGTTGCGCTTGCGCCTGTAACAGTCAGCACAGGCGGCGGTTGCACGGTCAGTGCCGATGGGCGCGATGCAGGTTTGCTGTTGATGCTGCTGTCGGCTGCCGCAGGCATGGGGCTGCGTCGCCGCCGCAAGGCTATTCGCTCTGACAAGACCTGATCCGGCCTGATCCGTTCTGATGGAAGTCGTGCCACAAGAGCGTGGCGACCGTTTGACGTGGATCATCGCGGCTGGTGCACCCACCGTCGCGTGGGTAGCGCACTCCCTGCTTGGCTTGTCCCTGGTACCCAAAGATATCCCCGGCTGGATTTGGATGTTTGGCGCCGGTCCCTTGTTGGAGGAGCTGGCGTTTAGACCTCTTTTGCAACGCGGCATTCAAGATCGGATTCCGGCGTGGCTTCAATGGGCAGGCGCCATGAAGCCGCTGGCGGGCTCAGCCGGTCACCTAGCCAATTTCGTAGTCGGGTTTGCCTTCGCTGCTGCGCACTTTCCGCAACAAGGCTGGAGCGCCGTGTGGTGGATCGTGCCTTCAGTGGCCATTGGCGAAATATGGCGGCGCCGCCAAAAGCTCTGGCCTTGTGTCTTAATGCACGCCTGGTTCAATGCCAGCCTCACCGCAGCAACTCTCGCTGCGGTACGGTGATAGGTTTACAAAGTGAACGTGAAGTTGTCGATCAGTGCACCCGGCGTGCGTGAGCCGCCGAGGGCGCGGTGGAAATAGGTGTCCACCGCTGGATCAATGGCGGTATGCGTGGTCAAGGCGATCAACTTGGTGCCCAGCGCATCGTAAAGGCTCTCGTCCCACCGCATGTCTTTGATGGGGCCGACGATCTCGCCGTTCTCCACCCAAAAACAGGCGTAGCGGGTCATACCGGTCACACGGGCCGATACAGGGTCGCTCCAGTTCAGGTAATGCAGATTGGACAAGTACAGTCCCGTTCCCAATTGCTGCAAGACGTCTTTCTCTTCCAGCGAGCCCGGCGCGACGTCCATCGCACGCGGTGCCTCAGATTCATTGGCACCATTGGCGACGAGACCAAATTCTTTGCTCGTGCGTGAACTGATCAGCAGCGTGGACAGTTCACCCGCAGCAATGAGCGGCACCGCTTGCTCCGACACCTCTCCGAGCGCATTGAAGCGCGGCGTCAGCCCCAAGCCAAAGTTTTCGGTGACATGCAATTGCGTGGACAGACGGCACTCTTTGTCGGCCAGTTTCTTGAACGGACTGCGTCCCTGTTTCCAGGCCGAAGCCGATAAAGCGTTCCAGCCCATCATGCCGACCAGATCGGCCACTGCGCGCGGAGCCAGGTAGGTGCGGTACTGGCCGGGCTGCACGGTTTGCAAGGGCTTGTCCATCAATGCCAAAAGGTGTTTGCTGTGCGCCAAGTTGGCCCCCCACTGTGCGGGGTCCCAAGCGCTGCCGGCATAGCTGCCCTTGACGGCACGCGAGCCGTTGTACAGCGAATAATCCATGAAAAAGGTTTGCGTGGCAAACCAATGGCGCTGGCCTTTGGAATTGCGGTTGGCGCGGATGATGGAGCCTGCGGCATACAGGCCCGCCATGTCGCAGCCTTGGGCCGGGCCGACGACGGCCTGCACCACCGCATGCGGGGGCAACAGTTGGCCGCGGAAAGTCTCGTCGCTGCTGCCATGCTTGTCGACGGGCACCTGGTGCGGGTCCGTGGGCAGCACCGCCAGTTCGGCACGGCACTGGGCCAGCATCTGCAACATGGCATCGCGATCGGTTTGCATGTTGCCCGACAGGGTTCGCGACATACCGGCGGTACGGCCCGCGCCCTGCAACTGCAATGCCATGGAGATCTGTTCCACATTGGTGTTTTGGCGCACCTTGTTGCTGTTGAAGCGCACGAACAAAGTCTCTTCAGCACTCAGATTCAGCGTGGCCGCCTCACCACCCTGCAAGCTGCCAAGCACGCTGTCTGCCACTGCATCAAAATGCAGGCGCACGGCATCTACAAAATCACGCTGGCTCATGACTGGCCCCCAAACACTTCCACACCGCGGAACAGGCACGGCGGCGACGAGTGCCCCACCCGGATGACCTGGCTGGGTTCTCCTTTGCCGCAGTAGGGCGTGCCGTAGGTGATCTGGTCTTGGCCGACCGCGCTCAGGCGGTTCCAGAAATCAACCGTCACGCCCCGGTAGTTGGGGTTGCGCACCACGCCGGCCAGCTTGCCGTTTTTGATCAAGCGACCATGTTCACAGCCGAATTGGAATTTGTTGCGGTAGTCGTCAATCGACCACGAGCGGTTGGTGGACATCAGGATGCCGTCTTCTACTGATGCAATCATGTCTTCCAACCTGGATGTGCCGGGCTCCAGGTTCACATTGGCCATGCGGTCAATGGGAGCACGGTTCCACGATGACGACCGGAAATTGGCCACACCCGGCAAGCCGGAGCGCTCTTGCGACTCCACCGAACCCAGGCCACGTTTCAAGACCCCGCCTTCGATCAAAAACTCGCGGCGTGCAGGGTTGCCACCGTCATCAAAAGCGTAGCTGGCGAAAGCGTTTTCTTTGGTCGGGTCAAAGGTCACGTTCATCAGCGGCGAGCCATACCGCAGGCTGTCAAAGTCGCTGGGTTGCACAAAACTCCAGCCCGCGTAGTTGCGTTCGTCGCCCAGAATTCGATCCAGCTCCAGCGGGTGGCCGATGGACTCGTGTATCTGCAGCATCATCTGGTCGGGCATCAGGATCAGGTCCATAGCGCCGGATGGGCAATTGGGCGCCGCCAGCAACTCCAAAGCCTCGGTCGCCACGCGCAACCCTTGCTCTGCAAATACGGCCACATCAAAAACCTCGCCACCGAACTGGCCTGTGTGGGCCCAGGTGCGGGTTTGGGACTGCATGCCTTCTGCAGCCGTCGCGGCCACCGCAATGTCCACCATGTCAAAACGCTGCGTGGTGTGGGTTCCGTTCGTCGAGTAGTAGTCAATCTGCGTCTGAACCACCATGGCCTGCGCACTGCGGTTCACGAGTTTTGCGTCGATCGCCATGGCTTTCGAGGCGGCCAACAGGCATTCGGTAATCAATGCCAGTGGCGTGGTCGCCAACGGAGTCTGCTTTGGGCTCTCGTAGGCACCTTGCACCGCCGCCCGTTGCGCTTCACTGAAAGCATGGACCTTGTGGCTGCCGGTTGCGCGGGTGGTGGCAATCGCCTGGTCAAACGCCCGTTGCAGGCCAACGTCGCTGAGGTCAGCGGTAGCCGCATAACCAAAGTGCCCGTCGATCAATACCTCACACATAACGCCTTCTTCCAGCGTCGTTTCGTTTTTGTCTGGTGCGTCGTTGCGTATGGCACGCGCCTGGGTGCTTTCGCGCGAGTAGCGCAGGCCCGCCCACTCTGCAGCCTGGCGGGCATGGCGTAGAGCCGATTGGGGATCAAAATTTGGCATGTGGGGACTGCTCGCGGGTAAAGCCGTAAAGTCTACCGCGTCGTCGAGAATCACCGCGTTGGTCGACAAATGCCACAGTCTCCACCGCTACACGCACTTTGGGAATGCGTCTTTCTGGGCCATACTTCAACGTTTTTCAGGAGTGCTCTGATGGCTGCCGTAACCTCTCATCTTCCCTCGATATGGATGG
Organism: Rhodoferax sp. ZS1R8; assembly: GCF_056521325.1. Taxonomy (NCBI): domain Bacteria; kingdom Pseudomonadati; phylum Pseudomonadota; class Betaproteobacteria; order Burkholderiales; family Comamonadaceae; genus Rhodoferax; species Rhodoferax sp. ZS1R8. Next base: position 1,099,291 of record NZ_JBWMBA010000001.1, on the reverse strand, counting down.
CTGATTTCTCGAGCAAGGCGGAATTTGACGCCAAGGCTCAGGCGTTGAGCACCCAGCTGGAGGTAATGGCTGCGATGGACGACCGCATGCTGCAATCCCGGCATGCCTTTGACTTCAAAGCATGGTGTTCGGCCTGCCGCGCAGTCACGGCAATGCGCATCACTTGGCACTATTGCGGGACCAACGCGCAGGGTTCAGTTCATCCCGCGTGGACAGAAACGTGCGCCTGCAACCAATGCGGGCTCAACAGCCGCATGCGGGCCTTGGTCGACTTTGTTGGCACGAAGCTGAACGCCAAACCAACATCCCGTATTTACATCGCCGAGCAGACCACTGTTTCATTCAAAGTTTTTACGCAGTTGTTCGATAACGTGACCGGTAGCGAGTATCTGGGACCTGACTACCAACCGGGTAACATCGCCAACGAATCCAGTCCCCACGCCGGCGTCCGGCACGAAGACCTCAGCCGGCTGTCATTCCCTGATGGAGCTTTTGATCTGGTGATGACGCAGGACGTCTTCGAACATGTTCCGGACTACCCCAAAACGTTTTCTGAATCCGCACGTGTGTTGAAACCAGGAGGATCGCTGGTTTTCACGGTTCCCTTCTTTTACGACCAAGCAAAGACCACCATCCGCGCAACGATGGATGCACAAGGCAATGTGCAGCACATCCTGCCGCCCGAGTTCCACGGCAACCCGGTCTCCAATGAAGGCTCACTGTGTTTTCAAAACTTCGGCTGGGACCTGTTGGAAGCCCTGCGCAATGCGGGCCTGCAGCGCCCCCAAGCGCATATGTACTGGGGGCCATGGGCGGGGCATATCGGCTTTCCGTTTTTTGTATTCAGTGCCCACAAGGCCTCAATCACCTGACGAGGCCGCGACCGCAGTAAAAGTCATCCAGGACCACTTCACGCAGCAAGGCCACTTCACGCTCGGAAGGGTTCTTGACAAATACCTCGTAGAGCTGTCGTCCCAACGATGTCGGCACTACGAAATCCCCGAGAAGCTGTGCACGCGTGGCAATGGCGTCCTCAACAAATTTCAGGGCACCCTGCCGGATTTGCGTTCGGATGGGTTGGCATCGCATTTCATCAGGACTCAGGGCGCGAACTTCGGGGGCTACTGCGCCACCCGGTTCGACGTGGTAGCGGATGATCTGACCCTCATCCGAACTCAATAATTTCTCCAGATCAAAACTTTGTCGCAGCATGGCCGTTGCATCGTTGTTGAAAACAACGTACTGGCCAAAACACCCTTGAACGGTAACGTCAAACCGACTGGCAACGGCTTCTGCACGGCTATCTGTCACCATGTAATAGCCGTGGACCTTGCCCCCCAGAATCTGATTCAACCGGCCTTGTATGGTGGCCGAGTAACCCACGTCCACCAATGCAGACTTTTGTCCGCCATTGAGGCCCATCCCATCCAGATACGCCATGATGCCGGGCAGCTCCGCTTTGGCTTGCGCCAAGATGCGCGGGGTCAATGTCGCAAGCAAGGGCTTCAAGTGGTCGATTTGTCCATCTTCAACCTCTACTTGTCGACCTACAGCCAGCAGCCCCTGGCGTTCGAGAGACGCCCATTCATCCTCCGTCAGCACGATGCCGTAACGCTCCCGAACAAAAGAGGCCGCATCATTTTTAAAAAAGACGGTACGCGCAATAGCCTCAATCTCTTCGGTTCCGCGGATCATGGGCACCGTGACTGCCCTACGGGAGAGCACCAGGTATTCCGACGGCGCAGCCATATCCATCTGTCTAGCCCAGATGTCGTAGACCTTCTTTAGAAACTCGCCTTCGCGGGACAGAAAGTAGAGGCGATCGGTGCCGTCTAGTGCAGCTTGCTGGGCCAACCACTGGACAAACGACAAGACCAAAGGGCCCAGAACCGTGTAGCCCATTGCCAGGTAATTGGGCGGCACCATATCCTGCGAACTGTAATTGTTGTAGAAGACAGGTGCCAAATTGGCACGCACCAAAAGACCGAGTGTCAACTCAGCATCCAGATCGTTTTGGGCCAATGCTTGCTTCGCTAGTGCGCTTAATCGCGTGGCAGCACATGCCATTTCCACCGGGCGCATCACGTGCCAAACTTTCATGCCCATATCACTGGGTATTTGCACGTCAGAGTGTTCGTTGTCACCCACCATCATCATCTGCTGGGGTGTCGCATGTTCTACAGCGAGGATATGGCGGTAGAGCTCCCCGCTATCTTTGCGCAGGCCGATGTCTGATGACAAATACAGCGTGTGCCAACCAACAATCCCGTGCGCGGTCAGCATCGACTCTATGACCGACCGAGGCAAATACATGTCACTGGCCAGCACCACCCGCTTGCCCAGGGACAAAGCGAATTGCAGAATGTCGAACACCTCTGGCCGCGCGACGACTGATGCCTGTTCCACGCTTTCTTCCAGGCTGCGTAAACGGGTCACCTCGTCTTGCGGCAGCCCAGACAAGGTCTCAAAGGCCATGAATATTGCATCCAACCCCACGTCACGCCCAGCCTGTTGGCGGGCCTGGGCTTCTGCCTGCGCCCTGTACCTCATATAGGTTTTGCCAATTTCCTCACCCGCTCTTCGCGCAACAATGGCTTTGGTACTCTCCGGGTTTAACAAAGGGCGCAGCAGCAGGGTGTCAAAGATATCAAAGACCACAACCTTCAGGTAAACCTGTGACACCACCGCCCGCACACTCTCGGGAGTTTGTCCGAAGTATTGCTCGAACCCCCAAGCCGACGAACGCGGCGACGCAACGTCCGGCAAGATCGCTGCGGTACAGCCACTGCGGTAATTGGTCAATGCAAACATGCGCTCCAGCCCATGCGCCAATGTGGCATCCCGTTGACCCGTCTCTGCGGGGAAATCATCCAGGGTCAGCCCTGCGTCAAACAACGGTGCCAACGCTTGTTTTCGCGCCCAGAACATAGACCCCGCCGGGTAGTCAAAGTAGCCATTGGGCATATTCTCGATACCCAGGCGTTGGCACCAGATACGGCCGGTTCCCCGGTTCGATAGCCAGGTGTTGGCCCAGTACGGAAGCTTGGAATAGTTCTGCGCATACACAAGACCAAAGCCCTCGCTCCCGCTCAGCAGCGCAAAAATCTTTTGGATCTGCAGCGGGCTGCCGAACAGTTGCTGCAGCAAATACTCTCTCCAACCGAGGGTTGCTCCATCGTTGTACAGCGACTTTTTGCTGTGGATGTGTGCCAAGTAATCGTAGTGGCGCAGATCCTCGCCAAATGCGCAGAACATGGGGGCCACATCACGCCCCTGGTTGGGAACTACCAGCACCTTCAAGCGCGACAGCGTGGGCAGGCGACCCAGCAATTTTTCGCTGGCTCTGCGGACCTCTTCTGTGGGCACTGACACATACAGGTCGAAAGCAAATGGCATGCGCGACAGAAAATCTGCAAACTCAGGAACCACATCCTCGTAAAAAATATGTGCATGCACCGCAATGCGTCCGCTTGGTGCCTCCTCCAGTGGCACCACCCTGTCCATGTCCACTATGCGTGACTGGGATACATCGGCGGGCGCGAGAAAATGGGGCGGTGCCGGTGCAATTTGCACGCCATCCACCATGGCAATCGCGTCTGGCGCAACATCTCCTTTTGGTGGGGGCAAGTGAAAGCCCAGGCGGGTTGCCACGGCACCGAGCAGGCGGCGCACGCCGTCCATGGCCTGTTCGTGCTCCCCCCGCATGATGCGCGATACAAACCGCAGCAATCGGGTTGCCCGCCAGGAGGTTGACGCAAAAAGCGCGTTGATGGTTTTTTGCAGTGCTTCGGCATGGGCTGCGTGATTGGCCGCCAGCTCTTCCGCTGCACCTTTTTGCCGGTTCAAGCGCTCCAACCCGGCCTGAAGGTCTAGTATGGCCTGCGCCTGGGCGATCCCGCGGGCCTTCGCAGCATCTAGCTGCAGGTGCAGGTCTGCCACTACAGCGTTAGCCTCTGATACCCGTACGCCCAGTTGCTGGTTTTCATGGTAGCGGTCCAACGCCATTTGGTAGAAATGGTTTCTCGCGTTTTCAAACCAGTGGATGGAGCGTACCCATTCGCGCGGTGTAAACCGGGGGAGCCAAGCTTCAAAAATGCGTGCGCGGTTGACGAGGTGCTTTTCAGCGTCGGCTTCTGCCGAGAGGCCAGACGTGCCCAGACCCAGGCGGTATACGGCGCTGACTTCAGGCACATGCTGAAAAGGCGCCTGCGCTGCAAGCTGCAGCCAGAATTCCCAGTCTTCGAGACATTCCAGATCGTCCCGAAAACGGCAACCTTGGTCGAAAAACGAGCGCTCGAAAAGCACCGCATGAATAGGTAGAAAGTTGGCGCCGCGCAGGCGGTCTGCATCCCAGGGCTCATCCAGAACCAGCACGGTTTGGCCCTCGCCGCCCACCAACTGCACGCCTGTGTAACAGGCCCGTGCCGAGCCTTCGGCCAACGTACGGCTGAGTTTTTCCAGGTGGTTGGGCAGGAAGAAATCATCGTCGTCCAAAAAGATGAGGTATTTGCCCTTGGCGCTTTCCATTCCCAGATTGGCAGCGGCAGAGCGAGTCAGCGGGCCTGCACCTTGAACCAGTCGCAGTGCGAAGCGGCCGCAGCTATCGCCCAGGGCGGTGTGTGCGTCCCCCTTTGCACTCACCACGACTACTTCTACGTTGGGATAGGTTTGCTGGGCCACCGAATCCAATGCATCCTTCAGCATGGGCCGATCCATGCTACGGACGATGACACTGACCAGTGGCGCCTCCGGTGCCACCAGAAACAACTTCGTTTGTTGTTGGTGTTGTGATTCCCGTTCACCACGGGCGGAGTTGTCTGATTCGTCCAATTCAAGCATCACCTTAGCTTATCAGGCGCTGCAGGCTCGGTCGGTGTGGCACCCAACTCATCTCTCAACTAGACAAACATCCCGCCCGAAACTTCGATCCGCTGCGCGTTGATCCAACGGTTGGCGTCACCCACCAGCGATGCAACCATAGCGCCGATATCATCCGCTTCGCCCACCCGCCCCAGCGCCGTTTGCGCTGCCACAAAGGCGTTCAGCTGTGCGTTGTCCCGCACCGCGCCGCCACCAAAATCGGTCGCAATTGCTCCGGGCGCTACGGTGTTGACGCTGATGCCGCGCGGGCCCAGTTCCTTGGCCATGTAGCGGGTCAGCACTTCCACGGCACCTTTCACGGCTGCATAGGCGCTGTAGCCGGGCAGCGCAAAGCGGGTCAGGCCCGAAGACACATTGACGATACGGCCGCCGTCCTCCATCAACGGCAGCAAAGCCTGGGTCAGAAAGAACACGCCTTTGAAATGGATGTTGACCAGCAGGTCGAATTGCTCGGTCGTGGTCTCCATCAGCAACGCGTGCGCGCCGGCGCCGGCGTTGTTGACGAGGATGTGGAAGGTCTCGCGGTCCCACGCGCTTTGCAGACCTTGGCGCAGTAGAGTGGCAAACGCCGCGAAGCGGGCGCTATCCGCCACGTCCAGCTGCAGGGCCAGCGCTTTGCGGCCCAGCGCTTCAATTTGCGCGACCACCGCGTCGGCCTCTGATTTTTGCGATTTGTAGGTCAGCACCACGTCGTGCCCTTGCCGGGCCAGATGCAAAGCAGTGCTTTTGCCCAAGCCGCGGCTGCCGCCGGTAACGAGTGCTATGGAGGGGGAAGTTGTCGTTGTCATGTTTGCTTTCCTTCAAAGTGGTTGCGAATGGAAGGCAGTTTATTGATCGCCAATCGATATATAAAGCGGGATAATTTGATTTATTTGTTATCAATATTTGAACAATGAGTTTGCTCCACCAGATGCGCACCTTCACCCGGGTGGCCGAACTGTCCAGCTTCAGCCAAGCGGCGCTGGACCTGGGTCTGCCGAAGGCCACGGTCTCCACCGCCGTGCAGCAGTTGGAAAACGCCTTGGGCACACGCCTCTTGCACCGCACGACCCGCAGCGTAGCGCTGACGCAGGACGGCCAGGCTTTTTACGAGCGCAGCAAGGATGCGCTGGCCGACATAGACGAGCTGCAGGCCATGTTCCAGCAACCGAGCGCGTCCGCAGCCAGTGCGTTCAAGGGCCGCGTGCGCCTGGACATGTCTACCGTGATGGCACGCTGCGCCGTGCTCCCGCGCCTGCCCGAGCTGTTGCAACTGCACCCGCTGCTGGAGATTGAACTCAGCAGCACCGAGCGGCGCGTAGACCTGGTCAGCGAGGGTTTTGACTGTGTGGTGCGTGCCGGCACAGTGGTTGACCCCGGCCTGGTCACCCGTCCCCTGCCGCCCATGCCCATGGTCAACTGCGCCAGCCCCCAGTACCTGGCACGCTACGGCACGCCGCAGACGCTGGAGGACCTGGCCCACCACCAGCTGGTGCACTACGCCGCCACGCTGGGTGCCAAGTGCTGTGGCTTCGAGTATGTGGTGGGCGACGTGGACCATGCCGTACCCATGGGGGGCCCACTCACCGTCAACAACGCCGAGGCCTACCAGGCCGCCTGCTTGGCCGGCCTCGGCCTGATCCAGGCGCCGCTATCGGGTGTGGGGGATGCGCTGGCCGATGGCCGGCTGGTCGAAGTGCTGCCAGCATTCCGCGCACGGCCCATGCCGCTGTCACTGGTCTACGCCAACCGGCGCAACCAGCCGGCGCGCGTGCGGGTGGTCATGGACTGGCTCAGCGCGGTGGTCACGGAATATGTAGAGCGCTATTGACTTAATAGCTGCTCACGCTTATTTGACGAGGGCTAGCGGCTAATTTTACTCAAGGCATCGGCCAGAAACACCACCCAACCCAGCCCCAGCGACGGGCGATAGACCATGGCCACATCCTGCACGCAGCGGTAGGGGCAGCCGGTAACCGGCACGGTGCGCAACTGCCATGCAGCGATCGCGTAGTCCGGCAGATAAGCCAGTGCGCGGCCTTGGCTCAGCAGTTGCTGCACCAGCATCAGGTTGTCGGTGCGGTAGCGGATCTTGCGGGCAAACACGTCGTCGCGCCAGCCGTCGGTGGCGCTCTGGTTGTGCAGGCTGGCGAAGGGGGGCGTCAGCGGCGCGACGAAATCGTGCTGCAGCAAGTCGGCAATGGGCACAGCGGGCGGCGAGCTTGCATCCCCGGCCTTGGGCCGCGTGGTGGCAGCCGCTTGGCCCAGCGGGCGAGCCAGGCCAGCCGCCACGCGAAATTCCGTGCTGCCCAGCGCCACCGCCGCCAGCCGCCCGTCCAGGCTGCGGCCCTGCGACATGCTGACCAGCCCCACGTCGCACTCACCCGACAACACAGCGGCCAGCGTGGCCTCGTCCCCGCTGTGCGACAGCACAAAGCTGGCCTGCGGGTAGCACGCCAGCACCGTGTCGGCCAGCTGCTGGCTCCAGCCCAGTTGCAGGAGGTCGGGCCCGGCGATGCGGCATTTGATGCTGTGGCGTTCACCGGCAAAGTCGGCCCGCACCTGCTCGGCAGCGGCCACCAGCGGCATGGCGCGCTCGACCAGCCGCCGGCCTTCGGCGTTGAGCTTCAATGCGCGGCCCTCGCGGTCAAACAGCTGGGTGCGCAGCTCGGCCTCCAGGCGCTTCAGGGATTTGGAGACTGCGCTGGGCGTCAGGCTCAGAGCGTCGGCCGCCAGCGCCAGGTTCTGGTGCTGGGCTACGGCCAGAAAGTGGGACAGCGTGGGCAGGTCAATCATGAGCAAGGAGACCGTATTGGTGACTATTAGTTGAACATTAGGACAGTGAATTGGAGCACACTGCGGTCTTCCTTGCCCCGACCCCAGCCCTATGACCACCACCAACACGTCTTACCCCAACCGCCAATGGTTCTACACCCAGCGCCCAACCCGCCGCGTGGGGCCCGAGCACTACACGCTGGTGGACAGCACGCTGGACGCCACCGCGCTGTCGGTCAACGAGATCGTCGTGCGCGCCCACACCATCAGCGTGGACCCGTATATGCGCATCCAGCAGCATGCGCGCAACACCTACGACGTGCCGCACCCGCTGGGCATCGTGCAGCGCGCCGGCGTCGTCGGCCAGGTGGTGGCCTCCAACAACAGCCAGTTTGCTCCCGGAGACTGGGTGCTGGGCTACACCGGCTGGCAGCTGTATGCCAAATGCCATGCCAATGATTTGCAAAAGCTGGACCCGGACCGCGCACCGGTCAACACCGCACTCGGCGTGCTGGGCATGCCCGGGCGCACCGCCTGGTTTGGCCTGATGGAGGCGGGGCGGCCCAAGCCGGGCGAGACGCTTGTGGTCTCGGGCGCGGCCGGGGCTGTGGGCTCGCTGGTGGCGCAGTTTGGCAAGCGTGCGGGCTGCAAGGTGGTGGGCATTGCCGGCGGACCGGACAAGTGCCGCTACCTGCTGGACACGCTGGGACTGGACGGCGCTGTGGACTACCGCGCCTACACAACAACGAATACAGCCGATGTGCCCGCGCTCCAGGCCGAGATCCAGCGCCACACCGGCGGTGTGGACGTGTACTTTGACAATGTAGGCGGCACGGTGACCGACGCCGTCATCCCGCTGATCAAGCGCCGCGCGCGCATCGTCATCTGCGGCACTATCGCGCAGTACGACGGCGGGCTGGACACACCGGACATGGGGCCACGTTTTTTGCAGCACATGCTGTACGAGCGGGCCACGATACAGGGCATCCTGGCGCGCGACTACGTGCACCGCATGGATGAGATGCGCGCCATCGTCGAGCCCTGGGTGCAGAGCCGATCCATCGTGTTTGACGAGACCATCGTGGACGGCTTTGAGCAATTGCCCAGCGCGCTGAACATGCTGTTCGAAGGGCGCAATACCGGCAAACTGCTGGTGCGTGTGCACCCATGAGCGGCGCACCAACCCGCCCGATCCGCGATTGGTCCGAACACGCCGCCCCGGTAGCCTTGGACAAGGCCTACCGCCTGCTCAACCATGGCCCCACAGTGCTGGTCTCCAGTGCGCATGGTGGTGCGGTCAATGTGATGGCTGTCGCGTAGACCATGCCGTACCCATGGGGGGTCCACCCACCGTCAACAACGCGGAGGCATACGTGAGTCGCTATTGATTTGATAGCTGCTTACGCTCGCTCCATGAGGGCTAGAGCAATATTCGACTACACGGCGTCAAACTGGGTGTCACTGTTGGCACAGCCGTAGTCGGGGCAGACACTTGTGCGTCCAGCAATACGGCACGTGTCGCCCGCGGTAGGGATTCGGAACGTCCAGCGCGCCGGAGGATGATCAAATTCACCAGGAAGTTGACCGAGTACAGCCTGCCGTAGGCTGGAGTGACTTGAAAGCTTCACAAAAGGGCCGCACAGTAGGGCCCTTTTGTGTACTGGAGCTGAACCATGAAGATCTTTGACAACCCAACAACCCGCCTGCGCGCCTCCCTCTTTGCGTTGACCTGCGCCAGCGTAGCCGCTTTGGTGGCGTGTGGGGGCAATAGCCCGGCGCCTTTCCTGACGCTGGATGGCGCTAGACCGCTGGTGATCGGCCACCGTGGCTCCGCAGGCTACCTGCCAGACCACACGCTGGAGGGCTACCGCTTGGCCATCCAGAATGGTGCAGACTTTATCGAGCCTGATCTGGTGGCCACCAAGGACGGCGAACTGATCGCACGCCACGAACCCAATATCACCGGCACTACCGACGTGGCCAGCCGCCCTGAGTTCGCAGCACGCAAGACTACCCGCATGGTGGATGGCGTTTCGGAGACCGGTTGGTTCGCGACCGACTTCACGTTGGCCGAAATCAAGACGCTGCGAGCCGTCCAACCCTTGTCCGACCGCAGCCAGTCGTTCAATGGCCAGTACCAGATCCCGACGCTGCGTGAAGTGCTGGATCTGGCCAAGGCCGAAGGCACCAAGGTCGGACGGGTGGTTGGCGTCTACCCCGAGACTAAGCACCCTACCTACCATGCGGACGCTGGTCTGATGCTGGAAGACCGCCTGCTGACCATCCTGAACGAATACGGCTATACCAAGAAGGATTCGCCGATCATCTTGCAGTCTTTCGAAGTTTCAAACCTGCAATACCTACGGACCAAGACCCAGTTGCGCATCATCCAATTGGTCGACGGTGACGATTACGACTTCAAGACCGGAGCCGTGACGCTGGCCCCACCCTACGACCGCCCGTACGACTGGGCGCGCACCGGCAAGACGGGCACGTTTGCCACCATGCTGACACCAGCCGGACTGGCTGCGATCAAAACCTACGCGGACGGCATAGGCCCATGGAAGCCCTACCTCGTCCCGGTCAAAGGCACGTTCGACGCCAACGGCAAAATGCTGGACCTCAACGGTGACGGCGTCGTCAATTACAGCGACACGATCTCCCAACCCGCAACGAGCGTGGTGGCCGACGCGCACAAGGCAGGTTTGATGGTGCATGCATACACCTTCCGCAACGAGGGCAAGCGCTTGGCGTTTGACTACAAGGGTGATCCCAAGAACGAATACCTGCAGTTCTACCGCATAGGCGTAGACGGCCTGTTCTCCGACTTCGCAGACACCGCCGTCGCAGCCCGCGCAACGTATCTCAAAGAACTGGGGCGCTAAGCCGAACCGAGCCGTCCCTCGCGCGGGAATGGTGCGAAACTTACATTTCCTTACAATGGATCCATTTGTTTCGGCCGCAATCAGCGGTTCGATACCATGGACACCAACACCTCCCCGTTGTCGAAGGCCATTCGGCGCCAGCTGACCAGCATCCGCGGTGAGCTGGCCAATCGTCTGGTGCGGGGTGTTTTCTGGATTGGCGTGCTGGTGGTGCCGCTGTCACTGTCCCGCACCCAGTACACCGGCTGGTTGCCGATCTACTCCCTGCACCTTGCCGTCGGGGCGCTGTACGTGGCGCTGGCGCTGTTCCGCCGGCGGCTGCCCACCTGGCTGAAGGCCGGCGCCGTCGTCGCCACGCTCTATGTGGTGGGGGTGGCTGGCGTGCTGAGCCTGGGTTTGGCTGCACCCTCGCTGTGGTGGTTGATGGGAAGCCTCATCATTGCCAATGTGCTGTTTCCGGCGCGCGGCGCCTGGGCCGTGATGGCGGCGGCCGCAGCGGCAATGGGCATTGCGGCCGTTGGGTTTACCACGGGCTGGCTGGAACTCAGCGTCGACCTGAATGCTTATATGCGCCAGCCCGCGGCCTGGGCCACGCTGCTGGTGGGTACAGGGGGCTTCATGGTGGTGGTCTTCCAGGCCGTGGCCGTGTACAACCGATCGGTCTCGTTGGCAGTAGAGCATGCAATGCTGCAGTGGGTGGAAGGCGTTCCACTAGGGGTGCTGGTGCTGGATGCCGACGGCAGGGTCCACTATGGCAACAAGCGGCTGGAAGAGCTGCTGGGCGTCGACGTGGAAGAAATTTGTCGGCGCACATCCATGCACGCACCCATCAATGTGTTCGACACCATAGGCGGCAAGGTTGCTGGCAGCGGCAAACGTTTTCCCGCCGGCCTGCACCCGCTGTTTCGCGCGATGCACGGTGAAGAAAGTAATGTAGAAGACCTGGAGATCACCGTGCGCGGCGAGCCCCGGCGGTTTCGCGTCACCGGGCGTCCGGTGCGCGATGCCGAAGACGAATTGGTATACGCCGTGGGCACTTTTGAAGACATCACCGAACGCAAGCGCGGAGAAATGGAACTGCATCGCACCCGCGAGCGGGCCGATTCCGCCAGCCGCGCCAAGGGCCAGTTGCTGGCCAACATGAGCCGTGAAATGCGCACGCCCATCGACACCCAACTGGGTCTGCTGCAGCTGCTGCGCCGCACGGGCCTGAACGCGCACCAACAGGAATACGTGACGCGGATGGATGTCCAGTCGCGCAATCTGCTGGCCACCGTCGACGAGGTGCTGGACTACTCGGAAAGCGCGTCTGGCCGCCTGGTGCTGGTACCGCGTCTGTTCCACATTGACCCGCTGCTGGCCGAGCTGCAACAGCGCCTGCTCGACCAGATTTGCGAACGGGCCGTGACCGTCCGCATCGTCTGTGACCCGCAGATCCCCGCCGAACTGTATGGCGACGATGCGCGCCTGTTGCAGGTATTGGGAAATCTGGGCGACAACGCGGTCAAGTTCACGTGCAGCGGCGCGGTAACGCTGGAAGTGCAATTGAAGAAGCATGTGGCGGATTCGGTGCTGCTGGAGTTCGCCGTGCGCGACACCGGCATTGGCATCGCGCCGCGCGACCGGCACCGCGTGTTCTCGGGCTTCTTCCAGGCAGAAACACCCGGCGTGCCGCGCCCACCCGGCGGTGCTGGCGTTGGACTCGCCGTGGCCGACCGTCTGGTACGGTTGATGGGTAGCTCGATTGCGGTTAGCAGCACCCTGGGGCAGGGCAGCGTGTTCAGCTTCCCGCTGCGGCTGCTGTTGACACCAGAGGAGCACGACCGGCCGCTCTACCCCGACATGCCAGATGAGGTCTGACGGCGCAGCAGGCACACGCGCCACAGCAATGCCAGGAAATTCGCTACGCTATTGATAGCGGCTTACGCTCACCCCACGAGGGCTAGCGGCCGATTATGCTTAAACACGGCAAGCTCAAGTCGTCAGGCGTTCCAGCGCTTCTTGGTACTTCGCGGCGGTCTTGGCGATCACATCGTTGGGCACACGCGGTGCGGGCGGCGTCTTGCTCCAGGGCTTGCCGTCGACCACCGCCTGCTCCAGCCAGTCACGCACAAACTGCTTGTCGTAGCTGGGCGGGTTGGTGCCAACTTTGTAGCTCTCCACCGGCCAGTAGCGCGATGAATCGGGCGTCAGCACCTCGTCCATCAGCGTCAGCGTGCCGTCGGTGTCCAGGCCAAATTCAAACTTGGTGTCGGCAATGATGATGCCCTTGGTCAGCGCGAATTCGGCCGCTGCCTTGTAGATGGCGATGCTGATGTCGCGCACGCGGGTGGCCAGGTCCAGGCCAATGGTTTCCACCGTTTGCTCAAACGTGATGTTCTCGTCATGGTCACCCACCGCCGCCTTGGCCGCCGGGGTGTAGATGGGCTCGGGCAGCTTGGATGCGTTTTGCAAACCTGCTGGCAGCTTGACGCCGCAAACAGCCCCGTTGTCCTGGTATTCCTTCCAGCCGCTGCCGGCCAGGTAGCCACGCACCACGGCCTCGATCGGCAAAGGCTTCAGGCGTTTGACCAGCATGGAGCGACCTTCGACCTGTGCCACCTCATCGGGCTGCACGGCGCTCTCGGGCGCTTCGCCCGTCAGGTGGATAGGGCAAATGTTCAGACCCTTGGGACCGAGCTTGTCGAACCAGAACAGTGCCATCTGCGTCAGCAGCTTGCCTTTGCCCGGAATGGGCTCACCCATGATGACGTCAAAGGCAGAGAGCCGGTCGCTGGCCACCATCAGGATGCGGTCGTCGCCGACGGCGTAGTTGTCGCGCACCTTGCCGCGGGCAAGCAGGGGCAGGGAGTGCAGGGCGGAGGTGTGTACGGTGCTGGTGGAGGTCATGGTCCGGGCAGTTCTTTGATAAAGTTTCTCTTGGCTGTTCAACAGGCGTCAGTTCTGGCAGCTTGGTTCAAGCAGATTGAGGTGTCCGACTAAAGCGGCCAAGTGCGTATTACCCGCAACGACCATTACACGTTTCTTTTCCTCAATCGACTTGGAAATTGTCTTAAGCAAGTTTGCATTTCGAATGCTATTTATTGTCGCGTCCACCATTTTTAGAGTGTTGCTTTCGATGCCGTGTATTTTCATGGTTGCATCGATCTGCCGCCAGTCTGCGTCCAATCGATAAGACTTCCTCACCATCTCATCGACATCCTGGATCGCATGCGGGCGGGTCTTGTCCCCGACCAGTGCAGCGAGGTACAAATTTGCTTTTGACTGTAGATTCCCGTCGCCTTGGGCGTCTCGCCATTGAGGCACCATGCGTAAAAGTAAATAGAGCTTGACGTCTTCTGCCTGGTGAATGCGATTTGCAGCAACTCTCAGGTCGCTGTCTGACGGTTCAAAACTAATGGTGTCGGTGTCACTTCGACGCCCCCTATAGGCCAGATATCCCATTTCGCTTTGATGTTGAATCGCTTCTTCGGCGTCTTGAACGCTCTTCCAATCTCCACCCTCTGCAACAAGAAGGTTTGGTGAAAAGGCGTCCAAATTTGCATCCAACACTTTGAATATGGGGGCTTGAGGATCGAAAGTGTGTCGCGTACCGACGAATAGCAGTCGGCAGCCTTGTCCTACAAAGAAGTAAGTTGAAATTTCAGCATCCGCAGCTCTCTCCGCTATTGCCCCCAGGCGCTGCTTCGTCTCTTGGATTGTTTGGGCTGCCACGTGTTGGAAAGCGATGCCGAGAAAGGCAAACGTGGATAGGACTACCCATCCAAGTGCCGAACTCCTCGCTTTGGGGCGACGGAAAACTCTTTTCACCCCCATAGGATTGCTCTCATCGACGCTATGCCCATCCTACAAACCGCAATTGCGGTGCTACTGTGGCAATGCGTTCAAAGTCGCGATCGGCATGCAGCAAGGGCTCGTCTGCCTCGATGGCACATGCGGCAATCAGGCAATCGTTGGGGCTGCGGATCGTCACGCCCGCCCAGCGGCAGCGGGCGTATAACATGGCCGCCTGGCGGGCGGTTTCGTGGGAATCTTCTGGCACAAATACAGGCACCTTATCCAACTGAGCCTGCAGGTTTACGAAGTGTCGCGCATTGCTCGCGCCCTGCAAAATCTCTTGGTAGACGACATCAGGCATCAGCAATGGTTCACCCTGGCGCAAGGCCTGCTCCAGTCGCCGACCGACCTCTGACGGGTGACCGCGCAGCATGTTGATCCAAGCCGACGAATCCGCGATCATCGTGCCCGCTTGACCGCGGGTCGAATGGCCTTGGTAGTAGTTTTTTTGCCAATCGCATACGGCGCAACGGACTCGGCCACATGCGGAACCTCTTGGAACAAGGCCTTGGGGTCATAGTCTTCAGCGACCACGCCAGTGCCGACCAAGGCCAACAAGCCAGAGTAGTCCGGCTTGCGCACAAAGGCGCGCAAAGCCGCTTCGACGGCAGCCTTCTTGGTTTTGACGCCAGCACGCGCCATGGCCTGCGCGACCAGTTCGTCATCCAACACAATATTGGTTCGGGTACTCATGCTATACACCTTCGATGTGTATAGTGATTATGCCACTGCACCCCCTGTCGCAGATCGTCACCGGCCCCAAGATGACCAAGGGGGGAGCGACCCGCGCAGCGGCGGAGCGTGGGGGCCTTTTTTATTGCACCACTTGGGCCAGCTCGCCCTTGGCGTACCGCGTGGCCATCACAGACAGGCTGTCTCCCTTGACCTTGGCGCCCTGGCCTTCACAACCGAACTCCATGTAACGCTGCTTGGCGATGGCCTTGGCGGCTTCGCGGGCGGGCTTGAGCCACTCGCGGGCGTCGAACTTGTCCGGGTTCTCAAACAGGAACTTGCGCACCGCGCCGGTCATGGCCAGGCGGATGTCGGTGTCGATGTTGATCTTGCGCACGCCGTGCTTGATGGCTTCCTGGATCTCTTCGATTGGCACGCCATAGGTCTCTTTCATCTTGCCGCCGTACTGGTTGATGATGGCCAGCAGGTCTTGCGGCACGCTGGAAGAACCGTGCATCACCAGGTGGGTGTTGGGAATGCGCGCATGGATTTCCTTGACGCGGCTGATGGCCAGGATGTCGCCCGTGGGCTTGCGGCTGAACTTGTAGGCGCCGTGGCTGGTGCCGATGGCGATGGCCAGTGCGTCGAGCTGTGTGCCCTTGACGAAGGTGGCGGCCTCTTCGGGGTCGGTCAGCATCTGGCTATGGTCCAGCTTGCCTTCGGCACCAATGCCGTCTTCCTCACCGGCTTCGCCGGTTTCCAGGTTGCCCAGGCAACCCAGTTCGCCTTCGACTGTCACGCCGGTACGGTGCGCCATTTCCACAACCTTGCGGGTCACTTCCATGTTGTATTCAAAGCTGGCCGGTGTCTTGCCGTCTTCCATCAGCGAGCCATCCATCATCACCGAGCCAAAGCCCAGGCCAATGGCGCCTTCGCAGACCTTGGGGCTGGTGCCGTGGTCCTGGTGCATGACCAGCGGAATGTGGGGGTAGGCCTCGCAAGCGGCCTGGATCAGGTGTTTGATGAAAGGCTCACCCGCGTATTTGCGGGCGCCAGCGCTGGCCTGCAGGATGACCGGTGCGCCGACCTCGTCAGCGGCCGACATGATGGCCTGGACCTGCTCCAGGTTGTTGACGTTGAAGGCCGGAATGCCGTAGCCGTTGGCGGCTGCGTGGTCCAGCAGTTCGCGCATTGAGACGAGTGCCATAGTGAAATCCCCTGGGAAGTTGGTAACCGCTTGGTAACTTGTACCGATCGGCGGATTTTAACTGGCCAGCAAGACCCACTGATGAAGAGTCCTGCGCATGGGCGGGCGCTCAGCGCAAAGGCTTACAAAAGTTACCCAACCTTGCAGATTTTCAGCATATTGGTGCCGCCTGGCGACCCCATGGGCTCCCCACAGGTAATGGCATACACATCACCGGTTTGCACAATCTCACGCGATTTCAGGTGGTTCTCCGCCTGCAGCAGCGCCGTATCACGGTCGGCGCTGGTGTCGATGAACAGGGGCCGCACGTTGCGGTACAACGCCATCTTGCGCTGCGTCGCTACCTTGGAGGTTAGTGCGTAAATCGGCACACGGATCAAATGGCGGCTCATCCACAGCGCGGTGGAGCCGCTGTCGGTCATCGCCACAATCGCCTTGGCACCCAGGTGGTGGGCCGTGAACAGTGCACCCATCGCAATGGTCTGGTCGATGCGCTGGAAGGTCTTGCCGGTGAAGTCGGCTTCCAGTTCGAAGTTTTCATGGCCCTCGGCCGCGTGGCAGATCTTGGCCATTTCAATGATGGTCTCTAGCGGGTACTTGCCAGCGGCAGTCTCAGCCGACAGCATCACGGCGTCGGTACCGTCCAGCACCGCATTGGCCACGTCGCTCACCTCGGCGCGCGTAGGCACCGGGTTGGTGATCATGGATTCCATCATTTGTGTGGCGGTGATGACCACGCGGTCGTGCTCGCGGGCCAGCTTGATCATGCGTTTTTGCAGGCCCGGCACGATGGCGTTGCCCACTTCCACCGCCAGGTCACCGCGGGCGACCATGATGCCGTCGCTGGCCAGCAAAATCTCCAGCAGCTTGGGGATGGCCTCGGCGCGCTCGATCTTGGCGATCAGGCCGGGCTTGTGGTTGAACTCGGCTGCGGCCACATTGCACAGCTGGCGCGCCATTTCCATGTCAGTGGAATTTTTGGGGAAGCTGACCGCCACATAGTCGGCCTGGAAGCTCATCGCGGTGCGGATGTCCTCCATGTCCTTGGCGGTCAGCGCGGGTGCGGAGAGACCACCGCCCTGCTTGTTGATACCCTTGTTGTTCGACAGCTCACCACCCAATTTGACCGTGGTGTAGATGGCTTCGCCCTTGACGGCATCGACGGTAATGACGATCAAGCCGTCATTGAGCAGAAGCACGTCGCCGGCCTTGACCTCGCGCGGCAAAGCCTTGTAGTCCAGGCCCACAGCGTCGATATCGCCCAGCTCGGTACGGGCAGCATCCAGCACAAATTTTTGGCCGGGTTCCAGAAAAACCTTGCCTTCAGCGAACTTGCCAACGCGGATCTTGGGGCCTTGCAGGTCGGCCATGATGGCAACCTCGCGGCCAGCGCGCTGCGCCGCTTCGCGCACCAGGCGAGCGCGGTCGATGTGGTCTTGTGCCTTGCCGTGGCTGAAGTTCAGCCGGACCACATTGACGCCGGAACGGATCATCTCCTCCAACAGTGCGGGATCGCTGGAGGCGGGGCCCAGGGTGGCAACAATCTTGGTGGCGCGACGTAGCATGAGTCTGTCTCCTCTTATAGTGGCAACCATTCTCACACGGAACCCCCTTGTTGGCGTTACACAGCACCGTCAACCTGCCAGCGGCGGCGCAGAGGGCAAGCCCGTATGTTCGCCAGGCGCAAGCTGTGGTTGAATAGGCCACCCAGACCCCGACACCCGTGACGCATCCTCCGCCCATGACACCCCTAGACTCATCAATGGATGCGATGCTGGACAGCTCCCACGGCAAACCCAAGCTGCTGGTGGTGGACGACCAACCCATCAATATCCAGGTCATGCACCAGGTGTTCGGCGCCGACTACCAGGTTTTCATGGCCACGCATGGCGAACAGGCGCTGTCCATCTGCCAAGCCAATCCGCCGGACCTGGTGCTGCTGGACGTGGTGATGCCTGGCATGGACGGCTTTGAAGTCTGCAGCCAACTCAAGGCCAACCCGGCCACCCGCAACATACCGGTGATCTTTGTCACCGCCCACAGCGATGCTGCGCAGGAGACCCATGGCCTGAGCGTGGGGGCTGTGGATTTCATTTCCAAACCGGTCAACCCAGCCGTGGTGCGCGCCCGGGTCAAGACCCACCTGACGCTCAAGTTCCAGTCTGACCTGCTGCGCAACCTGGTGTTCCTGGACGGGCTGTCGGGCGTCTTCAACCGCCGATATTTTGACCAGCAGCTGGGCGTGGAGTGGGCGCGTGCCGCCCGCAGCAACACCCCGCTGTCGCTGATCATGGTCGATGTGGACCATTTCAAGCTGTTCAACGACCGCTATGGCCACCAGGCTGGCGATGATTGCCTGCGCCAGATTGCGCTGGCGCTGAAGTCCGGCCTGCGGCGCCCGGCTGACCTGATCGCGCGCTACGGCGGCGAAGAGTTCGCCTGCATTCTGCCCGACACCGCATTCGAGGATGCGCTGGCCATGGCCCAGGACATGGAGCGCAAGGTGCGCGCACAGAAGATCCCGCACGCACTGTCCCCCTATGACGGCATGGTTACCGCAAGCCTGGGCTTGGCTACCCGGCTAGCGCCTGCCAGCGGCGACGCCGTGGCACTGGTCGGTCTGGCCGATTCCCAGCTCTACCAGGCCAAACAGACAGGGCGCGGTCATGTCTGTGGTGCTACGCTCGGCGCAATGCCACACCATGCTTCATAGAAAACCTGCGACACTATTGTTTATCCGCAAGCCATGAACCAAAGCGACCTGATACGCTCTGCCAGCTTAATCGACCACTTGGTGCAACTGAGTGGCCTGCGCAAGCGTGACGATTTGCTCAGCGGCATCACCCGGGCGCTGTTGGAAACGATTGACGCACCGAAGGTCGAAATCTTTGGCCTGATCCATGACGAAAACCGCCAGTTCTGGTTGCCGCTGACACAAGCTTTGCCGGGCGAAAAGGTCCGCTTCGTGACCGACCCGATGCGCGGCGACCCCGAAATGATGGCGCCGGTCGACAGCGACCCCGGTCGCCACGAATGCCTGATGCGCATGGCAGTGGTAGTCACATCGCCCACTACTGACCAACCCGGCTACGTAACACGCTTCCCGATGACCGTGGCTGAAGGCGCCACGTTGTGGGGCGTGGCCGAGATCAGCTCGCCGCAGCCGCTGACACCTGACGACTGGCGCGACGCGACCCGTCTGGTCACGATGTACGGCAACATCTTGGACATGCTGGACTACAGCGAACGCGATGCGCTGACAGGGCTGTGGAACCGCAAGCCCTTTGACGATCTGTTCTACAAGACCCTAAAGCCCACCGAGGCGGTGGAAAGTGATTCCTTACCCAATGGCATCGAGCACCGCTCGCCCAATGTGCCGTCCAATTTCTGGCTGGCCATGGTCGATATCGACCATTTCAAGGCAGTCAACGACACCTATGGCCATCTGATCGGCGACGAGGTGCTGATCTTGGTGGCGCGGCTGCTCAAGGCGTCGTTTCGGGCCTACGACCGCGTCTACCGCTTTGGTGGCGAAGAATTTTTGGTGGTGCTGCGCAGTGCCGACCACGATGCTGCGGTGGCAGCTGTCGAGCGCTTCCGCACCGCAATGGCGGCTTTCGAATTCCCGCAGGCTGGCACGATCACCGCCAGCGTGGGTGTCACCGAGATCGTTACCGGTGACTCACCGGCCGCAGCTTGCGAGCGGGCCGACCAAGCCGTTTACTACGCCAAGCACCATGGACGCAACCAGGTCTGCAGCGAGCCTGACCTGGTGCGCCGCGGTCTGCTCAAGGTCGACCTGAAGGTCGGCGACATCGAGTTGTTTTAAGCCTTTTGGGGCTGTAGCCCTCGCCGGGAGAGCGTAAGCCGCTCACAATTTGATAGCAGCCTTAGGCAGCTGCGCGGCGAGTCAGCACTTCAAACGCCGGCAAAGTCTTGCCCTCCAACACTTCGAGGAAGGCGCCGCCACCGGTGCTGATGTAACCCACCTGCTTCTCGATGCCGTACTTGGCAATAGCCGCCAGCGTGTCGCCACCGCCGGCAATGGAAAAGGCGCTGGACTCGGCAATCGCCTGCGCAATCACCTTGGTACCGTTCTCAAAGGCGGCGAATTCGAACACGCCAACCGGGCCGTTCCAGACGATGGTGCCCGCCTTCTTCAGCTGGCCGGCCAGGGCTTGCGCGGTTTGCGGGCCGATGTCGAGGATCAGGTCGTCGTCTGCCACGTCGGTCGCGGACTTGATGGTGGCCGGTGCATCGGCAGCGAAGGTCTTGGCAGTCACCACATCGGTAGGAATCGGCACCGCGGCGCCGCGCGCCTTCATGGCTTCGATGACGGCCTTGGCCTGGTCCAGCAAGTCTGGTTCGGCCAAGCTCTTGCCGATCTTCAGGCCGGCGGCCAACATGAAGGTGTTGGCGATGCCACCGCCGACGATCAGCTGGTCGACGTTCTCAGCCAGGCTCTTCAAAATGGTCAGCTTGGTCGACACCTTGGAGCCGGCGACGATGGCGACCAGTGGGCGTTTAGGAGCCAGCAGGGCCTTGCTGATGGCATCCATTTCAGCGGCCAGCAGCGGACCGGCGCAGGCAACGGGCGCGAACTGGGCGATGCCGTAGGTTGAGGCCTCAGCACGGTGTGCGGTGCCAAAGGCGTCGTGTACAAAGATGTCACACAGCGCGGCCATTTTCTTGGCCAGGTCTTCGTTGTTCTTCTTCTCACCCTTGTTGACGCGGCAGTTTTCCAGCATCACCAGTTGACCGGGTTTGACATCCACGCCCTCGGTCCAATTGGCCAGCACGGGGATGTCACGCCCCATCAATTCACCCATGCGTTTGGCGACCGGGGCCAAGGAGTCTTCGGGTTTGAATTCGCCTTCGGTGGGGCGGCCCAAGTGGCTGGTCACCATGACGGCGGCACCGGCGTCCAGCGCCATCTGGATGCACGGCACGCTGGCGCGCACGCGGGTGTCTTCAGTGATGTTGCCGGCGTCATCTTGCGGCACGTTCAGGTCGGCACGGATGAAAACGCGTTTGCCAGCCACTTGGCCGCGCGCGCACAGATCGGAGAAACGGATGACGTTCATGGTGGAAGCCTCAAAGGAAGTTGGGAAAACGGTGCAGCGCCGTACCGTGCTGTTGGCGGATTGTAGAAGGCGCGGTGGCGGGCTTTTGAGAGTGCTGCTTTGGGACGCTGTAGCCCGTGGGAGTGGGGAATGCCGGGGGCCTCAGAGGCGCTGCGCTTGCCAAGTCGGCCCCCGGCACTCCCCACTCCCACGGTGGTTACGGTAGTTGCAGTAGGTGCGGTGGTATCGAGAGGCGCACCGAGTGCTACACGCTCGCGGCGCAAGGGGTGTGTGCGGGGCCGACTTGGCAAGCGCAGCGCCTCTGAGGCCCCGCACACACCCCTTGCGCCGCGCCACCAGCCACTACGACTGGAACTGGTTTCACCAACCTAGCCCGATGTGCAACGGCAGGTAAACCGCCATGCCAACCACGATAGTCCCCAACACCACCTGCCCAGCCCCCTTGCGCCAGAAAAAGTAGGCCACACCTGCCATAGCCGCATACAGGCGGGCGTCAAACACCGTGTGGATCAGAATGCCCTGTGT
Organism: Rhodoferax sp. ZS1R8; assembly: GCF_056521325.1. Taxonomy (NCBI): domain Bacteria; kingdom Pseudomonadati; phylum Pseudomonadota; class Betaproteobacteria; order Burkholderiales; family Comamonadaceae; genus Rhodoferax; species Rhodoferax sp. ZS1R8. Next base: position 1,077,446 of record NZ_JBWMBA010000001.1, on the reverse strand, counting down.
CATCACAATCTCCGGCACGATGACGGCCGACAACGCTGCGATCGGTGCATATTGCAAACCCCGTTGCGCCCAGTGCGGCAAGGTCCACGGCTTGCTGGAAATGAAGAAAAAGGAGCGTGAGATCACACTGACGCCGGCCATCAGCACGATGGTCAGCAGGGTCCAGGGGTCGGTGTCGCCGCTGAAGAATCCGTCCATGGCTCAGTGACCTCCACCAGTTGGTGCTGCATGTTGTTGGTACAAGGCCGTCTTTTCCAGCAGCAGGCAGACCACGACGGATGCCGCAATTGCCGTCAAAATATTGAGCTTCAGCGGCAGCGCAAAGGCCGCTACAGCCGCCGACCCCGCCACCGCGGCCGATATCCACCGTAGCCTCGTCGACGCCAGCGAACACAGCATGCCAAGCAGCGCCAGAATGCCGGCAAAACCCAGCCCCCATTGGGCCGGTATCGCATTGGCCAGCACCACCCCCAAGATGCTGAACGAAGTCCAGCTGATCCAGTTCAGGCCACCGTTGCCGACCAGATAGGCCATCTGGCCCAGGCGCTCGTCTTCTGTGACGCCAGGATGGTGGAAGCGCTTGACGAACAGCACATAGGTCAGGTCGCCAGTCAGGTACCCGGCCAAGAGGCGGTCACGCAGCGGCAAATGCATCACATAGGCCCGCATGTGCACGCTGAACACGACAAAGCGCAGGTTCACACACAGGGCTGTGGCCAGCACCACCCAGATGGGCGCGCCAGCCAAAATCAGCGGAATGGCGGCCAGCTGTGAACTGCCGGCAAATACGATAGCGGCCATCAAGAGCGCCTCGGCCGTGCTCATGCCGGACTTGACCATGGCAACACCAGTCATCAGGCCCCAGGCGGCAATGCCGGTAGCCACGCCCATCATGTCGGCTACGCCCTGGCGGAACTCGGGGTGGTTGAAGCTTTGGCGGCGCAGCAGCATGGTTAAAGGTGTTGCTAAGCGCCTACTACGGGCACGGGTAGCAAGTCAAACCGCATGCCGGCCTGCACGTCAAAGCCGCGCAGAAAGTCTGCCACGGCCAAGCGCTTACCGCCGGGGCGTTGCAGTTCAGTCAGCCTCACTATCGTTTGCATAGCAGCAACTTCAATACCCGCGGGGGCTGCAGCCAGAATGGTTCCGGGTTCTTGGTCTGTGCCGCCATCGGCCTGCAGTGCACCCCAGACCTTGATCACCTCACCATTCAGCATGGCCGTAGCGCCAGGAAAGGGGTTGAAGGCCCGCACCCGCCGGACAATGCACGCGGCGTCCTGGCGCCAGTCGATGGCGGCCTCGTGCTTCTCGATCTTGTGGGCGTAGGTGATGCCGGCCGCTGGCTGCGGCACCGGCTCCAGACGCCCGGCAGCGGCCATGTCCAACGCCATGACGATCAGATCACCCCCCAGGGCCGCCATGCGGTCGTGCAGGGATGCGGTGGTGTCGGTGGGCAGGATGTCCATGCTGTTGACCAGCAACATGTCGCCAGTGTCAAGACCGGCGTCCATTTGCATGATTGTCACTCCGGTTTCGGTGTCGCCGGCTTCAATCGCACGGTGTATGGGTGCTGCGCCGCGCCAACGGGGCAATAAAGAGCCATGGATGTTGAGGCAACCGAGCTTGTTTTGGACAGCCAAATCATCGAGGACCCACTGCGGAAGAATCAGGCCGTAGGCGGCCACCACCATCACGTCCGCTTGCGCATCGGCAATCGCTTGGCGGGCTGCGGCGGCATCCTCAGGGTACTTGCCATCCAACCGCAAGCTGCGCGGTTGGGCGACAGGTATGCCGTGCTCCACGGCGAACTGCTTGACGGCGGAGGCTTGCAGCTTCATGCCGCGGCCAGCGGGCCGATCCGGCTGGCTTAACACCAAGTCGATGGTGTGGCCGCTGGCATGCAGACGCTCCAATGCTACGCGGGCAAACTCCGGCGTGCCTGCAAAGATGACCCTCAATGCGGGCTCCCGCTGGACGGGCAAACCCTCATTTGGCCTCCTCGCGTTGGGCCTTGATCATCTTGGTCTTGATGCGGTTGCGCTTGAGCGGCGACAGATATTCGACAAACACCTTGCCCATCAAATGGTCCATCTCGTGCTGTATGCAGACGGCCAGCAGTTCATCGGCTTCTATGACGCGGACAGTGCCGGTAAGGTCCTGCGCGCGCACATGCACGGCATCGAAGCGCTGCACGCCATCGTAAATGCCGGGCACCGACAGGCAGCCCTCTTCGTTGAGGTGGGTCTCAGGGCTGGTCCACACCAGTTCGGGGTTGATCAAGACCACAGGCTCGTCGCGCTCCTCGGAGATGTCGATAACGATGACGCGCTCATGCACATCGACCTGGGTGGCCGCCAGGCCTATGCCTTTTGCGTCGTACATGGTCTCCAGCATGTTGGCAACCAAGGTCTTGATGCGCTCATCGACGGAGGCCACCGGTTTGGCGATTTTGAGCAGTTTGGGGTCGGGGTAGCAAAGTATTGGCAGCAACATATGATCGGTTGGCGACAGAGCCGCGCGCTTACGCACTGCAGTCTGTCCCGCAAGTTTTCGGGAATGTGGCTATTTTCGCCACTTTTGGGCCTTTGCGCACCGCGAGTTGGCTAAAAACGTTGCCGAATCAAGGGCTTGAGCGCAAAATCGCGCGTAACTTATCAAGTTCTTCTCTGGAAATGCAGCACCTTATGACGACACACCTAAAAGGCGAATCGACCATGGCCATCGCTAAGTTCGCCAAGCTGGCTGCGCTGACCACACTGGCCAGTGCCTTGGTGGGCGCCCCAGGATGGGCGCAAAACTACCCCATCACGGCCGCGCAGAAGGACACCGCCAAGGCCGTCGCCCAAAAAGGCGTGCCTTTGAGCGAACTCGCCGCCAATGCGCCTGAGCGCTACACGATCAAGTCAGGGGACACGCTGTGGGCGATTTCCCGCCTGTACCTGAAGAGCCCCTGGCGCTGGCCAGAGTTGTGGGGCATGAACATCGACCAGATCAAAAATCCGCACCGCATTTATCCGGGCCAGGTTTTGGTCTTGGAACGCAAGAACGGACTGGCCACCCTGCGCCTGGAAGGCGGCGAACAAACCGACCCGCCTACGGTAAAGGTAGAGCCCCGTACACGCTATGAAATGCTGTCCGACCTGGCCCTGCCGACATTGCGGTCCAGCGTCATTGAGGCCTTCTTGGCCGAGCCCATCATCGTTGACGAAGCCGGCCTGCGGTCGGCACCGCGGATCGTGGCCGCTCAGGACAGCCGTGTGCTAATCACCGGCGGTGACCGCGTCTATGCCCGCGGGCCGGAGGGTACACCGCTGCTGGACGACCAGCCCAAGGACCAGTACTTCCGCGTATTCCGCAACGCCACCCCGCTGAAAGACCCGGGCACCGGTGAAATACTGGGCTACGAGGCCCACTATGTCGGCAAGGCCGTGTTGGCCCGCAGTGAAGGCAGTACCGACGCCGAAGACGGCAAGGGCAAAACCACCCAGGCCGTGGTGCCAGCGACCATCGACATCATCACCGCCAAGGAAGAAATGCGCGTTGGCGACCGTTTGATTCCCGAGCCACCGCGCCAGCTGCAGACCTACACGCCCCATGCGCCCCCGGAACAGATGGAAGGCCGTATCGTGTCGGTCTACGGTAACGCAGTGGTCAACGCCGGACAAAACCAGGTGGTTGCCATCAACAAGGGCACGGCGGATGGCATGGACACCGGCACCGTGCTGGCCATACTGAAAGACGGCGCTCGCCTCGTCGACAAGACGGATGGCAACCGCACACCGATGAAGTTGCCCGACGAACGCAACGGCTTGCTGATGGTGTTCCGCACGTTCGAGCGCCTCTCGTACGCACTGATTTTGGAAATCACCGACGGCGTGCGGGTGGGTGACCGCCTGGTCAACCCCCGCAACAGTAACAACTGACCAAACAGCTTGAACAGGCGCGGCACTGGACACGGTGTCCGCCTGGTCTGCAGCCCTGTAATGGAACACGCCGAACTCGCCGCTTGGCTGCGGCTGCAACTGACACCTGGCGTGGGCAATGCCAGTGCGCGCAAGCTGCTGACCGCCTTCGGCTTACCCCAACACATCTTCGATGCGTCCATTTCGGCACTGGAGCAAGTCGTAAGTGCAGGACAAAGCACCGCGTTGAAGCAGACACCCGCCGAATGGTCGGAGTTGCTGGATACCACATGGACCTGGCTGGGTGCCAAGCCGGACGCACACCGGGTGCTCGCCCTGGGTGATGCCGCTTATCCCCAATCGCTGCTGAATATGGAAGATCCACCGCTGTTGCTATACGCGATGGGGTCGCCGGGCGTGTGGGACCGTGGCGGTCTGGCAAGCAGCATGGCGCACAGCCTGGCGGTCGTGGGCAGCCGCAACCCAACGCCGCAGGGCGCAACCAATGCCCGCCAGTTTTCGCAGGCGCTAGCGCAAGCCGGTTTGACGATCGTGTCGGGTCTGGCTTTGGGCGTTGACGGTGCTGCACACGAAGGCGCCCTTGCCGGTGCGCCTGAAGAGCAACTTGCAACCATCGCCGTAGTGGGCACCGGGCTGGACCGGGTCTACCCCCGCCAACACCGGGACCTTGCACACCGCATCGCCCAGCGCGGTGTCATGCTCAGCGAATACCCCTTGGGTACACCACCCCTGTCGGCCAATTTTCCGCGGCGCAACCGCATCATCGCTGGCCTGTCCAGCGGTACGTTGGTTGTGGAGGCGGCGCTGCAGTCGGGTTCGCTGATCACCGCACGACTGGCTTCCGAGCAGGGCAAGGAGGTGTTTGCCATACCCGGCTCGATCCACTCCACACAGGCACGCGGGTGCCACGCGCTGATCAAGCAGGGCGCCAAGCTAGTGGAAAGCGCGCAGGACGTGCTGGAAGAGATGCCGGCCGCAACGCCGCGCCGCGCCGATTCGAACGCAGCGGTAGACAGCTCTGCAGCTATGCACGGCGGGGAGGACGCCACCGACGACCCCTTGCTGGACGCTCTGGGATTCGATCCGATAGGGCTTGACGCGCTGCTGGCCCGCACCGGACTGGACACGCCGCGCCTGCAGGCTCGGCTGATGGAGCTGGAAATCCACGGCCTGGTAGCCCGGCTGCCCGGTGGACTGTTTCAGCGTAGCGCTCTGGCCTGAATCCCTGCACCTAAGCCTCCTGCGGCCCATCGCACCCCTAAACGCGAAAAAGCAGGGAAAGTCCGATCCGCACAGACTGTCGCGATTTTCTGCGCTATATTGGGACCATGTTTGAAGTACTTGTCTTCGTTTATGAAAACTACTACGCAGGTGACAGCTGCCCCGAACCAGCCCACCTGGAGCGCAAGCTCAACGCGGTAGGGTTTGATTCGGAAGAAATTTCGGACGCGCTGAACTGGCTCAACGGCCTTAACACCGCTGCGCGGGGCTCCAACGGGTTCGTTGGCGAGACCCCACAAATGCCAACGCCCGAGCCTTGGCTGCGCGAGCCCTGCTCGACCAGCGTGCGCATCTACCCGGCGGCAGAGCAAATTCACCTGGGTTCCGAATGCCTGGGGTTTATCAGTTTTCTGGAATCCGCCGGCGTGCTGCCCGCGTCTATGCGGGAAGTGGTTATCGAACGGGCCATGGCAGCCCCGGGTGTGCCGGTGGCACTGGATGACCTAAAGATCATCATCCTGATGGTGTACTGGAGTTTTGGGCAGGAACCCGATGCGCTGGTGCTGGATGAGCTATGCGACGACGGGAATGCGTTGCGCGTAGCGCACTAAATTCTGTTGCCCCCACGCTCTGCCGCTGCGCGGGTCGCTGCCCCCTGAGGGGGCTAACTCGCCTTGGGGCAGCCGGGCGGCGAGTTGTTCCCTCTAACCACGCTTTCGGACGTCAAGCCATCAGCCGCTCAGGGTTCGCTTCGATCTTGGACAAGGCGTCGCGCGTGGCGCGTACCGTCAACGTTTCCTCTTCCTGCGGCAACAACAGACCGGCCTGCAGGTAGGCGGCCAGGCGGCCGCCCTGTATCAAATAGCTTTTGCCCGAACTGGACGCAAACAAGTTCAGGTGCTTGCGGTCACTGCGCCATGCAAATTGCACCTGGGTGATCTGGTTGTTGTGGTCCAGCGTGTACCAAGAGCCCAACTGCAGTTCCTGTGCCCAGGCCAGCATGGCAGCGCTGGGCTTGGAGCCACCATTGCCCACAACTTCGATGGCCGATGCATCAATGCCTAGCATCATCTCTATGCTTTCGGCGTCCAGCGGTAAGTCACCCAGCCCGTCCTCCGACACAAAGTCTTCCAGATTGCCCAGCCGGTTGGCCATGGCATCGATCTTGGCCTGGGGAATGGCCTGCGTCTTGGACAGGAAGGCATCGGCCAGCGTGTCGCTGACGGTCTTGATGTGAACATCCTGCTCGGACGGTGCCATGGCCAGCAGCGTCATGCCGGAGCGCAGGCGCAACAGCAAATTCGGCAGGTCCTGGATTACGCGTGCACGGTCTGCGCGGTTGGGCTTGGCACTGGCAGCCCATACCAGATCGGTGGCCGATTTCTTGAGTAGCAGGGTGTCCTTGTGCTGAGGTCCCTTGCGCACAGCGGCCACTGCTAGCACCTCAGCCCAGACCTTGAACAGGTACTCACGAATCTCGTCGCGCACTGGTATGTCCTTGAGCATGTTGCGCATCTCAATCGTGTACTGAATGGCCAGGGTTTCTTTTTGTTCCACCTGCTGCGCCACGCTGACTACCTTCTGTGTGGTGCCTTTTTCGGTCAAGAACTTAGACAGGAATTTCTGGAATTCCTCATAAACCACCTGGTAGACCTTCTTACCGGTCTCCGGGTATTGCTCGATGACCTGGACGATGCGCTTGACTTCAAGCTCCATGGCATTGCCCTGGACCCCTGCCGAATCAAAGCCCATCACCACCGAACCCATGCGGTCGATCAGCAGACGGGCCGGGTGCGACGTGGTGCCCAGAAAGTCGGGGTCTTCCAGCGCCATGCGCAACACGGGCATCTGCAGCCGGGCAAACCAGACCCGGATACCCGGTGGGATACGCTCTTCGGCCAAAATGGCCTGGAACATCAATGCCACGATCTCAATCGTCGCCTTTTCGCCCTTGGTCTCGGCCTTCTTTTTCAGCTCAACCGTTTTTTCCCGCAGGTCATCCGCGACACGGGCCACACCTGCCGGACTGTAATCTTCATATAGTGTGCCGCCCGCCGCATAGCCACCGGCTTGGCCGGGCTGCCTTGGCACCAGGGCCGCAGCCAACGCGGGCGCCGGTGCATGGTGGTGGGCGGTACCGGTAAAGTCGCCGCCAGCTTGGCTGACGAACAGACGCCGGATCTGGCCAATCACCCCCTGGGCTCGGTTGCGGGCCCGCGCCATCGGCGAATTGGCCGTCATCATGCGCGTTTCATCCGCCGCAGAATGCCCCTGACCCATGCTGTTCTGCATGCCGGACGACTGCTTCCAGAATGGGGTGGGGGAAGACGAAGACGACGGGCCAGGACCGGAGGTCGGCTCCACACCTCCCGCACCGTTGTCGGGTGTGCGGGCGCCCCAACCGAGTCGCCCACCAAAAAATCCACCGCCCGATCGCTGCTGCTGTCCAGCGCCATCGGCATCGGGACGGCGACCAGCATGACCCTGGTTGCCGCCCTGCGAGCCCGAGGATTGCCCGGACGGGCCTCCCTGTCCGTAGCCACCACTTTGGGGGTAACCCCCGCCATAGTTGCCGCCCTGCCCAAAATCCCCTTGGCCGCTGTTTCCGCTACCTTCAGCTGGCGCTTGCGGCTTGCCCTGCACAGCAGGGGGTTGTGAACGCGCCGGCTGACGCGCACCCGCTCCGCGGGAAGGACCCTTGACGCGGTCCTTGAGCTCGATCGTGGGCATCACGCCCTTTTTGATCAACAGATCATTGGCACTGGCATAGGCGGCAGTGAGTCGCTCGATCAGCAACTTCTGCACCACTTCATTGACCATGGCCCAAGAGTCGCCGGGCATGCCCGCGTTGGCCCACTGCTCGACCATCAAGAGCACCAGGACTTCCGGCCGCAGCACGTCATTGGTGGCTAATTCTTCGGTGTCTTCCAGGTACTGCATGCGCAGCTTCAGGTCTTCCAGCTGGGAGCTGACCTTCTCCATGACGGCCATGACCATGCGCGACGCCAGGATCTTGTTCTCTACAACCTCGGTGCCCACCAGTTGCAGGCCCATGACCTCGGAGCTGGCGGATTTCTTCTTTCCGGGAGGGTCCAGGCCCTCGCGCCAGACCTTCATCGTACCTTCCAGCCACAAGGGCCTGCAGGTCTTGTAGGCCATCCAGACGTCGCGACGCTCCTGGCTCTCGCGCGCGTTGGACGGAGCATCCATCAGGGTGGTGATCTGCTCAAGCACAGCACCACCAATTTCGGTCATGGCCTGACCGGCTTCGCCCAGAAAACGCTCACGCAACGCCCGGGCGAACTGCTGCCGGGGGGAGAGGTTGGACGAACGGGGTGCGATGGCCATAAATCAGCAAATGCTCAGACCGTAGCGCCCGCATTAGGGTCCGCAGGATCTCCTTCTTTCTTGATCGGAGCCTTGATCAGGTCTTCACGCTGGATGCCCAGCCACATGGCAATAGCGGCGGCAACGAATACCGAGGAATAGATGCCGAACAAGATGCCAATGGTCAGCGCCAGCGCAAAGTAGTGCAGCGTGGCGCCGCCAAACAGGAGCATAGACAGCACCATCAGCTGCGTACAACCGTGCGTGATGATGGTGCGGCTGATGGTCGACGTGATCGCGTTGTCGATGACCTGCTGGGTGTTCATCTTTCGGAAGCGACGGAAATTCTCGCGGATTCGGTCAAAGATCACAACCGACTCGTTGACCGAGTACCCCAGCACGGCAAGTACCGCAGCCAGAACCGGCAGCGAAAACTCCCACTGGAAGAAAGCGAAAAATCCCAGAATGATGATCACATCGTGCAAGTTGGCAATGATGGCTGCCACGGCAAACTTCCACTCAAAGCGGATGGCCAAGTACAGCATGATGCCGGCGATCACGAAGGCCAGCGCCTTGAGGCCATCGGCCGCCAGTTCACCGCCGACTTGCGGCCCCACGAACTCGGTGCGGCGCAATGTCGCGCTGGCATCGGCCGCCTTCAGGGATTCCAGCACCCGTTCGCTTTGCGCCCCCGAAGTACTGCCCTTTTGCACTGGCATACGGATCAGGATATCTTGCGCGGTGCCAAAGTTCTGGACTTGAACGTCCTGGATACCCAGGGCTGCAACCTTGTCGCGAACGGCATTGATGTCCACGGCCTGCGAATAGCTGACTTCCATCAGCGTACCGCCGGTGAATTCCACCGACAAATGCAAACCGCGCGAAAAAAGGAAGAAGACGGCCGCCAAAAAAGTAATCAGCGAGACCAGGTTAAACACCAGCGCATTCCGCATGAACGGAATGTCGCGGCGGATTTTGAAAAATTCCATGCTACCGAATCCCTTTAGTTTGTCGTGACCTGATTGCCGGAATCAGGCCGCCAAACCGTCCCAATGGACACATTTTTTAATTTCTTCTGCCGACCGTACCACAAATTTACCACGCCCCGGGAGAAGAAGACCCCCGAGAACATGCTGGTCAGGATACCCAGGCAGTGCACCACCGCGAAGCCTCGTACCGGGCCGGAGCCAAACGTCAACAGGGCCACGCCCGCGATCAGCGTCGTGACGTTGGAGTCGATGATGGTCGCCCAGGCGCGGTCATAACCGGCGTGGATGGCCGCCTGCGGCGAGGCGCCGCCCCGCAATTCCTCGCGCACCCGCTCGTTAATCAGCACGTTGGCGTCAATCGCCATACCCAACACCAGCGCCATCGCGGCCATACCGGGTAATGTCAACGTAGCCTGCAACATCGACAGCACGGCCACCAGCAGCAACAGGTTGAGGGCCAACGCAACGCTGGAGATCACGCCAAACAGCATGTAATAGATGCACATGAATACAGCCACCGCAGCAAAGCCCCAGGTCACACTGTTGAAGCCTTTGGCGATATTTTCTGCGCCGAGGCTTGGGCCAATCGTGCGCTCTTCAATAATTTCCATGGGAGCGGCTAAGGCGCCCGCACGCAACAGTAACGATAGCGAGTTTGTTTCTTCTGACGTGAAGTTTCCGGTGATTTGGAAGCTGCTGCCAAATTCGCCCTGAATACGCGCCACCGAAATCGCCTCGCCCTTGCCCCGCTCAAACAGAATAATCGCCATCAGCTTGCCAACGTTCTGGCGCGTCAGGTCTCGCATGACGCGTCCACCTACGCTATCGAGATCAATGCTGACGGCAGGTCGCTGGTTCTGGTCAAACGTGGACTTCGCGCCGTTGAGCCTGTCACCCGTAAGGATGACTTGCTTCTTGACGACCACTGGCTTGCCGTCGCGCTCCAGGTATTTCTCGCTGCCAAAAGGCACGATCCCTGTCTGGGCTTCACTGCTTTCATCCACCATGCGCACTTCTAAAGTAGCGGTGCGGCCCAGGATGTCCTTTGCCTTGGCAGTATCTTGCACGCCCGGCAGCTGCACAACAATGCGGTCCAGCCCCTGCTGCTGGATGACTGGCTCGGCAACGCCCAGTTCATTGATACGGTTGTGCAGCGTGGTGATGTTTTGTTTCAGCGCCTGCTCCTGCACCTCACGCGCCGCCACGAGTTGAATACTGGCGACCATCTTCACATCGGTACCTTCCGTGGTCTCAACCGTCGTCAGATCCTTGAACTGGTCCTGGATGATGCGCCGGGCCGTCTCTGCGGTTGCCGTGTCACGGAAACGTATCTCTATGGTTTGCCCGTTACGGCTGATACCTCCATGCCGCACGTTCTTTTCGCGAAATGTGGTGCGAATATCACCTGCCAGGGACTCGGCCCGCTTGGACAGTGCCGCCGGCATGTCAACTTGGAGCATGAAGTGCACGCCGCCCCGCAAATCCAGCCCCAAATACATGGGCGATGCGTGCAACGATGTCAACCATGCCGGGGACCTCGACAACAAATTTAAGGCTACGACGTAAACAGGATCTGAACCCACCGGGTTCAGCGCCTTTTGGATGGCGTCTTTGGCCTTGAGTTGCACATCAGTGCTTGGGAAGCGCGCCCGGATGGACGCGCCCTCCAGAGTCACCACCTCAGCGGCAATGCCAGCCGTCTTCAACGCCTCTTCGATACGGGTCAATACCACCGCATCAAGCTTGGTCGACGCCTTGGCAGCCGACACCTGGACGGCCGGGGACTCACCAAACACATTTGGCAGCGCAAACAGGCCGCCCACCAACAGTGCGATCACAATGATCGCGTATTTCCACACCGGGTAACGGTTCATGATCGCGCGTCAGTCTAGAGAGGTAAATAGTAGATAGAGAAAAGCTTCGAAAGCTAACACTTACTTGATAGAGCCCTTGGGCAGAACCTGGACCACCGCGCTGCGCTGGATCTGGATTTCTACGCCGCTGGCCACTTCCAGCCCCAAGTAGTTGTCGCCAATCTTGCTGATCTTGCCCAACACGCCACCGGCAGTCACCACTTCGTCACCCTTGGCAACCGCCTCGATCATCGCGCGGTGTTCCTTCTGCTTCTTCATCTGGGGGCGGATCATCACAAAGTAAAGGACCACAAACATCAAAACCAGCGGCAGCATGCCCATCAGCGACGACTGCATGTCACCCCCGGCAGCAGCAGCGGGAGCAGTTTGGGCAAAAGCAGAGGAAATAAACACAGGCTAACTCCACAAAACAAGAGACAAGAAAAAGCGGGCTACCCCAAAAGAGGTGGCAACCAAATGTATGGACAACCCTTGATTGTAGTCGGGCGGGGTCAAATGCTGCCTTTTTGGGCCACAACTAATCCCCACACCATTCAAGCGGGCCGGTGAAACCGCTCCAATAACACCGACCACTGCTGACGCGCAGCCGCCAGATGGCGGGCTTTCACGTGGCCATAGCCGCGGATCTGCTCCGGCAGGCGGGCGAAGGCCACCGCCGCGTCCCGGTTATCAGCGCTGAGCTTCGGCAACAGGCCCTGCACCGCATCCTTGTACTCCTGCACCAGCGCGCGCTCGTGACGGCGTTCTTCGGTGTAGCCAAAGATGTCCAGCGGACCACCGCGCAACACCTTCAGCGGCGCCAGCAGACGAAACGCGCTTTGCATCCATTGGCCGTAGCTGCGCTTTTGCAGTTCACCGGCTGCGTTTGTCTTGGCCAACAGCGGCGGTGCCAAGTGGTAATTCAGCTTGAAGTCGCCTTCAAACTGGGCGTTCACCTTGGCCAGGAAGGTTTTATCGGTGTGCAGGCGCGCTACTTCGTACTCGTCCTTGTAGGCCATGACCTTGAACAAATAGCGGGCCACGGCCTGCGTCAGCGGCAGGGCTTCGCGCTTGGCTGCGTCTGACGCGGGCGCAATGGCTGATTCGGCTTTACGCACGGTATCGACAAAGCTGGCATAGCTGGCCGCGTAGGCCGCGTTCTGGTACCCGGTCAAGAACTCGACCCGCTTGGCCACCAGCTCGTCCACCGACTGTGCGGTCCGCGGCGTGAAGGCGATGACCTGACCCGGGTTCAGCAGCTTTTGCACGGCCGGCCAATCCAGCGCGGCCTGACGGCCCCAGGCGAAGGCGGTCTTGTTGTTCTCGATGGCCACGCCATTGAGTTCGATCGCCCGCATCAACGAGGCATGTTCCAGCGGGATCCAGCCCTTTTGCCAGGCGTAGCCCAGCATGATGGGGTTGGTGTAAATGCTGTCGCCCAGGAAATGGGTGGCCATGGCGTCGGCATCAAACGCGCCGACACCTTCTTCGCCCACGGCATTGGCGATCTCCGCCAGGCAGTCCTGCCCGGGGTTGGCCCAGTTGGGGTTGTTGACGAAGGCCGCGGTCGGTGCGCTGTGCGAATTCAGCGCCACGTGGGTGCGGCCCTGGCGCATGCGCATCGTGGTTTCCTTGCCGGCCACGACGATGGGATCACAGCCAATGACCAGATCGGCCGATGCCATGCTGACACGCGTGGTGCGGATGTCGTCTTGCGAGGCAGCGATCAGCACATGGCTCCAGGTGGCACCGCCCTTCTGGGCCAGACCACCGGCGTCCTGCGTGACGATACCCTTGCCTTCCAGATGCGCGGCCACGCCCAGCAGTTGGCCGATGGTGATGACGCCGGTACCACCGACGCCGGCCACGATGATGCCCCAGGCACCGCCGCTGGCGCTGCCATCTGCTGCATGCATGGCAGCGCTCAGTTGGGGAATGCGCGGCACCGGCAAAGTGGCCACATCGGTCGCAACCGCAGACTTGCTCTTGGACTTCTTGCGCAGGCTGCCGCCCTCGACGGTGATGAAGCTGGGGCAGAAGCCCTTGACGCAGCTGATGTCCTTGTTGCAGGTGCTCTGGTTGATCTGGCGCTTGCGACCAAACTCGGTTTCCAGTGGCTCCACACTGACGCAATTGCTCTTGGCACCACAGTCGCCACAGCCTTCACACACCAGCTCGTTGATGACCACGCGCTTGGCCGGGTCGACCATCGTGCCCCGCTTGCGGCGACGGCGTTTTTCGGTGGCGCAGGTCTGGTCGTAGATGATGACGGTTGTGCCCTTGATCTCGCGGAACTCTTTCTGGATGTCGTCCAGCAAGTCGCGGTGGTGCACGGTTACGCCCTGCGCCAACTCGACGCCGTCGTACTTCTCGGGCTCGTCAGTCACGACCACGATCTTGATGGCACCTTCGGCCCGCATGCTCTGCGCAATCTGCACCACGGAATGGCCTTCGGCACGTTCACCGACCTGCTGGCCGCCGGTCATGGCGACCGCGTCGTTGTACAGAATCTTGTAGGTGATGTTGACACCCGCGGCGATGCTCTGGCGCACCGCCAGCAGCCCGCTGTGGAAGTAGGTGCCATCACCCAGGTTGGCGAACATGTGCTGGTCATGGCTGAACGGCTGCTGGCCCACCCATGGCACGCCCTCGCCGCCCATTTGCGTAAAGCCCACGGTGGCGCGGTCCATCCATATCGTCATGAAGTGGCAGCCAATGCCTGCCATGGCGCGCGAGCCTTCCGGCACCTGGGTGCTGGTGTTGTGCGGGCAGCCGGAGCAGAACCAGGGCTGGCGGTCGGTCAGCTTGATGTCGGCCTTGGCGCGGTTCACCTCCAGCACATGCATGGCGCTTTCCTTGGCGCTCAGGATGGCGAGTTGTGCGTCGATGCGGGCGGCAGTGTCGGCGTCCACACCCATCATCTTGATGCGCTTGGCAATGGCGCGCGCGATGATGGCGGGCGACAAATCGGCATTGGCACGCAACAACGTGTTGTCGCTGGGGTTGGGCATGCCCCACTCTCCACCGCTGCCAAAACCGGAGCCATCGGACTCCATCTCGTTGAACTTGCCCAGCACGCGGGGGCGCACGTCGGCGCGCCAGTTGTACAGGCCTTCCTTCAACTGGTATTCGATGACCTGGCGTTTTTCCTCAACGACCAGAATCTCTTGCAGGCCGGTGGCGAATTCGCGGGTCAACTGCGCTTCCAGCGGCCACACCACGCCGACCTTGTGCAGGCGGATGCCGATGCGCCGGCAAGTCGCGTCGTCCAGCCCCAGGTCCAGCAGGGCCTGGCGTGTGTCGTTGTAGGCCTTGCCGCTGGCGATCAGGCCAAAGCGGTCGTTCGGTCCTTCAATGACGTTGTAGTTCAGGCGGTTGGCGCGGATATAGGCCAGCGCGGCGTACCACTTGTAATCAAACAGGCGGGCTTCCTGCTCCAGCGCATGGTCGGGCCAGCGGATGTGCAGGCCGCCGTTGGGAATCACGAAATCGGTAGGAATCTTGATCTGCACACGGTCCGGATCGATCATGGCCGTGGCGCTGGATTCGACAATCTCCTGGATGGTCTTCATGCCGGTCCAGACGCCCGAGAAGCGGCTTAGCGCAAAAGCATGGATGCCCAGGTCCAGAATCTCCTGCACATTGGCGGGGAAAAACACCGGCGTGCCGCAGGCCTTGAAGATGTGGTCGCTCTGGTGCGCGGCGGTGGAGCTTTTGGAAATATGGTCATCACCGGCCACCGCAATCACACCACCCCACTCGGTGGTTCCCGCCATATTGGCGTGTTTGAACACATCAGAGCAACGGTCCACACCCGGGCCCTTGCCGTACCAGATGCCAAACACGCCGTCGTACTTGTTGCTGCCCTTGGGTGCAAAGCCCAGTTGCTGTGTGCCCCACAGCGCGGTGGCGGCCAGCTCTTCGTTGACGCCGGGCTGGAACACCACATGGTGCGCCTTCAGATACTTCTCGGCCTTTACCAGCGACTGGTCATACGTACCCAGTGGCGAACCGCGGTAGCCGCTGATGAAACCGGCTGTGTTCTTGCCGACTGCCAGGTCGCGCACACGCTGCAGCATGGGCAGCTTGACCAGGGCCTGCACACCACTCATGAAGGCATGGCCGTAATCCAGGGAATATTTGTCGTCTAGCGTGACGGTTTCCAGGGCCTTGCGGACGTGTTCGGGTAGCGGTGCGTTCATGGCGGTTTGTCTCCGGGCTGGCGGTGTGGTGGCTGGCGCAAGGGGACTCGCTGGCACAGTTCAAACTGGTCCGCGAGGCCTTCTCTTGTTGGACGATCAGTGTAGGCACATTGGGCTGGTATGTCTTTGCGTTCTGTGCCCAAACAAACCCGGCTTGAGAAAGAATATTGCTGCAAAATGCCAATATATGGAACAACTGGACAAATTTGACCTTGCAATCCTCGGCGCGCTGCAAAACGACGGCCGGCTGAGCAACACTGAACTCGCCGGCCGCGTCGGACTGTCCACCGCGCCGTGCTGGCGCCGCGTGCGGGCGCTGGAGGAAGCTGGCTTTATCAAGGGGTACCGCGCCGAGCTGGACCGTCAGAAATTGGGCCTGGGTGTGCTGGCCTTTGTGCGGCTAGACGCCGAGCGCAATACCGGGGACTCAACCCGCGCGTTGGAAGAAGCGATACAGAAACTGCCGCAGATCGTCAGCTGCCACTACATCAGTGGCTCGGGCACGTTTGAGCTGCAGGTGATTTGCCAGGATCTGGACAGCTTCTCCCGCTTTGCACGCGAGAGCCTGATCAACCTGCCCCATGTGAAGGACCTGCACACCAGCTTCTCGCTGGGCGAGGTCAAAGCCAGCAGCGCGCTGCCGCTGGACCATTTGAAGACCTGATGGAATGGCATTTTGGCCGCCAGCCCTCGTGGATATAGCGTAACCAGCTATGTAATTGATAGCAATTTTCGGCGGCCATCCACCCGCGCGGTGGCGCAGCCTGGTGCTGTCTACCGCGCCAGCACCGTGCGTATGGTGTTGCCCAGCTCTTCAGCCGCAAACTTGGCAATATAGGCGTCGGCACCCACACTCTTCACATGGCCCTCGTTGGCCGAGCCGGTCAATGAGGAATGGATGATGACCGGGATGCCCTTGAAGCGCCCATCCTGCTTGATATTGCGGGTCAGCGTAAAGCCGTCCATGACCGGCATCTCCAGGTCCGTCAGCACCACCGAAACCTTGTCCTGTATGGTCTTGCCCTCGGCCTGGGCATTGGCGGTCATGGTCTCCAGCATGTCCCAGGCTTCCTTGCCGGTCTTGGTCATCACGTAGGGCACGCCCATGGCTTTGAGGCCCTGCTCAATCATCAGGCGGGCTACGGGGGAGTCGTCTGCGGCCAGCAACACGGTGCCGGGCGGCAGCTTGACGGCACCAACCTTGGAACCGTCAACATCTGAACTGTGCTCGTTGGGCATCACGTCGCGCAGGATCTGCTCCACGTCCAACACCTGCGCCAGGCGGGTGTTTTCGGCATTGCCATCCAGCCGCGCAATGCTGGTTACCAGGCCGCCGCCACTGCTCTCGGCCGACAGCACATGCTTCCACTCCAGGCGCACGATCTCGTTGACCTCTTCCACGGCAAAGGCTTGTGTGGTGCGCGCAAATTCGGTGACCAGCAGGATGCCCAGGCCCTTGGTGGGGTTGCAGCCCACCACCTTGGGCAGGTTGATGACGGTGATCATCTGGCCGCGGATATTGGCCACGCCCATAACAGTGGGCGGCATGTTGACCATGGACGTGATCTCGGGCATGACCAGTATCTCGCGCACCTTGAACACGTTGATGCCGAACAGCTCGCGGCGCTCCGTGCCGGGGGCCTGACCTAGACGGAACAGCAGCAACTCGAACATGCTGTTGGAAGCCAGATTGGTCCGCTCATCAATATCCCGCATGGTGCTCATGGCGTGTTCCCCAGTGTTCGGTGGTGGTTAGAGGGCAGAAACGGTCACGTCATCATAGTAGCGTTATCTGGCCGATTTGGGCCACAAAACCCACAACTGCAAAGGCTGGCGCAGGCGCCCCGCGAGTTCGCCCGCCTCGGGGCCCCAGCCAACAAAATAATCGGCCCGCACCGCGCCGGTGATGGCACTGCCGGTGTCCTGCGCCAGCACCAACTTTTGCAGCGTAGTCTGTGGGCCACTAGACGCCAGCCACAGTGGTGTGCCATACGGAATACTGGTCGGGTCTACCGCGATGGAGCGCCCAGGGGTCAATGCCACGCCCTGGGCGCCGCGCGGCCCCTCGCTGGAATCACGTGCGGCAATAGCCTCTTCGCGAAAGAAGACCACGCGCGGGTTGCTCCACAGCAGTTCTTGCTGGCGCTGCGGGTTCTGCATCAGCCAGGCTTTGATGCCGGGCCAGGATGCATCGCGGATCAGGTTTTGGTCCAGCAGCCAGCGGCCCACGCTGCGGTAGGGCTGGTCGTTAGTGCCGGCATAGGCCAGGCGCACCCAGCGCTCGCTGCCGTCGGGCTGCGTGATGCGGATGCGGCCGGAGCCTTGTATCTGCAGCACCAGCGCGTCCACCGGGTCGGCCAGGTAGGCAATAGCCCTGCCCTGCAGTGCGGCCTGGGCCTCGGGCAACGTGTCAATCTCTTGGCGCGTATACCAAGGCTTGCGCTGCGCCAGGCTGGCGGGGGGCTGGTACAGCGGTACCGAGAAAGTGGCGTTGGGCAGGCGGCTGGCCTCCAGTACGGGTTCATAGTAGGCGGTCAGCAAGCCGGTGGCTTCGCCCTGCTGCGTTTCCACGCGCATGGGCTGCAATCGGTTTTGCATCCAAGCGCGTTGCTCGTCGGCGCTGCCAATGCTGAGGCGGCGGATCTCGGGGCACAGCGGGCCAAACGCTCCGCCGGGGCGCTCACAGCTCTTGAGCCAGGCGTTCCAGGCCTCAAACAAGTTGTCGTCGGCAAAGCCGGGCAGGTCGGTCCACGGCACCGGCACCCAGCGGCCCTTGGGCTGGTTCAGCGTGCCGGGCGCTGTCTCCGCCGGCACCGGGCTGCGCGTGGGCTCTGTGCGCGTAGCGGCCGGCGGTGGCCCATACAGCGGCACGCTGCCGCAGGCGACCAGAGTTCCTACAATAGCGGCCAACCACCCGGCGGTTAAAAGTCGCTGCACCATCACCATGACATTGCTATTGTTGGAAGCCCTGGGCGCAGGGTTGTTGTTCGTTGGGATCATCTGGTGGACCATGTTTTCGGGGCGCAAGGGGGGCGAACTGCCGGCCGACACCCGCGACGACCCCGCGCAACAGTCGGGCGCTGGAGACCAGGCCCAGCAGCCTTCAGCCGCCAAGACCCCAAGCAAAATTGACCGCTAGCCCTCGTGGGCTGTGCGTAAGCAGCTATGTTTTTCATAGCATCTTCAGAGCCTGTTGAAGCATTACAGCAGCCGGTGCTGCAACGCCGGTAGCTGGGCGCGGCGCTGCTGCAGTGTGTGCGGGCTCAACTCGGCACACACCACACCTGGGCCATGCGCCCGCTGCGCCAAAATCTCGCCCCACGGGTCCACCAGCATGGACTGGCCCCAGGTGCGCCGGCCGTTGGGGTGTTCGCCGCCCTGGGCGGCAGCGCCCACATAGGCCAGGTTCTCGATGGCGCGGGCGCGCAGCAGCACCTCCCAGTGCGCCTGGCCGGTGGTGTGGGTGAAGGCGCTGGGCACCAAGAGCAGGTCCACACCATCGCGGGCATAGCCCCGGTACAGCTCGGCAAAGCGCAGGTCGTAGCAGACGCTCAGACCCACCTGCCACAGGTGGCCGTCTTTGGATGGCAGCGCAAAGCGGGTCGGCTGCGCCCCCTGGTCCAGCACACGTGATTCGTCATACGACTCGACGCCGTTGTCGAAGCGAAAGAGGTGTATCTTGTCGTAGCGCGCCGCACACTCACCCAGGGGGTTGAAGACCAACGCGCTGTTGTAAACCCGCTCGGGGCTGGACGCTGACAGCGGCAGTGTGCCGCCAACTATCCACAGGCCCAGCGTGCGCGCCGTGTCGGCCAGAAACCGCTGGATGGGGCCGGTGCCAAAGGCCTCCTGTATCGCCAGCTTGTCACTGTCGTGGTGGCCGATCAGGCAAAAATATTCGGGCAGCACGGCCAGCTCTGCGCCTTCACGTGCGGCCTGCTCCAAGAGGGCACCGGCCTGTTGCAGATTCTCGGCCAACACGCCGGTGGACACCATCTGGATGGCGGCTAACTTCATACGGGGACTCCAGACATCAGGGAGCAGCCGGCGCACTGGCGGCCGGCGACGGGGTGTTTTTATGGTCGACCTTGGTGACGCGAGGGTCAAGCCAGGTGCCGTCCACAAGGAGCTCAAAGGTCGCGGCCTCGATCAATGGTTTGCGCAGGATCAGCTGGGCCAGAAAGGTACTCAGGCCAATGACCGGGTTGATCGCGGCATAGGCCAGGGAGGCGCTGCCGGCATTGATCTCGGGCACCACCACGACCTTGAGGTTTTGGGTTTCCTTGGCAATGTCGGCCTTGCCCTCGATGAACACAACGGCGTTGACGCCCTTCATCTTCAGGTTGTTGGTGTGCGCTATGCCCTGGACGATGCTGACATCGCCGCCGAAGGAGTCGAACGCAAACCCGTCGCTGAATACATCGCGGAAATCCAGCGTCAGGCGGCGCGGCAACGACTGCAGGCTCAGCACGCCCAACAGCTTGGCAATGCCGGGGTCGGTTTTGAGGAACTGGCCGCTTTCTACATTGATGTTGAAATTGCCACCCAGGCTGGGGTAGTCCAGTGTGATGGGTGAGCCCAGCCAGGCGACCTGGCCTTCGATAAGACCCTTGCCCCTGTTCACGACGTCCTTCATGCCAAAGCGGGTCAACAGCCTGCCAGAGTCGCTGATGTCCAGTTTGAAGTTCAACGCGGTGCGCCTGCGCTCCTTGATGCTGCGGGCTGCCGCCGGCCCAGGCTGGGCACTGACATTGGTCCAGTTGCCCGAGGCGGTCAGCGTGGCCTCCGGCGTGCTGATGTTGAAACGGTTCAGCCGCCATTCGCGGGGCAGGTCCCGCGCCACCGCAGACGCGCCGGCGCCGACATTGACCGCGTCGATTTCGACCCGGCCCAGCTTCTTGCCACGCAGTTCGAAATCTTCAACCACGATGTCCAGCGCCGGAATACTGGCGGGTTGCTCGTCCAGCGCGTTCTCCACCTCTTGCGCTGTGCTCTGCGCCACCGCCAGCCGGGACAGCCGGGCATACAGGCGACCCGCGTTGGACCCGGACGATTGTCGGTATTCCACATAGCCATTGATCTCGGAAGCGTCCATGTTGGCACGCCACATTAGGCCGTCGCGCCCGCCACCGATCACCACATTGTTGAGCTTGCGCCCACCCACGGTGAGCTCGCGGGCGCGCACGGCCAGGCTGTTGGGCAAATAGCCCATGCTGGCCGGGACACTATTACTGGTGGTGGCCGTCGTGCCGACCGTGGCGCTGGCGACCGCGGTGGCCGACAAGTCTGCACCCGCAGCACGCGACAGAATCTCGGACCAGGCGTCGACATCGACCGTGGCCAGGTTGATGTTGGCCGCCACGCCTTCAGCGGGCAATGGCGCCGATTCATCGGATGCCAGCCCCACGGCCACCGAGCCGCGCAGCACACGGGCGTCGGGCCCGGACACGTCGCGCACGAAGACCACGTTGACCAGCTTGCCAACATCGACCTGCAACTGGTCTTGGGCATGCACAGCACCGTCACTGCCCGCCACTAGCGACGCCCGCACGGCCGAGGTCTCGACGCGCAGCGGCAGCGCGGCGTCTGCCGTTTTGGCGAATGGTGCGGGCAGCGTCAAGGCCATGCCGACCAGATTGCTGTTGATCTGCAGCTCGGGGATGCCACCGCGTATGCCCAGCGTGGCGGTATAAGCCGCCGTGCCATTGGCGTACGGCGCCAGCCGGGCTGCAATGCCCAGTTCACGCGCCTGCCGAAGGCCGTCGGACGAGGCCGTGCCCTGCAGGCGCAGCAGCTGGGGGCCCTGGACTTTTCCCGGCGCCGTACTGGAGCTGTTGATGCCGCCCTCTAAGCGCACATCGCCGCCCAGTGCCTTGGCCTGAGCGCCGGTCAGTGAGAAGCCGGTCTCCGAAAAATTGATGACGCCGCGCGCGCGCGACAGGCGCGGCGTCTCGGGTGTGACCTGCAACTCGTTGCCGCCCAGCGTAATGGCGCCACGTACCGTGGCCTTGTCCACCGCGGCAATCGGAAACGCCAGTTTGAACTTGAAATCGGACGGGCCGCTGGCCGTGGCGCGCTCCAGCGCCTTGCCCATCAGCGTATTCAGCGGCGACGCGTTGACGAAGCTAAGCACATCGCCCAGAGGACCCTGGGCCTCGGCGGTGACCGATACCGTGGCGCCCTGGTACAGGCTGTCCACGACCGCATCCGCCTTGCTGATGTGCAGGCCTGGCACACCCTGCACACCGCTGCTGGCGCCCTTGACCTGCAGCACGGCTCGGTCGATGACGAGTTCGCCCGACAGGTCGGTCAGCGCCGGCCACTGCGGCGTGTCCTTGGGCAGCAGAAAGGATGGCACATAGGCAAACGTGGCTTTGTGGATGTCGGCGGAGATGCGGAAATCGCCCTGCTTTGCCGCCGTGAACGGGAAGTCGTGCAAATTGCCCTTGACCTTGAACTTGACGTTGGAGGCCGTGCCGCTGGTGACGGCTTCGCGTACATAGTCCCGCACCGGCTGGTGGATGCCCAGTGGCAAGTAGCGGTGGACCTTGGTGCCATCGGCACGGCTCAGGTTGCCCTGCAAATCCAGGATGCCAGGGAACCGGCCCGCGCCGTGCGCCGTACCTTGCGCTGCGCTGGCAGCATGTGCAGCGGTGCCAGTGGTGGCTGCCGTCGGTGCTGTTTGCCATTTGAGCTGCAGTTCCCCCTGTGCATCTGCATTGCTGAAGCGCAGCGTCGGGATAGACAGGCTGATGTTGCCGGCGTCCAGCTTCCACTGCACCTCGCCGTCCAGCGCATTGAAAGCTAGCACCGGCTGGTCGAACACACCCGGCAGGTCGAGGGCGCCATTTTTGATCTCCAGCGTAGCGCGGCCACCGCCTTGGTTGAGGTCGAAATCAATGTCCGCGCCCGAGAAACCCGGTCGCGTACCGGTGTCGCCGGACAGGGACGCGATCTCCAACTGCACGACGCGACCCTTTGCGGAAAAACGGGTGGGTTCGCCAATGGGTCCCTGCCAACTGGCCAGCACCTGTTCAACCAGGCCCTTGGGCGCCAACTGCGCCATCTGCCTGCGCAAGGCCTCGTTCAGTGGCAGGCTATCGGCAATCTGTGCCATGGCCGCCAGATCGAGCCGGTCGGCGACCAGTTCGCCGCGCGGTGGCTTGTTTTTGTCGCCGGCGAAAAGCGCCACGCGTACATTGCCACCGGGCCAGCGCAGGCCGTCGTCGGTCTGGAATTGCAGGGCCTGGGTCGAAAACTCAACGCCGCCCTCAAGGGCCTTGGCGCCCAGCCGACCAGTAATGCCGCGCAGGGCCAATGCGTCCAGCTTGGGACCCAGGGTGACCTTGACGCCATCCAGCGCAAGGTCCGCCGTAGCGCCGGTTACCGTGCCACGCGCCACGTCGACCCAGGCGCGCAGCGAACCCTTACCCTGCTCCAAGTCCACCCCCAGGTTGGCATACAGGCGCAGCTGGCCCACATCCACCTGCGTGAAATGGGCGTAGACCTGGCCCTGCCAGTCCTGCCAGTCGCTGGCGCGGCGGGTGAGCAGCGGTTGTTTGAAGACGCCCATCAGGCTCAGCCGCTCGCCCCAATGGGCTGGCGGTGTGGCGTCCAGGCGCATGGCGTGGGTGCGGTGCTGGTTGCGCAGCACCCAATTCACATCGGTCAGGGCCAACGTGGGTACGTTGCGCATTTCGTCGGTCCAGCTCACTTTGCCATGGCGAATGACCAGCTCGGGCTGGGAGAGCACCCAGTCCGCACCGCCACTGTCGGCCCCGTCGCCTTTGGGCAAGGGCAGGCCTGCCACCCAGATACGGCCATCGCTGGAGCGGCGTACATCCAATTCAGGGCTGTCCACCGTCAGCTGCTCGAAACTCAAAGCCAGCAGGGAACGGGCGGACAGCGCGGCCAATACGGACGGCAATTTAAGGGCCTCGCGGCCCTGGCTGTCGAGCAGCCGTACATCGTCCAGCTCCAGTGACGGGATCAATCCATTGGAGCGCGCCACGATGCCACCGATGCGCACCGTAACCCCCAATATGCGAGAGGCCTGTTGCTCCAGCGTTGGGCGAAATTCCGCAATTCGCGGCACAATCACAAAATGCAGCGCACCCCAGACCATGAGCAACGCCACCCACGCTGAAACCACCACCCAAAACGCTGCGCGCACCACGAAGGCACCGACCCTGAGGACGGGTGAGGATTGTGTCTTCAATTCAGTCATCGCAGTCGGAGCACCATGTCAGGAATTATGACCCGCAATGGACTATCCGATCGGGCAGAGGGTTCCCGCTTTACCCAACGGATACGCCGCCGCTACGCCGCGCAAATGGCTCAATTGCCAGACGGTGCACCCGCGCTGCAGACGATGCAGGCACTGTTTGACGGGCTGCAATCCGCCGGCGCGGACACGGGCACAGCATTGCGCACCGTGCGCCAGCTGGTACTGGAGCGACTGATTTTTCTGGATTGCAACGGCGAGACCGACCTGGCCACGGTGACTACGGTGATGACGACGCTGGCCGAATTTGCACTGGACACCGCCTACCGCGCCAGCACCCAGACGCTGGACGCCATGCACGGTGCGCCGCTATCCGCGCAGGGCACGCGGGCTGATCTGTGCATCGTCGGCATGGGCAAGCTGGGTGCGCGCGAACTCAACGTGTCCAGCGACATCGACCTGATCTACATCTATGACCAGGATGGCGAGACCGCTGGCAATGCGGACGGCCGCGGCCGTATTTCCAACCAGGAGTACTTTGGCAAGATGGTGCGCGCCATCTTCGCGCTGGTGGGCGATACAACCGAGCACGGCTTCGTATTTCGCGTCGACCTGGCGTTGCGCCCCAATGGCAACTCGGGGCCACCGGTGGTGTCGCTCGGGGCGCTGGAGGAATACTTCCATGTGCAGGGGCGCGAGTGGGAGCGCTTTGCATGGCTCAAGAGCCGGGTCGTGGCACCCAGCCAGGCTGTTCGCTCCAGTTGCGCCCAGGGCCTGCGGGCGGTGGTGTCGCCCTTTGTATTTAGGCGCTACCTGGACTACAACGTGTTTGACGCCTTGCGCGTGCTGCACCGCCATATCCGTGACCACGCCACCAAACGCAGCGCCGGCAAGCCCGAACGCAGCAACGACGTCAAACTGTCGCGCGGCGGCATTCGCGAGATCGAATTCACGGTGCAGTTGCTGCAGGTGGTGCGTGGCGGCCAGTTCCCCGAGTTGCGTACCCGCCCGACGCTGAGCGCCTTGCAACGGCTGGTAACGGCAGGCCTGATGCCACAAGCCGCTGCCGATGCCTTGGGCCGTGCGTATACCTTTTTGCGCCAGGTCGAACACCGCATCCAGTACCTGGACGATCAGCAGACCCATATCCTGCCCACCAACGATGCCGATCTGGAGTGGATTGCGCAGACGCTGGGTTTTGCCAACAGCTGCGCGTTTTTACATGAACTCAATAACCACCGCGAGGTGGTCGCGCAGGAGTTTGATGCGCTGTTGGGTGGTGCCAACAAAGAGTGCCGCGGCTGCGGGGGTGCAACGGCCCCGACCGGTGGTGGCGATTTCGATGAACTGCTGGCCGAGCTCAGCGGGCAATTCAAGACGCGCATTGCGCATTGGCGCGAACACCCTCGGGTGCTTGCCCTGCGCGAGGAATCACGTGTCCGCCTGTCCCGTCTGGTGTTGCGCACGGCGCAATGGGTGGCCGAAGGCAAGGTGCCCGAAGAGGCCGCCGTGCGTCTGGCCGACTGGATGGAACCCCTGCTGCGCCGGGAAAGTTATCTTGCCCTGCTGCTGGAGCGCCCCAATGTGCATGAACGCCTGCTGCACATGCTGGGCGCGGCACGCTGGCCGGCGCGCTACCTGCTCAAGCATCCCGGCGTTATCGACGAACTGGCTGGCAACGCGATGTTTGAAGAGCGTTTTGACCCACAAGGATTTGAGGCGGAGCTGGACCGGCGGCGCGCATCCTTGCAAGGTACGGGTGAGGACGACGACGAGACCCTGCTCAACCTGCTGCGTCGCGCGCACCACGCCGAGGTGTTTCGCATCCTGGCCCGCGACGTCGAAGGCCGTCTGGGCGTGGAGGAAGTGGCCGATGACCTGAGCGCATTGGCCGACGCCGTGCTGCGCGTCACCACCCGCTGGTGCTGGGACCGCCTGAAGAACAGACACCAGGCCGACTGTCGATTCGGGATTATTGCCTACGGCAAACTTGGCGGCAAGGAGTTGGGTTACGGCAGCGACCTGGACATTGTGTTCGTCTACGACGACGCGGACGAACGCGCTGGCGAGGTCTATGGCGCGCTGGTGCGCAAGCTGATCAACTGGCTGACCGTGAAGACGGGCGAGGGCGACCTGTACGAGATCGACACTGCGTTGCGTCCCAACGGCAACTCGGGCCTGCTGGTCACGAGCTTTACCGCCTATGCCAACTACCAACAGCAACGCGGCAGCAATACCGCATGGACCTGGGAGCACCAGGCCATGACCCGCGCGCGCTGCGTGCTGGGCGATGCCGCGCTCCAAGCCGGCTTTGATTCGGTGCGTGAGGCGGTAATTGGTGCGCAGCGCGACAGCTTGGGCCTGCGCGGCGAGATCGGCAGCATGCGCGCCAAGGTGCGCGCGAGCCACCCGGTGCGGGGTGATCAGTTTGACATCAAGCACAGCCCGGGCGGTATGGTGGATGTGGAGTTCGCCGTGCAGTTTTTGGTGCTGTCGCAGGGTTGCAGGCATCCGGAGTTGCTGGCCAATGTCGGCAATATCGCGCTGTTGCTACGGGCCGAGGCCTGCAGCCTGTTGCCGCCCGGTGTGGGTGCGGGCGCGGCAAAGGCCTACCGCACGTTGCGACAGATACAGCACCGTGCCCGGCTCAACGAAGAGCCCACGCAGGTGGAACAATCCCAGGTGAAAAGTGAGCGCGCAGCCGGCTTGGCCCTGTGGGCGGCCGTATTCGGTGCCGGCGCTGTGGCCGGGCTGGGGTAGGCGCGGTTCAGCGTGCCGACCGGATTCTCTTGACCAGCGCCGTCGTGGAATAGCCGGCTACAAAGGGCAGGGCCAGCGCATGGCCGCCCCAGGACTCCACCAACGCTGTTTCGGGCAGCGTGGCCATGTCGTAGTCGCCGCCCTTGACCAAGATGTCGGGGCGGATCTCACCAACCAGCGCCACTGGCGTGTCTTCGTCAAACCAGGTTACCAGGCTGACCGCCTGCTGGCTGGCCATGACGATGGCACGGTCCGCCTCGGCATTCAGCGGCCGGTCATCACCCTTGCCCAGCCGGCGCACCGAGGCGTCGGTATTCAACGCCACGATCAGGCTGCCGCCCAGCGCACGGGCCTGTGCCAGGTAGACAACATGGCCGCGGTGAATAACGTCAAACACGCCATTGGTGAAGACCCAGGGTTTGGGCAAACGGGCCAGTTGCTGGGCTACGTCTTCGCGCGAACAGATCTTGGCCAGAAAGGCCGGGGCAGTGTCAGGGGCGTGCATAGCGCCATGTTATCAGGCGCCATGCAGGCGGGGTGGGCGCTTAAGAAGTAGGCCACTTATGCCGATCAGGCATGCATAATTCCCTGGTACCCATGCACCTTGTTCCCGTCAGCGTTGAATCCATACGCATCAACCAACCCCTGCCGTTTCCTTTAATGGACAGGAACGGGGTTTTGCTGGCCAAGCGTTCCTTCGTCATCGACTCCAAGGAAGATCTGGCAGAAATTGCGCAACGTGGCGGTGGCCTGTACATCGACGTCGCCGACTCCGAGGCCCACCACCGGGCCTATGTGGGGCGCCTGCACAGCCTGGTACGCACCGGCAAATCGCTGGGCGAGATTGCCGACGCCAAGATCACCGGCGACCTGTTGGACAACCGCCATGCGCAAGAAAATGAGCGTCCGGACTGGCTGGATCTGCAAGTGCAGGCCAGTGCCTTGCTGCGCGACACGCATACGGCCCACTTCATGGAAAAGCTGGAGCGGCTGAACAACCAGCTCAACCGCCACTCGCGCGATAACCCGGACGGCACGCTGTTTGCGCTGATGCAGCTCTCGGCCACCGAGGTCCGTATGTACAGCGCCACTCACGCCATGCTGGTCGTTGTCATGTGCGGCCTGGCGGCGCGCGAGGTGTTGAAGTGGTCCCCAGAGCAGCAAGACTCCCTGTCCAAAGCGTGTCTGACGATGAACCTGAGCATGACCGGGTTGCAGGACCAGTTGACCCGGCAATCGGAGGCGCCGTCGCCGGTGCAGCGCAGGGCGATTGAGGTCCATGCCCAGAAATCGGTCGAGATGTTGACAGAGATGGGCGTGGTCGATGCGCTCTGGCTGGATGCCGTGCGCGACCACCACACCAAGGTCCCGGGCCCCTTGCCATCGCGGGCACCAGGGCAACAGTTGGCCCGGCTGATTCAGCGGGCCGACATGTTCGCCGCCCGGCTGGCACCGCGAACCGGTCGGGTGCCGGTTTCGCCGGCCGCAGCCATGCAGGCCTGCTACTTCGACGAAAACCGCCAGGTCGACGACGCTGGCGCCGCACTGATCAAGGCTGTGGGCATCTACCAGCCCGGCTCTTTTGTTCGGCTGGCAACCGACGAGGTGGCCGTGGTCATCAAGCGCGGCCAGAACACCAGCACGCCGCGGGTGGCCGTGCTGGTCAACCGTAGCGGCATGCCGACGCTGGAGCCCACGATACGTGAGACCAGCACGCGCGATTACCGCATCGTGGCCAGCGTGGCGCACCGCGATGTCAAGGTCCAGATCAACTTGGAGCGCCTGCTCCCACTGACCGCAGCCCCCGCATCCGACCGCCCCTGGTAGCGGTTTCTTGGTGCCTCGCCTGCACCGCGGCGTTCATCCCTGATTTAGTATTTATCCCTACTTTGAAAGTGGATAAAACTTCTTTGGCCGATAAGTTACTATACAGTCATAAAATTACCAATCAGTTCAAATTTAGGTTTATCCATGAAAATCGCCATCGTCGGCTCCGGCATTTCAGCCTTGGGTGTAGCCCATGCGCTGCGCGGACAGGCTGAAATCAGCCTGTTTGAGGCCGGCAGCTACTTTGGCGGACACACAAACACTGTCGACCTGACGTTGGATGGACCCACCGGTGCCACCACATTCGGTGTGGATACGGGATTTCTGGTGTTTAACGAACGCACGTATCCGCGCCTGATCCAGCTGTTTGCCGACCTGCAGGTGCCTACAGCCCGCTCCGACATGTCTTTCTCGGTGCAGGTGCCCGGCGCGAACGGTCAAGCGCCACTGGAGTGGAGCGGCTCGTCGCTGAACACCGTGTTTGCCCAGCGCCGCAACCTCGTCAGCCCGCGCTTTTTGCGCATGCTGCGCGACGTGCTGCGCTTCAACACACTGTGCACCGACATAGCGCTGCGCAATGCCGAGACCGAGCTGATGCAGCCACTGGCCGGCTTTCTGGAACAGCACCGCCTATCCGATGAATTCCGCGACTGGTACTTTTTGCCGATGCTGGGCTGCATCTGGAGCTGCCCTACCGACCAGATGCTGCAGTTCCCGGTCGCCACGATGATCCGCTTCTGCCACAACCACGGCCTGATCCAGGTCAGCAACCGCCCGCAGTGGTGGACCGTGGCCGGCGGCGCGCGGCAATACGTCGAAAAGATCGTGGCGCAGATCCCGGACAAACGCCTCAACACGCCGGTGCACCGCATCACGCGCGACGCAGAGGGTGTCAGCATCCACGCCAACGGCCAGTCCGAGCGCTTTGACAAGGTCGTGCTGGCCTGCCATTCGGACCAGTCACTGGCGCTGCTGGCTGACCCCAGCCCCGCCGAGCAGCAGACGCTGGGCGCCATACGCTACCAAGCCAACCGCGCGGTGCTGCACACCGATGCCTCGGTGCTGCCACGCTCCCGCCGGGCCTGGGCGGCGTGGAATTACCAACGCGCGGCAACCAACGGCCGCGATACAGCACAGGTGTGCCTGCACTACCTGATCAATATGTTGCAGCCGGTGCCGTTCACGCAGCCGGTCGTGGTGTCGCTGAACCCAGTTGCGGAGATAGACCCCGCCCACGTGCACGCCAGCTTTGACTATGCCCACCCGGTGTTCGATGTGGTCGCAATCCGCGCCCAGGGCCAAGTACCTGCGCTGCAGGGCCAGCACAACACCTATTTCTGCGGCGCCTGGACCGGCTACGGTTTCCATGAAGACGGCCTGAAATCGGGTCTGGCCGTGGCAGACCATCTGCACGCCGCGTTGAACCTTACGCTGTAGCGCACCCACCATGCCCGCATCCGCACCAGCCCCCGCAATGCCCCTGGCGATACCCCAGATCGGCTTTGGGCAGGTGCGCCACACACGCCTGGCGCCGGTGCGAAATGCCTTTGTTTACGGAAACTACTTCCTGATGCTGCCGATGCGCAGCCTGCAGACCAACGGCAACAGCAACGACAGCGCGCTGGCCCGCAACCGCTTTGCCCCTCTGAGTTTTTATGACGCCGACCATGGTGATGGCCGTGGCCCGGAGCAAGGCGGTGCGCTGGCCTGGCTGGATGCCCTGCTGGAGGCAGAGGGCATTGGCAGTACGCGCAGCGGCGCCCACCCCGACCCGGCCGATGGTGAGGTCTGGCTGCACTGCTACCCGCGCGTGCTGGGCCACACGTTCAAACCCGTCAGCTTCTGGTATTGCCACCGCAAGGACGGCCGACTGCGCGCCATCGTCGTGGAGGTGAACAACACTTTTGGCGAGCGCCACTGCTACCTGCTGGACAAGCCGCAGTTCGGTGTGGAACTGCGTGCGGCCAAGGTTTTCCACGTGTCGCCGTTTGCGCCCGTGGAGGGCGGTTACCGCTTCCGTTTCATGTTCACGGCGGACCGCAGCCAGACCGTGGCCCGCATCGACTTTGACGACGCCAGCGGCCCGTTGATAGAGACCAGCGTCAGCGGCAAGTTGGAGCCGCTGAACCGCCAAACCGTGCGCCGCGCGCTGTGGTGCTACCCCGCGATGACCGTGGGCGTGGTGCTGCGCATCCACTGGCAAGCCTTCAAGCTGCTGTGCAAAAAAACCCCGTTCTTTGGCAAGCCGCTGCCACCGACCACTTTTACTACCCGCTGACCCCTGACCGAGTCCCACCATGAACAGCATCCACAGCGCAACAGCATCCAGCACATCCACCATCCCCAGGGGCACACCGCCGGCGGCCCGCACCGTGTTGCGCCTGCTGCAAAATCTGCGCCATGGCACGCTGACGCTGCAGTTTCCCGATGGCAGCATGCAGCGCTTTGGCAAGGGTGACGATGCGCCCCACGCCACACTGAACCTGCACAACTGGAAAGTCTGCGCGGCGGCGCTGAAGTCGGGTGACATAGGCTTTGCCGAATCCTTCATCGCTGGCGACTGGAGCACACCGAACCTGGTGGACCTGCTGCGCGTGCTGGTGCAGAACCGCGCCGAGGTCGAAAGCGTCATCTACGGCACCTGGGCCGGGCGCCTGCTGTACCGCGTCAAGCACCTGCTGAACCGCAACACCAAGAGCAACAGCCAGAAGAACATCCACGCCCACTACGACCTGGGCAATACCTTCTACCGCATGTGGCTGGACGAGACGATGAACTACTCCAGTGCACTGTTCAACGGCGACTTCACACAGTCCATGGCGCAGGCCCAAAACGCCAAGGTGCGCCGCGCGCTGGACCAGGCCCGCGTGAAGCCGGTTGACCGGGTGCTGGAAATCGGCTGCGGCTGGGGCGCGCTGGCCGAGATGGGGACTGTGGAATACGGCGCTCACGTCACCGGTGTCACCTTGAGCAGCGAGCAACTCAGCTCCGCCAAGGAGCGCCTGCACCGTGTCGGCAAGACCCAGCAGGCGGACTTGCGGCTGCAGGATTACCGCGACATCACCGATGCGCCGTTTGACGCCATCTGCTCCATCGAAATGGTCGAAGCCGTGGGCCGCGAATACTGGCCTACCTACTTCGACACCGTGTCCCGTCTGCTCAAACCCGGCGGCTACGCCTGTATCCAAAGCATCGTCATAGACGACGCACTGTTCGATCGTTATGTGGGCTCTACCGACTTCATACAACAATACATTTTCCCCGGAGGCTGCCTACCCTGCCCACGCGAATTCCGCCGCCAGGCCCAGGTCGCAGGCCTGGAAGTAGTGGAGGAATTGGCGTTTGGCCACGACTATGCCGAGACGCTGAACCGCTGGCGCGAGGCCTTCATGGTGCAGCGCGCCCAGGTGCTCAAGATCGGCTTTGACACCCGTTTCCTCCACATCTGGGAGTTTTACCTGGCCTATTGCGAAGCGGCGTTTCTGGAAGACAACATCGACGTGGTGCAGTACACATTGCGCAAGCCTGGGGGCTGAACATGCCAATGAACCGCCGCACCGCGATCCTCGCCAGCGCAGCCGGCAGCCTGGGCACGCTGGCGCTTACTCTGCCTGCCCCGGTGGCTGCGCAGGAACCCGCGCCACCCGCAACCAACCCGCCACCCGAGCTGGCAGCGGAGTTGCCCGGCGCGGTGTGGGTCGGCGCTGCGCGCCTGCGGGTCTTTACCTTCAATGTCTACGACGCAGCCCTGTGGGTGGCACCCGGCTTCAGCGCCAGCCGCTATGCGCAGTCGGCGTTTGGCTTGCAGTTGACTTACCTGCGGAGCCTGGAGGGCAACGCGATTGCACAGCGATCGTTGGTGGAGATGCGCCGGGGCGCCACGTTGACACCCGCACAGGAGCAGCGCTGGCTCGCAGCAATGGAGCAGAGCTTCCCAGACGTCAAGGCCGGTGACCGCATCACGGGACTGCACCAACCCGGCGTGGGTGCGCGTTTCTGGTTCAACGGTGGGGCGCGCGGCACGGTGGCCGACCCTGAATTCAGCCGCCTGTTCTTTGGCATCTGGCTGGCAGAGACCACCAGCGAACCCCGTCTGCGCACGGCGCTGCTGGGCAAAGCTGCGCCATGACCACGGCCCACGTGCCCGGCATGGCCTTCACCTGGCGCCAGGGCTGGCGCTATGGCTTGATGGGCCTGCCGCTGGCTTTCGTTGCGCTGCCGCTGTACGTGCTGTTGCCCAACCACTATGCACGCGAATTTGGCGTGCCGCTGGCCACATTGGGCGTGTTACTGCTGGCCGCTCGATTGTTCGACGCCATCATTGATCCGCTGCTGGGGCGCTGGAGTGATGGGCTGTTTGCCCGCTCGCCGGTGGCGGTGTTGCGTTGGGGTGCCGTGGCCGCGGTAGCACTGGGCCTGGGTTTTGCGGCGCTGTTTTTTCCTCCGGTACGGGGGCTGCATCCGCTGCTGGCCTGGGCGGCAGCGGCGTTGGCGCTGACCTATGCCGCCTACAGCGCGCTGAGTGTGCTGCACCAGTCGTGGGGCGCGCGCCTGGGTGGCGATGAGGTGCAGCGCAGCCGCATCGTTGCATGGCGCGAGGGGCTGGGCCTGGTGGGGGTAGTCGTAGCGTCGGTTAGCCCTGTAGCCCTCGGATTACCTAGCACTACCGCTCTTCTTTTTATAGCGTTGGTGCTGGCTTGGTTGGCCTGGGGCCGGGCCGTGGCGCCTGCATTAACGCCCATAGCTTCCGCCGCCGCGCCAGCCGCCCGCCCCAGCATGGCCTTGCCGCTGAGACGCCCCGCGTTCCGGGCGCTGTTGGCGGTGTTTGTCGTCAACGGCATTGCCAGCGCCTTGCCAGCCACGCTACTGCTGTTCTTCGTGCAGGACCGACTGCAGGCACCACCCAGTTGGGAGCCACTGTTTCTGGGCAGCTATTTCGTCTGCGCTGCGTTGGCGATTCCGCTGTGGCTGCAATTGGTGGGACGCATCGGCTTGGCGCGCACCTGGGGCGTGGGCATGCTGCTGGCGATTGCCGTGTTTGTGTTTGCGCTAGGCCTGGGCGCGGGAGATTTTGCCGGTTTTCTGGTGGTGTGCGCGCTGTCCGGCGTGGCGCTGGGCACGGATCTGGCGCTGCCCGCGGCGCTGTTGGCCGGCACGATTGCCGACAACGGCGACCGCGGCCATGCGGAGGGCGCCTACTTTGGCTGGTGGAACTTTGCGACCAAGCTGAACCTGGCACTGGCCGCCGGTGTGGCCCTGCCGGTGCTGGGCGCGCTGGGCTACGTGCCCGGCACGCGCGACCCGCAGGCCTTGCAGGTGCTGAGCATGGCGTACTGCCTGCTGCCCTGCGCGCTCAAACTTCTGGCAGCCACACTGTTGTACACCCTCATCCTTCGGAGAAAACCCCTATGAAAAGACGCTTGATGCTGGCCCTGGCCGGCGCTGGTTCTGCACTGCTGTTGGGCGGTTGCGCCTCCCAGTCCATCGACCACTACGCCAACCAGCAACCCATGCTGGACCTGCAGCAGTACTTCAACGGCACGCTGGACGCCTATGGCGTCTTCACCGACCGCTCGGGTGCTGTCGTCAAGCGCTTCACGGTGCTGATGCAGTGCAGCTGGACCGGCGACGATGGCGTGCTGAACGAAGACTTCAGCTACTCCGACGGTAGCAAGCAGACCCGCATCTGGCGGCTGAAGAAGACCGACAACGGCCGCTTTGTTGGCCGCGCCGATGACGTGGTGGGTGAAGCGGTGGGCGAAAGCCAAGGCAATGCCTTCCACTGGACCTACACAATGAGCCTGCCGGTCGACAAAAGTGTCTATGAAGTCCAGTTCGATGACTGGATGTATTTGGTGACTGACAAGGTCCTGCTGAACAAGGCCACGATGTCCAAATTCGGCGTGCGCCTCGGTGAGGTCACCTTGTCCTTCACCAAGCGCTAGGGCACACATTCTTAAGCCAAACAAGGCTGCAGCCCTCGCGCAGCGTGCGTAACCAGCTATCAAATTCAGAGCAATTTTCAACCATGTCCCTGCTGAACACATTCCTGCCGCCGCTGAACCCGCCCCAGGGGGACTGGGCTGGCAAGACCGTGTGGATTGTCGGCGCGTCCAGCGGCATAGGCCAAGCCACGGCGGCGGCGCTGCACGGGCTGGGGGCGCGTGTCGTGGTGTCGGCACGCAAGGCCGAGGCACTGGCCGCCTTTGTCGACGCCCACCCCGGCAGCCGCGCGCTGGCACTGGACGTGACCCAACGCCAGGCGGTACAAGCGCGGACGGCCCAGCTGCTGGCCCAGGGCCCGCTGGATTGCGTGGTGTATTGCGCCGGCCACTACAACGCCATGCGCGCCGATGCGCTGGACGTGGACGACATGCTGCGCCACAACGCGGTCAACTACATCGGTGCCCTGTACCTGCTGGACGCCGTGCTGCCGGCGCTGCTGGCGCGCGGTATCGGCCACATCAGCCTAGTGGGCAGCGTGGCCGGCTACCGCGGCCTGCCCAATAGCCTGGCCTATGGCCCGACCAAGGCGGCTCTGATCAACCTGGCCGAGACGCTGTACCTGGACCTGCACAGCAAGGGCCTGGGCGTGTCCATCATCAACCCCGGTTTTGTGCAGACGCCACTGACCGCCAGCAACGATTTCACGATGCCGGCGCTGCTGACGCCCGAGCAGGCGGCGCAGGCCATTCTCAAGGGCTGGGCAGGTGGCGCGTTTGAGATCCATTTCCCCAAGCGGTTCACGCTGTGGCTGAAGGCGCTGCGGATTCTGCCCAACCGGCTGTTTTTTCAACTGGTTCGCCGGATCGCACCATGAATGACTCCGCCCCGTCCGCTGTAGCTGCCATCGTTACGTTTTTTGAATCGTTGACACCCGACAGCGTGGGGCAACTGGCCACGCTATATGACGCCAACGCCCGCTTTGTGGAC
Source organism: Rhodoferax sp. ZS1R8 (assembly GCF_056521325.1). Taxonomy (NCBI): domain Bacteria; kingdom Pseudomonadati; phylum Pseudomonadota; class Betaproteobacteria; order Burkholderiales; family Comamonadaceae; genus Rhodoferax; species Rhodoferax sp. ZS1R8. Next base: position 1,042,187 of record NZ_JBWMBA010000001.1, on the reverse strand, counting down.
CCGTTCAACGACGTGCAAGAGCTGGCGGCTATCGACGCCATCTTCCGCCACATGTTTGTCGCGCTGGAAGAGCCCCGCTTTGTCGTGACCGGGCAGGTGGTACAGGACAACCAGTGCTTTTTGCTGTGGGATTTTCACTTCCGCTTCAAGCGCTTTGACCGTGGCACCGCGCAGACCATACACGGCACGTCCCACCTGGTGTTTTCAGAGGCCGGCCTGGTGACCTTGCACCGGGATTATTGGGATGCCGCGCAGGAGTTGTACGAAAAACTGCCGTTGGTGGGCAGCCTGATGCGCTGGCTGAAGAAACGCGCCAACACCTGAGCCGGCTCAGGCAAGGGCCGACACCGATGCGCAAAAAGCGGACCGACGCCTAACCTGCGAAAGAACTGGGCTGGAAGGCGCTGGGTTGAAACGCACTGGGCTGGAATTCTGGCGTTCGGCGCGGTTCCCACCAGGAGCGGATGGAGGCAAATATGTTGCGGCAGCCGCCACAGCGGTATTTGCCAGTGGCCTGCATGGCACCACTGGGCCCGCGGTCGATCACCTGCTGGTAACTGGTGGCACCACATTCGTGGCACTTGTACTGGGTCTTGGTCTTAAAGGTCGCCATAGGAGGGCCACTGTATTCCTCCGCACAGACTTTGGGAAGTCCAATAATGTAAAGCGATGTGTATTTCGCCCCCACGCTCCACCGCTGCGCGGGTCGCTGCCCCCCGAGGGGGCTAATTTCCCTTGGGGCGGCCCGGCGGGAAATTGTTCGCCTCGACGAACATGGCTGCTCAGGCGGGAATGGTGTCGGCGAAGCTGGGGCGCTGCATCAGCTTGTCGTGCAGGCGGACCAGGTTGGGGTAGTCGGTGCGCCAGTCGATCTGCGGGAAGCGGAAATCGAGGTAACCGAGTGCGCAGCCAACAGCAATGTCGGCCAGGCTGAAGTGGATGCCGCCGCAAAAGGGCTTGTCGCCCAGACCTTGGCTCATGGCCTTGACAGTGGCGGTGACCTTGGCCAGTTGGCGGTCGATCCAGACCTGGCTGCGTTGGGCCTTGGTGCGGCCGGTCCAGGTGGCTTCGAGCCGCGCCAAAATGGAGGCGTCCATCAGGCCGTCAGCCAGGGCTTCCCAAGTCTTGATCTCGGCGCGCTCACGGCCCACCGGCGGGATCAGCTTGCCGACCGGCGACAGCGTATCCAGGTACTCAACGATGACGCGAGAATCGAACAGGGCTTCAGCCCCCTCCATGATCAGGCAGGGCACCTTTCCCAGCGGGTTGGACTCGGCGATCGTGGTGCTAGCGCTCCAGACGTCCTCGGGCACAAACGCATAGTCCAGTTTCTTCTCGGCCATGACTACGCGCACTTTGCGAACATAAGGGCTAGAGGTGGATCCGAGTAATTTCATGCGTGTTCTACAGTTTCAGGAGTGTTCATTCTATCCATCGGGGGTCGCCAGAGCGGCAGTTAGGGGTGGATGGTGGCGTACAACCTACAATTCGCCCATGACTTTTTCCTCCATTTCCGCACTTTCACCACTAGACGGCCGCTATGCCGCCAAGCTTGCCCAACTGCGCCCGCTGATGAGCGAACAGGGCTATATGCACCGCCGGGTGCAGGTGGAGGTGGCCTGGTTCATCAAACTCAGCGATGCGGGCTTTAGCGAATTCAAGCCGCTGACCCCAGGAGCGCGCACTTACTTGCTGGGCCTGGTCAAGAATTTCTCGGAAACCGACGGCGAGGCCATCAAGGCGATCGAGAAGACCACCAACCACGACGTCAAGGCGGTGGAGTACTGGATCAAGTCCAAGTTCGAGGCGCGGCCCGAGCTGGTCTCCGCGCAGGAATTCGTGCACTTTGCGTGCACCAGTGAGGACATCAACAACACCAGCCACGCGCTGCAGCTCAAGGGCGCACGCGACCTGGTGCTGCTGCCCGCGCTGGACGCCGTGATCGCCAAGCTGCGCGCCATGGCCCACGGCTTTGCCGACGTGCCCATGCTCAGCCGAACCCACGGCCAGACCGCCAGCCCCACCACCGTGGGCAAAGAGGTTGCCAACGTCGTCGTACGCCTGGCCGCCGCGCGCGACAAGATCGCAGCCATCAAGATCATGGCCAAGATGAATGGCGCGGTGGGCAACTACAACGCCCACCTGTCGGCCTGGCCCGATTTCGACTGGGAGGCCTTTAGCCGCAGCGTTATCGAAACCCCCGAGCCGCTGGGACTGGGCCTGACCTTCCAGCCCTACAGCATCCAGATCGAGCCGCACGACTACATGGCCGAGTTGTTTGACGCGGTTGCGCGGGCCGACACCATCCTGATCGACTGGGCGCGCGACGTCTGGGGCTATGTGAGCCTAGGCTACTTCAAGCAAAAGCTCAAGGACGGCGAAGTGGGATCCAGCACGATGCCACATAAGGTCAACCCCATCGACTTCGAGAACGCCGAAGGCAATCTGGGCCTGGCCAATGCGCTGCTTAAGCACCTCAGCGAAAAGCTGCCCATCAGCCGCTGGCAGCGCGACCTGACGGACTCCACCGTGCTGCGCAACATGGGCGTGGCCATCGGTTATGCCGTGCTGGCCTACCAGTCGCTGCTGACCGGGCTGAACAAGCTGGAAATCAACGAAGAGGCCATCGCCGCCGACCTGGACGCGTCGTGGGAAGTGCTGGCCGAGCCCATCCAGACCGTGATGCGCCGCTTTGGTCTGCCCCAGCCGTACGAACAGCTGAAGAAATTCACCCGCGGTGCGGCAATGACCCGCGAGTTGATGCAAGGCTTTATCGCCGGGCTGGCGATTCCCGAAGCGGAAAAAGAGCGGCTATTGGCGATGACGCCCGGCAGCTACACCGGCATGGCTGCCGAACTGGCAAAGCGCGTCTGAGACCAACCCATTAGACCAAAAGCGCCTCCAGCCCCCGTAAAAAGGGCGTGAGGCGCTTTGTTTTTGATAGCAAGCAATCATGGCACTCAAGTCCACCATCTATAAAGCCAATGTGCAGATCGCTGACATTGAACACAGCTACTACGCCGACCACGCGCTGACGCTGGCCCGCCACCCCAGCGAGACCGACGAGCGCATGATGATCCGCCTGGCCGCTCTGGCCTTCAACGCCTACAAGCTGCAAAGCGAATGCAACGGCGACGGCGTGCTCGCCTTTGGGGCGGGCCTGTCCGACGTGGAAGATCCGGACGTGTCGCTGACCGACTTCACCGGCCACAAACGCCTGTGGATCGAGGTGGGCCAGCCCGAGGACAAACCCATCAGCAAGGCCTGCAACAAGGCAGACGCGGTGCTGCTGTACTGCTTTGCCCACTCCGCCGAGATCTGGTGGAAGGGCATTGAGACCAAGCTGACTCGGCTGGACAGGCTGCAGGTCTGGCGCGTGCCCACGCTCGCGTCACAAGCCCTGGCCCAACTGGCCCAGCGCAGCATGCAATTGCAGGCCACAGTACAGGAAGGTGTGCTGACGCTGGGCGACGACAAAACCACGGTGGATATCGAACCCATACGGTGGAAATAGCCGCTAGCCCTCACAGGATGGGCGTAAGCAGCTACTAATTTTGTAGCAATCTCAGAGACGTTCCGAGGCCCGCTCGGCGTACTTGTTGAAGCGCCAGGCCGTGCCCTCGGCCGTGATCCGGTACCAGGTGTCGCGCTTTTCCACCGGGTCCATGCCCGGCCACAGCTGCACTTCTTCGAAGGTGCGGCCGCAACCCTTGCACAGTTCGTCTCCCTGGCTGGTCGAGCAGATGGCGATACACGGCGTATCCGGCGTGCTGTCGTACCAAGCCAACCACGCCGCGTAAGCCGCCGCCGAGCATGCCACCACGTCCACCTCCGAACGGCGCTCGTACACCATGCAGGCATACACCTCCGCCAGCGCACGCGTCGGCGCCGGCAGCGTCACGCCGTCGGGGGATGGCTCGCGGGCGCGCCAGAAGTTAATGGCTGATTCGATGTCGGTGATGTGGATGGGGGGCAAGGCGGCGCAGCTCGGAATGGATCGGGGCAAGGGACGCGCATCATAGCCCGACGGTCGTTGCCGAGTGCTATTCTTGCAACCATGAAACTCATCGCAAAATGGTTGCTCAGCGCAGCCTCTCTGCTGGCCGTGGCCTACCTGTATAGCGGCGTGCAGATCCAAAGCTATTCTTCTGCATTGATCGCAGCCCTGGTCATTGGGCTTTTGAACGCCGTACTGCGGCCCGTCCTGGTGATTTTGACGCTGCCGGTGACCGTGGTGACGCTGGGGTTGTTTCTGTTTGTCATTAACGCGCTGATGTTTTGGGCTGCGGCCAGCCTGCTGGCGGGCTTTAGCGTGAGCGGCTTCGCGGCGGCGCTGATCGGCTCGCTGATCTACACGCTGCTGGGCATCGTCATCGACTCAGCGCTCCAGCGCCTGTTCCCGAACAATTGACTCCACCTGGCGGGTGCGGGTGTCCACGATGGACGCCTCGAAGTGGTCGGTTCCTTCGCCGCCCTTGCGGGCCCATTCCTGCGCAGTCTTGAAGCGGCTCAGCGCGGCCGGGTAGTCCAGCTGGGCAACACTGATCTCCGCCTGGGCGCGAATGGAGCTTAGCGTGCGGCCTTCTGCGGCATACGTGCTGGACAGCAATTGCCAGGCCTGGGCATCGCGCGGGTGGTCGGCCACCCAGGTTTGCAGGTTTTGGGAGGTAGCTGCCAAGCTGTTCACCTGGCGGGTGCTGCCTCCCGCGGGGAGTGCAGCTGTACCCAGCTGCAACTGGGCTTGCGCCATCAGGAACAGTTCGGCGCGGCTGGTGATCGCTTTGGCCGAAGCGCTGTCAGTATTCTGGAGCAGGCGAAGGGCACCAGCCCCATCGGTTTGCGCCAACTTGAGTTCCACGCCCAACAAGCGGGCCAGGCGGGATGCGGCCGCATCCTTGCGCACGCTGTCGGTCAGGCGCGACCACAAGGCCTGGGCGGCCTTGTAGTCTCGCAATTTAGTCGCGGCAAGGGTGGCGCCGTACAGGGTGCCAGCCTGCTGGGCGGAAGACAGCTTGGCCAAGTTGTCGCTCTCCGCATCAATCGACCACGTGCGCAAGGCATCGACGGTGGAATTGGACAATACCCGCGCACGGGCAGCCACCATGGCGTGGTCAGCTTCCTGCACGTTTTTGCGCGCCGTCCGAGGAGCCGGCGCTGCGGAGTCTGGGAGTTCGATACGCGACTGCATATCGGCCATGCGCTCGGTGCTCAGTGGGTGGCTGCGCAGGTAGGGGAAATTGCCCGCGTCGTTCAACCGGGACGATTGTTGCAGCTTAGCGAACATGGAGACAAAGCCCTCGGGCGCAAAACCTGCCTGGGTAGACACGGTAAAGCCCACCCGATCAGCCTCGCGCTCCATGTCACGCGAAAAGTTGAGTTGGGTCTGCGCGCTGACCGCCTGGCTGCCCGCAAGGACTGCATTGGCCGCGTTGGGGCTCTTGCTGGCTGCTAGTACACCCAGAATCATGGCACCGAGCAACCACGGCGCCTGCTGGCTCTGGCGCGTCATCATGCGGGAAATATGGCGCTGCGTGACGTGGCTCAGTTCGTGGGCCAACACAGAAGCCAATTCGTCTCGGCTGGTCACAATGCCCATCAAGCCAAGGTGCAGGCCAAAGTACGCACCGGGCAGCGCAAAGGCATTGACCGAACGGTCCTTGCCCATCAGGATTTCCCAGGCATAGGCTTCGTCCAGTTCGGGCGACAGTTCGCCGCGCTGGCGGGCAGCCGCCAGAAGTGGCTGCCAGATTCCCTGCACGTACTCCATCAACACCGCGTCGTCCAGGTAATCCGGGTCGCGGTAGAGTTCGCGGGCGATACGATCGCCCAGGCGGCGCTCGGCGCTGGGGGTCATGTCGGTGCCATCGCCGAGGTTGGGGAGGCCGGTGGTGGAGGGCGTGGTGGCTACGCTGCTTGTCTGCGCATAAACCGCCGGGACAAACCCGCTTGCTGCAATATAGATAGCAAGCTGTCCAACAACGGCGAGGGCTAGAGGATAATTTTTCTTAAGGTGTTTTTTCAAAATGGGTCCAATGGCATGGTGGCTGCCGCAGAAATTGGCTGTCGTGTCCGTTCGGATATTCAAGGTTAACTTGCGAAAACTCCCTGCTGCGTCAAGGACAGGTAAAGTTCACCCTCTCCCAGTTTGGGCCATCCCCGCTATTTTGAAGACTCCAAAGTGCAGAACCTTACCCATTTTGATGCCCAGGGCCAAGCCCACATGGTCGATGTGGCCGGCAAGCAAGCCACCCACAGGATCGCTAGGGCCAGCGGGCGCATAGAGATGTTGCCCACGACCTTGGCCTTGATCGAATCGGGCAACGCAAAGAAGGGCGATGTGCTGGGCATAGCTCGCATTGCTGGGATCCAGGGTGCCAAGAAGACCAGCGACCTCATCCCTCTGTGCCATCCTATTGCCCTGACCCGTGTGGCGGTGGAGTTCACCATCGCTCAAGCCACGGAAACCCAGTCCGCTCATGTGCAGTGCGATGTCACCGCGGAAACCGTCGGCTCCACCGGCGTGGAAATGGAAGCGCTGACTGCCGTGCAGGTCGCCCTGCTCACCATCTACGACATGTGCAAGGCCGTTGACCGCGGCATGGTCATCACAGAGGTCAAGCTGTTGGAAAAACATGGGGGCAAGTCAGGGAGTTTTGTGGCTGACTGAAGTTGCTTGCCTCGCATAACATACTGCGACGAACACAACCCCTCAATTACGATATCGACCTCGTCGGTACTCCACAAGCATATTGTCGTCCGTAATAATCTCGGGGACTCGCCCTAGTTTCTTGAGGTCGTCCTCAATCATCACAAACGGCGTGCTTGCAAACTTCTGGATTTGAAGCGAGTCAGCCTTGAAAGCAGGTTTACCGTCAATCGTCACATCTCTTAGCTTCTCCCACGTCACGGGTGCGCTGACTGCCTGAAAACAATTCCAGTCTGCTGCATAAATAAAATTCTCATACCGCCTCACCTGCGGAAACACTTGCGTCGCCGTGTAAAACGCATCGACCGAACCCGTGGCGTTGAAAGTCAAAACGCCTTGGGGAGACAAGTGTTGCTGCAATAGTCGCATCATTTCCTGTGATAGCAGCATGCTGCTATTGGAACGCCAATGCCAAGTGGTGTTCATCAAAATGATGTCATAGCGCTCCTGCGAATGGAATTGCAGCCATCGCCTTGCATCATCCGCATGTAATTTAACTCGGGGATCTTGCAGCGCACGCGCTTGGGGAGGAAAGGCTTGTGCCATTTGCATGTAGCCTGGGTTGATTTCAATGACATCTATATCCTTGATACCAGGAAATCCCTCCAGTACCGTCAACCAAGAGCCGATTGACAAACCGATGACAAGCGCTCGCTTTGCGCCGGGCTGCAATATATGCATTGCCATCGGACGCTGAAGCCCGTTGGTGTTGCGCTCTATATCAACATTTACTTTGCCGTCGTACACATTCCCACCATAGACGCCAAAATCCACAAAACGCGACGTCCTTGTCAAAACTACATCTTCCTTTGAAATTGCAATGATCCCATGTCGGTTCTCTAGCACCGCGTGAACTTTTTTTGGTCCGAAACTTGAAAATTCACGGGCAAATGAATTCGGGTCTTGTAAGCTCTGTCGCCCTATCGCCAACAAGACCATGCATGTCATCAACACCCCGACTGCCCAAGCTCGCCCGAACGTCATTTTGTAAAGCCAGATGGAGAAAACAGCAATAACTACCAGCACGCAGCCCAATAAGAAGAAGACCTGTGAGACGGTAAAGATGTCCAGCAAGATATAACCCGTAACAAGGGGGCCAATGGCAGCGCCCATCACATTGAGTAAGTACACCTTTGAAAAGTGTTTGCCTTTTTGCGTCCCACTCCACGCAGAATCCTTCGGAGTTCCTAAATGGTGGGTAATAGGGAAAAGCACAGACAAGCCCGCCGCCGTCACAAACATACCCAACGGCGCGGACAAATCGCTCAAAATAAATTCCCCGGACAGCATATACGCCTGCGGAGCCAAAACGGCTAACACGGCGCAAATGCATAGCGTGACCACACTGTGCCTCTCAATATCGGAGTGATCATTCAACCGGCAGATGCGCTTACCCAATTGTGCGCCAGCAGCAATGCCCAGCAGGTACACCGTCAAAACGAAGCCAAACGCCTGAGGCGTGCTCTGGTTTGCATAACCGTACAACCGTACCCAGGCAATTTCTAGCGATAGGCTACAAAAGCCCGTCCAAAAGCTGATGAATCTTGCGGCTCTAATATTTGTCATATCAAATGCGCCCTAACTGAAATGATTTTTTGCGCCTTTGAATCCAGTAGGCAATGATCGCGCAGCCACAGCAAAGCAAATTGGTAGCAGCAGCGCTGTAGGCGCTTATACGCAGGCCATACTGCATGAATAACACGGCTCCCACCATCCATGTGCCAAATGCTGCGCCAAGCGTATTGAAAAAGTAAAGCATCCCAACCGAGACACCAACATTTTCGCGGGTTTCGTCAAATTCCACTGTGAGAAGTGGAAGTGTGGTTCCCATGATCGAGGTGGGCACCAATAGCAAAATCATGGCCACGGCACAGATGCTCCAATAACTCCAGCCCAACGCATTCAGGCTCGGCAAAAAACCCAGCAGCAAAGGACTACTGACACCAATGATGCTCAGCATTAGCTCCGCTGCCGCGTACCATTGCACCCTTTGTTGCGGGTAATGGTCGGCCAGCCAACCGCCTGCGGCGCCTCCTAAACCAATGCCCAGCATGAATGTGGAGACAATCAGCGTGACCGAATCAATGTCCACCCCGAGGCCGTTGAACAGATAGCGCTGCCAGACCAACTGATACACCAAGGCAGCGCTGCCAGAAGCAAAGAACGTCAAAAGCAGCAAAAGAGAGATGAGTCGATTCATAGTTTCAAAGGGCTTTCGCTAGATGTCGTGGGGCAGATATTCGGCATTGGTCGGCTTGCTTTGCAATCTGAAAGTCGACCCAGAGCATATCGGGTGACACGACCATTTGAGGGTGCGCTAAAACTGGAGCGCTCAGGAAACTCGGGGCGCTACCGGTCTGCATTGCATTTTCCGAGGCTAGGCCCTCCATTAAATCCAGCATAGTTCTGTACACCGCCTGGGTGGTGTAAGGTTGGTTCACATGTGCGGCCAACTGTGGCAATACTGCCGGATATTGGGTACGGTACTCGGCGCTGAGCCACACCAATGCCGGTACTTCATAGGCTCGCGCCATCGTGCGATTGAGCGCGTTTGTCTTGCAGTCCGGCGCTGACAAACCTTGCCCGTGGTCCGAGACATACACAAGCACTGCCGATCGCCCCAATGCCTCCAAGGAACCAATCACTTCCTCAAGCACGAAATCGGTGTAGAGCACGCTGTTGCGATAGGCATTGTGGATTGCTTCTGGGGTACCCGCGTTCGCTTCCTGCAGGACACTCTGTTGTAGAGATGGTTGAAAACGGTCGAATTCCTTTGGGTAACGGTGCGCGAACTGGAAATGACTCCCCATGGTGTGGAGCACTACAAAAACTTTGGAGGACTGCTGCAAGTGCCTGCGCAACACAGGCAGCAATACATCATCATAGGAGCCAGGGCGGGCAAATGTTGAAGGGTTAAAAAATGCCACTCTCTGTGCTTCTTTTGCGTAGATCGCCACTGGGCCGTCGTATTTCCCACCCGAGGTTTGGTTCGAGAGCCAAGCTGTTCGAAAGCCCGACCGCTGAGCGATCTGAATGATGGAAGACGTGGCGTTGGGGTTAGCCTTGCCATCAGGCCAATACAAGGGTTGATCCGTCAGGATACTGGGCACTGCATAGCGGGTAGCGTTTGACTGAGCCACAACATTCGTAAACGGAATCAGACCTTGATCTTTCAAAAGTCTAGTCTGTAACCGAGGGGTAGTTGGTGCGGAGGCAGGACTGAACAATTGCCAATCTTCCCGACTTGACGACTCGCCCAAAACCAACACCACGACCTCCGGCCCCGTTGTGCCGGGCTTGAAGTGCAAAGCCTGCGTACTGCTGCTCATCTTTGCTATGGCAGTTTGCACAACACGCTGCTCAGCAGCATGCTGTTTGTAGGCCCATCCCAATTCGTAGGGGTAAGCCCACGCCAAGTCCGAGGCGGATTGAGATTGTCCGCTCTGGAACAGATCTGAAACACCAGAGCCAGATTCACGCGCGGTCAAAACAAACGCTGGCACCGGCGAAGAGATTGCATTGAAAAAAATTGCCATCGCAAGAGCAGGAGCGCCGAAGACCAAGCGTTGCTTTGTCGACCAACTGCATTGCGGGCGATGCCTTAGCCAAATATAGACTGCATAGAACACGCCATTTAGGGCTACAAACAATGCATAGAAGGCCCACGGCAACGTCAGAAAGAACTCCATCAATTCACGCGGCGTGCTTTCTAGGAAGATCCCTACCAATGAACTAGTGATAGGCGTAATGTTTACAAAGCGAACCGCCAGTGAAACGGGCATCCACCACAGGCAGGAAACCCACAACACCAGCCAGGAACGCGAAAACTTCGAGAACAAGCTGAAATACAAGGCCGTCAAGCACAAGCACTTGCGCAATCGCTCTTCCAAATCAATGTGGTAAGTAGTAGGGTACTGCACCCGTTCCCACGGCAGCATGTTCGGTAGATTCACTATAAGAATCAACGTCAAGAGCACCCACCAACTGACTGACGCATTTGAACCAATAGGCGCAGTCGACCCCGGCCAGAAACGCTTCTTCCAAAAACTCACAAGAATCCTATCTATAGAGATTCGTATTTCAGACGACCAGCCTAGCCACTTAGAAAGGGAATCCAACAGGGTGCTGAATGACCGGGCGATTATGCCCACACGCAGAAATGGCCAAGCGCGACGGAAGTTAGCAGTTGTGCGTTCAATCTTCAGCGACACGTTATGGAGTTTCATGGCGAGATGACGCTCTCGCCCAAGCTACCTGTTCCTGCGGGAAGGCTGCCTTAAACCTTTGCAAGTAGTACAACGCCTCGTCATACTGCCCCAACAGAGTGGCACTCTCGACGATTTTTTCGACCACTCGAGGCTCTGGTGAAAAATGGAGTAGTCGCTTTGCCATGCCGTTGAGCTGCGAAGCATTCTCTGCCGTGAGCGGCGTAGTGGTAAGTTCGGCAAATTGCACCTCTTTTTGAAACAACCAGGAACTGCGCACCTTCTCCAGGGTGTCGTCGCGGTAGGCTATTGCGCGGTCGGCTTGCTGCAGGTACAACTGACTGACGCGCCAGTAGCCCCAAGCCACAAATGTCAAAACTGCTATTAAAACAATAGCGCTATATCCACTTTTTACGGAGGCTAACACATGAAAATCCGCAGCGCTATTTGTGGAACGGGCTTGCGTGGGCCACAAGAGCCACATGCTCAGACCCACACCCATCTGAAACGGGCCGTACCAAAGCGGATACTCCAACATGCTGTGCAGGCCAATGACGGCAAGCACACCCCAGGCCATTTGACGGGTAGGGTCTGTCTCGCGCCAGGGCTTGGCCCGCGCGACACACCATACCACCATAGCGCAAAACGCGGTCGCAAACGGCATGCCCAATTCCACCGCCAGATGCAGCGGCAAGTTGTGTGCATTGTCCAAAATATCGCAGAAGCGCTCCGCAGGGTACAGCGTGATGAAGTGCGCATAGCTTAGCTCGCCCCAGCCCCAACCCAACCACGGTTTTTGGGCGATCAACGTCAGCACGTTAGACCACAAAACCCGACGACTGTTACAGCCCTGCGCGTCGGCCAAACGACCAAACAAACCGCCGCTGGTCACCCCTGTCACCGCCGTCAGCAGCCAGGGCAGCGTCAGCACCGCGATGAAGTAGACGAACAAGGCCTGCGCAGCAAACACCGATTGTCGCCCCTGTCCATGCAGGGCAGGCCGCCCCCACCATGCGGTGAACAGCACAATCAGCAACCACTGAAACAACCCCGTGCGCGAGCTGCTAACCGCATTGCCAACGGCCAGCAGCACCATCACCAGTTGAGCAAACCCGGGTAGACGCCAAACGCGGCTACCGGGCGCCTGCGCACCCAGCTGGGTTTCGAGGGCTATGAGCGCTATCAGGCCAATGCTGGTCAGGGTAGCAAAGTGGTTGCGCTGGCGCAAATTGCCAAAAGCCTCACCGGCATGGGTCAGGCTAACCCATGGACTCAATGTATGAGCCCATCCAAAATATTGCACCAGCCCAAACGCCGCACTAATACTTGCAGCCAGCACCCAAGCTGTAGCAGTCAGTTCGGCAGGGGGGATACGACGCATTAGCAACAGGTTGGCCGTACAAAAAGCAGATATCAGCCATGGCAAGACACCGGGCGCAGGCCCTGATGTGAACGGGTTGAGCCAGGGCAAGACCAGCAGCAGCCCCATGAACCATAGGTGCAGACGACCGTAGTTCAGCGCCCTAGCGGCACTGTGCAGGGGCATATTTTGCGAGCATAGTGCCGACTGCTGGCGGTGTGCCAGTGCTAAGCGTGGTTCCTACTACGCGTGTGGCAGAAGTGCAGGCCCAAACGACGTCTCCCACGATGGGCGGAACTGCTGCTAGCGCTGTTGCCAGGGTTATGGCATTGCCTGCCCCGGCTGCGGTTTGCACATATGGCGATAGCAACAACAAATTTTGAGTCGCACCAACACCCACGCTGTTGGCCCGATAGGTAATAGAGATAACGCCGGTTTGAGCAGCAGCACCAGCACCAGGGCAAGCGGCGGCGGCGGCCACTGCGCCGACACAAACCGAGGTCACGTATTTGCTGTTTGCGCCAGAGCCCCCGGCTTGAATATTCCAGTTGTCAGTTGCTCGCAACAAGTCTGCCGGCGTGTTGATGCTGTCGCCCGCCACAGCCAACTTTGCGCCCGCACCGATCAAAAAGCCTTCGGTTACACGCGTGCGCACTGTGTAGTCTTGATAGGCAGGCAAAGCGACCGCAGCCAAAATACCAATAATGGCAACCACGATCATCATTTCGACCAGGGTAAATCCGTTGTACATTACGCGTTTCATTGCAAACCCCTTGGTTGGAAATTGTCGAATAGTGCCCGTATTCGCATTTACATAATACAGCCTTGGGAGCTGCCCGCTCAATACCCGTCGCCGCGCAGAAAACCCTGAATCTGTCCCTGCTTGTCGAGTATGGCCACCCAGTCTTGTCGACCCATGACAGGCAAATACAGCCACTGGGCCATGTCGGCACCGAGCTCGGTGGCCAGAGCGCGTGCGTTCGCGGCTTGTGAGGGTTGCTTTTGCAAAAACACTGCTAGCGGTTTCGCACGTGATAGCGCCTTTAGCGCCGCAGCACCTTCGTAAAGTAGGTAGAACTCAGGCCGTTCGGCAAAGTCGCGTCCGCCCTGAAGCGACTCAAACAATACCGTCTTCCTCTCCTCAGCATCTTTAGGTTCGCGTAGTGCCACCGTGACCGGTCCCGAAAACCAGCCCGGTTGCAGCGCCGCCGGCAACCCTGCGATGGAAGCTCCGCGCAGATCAGGCGCCGCCACCACTTTGAAACGGTCTACCTCTTGCACCAGAAACAAGGGCCGTGCCTGCCACACGGTCCACAACCCATAGCCCATGGCGGCCAATTGGATCAGCACCACCAGTCCCAGATCGCGCCACAGCTCGCTACGCGGCTTTGCAGGGTTGTACAACACCAGGGTCAACAAAGGCCCGCACACCACATCCACTGAGACAATCAACAAAAACAACTCTCGACCACCCGACAATTCGCGGTAGGGAAACGGGTACCACAGACCAAATACCAGCCCGGCCGCGAACGCTGCGAACACTAGACTACACAGCAAGTGAAGGCTGGCAGCCTTGAGGGCGGCTGAGGCGCGAGGTGGGAGGTTCATACGGCTGAAGGCAATTTCCAGGGGATAGGCGTTCAAAAAATAGAGCGCCAAGGCGCTCTATTGCGATTGCGTCACGATCCGCAGGGTGTGGGCGCTATCAGCGGCATGCTGAAGGCGCAAACTTGGCTGCCAAGGTGCCTGGAGTGATGCCGGTCATGTTCTGCGCATTAGCGGAAGTTTGACTTTGCGAGGCACATCCCCAGTCCAGCACGCCGCCAGCGGGTGGAGTAGCGGCCAAATCTGTACCCAGCTGGACGGCGGCCGATGCGCTGGTTGAAGTACCTGCCACTGTGCGGCGGAAAGGCGCCAAGACCAACGTGCCAGAAGTACCCAGAGTGCTCGCAATAAAGGTGACCGTAATTTCACCTTGCGTCGCGCCAGCGGCTCCATTCATGTTGACCGATGAGACATATTTACTGTTGACGCCGGTGCCCGCCGCTCCACCGTTTTGCGTATTCCAAGTGGTTGCCGTCGTGGTCAGTTCACTCGCAGTCGAACCGTCGGTTCCAACTTGTTGCTTAGCAGACTCGGCAAGGTTCAAACCTTCCGTTACGCGAGCGCGAATGGTGTAGTCCTGATAGGCGGGCAAAGCCACAGCGGCCAAAATACCGATGATTGCGACCACGATCATCAATTCGATCAGGGTAAAACCCTTCTGCAGAGAATGCTTCATATGAAACTCCTTGGTTGATGGAGAAATGCCTATTAATTCAGCAAGCTCCGTGCCAGGCGCTCTAGAGCCTTAATTCTCACGCAGCCTCGGGAATAGTGACAAAAGTAGCACAACGTTGGAGCAAGTTTTGGTGGGATAGCATGCGGCGTGACACTAGCGTCACGCTTCTACTAAAACAGGTCAATCAACTTGAACGCCACAAAGAAAAAAAGAGCGCCGAAGCGCTCTTTTTCAATATTCTCACAACCCGCAAGCTGCGGGGTGTTATTAGCGGCAAGCTGAGGGTGCGTATTTGGCTGCCAAGGAGCCTGGAGTGATGCCGGTCATGTTCTGCGCATTGGCGGAAGCTTGGGTAAGTGAAGCACATCCCCAATCCAGCACGCCACCTGCGGGTGGAGTAGCGGCCAAATCTGTACCCAGTTTGACGGCGGCCGATGCGCTGGTTGAAGTACCTGCCACTGTGCGGCGGAAAGGCGCCAAGACCAAGGTGCCAGAAGTACCCAGAGTGGACGCAATAAAGGTAACAATAATTTCACCTTGCGTCGCGCCAGGGGCTCCAGTCATGTTGACAGATGAGACATATTTACTGTTGACGCCGGTTCCAGCCGCACCACCGTTTTGCGCATTCCAAGTGGTCGCCAACGTGGTCAGGTCGGTCGCAGTCGTACCGTCGGTTCCTACTTGTGACTTAGCAGACTCGGCAAGGCTCAAACCTTCCGTTACGCGAGCGCGGATGGTGTAGTCCTGATAGGCAGGCAAAGCCACAGCAGCCAAAATGCCGATGATCGCGACCACGATCATCAGTTCGATTAGGGTAAAACCCTGTTGCAGAGAACGCTTCATATGAAACTCCTTGGTGAAAAGTTGAACTAACAATAACTGTTTAGCAGCATTCGTGCCAGGGGTTTCAGGTCTTCAAACGGCGGTTAGCTACCGCAATTGCGACAAAAGCGGAGTAAACCATGGGCAATTTTTGGCGCAACATTGTTTGGCATGACACTATTGTCATGTTCTCTATAACTACTTGATACACACCTGCCGAACCATCTTCAAATCCGTCAGGCCCATCATGACCTTTTCCATGCCGTCCATCTTCAGGGTCCGCATGCCGCCCTCGACGGCAGACGCAAAGAGCTCGGCTACCCGGGCGCGTTCCTGGATGAGCTTCTTGACACCGTCGTCGGCCACCAATAGTTCATGCAAGCCGATACGCCCTTTGTACCCGGTCTTGTTGCACTTGTCGCAACCGACGGCCTTGTACAGTTTGACCTTGCCATCTTCCCCATAGGTCTTGAGCCAGCTGTCTTCCAGCTTTTTACGCTCACCTTCCAGATCGGCCTTCCATGCTTTGGAATGGCGCAACTCCTCCGCATACTCAGTCAAGAATAGCTTGAACTCGTCTGCGTTGGGCACGTAGGCGGCCTTGCAATCGCACAGCTTCTTGGCTAGCCGTTGCGCCAGGATGCCGAGCAGCGCATCCGCAAAGTTAAAAGGGTCCATGCCCATGTCCATCAAGCGCGTAATGGATTCAGGCGCCGAGTTGGTGTGCAGCGTAGAGAAAACCAGGTGGCCTGTGAGCGAGGCCTCCACGCCCATGGAAACCGTTTCCTTGTCGCGAGACTCGCCGACCATGATGATGTCGGGGTCGGCCCGCAAGAAAGCCCGCATGATCAGCGCAAAGTCGATACCGGCCTTTTTGTTGATCTGAACCTGGCGAAGGCCCTTTTGGGTAATTTCAACCGGGTCTTCCGCCGTCCAGATTTTGGTGTCTGGGGTATTGAGAAACTTGAGGATAGAGTGCAGGGTGGTCGTCTTGCCCGAACCGGTGGGGCCGCATACGTAGAACAGGCCATAGGGCTTGCTAACCGTCGCCTCGAGCCGCTCCTTGTTGTGGGGGGTAAGGCCCAACTTATCCATGGGGATAGGTTCGCCAGCCGCCAGAATTCGCATGACCACGTCTTCCACGCCGCCAGCGGACGGAATGGTGGCGACCCGCAATTCAATGTCCAGCGGGCCGTACTTCTTGAATTTTATTTTGCCGTCTTGCGGCTTGCGGCGCTCGGAAATATCCAGATCGCACATGATCTTCAGCCGCGTGACCATGGCCGAGCGAAAGTGGGCGGGCACTTCCACATAAGGCACCAGGCTTCCGTCAATGCGAAAGCGGATGCCTGTTTTAAACTTGCCCGGCATGGGCTCTATATGGATGTCAGACACTTTCTGGTTGTAGGCATCGATGATGACTTTGTTGACAAACTTGACCAGTTCGTTATCCGCAGCCGCGGACTCCAGAGAATCATCGTTGGAGCCGTCATCAATAGGCCCGCCATCCATATCGGCCAACAGCTGATCGATGGTACTGGTGTCGGCGACGGCACCAAAGAGTTGGGCGAGCGTCTCCAGAAACTCGGTCTGCGTGGTTACCCGGTAGGAGAATTTCGCAATACGCGGGAATACCTGTGGCACCACGCGTGAGCCGCGCACGGCCTCGGGGTCCATGCACATGATGACCAGCCCTTCCGGTGACTCTTCAAGCGGAATCCAACCCTGCTCTTCAATGAAGTCACGTTTGAGCGAGCCATGCAGCATTTCCGAACGGATACGCCCACTGTTGAACGCCTCGTACTGCACGCCAAAAAACTTTGCGAGTGAGGGACCGATTTGAAGCGGTCTAATCTTGTACTGCGCCATGAGCAGGTGCTCAACGGACTTACCCTCTGATCGCGCATCCGAGATGCACTGGCCCAACTCTTCATCCGTCAGCAGGCCATCGGCCACCAGGGCGTCATACTTGGTGGCCTTTTTTGGCGGAGCGACTGTCGCCCCATTGGCGCGCTGCCGTATGGCAGTGGCCAGCGTTTTACACAGTTCGGAGACGCCGTCGACCTCTAGGTCACCAAAGGGCTCGTCACTCTTGTTGTTGATGACCTGCAATACACCATGCAGGGTCTTGCCTTCCAGAATGGGAGCTACCAGCATTTGCTTGGTGCGGTAGCCCGAGCGTTTGTCGACCACTTTCAGAAAAGTCAGAGCCGGGTGGATCTGTTTGAGGGCCTCGTCGTCGTACACATCCGGCAAGTTCAGCGATGTGCGACTGAATGCCACATACCCTGCGATGCTTTGCGGTGAGATGGGCAGTTTCAGGTCGCTGCTGCTATTGAGTCCAGTCTTGATCTTGGAAACAATAGCACTCTGGTCTTCATTAACCGCGTACAAAGTCAGCCGATCCGCGTTCAACAATTTACAGATATCCTGACTGGCCTCGAGCATGATCTGCTCCAGGTTTTCGGTGTCGTGAATACGGGCAGTAACGTGGTGCAGTTGCCTATAGAACAGGGCTTCGAAGGTCATACCCCGTTTTTGAGACGGCTGCTTCTGCGATTCAAAAAAAGCTTGTTCGGATGCCTTGTCCGATGCGCCCGGCGTCACTACGGCGCTCATATATCAAACTCCTGACCAGCATGCATTCTTCGGATGTCGTGGGTAACGTTGGGGCCAAATGGTTGGGTTTGGTCAAACCGTTGTATCTCGGCCATGATGAGTTCTGTCTCTGCAGGTTTGGTGTGGGTGATATAGATAGGGTAGTTTTTGCCCTTGGCTATGCAATCCAGTTCGTTTGCCAGCACTGTTGGAGACAAATGCAAACTGCGTTTGGCAAGGTCCTTTTCGCGGTTGCTGAATGCAGTTTCTATGACTAGCATGGCAACGTTGAGTTGGTTGACGCGATCCCAAAACGCCTGGTTTCGCTCAGTGTCCCCGGTAAACACCCAGCAACCATGTCCGGATGTGATCGCAAAGCCGGCTGCTGGCACCGTATGCACAGCCGGTAGAACTTCAACATACTTGTCCGATAACTGTATTGTTTGCCCTACCTTGATTTCATGAAAGCTGATAAAGGGTGCCTCTGGCGTTGGGATACGGGAAAAGTCCGGCCAGATGACGTTGTTGAAGATATGAGCCCTGAGGGCTTGAATCGTTCCCGCCAGGGCATGAACTTTTAACGGCGTCTTGCGCTGCGCTGCGATGGCATCAACCATGAGCGGCAGAGCAGCTACGTGGTCCAAGTGGGAGTGTGTCAAGAGCACATGGTCGATGCCACGCATTTCATCCAGCGTCAGATCCCCAACCCCGGTCCCCGCATCGACGAGGATTTCGCCATCAATGAGGAACGATGTAGTCCTACAGTCTTTGGCGATGGCCCCAGAGCATCCTAGTACACGAACTTTCACGGCGCACGCCTCACTTGGTTTCGAAGTTGGTTGCCCCGTCCCATTCAGGATCGAATGGGAGTAGACGCATGGAGGCTACCCGCTCGGAATACATTTGGTAAAGGAATTTTTTGGCGTTCATGCGCATTAAATTGATCATCAGGACATCAGCCTGGTCCCAGTTCTGGGCTCTATACGCCTTGATGAAGGACACCCAGGTTTTAAGTTCTGTTGCCGCAGCATCACTCAACTGCGGGGTCGGTGCCATCGGCCAGAATATGGCAACCGCTTGCTCCTTGCCTTTAACACGGACCCGGTCCAGCTCTTGCCACACAAAGTCAGCAGCCTGTTTACGCGTTGACTCGCTCACAACGATGTCGACGCCGTAAGCTTTGGACAAACCTTCGAGCCGCGAGCCCAAATTCACAGCATCGCCAATTACGGTATAGGCTCGACGGATATTGGAGCCCATGTCTCCTACACACATTGTTCCTGTGTTGAGGCCAATTCCGATGCCGATCTCCGGCAATCCTCGAGCCCGATGGTCCGCATTAATACCACGTACCGCACTGGCCATCTCCATAGCCGACTTCACTGCAAGATTGGCGTGCTCAGGCGTCTCGACCGGTGCGCCCCAAAAAGCCATGACGCAATCGCCCATGTATTTGTCAATGGTGCCCCTATTGGCACGGATCAGGGTGGTCAACTCGCTGAAAACGCCCGTCAACAATTCCTGAAGCTGGGTCGGTTCCATTTGCTCCGACATCTTTGTAAAGCCCCGCATGTCACAAAACATGACCGTCAGCTCTCGGCTGGTGGCCTTCATGCTGTAGCTATCGGGGTCCTTGACCATTTCGTCAACCAGCTCGGGAGGCACATAGGTTCCAAACAGGTGCGCCAACTCACGTTTGGAGCGGCTCTCCACAAAGTAGCCGTAACTCATGTTCAGTGCAAAAGCCGTCAGGGTCATGACCAGCGCAGCCGCCAGTGGCATCACCAAGCCAAAACCCAGATAGAGCCAGGTGTTTATGCCCGTAACGGTCACTAAAACCCCAACGCTGAGAAGCACCGCGCGCGGGGCTGACAACAGCGGCAAACCTACGGCCAGCAGTAAACCTGCAATGGTGAGCACGAATACGTCATAGCCCACCGCATAATCCGGCCTGAGCGTAACCTTATCATCCAACCACCCGGATATCAGGTTCGCGTGCGCCTCCACACCCGGATAAACCTGGCCTACTGGCGTTACCCGCAAGTCCAGCAATCCTGGCGCCGTTGTGCCGACCAGAACGATTTTGTCTTTCAGACTGTCGACCGGTAGCCGACCAGCCAACACATCCGCAGCTGACACATACCGAAACGAGCCGCCTTTTACACCGCCCGGTCCCCGATAGGGCACCAAGGTCCCAATGTGCTTGTCGACCGGTATGGTCAACGAGGACTTTCCTTCCTTTAGCAGAATCCTATCCAAGCCTTGGTAGCTGCGGGCAAGCCACTGCTCGTCGGAGAAGCCTGGCACTACCCTCGGTGACCCGGCCAATCGGCGGAACATCGCAAGCGCTAACGATTCATAGTATTGCCCCTGGTATTCCGCAAGCAGCGGCAATGAGCGCACGACGCCGTCAATGTCTGGCGTGGTGTTGAAATGTCCCGCCACGGGCGCGGCCTTGGCGAGAATATCGATATTGGAGCCATAGCCAGTCCAGGCATAGGCCTCAACATTGCGGCCTTTTAGATCCCCCTTGTCCATCACTGGCGCGGGCAGAGTGCCCACGGTCCGGCCATCGCCATCGCTGCTAAAGTAATAGCCTAAAACGATGGGGCGGGTTTCGAGCAACTTGGCAAACAGTGCGTCGTAATCCAGTTCCGGCTGCAACTGCTTGAGCCGTTCAGAAAACCCCGCCTGGTCTTTTAGTTCATTGCGCGCCAGATCGTTAAGGCGGCTCAGGCCCGAGCTATCGTCTGGCTCGGCAAAGACAATATCGAAGCCAAGTAAGGCTATATGTTGTTGGCTAAAAAGAATGTCGACCAGGCGGCCTAGCTTGTTACGCCCCCACGGGAAGCGGCCCACTTCGGCTAGGCTCTTTTCATCGATGTCCACAACAACGATCCGCTCATCCATCGTCTTGGGCATCGTCGCACGCAGGCGGGTGTCATAAATGACATCGTCCATCCTTTGCATCGTGCCAAACGACATGATCCCGGTGGCGTGGAGCAATACCAATACCAGCGGGATCAGCGTAACCGCAATCCGTTGCCAATGTTTAGCTACCGTTTTCATGCGCATCACCTCGAAAACTGGCGCGCAATGGACTCAGCCAAAATAGCGCAGACCTTCAGGTCTGTACGAATTGCATCTGGGTGCCAGCCAACTCGATCAGATCTCCATTTTTCAACGCGACCGGATCGGCCTTGATAGGTGCGCCATTCAATGTGGGGTTGCCGGCACCCTCCACATGGTGTACGACAAATCCCTGCTGGCGGCGGGTAATAGCGGCAACGGCAACACCGGGCTTGCCAATCGTCGTGACGACTTTAGTCAATGGAACTTCACGTCCTGACGCCGCGCCCGACAAAACTTTGATCGACGCGTTGAAGGCGCCCATGCCCATGGAGTCTCCGCCCGATACATACGCCGCTGGCCGCGGTGGCGCGGGGGGGACTCCTCCTGGAGGCCGGGCCTTAACCACCATGGTCTTATCAAAGTTATCGGCTTCACCATCGCCGACAAACTTGATTTTGTATTTCCCAATTTCAATGCTATCGCCGTTCTGCAGTTGCTGCTTCTTGACGGCTTTGCCATTCAAATAGGTGCCATTGGTGCTGTTGAGATCTTCCAGCACCACGTCACCGCCACTCATCTGAAGCACCGCGTGTTCACCGCTGACAGCCAAGTTGTCGATCACGATATCGTTGTACGGCCTGCGACCCAAGGTTGTCTTGTCCTTGGTGAGCTGTACTTCCTTGATCACGACCTCATCGATCGAAACGATCATTTTCGGCATGATCGACTCCTTTTTCTGTAATTTGTTTCTGGAAAACGCTGCTGCATCTTACTTCCCCAACCATCGTGCGATTAAACCGCGCTTTTCTGGCGCCTCATGCACTTCAATCAACAGTACCGAAATATTGTCTCGGCCGCCGTTTTCATTAGCGTGATCAATCAGCTGGGTCGCCTTTTGCTCAAGTGTCAATTCCGAAGTAACAATTTTACTGATCGCGTCATCGTCGATCATGTCGGACAGCCCGTCCGAACACATCAGGTAGAGATCACCGACCTGCACCTGGTGTTCATTGACCTCCAACAACACGGACTCATCAACACCCAGTGCCCGAGTCACCAAGTTTTTGATGGAAGAGGTAGCAGCCTGCTCGGGGGTTATCAGTCCGGCGTCCATTTGCTCTTGCAACAGCGAATGGTCTTTTGTCACTTGCTCCAGCAGACCGGCCCGTAGGCGGTAGCACCGTGAGTCGCCAATATGCCCCAGTACCAATTTGTCGTCCCGGAACACACCAACAACGAGCGTAGTACCCATTCCGGCGTAGTTCGCGTTGGAATTTGCGGAATTGAAAATGGAGCGGTTGGCGTTGTCAACGCAAATTTCCATCGCACGGCGCACCTCTTTAGCCTTAACGCCGTTTCCCGCTTCGGTAAGCCACCGGCTGAGCTCGGATTTGATGAAAGCAGTCGCCATACCGCTAGCGATCTCGCCGGCGTTGTAGCCACCCATCCCGTCGGCCAAGACCGCTGTGAGGGAAGCCTCGTCGTACGCCACCGAGTCTTCGTTGTTATCGCGCGCCCGGCCGGGGTCTGTCTTTGCACAAAAATGGTAGTTCATGGGGTACTCAATCCGCTTCGCCGGGTTTCTTCACCCGTTGAACGACAGTTTTCTCAAAATCCGCTGCGGATGCGGGTACGGTTGCATTGAAGTCGACTTTACCTTGACCGCTGCCGGATGTGCCCGGCACAGTCGATGTAAAAGCCACGGTTTTCTCGGGGGCTGGCTCTCCAGGCGTGCGAGACATGACTGAAGGAGCGGTTGGTGCTGACCCGGACATCTGATTTATGACGCTACGCAGATCCGCAGCAAACTGGTCGCCTGTCTGGTAGCGCGTCTCAGGCCTCTTGCTCAACGACAGCGCCACCACATCGGCCAAGTTTGGCGGCAATTCCGGTCGAATAATGCGTATATCGGGCGCTTCCTCGTTGGCTATCTTGTACATCAACTCAGACATCGAATCGCCGCGGAATGGTAACACCCCCGCCAACATCTGGAACAACATGACCCCTAGCGAATACAGGTCTGAGCGGCCGTCCACTTTTTTGCCAGCTAATTGCTCCGGCGACATGAAGCTTGGTGTCCCGAGCACGAGACCCGTTTTAGTCTTGCTCGAGTCGGTGATACGAGCGATGCCAAAGTCAGTGACCTTGACGGTATCGCTCTGTACCTCGTACATGATGTTGGCCGGCTTGATGTCGCGGTGCACCACATTTTGCTTGTGTGCGTAAGCCAAAGCCTCCGCGACGCGCGCCACAATGCTCAATACGATAGGCACAGCCAGTAAATGGTCCCCCTTGCAGTGATCCGCCAGATCCTTGCCCTTGAGGAATTCCATCGCGATGTAGGCCAGATCGTGTTCCTCGCCTGCGTCGAAAATGGTCACGATGTTCTGGTGTTGCAGGCGCCCCGCTGTTTCAGCCTCGCGGAAGAAGCGCTCCCGTGCATCCACCAGTTCGTCGCCCGCAAACTCCTGGCTCAACGCCATGGTTTTGATGGCCACCACCCGGCCAATTTTTGGATCTTTGCCCAGGTATACGACGCCCATAGCGCCTTTGCCCAATTCTTTCTCGACTTGGTAGCGGCCCAGCATCGGCTTCTCTACCGCACCACCATCCAGCAACATCGTGCCACCCGGGTGTCCGCCAGCGCCGCCCAGCATAACGGTCTCGGACAGGTTCTTGGCGCGGTTGAGCTTGGCCTTGACATCCTTGTAGTTTTTGTCAAAAGCAGCCATGTGCTCGTAGACAGCCTCGGCTTTGTTGAACTGGCGCTTACGCTCGAAGTCCATGGCCAGGCTGTACAAATTGCCCATCACAGCTTCGTTCATTGGGACGCGGCGGAACCTGTCAAACGCCATGTCCAGCTGACCTTGACCCTGCAAAGCAAGACCCATCATGCGGTTGGTCTCAGCGGACTCTTCGTCTGCCTGGACTTTGCCGGCTTCGGTGACAAGGAAGCGCTTGGTCGTTAGTGCCAAGTGGCCCAGCACCAACAGGGTAGCCGGGTAGACCAACTCCAGCCAAATGGCGGATGTCGACAACAGACCAAACTCCAGGGCAATCAAAACGACGAACAATATCGCCGTAGCAGTCGCGGCCATGCCAGCAGAGAGCCGCGGCAATGCAAAGATCACGTAGGCAGCAATTAGTAGGAACAGGCCAGAGGTTGCCAAGGCACCCCAAGTCGGCTGGACAATGAAGTGCTCATTTAGGATGCTGGATGTGATGTGGGCAATAGTTTCTGCTGGCGTTAGTCCCGGATAGCCTGGCACAGGGAATAGCGTTCCAACACCCACAGCTGTGGCCCCGATTACCACTATCTTGTTTGCATATTTTGACGTCGGGATTTTCTCGCTCAGCACATCGTAAAAAGAATCAACGGCGAAGGCTGGTCGGCCATCGCGACCCTTATAGAACTGCGGAAGCATTAATGCCGACTCGTCAGTTTTAACCCGCAGCTTCCCTATTTGCACGGACTGCCCGGCGTTCATGCGGACGTCACTGGCCGACAAATTCAAGCTTTTGGCGGCAGCCAACAAAGACATTGAAGGGACTGCCTTTCCATAATAATTTACCAATAACGGCTCGCGACGAATGGCTCCATCCACTGGATCCACGTAAGGGTTGAGGTGTCCAACACCCGCCGCCACACTTCCGATGGCAGCGATGGGCTCTTGTGCACGCACTGAAGATATAGAAAATCCGGTGGGATCTTCCAATGCGCTTTTGAGGGCGAAGTCCGGCAAAACTGTGTCAGGCTTGCCCTGCTGATCGCCCAGCGTGAAAAACGACGGGAGTAATACATTCCCTGCGTTTTTTATACTGCGCGCCAGAATGGCATCGGTATCCAGCGCAGTTTCAGCTTCAGCAATCAACGCGGTCAGTTGTTCATTGGTCGCCGACGCATCCGGTGACGAACCCAATGCGGTCTTCATCTTGCGTATGAAGGCCAAGCCTGGGTCCACTTGCGGTTCCGAAAAGAAAACCGTATGAACAATGGTCTTGGCCTTGGCCGCGGCCAGCTTGTCGATCAGCTTGGCATGGATGTCCCGGGACCAGGGCCAGCGGCCCAGGTTGGCAATACTTTGGTCGTCGATGGCAATAACGGCTATGCGGTCAGACGGCTGGCGAGACGTGGTGGTGCTGGCGAAGTCGTAGAAACGCCGTTCGAGCGTGCCAATGAAATCGGTCGCCGCATTGAGCACGATGACCCCGACGACGATCGCTACGCCTGCAAACCAGTCGGCCCGCCAGAACGGACCCGATTTTGAAAAAGAAGATTTCGCCACGTGCCAGCCCTACCCCTCTATGCACTGATGCCGGTCCAAACCACCCAACCACACACACCCCATCTCCTCACGGAGGCAGAGGCCGACATTAGCAGATGCCGTTCGTTCCGACAAGCGACTTATTCCAACAACGTCTTCTTTTTGATAGCGCCATCTTCATTAAGGGTGCCGTTTTCCGAGTTTTTTCCCCAAGCCTATGACCAGGACTGCGCCCAGAGCAGCGCCGACGTAATGCAACCAAGGGTAATCAACTGAGACCGAGCGAAGTGCCGCATCGCTGACGATGGTCTCACCTCCGACCCACCCAATCAAAGCCGCTCCCAATGTGATGATGACGGGGAAGCGTTCCATCAGACGGATCATCAAGGTGCTACCGAAGATCACCATGGGGATACTGATCGCCAGTCCCAGGATCAACAGAACCATGTCACCTTTGGCTGCAGCAGCCACCGCAATCACGTTGTCCAGGCTCATGACCAAATCAGCGATCAGGATCGTGCGCACAGCCGCCATCAGGCTGCCAGTGCCAGACGCGCCGTGTTCGGCGTCTTCCTCATCCATCAACAGCTGGACACCAATCCATAACAACAGCAGGCCACCGACAATCTGCAGAAACGACATGGCCAAAAGCTTGGCCGCCACCACGGTCAGCGCAATGCGCAGTACGACCGCGGCTCCAGACCCGAAGAAGACCGCTTTCCTTTGCTGCTCTGGCGGCAAGGAGCGTGCTGCCAACGCAATAACGACCGCGTTGTCGCCTGACAAAATGATATTGATCCAAACAATCTTGAGCAGACCGATCCAGAAGTCCGCGCTTTGTAGCCATTCCATCTTTGCAACTCCTGTATTTCAAAATGCAAGAAGCGCTCTAAACATGCTGTTCGGAGCGCTTCCCTGGTGTCCTGCTCAGGGCAGCGGTCGTCGTGCAGCCGCAATCCCTGACTGCGGTGTGATTACAACAGTGCCTTGAGCAGCTTCGCCATTTCGGACGGATTACGTGTCACTGTAAAACCACACTCTTCCATCACCGCAAGCTTGGCGTCGGCCGTATCCGCACCGCCAGAAATCAAGGCGCCAGCATGGCCCATGCGCTTGCCGGGAGGCGCAGTCACACCCGCGATAAAGCCCACGATGGGTTTCTTCATGTTCAGCTTGCACCAGCGGGCAGCTTCGGCTTCATCGGGTCCGCCGATTTCGCCGATCATGATGACGGCGTCGGTGTCCGGATCATCATTGAAGGCGCGCATCACGTCGATGTGCTTCAGACCGTTGATGGGGTCACCGCCAATACCAACCGCGCTGGACTGCCCCAGACCGATTTCGGTCAATTGGGCCACCGCTTCATAGGTCAGCGTGCCGGAGCGGCTGACCACACCAATACGACCCTTGCGGTGGATGTGGCCGGGCATGATGCCGATCTTGATTTCGTCAGGGGTGATCAAACCGGGGCAGTTAGGGCCCAACAGCAGGGTCTTCTTGCCGCCGGCCGCTTCCTTGGCTTTCATGCGGTTACGCACTTCCAGCATGTCACGGACGGGGATGCCTTCAGTGATACAGATCGCCAGGTCCAGGTCGGCCTCAACGGCTTCCCAGATGGCGGCCGCGGCGCCAGCCGGTGGCACGTAAATTACCGACACGGTAGCACCGGTTTCCGAAGCCGCTTCCTTGACGGACGCGTAGATGGGGATGTTGAAGATGGACTCGCCAGCCTTCTTGGGGTTCACGCCTGCGACAAAACAGTTCTTGCCGTTCGCGTATTCCTGGCACTTCTCGGTATGGAACTGGCCGGTCTTGCCGGTGATACCCTGGGTAATGACCTTGGTGTCTTTGTTGATGAAGATCGACATGATGATTAACCCTTTACCGCTTTAACAGCTGCCTGCGCAGCCTCTGCCATGGTGTCCACCGAGATGATGGGCAGGCCGCTTTCGGCCAGCATCTTCTTGCCCAAATCTTCGTTTGTGCCCTTCATGCGCACGACCAGCGGCACATTCAGGTTGGTCGCCTTGCAGGCGGTGATCACGCCGGTGGCGATGGTGTCGCATTTCATGATGCCGCCGAAGATGTTGACCAGAATGGCCTTGACCTTGGGGTTCTTCAGCATGATCTTGAAGGCTTCTGTCACCTTTTCGGGGGTGGCACCGCCACCCACGTCCAGGAAGTTGGCCGGCTCAGCGCCAAACAGCTTGATGGTGTCCATGGTCGCCATGGCCAAGCCAGCGCCGTTGACCAGGCAACCGATGTTGCCGTCCAGGCTGATATAGGCCAGGTCGAACTTGGAAGCTTCCACTTCGGCCGGATCTTCTTCGTCCAGATCGCGGTAAGCCACCACTTCGGGGTGGCGGAACAGGGCGTTGGAGTCAAAGTTGAACTTGGCGTCCAAGGCCATCACATTGCCCTTGCTGTCGCGGTTCAACGGATTGATTTCGACCAGCGACGCGTCGGTGTCCATGTAGCACTTGTAGAGCTTCTGGAAAATGTCCACGGCCTGCGCGGTGGAGTCAGCGGGCATTCCGATGGCATCCGAAATCTTCTTGGCCTGCTCGGCACCCAGACCGGTCAGCGGGTCGATGAACTCGGTGATGATCTTCTCGGGTGTGGAATGCGCCACTTCCTCGATGTCCATGCCGCCTTCGCTGGAAGCGATGAACGCCAGCTTTTGCGTGGCGCGGTCGGTCACGATGGACACGTAGTATTCTTTGTTGATGTCAGCGCCGTCTTCGATGTAGAGGCGGCGGACTTTTTGGCCTTCTGGGCCAGTTTGGTGCGTTTTGAGCTGCATGCCGAGGATCTCACCCGCGATGCGCTTGACGTCTTCGATGGTCTTGGCGACCTTGACACCGCCACCCTTGCCACGCCCACCGGCGTGGATTTGCGCCTTGACGACCCAGACAGGTCCTCCGAGCTTTTGGGCAGCTTCCACCGCCTCTTGTACTGTGAAGGCGGGGATGCCGCGGGGCACCGGCACACCGAATTGGCGCAAAATTTCTTTGCCTTGGTATTCGTGGATTTTCATGACGTCTCTTTGGGAGCTGGAGAATTTTCACCAAATTGCAACAATTTTGTTACAAACCTGGCACTGGACACATCAACTCCGAAATGTATCATGTTGCAATGCACCAATCTGATCGCTGCCTGACAGCGCTTTTCTGGTGCGCCACCCGGCTACTCTCCTCAACCCGTTGATCTCCTATTTGATATGAAGCGAATTTTTATTGATGGCGAAGCCGGCACCACCGGCCTGTTGATCCGAGAACGGCTGCAAACCACGCCGGGCGTGGAAGTCATGCGCATAGACCCTGCCTTGCGCAAGGACGCCATAGCCAAACAAGCCTTGATGGAGCAGGCCGATCTGGTCGTGCTGTGCCTGCACGACGAAGCGGCCGTGGAATCGGTCGCCATGGTGGACGCGATTGAGCGGAGAACCGGGCGCCCTGGACCCCGCATGGTTGATGCGTCTACCGCGCACCGCACGGCGCCTGGCTGGGTTTACGGTTTTCCAGAATTGACACCTACCCAGCGCGAAGCCGTGGTCCAGGCACGGCGTGTGGCCAACCCTGGCTGCTACGCCACGGGTGCGATTGCACTGATTCGCCCACTGGTGGATGCGGGCCTGGTGCCTGCCGATTTCCCCGTGTGCCTGCCTTCTATCAGCGGCTATTCCGGCGGCGGCAGGGCCATGATCGAGGCTTACGAAGCTGGCAATGCGCCACCGATGGAGCTGTATGGCCTGGGGTTGAAGCACAAGCACATTCCCGAAATCATGCGCTACACGGGCTTAACCCGCAGACCCTTGTTCGTACCTTCGGTGGGTAACTTCAAGCAGGGCATGCTGGTGCAGTTGCCATTGCACCTGGACACTTTGCCCGGCACGCCTACGGCACAGGATTTGCACGATGCCTTGAAGAAGCATTACGAAGGCAGCGAGTGGGTGACAGTAGAAGCCGCCACGGCCGACCAGAAGTTGGATGCCGTAGCCTTGAACGACAGCAACAAGATGGAACTGCGGGTGTTTGCCAATGATGCGGAGGCCGATGGCTTTGCGCATGCGGTTCTGGTGGCGCGGCTGGATAACCTGGGCAAGGGTGCGTCTGGTGCTGCGGTGCAAAACATCAAGTTGATGTTGGGGCTTTAAAAGAGCTGAGGCTGCTGGCTCCGGCCCGACAGGGCGGCGCGTTTTGCTCCGTGTCCCCCGGCCATGCAAGCATGGCCTCCTCCTTTACCTGCGCAAAACGCGCCGCCCTGTCGGGCCTTCGGGTTTGGGGCGCTCCACGATTTCAGACTTCCTTCGGTGCGCGCACCCGCTTTCGAGCTGATGGCACGGGGTATGGGTTTTGCGCAGGTAAAGGAGGAGCCCGCGTAGCGGGCGGGGGACACGGAGCAAAACCCATACCCCGTGTCATCAGCGGGCGAACGCAGTTAATCCTCGTCCCCGCCGCCGAACACCACGCGCCGAATAGCGTCCCCACCAAAGCCGCGGCTGGTCAAAAAACGCATTTGTTTCCCGCGCTCCGCCGCATCTACCGGCGGTTCACCAAACTTCTTGCGCCAGACTTCACGCGCCCGGTCCACTTCGGTAGCGCGCAGTTTCTCCACCGCATCCAGTACAGCCTCGGGCGCCAAACCCTTGCCCTGCAGCTCCTGACGGATCCGCGCCGTGCCCAACTTGGCAGAACGGCGGTTCAGCACCGACTCCACGACGCGCTGCTCGTTGATAAAACCCTTGGCCTGCAACTCGTCCAACGCCTTCGCCAAGGCGCCTGGCTCTTCCTCGAATGAGGCCAGCTTGCGCTCCAGCTCAGCCCGGGAATACTCCCGGCCGCTGAGCAGCCGCAACGCCCGGCCTTTCAGGGACAAGGGTGGTGTGGTCGTGACCATGCCAACGCTTCCAAAAAAATTCAGCTACAAAATCGCTATTGTTTTTATAGCTGCTTACGCTCTCCCTACGCGGGCTGCTCGGCTTTTTTGCTTGCAGCCTTGGGCTTGGCTTCGGGTTCTGCAGCGGCCACCGGCAACAGGGGGATGCCCAGCGATTCGCGCACCTTGTTTTCGATTTCGATCGACAGCGCCGCGTTTTCACGCAAGAACTCGCGGGCGTTGTCACGGCCCTGGCCGATCTTTTCACCCTTGTAGGCATACCAGGCGCCGGACTTTTCCAGGATGTTGGCGGTCACGCCCATGTCGATGATTTCGCCGTGGCGGCTGATGCCTTCACCGAACAAAATATCGAACTCTGCCGTCTTGAATGGAGGGCTGACCTTGTTCTTGACGACCTTGACCTTGGTCTCGTTGCCGATGGCCTCGTCACCCTTCTTGATGGTGCCGGTACGGCGGATATCCAAGCGCACGGAAGCATAAAACTTCAGCGCATTGCCGCCGGTGGTGGTCTCGGGGCTGCCGAACATCACGCCGATCTTCATGCGGATCTGGTTGATGAAAATGACCATGCAGTTGGTCTTCTTGATGTGGGCGGTCAGCTTGCGCAGGGCCTGGCTCATCAGACGCGCTTGCAGGCCGGGCAGGGAATCGCCCATTTCGCCTTCCAGCTCGGCCTTGGGCGTCAAAGCGGCGACCGAGTCGACGACGATCAGGTCCACCGCGCCGGAGCGGACCAGGCTGTCGACGATTTCCAGTGCCTGTTCACCGGTGTCGGGCTGGCTGATCAGCAGGTCGGGCAGGTTGACGCCCAGCTTCTGCGCGTACTGGATGTCCAGTGCGTGCTCGGCATCCACAAAGGCGCAGGTGCCGCCCTGTTTTTGCATCTCGGCAATCACCTGCAGCGTCAGCGTGGTCTTGCCGCTAGATTCGGGGCCATAGATCTCGACGACACGGCCGCGGGGCAGGCCGCCGACGCCCAGCGCAATGTCCAGCCCCAGCGAACCGGTGGACACCACCTGGATGTCTTCAATCACTTCGCCTTCACCCAGGCGCATGATGGTGCCCTTGCCGAACTGCTTTTCGATTTGAGCCAGGGCAACCTGCAGGGCCTTGGCTTTTTCAGGGTTGGCGCTGTTCATGCTGTTGGGGGTCTTGACGGGTGCATCCATGGGAAATCTCCTTGAAAATCAATGTTGGGGCGCATGTCAGCCGTTGGGATTAATCACAGGCTGGATGCTTGAACAGTAGTTTAACGGCATGGGTTGAAATCCGTAAACAACTTTATTAGTCAGTTTGCATTACTATTAATAGCATGACTGAATGGACCTCCTCTCACCCCGGCAGCGGCTGGCGCCAGGCCCACATGGGCCATTGGCTACGCTTGGCATTGGAGCGCTTTGACGCGCGCGTCCTGGCGCTGATGGCCCACCACCCCGGCGTGCCGCTGGGGTTGGCCAATCTGGTCACGCGCGGGCAGGTAGGGGCGGCGCACATCCACATCACCCGCCACCTGGCCACCGAGGGGTCGCGCCTGACCGAGCTGGCCCGCAGTGCCGGCATGAGCAAGCAGGCCATGGGCACACTGGTAAACCAGTGCGAGGCCTGGGGCATGGTCACCCGCGAACCTGACCCCGTGGATGCACGGGCGCAGCAACTGCGCTTTACCGCCACCGGCCTGGCCTGGCTGGAGGCCTACCGCGCGGCCGTGGAGCAGGCCGAACTGGAATTACGCCAGGCAGTAGGCGACGAAGTAGCCACCGTATTGGCCATTGGCCTGGAAGCCTACAGCGGAGCGTAGCGCCCGCCTGTAAGCGCCAAGCCAAGAGGGCACGCCTAGAATGGAGAAAACACGTCCACACCCGCCTTTGCGCAATGCTGCGACGACTACAACGAGGAGCAACTATGTACCCCCAAGCTCACGCTACCCCCCAAGGGGGCGCATGCCACCCTAGAGGCGGCTCGTCGGGAGGCATGACATGCGGATATTGATTGCCGAAGACGACCAGGTCTTGGCTGATGGCCTGTTGCGGGCTCTGCGCGGTGCCGGCGCGGCAGTCGACCATGTCGCCAGCGGCACCGAAGCCGATGCTGCCTTGATGACCAACACCGAGTTCGACCTGCTGATCCTCGACCTGGGCCTGCCCAAGATGCATGGCTTGGAGGTGCTCAAAAAGCTGCGCGGGCGCGGCTCCTCACTACCGGTTTTGATCCTGACCGCAGCCGACGCCGTGGATGAACGCGTCAAGGGCCTGGACTACGGCGCCGACGACTACATGGCCAAACCCTTCAGCCTGCAGGAACTGGAAGCCCGCGTGCGTGCCCTGGTGCGCCGCGGCGCGGGTGCCACCAGCAGCACCATCAAACACGGCCCGCTGACCTATGACCAGGCCGGGCGCGTGGCCACGATAGACGGCAAGATGGTGGAGCTATCCGCCCGCGAGCTGGGCCTGCTGGAGGTGCTGCTGCAGCGCGCCGGGCGCCTCGTCAGCAAGGACCAGCTGGTGGAACGCCTGTGCGAATGGGGCGAAGAGGTCAGTAACAACGCGATCGAGGTGTATATCCACCGGTTGCGCAAGAAGATCGAGAAAGGCCCGATCCGCATCGCCACCGTGCGCGGCCTGGGTTACTGCCTTGAGAAAATTGCCCCCTGAGATGGCCCCCACGCTCCGCCGCTGCGCGGGTCGCTGCCCCCCGAGGGGGCTAAATCCGCTTGGGGCGGCCCGGCGCGGATTTGCGGCCCACACCTTCCGCCGCTGCGCGGGTCGCTGCCCCCCGAGGGGGCTAAATCCGCTTGGGGCGGCCCGGCGCGGATTTGCGGCCCACACCTTCCGCCGCTGCGCGGGTCGCTGCCCCCCGAAGGGGCTAAATCCGCTTGGGGCGGTCCGGCGTGAGACTCCAATTGCTATTGTATTAGGAGCGGCTTACGCACATCCGACGGGGGCTATCGGCCAATTTTGCTTAAAGCCTCGCTGTCCAGGAAAGGCCGCATGAAGATCTTCCAGCGCGAGCAACGCAGCCTGTTCGGGGAGATCCTGGACTGGATGCTGACGCCGCTGCTGCTGCTGTGGCCGGTCAGCCTGGTACTGACCTGGCTGGTGGCCCAGGGCATTGCCGGCAAGCCTTTTGACCGCGCGCTGGAGTACAACGTCGGCGCGTTGGCCCAGTTGGTCACCGTCAACCCGAACAACAAAGCGCAGTTTGTACTGCCCCTGCCGGCACGCGAACTGCTGCGCGCCGACGACAACGACACCGTGTATTACCAGGTGCTGGGCAGCGCCGGTGAGTACCTCAGCGGCGAGAAGGCCCTGCCCCCGCCGCCGGAGGAAGAAAAACCCATACCGGGTGAAGTCCGCTTACGCAACGACGAGTTCAATGGCGCTGACATCAAGGTCGCCTACACCTGGGTCAAGCTGGACGTGCCTGACAGCAAGCCGGCCCTGGTGCAAGTGGCTGAGACCATGGAGAAGCGCTCGGTGCTGGCCACCGAAATCGTCAAGGGCGTGATGCTGCCGCAGTTTGTGATCTTGCCGCTGGCCGTGCTGCTGGTCTGGCTGGCGCTGGTGCAGGCCATCAAACCGCTGCACCACCTCGAAGAGCGCATCCGCGCGCGCAGCCCCGACGACCTGAGCCCGCTGGATGCCGAGGCCGTTCCGCTGGAGGTGGCGCCACTGGTGTCCTCCGTCAACGATTTGCTGATGCGGCTGAAAGACTCGGTCGCCACACAAAAGCGCTTCTTGGCCGACGCTGCACACCAACTGAAAACACCACTGGCAGGCCTGCGCATGCAGGCCGACCTGGCCCAGCGCGCGGATGCCAGCGCCGAAGACCTGAAGCAATCGCTGCGCCAGATCGGCCGCTCCAGCATCCGCGCCACGCACACCGTCAACCAGTTGCTGGCGCTGGCCCGGGCCGAGAGCAGCGGCACGGCGATGAGCCAGCAACCCTGCAACCTGGTGCGCCTGACGATGGACGTGGTGCGCGACTGTGTGCCGCGCGCGATGGACAAGCTGATCGACGTGGGCTACGAAGGTGCGGAGCCCGACGATGCGGATGTGAACCTGCAGGGCAACCCGACGCTGCTGAAGGAAATGGTGCGCAACCTGATGGACAACGCCATCAACTACACGCCGTCCCATGCCGACAAGCCGGGCGTGATCACCGTGCGCGTGCTCAAGGACCCGTTCAGCAAGGTGCTGGTATTACAGGTAGAGGATTCGGGCCCCGGCATACCCGTGCCAGAGCGCGAGCTGGTGTTCCAACCCTTTTACCGAGTGCTAGGCACCGAGGCCGATGGCTCAGGCCTGGGCCTGTCCATCGTGCTGGAAATTGCCCGCCAGCACCAGGCCACGGTGACGATCGAAGACAGCCGGCCCGGTCAGATACCACCCGGCACCTGCTTTACGGTGCGCTTTGGACAACTAGGCTAGTTGCAGCTGTGGAGCGTGCGGCCGGCCAGGGCGGTTTTGACGTCGGCCAGACGGGTCTTGGTGTCCAGCGTGACGGCCGGCAGCTTGAGCTGGGCTTGTGTACCTTCCTGGCGTTCCTGCACCACCTTGGCAGTGCGGATGCCGCGCAGCGACATCTTGGCCAGCTCCGCCACCGCATCGGCCTGGGTGTCAAAGCCGCCCAGCGACAGGCCCAGTTCCAGGTCCGGGTTATTCAGGTTTTGCGGCACCAGCTTCATCGTTGCCAGTTCGCCGCGCTTCTTGGCCAGTTGCTCGGCATTGGCAAATTTGCCCATGTAGACAATCCAGCGCGCCGACACCGGTACCGATTCCAACTGCCAGCTGCCCGGTGTCAGCGCCGATTCCAGCGCGCGGCGCAGGGTCGCGGCCTGTGCTTCGTCGAACGGCCCGGCCGCCAGGCACTCTTTAGGGCTCAGCTCGGCCTGTGCCTGGGTCTCGGCCCGCTTGGCCTCGGCCGGTGTCAGCACCTGTATGGCCTCGGGGCGGATCTGCTGGGCCAGGCGCTGGGGCTCCTGCTGCTGGGCCGGGGCGAAGCCGTAGGCGCGCAGCAGGCCATTGCTCCACGCAAAATAGACACCGTTGGCCAGGATCAAAAGCAGTACGAGCAGTCGCAGCATGGTGGCGTCAGGAGGGGTTGGCGGGCGGCAGCGGCACGGGGCGCACACTGACTTCCGCGCTGGTGATTTTCTTCAGGCCATTGTCGGTGTGCAGTAGCAAGGCTCCGGCGGCATCCACGCCCCGGGCCATGCCGGTCGTGCCGTCGCTGCAGGCCAACGCACGGCCGTACAGCAGGTCCCGCGCATGGAAGCCTGTGCGCAGCGGGCCGAAACCCTCGGTCTCGAACCGCAGCACCGCCCGCACCAAGGGCGCGGCCACCAGTGCCAATGCGCCGGGCGCATCCACGTCCGGCAACAGCTCGCACAGGGCTGCGGGTGGGGTGCTGAGACCCTGGCCATCGGGCGGCAGGATGTTGATGCCAACGCCGATGACGGCGTACCGCGCCTCGCCCCTAACGTCACCGCCGGGCCGCCCCAAGGAGACGGAGACCCACTCGGGGGGCAGCGCAGTACGCGAAGCGACAAGCGTGGGGGCGACATTGGCGGTTTCGATCAGGATGCCGGCCAGCTTGCGGTCTTGCAGCCACACGTCATTGGGCCACTTCAGCTGCAAGGCGGGGTGCAGGCTTTCCACAACCGACAGCCCCACGGCCAGTGACAGGCCGGACCAGTCCGCAGGCGCCAGCGGCAAACCGAGGGAAAAAGTCAACGACGGTAGGGGCGCATTGATTGCGGTGTCACCACCGCTGGACCAGGTGCGGCCCAGGCGGCCACGCCCCGCACTTTGGCGCTCTGCCACCAGCAGAACCGGCTCCAGCTGGCCCGCGCGGGCTCGGCGCATCAGTTCCGAGTTGGTGGAATCGATCTCAGGAAGGATCTCTACCGAAAAAGTGGGCAACAGTGGCGACACCGCCTCCCAGATGGCTTCAGCCTGCCAACGCACCACCCTCATCTCAGTCGTTCCAACGAACGCTACGGCAGAACCTGCCACTACCAGGAATGCCGTGGAACCGGCTTTGCCGGGCCACAGGCGTTGCCCCCTTGAGGGGGAGGCGGCGGCAGCCGACTCGGGGGTGTTTCATCGCTTGCCGCGTTTGGGGGCCAGCAGCGTGCCGCGGCAGTTGGGCGAGCCACACCAGCAAGGGTGCTCGGCCTTGAGCTTCTTGGTGTAGGGCTCGTCCAGGATCAGGCCGTAGTCGTAGAAAAGTTCTTCACCGGGCGCGATGTCGCGCAACGCCTTGATGAAGACACGGCCATCGACCTCATCGGCCTCGCAGTTGCCGTCACACGAATGGTTGATCCAGCGCGACGAGTTGCCTCCGACCTTGGCGTCAATGACATGCTTCTCGTCAATGTGGAAGTAGAACGTGTGGTTGGGGTCATTCGGGTCATGCGGGTGGCGTGCCTGGGCTTCTTTCCAGGTGATGATTTCGCCCACGTATTCGATGATGGTCTCGCCCTCACCAATGTCCTGGAGTGCGAATACGCCCTTACCGTGCACGCCGGAGCGCCGGGTTTGAATGCGGCGGTTGTCACCTCGGGGCATGGTTTTGCTGCTGCTCACGTTTTGCTCTCTTTTCTGCACGTCTGGACCGGAACCCAAAAAATTTGGTATGGTGAATCGTATGGGCGCGCATGTGTGCGCCTGCGTGTGTGGGCGCGCACCTGCGCGCACGCGAGAACTGGATTGTAGTCAGATGAAAACCCTAGTCATAGCCGAGAAGCCTTCCGTCGCCCAAGACATCGTGCGGGCGCTAACGCCCACCGCCGGCAAGTTCGAAAAACACGACGAATACTTTGAGAGCGACGGCTACGTCGTCTCCAGCGCCGTCGGCCATCTGGTGGAAATCCAGGCGCCAGAAGAATTCGACGTCAAACGTGGCAAGTGGAGCTTTGCCAACCTGCCGGTGATTCCGCCGCACTTTGACCTGAAGCCGGTGGACAAGACCAAGACGCGCCTGAACGCCGTCGTCAAGCTGGCCAAACGCAAGGATGTGGACAAACTCATCAACGCCTGTGACGCGGGCCGCGAGGGTGAGCTGATCTTCCGCCTGATCGAACAATACGCCGGTGGGGCCAAGCCGCTGGGTAAGCCCGTCAGCCGCCTGTGGCTGCAATCCATGACGCCCCAAGCCATACGCGACGGTTTTGGCGCGCTGCGTACCGACAAACAGATGCAACCCCTGGCCGACGCCGCCCGTTGCCGCAGTGAGGCCGACTGGCTGGTCGGCATCAACGGCACGCGCGCCATGACGGCGTTCAATTCGCGCGACGGCGGTTTCTTTTTGACCACGGTGGGCCGGGTGCAGACGCCTACCCTGTCCGTGGTGGTGGAGCGCGAAGAGCAGATCCGCAAGTTCATCAGCCGCGACTACTGGGAAATCCACGCATCCTTCGGCGCCCAGGCGGGTGAGTACGCCGCCAAGTGGTTCAACCCCGCGCACAAGAAAGACGCGGAAGATGCCGAGAAAAAGGCCGACCGTGTCTGGAGCCAGCGCGAGGCGCAGGCTATTGCCGACGCCGTGCGCGGCCAGCAGGCTACCGTCACCGAAGAAAGCAAACCGACGACGCAAGCCAGCCCCCTGCTGTTTGACCTGACCAGTTTGCAGCGCGAGGCCAATGGCAAGTTTGGCTACTCCGCCAAGACCACGCTGTCCATTGCTCAGTCTTTATACGAGCGCCACAAGGCCTTGACCTACCCGCGTACCGATTCGCGCAATCTGCCCGAAGACTACGTGGCTGTGGTCAAAGACACGATGGCCATGCTGGCCGACAGCGGCATGAAACACCTGGCACCGTTTGCGGCCCAGGCCGTCAAGGGTGGTTATGTGAAACCCAGCAAGCGGATTTTTGACAACGCCAAGGTGTCGGATCACTTTGCGATCATCCCCACGCTACAGGCACCGAGTGGCCTGTCTGAAGCCGAGCAGAAGATTTATGACCTGGTGGTGCGCCGCTTCCTGGCCATCTTCTTCCCCAGCGCCGAATACCAGGTCACGACCCGCATAACAACTGTTACCCCCACGCTTGCCGCTGCGCGTGCTGCGCTGCCCCCCGGGGGGGCTAATTTTCCTAGGGGCGGCCCGTCGGAAAATTCCGCCGCCAGCCACAACTTCAAGACCGAAGGCAAGGTGCTGGTCAAGCCGGGCTGGCTGGCCATCTACGGCAAGGAAGCCGCCGACGAAGTGGCCGATGCCAAGGACGGCGACAAGGGCCAGAGCCTGGTGCCGGTGGAGCCCGGCGAGAAGGCCAAGACCGAAACGGTAGACCCCAAGGGCCTCAAAACCCGCCCTCCGGCCCGCTACTCCGAAGCCACGCTGCTGGGCGCCATGGAAGGCGCCGGCAAGACGGTCGAAGACGACGAGCTACGCGAAGCCATGCAGGAAAAGGGCCTGGGCACGCCAGCCACCCGCTCATCCATCATCGAAGGCTTGATCGCCGAAAAATACATGCTGCGCGAAGGTCGCGAGCTGATCCCCACCGCCAAGGCCTTCCAGTTGATGACGCTGTTGCGCGGCCTGGATGTGCAGGAGCTGACCAAGGCCGAGCTGACCGGTGAATGGGAATACAAGCTGGCGCAGATGGAGCAGGGCAAGATGAGCCGCACGGCGTTCATGGCCGAGATCGCGTCCATGACCGAGCGCATGGTCAAGAAGGCCAAGGAGTACGACCGCGACACCATCCCCGGCGACTACGCGACGCTGCACGCACCCTGCCCCAACTGCGGCGGCATTGTCAAGGAAAACTACCGCCGATATACATGCGTCGGCCGGCCGGCCGACGTGGCACCTGCACCGGGTGGCGCAGAAGAAGGCTGCGGCTTCTCGTTCGGCAAATCACCTGCCGGGCGCACCTTTGAGGTGGCCGAGGTGGAGCAATTCCTGCGCGACCGCAAAATCGGCCCGCTGGACGGTTTCCGCTCCAAGGCCGGTTGGCCCTTTGTGGCCGAGATGGTCATCAAGTTCGACGACGAGACCAAGAACTACAAGCTGGAGTTCGATTTCGGCGACGACAAGAAAGGCGAGGAGAGCGGCGAGATCATCGACTTCTCGGGCCAGGAATCCTTGGGCAAATGCCCCAAGTGCGGTGGCTCTGTCTTCGAGCATGGCAAGAATTACGTCTGCGAAAAATCGGTGCCTACGCTGGCCCAATCCACACCCAGCTGCGACTTCAAAACCGGCCAGATCATCCTGCAGCAACCCATCGAGCGCACGCAAATGGTCAAGCTGCTGGAGACCGGCAAGACCGACCTCTTGGACAAGTTTGTGTCGATGCGCACACGCCGTGCCTTCAAGGCCATGCTGGCCTGGGATGCCGAGGCGGGCAAGGTGAATTTCGAGTTTGCACCCAGCAAATTCCCGCCGCGCAAGACGGCGGCCAAGTCCACGGCTGCTACAAAAACAGGAGCTGGTTACGCAAGCGGCGCGGGGGCTGCAGCCAAGAAAGCACCTGCAAAGAAAGCCGCCGCCAAGGCCGTCAAAGAGGCCAAGCCCAAGGCCCCGCGCAAGACCACGGCCGCCAGCGGCAAGCTACCCAGCGCGGAATTGGCTGCTGTGATCGGTAGCGACCCGATCGCACGGCCCGCGGTGGTCAAGGCCTTGTGGGACTACATCAAGGCCAATGGCTTGCAGGATGCAGCCAACAAGCGCGCCATCAACGCCGATGCCAAGCTGTTGCCGGTGTTCGGCAAGCCGCAGGTGACGATGTTTGAACTGGCCGGTATTGTTGGCAAGCACCTGAGCTAGTGGGGTCTACACATGCAAAAGGCGATAGGGATTGCGGTGATGGCGTACCTTGCTGCGCCCCGCAGACGCCGAGCGCATGCAGGGATTGTTCGAGAAGGGCAGTAACGTTGCCAAAGCAGCGGCGTCAGGTGGTGCAGGTGCAACGGACATTCAGGGCCAGGCCCTCAGAGGCGTGGCTGAGCAAGCCCAATCCCAAAGCCTCCGGACCCGGTTGAGCGCTCGCTGGCCTATTGCAACAAGTATTCGCCGCTGCCCTGCAAGCTGTACGCAGTCAACGACGACGTGGTCTTCACTCTCGAGTGGTAGGGGTGCGCCCGTCAGTGGATGGACCGCGACGGCGGCACGTCCTCGCTCGCCTTGGCCCACCACTGGTGCGGAATATGGGTGCTGAGCTTGGTGATCGCCAACTCAACCACATCCGGGTGCAGCGCCTGGCCAACGAAGGGTAAAACCTCGGCCGTGATGTCGCAGCCCATATCGCGCAACAGGTGGGCGGCGACAAAGCTGTGGCTGTAGGGGGTCACAGTGTCGTCTTTCCCATGCAAAAAGTGGATGGTGGTAACGGCAGGCGGCTCGATGGGCAGCGTCGTGAAGCGGCCACCGATGGCGACTACGCGGCTGACCAGCATGGGTTGAGGCTTGCTCAACTCCAGCACCATCTCTGCACCTTGCGACAGACCTACCAGAGCCGTGGCAGCGGCTGCTACGCCACTACGCTCCTGCCATTCCCGCACAGCAGTCTGCAGCGCTGGCAAGGCCTGCGCCACACGGGCAGCGCGGTTCTCTTCTGTGAGGCCGGCCGTGGCAAACCATTCAAAGCCCTGGGGTGTAGCTGCTGGGCTGTCGGCCTGCAAGGACACGATGGTCGCCTGCGGAAAGGTCTCGCACAGACGCTCGCCCAGGGGCAGTAGCGATGCCGCTTCGGCACCAGCGCCATGGAACAGCACAATCAACTGCGCCGCCGCGTCGGCGGGCTCCTGGATCACAAGTGAAAAATCGGGCATGGTAGCGGGGGTGGATTTTAGGGGGTGTCGTCGGGCGTGTGGCCGTCAATGTAATACCAACGCCCTTGTTCGCGCACGAAGCGGCTCAATTCGTGCATGCGCTCGGCGCGGCCATTGACCTTGCAGCGGGCGACGAACTCGACCACACCGGCATCACCGTTGGACTCGGCATGGCGCACCTCCAGCCCCAGCCATTTGATGGGTTGCAACTCCAGATCACCCGGAGCGGTGGACGGGTGCCAAGTGGCCACCAGGTAGTCGATGAGGCCCAGCACGTAGGCGCTGTAGCGTGAGCGCATCAAGGCCTCAGGTGTGGCGGCGTGCACACCGTCTTTCAGGCCCTGGTGCAGAAGACCGCAACAGACAGCCAGATCCAGTCCACTGCCGCAGGGGCAATCTATTTTTTTTATCACCACAGCATCGCCCTCATCGCGTTCAAGTCACTGTGAATGTAACGCCACTAGCAAGGCTGACACTACCGGCTTAACCGCAATAGATGGGTGCCCAGTGCGGTAACCGTATCTACGTCGCTGAACAACGGTGTTCTACGCTCCGCCATGAACCGCTTGACCTGGGCGCGGGTAGTGCCGTCTGACGCCATGCGTTCGACCAGCGCAATAAACTGGTCGGTGGATGTCGCTACCCATTCGCCCATGCCCATCGCGCGCAACGTTGCGCTGGCAAAGCGGCTACGCATGTATTCCCCTTCGAACGCAACGATGGGGGTGGCCCGTTCCACGGCCTGCATGACCGTGTTGAAACCTGAGAACCCGATACTGTCCAGATAGACGTCGGCGCGGTCCAGAAATGCGAAGAAGCCCGCCTGGGGCTGCCAAGGGACGAAAGTCACACAGGCGTCGAAGTCCAGTCCCGCCGTCTGGAATGCGATGCGTAAGCGCTGCTCCAACAGCCGCGTCAATGGCTGCGATTCGTTGCCAAAGAAAACCAGTTTGCAGGGCTGGCAGCGGCGGGCAATCTCTACAAACACGGCATCATGCTGGGGGGCGTATTTGAAGGGTGTTCCGGGGCACAGCAACACCTTGTCACTCGGCTGTATGCCCCAGGCTGCAAAGTCCGGCCTGCTCGGTGCTGTGCCGAACGGCTTGTAACAACAGCCCATGCGCGGCAGTAGCAACAGGGTTTCGCTGTAGTGTTCGGCCGCTCCGGGTGGCTCGAAAGCCTCTGCACCGATGTACCCATCGATCGTTGGCAGGCCAGTGGTCAAGGGATGGCCCCACGATGCCAGTTGCACGCGCGCCAGGCGCAACGCAGACAGACGCACCGTGGTCGAGTCCATCCCGATTTCGGGGTAAATGACAACGTCCAGTCGGGCATCCGACACGGCCTTGGCCCATGCCGTCCACGACCCGAGGCCGTGGTGCAGCGCATGGACTCGCCGCGTAGCCCACTGGGTTTCAGCATCCTGAACGGCACCAGTGTGAAATATCTGCAACTCGAATACGGCAGGGTCCAGGTGTTCAATCCAGCCTCGCAACAATGCATGCCACACCGAGTGGCCGTGCACGTGGGCGGAAACGATGCCCACGCGGCACTTGCCTGGGTGCGCCGCTGCAGTTCCGGGCACGCCTACCTTGGCGCTCCAAGCGGCCATCAACTTGGCGCACAGGTCACCGTAGCGTGTCAGCACCTCCCGGTGGTTAGCCGCGATATAGGCCAGAAAGTATGGCTGCTGCGCCCCCACGGCTAAATAGGCATTCGCAGCGTAGGTGCCCAGCAATTGGGTTTTCATCTTGTCCAGTTCACGTGAAAAGGCATGTGGAGCCTCCCCGTGTTCCGCTTCGTGCTGCGCAATGACCGGCAGCTGGGCCATGGCGTGGCCCCAGCGTGCCTGCACGTAGGCCGGGTTCAAACGGACAGCGGCCTGGTAGGCTTTGCGCGCACCGGCAACATCACCGCACCCGGTCAGCGCGTTGCCAAGCCAATACTGGGCGTCCGCCTGTTTGGGTGCAAAGGCCAGCAGGCGTTGCAGCAGGTCGGCCGCATCCGGCCACTGGCCCTGGTCGATGCGCATCATCGCAAGGTTGAAATACGCTGGCCCCAAATCGGGCTTCAATTGCAAGGCCAGGGACAGGCAGCGGTCTGCCTCAGGCAAGCGGCCAGTGCCCTTCAGCAGGCTTCCCAGGTTGGCATACGCCTCCGCGAGTCCAGGGTTCAGGGCCACCGCGCGGCGGTAGTGCTGCTCTGCCGCCGCGAGGTCGCCGCTTTCACGCAGCTGGTTGCCACGCGCGAACGTGTCCCGGGCCTGCGCCTTGTCTTCAGTCGACGCCTGGCTCGCCATCAGCAGCAGCGTGGCAATGTCGCTGTCAGCCGGTTGCGCCTGCGCCCGACGGCGCCACGAACGCAACCACTTGAACATCAGATCTCAGCCGCTTACTTGGCGACGACGCGAACCATCTCCAAGCACTTGTTCGAGTAGCCCCATTCGTTGTCATACCAGCTGACCAGTTTGACGAATGTCCCGTCCAACGCGATGCTGGCGTCGGCGTCAAACACGCTGGTGCAGGTCTCGCCGCGGAAATCGGTTGCGACAACCTTGTCTTCGGTGTAGCCCAGCACGCCCTTGAGCGCGCCCTGCGACTGGGCCTTCATTTCGGCGCAGATTTCAGCCAGGGTGGCGGGGCTGTTCAGTTCACATGTCAAATCCACCACGGACACATCGCTGGTCGGCACGCGGAAGGACATGCCGGTGAGCTTCTTGTTCAGCTCAGGGATCACAACACCCACGGCCTTGGCAGCGCCAGTGCTGGAGGGGATGATGTTTTCCAGAATACC
Source organism: Rhodoferax sp. ZS1R8 (assembly GCF_056521325.1). NCBI lineage: Bacteria > Pseudomonadati > Pseudomonadota > Betaproteobacteria > Burkholderiales > Comamonadaceae > Rhodoferax > Rhodoferax sp. ZS1R8. The sequence continues at coordinate 998,414 of NZ_JBWMBA010000001.1, read as the reverse complement.
GCGGCCGCCGCGCCAGTCTTTGTTGCTGGGGCCGTCCACGGTCTTTTGGGTGGCAGTGGCTGCGTGCACCGTAGTCATCAGTCCGCGCTTGATGCCCCACTTGTCATGCACGACTTTGGCCAGAGGTGCCAGGCAGTTGGTGGTGCAAGATGCGTTGGAGATGATGGCCTCGCCCTTGTAAGTGCCATGGTTGACGCCGTAGACGAACATGGGGGTGTCGTCTTTGGAAGGGGCGGAGAAGATGACCTTCTTCGCGCCAGCGGCCAGATGCTTTTCGCCACCGGCCTTGTCCAGGAAGATGCCGGTGGATTCGATGACGATGTCGGCACCGACGTCAGCCCATTTCAGATTGGTCGGGTCTTTTTCCTGGGTCAGGCGAATCTTCTTGCCGTTCACGATCAGGGTATTGCCGTCAACCGCCACGGTGCCCTTGAAGCGACCGTGCACGCTGTCGTACTGCAGCATGTACGCCAGGTACTCAGGCTCCAGCAGGTCATTGATGGCGACCACTTCAATGTCGCTGAAATTTTGAATGGCGGAACGCAACACATTGCGTCCGATGCGGCCGAAGCCGTTGATACCGATCTTGATAGTCATAGTTTGCTCCTGAAAAAAGAACCTAAATCCGCTCGTCGCGACCAACCGTCGGCTCTGCCACCCCACTGCAGAGTGCTTAAACCGGTCGCACCGAACGGTGCTACTTACTCAATACCTGTTGAACCGTATCCGCCACATTCTCAGCCGTGAAGCCAAAGTGCTTGAAAAGTACCGGCGCTGGGGCAGACTCACCGAAAGTATCCAGGCCGACAACAGCGGACACGCCGTATTTCCACCAACCATCGGTAGAACCCATTTCCACCGCAACGCGGGGTAGGCCCGCGGGCAGCACTTCGGACTTGTAGGCGGCGCTTTGGGTGTCGAAGGTGGTGTTGGAGGGCATGGAGACCACGCGCACCGCAATCTTGCGCTCGGCCAAAACCTTTTGTGCGTGCAACGCCAATTGCACTTCGGAACCGGTGGCAATGATGACGGCCTGGGCCTTCTTCTTCAGCCCCACTTCGGTGGGTTCTGCCAATACGTAGGCGCCCTTGCTGATGGCGTCGATGCCGCTGGCATCCGGCGCTGCAGCCGAGTCACCCTTGGGTGCGTAGCTGATGTTCTGGCGGCTCAAGAGCAGCGCAGTGGGTTTGTTCTTGTTTTGCAACGCCACGGTCCAGGCCACGGCGGTTTCAGCCGTATCGCCCGGACGCCACACGTCCAGGTTGGGGATCAGGCGCAGGCTGGCGGCGTGTTCGACGGACTGGTGGGTTGGGCCGTCTTCGCCCAGGCCAATGGAGTCGTGCGTGAACACGTGGATCACGCGCTGCTTCATCAGCGCAGCCATACGGATGGCGTTGCGGCTGTAGTCGCTGAAGGTCAGGAAGGTGCCGCCGTAGGGAATGAAACCACCGTGCAGCGCGACGCCGTTCATGATGGCGGCCATGCCGAATTCGCGCACGCCGTAATTGATGTGGCGGCCACCCTGGCCGGCCTCGTTCTTCACCACGGCGCCCGTCAACGCATCAAAGCGCAGGTTGGGCGTGGACTTGGTGTTGGTCAGGTTGGAGCCGGTCAGGTCGGCAGAGCCGCCCAGCAACTCGGGCAACGCGGCGGTGAAGGCCTCCAGTGCCAGCTGTGACGCCTTGCGCGACGCAACAGTCTCTGCCTTGGTGTGCGCCGCGATCACGGTGTCCACAGCGGTCTGCACAAAATTCTTGGGCAGGTCGCCCTTCATGCGGCGCACCAGCTCTTTGGCCAATGCCGGGAAAGCAGCTTGGTAAGCGGCGAACTTTTCCTTCCACACGGCTTCGGCGGCCTTGCCGGCTTCCTTGGCGTCCCAATCACCGTACACCTCCTTGGGGATGACGAACGGTGCGTGGCTCCAGCCAATGGATTCGCGGGTCAGCTTGATTTCTTCGGCACCCAGCGGCTCGCCGTGGGCTTTGGCGGTGTTGGCGCGGTTGGGGCTGCCCTTGCCGATGTGGGTCTTGCAGATGACCAGCGTGGGGCGGTCGTCAGTCTTTTTGGCCTCAGCAATTGCGGTGGACACTGCGTTGACGTCGTGGCCGTCGATCGGGCCGATCACGTTCCAGCCGTAGGCCACAAAACGCTGGGCCGTGTTGTCGATGAACCAAGGTGCGACCTGGCCGTCGATGGAGATGCCGTTGTCGTCGTACAGCGCGATCAACTTGCCCAGTTTCCAGGCGCCAGCCAGCGCGGCGGCTTCGTGGCTGATGCCTTCCATCAGGCAGCCGTCACCCATGAAGACATAGGTGTGGTGGTCGACCACTGCATGGCCTTCACGGTTGAATTCGCTGGCCAACAACTTCTCTGCGAGTGCCATGCCAACCGCATTGGTCAGGCCCTGGCCCAAGGGACCAGTGGTAGTTTCGACGCCAGGGGTGATGCCCGCTTCGGGGTGCCCGGCGGTCTTACTGTGCAACTGGCGGAAGTTCTTCAACTCACCGATCGGCAGCTTGTAGCCGGTCAGGTGCAAGAGCGCATAGATCAGCATGGAGCCGTGGCCGTTGGACAGCACAAAACGGTCACGGTTCAACCAGTTGGGGTTGCTGGGGTTGTGGCTCAGGTGTTGCCCCCACAGTGCAACCGCCATGTCGGCCATCCCCATGGGCGCGCCGGGGTGGCCGGAGTTGGCGGCTTGGACGGCGTCCATTGCGAGGGCACGGATGGCGTTGGCCATTTGCTGGGTGTTTTGCGTGGGGGCCATGGGCTGGGCGACTCCGGGTTGGGGTGAGAGGACTAGGGGAAACCCGGCATTTTACAGTTGCCCCCACGCTCCACCGCTTCGCGGGTAGCTCTCCCCCCAGAGAGCCAAATCCGCTCGGGGCCGATTTGTTGCTCCATAACCCCCGCTGCTGAGGACTTGGTACATCCAAAATCATCTACAGTCGCCCCATCCATGCAAGGCCTCCACCTCACCGCCGATCTCAGCGATTGCCAATGCGACAGCCTGTGGCTGACCGATGCTGCGCGGCTGCTGGAGCGTTGTGTGCAAGAAGTCGTGCAAGCGGGCCTGCAGGCCGTCAACCAAATGGCCCATACATTCCCCGCCACCGAACAAGGCCCCGGCGGCGTGACGGCCACCGTGCTGCTGGCCGAATCTCACCTGTGCGTGCACACCTGGCCCGAGCAAAAGGGCGTGACGGTGGATGTGTATGTGTGCAATTTTGGTGCCGACCACTCGGCCAAGGCACAGCAGCTGATGGACGCGCTGGTTGCGCTCTTTGCGCCGCAACAAGCGCTGCGCCAGGCGCTGCAGCGGGGAAGCGCAGTGCCCGACTAGTAGTTCAACCGCACGGGCCGCGCAAACCAGGCGAACACGCCAACGGCTAGCAGCAGGCTCGCCACCCACACCAGCGTGCGCCAGCGCTTGCCGCCGGGCTTGATGATCTCGATGCTGTCGATGAACACGGTCTCGCAGGCGCCATTGCCGGTGTCTGTCCGCACGGTGCTGGTGCCGCGTTTGAAGTCCATGCCGTGTTGGTGCGAATATTCAGCCAAATGCCCGCGGAAGTGGATCTGGTCACCCACCCGCACGGTGCGAAGCTTTTTGGCAATATCGGCTTGGTCGGTCAACAGGTGGTTATTGGATATGGCAGCCTGGTCGAAGGCTGCGTAGGCCGCGTCGGACCGCGTGCTGAAGTTACACGTGAATTGCCCGCTGGAAAAACTGATATCGGCATACGACCCATTGCGCGCATTGGTGCCCCACACTACACACAGGTCCACGATGTTGAGGTTGTCGTTCCACTCCCGGTGGAGGTAGTCCCACCAGCTTTTGGCGTCGTGCTTGCTGACAACCAGGCCCACCAGGTCGTACTCAAACAGCGGCTGTATCGTGTAGGTGACCCCATTGCTGGTCGTCTGGTATGCGGCCTGGCGGACCGGTTTTTGCACCGGCTCGTCCTGCAGTGCGGGCACCAGCTCGGCCGGTGGCGGCAGCGCATCGCTGTTCCAAAGCGCCACGCCCAGCAACAGCAAATTGGCGACCAGCAGCCATTTGAGTGTTTGATCACGCATACCGGTTGCTATTATGTTGATAGCTGCCTGGGCATATCCGACGAGGGCTAGCGACCTATTTTTCTTAAGCGTGTCACGCCAAAGCGTCGTGCAGCGCCACAAACTCCTGCGTCAGCGTATGGCTGGGGTCCAGGAAAATCATGGGCATGGATTGCTCGTGCGACTCACGGATGCGCACCGACGAGCGCAGGTAAGGCTGCAGCACCGGGAGGCCCTCGTCGATCAGTTCCTGCACCATGCGCTGGGGCAGGTTGGCGCGGGCCTGGAACTGGTTGACGATGATGCCTTCGACCTCCAGGTCGGCATTGTGGTCGGCCTTGATCTCGGCCACGTTCTCCAGCAGCGTGTACAGCGCGCGGCGCGAGAAATCGTCGCAGTCAAACGGGATCAGGCAACCCTGTGCCGCAATCAGCGCGCAGCGGGTGTAGAAGTTCAGCGCGGGTGGCGTGTCGATATAAATCTGGTCGTAGTCTTCGGCCAACAGTTCCAGCGCATCGCGCAGCTTGTAGATCTTGTGGCGCGATTCCAGCTTGCTGTGCAGCTCATCCAAGAGCGGGCTGGATGGCATCACGTCCAAGCCTTCCCACTGCGTGTTGACGATGTATTCGCTGGCGCCCTTATCGCGTATCGTGAATTTCAAACTCTGCTCAAAGAACTCGGCTACGTTGGGCAAATCATCGGGCATGTCAGCACCCAGCAGGTAACGGGTGGAGTTGCCCTGCGAGTCCAGGTCGATCACTAACGTGCGTTTGCCCTGCCAAGCACTAATAGCCGCCAGGTTGCAGGTGATGGTGGACTTGCCGACGCCCCCTTTTTGGTTGAAAACAACATGCTGCATGAGAGTGCCTTGAGAGAGTGTGTAGGAGAAAGGGGCCAAGCAAGAGGGATGCCCGGGCGCGCAAGTTTAGCGGGCGATCACGACAGATCTGTGGCGCAACCGGTGCACGACCGTCACCTGTTCAGCGCGACACCAACGCCGCGTAGGCCTTACGGGTGGCGGGTGCTACCGATTCCAGCACTTTCTCGTACGGTGTCTGGTGGCGCAGCACCAGCCGAGTCGACGCTACGTTCTTGGATTTACAGAACCAGTGGCAGCTGTGTTGCATCAAAAACAGCTCGGCCAGCAGCGTAAAGGCCTTGTCCTTGGGCGCCACGCTGGCGTCGCTGTTGATGGCCTCGCAGATGCCCTTGGCGTGCACCGCCAGCGCCAGCCGAAAGTCAAAGGTACTGCCTGGCAGCCAGCTGCGCGTGTAGAAAACAGACAGCGGCAGCTTGCTGGCGCGGGTCCGCTCAGCGTCCAGCCGCCCGAAATCGGCCACGAAGCGCTTGAACTGCTCGCACAGCGCCGCCTCGGTGGTGGTCAGCATGCTCCAGATCTGGTGCTGGCGCTCCGATGTGGCCTCGCCCAGCGCGCGCATGTAGCCTTCGGTCAGGGTTTCCATCAGCTTTTCAATCTGGTACTGGCCCAGGTGGCTGCCCAAGAGCACGATGCGTTGGTGTTCGTCGCGGCGTTGGAAGAAATAGGCCACACCGGCCAATGTCAGCAAGAGTAGTAAAAAATCCATGGTTTTGCTTGCTTGCCAGGTTGCTTAGTTCGACCGGCGCATGACTTGGTGGCGCTGCCAGTACTGGCCCACAACCGCATTGAACGCGTCTTTTTGCTTGCCCAGCCCAGGCAGCTTGATCTTCAGCGTCTTGGCGCCCATCACACCTTTTTCGTGCAGCGTCACGGTCAGGCTGTCGCCAAAACTGCTTTCGTTGTACTGCAGCGCTTTGACGCTGTCCCATTCCACCAGCGGCTCGTCGCCAGCGGGGGCGATGCCGCTGTAGTTGACCTCCACCGTGGCACCGTCCTTGAGTTTGAAAACGATGGGCGGGAAGTACTTCAGCACCAGTTCGCGCTCCTGGTCATTGGCGGGCTCATAGCGGTAGGCCAAGGCCTGCTCGTGGTTTTGTGCGAACTGCTGCTCGTAGGCCGACCACAGGCGCTGCTCGATGGCATCCGCAGAGGCAATTTCGTCAGCCCAGGTGGTGGCGGGCGTCTGCAGCACGATAGCGCCATACGCATCCGGCTCCACCGGGTGGCCAACCTGTTGCATGCGCTGGGCCATTGGCGGGTGGCTGTCAAACGGGTGCGGAATGTGGGCCACGCGCATGTCGTCAACGAAATCTATCGATGCGGCATAGGGCCGCAGGCCCTGGGCTACAGCAGTAGCGATGCCCAGCGTGTTATCCAGCTTGTGGTTGCGTTCAAACAGCGCGCGCTCGGTATTGTTGCGGTAGTGGTCGTAGGCGGCGATCTTGACCAGCGACTGCGCAATGGCCTCGGGCGACACCAGCTTGGCGGCCGCGCGATCCGCCTTGAATTCGCGCTCGCGGCTGTTGCGCGACAGCGCGATCTGGAACACCATGCGGTAGAACTGCATGAAGTGGTAGACCACAACCGTGAAGCCACCTTCCTGCATGCCCTGCACATAGTGGTCATACTGCTGCAGCTTGGGTCCCAGCTGGGCACTGGCACGCGTGTCGCCCCCACGGAAGTGGGCCAGCTCATGGCCGAGCACGGCATCGGCCTCTTGCATGCTCAGCACGCGCAGCAGCGGAATGCTGACAAACAGCGAGCGGCCTTTAAGCTCCTTGCCGCCCACCGTCAGCGGCGCCTCGGTCACGAAGAAGTTGGTGTCGATACCGGCCACGATATGGTCGGGCGGCGCAGTCTTCAGGCGTGCGGCCATATGGCGTATGCGCTTCCACAGGCGCGGTGCATCGGACTCGGTGACGCATTCGCCGTCCACGGCATTGTTACGGGGCAAGCGCTGGAAGATTCTCTGAATCAGCAACGCCACGCCCGCCAGCACCAGCAGGCCAACGACGACGATCAGTTTGATGTAGTACTTGTGGGCGAAGAAAGCCGTCACCCAGAACGAGAGCCACACCCCCATTACGCCCTGCAACACCACTTCGGCCGCGCTGGCCAGCGTCATCAGCCGCCAGCCGATGACAAAGCTGGCGTGCTGCCATTCGCGGTTGACAAAAGCCAGGCCGCCGAGGGCACCGATGACCACCAACAACACGGCCCCACCCAGCAGCGTCCACAGCGCGGCGCGCTGCATGGCGTTGAACTGCCATAGCTCCCCATAGCGCTCACACGCATCAGCGCGAAATTCCTGGGCTTCGGGTGCGCGGTTGCTGCAAATCGTAGACAGCGGGTTGCGGGCATAGAAGGCGATGAAGGCCTGCTTATCGTCGCTGGAAGCGTCCTTGTTGGCATACGCCTTCTCCTGAACCGACCGCTGCATGCCTGCGTCGCGGTCATGGTTGGCGTAGCGCACAAAACCGAAGGTCAACGCCGGGATCAGAAACAGCGCCAGCGCGGCATAGAGCAAAACCTTGAGCAGCTCCTGGCGCAGCGCAGCGTCGGATGGTGTAACCATAGTTTGTCCCGCTCCCGTGGGTGTGTGCTGCAGGTCAAACCGCTGAACCGCATGCTTGGTGGGCATTTTAGGGCGCGCCCCAAACAAAAAATCCCGCCTCATGGGCGGGATTGCGTCTGGCACCCGGGTTGACCGGGAGCCAGTCCCGGGGTCAACCCGGTTGGTGCGTGTTAGCGCTTGTTAGTGCAGGCTATTAACCGCGATCGCCCATCGGAGGCAAAGTACCAGCCTTTTGGGCTTGCAGGACGTCGGCCTTCACAGCGGAACGGGTCACGCTGCTGGATACGGCGGACTCACGCACGGTGGAGTCTTCGCCATGGGCGGGTGGGTTGCCGGCTTGCACAGCTGCGGCGTATTCGGACTTGACGAAGCTACGGCTCAGCACGCTGGGAGGCGATTGCTTGAAGAACGAGCTGGTAGCCACATTGTTCAGGCGGCTGGTGTCAGCGGCGAAGCTGGTGCTGGCGCCCAGGGCGGCAACGAGGATCAGGGCGGTGGTGGCGATTGCGTTTTTCATGATGATTTTTCCTTCAAAAGTTGTTAGACATTTCCGGGCAGGTCGGGGGCGGTTAGGCCTTGGCTTGTCCAGCCTCGGTGAGTCGTCTATTTGTGTTTCGGCTCATCGATGGGTTGAACTGTACGCCGATTACGACAATTAAAAACCATCGGGTCAGTAATTCATCATTGCTAAAAGTGAAATAATCAAGGGGTTGAAAACTTACTCATTGCACATATGGACCGGCTTTTATCGATGCGGGTGTTCCAGCGGGTCGTGGATGACGGCGGTTTTGCCGCCGCGGCGCGCTCGCTGGACATGTCGCCGGCCACGGTGACACGGCTGTTTGGCGACCTGGAGCAGCACCTGGGCGCCCGGCTGATGCAGCGCACCACGCGCAAGCTGGCGTTGACTGAAGCCGGCGAGGTCTACCTGCTGCGGGTGCGCAGCATCCTCAACGAGATCGATGACGCCGAATCCGCCGTGGGCACCAGCACCATGGAGCTGCAGGGCACGGTGCATGTGCTGGCCTCGCCGGTGTTGGCCTCGTATTTTCTGGCGCCGCATATTGCCGCATGGCGCCAACGCCACCCCCACGTGGCGCTGGAGATCGCGGTAGACCCGTTCCCGCAGCGGCGGGTGGACGAATTCGACGTGACCTTCATGGCCGTGGACGAGGAATACGACGGCAACGTCGTGGCCCGGCCGCTGTCGAGCACCGAGTGGATTTTGTGCGCCGCGCCCAGCTACCTGCAGCGCAGGGGCGCGCCACGCCAGCCGCAAGATCTGCAGCGCCACGACTACCTGAAGTTTCCGCGCCAGCAGGGTGGCGGCTTCAGCAACCGGCGGCTGCGGCTGCGGCCGGTGGATGGCACTGGCGAACCGGTGGAGGTGGACGTGCCGGTGGCCCTGCAGTCGGTCAGCCTGGATGTGCTGTACCGCGCGGCGCTGGATGGCGCCGGCATCGCTGTGCTGTCGCGCCTGCTGGTGGCGCCGCACCTGACCAGCGGCGCGTTGGTGCAGGTGCTGCCAGACTGGATCTACGGCCGCCTGACGGTATACGCGGCGGTGCCATCCCGCAAGCTGATCCCGGCCCGCACCCGGGCGTTCTTGACCTTCATTGGCGACCTGATGACCGCCCGCACCGTGCACACGCCGGGTGCGTAAGGGGCGGCAAGCCACACGCAGTGGGCGGCTGTGGGGTCCACGGGTCAGACTGCTGAATGCCCCAGCGTGAACGCCTCTTCAAACACCGAATAACCGGCCCAGTCGCTGTGGGCAAAGCGCAGGCGCTCCCACGCGGGTACCGCACGGGCCGGGTAACGGTTCACATTTTGCTTCGATTTTGATAGCTTTTTACGCTCGCTGGTCGAGGGCTGCAGCCCGATTTGCCCATTCATCTGGGGTACCGGAACAGCCATGGCGTGGCCGTAGCGGGTGATGTCCAGCTGCGTGGTCTTGGCGGCCAGATCGGGATGGGCCACCGACAGCTCGGCCAAGATAGTGGCGCGCCAACTGGTCCAGGGCTGGTTCAACAGCAGCTTGCGCCCGGCAGCGGCGCCACCCGCCACATCGCCCAGCGCCCGGTAGTGGGTCAGCACGGTGGGGCCGGGCACGGTTTGCAGGCTTTGGTGCGTGGCATCGACATAACCCAGACCGACGCCGCCCTCGGCTCCGCTGTACAGCACATTGTCCCAGCTGGGTGCGGGCCCGGGTCGGTCGTGCAGCGGACGGTCCAGATGCAAATTGGCCACCAGCCACGGCGCATAGACCACCTGGCGGGCGGCCTGGCGCAGAAACTCGGGCGGATTCTGCACCACGCGCGCCGCCACAAACACGGGCAGCGCCACCACCACCTGCTCGGCCTGCCAGCGCTCCATCGCTTGGGTGGCGGTGTTGAAAGCGTCCACCTCCACACCGTGTTTGGCGCTGGTGATGCGCAGCACCACGCGCCCGGTGTGCAGGCGCGCGCCCAGCGGTGCGGCCATGCGCCGGGTCAGCCAGGCATTGCCCTCGGGCCAGGTCAGCAGGCCTTCGCGCTCCACACCTTCGCTGCCCGGGACGTGGAAGCCGTGGCGGCTGGCAAAGTAGTGGATGCCGGCCCAGGCCGACACGGTGGCAATGCCGGCGCCGTAGTCGTCGCGGCAGCAATAGTCCAGGTACCAACGCAGGTGGCGGTCATGCAGGCCGTGCTGGTCCAGATATGCTGCGAAAGTAATAGCAGCAAGTTCAGACTGCACGGGGGCTAGCCGCCTGTTTTGCACAGGCAGGGTCCAGCGGGCGGCTGTGCGCAGCTGCTCGACTAGTACCGCAAATTTCTGGTACTGAACCAGCGTGTCTTCACCCACGCCATGTTGCGGCAGCAGGCCCTCTTGCCACTGGCCATTGAAGAACAGCCGCTCTTGCGGGCTATGGCACAGGTGGCGCTCGTCGTACTGCCAGCGGCCCGCCACGCGCTTGCGCAGGCCCAGCTCTTCCAGCAGGTCCTGCACCTCGGGCGCGTCGTCGCCGGGTAGCGGCAGGTAGTGCGCACCCAGCGGGCAGGTGATGCCACCCAGTTCGCCACCACGGCTGTTGCCGCCGGCCGTGTCTTCCAGCTCCAGCAACACAAAGTCGTCCATGCCCTGCAGCCGCAGTGCGCGCGCCGCCGCCAGGCCAGCCACACCGCCCCCGGCAATTAGCACGCGGGTCGTGAAGGTTTTTAACGGTGTGGGCCAGGGCTTACCCGAAGCAAGAAGATCCCGCATGCGGTGGCCGCGCTCGGGCTGCGCGCCGGCGAAGCCACCGGTGATGTGGACATGTGGATCTGGGGCTTTGCATCCGGCCGCGGCCCATGCGGTGCCGACGCCAGCGGTCAAAAAGTGGCGTCGCTGCATGCAACGGATGATAGTCCGCTACAACCCCCAGGAGTCTGGGTGGCAGGGCGTTTTGCGCAGGTAAAGGGGGAGCCCGGCACGGGCGGAGGACACGGAGCAAAACGCCCTGCCACCCAGCCTCCGCCAGCCTCCTACAGCTTGATCTCCAGCCGGGCTTGCAAGCTCACAAACGAGGGGTTGATAGTCTGCGTGGTTTCACGCACAGTCTGCCCCAGCGCATTGTTCGACAACAGGCTGCCACCGCTCACATAGTCGCGGCCGGCAAAGTTGCTGGCCGATATGCGCAGCTGGTAGCGCGGGTTGATGGTCCACAGCGCATAGGCGTCGGCCACCAACTTGTTGCTCTGGTAGACGGTCTGGTCATCGCTAAGTCGGGTCGTGAATTGTGGCGTCCAGTTGATGTTGCCGCCGATCTTCAGCGGCAAGCCGGCCAATTGGTAGTCAGCGCCCAGATTGGCGGTGCCGTCGGGTTGCTGGTCCAGCCGGTTGTCAGGGCCGGGGACGCCGTCCACGCTGGATCGGAACAGGCTGAGGTTGGTCCGCACGTCGATCTTGGGCGCGTTGGCAAACATCTCGCTCAAGCGGAACTTGGCTTCCAACTCTATGCCCTGCGTCGTTGCATTGCCGATGTTTTGTTTGCGCGCCACCCAGCGGGGCACATCGGCCCAACTGACAGTCTCCAGCGTAGTCTGGCTGCGCATCAGGTTCTGGATCTGGCGCACAAACACATTGGCGCTGAGCAGACCACCGCCGGGCACATAGTGTTCAAAGGCCAGGTCGATACCCGAAGCCAGCTCGGGCTGCAGGTAGGCATTGCCGGCGCGGTCCGGATGCACCTCGGTATTGGCGCCGCGGTTCAGGTACAGGCCGTTGATGCTGGGCCGCGCGATCAGGTCCTGCAAATTGGGCGAGCGGTAACTGCGCGTCAGGCTCAGGCGGAACTGGTCCTTGGACGCCAGATCAGGCCGCCACACCGTGTGGATCAGCGGCGTGACGACCTGGCTTTCGTTGCTGACATTGGGCGCATCGGCGCTGACGCTGCCCGTGGTGGTGATGCCCTCCCAGCGCACACCGGCATGCGCCGCCCAATGCGGGTTCACCGTCCACTCGTCCTGCACGTACAGCGCAGCCCGTAGGCTGGAGGCGCTGAGGTTGCCGTCGAAATCGCTGAGCGGTGATTCGCCATTGAGCAGCTGCGTGGCGGTCTCGTTGCGTCGGTTGGATTCCAGCTCCAGTCCCGTGACCAGGCTGTGGTCTTCGGCCACGGTGCGCGCGTATTTGAGTTGCGTGCTGAGCGTCGTGTCCTGCTGCTCAGAGTGCTGGTTGGACACCGCCACGGTGCCGCGTGCGCTGCTGAGGTTTTGCCGGGTCGAGTCATTGGTCCATGCGCTTTGTCCGGCATTGGCGCTCAGGCGCAGGCTGGCACCGTCGTCCAGCTTGTGCATCCAGACACCGGCCAGGCGCGCGGTGGCAAAACGGCTGTCGGTGCTACCAGTACTGGTATCAAAGGGCAGGTCGGCGGTCGCGCCGCCCGTCGTGGTCTGCGTGATGCGCGTTGTGCTGCTGCCGCTGTTGCGCGTGGTGGCCAGCATCGGCATCAGTGTGAACGAGTCGCCACTGCTGCCACGCCACTGCAGGCGGACATTGGCGTGTACGCCGTCGCTTACGCCGTTGCTGGACGCAACGTCCGTCTGGCGCACCGTGCTGCCATCGACCAGGTTCTCAGTCAAGGTTTGGTTGACGGCATCATTGGCGCGCGCGTTGTGCGTAGCCGAGACAGAGAAGTTGTAGACCAGATCGCCAAACGTGTCGTTGCGCGTCCACGCCACATTCGGCGCTGCGTTGCCGTTCTCCAGCCCCAGGCCCAGCTTCAGCATATCGACCTGCTTGCTGTACCCACCGCGGGTGATGATGTTGATGGTGCCGGCAATGGCTCGTGCACCGGTCTCTGCGGTGGGGCCACGCAAAATTTCAATGCGTTCAATTTGCTCGGGTGGCAAATCATCCAACGAAAAGCCACGCGGCACGCGTTCGCCGTCGATCAGTATCTGCGTATAGCCATTGCCCAGGCCACGCATGCGCGGCGCGCCACCACGCCCAGGCCGGCCCTGCACGGTGACGCCGGGCAGGCGCTTCAATAGTTCGCCCATCGACGAGTCGCCGTAGAGCTCTATGTCTTCACGGCCGACGATGATCTTTGCGGCGGTGGACAGGCGCCGCGCCTCGGTTTCGTTGGGTCCTTTGATCTCGACAGGTTTGAGTTTGACCGATGGTGCCTGGGCGGGGTCTGCACCGGATGCTGGTTCAGGGGTCGTTGCAGTAGGGCCAGGGTTAGCGGTGCCGGTTGCCGTCTGAGCACTCAAGCCGCCGCTCCATGCCAGTAGCAACAAGGCCGCTATGCCGGCCGATACGCTGTATGGGCGTTTCGCATGGGTAGCGTGGCTTACATTCGGGTGATGTCTGTTCTGGCTGCGGGTCACGGGATCTACTCTTACGATTGGGCTTCAAGCTGCTTGTGTGCTGTGCATTAGAAGGCAAATGCATGGACGCACGGTTACGCGCGGGTAAAGTTGGGTGAAGGCATCGGCTTGAACAAAGGGCCAACCTTTTACACGTACGTGATGCACCGCACAGAGCGGGAGGAACAGCGTATTTAGGATACGACGACGCACGCAGCGCCCAGTCGACCCGACCCCATCTCGTCGGGATTTGCACATGGAGCGTTCCACTCAACCGGGAAGGATAACGATGAAACGCATCATCTGCATAGGTGCACAGTCTGTCTCAGTAACCGAACTGAATGCGCCACCGCAGTTCGTTGAAATGCCGTGTCGCCGCGATGGCGACGAGACACAGTACCGAACTTTCTTCCGCGTTGCGCCGCGTGAGACATCTGCGCTCTCTTGTCAACAGCTGCCGCTGTTTGAGGAAGACATGGCTACGGCAAGCTAAGAGCTTCGTCTAAGGGTTCAATCCCAGCCCAGCTCTTGACAGTTGCGCTGAGCCAAAAAACCTCCATAATCGGCTCGGAGTATCACAACCCGAACTGAATTGAGGTGGCCACGCATGCAACTTTGCTGGAATTTGGCAGTGCCACCACGGCGGCAAACTCGCTGTTCTAGGCACCCGCACTACTCAATGTAGTAGACAACGGTATGTGGGCTTGATGCGGCGCAAAAGCGAATCGATCGCCATGAAGCCACCCGGATCATTGGATCCGAATGGGCGCTGCTTGCTCCGTTTCTGGCCCGATTCCATCCAATCGGCAAGCGCGCCATGACAACCATAGCCAACGCGTCTTTTACGATTTTGGTCATCGATGACGACGCTTCCATGGTTGATTTTCTGTCGTTACTCTTGGGCGACAAAGGCACCGTTGTCGGTGCGCTCAGTGGCGAGACGGGCATCGCAATGGCTCATTCAACCAAGCCTGACCTCATCCTGCTGGATGTTTCGATGGATGGAATGGATGGATTTGAAGTTTGCCGTCGCCTCAAGGCGGAACCGGAGACAAGTGGGATACCAATACTGTTTGTCACGGCGGGCGATGACGAAGACGTAGAAGTCAAGGCACTGCAACTCGGGGCTGTCGACTTTATTGCAAAACCGCTCCGATCCGCCATTGTTCGCGCGCGTGTTGACACCCACTTGGCGCTGAGAAGAAGCGCGATGATGATGGAGGAATTGGCCCACCTCGATGGGCTCACGGCACTGTTTAACCGGCGCTTTTTCGACGGTCGTCTGGAAACAGAAATCGCCCGGCATCGCAGGCAAAGGCAACCCTTGTCCATTGCGCTTATCGATGTGGACCACTTCAAGAAGTACAACGACAACCTGGGACACCAGCGCGGTGATGACTGCCTGCGTGAAGTGGCGAAAGCGTTGTCGGGCTGTACACGCCGACCGGGCGAGATAGTGGCGCGGTACGGTGGCGAGGAGTTTGTGGTCATCATCCCCGACTCGCCCGCTGAGGATGCTCTGAAATATGGCCTATGGCTCTGCCAAAAAGTCGAAGCGCTTCACTTGGCGCATCCCGATTCCGTGACCCAATACGTAACCATCAGCGTAGGAATCGTTTCACAGATTCCAGGTGCCGACGCGAACGCACGCCAGCTTATCGAATTGGCAGACCGGGCGCTCTACACCGCAAAGCAAGCCGGGCGCAATCGTTGCGTGGTAGCCGAGTGATCAATTCCACCGCAGCCAACCAAGTCCGTTGGGGTCAAGGGGCCAGCGCGTTTATCGCCATTGCGCTTGGAGCCATCGGTATTGGCCTATTCACCCTTCAACCATTGGTTACATCACCACTATTGAAGTTGATTCAGAGGATGGGCCTGAACACGCCAATGATGTTTGTGGCATGCGGCGCTGTGCTCGCCTTGTCGCCCCACCAAGTTGGCAACCGGTTATCAAACGCTGCACGCTTGGTCTCGGCATGCGGGCTGGCCTATGCACTGGCGTTGCTCACGCAAAGTTTGCTGGACGTTCCATTGGGACTGGCTTTTGTACGCGGAACCGTCACGCCCACCACAGAGAATCCTTTTCCGGGCCTGCCGGCGCCCAATACCTGCGCTTGCTTCGTCATCGCGTTCCTGAGCCTACTTCTTTTTTGGACCAAGCAACGCAGCTTCCACTCCGCCCGATTTCTTTCGTGGGCTGGCGGCACGATTGTTTTCATTGCCCTCCTAGCCGCGCTCAGCTATGCATTGGAGTTGGGCGCCCTGTACCGTATCGTACGTTTCAACAACATGCTCCCGACAACTGCATTCGGGCTGGGGGCTGTCGGCGCTGGATTGATCTTCCTCCGATACGGTCTCGCACATTCCAAGGACGATTCAGTCACAGCGACTAGCCGCAACATCAGTTCACGTGTGGCCGCCATCCTGTTGTTTGTGGTGACCAGCATCGCCGCGGCCGGATTTGGATTGCTACGGGGCGGCCTGGAACAGGCCGTGCTGGACAACATTGCGCTGTCGGCCACGGCCAACGCAACCTCATTGGAGAACACCCTCAACAGCAGGTTGTGGTTTCCAAAAACTATCGTCACACGCCCATCCGTTGTCGAGACGATGGGTACACTGGCCAAGACGCGCAACGACCCCAAGGCCATTGCATTCCTGGGCAACGTCGGCGCAAGTTTCTTGACAGCGGGTATCGCCCAAGTCCGTTTCTACGGGCCTGACGGCGCCCCGCTTGTAGAGGCCGGCCAGTCGGTAATAGGCGCATCCGTCGTAAAAATCAGACTGAATGTTCCTGGCCAGATCGTCTTTTTGCACTGGAACAATGGCTACGCCATGTCTGTCGAAAACGCGGTTATGGCTGGCGACAAAATGGTCGGCCGGGTCATTGTGGAGGAGAGACTCCCAACCTTCGACAAGCTGATTGCCGAAATCCAAAAGAAAGGCGTATCTGCGGACATTCTGCTGTGTGGCAGAGAGGGCGATACCGCTGTTTGTGCTCCCAGCCTCCTCTATGCCGATGCCAAGCGCATCCCGATGTTCAGCGCGGAGGGCAGACCCAGTTTTCCAATTAGTCGCGCACTGCTAGGCGAGACCGGTACCCTGCGTGTCAAGGACCTACGGCAAGTTCCAGTGCTTGCGGCATATTCACCGGTTGGCACATTCGACCTCGGCATGGTCGTCAAGATCGACGAAGCGACGGTATACACGCCGATGCGTGAGCGTTTTACCGAACTGGCTGCGGTCGTGATCGCAACCATTCTGCTCGGCGTGGGGGCGATCGGCTTGCAGGTCCAGCCTGTGCTGAAGCGGCTGGTCAAAGAGCAAACGCGCAACCGCGTCATTCTTGTCAATTCAAACGATGCATTTATTGCGCTGGACGAAACCGGCGTCGTACAGGATTGGAATGCAAAGGCCGTGGAAATTTTTGGCTGGTCTGAGACAGAGGCTGTGGGCAGGAGTTTGTCCCAACTCATCATTCCCGAGCATCTTCGCTCGGCGCACGAAGAGGGGTTAAGAAGGTTTGCGCTCAGTGGTGTTGGGCCTGTGCTCAATAAGACGATCGAAGTCCAAGCGATCCGCAAAGACCAATCGACCTTCCCGGTTGAGCTTTCGGTAACGGGATACCGGGACGGTGATCGGTACGTGTCCAACGCCTTCGTGCGTGACATCTCCGCACGCAAGGAGGCTGAGCGCAAACTTGCCGAAAGCGAAGAATTCTTGCGCAACGTGACGGATAACATTCCGGCATATGTCGCATATGCGGATGTGTCAGAACGATACCGTTTTGCAAACGCAATCCATATGACAAACCTTGGTGCTAGCGCAGACGCCATAGTTGGTAAAGAGATTCGCAGCGTGGTGGGCGAAGAAATGTACGAACGCATGAGCCCGCACATCCACGCTGCGCTGGCGGGGCAAACGGTGCATTTCGAATTGTCAACCGGTGCCGCCAAAACTGGTGTGTTCACCCATCTCATGTTCGACTTTTCACCGGCATGGGACAGCAACGGAAGTGTCGTCGGCTTTCACATTTTGGCCACCGACATCAGCGCGCGCAAGAATGCGGAGTTGATGCAGGCGGAAAGTGAAAAAAGGGCGGATCTGGCGAACCGTGCCAAGAGCGAATTCCTTGCCAACATGAGCCACGAAATTCGCACGCCCATGAATGCCGTTTTGGGGATCAGCCATCTGCTTGAGACAACGCAACTGACGGTGGACCAACGCAATTACGTGGGCATGATCCAAAAGTCAGGAACACTTCTTTTAAGCATCTTGAATGATGTGCTGGACTTTTCCAAGATTGAGGCAGGCCATCTCGAAGTCGTCGCCTACCCATTTGTTCTGAATGAGACCTTGTCCTCTATTGCAACGCTGATGACAGTGAACGCAGGTGAAAAGCCGATTGAACTGGCGCTGGGAGTTTCAAAGGACGTACCGTCGGAGGTCAACGGAGACCGGTTCCGACTGGAACAAATTTTGGCCAACGTAATCAGCAACGCAATCAAATTTACCGAGGCAGGAGAGGTCGGATTGCTCGTGGAGGTAGCCGATACCTTACCTACCGGCGAAGTGCTTCTGCGCTTCACGGTTCACGACACCGGCATAGGAATGACCGGGGAGCAGGTCGGGAAGGTTTTCAGCGCTTTTGAGCAAGCCGACGCGTCCACGACTCGACGATTTGGAGGCACCGGTCTGGGGCTCACTATTTCCAGGCGACTTGCCCGTCTTATGGGTGGCGATATATCGGTCGTCAGCACGGTAGGGGGAGGTAGCGCCTTTCAACTTGACTTGCCGTTCAGAAGCATTGCACCGGCCGCGCAAAACGCGCTTTACGCAGGCTTCGCACGCCCCCTGCGCATACTCGTGGTTGACGACAATGCGACGAGTCGGACCTATCTCTGCAAGACCATTGAGCGCTGGGGGTGGTCTGCTCTCGGTGCCGAATCTGGTGTGGAAGCAATCCGGCTGGTCGAAGAGAGCGCAAATTCCACGCCGTACGACGCGGTTATTTCCGACTTTGATATGCCGGGCATGGGCGGTACCGAAACCATGGCAGGAATCCGTCGACAAGAGTGGGCCGCAAAGATTCCACTGATACTCATGGTCAATGCGTTCCACCGGAACAAGCTGCCCGATGGTGTTCACGCTATCGCCGACGCAGTCCTGTTGAAACCGGTTACCGGCTCAAGCCTGTTTGATACCTTGCACACGATGCTATCTGCAGAGTGCGGGCGGCAACCGTCCAATCTCACAGTCGTAGCAGCGGCCAAAACCAGTTCTCTGTCGAGTATGGAAATACTGTTGGTGGAAGACAATGAGCTCAACCAGATTGTTGCCAACGGCATCCTGGTTCAGGCCGGAGCCATCGTGACGCTTGCGACAAATGGGGCTATTGCCGTCGATATTCTGAAAGCGCGGCCGAACCACTTTGACATCATCCTCATGGATGTACAGATGCCCGTTATGGATGGTTTCGAGGCGTCCCGGATCATCAAACAGACCATGGGCGTCGCGACCCCGATCGTCGCTATGACGGCTGGGGTCATGGCGGACGAACGGGAGAAGTGCGCAGCCGCAGGCATGGTCGATTTCATCGGCAAGCCCATCGAAGTGGATCGCATGATCGCAACCATCCTTGTCCGAGCCCGCAAGGTGCGCGCCCCCCGCGCTGCGCCGGTGGTAGTCGAAGCCAATCGAACAGGTGAGTTCGAGATTTCTGACTTGCTTGAGCTAGGCGCGAAGGATCCGGCGCAACGCAAGGCCCTTGTCCGCCTGGTATCCGGAGTTATAGAGCGGTCCACAAGCGATCTTGAACGCGCCCAAGACTGCTGGCAAAACGGAGAGCCCGACCAGGCGGCGCGGATGCTGCACACTCTGCGGGGTTCAATCGGAAGCTTAGGTGCAAAGCGTTTTACCTCTTCGGCGCTGGTGCTTGAGAAAGCGATTCGCAGCAAAGAGGGAACGACAACGCTGTGGGAAACCACCACACAGGATTTGCAAAGAACGGTGGAGAAGGCGCGCGAATGGTTGAAGACGACCGAGGTGACGTAGTGACTGCCTTCGGACGCGACTACTGCGCCACGCGCCCCCACTCCTGCTCGTAGGTCGTCACCAATACCTGGTTCGACAACCGGTTTATCTCGGCCGGCACACGCGCCATGTCTTTCGGAAAGTCGAACAACAGCGGCAGGGTATTCAAGCCCAGATAACGCAAGCCCTCGGGCAAGCTGGCCGGCATGTGCCAGGGCCGGTGGCTGGCGATGATGTAGCCCCACTCACCAAAGCTTGGCACGTTGGCGTGGTAAGGCGTAGCGTGCAAACCCACTGATTCAATTGTGGTGGCAACGGTCCAGAAACTCTGGCGCGCCACCAAGGGTGACGTGGTCTGTATCACCGCAAAACCACTGGCCGACAAACGCTGGGACAGCAGCGAATAGAAGCTGTTGGTGTAGAGCTTGCCGATAGAGAAGTTGGTAGGGTCGGGGAAGTCCACGATGATGACATCGAACACTTCCTGCTCGGCCAGCGAGGCCCCCATGCTCCCCTCTGCGCGTGGTTCGCTGCCCCCGGCGGGGGCGCTTACACCTTGGGGCGGCCCGGCGGTGCTCGGCTCATCTTTCCCCTGCAACCACTGGAACGCATCCGTGTTGACGATGCGCAGCTTGGGTGAGCTGAGTGACCCGGCGTTGAGCTTGGCCATGGCCGGGTCCTTGGCGAACAGGCCGGTCATGTTCGGGTCCAGCTCGACCAGGGTCACGCTTTCCACGCTGGGGTATTTGAGGATTTCGCGCACGGCCATGCCGTCGCCACCACCCAGCACGGCCACCTTGCGCGGCGCGCCAAAGGCGGACATGGCGGGGTGGACCAGGGCCTCGTGGTAGCGGTATTCGTCGCGTTCGGCAAACTGCAGGTTGCCGTTCAGGAACAGCTTGTGCCCGGTGCGGCCGTTGGTGACGACGATGCGCTGGTAGGACGATGTGGCGGCCAGCACGATGCGGTCGTGGTAGAACTTGTCTTCGGCCAACGTGGTGATGTGGTCAGCGACCGCAAAGCCTGCGCCCAGTGCCGCGACCGACACCACGCAGGCTGTTGTGTGGGCTGCGAAATGCCGCAGCTCGTGGCGGAACACCCACAACGTCCAGAATGCCACCGCAGCATTCAGCAACCCAAACAACAGGCCGGTGCGTATAAGACCCAGCTGCGGCACCAGCAGCAGCGGGAACGCCACCGACACGGCCAGCGCGCCCAGGTAATCGAACGTCAGCACCTGCGACACCAAATCTTTGAGCGCCACCTCGCGCTTGAGGATGCGCATGACCAGCGGGATCTCCAGCCCCACCAGGATGCCGACCACGCCGACCATGGCATACAGCAAGAAGCGGAAGGCGCCCGGCATGTACGCGTTGGACAAAAACAGCAGGCCGGGCATGCAGCCGCCCGCCAGGGCCACCATCAGCTCGATGCGCAAGAAGTGCGCGGGCAACTGGCGGTCAAAAAAGCGCGACAACCATGAGCCCACGCCCATCGCAAACAGATAGCAGCCGATAACGGTGGAGAACTGCAGGACCGAGTCGCCCAGCAGGTAAGAGGCCAGCGCACCGGCGGCCAGCTCGTACACCAGGCCGCAAGCCGCCACGACAAATACGCTGGCGAGCAGCGTGACTTCCAGGGGTCTGGGTGCGCCCCGTGCGGGCGCCTCTATCGAATCCGACAAATCCAATTAATGAATAGCTGCTGCGATGATCACGCAAATGCCCAGACTCATGGAGGCTACGACCAGCGCCAGAGCCACGTTTTGCTTCTCGACAATCTCGCCCCACAAATCGTAAGGCGTGATCTTGTCGATGATGATGAAGCACAGCCAAAAGATGATCACGCCCATCAGTGCGAACACCAGGGAGCTGAGCACGACGCCCGGTTTTATCATTTCAAAGCCCATGGGACTCTCCTATCAATATATAAAAATGGGATGCGTCACTTGTGACCTCCTCCGCCTGAAGACCCGCCAAACGAACCACCCGAACTGCGCGAGCTGGATGACGAAGAACAGTTCTCTACCTGGGGGTTGCAGCTGGAGCAGGTGCTGAGCAGGGACAGCAGTATCAGCGTGACGACAACGATCACGATGATGGTGCCTATGCCTATGCTCTTCGCGGCGCTGAACGGTGCGACATCGCGCTTGAGCAGGTCTTGCTTGCTTTCCAGCTTGAAGGCCTTGGCCACGACTTCGCTAGCGATCTGGTCTCCGCTGGACCATACCACCTCGGTCGGGGTTTTCTCCATGGAGAGCATGCGTTTGCCGTTGGAGAAATCCTTGTTCTCGGTCTTCTGGCCGCGCTGCACCTGCCAATAGAACTCGCCACAGACGTAATTGGTCTCAGCGGTATAGCTGTACTTCAGCGGGTAGTTCGTGCCCATGTAGGTGGCGCTACGCGCCTCCGAGCTGGACATGGTGGGCGCACCGGTGGTGGGGCGCACCAGGCTCCAACCTTCTTCAGAATCCACCAAAAAACTGAAGCCTCGCTTTTGGTTGTAGAGCAGGTATTCGCTCCAGCCAAAGTGTTCGTCATCGCCCGGCGCCACACCCATGCGGTGCTGGAAACCCACCACCTGCCACAGCACGCCCTGCAGCTGGCCGGTGCTGCCCAGCGGGATCAGCGGCTGCACCGGCTCGTCTTGTATGGCGGACTTGAGCTCGCCACCTAGCCCCGAGCTGAGGTCGATAACGCTGTTGCAACTGCCGCACGTGATGCTCTTGCTGGTGGCCAGCGCAACGGTGACCGGTGCGCCGCAATGCGGGCAATTGAATACACGGGCTTTTTCTTCTTTGGACGATTCGTCCTTCAGCCCCTTGAGCTCCAGATCGTCCAGCAGCACGGCCGTGCCTTGCGACACAGTAGGCGGTGTGCCGGTGTAGTCGATGCTGATGACTTCGCCGGCCGCACTGCGCAGTTCGACCACATCAAAGGGTTGGCCCAGCGGCGGCAGTTTGGGCAGCTCGCCCTGGGCACTGATCAGCACGGCCGATGCATTGCTTGCTACGCTGAAAGGCTTGCCGTTGACGCCCACCTGGTTGCCCACCACATAGCGGTCGGCCGGCGGCATATTGCGCTGCTGGGTGTTGGGCTGGGTGAAGACGTAGGCGCCGTTGTCTTCGGCCAGCCAGCCGGACGTGCCGTCGTCAAACATCGCATTCCACTCGGCCCAGGTGCCATCGGCAGTCTTGTACTGCAGGCGCCCTATCAGCGTGAAATTGCGTTTCTGGTACTTGCCGGTGGCAAACAGTTGCAGCGGGCTGTGGTCGTCAAACAGCTCGGCCATCTTGCCGATGCGGGCCAGCACATCACCATTGCGCACCACCGTGCTCTGGCAGTAGCCGCAGACGGCGTGTGTGGATTGTGCGGAGCGGAACTCTACCGGGGCGCCGCAGCCGGGGCAGGGGGCGGAGTAGCGGCGTTGGGTGGGTTCGGTGGCCATGTTGTGGTTTTGGGGGCCTGTTGGCTAGAGCCGTACTGGGGGGATTTTGCTCTGCGGGGCTTCCTCACCTCCCCCCTCACACCCCCCGCCCTCTCTCGCCCCCACCGGGGCGAAAGAGGGAGCTGAACAGCCATATTTGGCCGCGTATGCAAACAAGGGGGAGTGCACGTGCCGTTTAGCGTTGAAGCCGGTGGCCGCGCCGCACATGACCCCACGCCAATTGGCGCGTGTACGTGCCACCTTCAAAGACAAGGCCAAATATGGCTGTTCAGCTCCCCTTTCCGCCCTGGCGAGGGTGGAAAGGGGCGGGGGGGATAGGGGGTGGTGTGAGGAAGCCCCGCAGGGAATCAAAGCCACGGGCTAACCACTAGGCTAGCTTCTTCAACAACTCCGCCTTCTTGGCGTCAAACTCTTCGGCCGTCAGGATGCCCTTGGCCTTCAGATCCCCCAGCTTCTCCAGCGTGGCGATGATGTCATTGGGGTTGATAGTCGCGGCCGCTTGCACCGCTGCGGCCTGCGCAGCAGCTTGTGGATTGCCTTGCAAACCGGCTTGCAGGTTTTGCGCCAGCACCTGGCCCAGCGCCACACCGGCACCCAGGCCCATGGCATCGCCAGCCACACCGCCACCACCGCCGCCGCCTTCGGCAAATTTGGGAATGGCTTGTGCGGTCTGGTATTGCATGAACTTGCCCATGTCGTTGCCGACCATGCCCATGCCGATCTTCTGGTCCAGGATCTTTTGCAGCTCTTCGGGCAGCGAGACACTTTGCACCGTCATGTTCTCGAGCCTTAGGCCCAACTTGGCCATCTCGGGGTCGAGCGTGGTGCGCAGCGCTTTGGCAAACTCGATCTGGTTGGAGGCCAGATCCAGGAAGGGGATGCCGCTGGCGGCTATGGCGGTGCTGATGTTTTGCAACACCAGGCCGCGCAACTGGCCGTCCAGTTCGGACACCGTGTATTCCTCACGGGTGCCAGAGATTTCGGTGTGGAACAGCTTGGGGTCGGTGACGCGGAAGGCGTAGTTACCAAAGGCGCGGATGCGCACGGCGCCAAAGTCCTTGTCGCGGATCGTGATGGGCTGGGGCGTGCCCCACTTCTGGTCGATCTGTTGGCGTGTGCTGAAGAAGTACACATCGCTCTTGAAGGGGGACTCAAACAGCTTGTCCCAGTTCTTCAAATAGGTCAGTACCGGCAGGGTCTGCGTGGTGAGCTTGTAGGTGCCGGGGCCAAAGACGTCGGCCACTTTGCCTTCATTGACGAAGATGGCCATTTGCGACTCGCGTACGGTAAGCGAGCCGCCGTTCTGGATTTCCATGTCCCGCATAGGAAAGCGCCACGCCAACGTGCCATCGCCCTCTTCGGTCCACTGGATGATGTCTATGAACTGTTTCTTGATGAAATCCATAAGAGCCATGGTGAGGACCTCCTTCTATACGGTTAACACAGAACCGGCCGCAATGATACACAGCAAGTAACCCTATGTGTCGCCCCAAATGTTGTGTGGACTATGCTGACGACATGAGCCTACTCTTCACCCCTTACACCCTACCATCGCCCCGCGGCGGCCTGCCGCTGGCCAACAGAATCGTCGTCGCGCCCATGTGCCAATATGCCGCCGACAACGGCGAAACCACCGACTGGCATTTGGTGCACTGGGCCAATCTGCTCAATAGCGGCGCCGCACTCTTTACTATCGAAGCCACTGCTGTGGTGCCTGAAGGCCGCATCACCCCGGCCTGCCTGGGCCTGTGGGATGACCGCACCGAGGCAGCGCTGGCAGACACCCTGCAACGCGCCCGCAAACTGGCCCCGCCGGTGCCGGTGTGCATACAACTGGCGCACGCCGGGCGCAAGGCATCCAGCGCCTTGCCGTGGAAGGGCGCGCAATTGCTGTCCAGCGCGCAAGGGGGCTGGGAAACCTTTGGTCCATCGGCCCTGCCGCAGCTGGCCACCGAACCTCCGCCTACCGAAATGACACGCGCGCATATGGACCACGTGCGCAACGCCTTTGTCCAGGCGGCGCAGCGGGCCGACCGCTTGGGGATCGAAGCCATAGAACTGCATGGTGCCCACGGCTATCTGATCCATGAGTTTCTATCTCCCATTGCCAATCAGCGGACCGACGAATACGGCGGCAGCTTTGACAACCGCATCCGCTTCCCGCTGGAAATCTTTGCCGCAATGCGCGCTGCCTACACCGGCGTCCTGGGCATACGCATCTCGGCCAGCGACTGGGTCGAGGGTGCTTGGGACGTGACCCAGAGCGCCGAGTTCGCGAAGCGCATCAAGGCGCTGGGCTGCGACTTCATCCACGTGTCGTCCGGTGGCGTGTCGCCCGCGCAAAAGATCGCGCTGGGGGCCGGCTACCAGGTGCCATTTGCACGCGATATTCGCAGTGCCAGCGGCCTGCCCACCATTGCCGTGGGGCTGATCACCGATGCGCACCAGGCCGAGTCCGTGCTGCAGTCCGCAGAGGCAGACTTGGTGGCGCTGGCCCGCGCCTTTTTGTATGAGCCGCGCTGGGGTTGGCATGCAGCCGCGGCACTGGGCGGCGAGGTGACGGCGAGAGAGAACTACTGGCGCAGCCTGCCGCGTGAGGCGCAGGCCGTGTTTGGAAAGGTGTCAGTGGGCGTGCGATAGCGCACAGACGCCGACCTTGGGTTTAAATTGTTACAAGTCAGAAACACTTTATTGCGAATTGCTTACTGGTACTTACCCTCGATTTGACCCCTAAATTGCGGGGCGGTGGTTACTATGCGCCTTCGCCGCTGGAAACCGCCCGTTCGACGACCGTTGGACATGCCATTTCATGCGGCATTTTCTTTTACCAAAGTAAAGGTTTTCCCATGAAACATGTTTTCCGTCGCGTGGTCGCCGTTGCGGCCGTAGCCCTAAGTGCCAGCGCCGCCCAGGCTACGCTGATTGACTTTGAACAGCCGGTCAGCAGCCCGACCGCCCCATTTGCACCTTTTCTGACGCATGGAGATGAGTTCCTGCAAGGCAGCTACCATTTCACTCCGTTTTCCAACGCCGCCAACGCCCAGTTTGGCGATCTGGTGGGCGCCATCATCAATGGCGGCGATTTGTCGATGTGCGCAGGCGTCGTGTGCCCGAGCAACAACCCAACCACGTTTTTTGGCGCGCTCAACGATGGTGTAGTTGCCTTCGATCGCACAGATGGTCAATCTTTCAATGTGAGCAGCTTTGACGCCAGTTTCATCGGAGCCTCCGGTGCAACACTGCCCCCGGTCAGCGGCTTGCTGCGCCTGCAGGGCTTCACAAGTTCTGGCACTTCATTGAGCCAAACCTTCCAGCTGGCCGGCCCTAATTCCTCCGGCGCTTTGGGATTTAGCAGTTACCACACAACAGGCAGCTTCGCCGCCACCCAGTTCGAAAGGGTGTACGCGTTTGGTTTTGCCTGCAGTACCGATGGAACCTGCAACGCTTTCAAGAGCGATAGAGGCCAGTTTGCGCTGGACAACATCAGCGTGAGTGCCGTACCCGAAGCTGAAACCTCTGCCATGTTCCTGCTGGGCCTGCTGTCCGTCGGCGCCGCCGTTCGCCGCCGTCGCCAATCGATGGCACAAGGAAGCGTATGACCCGGACCACTACAACACAACGACTGACACCTTTGGCCACGCTGGCGCTGCTGGCCGGCCTGTCCACCGCGGCCTTTGCGCAAAGCCGCGCCACCTACATCGTGCAACTCGCTGCTGAGCCCGTGGCCAGCTACACCGGCACCGTGCCGGGTTACAGCGCCACCTTGCCTGCACCCGGCACACGCCTGAACAGCCGCTCGGCCGCAGTCCTGGCATACAAAGGCTATCTGGACGCGCAGCAAACCACGGTTGCATCGCTGGTCGCGGGCGCGCCCATCGTCGCGCGCTACTCCACGGTGTACAACGGCTTCGCCGCCCGCCTGACGCCTGCGGAAGTGCAGGCCCTCAAATCCAGCCCGCTGGTGGTTGAGGTATTTGCCGACGAGGCTCGCAAGCTGGAAACCATTTCCACTCCCGCCTTTCTGGGCCTGAGCACGCCCGGCGGCGTGTGGTCGCAGACCGTTGCCGGCAAGCCCCTCAAGGGTGAGGACATCATCATCGGCGTCATCGACGGTGGTATCTGGCCCGAAAGCCCCTCTTATGCTGACCGTGTCAACGGCAGCACACCGGTCTTTGGCACAGGCACGCTGGCCTACGGCCCACCACCAGCAGGATGGAACGGCAGCTGTGTGGGCGGCGAAGGCTTCAACCCGGCCATCCATTGCAACAACAAGCTGATCGGTGCCCAATATTTCAACGCCGGTTTCCTGGCGTCTGGCAGTACCAAGCACTGGACCGAGTTTTACTCCCCGCGTGATTCGGTGGCAGGCGCTACCGGCCATGGCGGGCACGGCTCGCACACATCGTCTACCGCTGGTGGTAACAGCGGCGCGCCGGTGACCCTGGGTGGCAACAACGTGGGCACGGCCTCCGGCATTGCACCGCGCGCGCGCATTGCAGCCTACAAGGTCTGCTACACCTATGTGAACCCCACGGCCGAAGACGGCACAGGCAGCCAAAACTCCTGCTTCAACTCCGACAGCGTGGCGGCCATCGACAAGGCAGTAGCGGATGGCGTGCATGTCATCAACTACTCCATCAGCGGCAACCAGACCAGCGTCAACGATCCGGTAGAGCAGGCCTTCCTGCGCGCCGCCAATGCGGGCGTTTTTATTGCTGCATCGGCCGGCAATAGCGGCCCTGCACAGGCAGTAGCCCACGTCAGCCCCTGGTTGACCACGGTTGCAGCCTCCACGCATGACCGCGCACTGGCGGCCAAGGCAACCTTGGGCAATGGCACGGTCTACACCGGTGCATCCTTCAACGCCGTTGCGCTGCCAGCCAAGCCGGTCATCCGCGCGGAAGACGCCGGCCTGCCCGGTGCCGACCCGACCCAGCTGCGCCTGTGTTTCCTAACCCCTGCCGTGCTGGACCCCGTCAAGGTGACCGGTAAGGTCGTTGTCTGTACCCGCGGTACCAATCCGCGTACCGACAAGAGCGCTGCCGTCAAGGCCGCGGGCGGCCTCGGCATGGTGCTGGCAGACAACGGCGCCGGTCTGGTGGCCGATGTGCACAGCGTACCTACCGTGCACGTCAACGCCGCGGACGGTGCAGCCATCAAGGCGTATGCCCAGGCGGGTGGCGGCACGGTGGCCATTGGCACCTACTACAACGCAGGACAAGCAGCCCCTGTGATGGCCGGCTTCTCGTCACGCGGACCCAATGCCGGGGACTCCAATATGCTCAAGCCCGACCTCACGGCCCCGGGCGTGGACATCATTGCCACGGTAACCCCAGGCCTGACCAATGCGGAGCGCGATGCAGTCGCCAACGGTACGCTGGTGCCGCCATCGGAGTGGTCTTCTTACCAGGGCACCTCCATGTCCAGCCCCCATGTGGCTGGCCTGGGCGCGCTGCTGAAGCAGGCGCACCCCACCTGGTCGCCCGCAGCGATCAAATCGGCGCTGATGACTACCGCGATGTCGACACTGAACGACAACTTGCCGGGTGAACAGAATGGTTTGCTGCCCTGGTCCCAGGGTGCCGGCCATGTGGTGCCCAACAAGGCGCTGGATCCTGGCCTGGTTTATGACAATGGCAAGGTCGAATTCATCCGCTACCAGTGCAATGTCAACAAACCCGCGGTCACACCCGCATCCGACTGCACGACCTACGGCACGCTGGACCAGACCTACAACTTCAACCTGCCCAGCATCACCGTTGGCGCAGTGGTTGGCAACACGGTTGTAACCCGCAAGGTGACCAACGTGGGTTCGGGTACCGCCACCTACACGGCTACGGCATCGGTGCCGGGCTTTGCAGTTGTGGTGACGCCATCAACGCTGACGCTGGCACCGGGCGAGACCAAGAGCTTCACGGTGACACTGACCGGCGCTGGTGTTGCAGACGGTCAATGGGCCTACGGCTCGTTGACCTGGAGCGACGGCGCACACGTGGTCCGCAGCCCGGTCACCGCACGCACCGGCAAAACCATCCAGGCTCCCAGCTCGATTACCGCCACAACGCCGTCGGGCAATCGCCTGATCACGCTGACGACCAACTTCAATGGCCGACCCGGTTACAACAAGGGCGGCATGAAAGCCGTGACCATGGGTTCCCCCGCCAGCCTGGTGCCGGGTGCGCCGTCCGCCGCAACGTTGAAAGCTGCCTGCATTGCTGGCGCCGACACTGCATCCATCAAGGTCTATCCGTTCGCTCTACCTGCCGACACCATCGTGGCGCGCTTTGAGACGCGCGATGCCGACGTGGGTACTGTTGGCGACGACAACGACCTGATCATCGTGTCGCCTTCTGGCGAAGCGGTGTACTCGGGCAATGACGGTTCCAACGAAGCCGTGCAGTGGGTCAACCCCACACCCGGTACCTACAAGGTCTGCGTGGGCGCGTACGGTGGTGCAGCAGCCATGACGCACCGCCTGTCCAGCTGGGTGGTGACCGCGGCCGATGCTTCCAGCAGCCTGAACGTACTGCTGCCAAGCACGGTGTATGCCGGTAGCACAGCTACCGCGGGCTTGTCGTGGTCGGGTCTGGCATCCGGTGGACGCTACGTCGGTGGCGTGCAATTCAAGGACGCCAGTGGAAACGTACAAGCGGCAACCGTGTTGCGTGTGAACACGGACGGCAGTGCGCCCCTGGCCTTTACTGAAAAGACTGTTGCTACCAAGAAGCTGCGCCAGTAAACGCTAAGTGTTGAGCCCCGCGCAGGTGGGGCCATTTGAATCGGGCTGCAGACGCAAGTTTGCAGCCCTTTTTCTATTGTGCGGATGGATTGTGCTGGGGACTATCGACCCTGGTGGTCAGTCGTTGCCGTCAGTCATTACCGTTGGGGCTCTTCTTCAACACGCAGCGTTGGGCCTGGCATACCGCACCCGGGTCGGCAATGTATTGGCAGGTGGAAGCCATGCCAGAGCGGGCTTGGCGGTCGCGTTGCAGCGCCGCTAACTGGTCCGCCAGGCTCTTCAGACTTTCGCCCTTTTCGCCACCTGTTTGCGTGGACCACGCCCGCCAGGCTGCGGGACCGCCGCAGGCCCGGGCGCCTATGCCCACCGTGCGGCACTGGGCGTCTGAGGTGCACGGTGCTTCGCCTAGGGATGCTTCGATTTTTGCCATGACGGCTACTTCGGCTGCCTGCCCGTCCGCCGGTGCACCGGCCTGGTTGGGCCCAGGTGCTGCAGCTGTGCAAGCGGCCATTCCCAGCAACGTGCAAAGAATCAGGGCATAGCGGCAGACTAGGGGTGGGCGGTGCATGGTGGAATCCTTTTCGTACGGGTGTCGGCAAATACTTTGGCACAGTATGCGCCGAGTACATTTCCCGCACAGCCAACCGTGCAAACTTCCCCTCTGGCTCAGCGGCGCCGCGCACTGGTCCATAAGGCTGCCAAAACAATCTGTCCACCCCCCACCCAACCCATCAGCCCCAGGCTTTCGCCCAGCCACAGCACGGCAAACATTGCACCGAAGGCGGGCTCGCTGCTGGTCAGCAAGGCAACGCGACTGGGCGCGCTGTGTTTGAGCGCCCAGTTCTGCGCGAAAAATGCAAACACCGTACAGCCCAGCACCAGGTAGACCGTGGCCTGCCAAAACGCGGCATCGGTAGGAAGCGCCGGCAGACCGCCGGGTATCGCAATGGCCAGTACCAGGCTGCCAAAACCGATGACACCAGCCTGCACCGCCGTCAACGCCAGCGCGGGTGCAGTGCTGCCCTGGGTCAGCTTGCTGGTCTGGCACACGGTGATGGCACGCAGCACGGCGGCGGCCAGCATCAGCGCATCGCCCCAACCCATGGTGCCGACCAGTCCACCGCTGAGCAGTGCCGCACCCAGCAGCGACACAGCGGCAAAGACCCACACCGCGCGCTCGGGCTTGCTGCGCAGCATCCACCACTCGACAAAGGGTGTGAACACGACGCACAGGCTGATCAAAAACGCGGCATTGCTGGCCTGGGTCAACGCCACGCCAAAGGTCTCGCTGATGAAGATGCACAGCATCAGCAGGCCCAGCGGCCATCCGGTGCGCAGGGCGTCCCGCAACTGCGGCCGCTGCAGCCGCAGCAGCGTCGGCAACAGCAACACAAAAGTCAGGATAAAGCGCACCGCCAGAAAACCCAGCACCGGGTAATAGGCCAGCGCGCCTTTGGCAACGCCGTAGCTGGTCCCCCAGACGATGGCCACGGCCAGCAGCATCAGGTCCGACAGGCGCAGCAGGTGCTTGGGTGGAGCAAGGGGCAAGGTGTTCATACCCTCATTGTTTATTTAATCCCCGTTGCTGATAATCTAGTAGTACAGAACAGCACTTGTGCGACATGAGCATCAATAACCCGTTGGATAGCCTGCCAGATATGGCCGTGTTCGCCCGCGTCGTAGACGCCGGCAGCTTCTCGGCCGCCGCGCGCCAATTAGGACTGACACCGTCTGCGGTCAGCCGCCAGGTCGCGCGGCTGGAGGGCGTGCTGCGCGTACGCCTGCTGGAGCGCACCACGCGCAAGCTGCGCCTGACCGAGGCCGGCACCGCCGCATACGACCGCTGCCAGTCGCTATGGACCGCCGCGCGTGAGGTACTGGCGCTGAGCGACACCCACACCGCCGTACCGCGCGGGCTGGTGCGCATCAGTATGGCCAAGGCGGTGGGCCGCCAGCTGATCCACCCGCTGATGCCAGGCTTTCTGCGCGCTTACCCCGAGGTGGATGTGCAATTGGTCATTACCGACCGCACGGTAGATTTGTTTGAAGACGGCATAGACCTGGCGATACGCGCCACCGACAGCCCGCCCCCAGGCCTGGCCGGGCGCCCGCTGATGCAACTGCACCATCTGGTCTGCGCCAGCCCCGTCTACCTGGCCGCGCGCGGCACGCCCGCCCAACCGCGTGACCTGGCGCAGCACAGCTGCCTCTACCTGGGCGAGGACGAACGCGACCGCAATTGGCGTTTTCGCAAGGACGGCGCAGCGACCAGCGTACGTGTCAGCGGCCGCTATGTGGCCAACCACAGCGAGGTGCGGCTAGAGGGCGCGCTGGAAGGTTTCGGCATCGCCAGCCTGCCCGAGTTCGCCGCACGCGCCCACCTGCAGAGCGGCGCACTGGTGCAGGTGCTGCAGGAGTGGGAGCACCAGACCGACTACGCCGGCACCGCATGGCTGCTGTACCCGCCAAACCGCTTTTTGGCGGCCAAGCTGCGGGTGTGGATCGACTACGTGGTGGAGCATTTCGCAAGCAACCCGGCGGGCCCTATTACGGCGTCAGGGCAAAATCAAAACCAATGACTTCGCACAACACCACCTCCGCCATGCTGCTGGCCGCCGGCCGCGGCGAGCGCATGCGCCCGCTGACCGACCATACACCCAAGCCCTTGCTACCCGTGCAGGGCAAGCCCCTGATGCAGTGGCACTTGGAGGCGCTGGCGCGTGGCGGATTTGACCGCGTGGTCGTCAACACGGCCTGGCTGGGTGAGCAGATTGCAGACAAATATCCAAGCGTTTTCAGCCTGGAGCCCTCGTCGGACGTGCGTAAGCAGCTATTAAATCAGGAGCAAACTACACGGTCAGTGTCCATCCACTATTCGCACGAGGGCCGTGATTTTGGCGGCGCGCTGGAGACTACGGGCGGCATCGCGCGCGCCTTGCCACTGCTGTGCCCGGCGCAGGCCAATGGCGTGTTCTGGGTACTGGCCGGCGACGTATTCGCGCCCGACTTTGCATTCCACCAGGCCGATGTGGACCGCTTCATCTCCAGCGGCAAGCTGGCGCACCTGTGGCTGGTGCCCAACCCCGAACACAACCCGAAAGGCGACTTTGGCCTCGTGCCCGCGCCCGGCAATACGCAGGGCGTGGGGCTGGCCCTGAACCTGCCAGCCGACGACCCACAGCCCCGCTACACCTACAGCACCATCGGTCTGTACCGCGCCGCACTGTTTGCGCGGCCCTGGTGCGATATACCTTCGGGCAACCCGCAGGGTGTCAAGGGGGCGCTGGTGCACCTGCTGCGCGCGGGCATGGCGCAGCAGCGCATCACCGCCCAGCTCTACACCGGCCGCTGGACCGATGTCGGCACGCCGCAGCGCCTGGCGCAACTCAACATGCCCGCTTGACCAACCGGCGACCCCCCGATGCCCAAGTTGATGAACACTGCAGTGCGTGCGTTGCTGCTGGCTGCCACGCTGCTGGGGTCTGCGGTGCAGGCGGCCGAACCGGTGCCACCGCCAACCCGTACCGTGCCGGACACTATCGCCCAGCGCGTCATGGCCTGCACCGTCTGCCACGGCAAGGAGGGGCGGGCGACGAATGCCGGCTACTTCCCGCGCATTGCCGGCAAGCCTGCCGCTTACCTGTACAACCAGTTGCGCAACTTCCGCGACGGCCGGCGCACCAACGCCGCGATGACGCACCTGGTCGGTCACCTGTCCGACGCCTACCTGCGCGAAATGGCCGACTACTTCGCCAGCCTGGACCTGCCCTACCCACCACCACAAACCGCCAACGCACCGGCCGCCGTGCTGGCACAAGCCCAAACGCTGGTGCAACACGGTGATGCCCAGCGCAAGCTGCCCGCCTGCACGCAATGCCATGGCAGCGCGATGACTGGCGTGCTGCCTGCCTTCCCCGGCCTGCTGGGGCTGCCACGCGACTACCTCATTAGCCAGCTTGGTGCGTGGCAGACCGACACGCGCCACGCCGCCGCGCCCGACTGCATGGGCCAGATCGCCAAGCGCCTGACCGTGGACGAGGTCAGCGCCATTGCTATCTGGTTGTCGTCACAGCCACTGCCGGCCCAGACGCACGCGGTGGCAGCCGGCACCACACGGCTGCCGGTAGACTGCGGCAGTGGCCTGCAGTAGGAGTGGGTGCCAGCCATGAACGACGACGCCTCCAACGCAACGCCGCCGAAACTGATGCGTATGTGGATCCGCCGCCTGCTGGCATTGCTGTTGATCATGCTGGCAATGGCAGTCCTTGTCGCCTGGCTCAATGTGCGCGGCGAAGCGGCCATCGACGACAGCGCCGCAGCACCCTTCACCGCGACACCCCAACAGATCGCCGATGGTGCCACCATTTCCCGCGCCGGCAACTGCGCCGCCTGCCACACCGCCCGAGGCGGGCCTGACTACGCCGGTGGCCTGGGTATTGCCACACCCTTTGGCACGGTTTACACCAGCAACCTGACGCCCGATGCAGACACCGGCCTGGGCCGCTGGACACCGGCCACGTTCTGGCGCGCCATGCACCACGGGCGCTCGGCCGATGGCCGCTTGCTGTACCCGGTGTTTCCCTACACCAGCTACACCCAGGTCAGCCGTGCCGATAGCGACGCGCTGTTCGCTTATCTGCGCAGCCTGCCGGCCGTGCAGCAAGCCAACCGGCCGCACGCGCTGGCGTTTCCCTACAGCAGCCAGGTCGCGCTAGCCGTGTGGCGGGCCCTGTTCTTCCGTGCCACGGAGTTCGTGCCCTACCCCACACAGTCGGCGCAATGGAACCGCGGCGCCTACCTGGTGCGGGGCCTGGGTCACTGCGCCGCCTGCCATGCCGAGCGCAATGTGCTGGGCGCCAGCAGCGGCGCGCAAGCACTGCAGGGCGGCGTGATACCGATGCAGCACTGGTACGCACCGTCGCTGGCATCCACCCGCGAAGCCAGCGTGGCCCAATGGAGCACATCCCAGATTGTGGCGCTACTAAAGAACGGCACGTCGGACCACGGCAGCGTCATGGGCCCGATGGCCGACGTCGTGTTCGGCAGCACGCAGCACCTGCCGGATGCTGACCTGCAGGCCATGGCCGTCTTCCTGAAAGCCCTGCCGCAGCAAACCCCGGCAGCACGGGTGGCCCAGGCCCCGGAGGCATTGCAGTTCACAACCGGCCGGAAGGTCTACAAGGAACACTGCGCCAGCTGCCACGGCGAGCAGGGCGAGGGCGCGCGCGGCGCCTACCCGGCGCTGGCCGCCAACCGCGTCGTGACCATGGACCAACCCACCAACCTGGTGCAGATCGTGCTGCACGGCGGCTACCCACCCGCCACCGCCGGCAACCCGCGCCCCTACGGCATGCCCCCGTTCCAGCAGACACTGGACGGCCCGCAGATCGCCGCCGTGCTGACCTACATCCGCCACGCCTGGGGCCACACGGCCAGCGCTGTAACACCGCTGCAGGTCATACAGAACCAGTGAATCGGGCTGTAGCCCTCGTGCAGAAAGCGTAAGCAGCTATGAAAGATGTAGCAACTCTCAAACCTGACATGCACTGTGTCGATGCAGACCAGTCGGCTTCCCAACAGCTGGCAGAGCAGGGTTTTGCAGTTGTTCACCCGGTGCTGACGGTAGCGGAATGTGATGCGTTGGCGCAGCGCATCGTAGGCAGCGCTTGTGCATCGGCTGGCACACGAAGTCTGCTGCAGCACGAATGGTGCCGCGCATTGGCGGTACGGCTGCGCCAGCATCCGGTGTTGGCACCGTTGCTGGCCCGGGAACTGGTCGCCGTGCAGTGCACGTATTTCGAAAAGTCTTCCACCCGCAATTGGCTGGTACCGGTACACCAGGACGTCAGCATCCCGGTGGCGCGGTATGTGGATCACCCCTGCCTGGGGCCCTGGTCCGAGAAAGAAGGCGCGACGTTTGTGCAGCCCCCGGTCGAGCTTTTGGAGCAACTCATAGCTGTGCGCGTACATATCGATGCCTGCACGGCCCACGACGGGCCACTACGCGTAATTCCGGGCTCTCACCGCGCGGGCAAAGTGGATGCGCAAGCGGCCGTTGCGGCTCGCCAAGGGCAGTCTGAGCAGGTATGCACCGTAGCCCAGGGTGGTGCGATGCTGATGCGCCCGCTGCTGCTGCACGCATCGTCCAAAGCGACCGGCACCAGCCAGCGGCGGGTACTGCACTTTTTGTTCGGACCGGCCAGCTTGCCGCTGGGCCTGGCCTGGCGGGACGCGGTATAGGTGTGCCGCAGTGGTGGGCTTCAGTAGACTCCCCCCATGTCCACCCCCGCCATCGCCCACTACGCGCACCACGTGCCAGTGCCGCCATCGGCCGGGCTGTCGCGGTGGAGCCGGTTCCTGTGGGAGGCGCCGCTGCTGCTGTCCATCCTCTTCACCGCCCTGGTCGTGGCGTGGGCGCAAGAGAACGACACACTGGAGCGCGCGGCGCTGCGCCAATCCGTGATGGCGGACACGCTGAGCCTGGAGGCGCAGTTGGCCGCGCGTTTGGAGACCGAGACCGTCAACCTGCGCGCCGCGGCCACGCACCTGCCGCCGGCAGGTAGCGACCCCAACCGCCAGCTCGCCAACGTGCCCGAAATCGCGGCCGGCCTGGACCGGCGCTGGCTGAGTGTGATCTGGCTGGATGCGAACATGCGCATCGTGGCCGAGGCCAGCCGCGAGCAGCTACCCGCCGCCCAGGTGCAGCCGCAGACCCAGGGCATCACGCTGCACCTGATTGCCCCCACAAGCGACCAACGCCGCCCGCAGACCGGGCAACTGATCGCGCGCTATGACCCGGCCGATTTCATCCAGAGCAAGGACTTCTGGTGGCTGGCCGCGCAGTACGAAGTGCAGCTGCTGTCCGGCCTGGGCCAGGTGATCGTGTCCACCGAAAGCCCGGGCCGCGTGGCCCGTGGCGAGACCTATGAGACACCGTTCAAGGCGATACCCGATGCACGGCTGCGGCTGACACAGCGCGTGCGCCAGCCGCACTGGTTCACGACGCTGCCGGTGGTGCTGATGGCGGGTTTTCTGGTGCTGATTGCCATTGCGACGCTGCTGCTGCGCCGCCAGATGCTCCAGGTGACGCGGGCTGAAGCGGCGTGGCGCGGTGAGGCCGCATGGCGCCAGTCGCTGGAAGAGTCTGCGTTGGTGGGCCTGCGCGCCCGCGACATGCAGGGCCGGCTGATGTTTGCCAACCGTACCTTTTGCGAGATGGTCGGCTATTCGGTCGAAGAACTGACCGCCCACGGCCCTGCGTTTGATGAACTGGTGCAGGCCCAGCACGACACGACCGGCCACGCCCCAGAACGCGTGGGGCATGAGACCCGCTGGCGCCACCGCGACGGGCGCATGGTCGATGTCATGGTGTTCGAGTCCCCGCTGGTGGACGGCGCAGGCCGGCAGGTCGGCTGGATGGGCTCCATCGTCGACGTGACGGAGCGCAAGCGGCTGGGCGAACTGGAGCGCCGCCAACGCGAGGTGCTGGCCAACCATGCGCGCCTGTCCACGCTGGGTGAGGTGGCATCGACACTGGCCCACGAACTGAACCAGCCGCTGACCAGCATCGTCAGCTACAGCGCTGGCATTGCCAAGGCGCTGGAGAAGCAACCCGGCACGCAGCCCGATCTGCTGCACGCGGCACAGGCCCTGTCGCGCCATGCGTCTACGGCCGGCGGCATCGTGCACCGCATCCGTTCCCGGCTGGCACGCCGCGAGCTGGTGCTGGAGCCTTGCGACATCAACCCCGTGGTGTCCGACGCGGTGACGCTGCTGCAACTGGAGCTCAAGCGCACCGGCGTCAGCGTGACGGTGGAACTGGACGCATCACTGCCGCCAGTGCGCATGGACCGCATCGGCATCGAGCAGGTCATCACAAACCTGCTGCGCAACGCCTGCGATGCGATGGCCCACAACACCGCTGCGCAGCCCCGCACCCTGCAGCTGCGAACGGCGCTCATCACCACGCCGCCACTGGGCCGCGACGCCGGCTGGATCACGGTGTCGGTCACCGACAGCGGCCCCGGCCTGGACGGGCGCGATACCGAGACGCTGACCGAGGCCTTTTTCTCAACGAAGAAAGAGGGCACGGGCCTGGGGCTGGCGATTTGCCGCTCCATACTCGAATCGCATGGCGGCGTATTGCACGCCGAAGATGCTGCCAGCGGCGGCGCATGCTTCAGCTTTTCACTGCCACCAGACACGGCCGTGGCGACGACGACAACAAAAAAAGACGCGACAACCGCGACACCTCACCATGACGACAACGGAACCCCCGACCATCACCATCTACCTGTGTGACGACGACGAGGGCGTGCGCTCGTCCATCGCCTTTTTGCTGCGCCAGCACGACCTGCACGTGGTTACCTATGCCAGCGGCCCCGAATTGCTGGCCGCATTGGATAGCGCCCATGGTGCGCCGCGTGGCATCGTCATACTGGATGTGCGCATGGAGCCGTTGTCGGGCCTGCAGGTGCACGACGCGCTGATCGCCAGCGACCTGGGCAACCGCATGCCGGTGCTGTTTCTCAGCGGCCATGGCGATATTCCGATGGCGGTGGGTGCCATGGCCAAGGGCGCGTTCAGCTTTGTCGAAAAGCCCTATGCCGACGACGCGCTGGTGCAGCTGATACACAGGGCGCTGGAGCTGGAGGTGAAGTGGCATGCGCGCATGGCACGTATCGATGCGCTGCGCCAGCTGATCGAGGGTCTGTCACGCCAACAGGTGCGGCTGATGCCATTGGTGGCAGCGGGTGAGCTGAACAAGACCATCGCCTGGAAGATGGAGCTCAGCGTGCGCACGGTGGAGGAGCACCGGCGCAAGATTTTTGACCGGCTCAATGTGCACTCGGCCGCCGAGCTGGCCACACTGCTCGCAGAGGCAAAAAACGCGGGTATTGCAATCCCCTCAGGTGAGGTGTAGCCCCCACGCTCCACCGCTGCGCCCAACTTATTCCAACCAAGCCTTCAGGTCAGCCTTCAGCTTCTTCAGGTCATCGGTGCGGGTGTACATCATGTGGCCGGCATCGTAGTAGTGGTGCGTGATGCGGGCCATGACGTCGGGCGGCACATCCATGCGGGCCAGCGAATAGTCACTGGCCGAATAGGGCGTGCCCAGGTCATAGTAGCCGCTGGCGACCAGCACGCGCAGGTGCGGATTGCGCCGCAGCGCGCGGGCCAGCGAGCCGCTGGTGCTGGTGTAGCTATTGCCCTTGGACTCGCCCTGCAGCCAGTTCCACGACTTGTTGACGTCCAAGTTCAGGATTTCATAGCGCTGGTCGGTAACCACACCCAGCTGCTCGCGCATATACGCATTGCTGGCCATTGTGTACGGCCCGACGATGGCTTCGATGCCCGGGTCAAACTCCCAGGTACGCGCCTTGCGGGCGCCCATAGCCCCGGTCACACGCGACTCCAGCCGCCCGACCATACGACCTTGCTCGCGCAGCAGCTCACCGAAGAACAGTTGGTCTGAGATGCGCAGGTCGTTGTCTTCAATCACGTCAGAGCGCAGCCCGGTGAGTTCGGACAGGCGTTTGGCGACGCGGGTCCGCTGTGCCGGCGCCAGGCGCGCACCCTGGTGCAAGGCACTCAGGTAGTCGGTCTGCACAAAGGCTTCGGCCGCAGCCCGTGCCTGCGCGCCAGACTCGCCCAGCGGCCCTTTAAGTTTGCCGTGGTATTGCGCAGTGGCGGCAAACCCCGGCACGAACAGCGCATGGGCAAGGTCGTTCTTGCCTTCAAACTTCAGCGTCTGGATATCCATGGCGCAGCTGACCAGGATGACGCCGGCCAGCGCAATACCCATGTCCAGCAGTTTGTCGGCCAATGCCGCGCCACGGGTCGTGCCATAGCTTTCACCCGCCAGATAAACCGGCGAGCCCCAGCGCTGCGTACGGCTCAGGTGCAGGCGTATGCACTCAGCCAGCGTGTCCACATCGCCATCCACGCTGAGCATCTTCTTGCGCGCCGCCTCGCTGGCAGTCACCGAATAGCCAGTGTGCGGCGGGTCCACGAACACCAGGTCGAAGTGTTCCAGCCACGTGTGGGGGTTGTCCTCCACACCGTAGGGCGGCGGTGGCATGGTGCCGTCGTCGTTGACGGGCACGCGCTTGGGACCAAGCGCGCCCAGGTGCAACCAGACCGATGCCGAGCCGGGACCACCGTTGAATGCAAACAGGATGGGCCGCTGCGCCGCCTTGGGCGCCACGCCCTTGTGCTGCAAGGTGTAGCTGGTCAGGAACAGCGCGGCGTCGGGCTCGCCTTTGTGGCTGTCGGACATATTGGCGACGATGGGTACGAAGCCTGCAGTGGCGCTGTACTGCAGCGCCTTGCCGCTTACCGTGACACTGCCGGTACTGGTTTGCGCCGGCTGCAGCAGCAGGCGCTCCACGCGCTCGCGCTGGCGCTTCTTCTCGTCGTCTGCAAGGGGTTTGTCGCTGTTGCTGTCCGTCATGGTCTGGGCCTCCTGTTGTGCAGGCCGCAGTCTACGGGACATTCGCCACCCGCCGTCGGCCACCCCGCGGCTTGGTCAGCGGGCCCAAGGCACGCAGCGTCAATTGGCGCACCAGGGTGTCGGGGTCTTCCAGCGCAGCGGGCACGTGGTCCAGCGCGCCATCGATCAGCAGGTTGCTCAGTCCGTGCGACAGGCTCCAGCCGCACAGTGCCAACTCGGGGCCCTGCACCGGATCGTGCGCGCAGGCCGCGGCCATGACCAACGAAAAGGCACGCTGCGATGCGACCTGCAGGGCAGGGTACTGACCGGCCAGGTTCAGCTGCGGCGCAAACATCAACCGAAACCGCGCAGGTTGCGCGCGTGCGCAACGCACATAGGCCTGGCCAATCTGTAGCAGACGTTCATGCGTATCCGCCGTGGCGGTGGCAGCTTCCATGGCGTCACCCAGTGCGGTAAAGCCCCGCTCGGCCACGGCAGCCAGCAGGTCGTTCAGGCTGGCGAAATGGTGGTAGGGCGCGGCGTGCGATACGCCGGCCGCCTTGGCAACGTCACGCAGCGTGGTGCCGTGCAGGCCGCGCGCGGCCAGCGTCGCCTCTGCGGCCAGCAGCAGCGTTTCGCGCAGATTGCCATGGTGGTACGCGGCCTTGGTCGCGGGAGCGACGCGCCGGGCCGACTTGGCGACGCGTTTTGCAGTGATGTTCATGCTTGTATCTTGACACGAGAAAGATGGGCATGCAACAATCGCCCTCTATCTTTTCCATGTAAAGATTAACCCGCCATACAAGGGACCGCCATGCTGCTTGCCTCCTATTTGATCTGTGCCAGAGCCGTAGTGGTCGGCCTTTGGAGCCATATGCGACTGTTTCGCGAAGTTCCTTTGGCCACGGCGCAATGCGTCACAGGTCGGGTACAGGGTCTGCCATGAACAGCCGACGCGCCCTTCAAATCGTCAGCGCCATGATGGGCACGGTACCGGTGGCAACCGGCATGGTGCAGCTGATGGGCGTACATGATCCGCTGTACGCCAGTCTGCACCTGCCGGCCGATGCCACGCTGGACAGCAATCTGCGCTTTCTGGCCGGCGTGTGGCTGGGTCTTGGGCTGGCCAGCTGGTGGTTGGTGCCGCGCATCACGCAGCAGACCGCACTGTTTCGGGCGCTGTGGTTGATGATTTTTCTTGGCGGCATCGGCCGGCTGATCTCCATGCAGCAGGTAGGTTTGCCGTTGACGCCGTTCGTCGCCTTCACGGCACTGGAGGTGCTGGGCGCACCGCTTTTTGTCTACTGGCAACACCGGGTCGTGCAAAGCAGCTGACGCCGTAGGGAGCTGGCATTACGCAGCCTGGTGCGCCAATTCACCCGTTCTTCGCGCGGCGGCGCATTCCGTCGCAAGCCGCTGGCGGCGCAAACCCGTCACTCCTACAGTTCGTTCATCGGGTCCCAAAGACCAGCCAACAAACAACCGGAGTAACACCATGCCCTTCACCACCAGCAACCGTTTTAGCATCAGCGCTTTCACCATGGCCGCCATCGCCTGCACCGTACTCCACGGCGGTATGCTGATGGGCTTCAACCAAATCGCCAGCAATGGCCATGGAGCCAGCCAAGCGACCACCCAATTGGCAAAGACCCAGGCTCCTACACCCATCGTGACCCTTGAGCGCGTCATCATCACCACCCGCCGCGCGTAATGAAAAACTTCTTGAAGCAAAACCGCGGCTTTATCGCGTTCCTGGTCTGCTT
This sequence comes from Rhodoferax sp. ZS1R8, assembly GCF_056521325.1. NCBI lineage: Bacteria > Pseudomonadati > Pseudomonadota > Betaproteobacteria > Burkholderiales > Comamonadaceae > Rhodoferax > Rhodoferax sp. ZS1R8. Next base: position 956,655 of record NZ_JBWMBA010000001.1, on the reverse strand, counting down.
CGGCTTCTTCCGCTTGGCAATTGCTGACTGGAACCCTATACCGACCGGCTCGATGCGCCCGACCATTCTGGAAGGCGATGTGGTGCTGGTGAACCGCTTGGCCTACGACTTCAAACTGCCGCTCAGCGATGTCACACTGGTGCGCACGGGTGAGCCTGAGCGCGGCGACATCATCACTTTCACGTCCCCGGCCGATGGCGTGCGCTTGATCAAACGCCTGGTCGCGTTACCGGGCGACGTGGTGGCGATGCGCAACGGGGTGCTGACCATCAACGGCACCGTGGCCGAGTATTCCGCCCCCGACGCGCTGACCGAGCCGCTGGACAATGGCAACAGCACAGTGGCGCTGCAAATACACGAGCGCGTTGCAGGCAACGAGCGAACCGTGCAGTTCTTGCCCGAGATGGATGCGGTGCGCAACTTTGGCCCCCTCGTCGTGCCGCAAGACAGCTACTTCTTCTTGGGCGACAACCGAGACAACAGTGCAGATTCACGCTACATCGGTTACGTGCCGCGCCATCTGCTGATCGGCAAGGCCCACCATATCGTCGCGTCGGCTGCGATCAAGGGTGATTGGCTGCCACGATGGAATCGCACCGGCCAACGTCTCGAATAATGACCGCAAAGCGGGCTGGTGACCTTCTGCTACCCGCGGCATCATTATGTAATACTTAGTCGCAACGCTGACACAATCAAGATCCATATTTCTATACTTCAGTGCACCTTTGGACTGGAGAAAAACATGCATGGATTCTGGAATGCGACGAACAAACTGCTTTGGATGGGCCTGCTGGCGGTCGGCCTGTGGCTGCTGGCATCTTGGCTACACCTGCCGGTAGCGCCCGGTCTGGACGCCGCCATTGGCGTTGTCACTCTACTGTGGCTGTACTTCATCGTCACGGTGCCGTGGAACATGTACTTCCAGGCGCAGCAGGTCATGTATGAGGCACAGGTTTCCCGCAGCCGCGGTATCACGGTCGACCCTGCCGCCTCCAGCTACGCACAGCGCTGGAGCCGTATCGCGCTGGGCATTGCGATTGGTCTGCACCTGCTGACGGCGTTGGCATTGTGTGGCGCGGCGCTGAGTGGCGTAGGCTTTATAGGCTGGTTCGGAGCAGGTGCTGCGATTGTGCTCACGGTGCTGCGGCCGGGCTTGCGGGCCTATGCCCACGTACGCGATCGTTTGAATCGCCTGGTGCGAGAGATTGAGGTGCCACGCGAAGATGCCGTGGACCTGCGCCGCCGCGTCGCGCAACTGGAACAGCAATTGAAAGTCTTGTCCCAGCAGTACGAAAGCCTTTCCGAACACAGCGCGCAGCACCTCAACAAACTCAACCAGCGCGCGACCGAGAGTGATGACCGCCAGACTGCGTTCGCCGAGCACATGCGTCTGGAGCTGGTGCGCGTTGAACGCGATGCCAAGAACACGGTGGCGCAAGTGCTAGGCGACGCTGCCGTGGTCGGCCACGTGCGCGAGCTGGTGCGTTTTTTCAAGCAGGCCTGAGGTTTGGCGCGGTTGGTATAAGCCCATGCCAATTCCGCATTGCACTGTGGCAATTACGGGTTGGCAAGGTGACCCGCAGGCAAAGCCCAGGTCTACAATGCAAAGCCCATAACAGGGCACCGGGCCATGCGCCTTCTTCGCATCGGCTGGCGCCGCAGAGGACGCAAGACATGCCTAACCAGACGCCGATTTCCCCCAAGCCACCGGTCTCCAATTCTGCTGAAAAGAGCGCGCAATTGCGCCAAGCCGCGTTGGAGTACCACGAATTTCCGGTACCAGGGAAAGTCGCCGTCACAGCCACCAAGCAATTGGTCAACCAGCACGATCTGGCGCTAGCGTATTCGCCGGGCGTGGCAGCGCCCTGCGAAGAGATCGTCAAAGACCCCAACAACGCCTACAAGTACACCAGCCGGGGCAACCTGGTTGCCGTCATCACCAATGGCACGGCCGTGCTGGGCCTTGGTGACATTGGACCATTGGCCTCCAAGCCTGTGATGGAGGGCAAGGGCGTGCTGTTCAAAAAGTTCGCCGGTATCGACGTGTTCGACCTGGAGATTGACGAGAAGCACGACCTGGACAAATTGGTCGACATCATCGCGTCGCTGGAGCCCACCTTTGGTGGCATTAATCTGGAAGACATCAAGGCGCCCGACTGCTTTTACGTGGAGCGCAAACTGCGCGAGCGCATGAAGATCCCGGTCTTCCACGACGACCAGCATGGCACGGCCATCTGCGTGGGTGCCGCTATTTTGAACGGACTGAAGGTCGTGGGCAAAGACCCCAAGCACGTCAAACTGGTGACCTCGGGCGCGGGTGCAGCGGCATTGGCCTGTCTGAGCCTGCTGGTCAAGTTGGGCATCCCGCGCGAAAACATATGGGTCACCGATCTGGCCGGCCTCGTCTACGAAGGCCGCGTTGAGCTCATGGACGAAGACAAGGCTGTATTCGCGCAAAAGACCAGCCAGCGCACGCTGCGCGAGGCCGTAGCCGACGCTGACATTTTCCTGGGCCTGTCCGCCGGCGGCGTGCTCAAGGCGGACATGGTCAAGACCATGGCAGCCAAACCGCTGATCTTCGCGTTGGCCAACCCCACGCCAGAGATCCTGCCCGAGGAGGTGAAGGCCGTGCGCGACGACGCCATCATGGCGACCGGCCGCACCGACTACCCAAATCAGGTCAACAACGTGCTGTGCTTCCCGTACATCTTCCGCGGTGCGCTGGATGCGGGTGCGTCGACGATCACTGTGGAGATGGAAATTGCCGCGGTGCATGCCATTGCCGACCTGGCCCAGGCCGAGCAGAGCGAAGTGGTGGCCATGGCCTATGCCGGTGAGCAACTGGCCTTTGGTCCCGAGTACCTGATTCCCAAACCATTTGACCCGCGCCTGATGATGAAGATTGCGCCGGCTGTAGCCCAAGCGGCGGCCGACAGTGGCGTAGCCCTGCGCCCAATTGCAGATATGGACGCGTACCGCGAGCGGCTGCAAAGCTTTGTATACGCCTCGGGCACGACGATGAAGCCCATCTTCACGGCTGCCAAGAAAGCCTTGAAAAAACGCGTAGCCTATGCCGAAGGCGAAGAAGAGCGCATTTTGCGTGCGGCACAGATCGTCGTGGACGAGGGCATTGCCTTGCCCACACTGATCGGCCGCCCCAGCGTGATTGCCGAGCGCGTCGAGAAATTCGGCCTGCGTCTCAAAGAGGGCGTGGACTACAACGTTGTCAACGTGGAGCAGGACCACCGCTACCGCGACTTCTGGCAGACCTACCATCAGATGACCGAGCGCAAGGGCGTAACGGCCCAGATGGCCAAGATCGAGATGCGCCGGCGCCTGACGCTGATCGGCTCGATGTTGCTGCACAAGGGCGATGTGGACGGCATGATCTGCGGCACCTGGGGCACCACGGCGGTGCATTTGCAGTACATCGACCAGGTCATTGGCAGGCGGCCGACACAGGGGGACGATGCCAGCCTGGATGTGTATGCCTGCATGAACGGTCTGATGCTGCCCGGGCGCCAGGTGTTCCTGGTCGACACCCACGTCAATTACGACCCCACCGCACCCCAGTTGGCCAAGATAACGATGATGGCGGCCGAGGAAATGCGGCGCTTTGGCTTCAAACCCAAGGTCGCGCTGCTGAGCCATTCCAGTTTTGGCAGTAGCAATGAGCCCAGTGCGCTGAAAATGCGCGAAACACTGCGGCTGCTGCAGCAGCAGGCACCCTGGCTGGAAGTCGACGGAGAAATGCACGGCGACGTCGCGCTGGACGGCGCCGCCCGCAAGGTACTGATGCCCAACAGCACGCTGCACGGAGACGCCAACCTGCTGGTCCTACCCAATATCGACGCGGCCAATATTGCCTATAACCTGCTCAAAACTGCAGCCGGCGGCAACATCGCGATTGGTCCGGTGCTGCTCGGCGCAGCCAAACCGGTGCACGTTCTTACTGCCAGTACGACCGTGCGCCGCATTGTAAATATGACGGCTTTGACAGTGGCAGACGCCAACGCCGTCCGTTAAGGCCGGTACATTAAGTTTGCGCACACTTACTACACAAAATTTTACAGAATCTTTGCCTAATATTTAGGCAAGGTCTTGCTTTTTTTGGCGGAATACGCGACACTTCGCGACTTGCATTTTTCGGGTTTACCCGGAGTCGCTTGAGAGGTTTCATGGTGCGCAGAGGTATTGCCAAGTTAGTGACCGCCAGCTTTTTGCTGGTCCTGGGCGGGGCTTGGGGGGCTGTTGAAGCCAAGGAAACACATTCCGTCGACGCCACTGTTGCGTTGAACCAATTACCCCCGCAAGGCATCGAAACCTACCAGCTGATTCTCCAAGGTGGGCCTTTTCCGTATGGAAAAGACGGTGTGGTTTTTGGCAACCGTGAGCGGGTGCTACCAGCCGCAAAACGTGGCTACTACCACGAATACACCGTCAAGACTCCCCGGTCCCGTGACCGGGGCGCCCGTCGAATTGTGTGCGGTGGCCGAACCACTGTGCCGGATGCCTGTTATTACACGGCCGATCACTATGCGAGTTTTCGCAAGATCGTGCCTTGAACCGAGTTTTTACCTTTTAAGAAAGTGAAGCGGGAATGGATATGCCACTTCGAACAGTCAGAACGAATATCGTTCAATCGATCCGGGCCTTCAGGGTGCCGGATTTGCAGGGAGCTGCCCAGGGCCTGGGCCACCACTTCCTGTATGCCAATCTGGCCGAAGCCCAGACCAAGCAGGACGTGCTGGACATGATTGGCCAGCAATTCAAGCTGCCAGCGCACGTGGGCAAGAATTTTGATGCCCTGTATGACAGCATGACCGACCCGGTGCACAAGTCTGGTCCACAGCCTGGCTTCATCGCCGTGCTGGAGCATATTCCCGCTAACACCAAGTTCGACAAAGAAGCGCGCGAGCAACTGCTCGACATCTTCCGCGACACTGCAGATTATTGGGGGGACCGGAAAATACCATTCCGATGCTTCTATTCTTTTCTGTAGCCCGTTCTGCACACACCAGCCAAGCAGAACGGGCGAACGAGGCTAACGGCACTATTGCCCAACCCGCAGCATCCATTGCAGGTATTGAGATGGCAAACGAGACCGGCGAGAAGATGCCAACCGACAAGTTGTTGGATGTATCTCCCCTGGCGTTGCGCATGAGCAGCCCCTTCAATTCGGGATACTGGCTCGCGGCTGCTTAAACAGGCAGCCTGCGAAAAGACAAAAGCCCACCAAACGGCGGGCTTTTTTACGCCTGGAGATCCAGTGAATGGCTCAGCGTAGGGACGCCTTCACCAGGCTGGGGTGCTGTACCAAGTTCACATACTCGTGCACGGGCACCTCTTCGGCGCGCCGTTGAACGTCAAAGTCGCCCGTGAAACCCTGCTCGTCCAGCCAACGGCCCAGCGTGTTGCGCAACAGCTTGCGGCGCTGGCTGAAGGCGACCTGCACCAGTTCGCTGAGCAGGTTCACATTCAGCACCGGTGGATGCTCCAACGGCAACATGCGCACGACGGCGCTGTTGACGCGCGGCGGCGGATCGAAGCTCTCAGGCGGCACCAGCAGCACATTTTCCATTGCATAGCGCCACTGCAGCATCACACTGAGGCGCCCGAACGCAGAGGTTGCCGGCTGGGCCACCATGCGGTCGATCACCTCTTTTTGCAGCATGAAGTGCTGGTCTTCTATTGCATCCACGGCATCCAGCAAATGGAACAGGATGGGTGTCGAGATGTTGTACGGCAGGTTGCCGACCACGCGAAGCTTATCGGACGCAGGCGGGATGCCGTTAGTTGCTGCTATTAAATCAGTAGCTGGCCACGCACGCTGGACGAGGGCAAAGTCCACTTTTAGTACGTCGGATTCGATGACAGTCAACTGGCCGTGCAAGCGCAGACGCACCGCCAAATCGCGGTCCAGTTCTATCACCGTCAGCTTGCCCAGGCGCTCCACCAGCGGCTGGGTCAGCGCCGCCAGCCCAGGGCCGATCTCGACCATGCGCTGGCCGGGCTTGGGCGCAATGGCATCCACGATGGCATCAATGATGCCGCCATCGGTTAGGAAATGCTGGCCAAAGCGTTTGCGCGCGATGTGCTTCATGCAATGCCCCGGCCCGCGCAGCGGTGGAGCGTGGGGGCAGGTTTCGCCGCCGGGCCGTCCCAAGGCGAAAAGCACCCCCTTGGGGGGCAGCGACCCGCGCAGCGGTGGAGCGTGGGGGCCATACTTACTTGGCTGGCTCGCGAAACTCCACGAAGGCATTGCCCCGTATGTCCTGTGCCCAACTGGTAAATGCAGCGTCGTAGCGGCTGGTGCGCAGCTGGTTGCGGATGGCCTCGCGCACCTCCTGGGGTTTCATTTCCACACGGCGGCGCTCCAGCATTTCGATCAGGTGCACGCCAAACCGCGACACCACGGGAGGGCTGACCTGGCCTTCGGACAATCGGTTCATTGCCTCTTCAAATTCGGGAACGAAGCTGCCAGGGCTCACCCAGCCCAGGTCACCACCCTGAGTATTGCTTCCGTCCTGGGAATGCTCTCGGGCTAAGGCAGCGAAGGTTGCAGTCTTGGCTTCAATGCGCCGTTTGAAATCCGCTATCTTGGCAACGGCGGCTTGTTGCGTCAACTCCGGACCGGTGCGCAACAAAATATGCCGTGCATGACTCTGAACGATAGCCATCGACGGTGCGGCAGGCGCCTTGCGCTCAACGACTTTGAGGATATGAAAACCGGCACCGGTCCGCACTACATCGGAGACCTCGCCCACGGCCAACGCCTGCGTGGCCGTCAAAAAGGCCGGTGGGTAGCGGTCCGCACGGCGCAGGCCAAGCTGCCCGCCGTTGGCGCGGTCCGCCGCCGAGGACTCCTGAACCACAGCTGCAAAACTGTCACCAGCGCGGATACGGGCCAGCAATTTTTGCGCTTGAGCGAACTGCGCTGCGGCCTGTTCGGTACTGGCGTTTTCGGGAACCGCCACCAACAAATGTGCCAGATTGACCTCTTGCGCCATCGGATCATTAGCACTGCCCTGTTGTTCGGCCAACGCACGGTCAATGTCCGAGTCGGAAATACGGATGCGCGCCTCGACCTGCTGTTCATGCAAGCGCGACAAAATCATCTGGTCGCGCAGCTGCTTGCGAAATTGGGCTACCGAGAGGCCGTCTTTGACGACGCGCTTGTGCAGCTCGGGCACATCGACCTGGTTTTGGCGGGCCACGGCCTGCTCAGACTGCTCCAGCGCGGCGTCATCCACACGGATGCCGGCCTCAGCCGCAACCTGCAGTTGCGCACGTTCGTTGATCAGGCGCTCCAGCACCCGCCGGCGCAACTCTTCAATGGGCGGTGGTGTCTGGCGTTGGGCCGTGATGTCGTTGATGATGCGCTGCAGCGCGATGCGCACCTCGCTGTTGGTGATGGGCTCGGAGTTGACAACAGCCACAATGTAGTCCGCCTGCTGCACGGACTGAGCGTGTACGCCCGCAGCCAAAACGCTGCACACAACGGCCAAGACGGGGGCTGCTGCCCAAAATCTAAAATTCATGGTCTCTCAATCGTAGTTGCTAAAGCGGCTGGTCGTGCCGCCCGAATCACGCAAATTTTGGTAACGCGAAATGTTTTGGGTCAGGGACTGTATGGGATTGCCGCCCAGGCCCAACCGGGTAAAGCCAACAAACTCCAACTGGAACATCACACGCCCGGTTGCCGTGGAGGTACTGGTTTGCGTCCGCTCGAGAACGACCCGCGCCAGCCAGCAGCCCGCATCGTACTCGACGCCTAAAACGGTGTCGACCAGGCGCCGTTCGTTCAAACTGTAGTTCAGGCGCCCCACGCTGTAAAAGCGGCCCTCGCCCTGTCCACGGCCGGAACCCAGTTCCTGACCGGCATCGCCCCACAGGTTGTTGAGCGGCCACTGCCAGCTGACATCGAGCTGCTCGCTGACGTCACGCTGGAAGCGGTAGGCCGCGTTGACCACCCGGTAGTTGCCGGGGTTGTAGCGTGCACCCACCGTGGAGCGAATGGAGCGGTCGGTCTTGCCGTTGTACTGCACCGTGGAATCCAGCGACCAACGCTCAGACAGGTTGACCGACGCGCCCAGCATCACATCGCTGAAGCCGGACTGTTCAGGGGCATCCGTCGGGTTCAGCGTCACGCGCTGTTCGTCAAAGCGCAGGCGTTGGGCCACACCAAAACGTGCCAGCTGGCCACCGGTGTCTGCATCCAGGTAGCGCGTGGTCAGACCCAGTGTCAACAGGTTGTTGTCCGATATCTTGTCGTGCCCGACGAAGGCGTTTTCCGTGAAGATGGTCGCGAAGTTGAAGTCGTTGGTGGCCGTGTCGTAATTGGGCTGCGCGCTCTGGTTGCGGTATGGCGTGTGGACGTAGAAGGCACGCGGCTCCAGCGTCTGCACCAGGTTGCGCCCAAACAGCTGGGCTTCGCGCTCAAACACCAGGCCGCCGTCCAGGCTGAACGTGGGCACAACGCTGTCCGCAGTTTGGGAGCCATTGCCCAGCAGGCGGTCAAACTGGTAGCCGGTGGCATGCAGTTGCAGCTTGGGGGTCACAAAACCCTCGGGCGCCAGCCAGGGGCGGCTCACCTGCAACAAGGCCACGGCGCGCTGGGCATTGGGCTGCAGCGTGCGACGGCTGTCGGCCTCAAACTGCGTGAAGTCGCCGTCCAGCGACCAATCGATGCCATGCACATTGGTCAACGCATAGCGCGCCGAAATCTGCGGCAGGCGGTCGTATGGCGGCACGATAGGGGCCGTCAAGTCCTGCAGGGTCTGCCACTTGAGCACACGAACCGCGCTGGAAAACGCGCCCAGCCCCCAGGTGGCGTTGAAGCCCGAAGGCAACAGGCGCGGGGTCGCCGCCACACCCACACTGGCGCTGGTATTGGCGATGGCGTTGGCAATGGCGCCGTTGCTGGTGAAATCCCGCCAGTAGTTGTCATCGCTAACGCGGTTGATGGTGGCTTCCAGGTTCACCGGCCCCAGCGGGGTGCCGATCTGGCCCCGGTGCAGGAAAGACAGGCCCCAGCGGTCTGAGTCGGTCAGCTTGTCGCCCGGCATGTAATTGGCGCGGACAATGCCGGTATAGGTCGGCTCCAGGTAGCGGAATTCTGCACCGAAGTCGATACCGCGGCGCGTCATGATGGTCGGCGTAATCGTCGCATCGCGGTTGGGCGCGATATTCCAGTAGTAGGGCAGCGTCACTTCCAGGCCACTGTCCGCGCCGACGCCAATTGTGGGCGGCAGCAGGCCCGACTTGCGCTTGTCGGACAGTGGAAAGCTGATGGCCGGTATCGGCAGCAGCGGCACGCCCTTGAAGCTCAGCAGGGCGCCCTCGGCGGTGCCGACATCTTCATCGTTGTCCATGCTGATACGGGTGGCGCGCAGCACCCAGTCTGGCAACCATTCGGGACCGGGCCTGCGCCTGCAGGTCGTGTAACTGGCGTTGTGGATGACGGTGTGGCTTTCGCCGACAAAATCGGCGCGGTCAGCCTCGCCTTGGCCATCGTTCTGCAATAAGTGGTAGCGCGGCGCCTCAATAAAGCCTTCAAAGGCGTCGACCTTGAGCTCCAACAACGGGCCCTCAAACACGTTGCCCTTGCGGTTGATGCGCACATTGCCACTGGCCTTGGCCTGGTCGCTGGGCTGGTCGTACTCCAGCCGGTCAGCCCGGATCACGGTACCGGTCTTGCGCAACTCCACGTTACCTTCGATCACGGTCTCCAGATCGGGGCGGCCGGACATGCGGTCGCCCTCCACAAAAATCGGAAGCCCATCGGCCTGGTCCGGCGGCAACTCCTCTTGCAACTGGCTGCTGGATTTAAGGGGGATGGCATCGGTGGACACCGCGCCCGGCGCGGGCTGGGCCGTTTGCGCACGCAACCCACCCGCGGCGCACACCAAACCCACCAGCACCACCAGAGGGGATAGCGCAAAGTGGGGGCCGGGCGTACGCGAACTCAGACGCGGTTGGCGCATAACAGCAAACGGGGGAATGAAAACGGCATCAGCAGGTGACAGTAGTTTCTGCGCGCTAGGGCGCGGCGAGCGATGGATCCTGTAGGGCTTTGTAGAATGGATTATCCATGAGCCCAATCCCCCTCCCCCCGACACCGGCACAGCCACAAATTCCCGAATGGACCGATGCGTCCCGCCAGGCCCTTTTCGAGTCCTGGTTTGCCAGCGTGCAGGAAACGCACCAGCTGGCCCCGGCCACGCTGCGCCTGGCCTCGGCCGATGCCAGTTTTCGACGCTACCTGCGGGTCGACCGCGTGGCAGAGAGTGCCGCAGCCACCAGCGTGGTCATCATGGACGCGCCACCGGACAAGGGCGAATGCAGGCCCTTTGTGGCGGTTGCCAAACTGATGGCCGACGCCGGCCTGAAGGTACCCGAGGTGCTCGCCTGGGACGAGTCCAACGGCTTCATGCTGTTGACCGACATGGGTACCCACACAATGAAAGACGTGATACAACCGGCCGCCCCGCCGCCGCTGGACCTGTACCTGGACGCGGTGGAAACACTGGTCCAGTGGCAAAAGGCGTCGCGTGAGGGCGTGTTGCCCGTCTATGACCGTGCGTTTGTGATGCGGGAGATGGAGCTGTTCCCCCAGTGGTATGTAGCCGAATACCGCAAGTTCACATTGGACGGCGCGCAGCGCCAAGTGCTGGACAAGACCTTCGCCGCCATCGCGGACAGTGCCCTGGCCTGGCCCAGCGTGTTCATGCACCGGGATTTCATGCCCAGGAACCTGATGGTGAACGACGCTGGAACCCCGGCTTCCACCAAACCCTCTGCCACTCGGCTCGGTGTATTGGACTTCCAGGACGCCGTCTATGGCCCCATCACCTACGACATCGCCAGCCTGCTGCGCGACGCCTTTCTGAGCTGGGAAGAAGACTTCTGCCTGGACGTCACCATCCGCTACTGGGAAAAGGCCCGCAAGGCCGGCTTGCCGGTGGGTGACGACTTTGGCGAGTTCTACAAGGGCGTCGAGTGGATGGGCCTGCAACGCCATCTGAAAATCGCCGGCCTGTTCGCGCGGCTGACACTGCGCGACGGCAAACCGGTCTACCTGGCGGACACACCACGCTTCATCACCTACATCCGCACCACCTGCACACGCTATATGGAGCTCAAACCGCTGCTACGCCTTGTGGAACGCATAGAAGGCATAGAGGTCCCAAATGCCTACGCCTTCGGCAGGACTTAAGCCAAACGGGCCTGCAGCCCTCGTGGAATGAGCGTAAGCCGCTCCTAATTTGATAGCGTTTGTAGTATGCCCCGTTTCTACTGCCCTGCCCCTCTAGCCGCCGACGCACTGCTGGACTTGCCTGCTGGCGCCGCCCGGCATGTGCAGGTGCTACGCCTGCAGCCGGGCGACAGCATCACGCTGTTCAACGGCCGCCACGGCCTGTCGCCTGATGGAGCCGACGCCTGGGCCCGCCTGGGTGGTGAGTTCGAAGCCACCATCACCCACATGGGCCGCAGCGACGTGCAGGTACGCGTGGTTGCCCACAGCGCAATCGAACGCGAGGCCGGTGCCACCGTGCACCTGGCCGTCGGCATGCCGGCCAATGACCGCATGGACTGGCTCGTGGAAAAAGCCACCGAGCTGGGCGCAGCCAGCATCCAGCCGCTGATGACCGAACGCAGCGTGCTGCGCCTGTCTGGCGAGCGGGCAGACAAGAAGATCGCCCACTGGCAAAGCGTTGCGGTTGCATCGTGTGAGCAATGCGGCGGCAACCGCGTGCCGCTGGTGCACAGCGTGAAGACACTGGCCGGTTGGCTGCAGTCGCTGGCACAACAGGCATCTGACACCCGCTGCCTGCTGTCACTGGCCGATGGCTCCGTTGCCTTGCCACCAAGCAACGGCGAACAGCACACTACGTTTCTGTCAGGCCCCGAAGGGGGCTTGTCTGCGGCCGAAGAAGCGGCCGCCATCGCCCGAGGTTTTGCACCCGTGACGCTGGGTCCACGCGTGTTGCGCGCCGAAACGGCTGCATTGACCGCCCTCGCACGCCTGCTGGCGTAGCCACCACATCAGGGTTTGTACGCGTCTAGGTTGGCGCCCCAACTCCTGCATGCATGGGCATACTACAGTGACGCCTTTGGCCCACTTGCAGGAGACATTTCTTGATACCCGAAGCTATGCGCAACACCGTTCGATCCACAGGTCTGGGCGCTCTGATGAAGGGTGCAGGCCTGCTGACCCGCTTCATACCCATCCCGCAACCTACCCTGCTGGTAGGCCCCGGCTCCAGCGGCCGCCTGGGGCAGGCGATTGCAGGATTTGGGCACCGCAAGATCCTGATCGTCACCGACAGCATCATCTCCAAGCTGGGCCTGCTCAACAACCTGACCGATGCGCTGACCGCCGGTGGCGCGCAGTTTGTCGTGTTTGACGAAATCACGCCCGACGCGCCGATCCCGCTGGTGCAAAAAGGTATCGACTTCTACAAGGACCAGGGCTGCGACGCCATCGTCGCCTTTGGTGGTGGTTCGTCCATGGATGCCTCCAAGGCGATAGCCGTGGCCGCCTCCAACCCCAAGCCGCTGAATCAGTTGGCCGGCTACCTCAAGGGCCTGCGCGCGCCGGTCAAGATTTACGCAGTGCCCACCACCGCCGGTACCGGCTCCGAAGTGACCGTGGCCGCCGTGATCTCCGACCCGGTCAACCACAAGAAGCTGGTCATTGTCGACCCCCGCATGGTGCCCAAGATGGCCGCGCTGGACCCATCGCTGATGACCGGCCTGCCACCCCACATCACCGCGGCCACCGGCATCGACGCGCTGACGCATGCCGTGGAAGCCTTTGTTGGCAACTGGACCACGCCGTACTCGGATGGCATGGCGCTGTCTGCGGTCGGCCTGATCTTCGAGAACCTGCGCACCGCGTATACCGACGGCAAGAACCTGGAAGCGCGCGAGAAGATGTCGCTGGCCTCCACCTACGCCGGCTTTGCGTTCACGCGCGCCAATGTGGGCTATGTGCACGCCATCGCCCACCAGTTTGGCGGCCTGTACCACACGCCCCACGGCCTGGCCAACGCCATCATGCTGCCGCTGGTGCTGAAGTATTCGCACCCGGCCATCGTGGACCGTCTGGCGCTGCTGGCGGTCGCTGCCAAGATCGGTACCGAGGGCGACGACAAGGACGAGTTGGCGCAAAAATTCCTGGATGCCGTGGACCAATTGAACCGCGATCTGGGTATTCCCACTTTCCTGGTGGCATTGAAGGAATCCGATATCCCCGCGCTGGCCAAGGCCGCTTGCTGGGAGGCACATACCGGCTACCCGGTGCCGCGCTATATGTCGCAGGAAGTGTGTGAAGATCTGATCCGCAAGGCGCTGCCACCCAAGGCTCCCAAGGCCGCCGCGGCGCCTACGAAAAAGAGCAAGAAGGCAGCGGGCTAAAGTTGCGGTTGTTGATGAAGACGGTCTAGAAACGATAAGAGGAGCGGTTGATGAAAAAAGTAGTGACAGTGACACTGGGTTCGTCCAAACAGGATTTCGAATTCAAGACCCAGTTTTTGGGCCAATCCTTCTCGGTCCGCCGCATGGGCGCAGACCAGGACACCGGCAAGGCCTGGGAGCTGATGCGCCGCCAGCAGGCCACGGCCGATGCCATTGGCCTGGGTGAAATCCCTGACCACTACCAGGTCGGTCTGCGCACTGTCATCAACAAGGAAACCCAGCGCCTGCTCAACGTCGTGACCCGCGTGCCGGTGACCACTGGCGCCACGCTACGCCGCCTGTTGCAGGTGCGCGCCGTGCGTTATGTGCAAAAAGAACTGGGCCACTATTTCAACAACAACCTCGTACTGTTCCTCTCGGGCATGCGCAATTACGACATGGCTGTGGCGATGTCCGACTACACCAAGAACCTGAGTTTTGCCGACGCGCTGTTCCAGACCGGCGCGCCGACGATGCTGGGCTCGCTAGACCAACTGGAGCTGTACGCCAAGGGCAGCAAATACATGCTGCAAGGCAAGTCCGGCCAGATGCTGGAAGCAGCCATGGCCGGCTTCAAGAACCGCATGGTGGCCGATGTGGTGGCCAAATCCCACGTCATCGTCGGCACCTTTGCGGAACTCAAGGCGGTCAGCAATGCCACCAACCTGGAAGGTAAGACCATCATCACCTCGGCGGTGGACGACGAGCGCCAGGCCTTCTTCACCAAGTGCAAGGTCAACCTGGTCATTGACGTGTCGCCCAAGCTGTTCCCCGAAGTGGTGGGCATTAATACCATCGAGGCCATGATCCTGGCCACGCTGGAGAAGCCGCAAGAGGAAGTGTCAGACGACGACTTCGACGAAATTCTGAACGAGCTGGACATCAAGCCACGCCTGTTGCACCCCACTGGCAAGTTCCGCAACATCCGCCGCTTTGCGTTTGTAATCCACCCCTTAAGCCAAAACTACATCCGCAACGCATTCCCCATTCCAAAGTCCACGCCCAAGTTCGTCATGGACAAGGTCGAGACCTTTGCAGCCCATATGCCACCCATGGTGTATTGCAAGATGAGCAACATCGTCTCGCCCAGCGGCGCCGAGGCCGAGGGCTGGCTGATCAGCGTGGGCGGCACGCCCAAGGAAATGCTGTCGCGCAGCCCCGAGTTCACCTACCGCCGCCTGCTGCAAGCGTCCAAGATCGCCGAGAAGATGGGTGCGCAGATCATGGGCCTGGGCGCGTTCACCAAGGTGGTGGGCGATGCCGGTGTCACCGTGGCACGTCGCTCCAGCCTGCCGATCACCACCGGCAACAGCTACTCCGCATCGGGCGCACTGTGGGCTGCAGCCGACGCCATGCGCCGCATGGGCCTTGTGCACGTCAACAAACAGAACAAAAAGGTCGCGGCCAAAACTATGGTTATCGGCGCGTCAGGCTCCATCGGCTCGGTCAGCGCGCGTCTGTTGGCCATGTCGTTTGACGAGGTCTATCTGGCCGGCCGCACGCTCTCCAAGCTCGACGAACTGAAAGCCTCCATCCTGAAGGAAACGCCAGACGCCAAGGTGTTCACGACCATCGACTACAACGACCTGCTGGCCGACATGGACATGATCGTCACGTCCACCTCCGGCGCTGGCAAGGAGATTCTGGACATCATGCGTGTCAAACCCGGCTGCGTCATCACCGACGTGGCGCGCCCGCTGGACCTGCCCGCATCGGACGTGGCAAAGCGCCCCGACGTGCTGGTCATTGAGTCTGGCGAGATTGATTTGCCCACCAAGGTCAAGGGCTTGAAGAGCATTGGCCTACCACCCAACGTGGTCTACGCCTGCCTGGCCGAAACCATTGTGCTGGCGCTGGAAGGCCGCTTTGAAGTGTTCACGGTCGGCCGCGACACCGAGTGGGAAAAGGTCAAAGAGATTTACAAACTGGGCCTGAAGCACGGCATGAAGCTGGCGGCCATTTCCGGCGTGAACGGCGTGTTCTCGGACGAAGACATTGCCAAGGTGGTCGCGCGTGCCAAGAAGGCACGGTTGACCTGGAAGGACGGTGGCAGTGCCAAGGCCAGCAAGCCCGCAGCAGAGAAAGCGCCAGCGGCCAAAGCACCAGCAAAAACTGCTGCCAAGGCACCGACCCAGGCGCCTACGAAAACGGCCACCAAAAAGGTCGCTGCGGCTCCAGCCAAAAAGGCCAAGGTCGCAAAAACCGCTGGCAAACCGGTTGCCAAAAAAGCCCCGGCCAAGAAGGTCGCGGCAACTCCCGCCGTAGCCAAGAAAGCGGCGGCTAAAAAAGCCACGCCACGCAAGGCCGTTGCAGCCTGAGTTGACTATGGCCTCTGACCAGCCTCGCACGCGCGGGCTAGTCCGTGGCGCCGCACGTACACTGGGCGCATGAACCGCAACCTCTGGCTGCTGGCCCTGTGCCAAGGGCTTTTCCTCACCAATAACGTCGCCTTCATCGCCATCAACGGGCTGGTGGGCTTAAGCCTGGCGCCGTTCGGCTGGATGGCCACGCTGCCCGTCATGGCCTATGTGGTGGGCGGCGCGCTGAGCACGCCGCTGGTGGCCCGCACGCAATCGCGTTTTGGTCGGCGTATCTCGTTTCAGATGGGGCTGGCCGTGGCCTTTGTATCAGCCTGCGTGGCGGCTTGGGCCGTGCTCGACAAAAATTTCTGGTTGCTGGTGGCCGCCACCGTGGTTGCGGGCTACTACAGTGCCAACGGCCAGTTGTACCGCTTCGCCGCCGCAGAACTGGTGCCCGCGCCGCAGCGCGAAAGGGCCGTGTCGCTGGTTTTGGCAGGGGGGCTGATTGGCGCAATTGCCGGCCCCAATCTGGCAGCGCGCACGCGTGGTTTATTGGAAGTGCCATTTGCGGGTGCTTATGTCGTACTGGCGGTCGTGGCCTTGTTGGCCATGGTGCTGATGGCCATTGTGCGCTTTCCACATCACATCGTAGCGCCGAAGGGGCAGGACGGCGGTCGACCGCTGAGCGTCATCATGCGCCAACCGGTATTCATCGTCGCCTGCGCCAGCGCTGCCTTGGGCTATGGTGTCATGAACCTGCTGATGGCCGCCACGCCGCTGGCGATGCAGCAGTGCGGCTTGTCGTTTGACGACGCAGCCTTCGTGCTGGAATGGCATGTGATCGGCATGTTTGCGCCGGGCTTTTTCACCGGCGGCTGGATCAAGCGCTTTGGTACGCTGCCCGTGATGGGCGTGGGCGTCCTACTGAACCTGCTGTGTATCGTGATCGCCCTGTCGGGTGTGGAACTGCACCAGTTCACCATCGCCCTGTTCCTGCTGGGTGTTGGCTGGAATTTCATTTTTACCGGCAGCACGGCGCTCGCATTGAACGCCTACCGGCCAGAAGAAAAAGACCGGGCCCAGGCGGCTATCAATTTTTGCGTGTTTGCGGTTCTCGCTATCACCTCATTGGCATCCGGTGCCCTGGTCACAACGCAGGGCTGGAGTCTATTGAACTGGGGCTCACTGGTGCCGGTGCTATTGACGGCTGGAACGCTGGCATGGTTCGCGGCGCAACGCGGCGCAGGACGTCGGGGCTGACCATGGAGCGGGTGGCGGACACCATCGTTTGTGAAGGCTGCGACGCAGTCTACAGCCGTCCCACGCTGCGACCCCGTGATGTGGCGCGCTGCCCGCGGTGCAACTCCGAACTCGACCGCCACAATGGCGAGCAGCATCGACGCATCTTGCCGCTAACCGTCGCGAGCTTGGTCATGTTCGCCATAGCCAACGGCTTCCCGATTGTCGAAATGGAAATGCAAGGTCTTCGCAGCCAGACCACGTTGATGGGCGCCGTGGTAGCGCTTGGTAGCGAGGGTAAATCGCTCGTTGCGCTGCTGCTGCTCGCAACGACACTGCTGTTCCCCCTGCTACAACTGTGCATTCTGGTTTACCTGCTCGTGCCGCTGGCCCGCCGGCGCAGGCCTGCCGGCTTTGCGGTGCTCGTGCGGGCGATGCAGACGCTGCGGCCCTGGGGGATGATCGAGGTTTTTCTACTCGGCGTTTTGGTCGCCATCGTCAAACTCTCCAGCATGGCAACCGTTCTGCCAGGGCCGGCGCTATATGCCTTCATGGTGCTCACCGTGCTGTTGTCGGCGGTGCTGTCGTTCAATCCGCGCGGCTTCTGGGAAATGGCGTTCGACACGACAGGAAAGGAAACCGATTGAAGCACCCCTTCTTTCACGTGTTACCCCAAGACGTAGCCCCGGTCGTCACCGCGGCGGCGCTGGGTCTGGAGGCATGCCCGCACTGTGCGGCGGTGTGGCGCGACGCGAAGGATGGCGAGCCTTGCGGAGTCTGCGGTACGCGGCTGCACACGCGCAAGCCAGACAGCCTCAACCGCACGTGGGCGTTACTGATCGCGGCGTGCATCCTTTATATCCCCGCCAACTTGCTGCCGGTGATGGTCACCAAAAGCTTGCTCGGTACGCAGCAAGACACCATCTTAAGCGGGGTGATCTTTTTCTGGGTATCGGGCGCCTACGGGCTGGCGGCTATTGTCTTCATCGCAAGTTTTTTGGTGCCGCTGTTCAAGTTGTCCGTGCTCATGATTCTGCTAATCTCCGTGCAGCGGCGCAGTGCCTGGCGGCAGCCCGAGCGGGTTAAGCTGTACCGCATCATAGAAATCATCGGCCGCTGGTCCATGCTCGACGTATTTGTAGTTTCGCTGCTGACTGGATTGGTGCAGATCCAAGGATTTGCACAGGTCACTGCGGGCGTAGGAATTGGGGCGTTCGGCGGGGTCGTGGTGTTGACCATGATGGCATCGCTGTCGTTCGACCCTAAGCTGATCTGGGACACCGCCGATCCCGACACACCCGACACACCGGCCACTTCCAAAGTGCTGTCCGAACCAACTGCTGAGACAAAACCCGCATGAGTGACGAACAAAACCCTTCGGCCGAGCCGTTGCCCGCACCACAGCTTCCCGCGCCCACCGTAGAGCGCCGCCGCGACTGGCTGCCCTCGCTGATCTGGCTTATCCCTATCGTTGCCGCACTGGTCGGCATCACGCTGGTCGCCAAGCTGCTGCTCGACCGTGGCCCGGAGATCACGCTCAGCTTCAAGTCGGCCGATGGACTCGAGGCGGGCAAGACTGCCGTCAAATACAAGGAGGTGCAGATCGGCACCGTGCAGGCCATCACGCTGGCGCGGGACCGGCTGACGGTCAATGTCACCGTGCAGCTCAAAAAAGAGGCGAGCAGCTTCACCGCCGAAGACACGCGTTTCTGGGTGGTGCGCCCTCGGCTTGATACCTCGGGCATTTCCGGGCTCAGCACCCTGTTGTCGGGCGCTTACATTGGTGCCGACGCAGGCGTGTCAGAGGAAACCAAGCGTGAATTCGCGGGCCTCGAAGTGCCTCCCATCGTGACGCGCGATTCATCCGGGCAACAATTCCTATTACGAGCCAAAGACATTGGCTCGCTCGATATCGGCTCGCCGGTCTACTTCCGGCGCATCAAGGTCGGGCAGGTGGCAGCTTTCGAACTGGATGGCGATGGCCGGGGTGTGACCCTGCGCGTGTTCGTCAACGCGCCTTATGACAAGTTCATCGGTGTCAATACACGCTTCTGGCAGGCTAGCGGCATCGACGCGCAACTCAGCGCCAGCGGCTTCACGCTGCGTACCCAATCACTGGCAACCATATTGCTCGGGGGTATCGCGTTCCAATCGCCCGATGACGTGATGGGGCCCGTCGCGAAGGAAAACACGGTGTTCAGCTTGGGCGAGGATGAGGCCACCGCGATGAAGGAGCCAGATGGCCCGGCCCAGACACTGCTGCTGTACTTCAACCAGTCGCTGCGTGGCCTGTCACCTGGTGCTGCGGTGGACTTTCGCGGTGTTGTGATCGGCGAGGTCAAATCGATCGGTGTCGAGTTCGACCGTGCCGAGCGAGACTTCCGCATGCCAGTGCTGGTGCAGGTCTACCCCGACCGCTTGCGCCGCAAGGCAGGCGAACCGGGGCGGGTATCGACCGTTACGCAACAGCAGCGTCTGCAGTATCTGATCGGCAAGGGGCTGCGCGCTCAGCTGCGCAACGGCAACCTGCTGACAGGGCAGTTGTACGTTGCGCTGGACTTCTTCCCGAAATCGCCGCAAGTCAAAGTCGACACGACCCAGGCGCTCATCGAATTGCCGACGGTGCCCAACAGCCTGGACGAAATCCAGTCGCAGGTGCAGGAGATCGCCAGCAAGCTCAACAAGGTGCCGTATGAAGAGATCGCAGCCGACCTGCGCAAGACGCTTGCCACGCTGAACAAGACGCTGACGGGTGCCGAGGCGGCGGCGCGCAACATCGACAGCACCGTCACGCCTGAACTCGCGGCCGCCCTAAAAGATGTGCGCAAGACGGTGAACACTGCCGACCGCACCCTCGCCGAGGATTCGCCGCTGCAACTGGACTTGCGCCAGACGCTGCAGGAACTGACACGCGCTGCAGGCTCGCTGCGCATACTGACCGACTACCTCGAACGCCACCCCGAGTCGCTGCTGCGCGGGAAACCGGAAGACAAAAAATGAGATTCCAATTTTTTATCGCGGCGGGTGCGCTTGCCACCTTGTTGATCACGGGTTGCGCGGGCAAGCCCACGCTGTACTACTCGCTGGCGGACAGCGGATTGCCAACCGCCACACCCACAACTACCGGCGCGGCACCGGTTTACCTGGAGATGGCACCTGTCGCGGTGCCCGAGCGACTGGCTCGTCCGCAGATGGTGGTACGCCGCCTGGGCGACGCCAGCGCACAAGTTTACGTACTGGAAGAGAGCCGCTGGGCGTCGTCCTTCGAGAACGAGCTGCGCGATGCATTGGCCAGCGGTGTGGCCGTCCGGCTCGGAGCCATCGATATCACCAAGGGCGGCAGGCAGGCGCCCACGCCGGCCCACCGTATCGCCGTGCAGGTACGGCAGTTCGATGCAACCGAGGGTGTGCGCATCGACGGTAACTTCAGCTGGACCATTCGCCGTACGGACGAGACCCGCGCCACGGTGTGCCAGCTGAGTCTCAGCGAACCGGTGGGCACCGCCGGCATGGACGCAGTTGCGCAAGGCGCGCGGCGGCTCACAGGTAGCCTTGCGGCCGCCATCGCGCGCAGCGTAGCATCGTCGGCAACAGCGCCCGAGGCTTTGTGCGCGATGTGATTCTTTGCCTCCTATTCTGTGCGGCATTTGCCAGATATAGGCTAAAGCCATGGTGAATAAGCCTAGAAACGGCAGTTCACTATCTGCGATAGCCCTCTGACCGAGCATTGGTGCCGGTCGGCTGAATGGGCACGCTACCCGTCATGGCCTATGCCGTGGCCAACGGGCTGAGCACGCCGCTGGCGGCGCGCACGCAATCACGGCTTGGTCGGCGTATCTCGTTTCAGATGGGACTGCCCATGGCCTTCTTGACGGCCTGCGTGGCCGCTTGGGCCGTGCTGGACAAAAATTTCTGGCTTGTGGCTGCTGTTGGCTGCTACCGTGGTTGCGGGTTATTGCAGCGCCAACGGCCAGCTGTACCGTTTTGCCGCTGCCGAGTTGGTGCCCGCGCCGCAGCGCGAAAGGGCCGTGTCGCTGGGTTTGGCAGGTGGGCTGTTTGGCGCAATTGCCGGTCCCAATCTAGCTGCGCGCGCGGGTTATTGGAAGTGCCCTTTGCGGGTGACTATGTAGTACCGGCGGTCGTGGCATTGTTCGCCATGGTGTTGACGGCGTTTGTACGTTGCCCTCCACATGTGGCAGCCGGTGTTTGTCGTTGCCTGCGCCAGCGCGAGCGCTGGGCTACGATGTCATGAATCTGCTGATGGCTGCTATGCCGTTGGCTATGTAGCAATGTGGCTTGTCGTTTGACGATGCGGCGTTTGTACTGGAATGGCACGTGATTGGCATGTTCGCGTGAGGCTTCTTTACGGGTGACTGGATCAAGCGTTTTGGCACGCTGTCTGTCATGGGTGTGGGGACCGCACCACGCCATTCATCGGTATTTCTACATGGTGGGTGCTGTACCAAGGCTGCGAACGGTTGCTTTTCCAGATGTGGACAGGACGGGTTTCACATTACCATAGTAGCTGACGCCAGACGAGCCGCCCAGTGAAAGCTGCAGTGATTCGGTGGCCCACACTACTGCTTGCGCGGAACCACTACTATCGACTGACACCGCGCTAGCCGCAAGTTCTGACGCTTCTACGACAGCTGCACCACCGAGTTCAAACGCAAATTCTTTGGCGGTGCCGCTAACCTTCAGCGCCGTCGCCCCGCCTAGCGAAGCATGCAGCTTACCGATTGAAACCGATTTCAAAGCGACGACACTGGACCCACCCATGCTGAGCCGCAGTGAAGGAAGTTTCAGCTCCTCGACCAATACGGCAACCGATCCCGTCGTTTCGATACTGCTAATGCGCGGTGCGAAAACCACGACCTCAGCATTACCAGACTTGTAGCGCCGAGTATCTGTAATGATAAGAGTATCGCCCTCAACGTACGCCTCAATCAGCGGTGCAATGTTGCCTTCGGCTTGAACCTCGACATAGAAGCGATCGCCCTGCCTGACCACGATCCGCGCGCCCGTGTCCAACTTCAGCGAATGAAAACGGTCGACGCCTCGACTCTCCTTTACGACGGAACCCGCAGCGGTGACTGGCCAGATACGGCTCAGATCCATCGCGGACGTACGTTCGGAAAGCATCAGTGCAAGGCCAAGGATAAGCGCATGGCATAAATGCGGACCCATACGAACTGCGTTTGATTTCATAGGTACCTCGTGATCAGAATGTACCCATCATCGTTGCAGGTCCTGCTTTTGCCAACGGAATACCGACAGGATGCAAAACCGGAGGACAGGCTGTAAATTGACATGCAAAAACTGCGAGCCCGTCACAAATTTTGTGTGTAAGGCTTACGTGCCACCAACGAACACGAATACCAAATAAGACAAGACCCGCCCGTCGGCGTTATCGTCACACCCCTAGTTGATTCACTACCTGAACAAACGCAGTGAAACAGAGGCCTGCGGCCTGTCGTCCGAAGTAAATACCGCCACGGTGTGAACTAGCTCCTGGGCTTGGCCCCTCAGGCTGGAGGCCGCTGCAGCCATTTCTTCTACCAACGCTGCGTTTTGCTGTGTTGCCTGGTCCATCTGAGACAGGGCATCGCCAACTTGGGCAACCCCCGCGGCTTGTTCGTCGCTCGCTATGCTAATTTCACCCACGATTTCTGTAACACGACGAATACTCGATACCACTTCGGTCATGGTTTCACCGGCTTTATCAACCAGTGCTGTTCCCTGTTCCACCCGCTCCACGCTAGAGTTGATGAGTGTTTTAATTTCCTTTGCCGCCTCTGCACTGCGACCCGCAAGCGATCGAACTTCTGAAGCTACTACCGCAAAGCCCCGACCCTGTTCGCCCGCCCGAGCCGCCTCTACCGCCGCGTTCAATGCCAGGATATTGGTCTGAAAGGCGATTCCATCAATTACACCAATGATGTCTGCTATCTTGCGCGAAGCAGTATTGATGCCTTGCATCGTACCGACCACCTGCTCTACAACCTTTCCGCCTCTTACAGCCACTGCGCTCGCGCTTAAAGCAAGTTCGTTTGCTTGTCGGGCGTTGTCTGCAGACAGTCGGACGGCCTCGGTAAGCGCGGCCATGCTGCTCGCGGTGCGCTGCAAATTGCTCGCTGTTTGCTCAGTCCGGTCGCTTAAGTCCTGGTTGCCACTGGCAATCTCCGCCGAAGCTACATCGATACCAGATGCACTGCCTCGCACGGAACCGACGGCAACATCCATGCGGGCAAGGGTCGCCTTCAGAGCGTCCCCTCCCGTAGTGCGGGTCTGAATCTGAGCCACATTCAGGGATATCGCATGGCTGCGATTTACGCTGGACACCAGCACCGCGAGCTCCTCACCCTCTTTGGCCGCACGACTCATTTGCAATGCGAGCACAATTTCTACACCCGACTGGGTCACGACATACAGTGCGTGCAACAAGATGCGTAGGAAATCGGGCTCGGTGGTGCAATAAAACCCCAAGCCCGCAGCCTGTAACCGGTCAAACACGATATGGTGCACCGCAAACAACGCCGCGCCAAAGACGATCAGCTTCCAGTCCAGGTAGACAAGCAAAAAAGCTAACACCACGAAGACGCCGAAGTGCAGCTCAATCATTCCCCGCGCCAACTGAATATGGAGGGCCACAAAAGAAACCGCAACGAAGGTCAAGATGTAACGGCTGGCGATTGTTCCCCGCGATGCAGCGTAACTGCCCCCTGCAAGCACCAGAAGTGAAAGGGTGACACCGATCGCCAAGCTGGAATCTACGAACTGTAGGCCCAAAACGATACTGGCCAGTGCACTGATGCCTATGGCGACCAGAAGCACGCGATCACCTAACAACGCACGGGGCGACAGTGACGAAACACTTGGGCTATTGGTCATTGCAGGTACTTTCGTTCGCTCGACCCACTACGCAAATATGTGCGGAGATAGCGTTCGAGCACGAATGTCAGTATAGGGTCCTACCCCAGGATTATCGGGAGTCCTTCGGGGGCTGCGTCTGATACCGGCAACGTGACTCCCTGGCGGAGAACCGATACACACGGCGGTCGCGCCCTACCAACGTGTGACAACCTTCGTCGCCGACAAAATGCCAACCTGGCTACGCTCCCAGCCGCAAACCATCAATGCATAGGCGCAACGGTTCGCTATCAAAATAATAGCGCGGCGCCCTTATTTCACGAGGGCTCGGAGCCAACTCACTTCAAAACCGCTGATCCAACCACCGCTTGAGCACGGCAAACACTGGCGCCGCGTCCAACTCGTTGAAGATCTCGTGGTACAGCGCGTCAAAGCACTGCGTGGTGACCACTTCCTGGGGCGCCTTCGCTGCAAAGGCGCGGCTGCCATTTGCGTTCAGCAGGCGGTCGTCGCCCGCATACATCAGCAGCGTGGGCACCTTCCACTGTGGCGCGGCCTCCAGCGTCTTGGGACCAGCCTCGGCGATGAATCGCGCCAAGCGCGCAGAGATGCGGTCATGCACCAGCGGATCTGCCTTGTAGGCAGCGACCACGGCCGGGTCGTGCGACACGAACTGCGGCTTGACACCGTTGCCCACGCGCAGGTCGGGTGCAATCTTGGGTAGCACGGAGACCAAAAATTTCTGGAACGCATTCATACCCGCATCCAGTGCGGGCGATGACATGACCAGTCCATCTACCTTGCGCAAACCCAGGGACACAAAACGTCCGACCACCAAGCCACCCATGCTGTGGCCCAGCAGAACCAGCGGTGTGTCTTTGCGCATGCGCGAACGCGTGCTGTCCACAATATCGGCCAGATCATCCAAGAGCCGCGTATCGGACGGCAAACTGCCACGCGCGCCATTCGACTCACCGTGGCCGCACTGGTCGTACCCACGCACCGCGAAACCCCAATCGTTGAGTTGCCGCGCCACGTGGTCGTAGCGCCCGGCATGCTCACCCAGACCGTGGACCACGATGACGACACCGCGCAATTTCACCGTGGGGTCCAGCAACCAGTCCTGGACCATGACGTTATTGCCGTCCGTGGCGGTGAAGGTAGAGAGTTTGGATTCCGTGGTCATGCGGGTGCTTTGCAGGGCTTGTGGGGTACGGGTCTTACGGAAACTGTGCAATGACCTGGGCCACGGCTGCGGTCAGCTTCTTGGCATAGGGAATGTGCAAGAACTCATTGGGGCCGTGCGCATTGCTCTTGGGGCCTAGCACACCGCAGACCATCATCTGCGCGGCAGGGAATCCGTGGGACAGCATGTTCATCAATGGAATAGTGCCGCCCTGGCCTATGTATCCGCACGATGCGCCAAAGTGGGTCTGTGATGCAGCGTTGAGCGCATCTTCAAACCACGGCGCAGTGCTGGGTGCGTTCCAACCAGTAGCGCTGGACAGGCCTTCGAACGTGACCTTGGCCTGGTAGGGTGCGTTGTCTTCCAACAGGGCCTTCAGTTCCTGCACCGCGGTGGCAGCTTCTACCAGAGGGGGCAAGCGCAGCGACAGTTTGAATGCGGTGTAGGGGCGCAGGACATTGCCAGCGTTTTTCATCTCGGGGAAGCCATCGGCACCTGTCACGCTCAGCGTGGGCAGCCAGGTGCGGTTCAGCAATGCTTGCAGCGGGTCGGTGGTAGTGGGCAATGCAAACTGGGTGGAGCCACCGCAGTCGTAATGCGCCCAGGGGAAACGTTTGTAGATTTCATCGCCCAGAATGGCGGCCGTGGCCTTGGCCTGGTTGAGACGGTCGTGTGGCACTTCGCAGTGGAAGCTGGCCGGCAGCAGGCGGCCGGTGGCGCTGTCTTCCAGCCGGTCCAGCACCTGGCGCATGATGCGAAAGCTCGATGGCACCAGGCCGCTGGCATCACCCGAGTGCACACCCTCGGTCAGGATTTCGACCTTGAGCACGCCGCTGGCCATGCCGCGCAGGCTGCTGGTCAGCCACAGCTGGTCGTAGTTGCCGGCGCCCGAATCCAGGCACACCACCAGCCCCACATCGCCCAGGCGAGGCTTCAGCGCGTCGATATACGGCAGCAAATCGTAGGAGCCGCTTTCTTCGCAGCTTTCGATCAGACCGACGATGCGGGGGTGGGGTGCGTTCTGGGTCTTGAGCGTCTGGATCGCGGCAATGGCGGCATAAGCGGCATAGCCATCGTCGGCACCACCGCGGCCATAGAGCTTGCCGTCGTCCATCTTGGGGGTCCACGGGCCCAGGTCGTTGCGCCAGCCGGAGAACTCGGGTTGTTTGTCCAAGTGACCGTACATCAACACGGTTTGTGTGGAGCCGACCTTGGTGGCGGGCACTTCAAAGAACAGCACCGGCGTGCGGCCCGGCAGGCGAATCACTTCCAGCTTCAGGCCGCTGACTTTTTGTGCTTCGATCCACGTTGCCGTGTTACGCACCACGGTGTCGAGGTAACCATTCGCTTCCCAGCTTGCGTCGAACATGGGCGACTTGGCGGGAATGCGGATGTAGTCTTGCAGCTGGGGAACAATCTCAGCATCCCATAGCGCGCTGACCTGGTTCAGGGTTTGTGCTGCATCCAGCACGGTGGGGGGTACACGGGCGTTCATAGGGTGCTCCTTTTGATACTGCCATGTTTGGGCAGGGCAAACCGCCATCATGCCACGGGTAGCCAACATCCGTGGCCCAACGCGGGTTCGCGCGCAAAGCTTGCTACAGTGATGCCGATTTTTACCCCGCACGTCCACCCCCTTATCGGAGTCCACCATGGTTCTTTCGCACCCCCACGTTTTCACCACAACGCTATCCCGCCGATTGGCCATCACGCTGGCTGCCAGCGCGCTGTGTCTTGGCAGCACCCTGGCACACGCACAGCAGACCGGCACGGTCAAGCTGTTGGTGGGCTTTCCGCCCGGTGGCGGCACCGACGCGATCGCCCGCATCCTGGCAGACAAGCTAAAGGAGCCCTTGGGCAGCACCGTTATCGTTGAGAACAAGGCCGGCGCCGGCGGGCAGATCGCAGCCCAGGCGCTGAAGGCCGCGGCACCCGATGGCACCACGCTATTTCTGTCGCACGACCACACCGTGTCCATACTGCCACTGGTGGTCAAGAACCCTGGCTTTGAGCCTGCGCGCGATTTCGTTGCCGTGGGCGGTTTCGCGACGTTTGTGAATGCGTTGGCTGTATCGGGTGGCACGCCAGCCAAGTCCGTGGCCGAATACGTGGCCTGGGTGCAAAAGCAGGGCGCGGGCAAAGGCACCGTAGGCGTGCCGGCACCAGCCTCGGTACCCGAGTTTTTGGTCAAGATGGTGGGTCAGAAGTACAAGCTGGATCTACAGTCCGCCCCCTACCGCGGCAGTGCGCCAATGATGGGTGACATGCTGGGTAACCAGATTGCGGCTGGCACAGGCTCGGTGCCCGATTTCATCGAGAACCACAAGGCCGGGAAGATACGCGTCGTCGCGGTGATGGGCAACGCGCGCCAAGCCACACTGCCCGACGTGCCCACCTTTGCCGAACTGGGCCTCGCCGGCTTCGAAGACCTGCCCTATTACGGCATCTTTGCGCCGGCTGGCACACCCCAAGCCACCATCGACAAGATTTCCGCCGCACTGGCCAAAGTGGTTGCGCTGCCGGACGTGCATGAGCGTCTGACGGCCATGGGACTGACGGTGGCGTATATGACACCACAGCAACTGACCAGCCGAGAGCAGGCCTACAGCCAGACGTGGGCGCGCATCATCAAGTCGACAGGGTTTGTGCCGCAGTAGTGCCATTCGCCCCCTAATAGGATTGGAAGAACCCCATAAACATGGGAGAGACTTCATCTGCACGGCATGCTACCGTCGCCGCCTTTGTGCCTTTACCAGCATGCAAGCTTGATGCAGGGCACCCGCCACGCCCGCTCTGCTGCACGCTGGCCCGCCGCGATATCCCTCGGCGGTTTAAATTAAGAAAGCCCTGCGTGGAACTCACCATCTTGATGCCCTGCCTCAACGAGACAGAGACCCTGTCTATTTGTATTGCAAAGGCAATTGGATTTTTAAAACGCGCCGGCATCGATGGAGAAGTGCTCATCGCCGACAACGGCAGCACTGATGGCTCGCAAGACATTGCACGAGCAAGTGGCGCAAGGGTCGCAAATATCCCTCAGCGCGGCTATGGTGCAGCCCTGATTGGGGGCATAGCTGCCGCGCGCGGTAGGTTTGTCATCATGGGAGACGCCGACGACAGTTATGACTTTTCTCAACTGGACGCCTTTGTAGAGCAACTGCGCAACGGTGCTGAACTGGTGATGGGCAACCGATTTCGCGGCGGCATCGCGCAGGGGGCGATGCCTGCACTGCACCGTTATTTGGGCAACCCGGTGTTGTCGAGCATTGGGCGACTATTCTTCCCCAGTGCGATCCGGGACTTCCATTGCGGCTTGCGCGGTTTTGATCGGGCTGCCATAAAAAAACTCGACCTCCAAACGACAGGAATGGAATTTGCCAGTGAAATGGTGGTCAAGGCCACTGTTCAAGGTCTGCGAGTCGTTGAAGTTCCTACTACGCTGCAACCCGATGGTCGCAGCCGCCCGCCGCATCTGCGCAGTTGGCGCGATGGTTGGCGGCACCTGCGCTTCCTGCTGTTATTTTCTCCCCGCTGGTTGTTTCTCTACCCAGGTTTGACGTTGATGGTCGCGGGGCTTCTGTGCATGTGCTGGTTGGAACCGCAGCCCCGAGAGTTTGGTGGTGTCGTACTAGGAGTGCACACCCTGCTATATGCTGGTGTTGCCACCGTACTGGGTGTTCAGGCTTTCTGCTTTGCAGTCTTTGCCAAGGTTTTTTCCGTCCAGGCGGGCTTGCTCCCTATGGACGCCCGCATAGATTGGCTGATGCGACGGGCAACACTGGAGCGGGGCCTGATTTGGGGCGTGCTATTGGTGTTGTCGGGTTTGACCGGCTCTGCGTATGCCTTGTTCCAGTGGGGCAATGGTGATTTTGGCCCGCTCGTGTCTGACGGCACCATGCGCATAGTGATTCCGTCTGTCGTCGCTGTATTGGTGGGTTTCCAATTGGCTTTTGCCGGATTTTTTCTGGGCGTACTGCAATTGGCACCGCGTCCGAAGGCTCAGTAGATTTTGGCAATTGATTATTTTTCTTTGGGCCATCCGCTTGCGGGTTTGCGCAGCTATTTCGCCTGGCGCGCACGCGAATACATGCTTCAACGCTTTCTGACAGCTCTGCAACCAGGGCCAAAGACGCGTGTACTGGATTTGGGGGTTACACCCGACCTTGTATTACCGGAATCCAACCATTTTGAGCAGCGCTATCCGTTCCCAAACAGTCTGACGGCGGCGAGCATAGAAGACATCACGCCACTTCGCCAACGCTTTCCAAACATCGAATTTGTGCGCGTAGCGCCTGGGCGCTTGGAGTTTGCCGACAACAGCTTTGATCTCGTGTTCTGCTCGGCTGTACTGGAACATGTTGGCAATGAAGAACAACAACGGCAATTTATTGCAGAGGTCATGCGCGTGGGGAAGGCATTTTTTCTCACCACACCCAACCGATGGTTTCCTTTGGAATTTCACACGCTATTGCCGCTGCTGCACTGGTTGCCGCGACCGCGGCACCAGCAGATACTGCGGTCGCTTGGCAAGCCATTTTGGGCGAGCACCGACAACCTCAACTTGCTGTCGGCTGGTCGTCTGCGCGGGCTCTTCCCGGCGCAACAGCCCGTGTCGATCGAACGCGTACGCCTGTTTGGATGGACCTCTAACCTGATTGCCCATGGCCGTGTTGAGCGCGTCTGAGAGCTCTGCCATACGCGCGTACGGGCGCTACCTGGCGGTTGCTACAGTGGTCGGACTGATTACTGTGGGTCTACGCGAGGTATTGGGACTTTTGGCACCCGCAATGCCCGGGCACTACGCTTGGACCATGGTCCTGGCGTACGGGGTAGGCGTGGTGCTGAGCTACTTTGCGCAAGCACGCTTCACGTTCGGCGCAAGTGGCCACACCCCTTCACGTGTAGCCTTGGCCAACTTTGCTGTACTGGCAGTCCTGTCAGCTTTGCTGACTGCCATGACGGCCTATCTCTTACGATACGGCTTGGCATTGGAGACGCTATTGCCCATGCTTGCGGCGCCTCTGGCATTTGCGGTGGCGGCCTTGTTGGTGGCACCGGTAAGCTTTTTACTCGGAAGGCAACTTGTGTTTAGCAAAGGCGTACAACCAGCTGCAGCTACGCGTGAACCGTGGCGGGTCTGGTTGGTACTGCTGGCAATGGTTATTGGCCAGGTTGCACTGTTTGCGCAGGTGACGTTGCGCTACAAGGCCAACGCCGGTCATGATGAGGCGCTGTTTTTGCAACTTGCGCAAAATTTGGTCGATGGTAATTGGTTAGGTGCCTATTCAGCCACAACCTTGATCAAAGGACCTGGGTTCCCGCTGTGGTTGGCGGCAGCTCATATTTTGCAGGTGCCGGTTTCCTGGGCTGCTGCCTTAACCTATGCATTCCCCTGCGCTCTGGTTTTTCTGGCCCTGAGGCCGCTTGTGCACAGTGCGTGGCAGCGCCTGTGTGTCTTTGCGCTTCTGCTGTTGTCACCGGTTGCCCTGAGCGACTTTTCGGTATTGCGAGAGTTGATCTATCCATCGCTAACCCTGACAGTGGTTGCCTGTGGGATTGGTCTGGCATTGCGGATTGAACAGTTGGGCCAACGGCTGCCACCATGGTGTTGGGCGGCCGGATTGGGTCTGTGCTCTGCTCTGTTTGCTCTGACGCGTGAGGAGTCCATCTGGCTGTTGCCGCTGTGGGTGGGGGTGGCGCTACGCGGGGTCTGGATGGGCCGGCGCGGCAACGCCAAGTACCCAGCGTTAGGAGCGGCTGCGGTGCTGACCACCCTGTTTTGCGTTCTGCCAATGCTGGTTGTAGCCAGTCAAAACAGGTTTCACTACGGTGTGTTCACGATACTCGAAATCAACAGCCGCCCGTTCGTCTCAGCCTATGGTGCTCTGGTCAGGGTACGCCACACCGAAGCAGCATCGCAGGTACCGTTTCCGCGTGACGAATGGCACCGCGTGGCGCAAATCAGCCCAGCTTTTGCCGAGGTGCGTGAGCGATTGGAAAGTGGCGCAGCCGATACCTGGGTCCGTGCCACGCCCAGTGTGACCCGGCTTGGGGCTGGTATGGATGCGGACCCCAACTTTAAACGCAAGGCTTTGGACCTGCTGCAGCCCACTCTCCCAACGGGCGATCTGGCCGGAGCTGACTTGCTCAGGTATCTCTACAACAACGAGCCGGCGGTCAGAGGGCGCATTGAGTCGTACTTTGGTGGGTCTGAAAACGCTGAGCGGTTTTTCCATACAGAAAATGAGATTGGCGGAGGGTGGTTTGTATGGGCACTGCGCGACGGTGCAACAGCGGCCGGACATCACATAAACGCCGTGGAGACCAGGGTGTTCTATCAGCGCATGGCTGACGAGGTAAACGCTGCCTGCGCCCAACGCAAACTCCAGTGCGATGCTGAACGCAATAGCTTGCGCCCACCGTTCCGTACGTCTCAACTGACTCCGTTTGGTGTCGCCCTGATCCAGGCCGCGGGCGTTCTCGTGAGCCTGCCCGGCTTAAGCACGGGTGCCCCAACAGGGCCCATGGGGGAGCAGACTGCGCTCATCTCGGCAGAGTCCTTCATGCATGAAAGCCTTGCAGCATCGCAAACAACGCTGGCCCCGGTCGAACCGCTTGAAACACTCATTGTGGGTTACCGCAAGGTATTGCCATGGATTACAGGTATCGCGATGGCAGCCTGGTTGCTGTCAACGCCGTTACCCCACCGCCAAAAAACGACTGCCAAACAACAAACGCTGTGGTTGCTGGGCCTGGTGGTATTGGGCTTGGTCATCGTCCGTCTGGCGCTAGTTGCGCTTATCCATGTGACGTCTTGGCCATCTCTGGACGTCCGATACGTGGCACCCGCTTTGCCTTTGCTTGTGCTTTTTGACACCATCAGTCTGCTGTTGCTGATAGGGGCCCCGTGGACCTCTCAGGCAGCCAGGTTTGACACCCAGGACGGCATGAAGCCAGTCCAACGCCCAAGTTAAGGGGATACCGTCTCAGATTTACCGCCCGCCACCCGGCGGCGTGGCCGGGCCGACTTTGCCGGCACCGCCAGAACCTGGGGCGTTTTGCGGACCACTGCACGTGGCGTGCGAGGAGCGGGTTTGCGCGTCAGTGCCAAGTACTCCTGAAAGCTGTCGCGCAAGCACTGGGCAAGCACATCGGGGTCGGGCAGTTGCTCATAGCAGGACGTGAACGACACCACGATGGTGTCGTTGTAGCCCGTCACCGAAAACACCAGACCCATGCCGTCGGACACGGGCATGATGGCCGACAAATAGGTGAGCCGTGCACCAAGCAGGTACAAAGGCTCGCGCGAGCCCGGCACATTGGTGATGGCGCAGTTGGCCAGCGGTGCCCAATCACCCAGCAAGGCGGAGGCCGAACGCAGCATCTTGCTGGTGGCCACGATGGCCAGCGATGGCGCCTGCTGCGCCAGCAGCGTCAGCTCGCGGGCGCTCAGCGCCTGGGCCATCACTTCGGACGAGGAGCTGGCATGCTGGATTGCCGCCAGGCGCTGCACCGGGTCCGCGATGTCGGTACCCAGCCCGACGCGTACCCACGAATAATTGCCGGTGGCGTCGCTTTCCACGTCACCCTCTATGTCGCTGTGCACGGCGATGGGCGCCGCGGCAACCAGGCTTTGCTGGGGCAGTTCGTCCTGCTTGTACAAATAGCTGCGCAGGCCACCGGCGCACACGGCCAGCACCACATCGTTGACCGACGCACCGGGTACCAGCGCGCGTATGGCTTTGAAATCGGCGAGCGCAAAGCGGCGAGTCTCAAACACACGGTGCGGCGAAACCTCGGTATTGAAGCGGGTAATAGGGAATGCCTGGGGCTTACCCAGAAACTCGCCGGCAAAGGTCTTGACCGTGGCTTTGAGCGCCGTCCAGCTGTTGCTCAGCGGTTGGGCCAAGCGCAGCGGCAGTGTGGCCAGATTCAGCCCTGCCAGCCACAGCAGCTGCAGATTGCCGGGTGCCGTTTCGGGGAACCAGGGCGCGGCAGGTGCCGGTGCGGTAGCGACCGGGGACAGGTCATGCAGCAGGCTGGTAATCTCATTGCCATGTGTAACGTCAATCGCAGCGTGGTGGATCTTTAGCAGTACCGCAAAGCTCCCCACTGGCAGGTCCAGAAAACTGTCCAGCCCTTCGATAACATACATCTCCCACAGCGGGCGCTGCAGGTCCAGCGGGCGCGCATGGATGCGCGAGGACTGGATGCAGAACTGCCGCCAGTCACCCGGCTTGGGCAGTGCGATGTGGCGCACGTGGTATTCAATGTTGAAGTTTTCGTCTTCGACCCAGTAGGGATAGTCCAGGTCCAGCGGCACGCGCAGGATTTTTTCGCGGAAGTTGGGCAGCTTGTCGAGCCGGCTTTCGACGTGGGCCAGGATCTGCTTGAAACGCACCACGCCGCCGGGCGCCGTGGACTGGTCATAAATGTGCAGCAGCGTCAGGTTGGAGTTGGCGTGCGCGTTGTCAGAATAGATGTAGGCCGCGTCGTGTTCGCTCAGTTGGCGCATGCAAAGGTTCTTTCGAGATTCAAGTCCGGCTGTCGGCCGGGCCGTCGCCAGGCTTGGCTCCGGTAGCGTTCAGCACCCGAGCCAGTAGCCCGTGGGGTACAAATGGCTTCCATTGGTTTTCGGGCTGGGCCAGCCGGTCCGCGACGATGGACAGCACGATACCGTTGAAGCCCAGGCCGATGTGGCTACCCGGCACCTGGATGTTTTCGTGCAATGCCGGGTCACCGTCAATCGTTGCCTCTTGCGGCGGTACGACGCCATCGGTGACGGAATACAGGCAACTGGTAGGTATGGCCAAACGGCGGCGCTCACGCATCACCTTGACCTTAGGCTGCATCACGTGGGCGCCAGCACCCAGGCGGTGCGACACCAGCCGGTACAGCGCCTTGACGGCAGTGGGCGACTGGCTGCCCGCAGCATCCACACTGACCGGGCTGCCCAGTGTGATGATGGAACGCACGCAGTCCAGCGAATTCTGTGCGCCGTACATCGAGAACACGCCACCCAGACTCCAGCCGACGAGGCTGACCTTCTTGCCGGTGGTGTAGTGCAAATGGCGGATTTTTTGGGGTAGAGCGTTGGCATGCTTGCTGCGAAAGCCCATGTTGCGGCCCAGGCCCCAGGTGTGCACGTCATAGCCCTTGTTCTGCAGCATCAGCTTCAAGCCGATCAGCGAAGTTTCGCTGGCCATGAAGCCCGGCACCAACAACACCGGGTGGCCGTCGCCGTGGGGGGCCTCCATCAACAAGGGCAATGAAGCAGGTAACAGGGCCATTTCCAGTAGACCCCGGCCTTCCAGCAAAGAGCTCAGCACATGGGGCGCACCCACATGGGAATGGCGGACGACGGGGCGGCGACGGTGCATTTTTTCGAGACTCCTGTTGTGCGGACGTTCCAACACTGCACAGTCTATGACGAATTGGTGACAGCAGAGTTAGGAGACAAGCCTAATACAGCGTCCAGCAAAGCCCGAAAAGGGGCTTGCGCGCACGGGTTTTCGGCATCGCCCGGGCCGCATTCGCCCTGCCTGGTGGCCCACAGAGATCTTTTTTCGAACTCAAATTCAGTTGGCTAAGCCGTCTTTGGGGTTTCCCCGTTACTGTATGCATAAATGGGCTGTAGGCCTCGCGGAAACAGCGTAAGCAGCTATCTTATTTATAGCAAGGTAGAGTCGGCATATTGCGTGGGCCGTGCCACCTATGAAGCTAGGCTTTTCAGACGGCCATCCGCTATGTATTTGCCCACAAACGACTTCACCACAAAGTCCTTGAACAGCCGGTCTTCAATCATGTAGCCAACGGAAGGGGGCTTGGACAAGATGCCGGCCTTGCGCATGCGGTCCAGCGCCACGCGCACCTTGGCCAGCGTCGCCGCCTTGCCGGTGATGCGCGCCAGGGCCTGCAGGCTGTCTCTGCCCATCGGCGCCATGCCATGGGCCAGCACTACCAACAGCGCTTGTTCGATCGGCTGCAGATTAGCCAGAACGCCCTGCCAGGCCGGCACATTGCGCTCGTCGGACATGAAACGGGACAGGGCCTGGCCCACATCGGTGATGCCCTCGGCCGACATCTCCTTGACGATGTCCTTCATCAGCGCCGGCTTGTAGCCGATATGCGCAAACAAATTTTGCAAAGCGGCAATATCCAGGCTCTTGTTGGGGTGCACGCGGTGGTAATGCGCAGCCAGCAATTGCAGGTAGTTGGTGTCCAGAAACGGGAAAGTCAGCAGCTGCGCAAACTGGTACATGGGGCCCCCAGCGGCCATCATCATCTCGCCCAGTTCTTCCTGCGACGAACCGGTGAACACGGCATACACCTTCTTCTTGTGCTTTTGCAACACGGCCCGCACCGCAGCCACCGCCGCCTCACCAGAAGTGGACTGGCCCAGCACCTGGATCTCGTCCAGCATCAGCAAGATCTGCTTGCCTGACTCGCTGGCCAGCCGGCTGATGAGCGCGTCCATGCGCAACTCGGCCTTGTCAGGTAGCGCGCGGCGCGCGGGCTCATCACCCAACTCAACGCTGGCGCCGAGCGCGCCGATCTTTTTGACTGCGGTCTTGGCTAGACGGGCGGCGGACGATTTAGGCACCTTGGCATCATCTAACGCCTCTTCCAGCGCGTGGTTGATGGCGTCCAGCGGCGAGGCGCGGTTGAGCCACAGGTCGGCATAGACCGGCAGCAGACCCACTTTTTCAGCGGCCGGCGCCAGGTCGCCGTCCAGAAAATAGGTCTTGCCCACACGCCGGGGCGCAAACAGCGCAATCGGCCGGCCGGGCTGGGCCTTGAGCAACGCGATATAAGAATCCGCCAGCGCTGGGCGGCGGATGGTGATGTCGTCGAAGGTCTGCATAGGCAGGATTGTCATGTATTGCTATAAAAACAGCAATTGCTATCTTTATGGCAGCAGACAGCAAGCGGAAGATCAGTCTGAGCGTAGCCACCACCTGCGCTAGTCCGCACTAACACTCCCAACAAAAACCAAAACGTCGGTGGGAGCCCAAATGTGCCCAGGCCATGATCGATAGCCGCGAAGCCAAGGAACGCCTTCAATGACGCGAAGGTAGAAGCCTTTGGGCACATCTTCATCTTCTGAGATAGGTTGCGACGCGACGGTCACTGAGCCGGGTGGGGCACAGTTCTGGGAGGGTGGTTGACCCAGGAGTCCTTCCTCTTGGTCAACAAAGGCAAGGCGCAAGTGAGGACCGAGTTCCAACGGGCAAAGAGAGTATCCCCGCGCAAGCGCACGCGAACAGATTTCATCGAAGACTCCTCCTTGGCTAAGTCCAAGCGCAGCGACCGAGATTGGCACTATTGACAGAAAGCGCGGTTCGACACTGGTCTGAAAGCCGTCATGCGAAAACAGTTGAGTAGCGAGGGGGTTGAGTTGAACACCTTTACTGCAAAGCTGGCTGAGCAAGTCTGGCTTGCCCACCCCGCCGACCTGCACTGTGCGTGTGGACTCAAAAGGGAAAGATGGCATCGCGAGAAAGTGGGCTGTGCCGCCGGACGGGTAGAAGTGTGGGCGAACGATGGACCCAAAAGATAGCCATACCGCTTGCCTACACCCGGCTTAAAACTGCAACCGCTTGCTGCAGTGCGTCCTGTGCCACCGCAATACAGGCTTCCAGCCCCGGAATCCCGTCCCGCACAGGTTCCATACTGCCCTGGGTGGTACACGCTTGTTCCAGCCCACCCAGTACGCTGGCCAGGCGATCCAGCCCCAGGGTGGCGGCATTGCCCTTGAAACTGTGCAACAACAGCTTGACGCCTTTCATATCGCTGCCAGCAATAGCTTTGCCCAGGTCTGTCGGTAGCGTGGTCAGCATCCCTTGAAACTGTTCGGCCACTTTCACATACACATCCTGCATGTCACCCAAGCGTGCCAAGGCCGTGGGCAGGTCAATGTCTGGCGTACGCAATGTCTGCGCGCTTGGCTGCCCCGGGAATGGTTGCAGCAGCGCGGGTTGCACCCCGTCAGTCTGGTCTGCTGCCGTGAGCCGCAGCAGCAGCGGGACCAGGTGCGCCATCTCAAAAGGTTTGCCGACGTGCTCATCCATACCGGCGCGCAGGCAGGCCTCGCGGTCGGAGGCCATGGCGTTGGCCGTCAGGCCAATGATGGGCAGCGTGGTCAGGCCCAGTTCCTGCCGGATGAGCTGGGTTGCGGCGTAGCCATCCATCACTGGCATTTGTATGTCCATCAGCACCGCATCAAACTGCACCGTGGCCGACACAATGGCCTGCACGCCCTGCCGGCCGTCAGACGCGATAGCCACCAGCGCACCTTCAAAACCCAGCAGCTCTTCGGCAACCTGCTGGTTGATGGCGTTGTCATCCACAACCAGAATGCGCATGCCCGCCAGTTGGCGCTTGCTGCTACGAGATGGTGAAGGCCGCGCGGACCCCGTTGGCGCGGTCAGGGTTCGCGACGCGGCCATCAGCATCGCTGCCGTCACGGGCTTGACCAAAAACCCGCTCAGCTGTTCTTGCTCTTGTGGCGTGCGCTGCGACAGATGGTCCCGGCCGTTATCTGACAGCATGACAAACCGGGGTGATGGCCCCACCATCGTGCCGCACAGTGCTTGCAACTGTTGCAAGCACTCCCAGCCATCCAGCTGCGACATCTGCCAATCGATGAACACGCAGTGGTAGGGAAAAGCACCGCCCTTGTTGGCGCTTGCGCGTACCTTATCGAGTGCAAGTTGCCCGCTGTAGGCGATGTCCACGGTCCAGCCACAGGCACGCAGCATGTTGGCACTCAGCTCAGCAGCCCTGGCGTTGTCGTCAACGACCAGCACGTTTTGCGGTGCTACTTGCAAGACGGGGGCAGCGTCGGCTGACACGCGCGGCAGGCTCAGCGTGAAACTGAAGCGGCTTCCAACGCCTAATTCGCTGCACAGCACCAGGCTGCCACCCATCAACTCGACAATGCGCTTGCTGATGGCCAGCCCCAGCCCGCTGCCGCCGAAGCGCCGCGTCGTTGTGGATTCGGCCTGTGAAAATTCCATGAAGATGCGGGCGTGGTTTTCGGGGGCGATGCCGATGCCGGAATCCTCAACCCAAAATTCAAGCAGCAGCTGGTCCGCAGTGTCCGCAGCGCTGGCATCGGCCAGCCGCAAGCCCACTACCACCTGCCCGGCGGCGGTGAACTTGACTCCATTGCCGCCCAGGTTGATCAGCACCTGTTGCAGCCGCAGCGCGTCGCCGACCAGCTGCGGGGGAACGCGCGGGTCTATGTCGTACAGCACTTCAATATTTTTGCCGCCAACATTCGCAGAGAGCACCACCGATAGATCGCGCAGCAGCTGCTCCACCTCGAAGGGTTGGGGGTCGAGCTCCATCTTGCGCGAATCGATCTTGGCGAGATCCAGAATGTCGTTGAGCAGGCTCAGCAGCGACTTGGCTGCACCTTCGGTTTTGTTCAGGTAGTCAAACTGGTTGGCATTGAGCGGGGTGTTACCCAGCAGGGTAAGCATGCCCAAGATGGCGTTCATCGGCGTGCGGATCTCATGGCTCATGTTGGCCAGGAATTCGCCCTTGGCGATGGCTGCATCTTCGGCAGCGCGCATTGCATTCGTCAGCTTGCGTTCGTGGGCCTTTTGTTCGGATATGTCTTCTATGATGGACCAGATATAAGGCTCCCCATCTGCCCCCCGTATCAACATGCCGTTGAGCCGCACGGGGATGGTGTGCCCGAGTTTGTGGATATACTCTTTCTCATACGGGCCGTAGGTGCCCCGCGCGCGCAAGCTCTCCAGCTGGGCTTCTTCCTGTTCCGCGTAGTGCTGTGGTGTCATGTCCCTATAACGCATGTCTTTCAGCTCATCTTTGGGGTAGCCAAACAGCCGGCAAAAAGCGGTGTTCACCTCAAAGAACTGGCCGTCCATGCTGTTGCGGACCATGCCCAGCGGGGACAGGTCAAACAGCCCTTGGAACTTGACCTGGCTAGACAGCAGTTCGTGTTGTGCGCGGTGGCTTGCTGTGACATCGCGAAAGCTCCAGACACGTCCCACCACTTGCGTGCCCACCGAATTGGGCTGGGAGTAGCGCTCTATGATGCGGCCGTCCTTAAAGCGCAGCGTGTCGAAACTGGTGCCATCTGGATTCGCATAAATCTCGCCCACCCCACGGCGAAAGCCCTCCGGATCCTCGACCATGCGCATAACCGATGCAAGCATGGCCGCGTCATCGCGCGTGGCGATGAGCTCTGGGGCCACACCCCACATGTCAATGAAACGCTGGTTACAACTTTCGGTCTGACCCGCCAGATCCACAACCAGCAATGCGTCGGACGTGGCCTCGAAAATTGAACGCTGCAGTGCCGCGCCCCGGTGCATTCCCTTGACCAGTTCGGGCACTGGAATCAGAAGCAGCCAACACGCGCCAGCAGCAATAAGCCAACCCTTCAATGGCACACCGGCAAAGTAAGGCGGCGGCGCTAAACCGTAGCGGCCCAGCATGATGAAGACAAACCACGCCAGAAAATACGAACCTGCAAACACCATACCCGCCCGTGGCGAGACCACAACACCAACCATCAGCGCTACCGCCAATGTGATGGCTGCACCATTGGTGGACAGGCCTGCGTAGAGCAGGCCAACCATCGTGAGCCATATAAAACCAGAAAAGAAGAGCAGCGACTTCTCAGGGTAGCCCCGGCGGCTGAAGTACCAGGCAGTAAAAATGCCGCTCAACAAAAACAGCAGGCACAGTGCGGCCGCCATTTTTCTGACAAAGACAAATGGCACCCCTACCACCAACAGCAGCAGGCTGAATACCGTGAACACCATGTAGAAGCGATCCACGATGCGGATCTCTGGCCTTTTGTCGGCGATGCTCAGGTTCATGGGTTCCCCTCTCGGGCGTCAAAGCTCAATCGATGATATCCAGCGCAGGCATGCCGTCCTTGCCTGTGATGCAATGCCACAGGTACACAGCCACGCCCAGGTCACCGGTCCACAGGTTGTAGCGGCCCCTGCCATATTGCGCGTGCATGGTATTGCGCTGCGCAATGGCATGCACCGCGAATGACCGGGCGCGGGCTAGCCACAGTGCGTCGCCGGTACGCTTGTAGAGCTTCAGGAAGGCATAGCCATTGCCCGCCGTACCGTGGCACAGACCAGCGCCCTTGGAAAGCGGGCCTGCGGCCCACACCGCCTCACCCCCAGCCAGCAGCATGGCGTCCATGTCGGCCGATTGCTGCTGCGGATAATCGGCCGCCAGCGCGGTAATCACGCCGGGTGCACCATGGCACCACTGCATCAGTTGGTGGGTGCGACCAGGGCGGGGGGTGCCAATACCCTGCGGCCAATTGGCTTGGTCATTTTCAAACCGACCCGTCCGTTGCAGGGTCTGCACGGTGCGGGTGTACAGCGCGTCGCGCCGGGCGTGGTCCAGCAGCGCCGCACCGCGCAGCAGCGGGTACACGTTGCCGACAAAGCCATGGCCCGCACCCAGTAGCTGCACGATGTTGCCGTACAAGTCTTGTGTCCAAAGGTAGAAGTCTTTGTCGGGTACCGGCAACCAAGTGTTCCACACATGCTCGATGTTCTCGACAAACAGGGCACTCCAGCGCGCATCACCTGTGTGCTCCCACATGTGCCAAGCCGCCACCATGGTGCCGGGCGCGGCCCACAGTGCCTCGTTCGTCGGGTTGGAAATGTTCTGCTGGATGGATGCGTAGAGCCGATCCGCGGCCTCAACCGATCCGGTCAGCCGCCAGTGCACCAGTTCGATACCCACCTCGCCCAAGAAGTAGGACGGCACGACTTCGCCAGTGTCGGGCGCGCTGCGGTAGGCACGCGCTGCCTGGGCAATGGCATGCTGCGTGTCCAGCTGGCAATCAACAACCCCCTCGCGCTGCAGGTACCACAGCGCCCAGATGACACCCGCGCTGCCGAGGTAAAGGCTGTGGAATCGGGTGTCCGGTGGGGGATCGCCACCGTCAAGGTCCAGCGCGTGCACCGGCCAGTGGCCCTGGGGCAGGCGAGCCTGCTCCGCATCGCGCACGATGGCCTGGATCGTCCGCTGGGCTTGCGCCGGGTCCCATTCGGTAGAGCCTAGCGCTTCGTGTCGCTCGGTTTCAAACAGCATGCGTGGCGCCTCTCAAGGATGGTTGTGCAGCCGTGCAAGAGTAGCACGCAGCCGTAGAGCCGGCGGCGCCCCGCGATGGATGCGTCACGCCATTGACATCTGCGTTTTCAAAAATCCGGGTTTGCCATACACACCACACTGGAGAGCTTTAGCCATGGACCGTCGTGATTTCCTTGCCACCACCACCGCTGCCGGCTTGCTGGGCAGCGCCGCCGCACGGGCGGCCACGCCGCTGATCACGCCGGACGCGCTGCGCCCGCAGATGGCACACGGCGTACAAAGCGGCGACCCGCTGGCTGACGGGGCCATCATCTGGACCCGCAGCGACCGGCCCGCGCGCATGTGGCTGGACTGGTCCACCACGGCCAGTATGGCCAACGCCACCCGCGTGCGCGGCCCCTACCTGCTGGAGGACAGCGACTACACCGGCCGCCTGGACCTGCGGGAACTGCCCGCAGGGCAGGAAATTTTTTACCGGGTGGTGCTGCAAGACCTGCACAACGAGCGGGTGCTGTCTGAAGCCTTGCCCGGCCACTTGCGCCTGCCCGCCGCGCTGGGCAAAGCCACACGGGATGTGCGCTTTGCGTGGAGTGGAGACACCGCTGGCCAAGGCTGGGGCATCAACGAGGCGTGGGGCGGCATGAAGATCTACGAACAAATCCGCCAGGTGCGCCCCGACTTCTTTTTGCACAGTGGCGACACGATTTATGCCGATGGCCCGATCACCGCCCAGGTCAAGCTGGCCGATGGCACCCTGTGGAACAACGTGGTCACCGAAGAGGTCAGCAAGGTCGCCGAAACCATCAACGAGTTCCGCGGCCGTTACCGCTACAACCTGATGGACGCCAATGTGCGCCGGATGGCGGCGCAGGTGCCGCAGATCTGGCAGTGGGACGACCACGAGGTCTGCAACAACTGGTCCGACTCCAAAGACCTGCGTGACGACAAGCGCTACACAGAGAAGAACATTCCACTACTCACAGCCCGGGCCAGCAAGGCCTTTATGGAATACGCGCCGCTGCGCCGCACGGGCGGCGACATCGAGAGCCAGCGTGTCTACCGCCACCTGCCCCAGGGCCCGCTGCTGGATCTGTTTGTGCTGGACATGCGCAGCTACCGCGGCCCCAACAGCCACAACCTGCAAACCTCCGAGAACGACGAGAGCGCCTTCATGGGCCGCCCGCAGATCGCCTGGCTGCTGGAAGGCCTGAAACGCTCCAAAGCCACATGGAAGGTTATTGCCGCGGACATGCCGATTGGCCTGCACGTGGCCGACGGCAAGGATGCCCAAGGCCGCGACAAGTGGGAAGCCATTGCCAATGGCGAAGACGGCGCACCGCTGGGCCGTGAGATCGAAATTGCGCGGCTATTGCAGGGCATCAAGAAGGCCGACATCCAGAACGTGGTGTGGCTGACCGCCGACGTGCACTACACGGCCGCGCATTACTTTGACCCGAACAAAGCCAAGTTCAGCGACTTTGCGCCGTTCTGGCAATTTGTCTCCGGCCCGCTGAACGCCGGTGGCTTTGGACCCAACAAGGTCGACGCTACGTTCGGCATGCAAGTCATGTACCAGAAGGCCCCTACCGAAGTAAATGCACCGCCGACCAACGGCATGCAGTTCTTCGGCCAGGTAGACATAGATGCCAAGTCCAAAGCTATGACGGTAACGCTGAAAGACATTGCCGGTGCCGCGCTGTACTCCAAGACGCTGGCACCGCAACACGTCTAACGATTAGAATTTGCTATAAAAGTAGTAGCTGCTTACGCACACTTGGCGAGGGCTCCAGTCCGATTCGGCAATACGCATGGCGAATGCACTTGCTGACACATCGCATCAGGAGCGAGGCCGCATCATGTGCGAGTACATTTTCGCCCAGCATCCTCCACAGCGCCATTTGCCGGCAGAGATCTCAATACCACCCTGGGTGGGCTTTACAGCATGGCATTTACCTGTACACAGGCGGTAGTGGTTTGAAGTGTTCGAGTTCATCTGATTTCTTGGTACCTGAAAATAAAGCCTTAGACAAGAGAGAGAGAGAGGCAATCAAGATATTGGGCAGGCGCAACGGGATGCGCCTGGAGATCACACCGTTACCTCCGCCGTTCGAAGAATGGAATAGTCGATTGGCTTGAAGGTGCCGTTATTCGATTGCTCGGCGGAACATGCCGTCAAACCGCAAACCAAATCCATCTCCGCCCGCAGTTCAATGAAGTCACCTGGCCGTGATGTGGGTGGCAGCACCCGCACGACGCCGTCCGGATCAACAGTCACATTCATAAAAATGTTGAAAGTTGTCGAGATATGCTGTGGCTGAACACCGTGTGGCGCAAACGCGGTACTCAGATTTTCGAAGCAGCTCGGATGGTGGCCCTGGCAGTGGTGGAGCTTTTCAAACATCTCCTGGCTGCACGGCGTCAACAGGAAATCATGTCTACCTACGCTGTCAGCCACGATGGTGAACATGGCTCGGCTGTCATTGGCATACAGGATGTCTCCACAGCTGAGATAGATTTTTCCGGCGTAGTCGATACTGCGGCCGGATGAGAGGCTACAAGCCAGATCGCCGTCGCGGAACGCGAAGAGGTCAGCTACTTGCTCGCCCAGCGGATCGTATATCCGCAGCAAGTCACCCTTGCGCAGCTTGAACGCCGTGCCGCTTTGCGGCGCAATGCGTGATTTTGCGTGCTCAGGCTGCATTTCGACCCCCCGGTCTAAACGGGCATTGCCACTGATTTTCGACGGAGCGCCCCGAATATTGCCGGGCTTCTGAGGCTTCACCAAAACTCTTGAGTACCGGGTTCGCATTGCCTTGCAGGGAAACGTCACGCAAGCGAATGGCGCGTTGCATTTTCTCGAACTTTCCGCTGGCCCGCAGCAGTTCGAACTGGTCATGAAAATTGAATGCAAGACAGGGCACCGGTGCGCGACGCGCGATGCGCGAAGAACGCGGGTGAAGACCCACAATGAAAAATGCCCTGCCTGCAATGCTGAACGAAAACTCCGGTGATTCAGGATCATCGCTGACACCCGGTGCCCAATCGAAGGTGTGGCTGTCGACGCCATGCAGGAGTTGCAAGTGGCGCCAAAGCCGGCGCTCAAAGTCCTCCTCATCGCGCACGTCGTCGTCAAACAGCGCCATATACGTGACAGGTACTTCGCCTGGATCAGAATAAGCCTCTGAGAACTCCATCAAGCTGTCGCACATCGCTTGCAAACGCGTAGGCTCATCGCTGCCCAAGGACCCAAAGCTGCCGAACATAGCGCGGTGCGAATTGACGGCAGAGCGCGCACCCACACAAGGAAAGCTTGCACCCAACACATAGGCTTTCACGCGCTCCAACACAACGGGGTCAACGGAAACAAGGCTTGGCGATGAGGTGTGCATGTCTAGGATTGCAGAACGCTTTGGCTTTAGAGGTACTCACAGGCCACAGGGCCTGCGCAAATTAAATTTATCCTTTCACGTCACTGTGATCTGTGTAGTAGCAGACATAGCGCACACAAGCCTTGTCGGCGATGCAGGCTGGGTATTGAAATACGGTACCCAACATGTCTGCAGCCAATACCCGCTTACATTGCCGATGCTGTACGCGCCAACACCGTCCAAGAATGCACCCACAAGCATGTGCTTGGGCCTTGAGGAAATGTATGGGAATGACACGATCCAGTGTGGGTACGCAACGCCGTGTTGCGATGGCTTTAGGGATGGCCGCAGCTGTGGCCGCACTGTCGGGATGCTATGTGGTGCCGGTCAGCCAGTACCCGTCGCACTATCCG
The DNA here is from genome assembly GCF_056521325.1 of Rhodoferax sp. ZS1R8. Classification (NCBI taxonomy): domain Bacteria; kingdom Pseudomonadati; phylum Pseudomonadota; class Betaproteobacteria; order Burkholderiales; family Comamonadaceae; genus Rhodoferax; species Rhodoferax sp. ZS1R8. Next base: position 911,714 of record NZ_JBWMBA010000001.1, on the reverse strand, counting down.
GCAACAACACAGATGGTGGTGCCCATGACGCCGCCTGCGCCGGTCACGTTCGCAGCAAGGCTGTATCCGTCCAACGATCTGGCCACCACATACGGCATGGTCAATGCCATCGTCACCAGCGACCTCAATGGTCGCGGCGCCTTCAACAGCACGATCAATGGCGAGTCGTTTGTCGGTGAGTCCACGCGGCGCGGTGGTGCATCGCGTGACGGTATCGCCAACGGTACAGGCAACCGCGGTAGCTATATCAACTGCGTCTACACAATGAACTCTGCCACGCTGGGCACCGGGAGCTGCACCTTGAACAACGGCGCACGCTTCTCGATGCACGTAGGGCAATAGGCTGTAGCCCCGGCGCTCCGCCGCTGCGCGGGCCGCTGCCCCCCGAGGGGGTGTGTTTCACCTTGGGGACGGCCCGGCATTGAAACCGGCGACCTCGACGTCGGTAGTTGTTGGACCGGCCTTCAGGTGGCCCACATAGTGCAAGGCCTGTTCAATGCGCACCGAGGGAACATCGCCCTCGCGCATGTGCAGCAGGTCGGCCGGGCTGACCAACAGCGGGTCGGCGGTGGTCAGCGGCAGCTTGGCCTCTTGGTAGGCTGCCAGTACAAACTGCGAACAGAAGAAGCGGTCGTTGCGTGCCACGCCGAGCTGGATTGCGGCCAGCCCGCGGATACAGGCATCACGCACAAGGCTGGGGACCAACGGCAATTCGCAGTACTGGCGCTGCAGCGTAAATGGCGCCTGCAGCACGATACCGACCACGTTGTACTTCTTGCCGGCATGCGCCTGGGCAAAGCTGCGCATGGTTTCGGCATGCTCAGCGCGCACACCAGGGTGGCGGAAGGCGACGATCGTGGATTCATCTGCGATGAAGTCCGCAATTTTGCGGGTGCGTATGCCGGAGCCCACGGCCTCGGCGATATCGTCATTGCCCAGGTACAAAGCCGCGTGGCTGACTGGCGAGATGGTCAGCAGACGTATGCCCATTGAGGTGACGCCATTGGTCGACGACAAAATGATGTCCCCGGGTTGCAGCGCGGCCGACGTGACGTGCCGGCCGCCATTGGCCGGCGTCAGCAGCAGGCGGTTCTGCACCTGAAAGGCCGGCGTGCCCGATGCGGGGTCGGTGCCGATGCCAGTGGCGCAGGCACCCAGCAGACTTAGCATGGCGCCCAGCCCCACTATGCATAGCGTGCGCAGCCAGCGGTTGGCCAAAGAAAGGGGCATCGTAGGGTGCATGGGGTGTGCTTCGCGCAAGGGTTAATGTGCCAGTGTAGACCTGGGGGCGGTCGACCCTATTGAGCCATTCAGGCCCACCCGGCCCAGCGGGCCGCCAGCCCTGCCAGCGCACAAGCCGCAATGACCGGAATCACACCGATCTTGTACCGCAACAGCGCCACCGCGGCTAGCGCAGTCAGCACCGATGCCACGACATCCAACCTGGTAACGAATGCACCGCTAGCCCCCGTCCTGATTGCAATATGCGCTATGAAAAATAGAGCAAGACTGGCGATGACACCGACCACCGCCGCGGTGATCGCGGTCAGCGGTGCGGTCAGGTGCAGCTTGCCATGCGTGGACTCCACCAGCGGACCTCCGGCCAGGATAAACAGAAACGACGGCAGAAAGGTGAACCACGTCACCACCGTGGCAGCCAGCGCAGCGCCCAGGAATTGCGCGTCGGGCCCCAGTACTTCCTTGGTCCAGCCGCCCACAAAGCCGACAAAGGCCACGACCATGATCAGCGGCCCGGGCGTGGTCTCCCCCAGTGCCAGGCCGTCGATCATCTGCGCGCCGGTCAGCCAGCCAAACTGCTCCACGGCGCCCTGGTAGACGTAGGGCAGCACGGCGTAGGCACCGCCGAATGTCAGCAACGCGGCCTTGGTGAAGAACCAGGCCATCTGCGCCACCGCGCCATCCCAACCCTGCCATGCCACCAGCACGCCCATGGGCAGTAGCCACAGCGCGGCGGCCGCTGCGAGCACGGCAGCCAGTCGCGAGGGCTTGAAACGGGCATGGGGCGGCGTCGGCGTGTGGTCGCCAATCACCCAGTCAGCCTGGCCGGCGGCGAGTGCCTGCGCCTTGGCCGCTCCATGGCCACCCGCGCCCGAAAACTGCGCTGGCGCCCAGCGTGCGCCCAGCCAACCGATCAGCGCAGCCCCGAACACGATCCATGGAAAAGGCACGTCGAATGCGTAGATAGCCACAAAGCTACTGGCCGCAATGGCCCACAGCACAGGTGCTGTCGTCGGCTTTTTCAGGGTCTTGCTGCCGATGCGGTGCACCGCCTGCAACACGATAGCGGCCACCGCGGGCTTGATGCCATACAGCAGGCCAGCCACCCACGATACGCTGCCAAAGGCCACGTAGACCCAGCTCAGGCCAATCAAGATGAATAGCGAGGGCAGCACAAACAACCCGCCCGCCACCACGCCGCCCCAGGTGCGGTGCATCAGCCAGCCGATGTAGGTAGCCAGCTGCTGGGCCTCAGGGCCAGGCAGCAGCATGCAGTAGTTCAGCGCGTGCAGAAAACGCGACTCCGAGATCCAACGCTTCTGCTCCACCAGCTCACGGTGCATGACTGCAATCTGCCCAGCCGGGCCGCCAAAGCTTATGAAGCCCAGCTTCAGCCAAAAGCGCAGCGCTTCGGAGAAAGACACGGTGGTCTGTGGTGCGCTCATTCAGGGGCTCCAGTAGTCATGTGGGTGGGTTTCCAGTTGTGGGTTTCGTCTTGCGCCGCTACCCGGTCACGGCACCATGCATACAGCGCGTCATACAGCGGCATGGCTGCTTCCAGCATGGCGTGGTCATCGGCCGCATGCAGGCGTGACAAGCCCAAGGAAAGCGCCAGTAGACCAGCCGATTGCGGCGCCAGTTCCAGGTGATCGGTATCCGCGCCGCGCACGATGGTGGCCAGGAGGTCCAGCGCGGCGTCGTGCAAATCAAAACCCTTCAACAAAGCACCAAAACTGCAGAGCGCACCGACGTGGGACACCAGCGCGCCGGGTATGTCATAGGCCACGGCACCCAGTTGCTGGGCCTGCGACAACACTTCACTGACTGGCACATAGAAAAACTCGGCCCGCGTGTCAATGAAGCGGCGCACCAGCCACGGGCAGGCGATGCGGTCGATCTTGGGCCGCTCTCGCGTTATCCAGCGCGAGGGCTGCTCACCCGTCACGCCCCAGTCGGGGCGCTTGGCGAACGTCAGCGGCGGGTTCGCACGCCACTGGGCCATGGCTTGCACATCGTCCACGCCCTCTTGGCCGCCCTCGATACCGCCGGCTACGGCATGGGCACGCCAGCCTGCGGCCTGCAGCGCCGTGGCAGCCTCTTCGCTCACGTTGTGTCCATACACGCAATAGACCACGACCTCGCCGGCAGGCCGAGCAGCAGCCAGCGCCGCCACGTCTTCAGGTGCACAGCGCTGCGCTCCTGCCAGCAAGCGCGGGCTCTCGTCAAAGCGTGCCTGGCGGCGCACGTCCAGCACCAGCGGTGCGCCGGCACGGCCCAGGCGAGCATTGAATGCCTGGGGGGAAATCGGGGGGGGAAAAATAGACGGATTTTGGGTGTCCACGGATAACTCCTGTTGCGTTACCAGCCATTGGATGGGACACCATCTTGGGGCCCTGTGGGGCCCGACACCGGGGAGCTGAAACCCCGATGGGCGGACTTTACCACGGGCTTTCCGGCCGCATCAGTCCAAGCTGAGGCTAGCGCGGTAGCGTCAACTTGTAGACCGAAGTGCCTGCCCGCAGATTGGGCATGAAGCGCACTGTCTGGCTGTTCTGCAGACCAAAACTGTCCTGCACCTGCAGGCCATTGCGGGCGGCCAGCAGGGCCAAGTCGGCGTGGGTGCCCACGCGAATATTGGGCGTGTCGTACCACTGGTAGGGCAGACGCTTGGTGACCGGCATACGGCCTTTCAAAATGCTCAGGCGGTTGGGCCAGTGCGCAAAATTGGGGAAGGCCACGATGCCCACACGGCCGACGCGTACGGTCTCACGCAGCATGACCTCCGCATTGCGCAGGTGTTGCAACGTGTCGATCTGCAGCACCACGTCAAACGACGCATCACCAAAGATGGCCAGGCCCTCGTCCAGGTTCAACTGGATGACATTCACACCGCGCTGGACGCAGGCCAGCACATTGGCGTCGTCTATCTCGACGCCATAGCCGGTGCAGCCGCGCGTTTGCTGCAGATGGGCCAGCATGGCACCGTCGCCACAACCCAGGTCAAGTACACGCGAGCCCTCGGGGACAAGTTGGCTCAGCGCGTGCATGGTATTCATATCCGTCATGCTGTTGCTCCCTTCGCAACGCTCTCAAAATAGGAGCGCACCACGCCCATATAGCGAGGGTCATCGAGCAGAAAGGCATCGTGTCCATGGGGCGCATCAATCTCGGCGTAGCTGACGTCACGCTGGTTGTCCAACAAGGCTTTGACGATCTCGCGGCTGCGTTTGGGGCTGAAGCGCCAGTCGGTTGTGAAACTGACCAACAGGAATTTGCAGGTGGCCTTGGCTAATGCCTTGCTCAGGTCGCCACCGTAGGCACTGGCCGGGTCGAAATAGTCCAGCGCGCGGGTGATCAGCAAGTAGGTGTTGGCGTCAAAGTATTCAGCGAATTTGTCGCCTTGGTAGCGCAGGTAACTCTCGATCTGAAACTCGACATCCTGCGTGCTGTATTTGTACGAGCCCGTGCCCAAAACCGCGTCCCGGAGTTGACGACCAAACTTCTCATTCATGACGTCGTCACTGAGGTAAGTGATATGGCCAATCATGCGGGCAATCCGCAGGCCGCGCTTGGGCACGGTGCCGTGTTCGTAGAAGTGGCCACCGTGGAAGTCGGGGTCGGTGACGATCGCACGGCGCGCCACCTCATTGAAGGCGATGTTCTCGGCGGTCAGGTTGGGTGCACTGGCCACGACGACGGCGTGGCGCACGCGGTCGGGGTACTGCAGTGTCCAGCTCAGGGCTTGCATGCCGCCCAGGCTGCCACCCATGACTGCGGCCAGCACATCGATGCCCAACGCGTCCATCAACCGAGCCTGCGCGTTGACCCAGTCTTCCACCGTCACGACTGGAAAATCTGCACCGTAGACCTTGCCGCTTGCGGCGGGCGCATCCGGGTTGGCGTGCATGGGCCCGGTGGTGCCGAAGCAAGAGCCCAAATTGTTGACGCCAATGACGAAGAAGCGGTTGGTGTCCACCGGCTTGCCGGGGCCGATCATGTTGTCCCACCAACCTTCGGAGTTGGCCTGGCCCGCGTAGCTGCCGGCCACATGGTGCGAGGCGTTCAGCGCGTGGCAGACCAGCACAGCGTTGCTGCGCTCGGCGTTCAGCGTGCCATAGGTCTCGTAGCTGAGTGCATAGTCCCGCAGCGACGCCCCGCTTTTCAGCGGCAAGGTATCGGCGAAGTGCTGCGACTGCGGTGTCGCGATCAAAGGCGTAGAAGACAAACCAGACCCCAACAATAAAAAACCCGACCATGCTAAAAACAAGGCCGGGTGCTGTGGTGTCTCGGTCCGTCTTTAGCTGTATTTATTAAGCGCCCGCAAGCTGGAGCAAATTGGCGCTGGAGTTCAGTATAGCAAGGGCCACAGCGCGGCCACGCCCAGCGCGGCAAAGACCAGCGCCGACACGGTGTGGACGATGCGTATCGGCACCAATTTGGTCAGCTTCTCCCCAAACCAGACGACCGGCGCATTGGCCAGCATCATGCCCAGCGTGCTGCCCACTACCACCCAATAGGGGTTGTATTTCGCGGCCAGCATCACCGTGGCGATCTGGGTCTTGTCGCCCATTTCGGCCAGGAAGAAAACCAGCACCGTGGTGCCAAAGACGCCAAAGCGCTGGGTGTCGTCGCTGGCCAGATCGTCGACCTTGTCCGGGATAAGCATCCACACCGCCAGCGCAATGAAGGACACACCCAATACCCAGCGCAACACATCCGGGCCCAATAGCGTAGTCACCCAGGCACCAGCGGCGCCAGCCAACGCGTGGTTGGCAATGGTAGCCACCAGAATGCCGGCGACGATGGGCCAGGGCTTGCGAAAACGTGCGGCCAGCAGCAAGGCCAGCAACTGGGTTTTGTCGCCCATTTCCGCCAAGGCAACGATGCCTGTCGATACCCAAAAAGCTTCCACAACCAAGGCCTCCGGGCCAAACCATTCCGGCCCATGCCGATTCTAGACAGCCTCGTCGGGTCAAAATCACCCCAACTTGGCGCATTTATTGCTTACATTTGGTGCGTGGCTTGTTGCTCGACAGAAGACGCACCAATTTAAAGATATTTTCACCAAAGGGTTCACATGGAAGCACTAAAACAGGGCGCGGATGCCTTGTTCATCCTACTGGGCGGCATCATGGTCCTGGCCATGCACGCCGGTTTCGCGTTTCTGGAGCTCGGCACCGTCCGCCGCAAAAACCAGGTCAATGCGCTGGTCAAAATCCTGGTGGATTTCTCGGTGTCCACCGTTGTCTATTTTGTGGTGGGCTATGCGGTGGCCTACGGCACCAGCTTCTTCGTCGGCGCCGAGGTATTGGCCGCGAAAAACGGCTACGAGCTGGTCAAGTTCTTCTTTTTGTTGACCTTTGCCGCGGCCATACCGGCCATCATCTCCGGTGGCATTGCCGAACGCGCGCGCTTTTGGCCGCAACTGATTGCAACGGCGGTCATTGTCGGGTTCGTCTACCCTTTCTTCGAAGGCATCGCATGGAACCAGCATTTCGGCGTGCAGGCGTGGATCAAGTCTCTGACCGGTGCCGAGTTTCATGACTTTGCTGGTAGTGTGGTCGTGCATGCGGTTGGGGGATGGATCGCGTTGCCAGCCGTCATCCTGCTCGGGGCTCGCAGCAACCGTTACCGCAAAGATGGCGCCATCTCCGCCCATCCTCCGTCAAGTATTCCGTTTTTGGCGTTAGGTGCGTGGATTTTGACGGTTGGATGGTTTGGATTTAATGTCATGAGCGCCCAGACGCTGGACAAGATTTCAGGTCTGGTCGCCGTCAATTCGCTGATGGCCATGGTGGGCGGCACACTGGCCGCGCTAGTAGCGGGCAAGAACGACCCCGGCTTTGTGCACAACGGCCCGCTGGCTGGCTTGGTGGCCGTGTGTGCGGGCTCCGATCTGATGCACCCGTTGGGCGCACTGGTTGTAGGCGCCGTGGCGGGCACGGTCTTCGTCGTGATGTTCACGCTGACGCAGAACCGCTGGAAGATCGACGACGTGCTGGGTGTGTGGCCGCTGCACGGCCTGTGCGGCACCTTGGGTGGCGTGGCCGCCGGTATCTTTGGCAGCACCGCGTTCGGCGGCTTGGGTGGCGTGAGCCTGGGTGCGCAGCTGATCGGCACGGCCATCGGCGTGGTCTGGGCTGTGTTGGGTGGCACGGTGGTGTACGGGCTGCTGAAAGCCACGATGGGCCTGCGACTGAGCCAGGAAGAGGAGTACGACGGAGCCGACCTGTCCATCCACAACATCAGCGCATCGCCGGAGCGCGAGGCCAATTGGTAGCAAACCAAAACCCCTCAGCAAAGCCCGACCCCAGGTCGGGTTTTTTACGGCTGCAAGGGCTTGCAGTCCCAACCGTGGCTCCCGCTCACTTCAAATTAGTTGAACCATTGCGACAAGTAATTTGAACTTTTTTCGATGGTCGGCCTCCTAAACTTTCCTTCACGGCATGCACTTCGGTGCGTGGCGCACAAAAACCCAAGCACACCGTTACCATGAATACTGCAACCGCAACCCGCCGCTACACCGGTTTTGCCATTGGCCTGCACTGGCTGCTGGCTCTGGCTTTGGTTGGTATTTTCTCGGTGGGTCTGTACATGTCCGGTCTGCCGTTTTCACCCCAGCGCCTGAAGCTGTACAACTGGCACAAGTGGGCCGGCGTCACCATCCTGATCCTGTCCGCCGTGCGCCTGCTGTGGCGCCTGACGCACAAGCCGCCAACGCTGCCGCAGTCCGTAACACTGGGCATGCCGGGCTGGCAAGTGACGGCTTATCACGCCACCCATGTGCTGATGTACGCGCTGTTCTTCACCGTGCCGCTGGTAGGTTGGGCCTACAGCTCGGCCGCGGGATTCCCCGTTGTGCTGTTTGGCGTGCTGCCGCTGCCAGACCTTGTATCCGCCAGCAAGCCACTGGCAGAGATGATCAAGCCCTGGCACCAGATTTCTGCCTATGCTTTGGCCGGCCTCGTACTGCTGCATGTGGCCGCAGCGCTAAAGCACCACTTTATCGACAAGGACGGGCTATTGCTGCGCATGATGCCCGGCAAGCGCTGACCACCCGACAGCCTTGGCGCCCTTCTTTCACACCACCCATCACCACCGGAACCCACACCATGACGCAAACCTTTTCCCCACTAGCCCGCGCCGCCAGCTTGATCCTGCTGGCTGCGCTGACCAGCCTGTCCGCCCAAGCCCAGCAAAAGCTGCTGCCCGCACAAAGCGAAGTTGGCTTCGTCATCAAGCAGATGGGCGTACCGGTGGAAGGCCACTTCAAGAAATTCGACGCCCAAATCACGCTGGATCCGGCCAAGCCCGAGACCGGCAAAATCACTTTCACGGTCGATATTGCCAGCGCCACGATGGGTTCACCCGAGACCGATGCCGAGCTGCCCAAGGGTACTTGGTTCAACACCGCCAAGTTCCCACAGGCCACGTTTCAGTCCACCAGCATCAAAGGTCTGGGGGGCGGCAAGTTTGAAGTGACCGGCAAGCTGGCAATCAAGGGCAACACGCGCGATGCCGTCGTGCCGGTGACCCTGGCGCAAAGCGGCGCTACGACCACCGCCACCGGCGTGGTGGGCATCAAACGCCTGGCCTTCAAGATCGGCGAAAACGAGTGGGCAGATACGTCCATGGTGGCTGACGACGTGCAGGTCAAGTTCAAGCTGGCGCTGTCCGGCGTGGCCAAGCTCTGATTTCTTTGTCTCTGATTTGCTTTTTCTGATTTCCTTTTTCTCTCAACCCTGTTTTTTAAACGGAGCACTTTCCCATGCGTAAATCCCTTCTTGGTTTGGCCATTGCAACCACCCTGTTGTCCGCCGCGGCTCATGCCGAAATGTCCACTTACACACTCGAGCCGACGCACACCTTTGCATCGTTTGAGATTGGCCACTTTGGCACCTCTACCAACAAAGGCCGTTTTGACAAGAAGGAAGGCTCTGTACAACTGGACCGTGCTGCCAAGACCGGCAAGGTCGAAGTGACCATTGATGCAACATCCATCAACACCGGCACCCCTGCGTTTGACAAGCACCTGCAAGGCACAGACCTGTTCGACGCCGCCAAGTACCCAACGATCAAATTTGTGGGTGACAAGTTCACGTTCAATGGCGACAAAGTCACTGAAATCGCCGGCACTCTGACACTGCTGGGCAAGACACAGCCCGTCACGCTGAAGGCCACACAGTTCAACTGCTACCAAAGCCCAATGCTGAAGCGCGAAGTCTGCGGTGGTGACTTTGAAACCACAATCGACCGGACCGCCTTTGGCATGAATTACGGCGTGGATTGGGGCTTCCCCAAAAATGTGCGTCTGATCGTCCAGGCCGAAGGCGTCAAGCAATAAATCGCTGTAAGAAGGCGCGCAGCGGAGCGACCAACAAGGCAGAACCACCCCTTGTTGAAAAAGCTCCGCCATGCCATCTTCGTATCGTCTTCTCGCGTATCTTTGTCCGACCATGCTGGTAGCCGTTGCGCTACCCGGCATGGCGGCAGCGCCACCGCGTTGCGAGGTGCAATCCGGCCCGCAGCGCACACCAGTGATCGAACTCTTTACATCTGAAGGCTGCAGCTCCTGCCCGCCAGCCGATCAGTGGCTATCTTCGTTAAAAGGCGCGCCCGTTGTGGCCCAGGCCTTCCACGTCGGTTACTGGGACTACATCGGCTGGGTCGACCGCTTTGCCACGGCAGCCAACACCGCACGCCAACGGGAGCTGGCCAGTGCCAACCGCTTGAACAGCATTTACACGCCGCAGCTGGTGCGCGATGGGCGCGACTGGCCAGACTGGCGCAGCGCACGCCCCCAGCAGGCCGGCCAATGGACGGCATCCACAGGATTGCCACGCGCAGCCATCACGTTACAGCAGGTGGAGGGGGTGGACCAGTTCTCGGCCCGCGTCACGCCGGGCGATGGCGTTGCCCAGTGGAGCGCCTATTGGACCGTGACCGAACACGGCCATAACTCCCGCATAAAGGCGGGCGAAAACAAAGGCGAGTTTTTGCAGCACGACTTTGTAGTGCGCCAGTACACGCCAGTGGGGCGGTACCAGGGCGCACATACGCTTGGCTTTGTGGCCGTACCGGCCACGGCTGCGCACGCGCGGCAGATCAACCTGGTGGTGCAGGACGCAAAAACGGGGGAACCGCTACAAGCGGTTTCCCTACAGTGCGGGAGCTAGTGTCCCTTTGGGGGGACGTATTTAACCTCGGGGTGCCCCGGTGGTAACACTTCTATCAGGCGAAAACGTTGAGCTTGGCGGCGATCTGCTGCAGGCCTTTGAGCGTATTCCAATGCCCCGCGGGCTGGGCTGGCGCAGAGGAGGCCACTTCGGTAGCGCGAGCCTTTTGGCGGTCGTGTTCGTCGCTGTATTCACGCATCGCCGATACGGCTAGTGCCACGAAATCACCTTGCTTATCTTGCTGAGCGGGATACGGTTGGGCGACCAGCACGCCGTCCTTGTTCAGTTCGAGCCGGGTCACGTTGCCGGCGTTACGGTCCACCGCCAACTGGTGCTCGCGGGCCATGGTGTCGGCATCGCTGCGCGCCACCGCTTTGCGGGCGTTGGTGTAGACGCCGGGGTCAGGGTTGTGCGCAACGTCGCCATCGGGCCACTGGATGTTCAGCACCACACCGTCGGGGCGGGCGGCCGCGCGCGCAGCCGCCGCAGGGGCGGGCGTGCCCACGTGGGGCTTGGCCAGCCCGCGCGCAGCACCACCAGTCGCAACGGACGCTGGATCGGCATCCTTGCCAGCGGTGTTGGCGTCGCGCGGGAAGAGTAAGTGGTTGTAGCGTTCGATTTGCATGGCGTATCCCCTATCTGTCAGTGGATGCACCAAGTATGCGGAGCACTCCAAACACACAAGCCGGAAATAAAGCCCGATAAACCGGGTATTTCGGGGTCAACCCTGGAAAGTTTTTGAGCCGCCTGTCGCACGTATGCTGATCTAGTTGAATGGGTCGTCGTGCAGAACACCTTCGTCGCGGTAGGATGCGTCCCCAGCAAACCACGTAACGATCGGGCAAGGACATGACGGGAATCGGAATCGCTTCTGAAGGGAGAAAAATGTTCAAATCAAGACTCAGCGCCCTGATTGGGGCACTCGCTTTCCGCGCCCACCTCAGAATGGACCGAGCAGGTCTTGTGTTGGCACTGCTCGTACTGTCGCCCTTGGCTGCGCCATTCGCTTGGGCAAGTGAAGCGGCCCATGGCCAGTTCCGCCCGTCGCGTGCATGCGAGGCCTACCTTTCCTTTTCCAAAGGCACCAACCCGGGCCTTGTAAAGGTAGTTCCGGGGGCAGACTATGAGATTCGCGAGGTCAATACACGCGAGGCGCGTTGGCTGCGCATTCAGATCCCGGACGTCACCGAGCCACTGCGCTGGGTGGCTGCAGAGTGTGGCGTAACGAGCGGTCTTTCCTTTGGCACCCGGTCGACAATAGGAGACAGTTCCTGCCGCCAACCAGGCAAGCACGACAGCTACGTGCTGGCGGTGACTTGGCAGCCTGGATTCTGCGAACACTTCAAGTACAACGGGACGAAGCCCGAATGCGACAACATGGCCGACCGTCGCTTGCAGGTCACAAATCTGACACTGCACGGGCTTTGGCCCAACCGCAAACAATGCGGCACACGGTACGCCGATTGCGGTAGCACTCCGCTTTCCCTCTCCGAAGACACGGTTGCCTATATTGCGCCTTGGATGCCGAACTTTTTCTTTGAAAGAACTTTCGGGAGCTATGAGTGGAAGAAACATGGCACATGCCAATCCACGATGGACGCCGACACCTATTTCCGTCGGGCGGTGAACGCTGTGCGGACGGTCAACGACTCCACGCTGGGCCAATACGTTCGCGCCAACGTCGGCGGCAGAATTTCTCGTGCGGAGCTTTTGAAGCGTGTTGAGGAAGCGACAGGGCTTGCCCGCCCGCAAGACCATGTTGGGCTGCTGTGCGCGGGCGAGTACCTACAAGAAATCCGCATCCGTCTGCCACTGGACTTTCACGAAGGTGCCGGCCTGCGCGAGCTGATAGGGACACCGACTAGCGCAGAAACCCTGGGTTCTTCATGCCCCGAGGACATCCGCATCGAGGCCAGCGGAAAGAACTGACATCGCTTGTCGCCGACGGCCAGGTCAGTCGCTGCGGTACCAAGCTGTCAACCCAGCTTGGTGCCGACGCGTATCAAAATCGGCCTTCAGAGCAATGAATTGACCAGCTATAGTCGCAAGAGAAATGAACCTTACGACCAGCCTGTTTCTGATAGCAATTCTGATCGCCGCATCGGCCTTCTTCTCGGTGGCCGAGATCTCAATGGCCGCGGCGCGCCGAATGAAACTCAGCCAATTAGCAGATGGCGGTGACCGCCGCGCCGCACGCGTGCTGGCAGTACAGAGCACACCCGGACACTTTGTGACGGTGGTACAGATAGGGCTCAATACGATTGCCATCCTCGGAGGCGTCGTCGGGGATGACGCGTTATCCCCGCACTTCCACCAGGCAGTCTTGTGGTTGGGCGTGGATCCAAGTGTCAGCAGTGTCCTCGCAACCACATTGTCCTTTGTGAGCGTCACCACTTTGTTCATCGTCGTGGCTGACCTGGTGCCCAAGCGGTTGGGCATGAACGAGCCGGAGCGGCTGGCCATGCTGACGGTAGGCCCGATGTTAGGTCTCTTAAGGCTTCTCAAGCCCCTGGTGTTTTGCTTCAGCAAAATAGCTGACGCTTTGTCGCGACTGCTTGGACTCGCGCAAACCCGAGACGACCGGATCACCTATCTGGACATCTTGGCACTGACCGAGGCTGGTATCCAATCCGGGGCGGTCGCATCCGCTGAACAGCAGGTCATCGAAAACATGTTTGAACTCGATACGCGCACGGTAGAGAGCGCGATGACGACCCGAGAACGCATCGTGTTTCTGGCTATGGGCGATGATGAAACATTGCTACGGACCCGGGTTGCCGAATCTCCCCATTCAACCTACCTCGTGTGCGGTACAGCCGGCATCGATGAGGTGATTGGATATGTCGACGCAACAGACCTCTTCCAGCGCGTCTTGTGGGGGAAACCGCTCACCCTGTCCCATTGCATTGATGGGGGTCTGATCAAGAAGGCTCTGGTTGTCCCGGACCGGCTAACCCTCGCCGAAATGCTGACGCAGTTTCGTCAGGCCCACGAGGACTTCGCGGTCATCGTCAACGAATACAGCATGGTGGTGGGCGTCATTACGCTCAACGACGTGATGAGCACCGTGATGGGTAGCATGGTGAACTACGAGGATGAGGAACAGATCCTGCGCAGAGAAGATGGCAGCTTTCTGGCCGATGGAGTCACTCCGGTTGCGGATCTACAAAGGGTGTTGGGATTGGCGGATTGGCCCATGCCTGGGCAATATGACACCTTGGCCGGATTTCTGATGGTGTCGTTGCGTCGTATTCCACGGCGCACCGATCACGTGCAGTGGCAGGGCTGGCGTTTCGAGGTGATGGACGTCGACAACAACCGGGTTGACCAAGTCATGATTTCGCGCCTGGTTGAAACAAAGTAGATCGGTAAACCGGCCCAGGCGGAGCGGCCGGGCGGCAACTAAACCAACAGATTGCTCGCGGCCCGCAGTTTGAATGTACGCAAACTGCCCGGAGGCAAATGTTCGTGCGGGTCACCCCAGCCGTTTTCGCCTGACCGCGGACACGTCAGTGCAGGTCTGCCATATTGTTAGACTGCGTGGGAAAACGACGCTATTGAAAACGTAAAAGGAAAAACATCAATGAATTTCGGATACAACGGACTGCTGGGACTGCTAATTCTTGCAGGCGATATTTGGGCCATCCTCAACATTGTCCAGAGCTCTGCCAGCAACGAGAAGAAGCTCATTTGGATCATTGCAGTGGTGCTGCTGCCAGTGTTGGGATTGGTCCTTTGGTATTTTCTTGGGCCACGCAGCGGACGTTCTAGCTGACCGCAAGGGATGTATTTGCAGGCAAGGCTAGAACCTGCTCAGAGGAAAAGTTTTACCCTGTTTACGCCGCAACGCAAAGACTGACCTGTTGTTTTTGCGGTCCTTAGTGAAGTGGGCAGAACAATGAGGGTCACACGGATCAAAGCGCTCCAACGCGCCTCCAAGGCGGCACCCGTAGTTGCGATGGTGTGGATTTCCGAATAGCTGTCAGCCGCCTTCAGACAAGGCTCAGTGAGTCCCCCATATGGCCCTGGACCCGGACATAGCTCCTCCGACGGGTTTGGGTTCGTGGCAAGCGAAATAAGGAATGCGCCTTGGATAGACAACTACTCTTTCTTTGCTTTCTGACCTTTGTCATTCATCTGATCGGTACCCTCGCATACTCCGTACGGATTGCGGGTGTTCGGACGAAGCGAATCGCGGTGTCGTTCGCCCTTTTCAGCATCCTCGTCCTTGTTTCGAGGACTTCAAATTCGTTTCTTGGCCCATTCTTGTCAAAACGGGTGGAGTCGAACCTCACGGGTCCAGACGCCGCAACCTTGCTTCTGGACTTTAGATGGCTACTTGTCTCTGCGAGCGTAGCTACAGTTTTGGGTGCGTTTCTTATTCCTACATTTCAACGCGTTTTCTGTCGCGCCGTTCTCCACTTTCAAGTACACCGGTCAGTGCCCAAATTGATTCTTCACGGCTTCTTCAAGGGAGGTATCTCTTACATCAAAGATGCGGCCAGCGCACCAGCTGCAGCAAACGTGTCTAGGATGCATAAAGGGCATGGGGTATCTACTCGGATCACCGTGCTAAATGTCGGGGCAACCGCACTCTGGACCGTCGGTGTTTTTGCATCACTTTATGCTGGCGTACTAGACCCATCGCTTCGTATGACCTCCAGTAATCTATCGTCCATCATCAATGGGGGAGCGACCGTCTTGATGGCAGTATTTCTTGATCCTTATATGTCAGGCATGACTGATGACGTCGTGGAGGGAAAAGTCAGCGAAAGCCAATTCCGCAAAACGGTTGTTTGGCTCGTTGGCAGCAGACTGATCGGAACGCTGCTAGCCCAGGCCCTATTACTTCCGGCAGCCCTCCTCATTGCTTATGTTGCGCGTGCGATGTGAACCAAGGCCAGGCGATCTTTTAGGCATACAGTCATCTAATGCGCTGTAGACGAGGACAGTATGCCGGCCGAACTACATAAACACCAGGCGGCACTGGCGCGGTTGGACCGCTACGCGACGCTGATGGATGCGCGCTTCCGGGTGCCGGGGACACGGATTCGTTTTGGCGTGGACCCGATCATCGGCCTGCTTCCGGGCATTGGCGACGCACTGGGTCTTGCGCTCTCACTCTACGTTGTCGTCGAGGCTATACGTCTAGGCGTGTCCAAGCGCGTGCTGTTCACCATGCTGCGCAACGTCGGACTGGAGGCCATGGTAGGAGTGGTACCGGTACTGGGAGACGTGTTCGACATCGGGTTCAAGGCCAATCTGCGCAACGCGGCATTGCTGCGAGGTTGCATCGAGGATCGTCTGCGACCGGCCCCAGTTCGCGCCTCGCGACGCTTGCAGCAATGGGGCCTGCTGCTCGCGTTCGCCTCACTGGTCTTGGTGCTGTTACTGGTCCTACAGCGGCTCCTCGCGCCGCTGTGGCAGGGGTTCGTCGGCTGAAGCCGATTAAACAGTCTCTATTTCTCCAGGTACTAAAACTCACCTGATCAAAATAACCTAGCCTCCCAAATGGTGGCTCAACAATCAACACAGGCACGGACCAAAGAGAGGACCAGGTCAACAGCACTACATCAGCTCACGGATAAACTTTACGGGCGCGTTCCCAAACGACAAAAAGTGATCGTTGAACTTTTTAATAGAAAAGTTCTTGCCCAATTGGGCCTTGTGGTCGTCGCGCAGTTGTGTAATTTCCGCATAACCGTTGAAGTAGCTGGTCAATTGCACTTGCGTCAGCGTAGCGCGACGCCACTTGCTTGTCGCCTCGGCCATTTGCTGGAATGCCTCACGGGTCAGCAAAGCAATTGCCGCGTCGCGCTCCAGTCCCTGGGTGTGGACTTCGTAGTCAAGAATAGTATTGACGACTGTGCGCAGGTTCCATTTCATCCAGATCAACCGCATTTCGGGGGCATTATCTGCATAGCCCGCATCGATCATCATCTTTTCACCGAAAACTGCCCAGCCTTCGATCATGGAGCCGTTGCCAAAAATGGCCTTGACTACGCTCTTGGATTCGTTGGCGTGAAGCAGCTGCACGTAGTGTCCTGGCACAGCTTCGTGGATATTCAGAATCTGTAGCATCCAATCGTTGTATTCCCGAAGATAGGATTCGCTCTGCTCGGGTGTAAACTTGTCGATGGGATCTACGTTGTAGTAGGTATTGGCTTGCGGATCGTAGGGCCCCGGAGATTGCACGGAGGCACCCGACACACCACGCATATAGGTTGGCGTTTCCCGGACCAACAGGGGTCGGGTCGGGTCCAGACTCACTAAATCATGCGTCCGCACAAAGGCTTCCAGTTGGGGTATTTGCTTGCGAACGGTGTCCACGAAATTTTCGGGGGTCGTGTGCTGCTTGCTCAGCTCGCCCAGCACAGCGCTGATCATGACAAGCCGGTCTGAGGGAAGGGGTGCCTGACCCATGATCTTGGGCCATAAGCCGCGTGCCAGCACTTCCATCTCGGCATGCAGCTTGGCTTTCTCTTCCCTCGCACGCGCGTACAACTGCTCGGCACTCCAACCGGACTGGATGTCATATGCGAATTTCTGGGCATATAAGTCCTTGCCAACCCGGAAACTCCGTGCACTGCCAGAAGCCAGTTGGGGCTCCATTGCGGATAGCCAGTCGACGTAGGCGTTTATCGCTGACTTGGCGTCGGACAGGCGGACGATAAATAGGCGCTTTTCTTGCGCTGTCAACCCGGATGCTTCCACACTTTGCACGAGATCGTCGCCAAAGACGTCAAGCGCACCCTTGTTTTGCTGTATGGCAAGCTGCGTGTGCTCCAGCGTAGGACGCTGCACGCTGGCACGGGCGGCCGCGTAATAGGCGGGAACATGGGCAAGACGTGCCAACACATGGCGCAAACGCTTATCGAGTGGGGCGTAGTCTGTTGTCAGCATGCGCCCAAAGCTATCGCCTACGTTGTACGCCGACGGCTGCCACTGCCAATCTCGAAAAGTCTTCAGGTTCCACAGGCTCGAGCGGAACTCGTTTTGCATTAGCTCATGGTCTACGCGGTTCGATATAGAAAGTTTGCTCAAGGGAAATTTGGCAAGCAAAGCCAATTGGTGTTCGTAAAACTTCTGTCTTCTGGTGCGATCGGCAGTATCCGGAACAGTCAGTCGGTCTGCGTAGTCGTACCGCCCCACGCTGAACGCCCACTCCGGAAACTGACGCCAAAGGCTTTCCATGGTTGCATTTGCATAGCGTTGGAACCGTAGGTCCTCACCAGTCGGCGAAGCGAACTCTGTTGGTCTGGACATATCTGCCACACCGACTGGTTTGACTGGGGGATGCGCGGTAGCGCATGCGAGGCCGGCGCCCAGCGCCAGAAGTGTTGTTGAAATCCTGAGAATAGTGCGCATCGTGCGTCTCCAGCAAAGTGCCGTGCAGTTTAGGGTTGAATGCTTCACAACCTGCGCCCATTTTTCACGC
The DNA here is from genome assembly GCF_056521325.1 of Rhodoferax sp. ZS1R8. NCBI lineage: Bacteria > Pseudomonadati > Pseudomonadota > Betaproteobacteria > Burkholderiales > Comamonadaceae > Rhodoferax > Rhodoferax sp. ZS1R8. The sequence goes on along the minus strand of NZ_JBWMBA010000001.1, from coordinate 893,861 downwards.
ATGGATAGTAAGCAGGCTGTGGGCCAGTATGGCAGGTAGAAACGGGGTGAGGATTGCGGATACGCAGCCCCCGGATGGTGTCAGCCTTCGCCGTTCACCCATACCGGGTTGAGCAAACGCCCCAAGCGCAGATAAGACGCTTCAATGCGCTTGAGCGCTTCGTCCGCTAAGGCCAACGTGATCAACACGGTTTTTCCGTCCTGCTGAAAACTCTTGCCCTGGGAAACCGGCACCAATATTTCACGAAACGCCCTGTCTTTAGCCAGCACCGTGTCGGGCATTTGGCTTCAGAACGCGCCCATTCCAGACAATGCCGACGGCGTGCGATTGGCCGAGACGCAAAGTGTTTGCAGTGGGGATCTGCCGTGGTTGGCGCCCTACAACGCCTTCTGCCGCCAAGCCAACGCGGCCCCCACCCAAAGTGCCACTGCCGACACCACCAGGCCGCGGGCCAAGCCTCCTGGGCCATCCGCAATCCAGCCCACTACAGTGGGCCCCACGATCTGACCGGCGGCGAACACCGTCGTAAACGCGCTGATACCTGCGGCCCAGGCAGTTGCTGGCAGGTTGTGCCGCACCAGCGCTGTCGTCGACGCCACCACCGACAGAAACACACCGCCAAACAGCAGGCCCGAGGCCAGCACCACGGGCCAGGATTGCGTCAGCGCGGGCAGAATCGTTGCAACACCCACCAGCGCGTTCAGTTTGGCCAGGGCGCGGCCATTCTTGTGCCGGTCCAGCAAGCTGGCCCAGATGCGCGACGACGCCAGCACTGCCAGCCCCAGCAGGCTGTAGAACACCATCACGGCCAGCGCACTGCGGCCCTGTTCGCGCAGCAGGGCCACGACAAAGGTCATATAGCCGATGTAGCCCATGCCAAATAGCATGTACCCGCCCAGTGCAAAGGAGAAAGCCCGCCATTGAAAGTGCACAACGGCTCCCGAGCCGTGCGTGACCGCAGCAGGGGCTGCCTGCGCCAGCTGCGCCATCATCCGAGCCGGCCACAGCAACGCCGCGCTGGCCAGCGCGCAAGCCAGGGCCAGCAGCCACCATGCCCAGCGCCAGGCGTGCAACTGGGCTGCCGCTTGCTCCAGCACCCAGGGCACCAACACTGCCGACAACACAATGCCCACGCCGGTGCCACCGTAATACAGGCCCAGCAGTAGGCCGCTGCGCGCGGGCTGCAGGGCACCCAGGCGCGCCGCAAGCAAACCGCCTGCAATGAAAACGAACGCGCTGGCGACTCCGGCCAGTAGGCGCTGCACCAGCAGCGGCTCGGTCGCGGTAAAGAAGCCGCTCAGCGCCATGAACAGACTGGCCAAAAAGGCGCCGCTCCACAGCAGCGTGCTGGCGCCCACGCGCTTGAGCAGCCACGGCGTCAGCAGTGCGCCCAGCAGATAGCCGAGCGCATTGGCCGTGTTCATGGCACCGGCCAATGTGTAACTCCAGCCCAGGTCCACACGCATCGCCGGTAACAACAGACCATAGGCAAAGCGCGTGATGCCCAGCGACACCGCAGCGCCCAAAGACAGGGTCAGTGCCAACGCCCATACGGAACGAAGGGCAAGCGGTGGATGGGGCGGTCGGGGTTCAGTCACAACAGGGGGCTCTAGCGATCCGGACGGGGAAGAACAGCATTGTGCTGCACGGAGTTGCTCAACCAAAGTTACTCTCAAATTCATAGCGGCTTACGCTCATCTGGCGAGGGCTAGCGGCCGATTTGGCTTTGGACCGCTGGCGTCTGACAGCTGCCTGACGGGCAACCCCTTACAAGGGTATTCCAGCAGCGCACCTGGCCATAGCCTGCTTAGACTGGCCCTCCACCCAGCCCCCGGAGACCTACATGCACACACGCAGCAGCACCCCCTCGTGGACCGCCCGCCTGGTCGGCGCCAGCATCCTGTGTCTGGCAGCCCTGAGCGCCCAGGCCCAACCCAGCACCGCCGCCACGCTGAAGGTCGGCGTCATCGGGCCGTTCACCGGACCGTCGTCCGACTTTGGCATACAAATGCTGCAGGGCATACAGTTGGCCACCGAGGAGATCAACGCAGTGGGCGGCTATATGGGCCGGCCGCTGGAACTGGTCATCAAGGACGACCAGGGCAACCCGGACGCAGGCCTGAAGGGCTCGCAAGAGCTGGTGGCGGCTGGCGTGGTGGCCACGCTGGGCTTTTGCAATACGGGTGTGGCGCAAAAATCGCTGGAGGTGTTCCAGAACGCCAAACTGCCGCTGATCATCCCCTGCGCTACCGGCTCGCCGCTGACAGCCAAATACCCGGCTCCCGAAAGCTATATTTTTCGTACGTCACCGCGCGACGCCATCCAGGCACCCTATGTGGTTGACGACATCGTTCGCCGGGGATGGAACCAGGTAGCGATCTTTGCCGACACCACAGGCTATGGCGACGCCGGCCTGAAGGATGTGGAGGCCGCGCTGGCAGCCAAGGGATTGAAAGCCGTCTACGTGGCCCGCTTTGCACTGGGTGTAAAGGATCTGCGTGAAGAGCTGAAGGCTGCGCGGGACGCCGGGGCTGACGTCATGTTCAGCTATACCGTGGGTGTGGAAAACGCCGTCATTGCCAACGGCCGCAAAGAGCTGAAGTGGAAAGTGCCTCAGGTCGGCGCTTGGCCGCTGTCGTTTCCATTCTTCATCAACGGCGCCAAGGACGCGGCCGAGGGCGCAATGATGGCGCAAAGCTTTATCGCCGAACCCAGCAACGAGCGCCGCGCCGCTTTTCTCAGCGCCTACAAGCGCAAGTTCAAGCAGGCCATGGCCGTGCCGATGGCTGCAGCCCAGGGCTATGACAGCACCTACCTGCTTGCGTTCGCACTGTTTGGCGTGCGCGATGGCAACCCCAATGGCCCGGTGGTCAAGGCCGCGCTGGAGAACATCACACGCATCTATTACGGCGTCGTCGCCACATATGAGCGGCCCTTCAGCCTGAACGACAAGGATGCAATTACCCGAAATATGCTGGTCATGGGCAAGGTCAGCAATGGCGCAGTAACCTTCGCGCGCAGCGAGGATGCGCGGCAGAGCGCAGTCGTCAAACGCAAAAATTGAGCTCGGGGCCCGGGCCCCGAAAAACTTGACTTCATATGTGCGCCACCCCACCCAACCGCGCATTTGAATCTGCTACGCTGTGGCCTCGTTCAAGAAACTTTTGTTGAAAGAGGCGCCATGTCTGATTCCCAAACTTCCTCCATCACTTCTCAAGAAAAACTCGTCACCGACATCCGCGCAGTGATTGCCGATGCCGAAGATATTCTGAAGGCCACTGCCGACCAGACCGGCGAAAAGATTGCCAACTTGCGCGCCCGCGTACAAGACCGTCTGCTGGGCGCCCGCATCCGTCTGGATGCAGCGGAGGCAGCACTCATTGACAAAACCCGTGCCGCCGCACGCGCCGCCGACGACTACGTGCATGAATCCCCATGGCAAGCCGTGGGTATTGGCGTCGGTGTCGGCTTCTTCCTGGGCCTGCTGGTAGGCCGCCGCTAGACCACGACCAACACACTACACACCGATCACAAAGCATGGACGCCGCGCATGGTGATAAAGGTGGCACTTGGGGTGCTGCCCGTGGAAAGGCCGGCAAGCTGCTGGCTATTGCCCACACCCGGTTGGAACTCTTGGGTAATGAGCTAGAGGAAGGGCGGATCACCATCGTGCGCCAGATAGTTCTGGCACTGGCCATGCTGTTGTGCGTGATATTGGGTGTGGTGCTGACCGTGATGGGCCTGATCGTGATGTTTTGGGAACAACGGCTGCTCGTCGTGGCCCTGTCTGCAGGGCTAATCTGGGGAGCGGCGGTATTCCTGTATCTCGCCATACAGCAAACCAGCCGCCGGGCAGCACCACTTTTCAACGCCTCGCTGGCGGAATTGCAAGAAGACTTGCGCCAACTCAAAGCAGCTGTCGGCCATGGACCAACGCCTAATTGAACTCTACGTCGAACGTGGACGTTTACGCGAGCGCATCGTTGCGCAACGTGTCGAGTTAGCGCACGAGTTGCGGCCGCTGGGCGAAGCTCTGCACACCGTAGACCGCGCCCGCTGGCGGCTCCAACAGATCGGCGCATGGATAACTGCTAACCCCGGGATCGTTGCCGGTGCTGCGGTGGCACTGGTTGTTTGGCGCCCACGTTCCATACTGCAGACTGCGCGCAAAGGTTTGTATCTCTGGCGCAACTGGGGACGCTGGCTCAATTGGGTACGCATCGGACTGCGGGTTTTGTAAGCGCTTGGCGGATAATCCGCCCATGGGATCCTCCGAACTGTCAAAACCCGCCGTGGACGCCGCCGCCTTGCCGGCCGAGCCACCGGCGTTTGATCCCAACAAAACCGTCTCGTACCAATCCCGAATGAAGCGGGCGCCGCGCTGGTTTGGCTCGTTTCTGGCCAGCAACAGCCGCGAAAAAAATCGCATGCGCACCGAGCTGGGCAAAATCAAGGGCGCTATTCCGCTGCTGATGAAGCCACGCAACGGCACCAAGTGGACGGCACAGGATCGCCAGGAACTCAAACACATGTTGCGGGCGGCGTCTGCCGTCTACCCCTACCTGATCATTTGGGCGCTGCCCGGATCCATCCTGCTGCTTCCCTTTCTGGCGTGGCATCTGGATGCCCGCCGAAAGAACCGGGAACGCAAGGCCGCAGCCGGGCCTACGGCCTAAGTGAGGTCCAGGCACCGTCCGCGCGGCAGCCCAACGCGCATCCTAGCATTGACTTCTTAGCGTGCCACTGCCCTGCATCTTGCTAGCAATAGCAAGATCCAATAGTTGTAACAACGGTGCATAGGATTTCTCTGTCCAGTCACTATAGTGGCTCGCTTTGACAAGTGCGGACCGTGCGGACTCCAGCGAATCCACTCGCATATGTTCCATAGTGCCAGCCTGTTCGGCGCGTTTGATGACGGTGCTGAGTTTAAGGGTGGGTCGTGTGGGGTGGGCCATCTCGGCAAACGGAAAGGCAACTGCCCAGATAGCGTCCAGATTGTGGGTGCGGCTCAGGGCATCCACAAAGGGTGCCACGATGCCGGCAACCTGGATAGTTTGGTATCGGCTGCGTTGCTCGGCGGTCGTGGTGGTCGCCGTGTCGTTATGGGGAGGGGCTGCCGTGGAGGTGTTTTGCAAGGTCATGCCTAGCTCAACGATATGCACACACTTTCCGATGACATACACCGCGCTATCGCGACGGGCGCCACCGCTTGAGCAGCAGTGCATTGGCCATCACGCTGACCGAACTCAACGCCATGGCCGCACCAGCCAGCACCGGGTTCAAGTAGCCCAGGGCCGCCAAGGGAATGCCAGCCACGTTGTACGCAAATGCCCAAAACAGGTTTTGTCGGATCTTGGCCACGGTGCGGCTGGAGATATCCAGCGCAGCAGCCACCAGCGCCACGTCGCCGCGCATCAACGTGATGCCGGCGGCGTGCATGGCGACATCGGTACCAGTGCCCATGGCCATGCCGACATCGGCCGCAGCCAGGGCCGGGGCATCGTTGACGCCGTCGCCCACCATGGCGACTACATGGGCGGATGGTTTGCCACCGGCTTGCCGGAGCTCAACCACCCGCGCGGCCTTGTCGCCGGGTAACACTTCTGCCAACACCTCTCCGTCCTCGGGACGCAAGCCCAGATGGCGGGCCATGGCTTCGGCAGCGCCGCGGTTGTCGCCCGACAGCATCACCGTCTGTATGCCACGGGCACGCAACGCCGCCAGCGCCTGTTGCGCGCCGGGCTTGGGCGTATCGGCAAAGGCCATGAGGGCCAGCACCTCATAGCTCGCTAATTCCGATGCATTGGTGTGGTCATCGGTACGCCGTGCAATCGCCGATACCGTGGCACCCTGCTGTTGGAGGCCGTCGGCCTGCGCCTGCAACGTGTCACCCAATGCTGTGCCCAGTTCCTGCATCCAGCGCAGACTGCCAATGCAATAGTGTTGATGCGCCAGTTCGCCAATGCTGCCTTTACCAGGGACCGCCTGCAGCGCTTCGGGTGCTGAGAGCTTCAATCCTCTTTCATTGGCAGCGACGACGACCGCGTGTGCCAAAGGATGTTCGCTGCCACTTTGCAAGCTGGCAGCCACACACAGCACCTCGTCCGAATCTTCTCCTCCCGCCACCGCAAAGGCTGTCAGACGTGGCCGGCCCAGCGTCAGGGTACCTGTCTTGTCAAAGGCCACGATGTCCACTCGGTGCGCTATTTCCAATGCCTGGGCGTCCTTGATCAGGATGCCGTATTGGGCCGCCACCCCGGTGCCGGCCATGATGGCCGCCGGGGTGGCCAAGCCCAGCGCGCAGGGACAGGCAATAACCAGCACGGCAACGGCGTGAATCACCGCGGTCTCAAACGGGTGACCCGTAAGCCACCAGGCCAGCAAGGTGGTCAGCGCCAATGCCAGCACCACCGGCACAAAGACCGCACTCACGCGGTCGACCAAGCGTTGTATGGGTGCTTTCGCAGCTTGCGCATCTTCGACCAGCCGGGTGATGTGGGACAGCACCGTATCCACGCCCACGGCAGTAACCTGCAACACCACACGGCCCTCGCCATTGATAGAGCCACCAGTCAGCTTGGCGCCCTGGTCCTTGTGCACTGGCAGCGGCTCGCCGGTCAACATGGACTCATCCACCTGCGTGTAGCCCTCCAGCAGCGTGCCATCCACCGGGAACCGTTCGCCGGGTTTGACAACCAATCGGTCTCCAACCAATACGTCGACCACGGGTACGTCCACCTCTCCGTTGCGCCCGATCAGGTGGGCGGTGCCCGGCTGCAGCGCATGCAAGACCCGTATGGCCGAGGTGGTCTGCCGCTTGGCGCGCGCCTCCAACCATTTGCCCAGCAGCACCAGCGTGATGACGATGGCCGAGCCTTCAAAGTACAGGTGCACCATCGCGCCGCCGGGCGCGCTAAGCCACAACCATACCGACAAGGCCCAGCCTGCAGTCGTGCCAATGGCCACCAGCAAATCCATGTTGCCGGTCAAGGCTTTCAATGCATGCCAACCCGCCCTGTAGAAGCGGGCGCCCAGCACAAACTGCACGGGCGTGGCCAGCGCAAACTGCAGCCACGCAGGCAGCATCCAATGCTGGTCGGCCAAGGCGCCGACCATGGGCAGCGCGAGTGGCAGACTCAGCAACATGCCCAGCAGCACCGGCGTGAATCCGGCCCATGGCGACGCAGCGTGTGCATCCTCTTGTTGTTCGGGCGTGCGCGGCTCGTAGCCGGCGTCTCGCACGGCCCGCCGCAGGCGCGCCGGCATCTGCGCGTCACCGCTGTACGCAATGCGCGCAGACTCCGTAGCCAGGTTGACAGTCGCATCGGATACACCGGCAACTTTTTTCAGTGCGCGCTCGACGCGCCCCACGCACGATGCACAGGTCATGCCACCAATACCGAAATCCAGGACAGCTTGCGGGGACATGGGTGTGTTCAAGGGCTTGGTTCTTCGGTGTGGCGCACTTGGACTATGCTCTTTTGTGTTTGACTTGTGTTTCAGGAGGATTTTATGAACCAGCAGATTTTTACCGTCACAGGGATGACGTGCGGCCACTGTGAGAGTGCCGTTATCCACGCGCTGCAGCAGCTCGACCCGCAAGCTCGGGTGCAGGTGGACCGTTCGCAAAGCCGTGTGACAGTGGAATCCACAGAACATCGGGAGGCGCTGGCGCAAGCCATTGCCGCGGAGGGCTATGCGGTCGACCCATAACCCCACCGGCAAACTTGTAAAACCTTGTTAACGCGTCATCGGATTCTGCCGCGTAGCGTTGTACAGTGACAAACCGCTACGTCTGGCGGTATGGGCTCTGGCCCCTTGTTGCCATGCAAACTCCTCGTGCTTTGTCCATGTCGCACTCTTTTTTTACGCCAACGGCTGCAAAAATCGGCCACTTGGCAAGCCTTGCACTGCTGGCCGGTAGCCTTACGGTAATGGCCCCGATGGCCCATGCCAACGATTTCAACACCTTCGTTGGAGCTGGGGTGGGGGCAGTTGCTGGTGCAGCCATCGGTAATTCGGTGGGTGGTCGCAACGGCGCCATTTTGGGCGCGGGCGCTGGTGGTCTGGTGGGCGCAAGCCTCGCCAGCCAGCACTATTCGTCCGGCTATGCTCCCAATCCGTACCCTGCAGCAACCTACTACCAGCAACAGCCGGTGACGGTGTACCAGGCGCCCCAGCCGCAATACCGGGTTGTGCAACCCGTGACCTATTACCAACAGCCTATCGCCGTGTACCAGGCGCCGCAGCCAGAATACCGCGTGGTGCAGCCAGTGACCTACTACCAATCGGCTGAGTACACCTGGGAGGCGCCGCCGCCCTACTATCGCTACGGCCATCGTCGCCACCATGGTCACCACAACGACTACTACGGCCGCTAGGCAGCTGGCATTTCGCCACCCAGAGCTTCCAGCAAATCGGGGATCAGTTTCCTGAGTTCCCCGGTGGCAATGGCCACATCGGCGTCAAAGTTGTCGTCCTTGCCGTCACCTGGACTGGCGGCGGCGCCCTCAAATACCGATTCCAAAAACGCGATTTTCTTGAGCTGCAGACCCTCTGTCAGTACAAAGGACACGCGGTCAGCCCACGTCAACGCCAAACGGGTTGGCATCTTCCCCATCGCGATATGCTGGCTGACCTCGTCGGTATCCAGCGCGTGGCGCGTGTAGCGCACTACAGCACGTGATTCGTCGGCAGCCTTCAACTCGCATTCGCGGTCCACGCTGAAGGACTGCGGCGCCTCTTTGGTTGACAACCATACCGACATGGCGGAGGCGGGGGAGGTCTGGGTGTTCACCAGCTGCACTACCAGGCCGTCCACCGCCTTGATCAGCCAGGTCATCACCTCATCGGCCTTAGCCTGGCTACCGGCGTCGGTCAGCAAGAAACCGGCGGCCGGATACACCCATACCTGCACGCTGGACTGTTTGCTAAATGCCATGGGCAACAGGGCCAGACGGGCATCTTCGCTGATGTCACGCTTCTCTTTTTTGCCCGGCTTGCGCCCGGTTGTCGCCTCGATATGGTCCAGCTGGTCCTGAACCTTGCGTTTGACCACCGAGCCCGGCACGACCTTCACCTCCATCATCAGCTTCAGCAGCCACTGGCCGCCCACCACTTCCACCATCGGGCCATGGGCATGGCCACGCGGCTCTACCCAGCCAACCGACTTTTCTTGAGAAGCACCGCACTCCACAAACTGCGCCTTGCCCAGCACCTCGTCCAATGCAGAAAGCTCCGTGGGCCAGCCCGCCACCAGGCGGTAAATCATCAAATTCTTGAACACGTGTTTGCCTTTAGCTAAATTGAATTTCTCGCGAGAGCACGTATTGTCGGCGCACAGAGCCGCAGCCTACTGCGCAAGCGTGACGGGCGGTGGGCGACTCTCTGCCGGGCCGCCCCAAGGCGAGTCAGCCCCCTGGAGGGCAGCGACCCGCGTAGCGGTAGAGCGCGGGGCTATCTTTACAAAGCCTTAAGCCCAGGCAAATGCGCCAGATACACGGCCAACGCAGACTGGCTTTACTTTGATCGCAATTCCTGCGGCAGACACTAAAAAAGGAATTCCCATGAAATCCGGTATTCAATCCCTCGTTCTTGCAGGCTTGCTGGCTAGCGCCGGTTTCGCAAGCTTTGCCCAAACCGCAACAACATCAACGCCATCTGACTCAGCCCGTCCGCCAGCGACGGCCAGTGGCACTGCGGGACATGGTGGAGCCATGGGCATGCGCGGTCCACGGGACCCGGCCCAGCGGGAAGCCATGGTCGCCAAACGCCAGGCTGAGCTGAAAGCCAAGCTGAAGATCACCGCAGAGCAAGAAAGCGCCTGGACCAACTTCACGACTGCGATGAAGCCACCGGCACGCCCCGACCACCACCAACGCCCGGACCGCGACGAGATGGACAAGCTGACCACGCCCGAACGCATCGACAAGATGCGCGCGCTGCACGCCCAGCACATGGTCGACCGGACCGCCGCGATGGACAAGCGCGCAGAAGCCACGAAAACCTTTTATGCCGCGCTGAATGCCGACCAGAAAAAGGTTTTTGACGCCGAGCATGCCCGCATGGGCCACCGCCATGGTGGGCACGCGGGTTGGGGTGACAAAAAACATGGCGACGCAGCAGCCGCCAAGTAAGCCACCGAAACTCAGGCCATCAGGGTTTTGAACGCGCCGCTGTCCAGCAGTTTCTTCAGATCATCGGCACCGCCAATCAACGTGCCTTTGACGAAAATCATGGGGATCGTAGGCCAACCGGTCCACATCTTCAGCGCATTGCGCTCACGCCACTGCTTGAAGTAGCTGCCGTATTCGATGTAGTGGTAGGCAATACCGGCTTCGTCCAGCAGCTTGCGTGCCTTTTTGGGAAACGGGTTCATGCCCATTCCCACAACGACCACCGCGTGCTGGGCTACAGCATCCTGGACCTCTTTAACGATGCGCGATTGGTTGGAGGCCACCCGCTCACGAACGGCGGGGTGGATACGGGCTTCATCAAGAACGGAACGCGGCATGCAAGGCCTCCTGCGGGGTGAAAGCGCCCATTATGGATGTGCGCCCTGCCACCGAACTAGCCAAAAGGTCTTATGCCAATCAGCAGGCCATGCAACTGAAAGGCAAACAAGGCCCAGGCCGCAAGACCCACAACTACCGCAGCGGCGGTTCCTGCCACCGTGCCGGCAGGGTAGTGCGTGCCGGCGGCACGGTCACGCCTGCGCGCGGCGATGAAATTCAGCACGGCCCAGGCCAGGAATGCACCAAAGAGCAATAGATGCGCCAAGGAGCCGTTTGCCAGCAAATGGCCAAGCGCCCAGGCTTTGACCGCCAGCACCATGGGATGGTGGACCCGCGCCTTGATACTGTTGCGCGGCACATAGGCAGCAGCCAGCAGTACAAACGCGATCACTGTGAACAGCGACGCAGCATGGCGCATGCCCGCGGGCGGTGTCCACAGCATCACAGGTGTTTCGCGGGCCAGGCCGAAGCCATAAATGATGAGGCCAAAGCCGACGATAGACACCAGCGAATACACCCCCTTGTAGGCGCCTTCTCCGATACGTTGCCGCAGTTGGGTACGCCAACCTTCGGCGAAGATGCGAATGGAATGGGCACCTAGAAATACAAGCAATCCGGCAATGAGATAGACCATGGTGTTTCCTTATGCGCCCAGTACGCGATTCTTACCCGCGCGCTTGGCCAGGTACATGGCCTTGTCGGCACGTTTGATGGCTTCGCCACCGGTTTCGTCGGGTGCCAGCTGTGCCACCCCGGCGCTGAAAGTGATGAGGATTTTTTCTGCCCCGGTCAGGAACAATTTCTTCGTTAATTCGCGCTGCAGGCGTGTCATTGCTTCTATGCCCTTGTCCAGCGGGGTGTCTGGCAACAAGAAGATAAATTCCTCTCCGCCGTAACGCGCCAGCGTGTCTTGTGGGCGCATGCTTTCGCGGGCCACCGTGGCCAGATGCGCCAGGGCACCATCGCCCGTTGCGTGGCCCATGGTGTCGTTCAGTTTCTTGAAATTGTCGATGTCCAAAAGCGCCATACACAACGGCGTGTCCTTGCGGCGCACGCTGGAAATCTCCCGCTCCACCGCTTCTTCGAGGCCTTTACGGTTCAGAGCCCCTGTCAGCGGGTCGTGGCGCGCCTGTATGCTGACGCGGTCCAGCTCCTGGTGCAACTTGATCAGCTCGGCATCGGTCTGGATGGCCCGGTCGCGCATGGTCTGCAATTGATCGCCTGACGTCTTGCTCTGGCTGGCCATGTACCGCGTGGCGCTGACAACCTCCTTCAGCACCGGGGCGATTTCCGCCAGCGTTTTAGCCTGTTCGATCTGGCGGGCGTTTTCTTCCAGCTTTTCGTGGAAAGAGCCAGTCGACTTGGCCATCTCAGACAGCCGGTCGATAAACGCCGCCAGCATGTCGCGCATTTCATTTTGGGCCTGCAGCGCATGCTCCTTGGCATTTTTCTGCTTGAAGATCACATCCTTCAAGCGCCGCTCCACGTCATCCAGCCGGCGCAGCGTCAACGGCGGAGTAGAGGCCTGCATCAGCGCATCCATCTGGCCTTTGAGCCATTGGTCGTCCAGGCTCAGGTCAGCGATATTTTCAAACACCATGTGCAGCAGCTTGAGCAGGGCCTTCTTGATCTCGGCCTGGTCTTCTGCGACAAAGGAAACGCGGTCGCTGTAGCTCAGCAGCATGCTTTTCAGCGCCAGGATGTCAGCCCCGTTTTGCCGCAGTGCGCTGGTCAGTGCCTTGCTGAGTTCCCCAAAACGTTCATCGTCCGTGCCCAGCGCAGGCTGGGTGTATTCAATAAGCCGCCCCAGTTGGCCCAGGAACTCTGTGGTCAACGCGGGCGCGCTGGCATTGAGTCCGTTTTTGGGCAGAGCCGCTGGGGGGGGCGCGTCGTCACCACCCGTCAGCGGCGCAAAACTGCCGTAGGCCACCAATGCGGTTTTGACACCGTCCCAGTTCAAGCGGTCTATGGCGTAGTCCAGCAAACCACGCTGCTTTTGCTGGCCCGGCGTCTTGGCAGGGAGCGACTTGGAAATATCCCGCAGGATGTCGGCTGGGAAGGGCGGGATCACCGGGATGCCGGCGATCTCGTTGTAGATGGCCTGGTAGTTGGCAGGGGTGGGCTGCAGCTTTTGCAACGTCAGTTGTTTGAGCGTTTCACGCGCGACTTCAAAGGGCTTCTTATCACTCATGGACTGACACCTGCTATGAAAATAATAGCTTGTTACGCGCTACCGGCGAGGGCTGGAAGCATATTTAACCACCAATCGCAAGCAAGGGGCGGCAGCCGCTAGGGCGAAGCCAGGAATGCCTTGAGCGCCGCTACAGTTCTGGAAGCATCCTCTTCATGCGGTACGTGGCCCAGATCGTCAAACACCACCAGCTTGGACGACGCGATGTCGGCTGCAAAGCGCTTGGCGTTGTCCAGTGGAATCAACCGGTCCTGCCCACCCCAGATGATCAGGGTTGGCAGCTTGAGGTTTTTGATGCCGGCCTCGTCACCGCTCAGACGCTGCTCCATGCGGTAGGCCAGGGCCTTGCGGTTGCCGGCGCGCAAGGTCAGGTCGTAGTAGCGGTCTACCAGCTCGGGGGTTACCTTGCCAGGGTCGCCGTAGACATTGCGCACGCTGCTCTGAATGACGCCGCGCGGCAAAATATGCTCCATCAGCACCCGCAAACCTGGCATGCGGGCGATTTGAAAGCCAATCGGCACCGAGGCCGACTGGAACGGATAGCCGGCCGCATCCACCAGCACCAGTTTGCTGACCCGCTGCGGATGGGCCAGGGCGGTGGCCCAGGCGATCTGGCCACCCAGGGAATTGCCAGCCAGCACGAACTGTTTGACGCCCAGCTTGTCGGCTACACCGATGACAGTGTGCACGTAGGCCGCAATCGAGTAGTCATTGTTGGGGTTGGGGCCGGTCAAGCCAAACGCCGGCAAGTCGAACCGGACCACACGGCGTTGGCCGCTGAGGCTTTGCACCCATCCGTCCCAGGTATGCAGGCTGGCCGAGGTGCCATGCAGCAATACGATGGGCTGGGGATCGTCGCGCGGCCCTTCGTCGCGCACATGCACCTGCATCCCGTCCACGTCCACAAATTGCGACGGAGGCGGGGCCCAGCGGGCTGTCAGTGCCGACACAGGTTTATCAGGCGCCCAGGTTGCAATCACACCGGCCACGGCAAAAATGCAGCAGGCCAGCAACAGGACACCAAAGATGCGGAAAATGAGTTTCATGGGGGTCGACTCTACACCCCTGGCTTTTGGTTTCTGTCAAAGCACAAAGCTGTGGATAGTTCCGGCATAAGACCTAGGTTATCCACAGCATGGAGCAGATACCAAAAGTTGTTCATGAACCGGGTACACCAGAGAAGCGCAGTCACGCACAGGGGTTGAAGCTGTGCAAGCCGTTGATTTATAACGATAAAAATGCCTTGTGCACACTAAAGAGCCAAGCCTATCTACTACTACTACCTTATAAATAAGACATTAAGACAATAGGACAGAACTGGGCGACACAAAAAAGAAAGTTTTCCAAGGGTCCTGTTGCCCTTTGGATTTCTGGTGAAAAGAAGCTGGTACAGGCGGCGTTTTAAGCCCGTCAATCAAGTAAGATTCGCCGACTTCGGGCCTTCAGTCCATGTCTTCACCCCACGCTGCAGTCTTCATTCCTTTTCATGTCCGTTTCTTCTACAGGCCATAGTGCAGGGCAGGCGCCCGCGTCGTTCGAAATCAAGAGTGCACAACTGCCCTTGGTGGCGCTGCTGTTGAAATCGAATGATGGCGCTGTGCTGGCGGCCGACGTGTTGCGGCAATTTGGTCCGGACGGAGAAAGCCCGGACTTTTTTGACCATGACGCGCTGGTCATCGATTTCTCGCAACTGGATCCGAGTCAACCGCTTTTTGACCTGGTGCCCCTGCTCAAGGTGTTGCGGTCTTGCAGCCTGGTGCCGGTGGCGGCGCGGGGTGCCAGTCCAGAGGTGATGGCCGCGGCCCTGGCTGTGGGCCTGGTCGAGGCGCCGCCGGATGTGCACCGCAGCCGACCAGCGCCGGCGGCCGAACCCCACGTTGCCGAGACCGTCCGAGAGGTGGTCCATGAGGTCGTGCATGAAGTGGTGCGTGAGGTCCCTGGCCCGACCACGATGGTCGTGGACAAACCGCTGCGCTCAGGCCAGAAGGTGTACGCCCGGGGTTGTGATTTGGTGGTATTGGCCATGGTCAACCAGGGTGCAGAGGTGGTGGCCGATGGCAATATCCACGTGTACGCACCGCTGCGTGGCAAGGCCATGGCCGGGGCGCGGGGTGACACCAGTGCGCGAATTTTTTCGCTGTGCCTGGAACCCGAGTTGATTTCGATTGCTGGCGTGTACCGCACCAGCGAAAACGCATTGGCACCGGATGTGCAAGGCAAGGCTGCCCAAGTGCGGCTCAGCACCGACGGCCAGGAAAAATTGATTGTTGAGGCCCTGAACAGTTAGCTGAAACCAGGTTCTCTTCAAAACCTTCATTGGAAAGCATAGACATTTATGGCAAGAATTATTGTGGTGACATCGGGCAAGGGCGGGGTCGGCAAGACCACCACCAGCGCCAGCTTTGCAACCGGCCTGGCGCTGCGCGGGCACAAGACCGCCGTTATCGACTTTGACGTGGGCCTGCGCAATCTGGACCTGATCATGGGTTGCGAGCGCCGCGTGGTTTATGACCTGATCAACGTGATCCAGGGCGAGGCCAACCTGAACCAGGCCCTCATCAAAGACAAGCAGTGCGACAACCTGTACGTGCTGGCTGCCTCACAGACCCGAGACAAAGACGCTCTGACACAAGCCGGCGTGGAAAAAGTGTTGCACGACCTGGGCACGATGGATTTTGAATACATCGTTTGCGACTCGCCTGCCGGCATTGAAACTGGTGCGCTGATGGCCATGCATTTCGCTGACGAGGCGCTGGTGGTGACCAACCCCGAAGTGTCCTCCGTACGCGATTCGGACCGCATCCTGGGCATGCTGGCCAGCAAGACCAAGCGCGCAGTGGAGGGAGGTGACCCGATCAAGGAACACCTGCTGATCACCCGCTACAACCCGGCCCGCGTGGACCAGGGGCAGATGTTGTCTTTGGAAGATATTCAAGACATTTTGCGCATCAAGCTGATCGGCGTGATACCCGAGAGCGAATCGGTGCTGCAGGCCTCCAATCAGGGCGTGCCGGCCGTGCACATGCAGGGTAGCGATGTGTCCGAGGCCTACAAGGACGTCATAGACCGCTTCCTGGGTGTGGACAAACCTATGCGCTTCACCGAAGCCCCCAAGCAAGGCCTGCTCAAGCGCCTGTTCGGAGGGAAGTAAGCCATGGCATCGTTCCTGTCATTCCTGCTGGGCGAGAAAAAGAAGACCGCTAGCGTCGCCAAGGAGCGGCTGCAGATCATCCTGGCGCACGAGCGCAGCGGCCGCAATGCGGCAGAGCCCGACTATCTGCCAGCCCTGCAGGCCGAGCTCGTGGCTGTGATCAGCAAATACATCAAGATCAACCAGAACGACATCAAGGTGCACCTGGAGCGCCAGGACAACCTGGAAGTGCTGGAAGTGAAGATCGAGCTGCCCGACAACCGTTGAACTGGATTTGCTACAAACTTAGTAGCAATAAACCTATATTCTTCGAGGGCTAGCGGCTGATTTCTTTTGGGACTTTATGCTCTCAGGCCCGCACCAGGCGCAGCTGGGTGATCTCTGAAGGCGCACCAAAGCGCTTCGGTGGCCCCCAATAGCCGGTACCGCGGCTGGTATAGACCCATAGCGCTTTGAGCTTGTGCAGTCCGGCGGTGAAGGGCTGCTGCAAGGGCACAAACAGATTCCACGGCCAGAACTGGCCGCCATGCGTGTGGCCAGAGAGCTGCAGGTCAAAGCCCGCATCGGCGGCCGCAGCCGCACTGCGCGGCTGGTGGGCCAGCAACAGTTTGAACACAGCATGCTCCGGCGCATTGGCCATGGCCTTGTGCGGGTCACTTCGGTGCGCTTCGTCGAAGTGGTGGGCGCTGTAGTCGGCCACACCAGCCACGACTACCAGGGCCGGTTCGGGGTCTTGCGCGTCGGTGCTGTGCTGTATCACCACATGCTCGTTGACCAACACCTGCACGCCCAGGGCGCGCAGCGCATCTATCCAGCTGTGTGCGCCTGAGTAGTACTCGTGGTTACCGGTCACAAAAAAGCTGCCGTGCGTGGAGCGCAGTTGTGCCAGTGGGGCCACATGCTGGCCCAGCTCTGCCACGCTGCCGTCCACCAGGTCGCCCGTAATGGCCACCATATTGGCGTTCAGGCCATTGACGCGGTCCACGATGCGCTGCAGGTAGTGTGTCTTGATGGTGGGGCCGACGTGGATGTCGCTGATTTGTGCCACGGTAAAGCCATGCAGGGCCTCCGGCAGGTTGGCGATGGGCACGTTCACTTGCACGACGGTCGCTGTGCGGCGGGCATTCCAGAAACCCAGCACGGTGACCAGCAACGCCAGCACGGGCAGTCCGACGGCTGTGTCCCTTTGCAGTGACTGCAATGCCACGGCCTGTGGCCACAACCAGCCCACTGGTTGGGCGAGCAATAGCAACACTTCGCGCACCAATGTCAGCACCAGCAGCGACGAAAACAGGCCCATGCACAACAGGCCCAGCCAGGTAAGCACAGTAGACAGCGGCGGTTTGGCAACACGGCGTGCCAGCATGCCCATGGGCATCAGCAGCGCAGACAGCGCCAGCAGTGACCACAGGCCAATGGCCAATACGGGGTCTGCAAGGGCCAGATCGGGTGCCACACGCCAGCCGATCAGAGCGTGCAACAACAGGGACAACAACAATACAGGGGCTAACGCCATAAACAGAGAAGCAGTGCGCACCGTTGGCCGGCACTGCAGAGTGTTAAATCTGTTAGATGGAGGAGTTGCGCAGAGGTTCAAGTCCTCTCATTCGGTAGGCAAACCTAAAACAAAAACTGCTGTTGTGTTTCGCTGATCAGCCCCGCTGGGCCGAAACTTTGCTCAATGAATTCCGCGCCGTCTTGGCGCAGTGCGACCACACTGCAAGCCCGCGTGCCGTAGCCCGGTGTGGCGACGAAGACCGCTGACAACACCCGCTCCAATTCCAATGGTACGCCGGTGTGCGGCAGTGCCGCATCCGGTGCCAGGCTGCCGTCGTGCAGCAGAGGCAACAGCCCGTGCAAGCCGGTTGATGTTGCTTGTGGCGTGCGTGTTTCCAAACCAGCTCGCAGCCGGGCCAGCTTGGGCCACGGCGTGTCGAAATCTGCGTTGGATACAGCACCCAGGCCTGGCGCGTGGGTCAGTATTCTGGCCTCGCGGCTCTCCAGCCCCATCAGCTTTTGGCCATCAAACACCAGCAGGTTGAACGGGTTGTAGTCCGTACTGTGTTGTGCCAATTGCTGTAGATAGGTGTTAGCCGTTTGGTCGCTGTGCAGGAAGGCGGCCACCAATTCACCGCGCGACGGCATATTGCTGCGCTGCGGCTCACCGGAGCGAAAGTTGGTCAAGGCGGCCAGGCGTCCTGTGCGGCTCAGGCCCAGCCAGGTGCCGCCGCCTTGCAGGTCTTTACCGGCCAAGACCTGGTTGCCATTGGCGGCGGGCGGCCACCAGTGCAGCGGCAGCGCCGGGCGGCTGTAAAACTCGTCGCGGTTGGCCAGCAGCAGCAAGGGCGTGGCGCTGTTGGGTTGCCAGTTCCAGGCGATCAGGCACATGGGTTTAAGCCTAGGCGCTTCCGGTGGAGACGGCCATTGCCGTCTTGTCCCACACTTGGCGCAGCACAAAGCTGGAGTGCACGCCGGTCACGCCGGTGATGCTGGCCAGCTTGTTCAGCAGCAGGGCCTGGTAGTGGTCCATGTCGCGCACGGCCACCTTCAGTTGGTAATCCGCGTTCTGTCCGGTGATCAGCAGGCACTCCAGCACCTCGGGCAGCAGGCTGACGGTGGCTTCGAAGTTGGCAAAGCGCTCGGGTGTGTGCTTGTCCATCGAGATGTGGATCAATGCCGTCAGGGCCAGGCCCAGCTTGCGGGCGTCCAGCAGCGCGCGGTAGCCGACGATGAGGCCGGACTCCTCCAGCGCCTTCACCCGGCGCAGGCAAGGCGACGGTGACAGGCCGATGCGCTCTGCCAAGTCCTGGTTGTTGATGCGGCCATCGGCCTGCAAAATTTCTAGGATGTGCTGGTCGTAGCGGTCCAGTTTCATGTTTCTGCCAATATTGTTGGTGATAGAGACAGAGTATGCCGAAATTCTGCCGCGCGTGAGCAACTACGCAATCTTCTGCCAGCCACCCCGACCTACACTGGATACCGCTGTTACCGCAGACCTACGATGCGACCCCGGCCACAAGCCCCGGTTGCGCAGCCCGACCCACAAGGACGGGACATGCAAAACTCCAAAACCCCGGGGCCGATTTACCCAGTGCTCCGGGGGCTGTTTTCCAGAAACGCCACCACCATCCGGGCCACATCTGCGCCCTCGTGGCCCGCCGCAAGGGCCTGGCTCCGGGCCGCGTACTCCACCTCGCCCAGGCGTTCACGCTGTTCGTCCAGCAGGTACTGGCTGAAACCGGCGTCAAACTCAGGGTGGGCCTGGACGCAAAACACCTCGTCACCCACCGTGTAGGCCGCCACCGGGCAAAAGTCGCTGCGGGCGACCAGCGTGGCACCCTTGGGCAATTCCAAGACCTGGTCCTGGTGGCTGACCAATAGCGAGATCTGCTTGCGGTCCTGGCAGAAGGGCAGGTCGGGTCGAAGCCAGTCGTAGGTCATGCGCCCCTCGCCCCAGCCCTGCGGTGCCCGGGCCACAGGTGCACCCATGCACAGGCCGATCAGCTGGTGGCCATAGCAGACGCCCACCATTTTCTTGCGCTGTGTCAGCAGCAGCGTGACCCGCCGGCGCAGCTCCACCGCCCAGGCCTCGTCCGAGAACGAGTCGGACGCGCTACCGGTCAGCAGCACGGCGTCATAGTCGTCAAAGCTGGTCGGGTATTCACCGCGCTGGGTGCTGAAGATGTCGTACGTCCACCGCGCGCCCACGCTGTTGAACAGGCGCACAAACATCGCGCCGAAGCTGGTGTAGCGCTCGGCCAGTTCGCCTTCCAGCGTGTCGTTGTCCAGGATACAGAGTTTCATGATGCTATCAATTCAGTAGCTGGTTACGCGCGCTGCACGAGGGCTGGAGGCCTAAATGCCTATGGGACTATTGGGCTCGGCGTGTCCGCACCGCAGCGGCCAGTTGCTGCAGCACCGGTACCGTCTGCGCCATGCTGATGCAGGCGTCTGTCACAGAAACACCGTGTTGCAGCGGTGTGCCGGGGATGATGTCCTGGCGGCCTTCGTTCAGGTGGCTTTCCACCATGATGCCGGTGATGCGGCGGTCGCCCGCGGCGATCTGCTGGGCCACGTCGGCCGCCACGACGATCTGGCGGGCGTGCTGCTTGCTGCTGTTGGCGTGGCTCACATCGATCATCACCTGTTCGCGCAGGCCCGCGCCCTTGAGCAGGCTGCATGCGGCATCGACATCGGCCTTGGCGTAGTTGGTGGCCTTGCCACCGCGCAGGATGACGTGGCAGTCGTCATTGCCGCGCGTCTCGAAAATGGCGGCCTGGCCCATCTTGGTCATGCCCATGAAGGAGTGCGTGGCCTGCGCGGCCTGGATGGCGTCGGTGGCCACCTTGATGCCGCCATCCGTGCCGTTTTTGAAGCCCACCGGGCAGGACAGGCCGCTGGCCAGCTGGCGGTGGCTCTGGCTCTCGGTCGTGCGCGCGCCGATGGCCCCCCAGCTGACCAGTTCGCTGATGAACTGCGGGCTGAGCAGGTCCAAAAACTCGGTTCCCACCGGCATGTCGATGGCCAGGATGTCCAAGAGCAGCTTGCGCGCCAGCTCCAGCCCTTCGTTGATCGCAAAGCTGCCGTCTAGGTGCGGGTCGTTGATGTAGCCCTTCCAGCCCACCGTGGTGCGGGGTTTCTCGAAGTAGACGCGCATCACGATGAGCAGGTCATCCTTCAAGGCCTGGGCCTGTTCCTTGAGCTGCCAGGCGTAGTCCATGGCCTGTTCGTGGTCGTGGATGGAGCAGGGGCCCACGACGACGATCAGGCGGTCGTCCTTGCCGTGCAGGATGTTGGAGATGGCGGTGCGGCTGCTCTCTACCAAAGCCTGGGCGGCGTCGGGCACCGGTAGTTTTTCCTCCAGGAGCGCGGGGGTGATCAGGGGCCGCACCGCACCGATGCGGGTGTCGTCGATGCGGGTCGTGTCGTGGGTACTGAGTTCGGTTTTCATTACTATGAATTTTATAGCTGCTTACGCGCTCTGCACGGGGGCTAGCGCCGGATTTTGCTTATAAGGGTGTCGGTTGACAGGCTCTTGCCAGCATGGGTGCCGGACAATGGCGGCATGCACGCCCCGCTTCGCCTCTGGTTTCGCCTGGTTCCCGCCTATGCCGCGGGGTATTTTCTGTCCTATGGTGTGCGCAGCGTCAATGCGGTGATAGCGCCCGAGTTGATGCAGGAGCTGCACATCACCGCCACCGGCCTGGGTTTGCTGACGTCGGCCTATTTTCTCGCGTTTGGCCTGTTCCAGTTGCCGCTGGGTTTGTTGCTGGACCGTTTTGGCCCAGGCCGTGTAGAAGCTGTGCTGTTGCTGGTGGCTGCTGTGGGCGCTGCGCTGTTTGCCAGTGGCACGTCATTGCAGGCGCTGGCGATCGGGCGGGCGCTAATAGGCCTGGGAGTTTCGGCTTGCCTGATGGCCAGTTTCAAGGCCTTTAGCCAGTGGTTTCCCAGCGAGCGGCTGCCATCGTTGACTGCCACCATCATGGTAGCGGGCGGTCTGGGCGCTTTGTCTGCCAGCGTGCCGGTGGCGGCTGCGCTGCCGTTGATCGGTTGGCGCGGCGTGTTTTGGCTCGTGGCGGCCTTGTTGGTGCTGGCGGCGGGCTTTTTGATGACAGTGCTGGACCACGGCGCCCAGGCTGAGCGCGAGACGCTGGGCCAGCAGATCCGCAGCCTGGGCCAGATTTACGGCAACCGGGTGTTCTGGCGGTTTGCGCCGCAGGGCTGTCTGGTGGTGGGTGGATTTATGGCCATCCAGGGCCTGTGGGCCGTGCCGTGGCTGATGGAGGTCAACGGCGCCACGCGCGGTGACGCGGCTGGCGTGTTGTTTCTGATGTCGCTGGCCATGCTGGCTGGTTTTCTGTTTGTGGCGACCTGCTCTACGGCATTGGCACGGCGCGGCATCACGCCGATGGCCTTGCTGCGCTGTGGCATGGGGCTGGCTTTGCTGACTGAGCTGGCCATCTTGCTGGGCCTGGCTCAGCCGGCCGCGCTGTGGCCGCTGCTGGGCGTGTCGTTTAGCCTGGGCAATATCGCGTATTCGCAGCTGGCGGCGGCGTTTCCGGTGGCGCTGTCGGGACGGGTTAACACGGCGCTGAACCTGCTGGTGTTTGTTGGCGCCTTTGGCTTGCAGTGGGGTATCGGCGCCGCGGTGGATGGTTTTGCGGCCGGGGGCATGGGCCGGGCTGACGCATTTCGGGCTACGCTGGGCAGTGTGCTGGTGGCCCAGGTGTTGGCATTTGTGTGGTTTCTGGTGCCGGTCAAGCCTGTGTTGGAGCCGCAGGCCTAGGTGACACAGCGCACCGCTTTTCAGAACGTGGTATATTCGGGAGTCGCAATTGGCGATTGGTCACGTACGTCTACCACCATGGATGGCGCGAACGCCCCCGGCAGAGGGGTTACCAGTCCAGCCCCTCAACTGCGGTCACGCCAGTCATCCCACGGACTGGTGGCTTTTTTCCCCTCTGTCGACTTCGCCCCTGCTATGGCGAGTAATCCGACCTGCGATTCTTCGTGAATGGTGTGTTGATTGGACGAGAAGGGACCCTCGGCATGAGGGCATGCCAATTTGCTTCCCCGCGCCATGGGCCTTTTGCCTACGCGCATGTTTGATTTTGATGATTTTTACGACAACAATAAAAGAAACGCCCATTACTATGGGCAAATACCGCATTGCAGCCTGCCCCCGTCAATTACCATGTGGGCAGTATGCCGCACAGGTTTCCATTGCCAGCGGCAGCGGTAGCGCTTCCACCGATCGTGTGATGCGATTCCACGATGAGTTTCCCTCGCACGACGCGGCAGCACGCTACGCCATTGCACAGGGAATCGATTGGGTGCGTGACGTTACACGCCCACACTGAATTCAGTTTTACAGGAGTACCACACCATGGCTAAAGAAGACTTGATCGAGATGATGGGCGTTGTGAACGAAGTGCTGCCCGATACGCGTTTCCGTGTGACGCTGGACAACGGCCACCAACTGATTGCCTATTCCGCAGGCAAGATGCGCAAGAACCACATCCGTATTCTGGCGGGTGACAAGGTGTCGCTGGAGTTGTCCCCGTACGACCTGAGCAAGGGCCGTATCAACTTCCGCCACATCGAAGGCCGCGGGCCGATGACGCCGCGCCGCTAAAAACCAATAAAAAGGGCTGCAGTTGCAGCCCTTTTTTCTTGCCCGACCAGTGTGCGGGGTCGGGTGGTGTTGGTTGATCAAATATCGATATTGCCAGCGCGCAACGCGTTGGTTTCGATGAATTCGCGGCGGGGTTCCACCTCATCGCCCATCAGCATCGTGAACACGCGGTCGGCTTCGATGGCATCGTCGATCTGCACACGCAGCAGGCGACGCACCGTGGGGTCCATCGTGGTTTCCCATAGCTGGGCGGGGTTCATTTCTCCCAGTCCCTTGTAGCGCTGGCGGCTGGTCGCGTTTTCGGCTTGGGTGATCAACCAGGCCATGGCTTCGCGGAAGTCGCTAACCTTTTCTTCCTTCTGGCGTTCGCCTTCACCGCGCATGACGCGGGCACCTTCACTCAGCAAGCCCTTGAAGGTGTTGGCGGCTTCGGCCAATGCAGCGTAGTCTGCGCCGTGTACAAAGTCTTGCGTCAACACGCTGCTCTTGACGTTGCCGTGGTGGCGGCGGCTGATGCGCAGAATGGGCTTGTCGTTGCGTTCATCGAATTCACCGGCCACTTCGGCGTCGGGCAAGCGGGCTTGGAGTGCGGCGGCAGACACTTCGGCGTCGGCCACGGTGTCCAGGTTCAGTGCCACACCGTCGGCGACCGAGCGCAGGGCCTCGGCATCCATGAAGTTCTTCAAGCGGGCAATCACCGCTTGGGCCACCTGGTGCTTGCGCGCCAGCGTAGTCAGCGTGTCGCCAGATATCGTGGTGCCATTGGGTCCACCGGTAAACACGGACGCATTGACCAGCGCAATGCGCAGCAGGAAGTTGTCCAGGTCGCCCGCGCCTTGCAGGTACAACTCTTCCTTGCCCGCCTTGACTTTGTACAGCGGTGGCTGTGCGATATAGATGTGGCCGCGTTCGACCAGCTCGGGCATCTGGCGGTAGAAGAAAGTCAGCAGCAGCGTGCGGATGTGGGCGCCGTCCACGTCGGCATCGGTCATGATGATGATGCGGTGGTAGCGCAGCTTGGCGACGTTGAAGTCGTCGTTGCCTGTGGTGCCACCGGCCTTGCCGATGCCGGTGCCCAGCGCGGTGATCAATGTCAGGATTTCATTGCTGGTCAGCAGCTTCTCGTAACGGGCTTTTTCCACGTTCAGAATCTTGCCGCGCAGGGGCAGAATGGCCTGGAATTTGCGGTCGCGACCCTGCTTGGCGGAGCCGCCGGCGGAGTCACCTTCGACGATGTAGATTTCGCACATCGCCGGGTCTTTCTCCTGGCAGTCGGCCAGCTTGCCGGGCAGGCCCATGCCGTCTAGCACGCCTTTGCGGCGGGTCATGTCGCGGGCCTTGCGGGCCGCTTCTCGGGCGCGGGCCGCTTCGATGATCTTGCCGACGATGATCTTGGCGTCGTTCGGGCGCTCTTGCAGGTAATCGGCCAACAGTTTGCTGACGATGTCTTCCACCGGGCCGCGGACTTCGCTGGAAACCAGTTTGTCTTTGGTCTGGCTGCTGAACTTGGGCTCCGGCACCTTGACGCTCAACACGCAGGTCAGGCCTTCGCGCATGTCGTCACCAGTAACTTCAACCTTGGCTTTTTTGGCGATCTCGGATTCGTCGATGTATTTGTTGATGACGCGGGTCATCGCCGCGCGCAGGCCGGTCAAATGGGTGCCGCCATCACGCTGGGGGATGTTATTGGTGAAGCACAGCACCTGCTCGTTGTAGCCGCTGTTCCATTGCATCGCTACTTCGACACCGATGTTGGTCTGCTGGTCGCTCTGGCGGTCGCCCATGGCGTGGAAGATGTTGGGGTTCAACACCGTCTTGCCCTTGTTGATGAAGTTCACAAAACCCTTGACGCCGCCGGCGCCCGAGAAGTCGTCTTCCTTGCCGCTGCGCTCGTCCTTGAGGCGGATCTTGACGCCATTGTTCAGGAAGCTCAGTTCGCGCAAGCGTTTGCTCAGAATTTCGTAGTGGAAGTCGGAGTTGGTCTGGAAGATTTCCAGATCGGGCAAGAAGTGCACTTCGGTACCGCGTTTTTCGGTTTCGCCAATCACCTTCATCGGGGACACTTCAACGCCGTTCACGGTCTCGACGATGCGGTTCTGCACAAAGCCCTTGCTGAACTCCATGACATGCACTTTGCCGTCGCGGCGGATCGTCAGGCGCAGCATTTTGGACAGCGCATTCACGCAACTCACGCCCACGCCGTGCAAACCGCCTGAGACTTTGTAGCTGTTCTGGTTGAACTTGCCGCCCGCGTGTAATTCGGTCAGTGCGATTTCGGCGGCCGAACGCTTGGGCTCGTGCTTGTCGTCCATCTTCACGCCGGTGGGGATGCCGCGGCCGTTGTCGACGACGCTGATGGAGTTGTCCGAGTGGATGGTGACCAGGATGTCGTCGCAATGGCCAGCCAGCGATTCATCGATGGAGTTGTCCACGACTTCGAAAACGAGGTGGTGCAGGCCGGTTCCGTCAGAGGTGTCGCCGATGTACATGCCAGGGCGCTTGCGCACGGCTTCCAGGCCTTCCAGGATCTGGATCGAGCCTTCACCATATGCTTCGGTTGCACCGGCCTGGTTGGTGTCAATCGTGGGCTGGAAGTTGGAGCTGTCCGCGCCACTTTCGCCAGTGTTCACTGAATCGCTTGCGTTTTCAGCGGGTACAGGGGCTTTGTTTTCTTCGGTCATGGCTTGCTTTCTCTCGATTCTTTAATGACCAAACCCCCGGGAAGCCGGGGGTTTGCGTCGTATGGCGCTACGTCTTTTGTAGCGTTAAATTCTCATCGGCATCACAACATACTTGAAGGTTGCGTTCTCGGGAATTGTGAACAGTGCCGAGCTGTTGCCGTCCGACAGTTCCAGTTTCACCATGTCCTGGCTCATATTGGCCAGCGCGTCGATCAGGTAGGTCACGTTGAAACCGATCTCGATGCTGTCGCCGCCGTAGTCGATGTCGAGCTCGTCTACGGCCTCTTCCTGTTCGGCATTGTTGGATGCGACACGCAGGCTGCCGGGGTCAATGTTCAGGCGCACGCCCTTGAACTTGTCGCTGGTCAGAATGGCGGTGCGTTGCAAAGTCTTCAACAAGGCATCGCGGCCCAGCGTGATGCTGTTCTTGTGGTTCTTGGGAATGACGCGGTTGTAGTCGGGGAACTTGCCTTCGACTAGCTTGGTGACGAACTCCATGCCGTCAAACACAAACTTAGCCTGGTTGTTGGCGAACTGCATCTCGATCGCGCCTTCGGCGTCGGACAGCAAGCGCTGCAGTTCGACCACGGTTTTGCGCGGCAGAATCACTTCTTGTTTAGGTACTTCCACGTCCAGTGTGGCGGAGGCGAATGCCAGGCGGTGGCCGTCGGTGGCCACCAGGCTCAACTGCTTGCCTTCGGCGACAAACAGGATGCCGTTGAGGTAGTAACGGATGTCGTGCACGGCCATTGCAAACGACACCTGGCTCAACAGGCTCTTCAATGTCTTTTGTGGCACGCTGAACACGGGGCCAAAATTAGCAGACTCCTGCACCAGCGGAAAGTCTTCGGCCGCCATGGTCTGCAATGTGAATTTGCTTTTGCCGCCTTTGAGGATGATCTTGCTCTGGCTGGACTCCAGCGACACAGTCTGGTCCGATGGCATGGTGCGCAGGATGTCGATCAACTTGCGGGCGCCGATCGTGGTCGTGAAGTTGCCGGTGTCGCCGCCCAGTTCGGCCGTGGTGCGAATCTGGATTTCGAGATCGCTGGTGGTGACTTGCAGCGAGGCGCCTGTTTTGCGAACCAGTACGTTGGCAAGAATAGGCAGGGTGTGGCGACGCTCCACAATACCGGCCACGGACTGCAGTACCGATAGGACCTTGTCCTGCGTTGCCTTCAATACGATCATGTCTACCTCTTCTTTGATATATCTGTTGTGGCACCCTCAGCCCCGGTACCTAATTTTTCTAAAATCTCGCCATTTTCCCAGTTTTGGGCCCTGATTTAGGCGCTTTGGCGTTTTATTCGTGATTAACCTTTGAGTGTCTGCTCCAGCACGTGCAATTGCTGGTTCAGTTCGGTCATCTGCTGGCGTTCACCGCCGATTTTGCGCACGGCGTGCAGCACCGTCGTGTGGTCTCGGCCGCCAAACAATTCTCCAATCTCTGGAAGACTTTTTTGTGTCAGCTCTTTGGCCAGGTACATCGCAATCTGGCGCGGGCGTGCAATGCTGGCCGGGCGCTTCTTGGAGTACATGTCGGCGACCTTGATCTTGTAGTAGTCGGCAACCGTTTTCTGGATGTTTTCCACCGAAATCTGCCGGTTTTGGATTGACAGCAGATCCCGAAGCGCCTCTCGGGCCAGCTGGATGGAGATTTCCTTCTGGTTGAAGCGGGAGTAGGCCAGGATTTTGCGCAGCGCGCCTTCCAACTCGCGCACGTTGGAGCGCACGTTTTTGGCAACGAAGAAAGCCACCTCTTCTGGCATTTCCGAGCCCTCTACACGGGCTTTGTTGATGAGAATCGCGACCCGCATTTCCAGTTCTGGCGGCTCGATCGCAACCGTCAGGCCCGAATCAAAGCGCGAAACCAGGCGCTCGTGGATGTCGGTCAAGCCCTTGGGATAGGTGTCGCTGGTCATCACAATGTGTGACTTTTTGGCCAGCAAGGCCTCGAAGGCGTTAAAGAACTCCTCTTGGGTGCGGTCTTTGTTGGCAAAAAACTGCACATCGTCGATCAGCAGTAAATCCAGCGAGTGGTAACGCTCTTTGAATTCGTCAAAAGTCTTTCGCTGGTAGGCCTTAACCACATCCGACACGAATTGCTCAGCGTGTATGTATAGAACCTTGCTGCCGGGCTTGTCTGCCAGTAGCCGGTTGCCCACGGCATGCATCAAGTGGGTCTTGCCCAGACCCACGCCACCATAGATGAACAAGGGGTTGTACAAATGTCCGGGAATGGTGGCCACATGCATGGCGGCGGCACGGGCCATGCGGTTGGCAGTACCTTCGACCAAATTCTCAAAGGTCAGTGATCCGTTGAGGCGGTTTTTGGGTAAACCGGGTGGTGTTGGCTCGCCGGTAGAAACGCTCTCCTCGGCCGCAACCATTTCAGTTGCTTGCGGTGTAACTGTTGTTCTGGCAATGGCTTCCCGCGGAGTAATCGCTAACTCAACAAGCACAGGCTGGCCATACATTTTTTCCAGCATGGCAGCGATGCGGGTACTGTATTGCGCGCGCACCCAATCGAGCTTGAAGCGGTTGGCGACGAAAATCGTGACTTTTGAAAAGTCCTCTTGCACCTGCGCGCTCAGGGGTTTGATCCAGGTGTTGAACTGCTGCTCGGGCAGTTCCTGGGCCAGTTGGTCAATACAGCTTTGCCAAAGACTTTGGCCTATGTCCAGGCCCGGAGACAGGGCGTGGTTGGTGGGGTTTCCCTCGGGCATTATTCTTTTCAGCTTCTGTGGATAGTTGTTTGCTGCTGCGCCGTGGATTGTAAATTATCAAAACCTTATCCACAATTTTTATGGATACTGCGAACTTACAGCTTTACGCCGTGTTCCGATCGTAAGGTGTTGCCCACGCTCAGAAAATTTGCGATAATCGATGGCTGCCCTGATTGTGTTCAGGGCGATTTGACCGAGATCTGTTCCTTTTGTCTCACGGATATGTATGGACACGAGGGGCCGGATCAGAACTGAGCCTGTTAGGAATTCCAAATGAAACGCACGTACCAACCTTCCAAAATCCGCCGCGCCCGTACCCACGGCTTCCTGGTCCGCATGAAGACCCGTGGTGGCCGCGCTGTGATCAACGCACGCCGCGCCAAGGGTCGCAAGCGCCTGGCTGTCTAAGAAACCTGGGCGGGCCACTTCGATCCAGTACATGCACCCTAAGGCATTGCTGGTGCGCGGGTTTGGTGTGATACCACCGTGCATCGATTGAAGACACGGCCCCAGTTCCAGGCGGTTTTGGCAGGTCAAACACTTGCCAAAACAGCGCACTTTGCTTTGCATTGTTGTGCGTTGGAATCGCCTGCGGCGGTGGCACACGGTGTGGCGCTACCTGCCTTGTTTCCGAAATCTGCGGTGTGGTTGGGTGCCATGGTCCCCAAGCGGTGGGCCAAACGTGCCGTCACGCGCAATGCCATCAAACGCCAGATCTACAACGTGAGTGCTGATTTCGAGCCCATGCTAACCCCGCGTGCGCACCTTGTACGGCTGCGCGCGACGTTTGATCGCGGCCAGTTTGTTAGCGCCAGTTCTGACGCGCTCAAAGCAGCCGTGCGGGCCGAATTGCAGCAACTGTTTTCGCGCCTACCCGCGGCACCATCTGCAACTCCCGCAGCCTTGTCACTATGATGCAAGCGCTGCTTGTGGCCATCGTAAAGGCCTACCGCGTTTTCTTGAGCCCTTGGTTGGGCTCGGCTTGCCGTTTTGAGCCCACTTGTTCGGTCTATGCGCTGCAGGCTTTGCAAACCCATGGCGCGGCTGCCGGCAGCTGTCTTACTGTGTCGCGCATCGGGCGCTGCCATCCCTGGTGCGCGGGCGGTGTTGATCCCGTGCCTGTTGAACCCCCCCGGCTCTTTACCCGGCTAATCTCTTCTCCCTCTGAAAAGAAACCTTCATGAACGATATTCGCCGCACCATTTTGTGGGTGATCTTTGGCTTTTCCATGGTGATGCTGTGGGACCAGTGGCAGGTGCACAACGGCAAGAAGGCCACGTTCTTCCCTAGCCCCGCCTCCCAGGTGGCGCCTGCTGCTGCTTCGTCGGCCCCTGTGCCTGGCGCCGGCAACACCGCCGGTGTGCCCAGTGCCGCACCGGCTGCGGCTGGCAATGTCGCGGCCGCCCCTGGCGGCAATGTAGCGGCTCCGGTCGCTACGCCTGCGGCGCCCAGGGAACGCATCGAGGTCACTACCGATGTGATGAAGCTGACCTTCGATACCGAGGGCGGATCGCTGGTGCGCAGCGAGTTCCTTCAGCACACCGACATGGCGGACAAGACCAAGAATTTTGTGCTGCTGGACGATAGCAAGGATAGGGTCTACTGGGCGCAAACCGGCGTGATTGGCGGCAGTGCTGCCGGCGCGTTCCCGACGCACAAGACCCCCATGGTGTTCAGCGGTGCGCGTGCTCTGAAGGAAGGCGACGCTGATATGGTGTTGAAGTTCACGTCCGCTGACGTGGGCGGCATAAAGCTGGTCAAAACCTACACACTGCGCCGCGGCGCCTACGACATGGCTGTCAAGCATGAGCTGACCAATGTGTCCAATGCACCGTTGTCCCCTCAGTTGTACTTGCAGCTGGTGCGAGACGGCAATAAGTTGCCCGGTGAGTCCTCGTTCTACTCCACGTTCACAGGACCCGCTGTGTATACGGCGGCCAAGAAATATCAAAAGGTCGAGTTCGCCGACATCAAGAAGAAGAAGGCTGATTACGAGAAGCAGTCCGCGGACGGTTATGTGGCCATGGTGCAGCATTATTTTGCCAGCGCGTGGATGCTGCCGGAAGGCGTGCAGCGCACGATCTCGGTGGACGGCGTAGACATTGGTTCTGCGGTTGGCGATTGCTGCTACCGCGCGACGATGATCACTGCCCCCGAGGCAATTGCGCCCGACACGACCAAGGTGATCGAGGCCAAGTTCTTTGCTGGACCGCAACAGGAAACCATGCTGGAAAAGCTGGCCCCCGGTCTGGAACTGGTTAAGGACTACGGCTGGTTGACGATTCTGGCCAAGCCACTTTACTGGTTGCTCGACAAGCTGCATGGCTTCATCCAGAACTGGGGCTGGTCCATCGTGGCACTTGTGGTACTGCTGAAGATGGCGTTCTACTGGCTCAATGCCAAGGCCTATGCCAGCATGGCCAAGATGAAGGCGGTCAATCCCAAGATCACTGAAATGCGTGAACGCCTAAAAGACAACCCGCAGCAGATGCAGCAGGAGATGATGCGCATCTACCGCGAGGAAAAGGTCAATCCCATGGGTGGTTGCTTCCCCATCATGATCCAGATCCCGGTGTTCATTGCGCTGTATTGGGTGCTGTTGTCCAGCGTGGAAATGCGCAATGTGCCGTGGATCTTGTGGATCAAGGATTTGTCGTCGCCCGATCCGTTCTTCATCCTGCCCCTGGTCATGACCTTGACGACGCTGTTGCAGACCGCGCTGAACCCCACACCGCCGGACCCCATGCAGGCCAAGATGATGTGGTTCATGCCGCTGATCTTCAGCGTGATGTTCTTCTTCTTTCCGGCTGGCTTGGTGTTGTACTGGATTACCAACAACATCCTGTCCATCGTGCAGCAGTGGATCATCAATACCCGCATGGGTGTGCCGCCGCAGTTCAATCTGCCCAAATTTAGTTAACCCCCCGAAGCGCCTGCGGCGCCTCCCCCCAGGGGGCGATACCTGTGGCCCGGCATAGCCGGCTCCACGGTATCCCTGGCATAAACTCCCCCGATGCTCGCACGTCACAACGATCCAATAGCCGCCATTGCGACCGCCTCCGGGCGTGGTGCCGTCGGGATTGTGCGGGTCAGTGGCAAAAACCTGGGGCCTTGGGCGGCGCACCTGTTGGGGCGTACCCTGCGGCCACGCGAGGCAACTTACCTTCCGTTTAACGACCGCCATGGCGTCCCGCTGGACCAGGGATTGGCACTTCTCTTCCCCGGTCCCCATTCCTTTACCGGCGAGGACGTGCTGGAGTTGCAGGCCCATGGTGGGCCGGTGGTTTTGCAATTGCTGTTGGCGCGTTGCCTGGAGGCCGCGTTGGATGTGGACCCTGCGATGGGGCGCAGTTATCTGAGCGGCATGCGGATCGCCCAGCCGGGCGAGTTTTCCGAGCGCGCTTTTCTGAATGACAAGATCGACCTTGCGCAGGCCGAGGCGATTGCCGA
Source organism: Rhodoferax sp. ZS1R8 (assembly GCF_056521325.1). Classification (NCBI taxonomy): domain Bacteria; kingdom Pseudomonadati; phylum Pseudomonadota; class Betaproteobacteria; order Burkholderiales; family Comamonadaceae; genus Rhodoferax; species Rhodoferax sp. ZS1R8. Next base: position 862,013 of record NZ_JBWMBA010000001.1, on the reverse strand, counting down.
TCTGATCGACGCCAGCACCGAGGCGGCGGCCCGCAGTGCCACGCAGTCCTTGTCCGGCGCTTTTTCGCGCGAAATCCACACCTTGCGCGACGCGCTGATCCACCTGCGTATGCTGGTGGAAGCCACGCTGGACTTCCCCGAGGAAGAGATCGATTTTCTGGAGAAGTCCGATGCCAAGGGGCAGTTGGTGCGCCTGCAACAGGGTTTGCACACGGTGTTGCAAAAGGCGTCGCAGGGCGCGCTGCTGCGCGAAGGTATTACCGTGGTCATCGCTGGCCAGCCCAATGCTGGCAAGTCGTCGCTGCTCAATGCGCTGGCGGGTGCCGAACTGGCCATCGTCACGCCTATTGCCGGTACCACGCGCGACAAGGTGCAGCAGACCATACAGATAGAAGGCGTGCCCATTCATGTTGTCGATACGGCCGGCCTGCGCCACAGCGACGATGATGTGGAGAAGATTGGCATCGCGCGTGCTTGGGAGGCCATAGAAGGGGCGGATGCGTTGGTGTTCCTGCACGACCTGACCCGTTCGAATGCTATTGATTACATAGCGGAAGATGCAGAAATCACGAGGGCTATAGGCCAGAAACTCTCAAGCAAGGTGCCGGTGATCGATGTCTGGAACAAGGCCGATGCGGCGCCTCTTGCCAGCCCACAAACCGGAATAGCGCTATCTGCGAAGACCGGCCTGGGGCTGGACAGTTTGCGCAGCGCCCTGCTGGCTGCGGCCGGTTGGCAGGTGTCCAGCGGCGGCGTGTTCATTGCACGGGAGCGGCATATCCATGCTTTGCGCCGGGTCGACGCGCACCTTGACCTAGCCGCGCAGCATCTGGCCGCGCAGGACCAGTCGCCGGATTTGCTGGCCGAGGAATTGCGGCTAGGGCAGAACGCTCTTAGCGAAATTACCGGCGCATTCTCGTCCGATGACCTCCTGGGCGTCATTTTTTCTAAATTTTGCATTGGGAAGTAGCTGGCTTACACTGTTTTTGTTGTGGCCCCCGAAAGCAAAAAAGTATGTCGCTCCTAAACTGGTTTGCGAAGAAGCCGCCCCCCGTCCAACCGGGGTCCATGGAGAGTTCTGGCCTGGGCCACGTGGACGCAACCGTTCCGTTCAGTGCGTCTGGCAAACCGCGGGGCCGGTTGTCCGTAGTGGCGCCGGGGAGCGCGGCCAACCGCAAAAACGAGCGGCTGGAGCGCCGGGAGTTGTTGTACTCCGTAGTCCGGGAAGCCATGATCCGCGCCGGGGTGTTGTCTTCAACCTACAAATTCAAGGTCTTATCGCTGGATTCCCGGGGGCGCCAGTATCTGATCATGATGGATATGGCGCGGCAATATGCCGGGGAGACGGCGCGCCTGGCAGAGATCGAGGGCTTGATTGCCCAACATGCGAAAGCCCGGCACGATATTTTGGTGACCGCCGTCTACTGGCGGGTCAACGAGCATGTCACAGCAGGTTTGTCGCGCGTGAGCGCGAATACATCAGCACCCTCGGTGCCACTGGCTGCCAAAAAGCTAGAACCCAGCGTGCCAGCATCACCGCCCAAACCAGCCTACGAACCGCTGCACCCTGAGGAGGTCGTGGCGTTCAAGCAAGCGCTAGCCTCCGTTGCAGCACCTGCACCTTTGTCGGCGCCCGGGGAAATCGTCAAGTCCGGTCGACGCAATCCGGCGCCCGTGCCCACCTTTGATGACACCGAGCTGGACGACCGCCCATCGCCATTGAGTGGAACCCAATATGGCGATTTGTAGGGCTATTGCCCCCACGCTCCACCGCTGCGCGGGTCGCTGCCCCCCGAGGGGGCTAATTCCCCTTGGGGCGGCCCGGCGGGAGATGTTTGCCCCCACGCTCGCCCATTGGGTATGGCTTCAATGCCCGCTGAAATCCAGCAACGTAAACAGCGGCAGGCCTGAATCGCGTAGCTTCTGCGAACCGCCCAGTTCGGGGAGGTCCACGATGGCGGCGCCTTCCATGACGCTGGCACCCAGCTTTTCCAGCAGTTTCTTGCCAGCCATCATCGTGCCGCCCGTGGCGATCAGATCGTCGATCAGCAGCACACGGTCACCGGCCTTGACGGCGTCGGTGTGCAGCTCCACCGTTGCACTGCCGTATTCCAGTTCGTAGGTTTCTTCGACAGTCGTGAACGGCAGCTTGCCTTTTTTGCGGATGGGAACGAAGCCGACATTGAGTTCGTAGGCGACCACCGCGCCCAGGATGAAACCACGTGCGTCCAGCCCCGCCACCACGTCGGGCCGCATGTGGGCGTCCATGTAGCGGTGCACAAACGCGTCGATCAGCACGCGAAACACCTTGGCGTCTTGTAGCAGCGGAGTGATATCGCGAAACTGCACGCCCGGCGCGGGCCAGTCCGGCACGGTGCGGATATGGTTTCTCAGGTACTGGTTGATGCTGATGTCTTGCATGGTCGTAGGGAAGGGCGCCGCACGCCGCGGCAGTCTGCATTGTGCTCCCGGTGTGTCCACCGGTGAAACTAGGTTTTGAGGATTTTTTGCTCGGCGACTGCCAGAGCTTCTGCCTTGCCGGACAGAACCAGCGTGTCCCCCGCCTGTAGCGCAGCCTTGCCATCGACAACGCCCCGTTTACCGTCGGCGTGGCGAAGGCTGACGACGCGTACCTCCTGCGTGTGCAGCGCAAAGGAGTCCAGCGTGCGACCGATCGCCTTCGCATCTGCAGGAATGGACAGCGTGGCCAGGCGGTCGTAATGCAGTTCGTCGACCGAGTCATCGTCGGCACCACGGAAGAAACCGCGCAGCAGGTTGTAGCGGGCATCGCGCTGGTCCTGCACGATGCGTATCACCCGGCGCATCGGCACCCCCACCAGAGCCAGCGCATGGCTGGCCAGCATCAGCGAACCTTCAATGGTTTCGGGCACGACCTCGGTCGCCCCCGCGGCCTGCAGCACTTCCAGGCTCAGGTCGTCCTGGGTGCGCACAATGACCGGCACCTGCGGTGCATGTGCATGGGTGTGGCTCAGCGTTTTCAAGGCGCCCGCCACGTCGAGGTAGGTGATGACGACTGCACTGGCACGGGCCAGGCCCGCTGCGACCAGGGCCTGCAGCCTTGCCGCGTCTCCAAACACCACAGAATCACCGGCGGCGGCGGCCTGGCGCACGCGGTCGGGGTCCAGATCCAGCGCGATGTAGGGAATGCCTTCGCCCTCCAGCATCTTGGCCAGATTTTGGCCGCAGCGGCCGTAGCCGCAGATGATGACGTGCCGGTTGGCGTTGATGGACTTGCGCGCAATGGTCGTCATCTGCAGGGACTGCAGCAGCCATTCGCTGGACACCAGCTTCATGACGATGCGGTTGCTGTACATGATGATGAACGGGGTGGCCAGCATCGACAACACCATGCTGGCCAGTATCGGATTGAGCAGCGCGGGAGGGACCAGGGAATTGGCCTGCGCCAGAGTGAGCAGCACAAAGCCGAATTCACCTGCCTGCGCCAGGTACAGACCGGTGCGCAACGAGACGCCCGAACTGGCCCCGAGAAATTTGGACAAGCCCGTAACCAGGGCCGCCTTGAACAGTGTGGGTACCACCAGCAACATCAAGACCAGGGGCCAGCGCTCCAGTACCAGTCGCCAGTCCAGCAGCATGCCAATGCTGATGAAGAACAGCCCCAGCAGCACATCGTGGAACGGACGGATGTCGGTTTCGACCTGGTGTTTGAATTCGGTCTCCGAGATCAGCATGCCGGCGATGAAGGCACCCAACGCGAGGCTCAACCCGGCCATCTCGGTCAACCACGCCAGGCCCAGTGTGATGAACAGCAGGTTCAACACAAACAGCTCTTCGCTCTTGCGCCGAGCCACGATGGTCAGCCAGCGGCGCATGACGTGCTGGCCGCCGACCAGCAGCACCGTGATCAGCACTGTGGCTTTGAGGGCGGCCAGCGCCAGGGCGCCAGCCAGTTGCTCAGCGGATGCACCCAGCGCGGGGATCAGCACCAGTAGCGGCACGACCGCCAGATCTTGAAACAGCAGCACGCCCATGACCCGTTTGCCGTGTTCGGACTCGCGCTCCAGGCGCTCCACCATCAGCTTGACCACAATGGCGGTGCTGCTCATGGCCAATGCACAGGACAGCGCCAGTGCCGCCTGCCAAGACATGCCCAGGGTTGCGGGCAGGGCCGCAGCCAGCCCCAGCGTGACCAGCGTGGCCACTGAGATCGTGACCGCTACCTGCAGCAAGCCCAGGCCAAACACGTGCTGGCGCATGGCACGCAGCTTGGGCAGGTTGAACTCCAGTCCGATGACAAACATCAGGAACACCACGCCGAATTCGCCGACGTGTAGCACGCTTGCAGAGTCCTGCGAAAGCCCTAGCGCATTCGGGCCCACTGCAACACCGACCGCCAGATAGCCCAGCATGGGCGGGAGCTGCAGGTAGCGGCAGGTGACGACCCCTAGCACTGCGGCCAGCAGATAGAGAAGCGTAATTTCCAGTCCGGTCATGGCTCGATACTAGCAAGAGCCGTGCGCGTCTATAAAATGCCTGCATGACCGAACCCGCCAAGCGCCACAACGCCGCCTCAGCCGACCGAGCGATTGCGCTGGCGCATGAGACCTTCGACATCGAGGCCGCCGCTGTGTTGGGTCTTAAGAGCCGGGTGGGTCCATCCTTTGCGCAGGCCGTGGAGCTGATTCTGTCGGTCAAGGGCCGCGTCGTGGTGATGGGCATGGGCAAGAGCGGGCACATCGGTCGCAAGATCGCAGCGACGCTGGCATCGACCGGAACGCCCGCCATGTTCGTTCACCCGGCCGAGGCCAGCCATGGCGACCTGGGCATGATCACCGCCGTGGATCTGGTGCTGATGATCTCCTATCGGGGCGAATCGGACGAGATAGCGGCTATCCTGCCGGCGCTCAAACGCCTGGGTGCGCCGATTGTTGCCATGACCCGCGGGCAGGACTCCACACTGGCCCAGCACGCCGATGTTTGGCTGGACAGCGCGGTCGACAAGGAGGCCTGTCCGCTGAATCTGGCACCCACCGCAAGCACTACAGCCCAACTTGCGCTGGGCGATGCATTGGCCGTAGCCCTGCTGGATGCGCGCGGCTTTCGGGCTGAAGACTTTGCGCGTTCCCACCCCGGTGGGGCACTTGGCCGCAAGCTGCTGACCCATGTCAGCGACGTGATGCGTTCTGGTGATGCGGTGGCAAGTGTGCCGCCCAATGCCAATTTCAGTGCCCTGATGCGCGAGATGAGTGCCAAGGGCTTGGGTGCGACTGCGGTTGTTGGTGCAGACAACCACGTAGTGGGTATTTTTACCGATGGCGATTTACGCCGCCTGGTGGAGCAGGGGATAGATTTGCGGGCGAAGACGGCGCAGGACGTGATGCACCGTTCACCCTACACCGTAGGTCCTCAAGCCTTGGCCGTGGATGCTGCCGAGATCATGGAGGCCAAGCGGGTTACCTTGTTGCTGGTTGTGGATGCCGATGGATGCCTATGCGGCGCGCTCAACAGCAACGACCTGATGCGGGCGAAGGTCATATGACAAGCCCCCAAGCTTCGCTACAGACTGAGCCATTGCCCACCGAAGGCGCCTTCACGCCCAAACTGGGCCTGCCGGCGCTTGCGCCTGCCTTGCATTTCGATCCGGCCTTGTTGCTCAAGGCCCAAGGTATCAAAGTGGCGTTTTTCGACGTGGACGGTGTGCTGACTGATGGCGGCCTGCTGTTTTCTGAAGCTGGCGAAACCCTGAAGTGCTTCAACACGCTGGATGGCCACGGTGTCAAACTGCTGCAACAGGGTGGCATCACGCCGGTGGTGATCACCGGGCGCGACTCCAAGCCGCTGCGCGTGCGTCTGCAGGCGCTGGGCGTGCAGCATGCCTACTACGGTACCGAAGACAAACAACCTGCAGCTGAGCAAACCCTGGCCGCCATGGGGCTCGACTGGAGCCAGGCCGCCGCGATGGGCGACGACTGGCCCGATTTGCCCGTCATGCGCCGCAGTGCGTTTGCTTGCGCCCCTGCCAACGCGCATCGGGAGGTGCTGGCTGTGGCGCACTATGTGACGGCCAACCGCGGCGGTGACGGTGCCGCGCGCGAGTTTTGCGACCTGCTGCTCGTTGCCAGTGGTCGCTATGTGGATTTGCTGGAGCGGTACGCGCAATGATGCAAGTGTTGCGCGACGCGTGGGACAAGTCCTTGCTGTACTTTCCGCTGGTGTCCATGGGCTTTTTGGCGCTCGGCACCTACTGGCTGGTGCGCAGCACGCCGCCGACCAGCGGCCCGGCGGTGGCACGCGCGGTTAAGCACGAGCCCGATTACTTCATGGAAAACTTTTCGGTGCGTACCTTCGATGGGCTGGGTCGCGTCCGCACCGAAATGTGGGGCGCCAAGGCGCGCCATTACCCCGACACCCAATGGCTGGAAGTGGACAATATCCGCGTCCGTTCTGTGGACGAACAGGGGCGGGTTACCACCGCTACGGCACAGCGCGGGCTGACCAATGAGGACTCTTCCGAACTTCAGTTGACGGGTGGCGCGGTTGTGGTGCGCGAGGGCGATGCCAGTCAGCCAGGCAACACGGCTCCGCGCATGGAGTACCGGGGCGAGTTTTTGCACGCCTTTTTGCACACGGAACGCATTCGATCCCACCTGCCGGTGGAGTTTTTGCGGGGTAGCGACCGGTTTTCTGCCGATCGCATGGATTTTGACAATGTGGAGCAGATACTGCAGTTGACTGGGCGCGTCCGAGCCACCATTGCGCCTGCAGCGAAATAACGATACCCAGGAGGCCATCCGTGTCCCAACTGCTTTTTGTCACCGGTGCATCCAGCGGTATCGGCCAAGCCCTGGCCTGGCGCTACTACCAGGCGGGCTATTCGCTTGCGCTGGTGGCGCGGCGCACCGAAGAGATGCAAGCCTGGGCGGTCAAGCAGGGGCTGGAGCCCGCGCGTTATCGCATCTACGGTGCCGACGTAGCCGTTGTGGAGAGCATTGTGGCGGCTAGCGAGCAGTGCTTGCAGCAGCAGGGCGTGCCCGACGTGGTGATTGCCAATGCCGGCGTCAGCATCGGGATGGACAGTGCGGTGCGGGGTGACTTGGATGTGATGGCGCGTACCTTCGCCATCAACAACGTGGGTCTGGCGGCTACCTTCCATGCATTTATCGATCCCATGCTGCGCCGTGGCTCGGGCGCGCTGGTCGGCATCGGCAGTGTGGCGGCAATCCGTGGCCTACCTGGCCACGGAGCCTATTGCGCCAGCAAGGCGGCGGTCGTTGCGTATTGTGAAAGCCTGCGCGGCGAGTTGCGCGGTAGCGGCGTTCAGGTCGTGACGATCAGTCCCGGCTATATCGACACACCTTTGACGCAGCACAACCGGTATTCAATGCCATTTTTGATGCCGGCCGAGGTGTTTGCCGACAAGGCCTTTGACACCATCGCCGCCGGCGACAGCTACCGCGTGATTCCTTGGCAAATGGGGGTGGTGGCCAAATCTTTGCGCCTGTTGCCCAACTGGCTGTACGACAAGGTCTTGTCGGGCCGGCCGCGCAAGAAACGCATTACCGAAGCTTGATCACTGCCGTGCAGGCAACAAAAAAGGGCCGTGAGGCCCTTTTTTGATTGGAGAGATTCTCCGGGTAGCTGCTTAGTAGCTGCTACGGCCACCGCCGTAACCACCACCACCGCCGCCGCCGCTACGGCCACCGCCGCCAGCGCCGCCGCCGTAACCACCACCACCGCCGCCACCGCTACGGCCACCACCGCCGCCGCCGTAACCACCGCCGCCACCGCCGCCACCAAAGCCGCCGCCGCCAGTGCGGGGAGGACGCGCTTCCATCGGACGCGCTTCGTTGACGACCAAACCACGGCCACCAAATTGTTGACCGTTCATGCCGCCGATAGCAGCTTGCGCTTCAGCATCGCTGCCCATTTCCACAAAGCCGAAGCCTTTGGAACGGCCAGTGTCACGTTCCATCATGACTTTGGCGCTGGAAACGGAACCGTAAGCTGCAAATGCTTGTTGCAAGTCTTCGTCACGGAAAGAATAGGGCAGGTTGCCCACGTAAAGTTTGTTGCCCATGTAAGGACTCCTCAAAATAACTCTCAAAACGCGATGGTGTCCAAACCCGCAATCAACAAACCAATGAAGACTTAAAGCAGACGCGAAACTGGTAAATCACCGCAAACCCGTATGCCGTTTTTTCGGCAATACCACACCATTATGCTGGCAATTCGGCAACTTGGCTAATTTTTATTTCAACCGCGCGTTGACGGTGTTTGCCGGTTCCTGTGGGATGCCTATCACGGTCGGGTAGTTTCATCCGAAGCGTCGTAGTTGCGCCATGCGCGTAAACCGTTGCGCATTGTCAACATCTGGCGTTCAAACCGGGGGCAAGCGGTGCACATGGCCATGTGCATGCGCAACGCCAGACGATCCGCCAGACCGAGGTGGCGGTCTTCACGGGCCACCACGAGGGCAGTGACTTCCTTGCAAGTTCTTTTGAGAGGGTAGGACGTCGACATCACGCGCTGGCTTTCTTGAACCAATGGAGCTCCAGGCACTCCCGCAACCGCAGGCGGGCCCGGTGCAATTGCACATACAGGTTGGTCGGAGTCAGCTGTAATTCCTTACAAATTTCCTCGCTGGAGAGCTCCAGCCACTCCCGCATCAGAAACAGCCGGCCCTGTGCGGCAGGCAGCTTTTCGGCGCAGGTCTCCAGAATCACGAAGAACTGCTGGCTGCTGGTCTGCTGCTCCGGATCGCCCCAATCGGCTGGTTGTTCGACGAAATGGCCGTCGGCCTTGAAGGCTATGGCCTCCAGCGGATCGGCCCTGCTGTCGTCATCGTCGTTGCCTTCCAGGCCGCTGACCTCGCGGTGGTGGTGGCGCAAGGCATCTACGACCTTGTGCTTCAAAATGCCCACCAGCCAGGTCTTGAGCTGCGACCGGTTGCCAAAAGACTGCGGCTTGGCCAGCGCGGCCAGCACCGTCTCCGAAACCGCGTCCTCGGCCCAGGTCTCGTTGCGCAATTGCAGGCGTGCGAACTTCAGCAGGTAGTCCCGCAGGGTAACGATCTGTTCTTCAAAACTGGTCATACGGTGATTTTTTTCTATAACCCTGTAAGAATGGTCACGTGCACCAGACTAATCCTTAACCAGCGACTTGGTGCATATGCGGCAAGCGCCCACTGGTTGAACTTTAACCTGTCACTCTAGGAGTTTCTAAATGACGCAACGTGCCATGATCGCTGCCACCGCAGCTGCTGTGATGTCCTTGTCGCTGGCTTCCATGCCCGCCGCCGCGCAAGACAAAGAGAAATGCTTTGGCGTTGCCAAGGCCGGCCAGAACGATTGTTCCAGCATCAACGGTGCCCACTCGTGCGCCGGCCAGTCCAAGGTCGATATGGACAAGGGTGAATGGAAATACGTGGCCAAGGGCACGTGCAAGGACATGAAGGGTCTATCCCTGGACGAAGCCAAGTCCGCGAAGAAGTAAATCGCCATTTCCGCAAGGCCAACGTGAGCGCGGTGGGCATAGGCTGGCGGCATCCGCATTATGCTGAGCTGCTGCAACGCCGGCCCGCGCTGGCCTTTCTCGAAGTTCACTCCGAGAATTTCTTTGCCCCCGGTGGTGCGGCCCTGGCCGTACTGGAGCAGGGGCGCAACCAATACCCGATCAGCCTGCATGGCGTGGGCTTGTCCTTAGGATCAGCCGCAGGTCTGGATGCCTGGCATCTGGACCAGTTGGCGCGCCTGGTAGAGCGCATAGACCCGGTACGTGTCAGCGACCACGCCTGCTTTGCACGGGGCAGTTTTCAAGACCAGGCGGTCCATGGTGCCGACCTGCTGCCCATTCCCTTCACGACCGAAGCGCTGGATGTGCTGTGCAGCCATGTGCAGCAGGTGCAAGACCGTTTGCAGCGCGTGTTCATGGTCGAAAATTTGTCGTCTTACCTTCGCTGGAACGTTCCCGATACCGAACGGGTCTGGACGGAAGCCGAGTTCCTGGCCACCCTGGCGCGGCGCACCGGCTGCCGGTTGCTGGTGGATGTCAACAACATCTACGTCAATGCGCTGAATGCGCACATCCGTTACGGCGAAGCGGCCGACCCCCTGCAAAGCTGCCGCGACTGGTTGGACGCGATTCCTGCCGACGTGGTGGGCGAGCTGCATGTGGCAGGCCATTGCCACGTCAGCGACGCCCACGGCGACATCGTCATCGACGACCATGGCAGCCGCGTCTGTGACGCCGTGTGGGCGTTGCATCGCCATGCGCTCGCGCGTTTTGGGGCGGACGTGCCCACGCTGATCGAATGGGACTCCGACGTGCCGACACTGGACGTGCTGCTGGACGAGGCCGAACATGCCCGCGCACAAGCTGTGGGAGCAAGGACGTGAACAGCCTGGCCCAGCAACAGCAGCTTTTACTAAACGCCCTGCTGGCCTGGCCGGCAGGAGACGCTATCAAAACGCTAGCTGCTTACGCACATGATCCGGGGGCTAGAGGCCTAAAGGTCTACCAAGCCAACGGCCACGCGCTGGCCCACAGTGCGCTGCAAGCGGCTTACCCTGTGGTGGCACAACTGATCGGTGACGCGGGTTTTGCCGACCTGGCCCGCGCGCTGTGGCACGCACAGCCGCCCGTGCGTGGCGATGTCGCCCAATGGGGTGATGACCTGGCCGGTTTTCTGGAAACGAGCGCGCAGCTGCAGGACGAGCCGTATCTGGCCGATGTGGCGCGCGTCGAATGGGCGCTGCACGTTTGCGCGGGTGCGCCTGATGCTGAGCCCGATCTCACCACCTTGACCCTGCTGACCACCCACGCACCCGAACACCTGCAATTGCGCCTCGCCCCGGGCAGCGCCGTGCTGCGCAGCAGCTGGCCAGTAGCCAGCATTGTGGGTGCGCACCTGGATGGCAGCCCCAGCCTCCAGGAGGCCGGCGTCCAACTGCGCCGCGGCGAAGCCCAAGATGCAGTCGTGTGGCGCGCTGGCTTGCGCCCGCGGGTGCGGCTGGCGCTGGCGGGCGAGGGAGATAGTTTGGACGTATTGTTACAGGGCGGGTCCCTGGCGCAGGCACTCGATGCCGCGCCACAGCTGGATTTTGGCCAATGGTTGCCCCTGGCAGTGCAGACCGGGCTGGTCATGGCGGTGCTGCAGCCATGAAGCCCCATACACCCGCGCAGGCCGAACCAACTGACGCGGTGCCCCAGCGCGGCTGGTCAGGCCTGTGGCCCCAGCGCATAGGCTGGCGCTTGGCCCTGGGCTTTGGCGTGCTGGTGGTGTTGATGCTGGTGGCTTTGGCACAGGCCACGTACCAGATCCGCAGCATCACCGGCTTCACCCAACGCTTTGCCACAGGCGATATGCAGCGCCTGCTACGGGTGCAGGCCCTCACGCTACAGACAGAGGGCGTGGGCAACGCGCTGATCCGCTTGATCAACGCACCGCGCGAAAACCGCGTGGCCGAATATGCCGATGTGGACGAGCGCAACCGCCGTATCGACGGCATTGTCGAGTCGCTGGCCAATGATTTGCACGATGATGACCAGGCACAAAACCTCAGGCGTCTGGTGGAGTGCCGGGCTGCGTATGCCGAAGCCTTTATTGACACGGCCGATCAGATCGAGGCAGGCAACCTCGAAGGCGCCTGGCGCCTGTTGGACGAGCGGGTCACGCCGGCACTCAAGACTATGCTGGTGGAGTCCAACACGCTGCTGCAGCGTGAACGCCAGCGCATCGAAACCCGGCTGGACGAAGCGCAGAAACTCTTTGACCAGGTTGCCATGTGGGTGGCTGGCCTGTCTGTGTTGGCAGTGGTACTGGCGGTGTGGCTGGGCGTGCGCACCACCCGCAGCGTGGTGGGGCCTTTGGCCAAACTGGAACGCGCGGCCCAGCGTATTGCCAGTGGAGACTACAGCCGCCACGTGCCCATGACCCGCACCGAGGAGGTAGACCGCGTTGGCCAGGCGCTGAACACGATGACCGATGCTGTAGCCCAGCGTGAACGCGACATTGCGCACTTGGCCTTCCACGACCCGCTGACCGGCTTGCCCAACCGCACCGCGCTGTTCAAACCTCTGTCGGACACCGACCAGCCCCCCAACTGTTTGGCATTGATGGACCTGGCCCGGCTCAAGGCCATCAACGAAACCCTGGGATACGGTACCGGCGACGCGTTGATCCAGCAAGCCGCGCTGCGTGCCAGTCTGGCGCTGCAGCAAGCTGCCGCGGACGGTTTGATTGGCCCGGGTCCCGTGGTGGCACGCCTGTCTGGGGGCAGCTTTGCTGCGACCTTTTGTGCGCCTGACCGTACCTCAGTGGAGACCCTGCGCGAGCACATAGAGCAGGCCATGGGCGCGCCGGTGCACTGCAGTGGCCACAGTGTGGACTTGGGATTGACCTATGGCCTGGCCGACTCCGGCGACCCATCGCCGGAGGGAGCGAAGGCGCTGCCGGTGGCCACGCTGCTGCGCAATGCCGAAGTGGCACTGCACAGCGCCAAGCGCGCCGCCATGGGCTATGCCTGGCACAGCGAGGCACAAGAGGCTGCGCGTCTGGGCCATCTGAGTTTGCTGTCGGATTTGCGCCTGGCCGTGGCTACGTCGCAGTTGCAGATGTGGCTGCAGCCCAAGTTTTCATTGGCCACCGGCCGGGCTGTGGGTGCAGAGGCCTTGGTGCGCTGGCAGCATCCCACGCGCGGTTTTGTGTCGCCTGCCGAATTCGTGCCTTTTGCCGAACAGGCCGGCTACATCACGATGGTGACGAACTGGATGCTGGCGGAAGCCTTGCGCACGCTGGCAGATTGGGCACCGACGCATCCCGAACTGAGCATTGCTGTCAATGTCAGCACACGCGACCTGCAGCACAAAGGGTTTGCCGACCGCGTGGCCCGCATGGTGGCGGCCAGCGGCGTGCCCGCCCAACGCCTGCGCCTGGAAATCACGGAGAGCGGTCTGATGGACGACCCGGCACACAGCGTGGCCTTGCTGCATGCGCTGCGCGAAATTGGCACACCGCTGTCGATTGACGACTTCGGCACCGGCTATTCGTCGCTGGCGTATCTGCAAAAACTGCCGGTCAGTGAACTGAAAATTGACCGCAGTTTCATCGACAAGCTCGACCAGTCGCCCGGCACGCAAAAGCTGGTGCGCGCCATGACCGAAATGGGCCACGGCCTGGACTTGATAGTGACCGCCGAGGGAGTGGAGACCGAGGCCGAGCGCGACGTCATCACCCGCCTGGGCTGTGATGTGATGCAGGGGTATCTGGCCAGCAGACCCTTGCATGGGGAGAAGCTGCAGGCCTGGTTTGGTGCGCTGCCGGCGCAGTAGCTTCGCTATAAATTTAGTAGCTGCTTACGCACGCTACACGAGGGCTAGCGGCTGATTTGATGTTCACGCCACTGCTGCGGCGCGATGCGGTGCAGGATATGGCGTTTGAGCGGTGAACCGTCGGGTACGCGGGGGTGGTCGAAGTCAGCACCCGCGTCGCGCACCATGCCTATGCGCTCCATGACACGGTGCGAGGGGCCGTTGGCCGGCACGGACATGGCCACCACCTGCGGCAGCTCCAACTGGGTGAAGGCGAAGTGCAGTGCGGCGGCCGCGCCTTCGGTAGCGTAGCCTTGGTGCCAGGCGGCGGGAGCCAGGCGCCAACCGATCTCCACGGCCGGCATCCATGGAGCTTCATAGGCCGGCAGGTTCAGGCCGACAAATCCGGCGAATGGATGAACGCCAGGCACCTCCATGGCCCACATGCCCCAGCCGCGTTGGGCAATGCTGGCGCGTATGCGGTCGGCCTCGCCCTGGGCCTCGGTGCGGGTCAGCACGCTGGGGAAGAAGCGGCGTACCTCGGGGTCGGCATTCATCGTGGCCCAGGCCTCACCGTCGCTGTCTTTCCACTGGCGCAGCAGCACGCGCGGCGTGCGCAGCTCCATCGGCGACGGGTAGGTGCGCAGTACCAGCGGGGCGGTTGTGTGCATGGACCGTGGGCTGCAGGGCTTAGCGCTTGGACTTGGAGCGGCTCTTGGCGGCTGACGATGTGGCCTTGCTCTTGGACGCGCCACTGGTCTTGGTGTTTTTCGCCGCGGACGACGTGGCCCTGCTCTTGCTGGCCCCGCTGGCATGCTTGGTGGCAGCAAAGCCGGGAGCGCTGAAAAATAGGGCGGATATGGCGGCAGCGATGGCCAGGCGTTTCATGGTGTTCTCCTGTTGTGGACTGCTGAAAATAGGATTGTGCGCGCAGCGCGTGCTTACTTCAACAGGCCTTCGGCAGTCATCGCGGCGACGACGGCGGGGCGGGCGGCTACGCGGGCGCGGTAGGCCAGCAGGTTGGCGTAGGACGACAGGTCCACTTCCACGCGCGGCGCCCAGTTGGTGACGGTGAACAGGTATCCGTCGGCCACCGTGAAGGTGTCGCCCATCAGGTATTGCTTGCCGGCCAGTTCACCGTCCACCCATTTCAAGCGATTTTGCAGCTTGGTGATGGCGCCTGCCTTGGTCTCGGCGGGCGTTGCGGGCGAGAACAGTGGCGAGAAGGTTTTGTGCAGTTCGGTGCCGATGAAGGTCAGCCACTCTTGCAGTTTGTAGCGTTCGTAGGTGCCGTTGGCGGGGGCCAGGTTCTTGGCGGGCACCTGGTCTGCGATGTACTGGACGATGGCGGGGCCTTCGTGCAGCGTGCGGCCATCGTCCAGCGTCAGGTAGGGCACGTAGCCCAGCGGGTTGATGGTGTAGTAGTCGGTGCCGTCGGGCAGCTGGTGGGTCTTGGTGGGGGCGGGGATGGCTTCGAAGCTCAGGCCGGCCTCGTACATGGCGATGTGGGGGGACAGGGAGCAGGCGCCGGGGGAGTAGTAGAGCTTCATGAGGCTTCCTTTTGTGGGGCTGTTGAATGGGAGCTAGATACTAACTGCCTAGCCCAATGTTTGCAGCGCTGGGGGTGTGCGCCCGCAGCAGGCCTTGCGCGACTGTTCTGCTCCGTGTCCCCCGGGCTTCGCCCTCCTCCTTTACCTGCGCAGAACAGCCACCCAAGACCTGCTGCTCGGTTTCCTGTCTTTCTGTCTGCGACGTACAGCTCAAACGGCGCTGTATCAGTCGGGTAGTGGGTTTTGCGCAGGTAAAGGAGGAGCCCGCACAGCGGGCGGGGGACACGGAGCAAAACCCGCTGCCCGACTGATACCCTCGTTCGATACCGCGTTCAGCACACAACCTCTAAGCCAGAGTGACGTCCTTGCCAGTCAAGCGTTTGGCCAGACCTTGGGCGAGGCGGTTCACATTGCCGTAGATCGACAGCTGCGGATTGGCACCGATGCTGGTGGGGAAGATGGAGCCGTCGTGGATGGACAGGTTCTCCAGCTGCCAGTGCACACCGTCCGGGCGGGTGACGCCGCGCTGCGCATCTGCTGCCAGGCCGCAGCCACCCATGACGTGGGCGCTGCCTATCTTGGTGATCAGTGGCTTCATCGGCAGTGCGTTGATGGCAGCTTTGGTCTCAAGCCAGGTGTTGGTGCCCTGACCCATTTCGTGGCCGGGGTAAACGGTTTTGGCGCCGGCTTCGAACTGGATCTCGGCCATGGCCAGCATGGAGCGGCGTGCGCCTTCCATCAGGTAGTCGGTCAGCGGGTAGTCCAAGAGCGGCTGGCCACTGCTGCGCAGCTCGACCTTGCCGCCGACAGCCTGGTCGTGGAAGCCGTCGCGCATCAGCGCCAGCATGACGTTGGCGTGGGGGTACTGGCGGAACAGGTCGGCCTGCTTCTGGCCAAAGCCGGGCAGGTTGGCGCCAAAGAACACGGGGTGCAGCGGCGCCACCTCCAGCTTGAAGCCTATCGGCCCGTCTATAGGCTGGGTATTGAGGTAATGGTCGGAGTAGATGGACTGGGGCGCGCCGTCCCAACCCGACACGGGGTTGGCCATGATGGCGGTGGTGATGGCCACCGGGTGCAGGAAGGTGCGGGTGCCCAGTTGCTTGTGTGGGTCTGGCGCCTTGGAGCGCAGCAGCAGGGCGGGGGAGTTGATGGAGCCGCCGGCCAACACATAGTGCTTTGCTACGATTTGTGTAGCTACACCATTAGGATTGGCGGGGGCTGCATTGGGTTTTACCGCAATGCAACTGAGGCTCTGGACACGCCCGTTGACTATCTCGAACTTCTCGGCCCGGGTCTCCACCAGCAGCGTGGCGCCGCCGTCCAGCGCGAACGGGATCGTGGTCACCAGCATGGACTGCTTGGCGTTGGTCGGGCAGCCCATGCCGCAGGAGCCTAAGTTGTAGCAGCCCTTGACGTTGCGCGGAATCACTTCGGCCTTGATGCCCAGCTTGGCAGCGCCGCGGCGCAGCAGCTCGTTGTTTTCGTTGGGCGAGGTTTCCCACGGCGCGATGTTGAGGCGTTCTTCGGCCTGCTTGAAGTAGGGCGCCAGCGCTTCGGGGTTGTAGTCGGTCAGGCCAAACTTTTCTTGCCAATACTTCAGCGTGCTGGGTGGCGTACGGAACGAGCTGGTCCAGTTGACGGTGGTGGTGCCACCGACGCTACGGCCTTGCAGGATGGTGATGCCCTTGTCCTTGGTCTGGCGGCCGGCGGCCTCCTGGTACAGCGACGCATAGGCTTCAGGCTCGCGCTGTTTGAAATCAGAGCTGCTCTTGAGCTGGCCTTCTTCGATGATGACGATTTTCAGACCGGCCTTGGTCAGCAGTTCGGCCGTAATGCCGGCGCCTGCGCCCGAGCCGATGATGGCCACGTCGCAGGTGATGCTGGCGGGCAGTGCACCGTGGGCGCCGCCCAGGACCTTCCAGCCACGGGCCAGGCCTTCTTTGATGGGATCTGGCAGGCTGCTCATGGCGTGCCTCCCGACGCGCTGCCTGTGGCGGAGGCTTGTGCCCCTCTGGAAGGCAATGGGTGAATGTGGACAAGGGCGGTCATGGGGGCGTTTCTCTTTGTTTTTTGTTCAGATGGCTCGGGGGCCGGGGTAGCCCAGTGCAGTCCAGGATTCCTGGCCGGAGAAATACGAGGCGCTGACGATGTCGTGCAGGGCCTGGTAGGCCTGCACACGCAGCGACACGCTGGATTCGCGCATGGCCTGGAAGGCGGCTGCTATCTCGGGCACGGTGGCGTCATGCCAGCCCGTTGCCAGACCCACCACGCCGCGGCGTCCGGCTGCGGTGCCCAGCAGGCCCAGCAGTTGCGACAGCTCGGCCTGCACATGCTCGGGCGTGCCGGCGATGAAGTTGTCGACGCGGTCCAGCAGCGCGTTGATCGCGATCTGGTTGGGGCCTGCTTCAGCTGGGAGGGTCCCGGCGAGTATGGTCTGGCCCGCGCGGGCAAAAATCAGCCGCGCGTCTTCGGTCAGCTTGCCGTTTTGCAGACCGGGCTGCATCAGCGCCACAGCGCCACCGGCCACGGCCAATACAACGGCAGAGGCAATCCCGAGTTTGAGCAAAGTTCTTCTTTGCAGGTGAGGAGGTCCGTAAGTGCTCATAAGTGAAGGTCCCTGTTTTTGTTTGTTATTTGGTGAGGAAATCAAGGTATTTGGTGGCGAACTTACCGTATGGCGGCCACAGGAATTTGATGGCGCTGAACGGCGCCTGGTAAAACACCGGCCGCATCTTGGAGAAGGTCACGAAACCTTCATACCCGTGGTAGTGGCCCATGCCGCTCTCGCCCACACCGCCAAACGGCATGTCGTGTTGTGCGGTGTGCAAGATGCCGTCGTTGACCGTGACGCCACCTGACATCACATGCGTGATCAGGTGCTGTATTTTTTTCTTGTTGTTGCTGAACGGGTAGAGCGCTAGCGGACGAGGACCGCTGTTGATGGTGGTGATGACGTCCTCGATATCGGTGTAGCCAATGACCGGCAGCACCGGGCCAAATATCTCGCGCGTGCGCAGCTCGCAATCGGCCGGCGCGTTCAGCACCACGTGCGGTGCGATCTTGCGCGTCTTCTTGTCCCAGGGCTTGCCGGGTACCAGCTGTACCAGTGTGGCGCCGCGGTCCTTGGCGTCTTGCAGCGCGTTGGTGATGCGGGTGAAGGATCGCTCGTCGATGATGGACGTGTAGTCCGGCGTGTCCAGCGTGGGGTAGCGTCCGCTGATAATGGTTTTTGCCATGTCGACGAAAGCGTTCACCTTGCCTTCGGGCACATACAGGTGGTCGACCGTGGTGCAGACCTGGCCGGCGTTGAAACACTTGCCAAACAGCAGGCGCTCGGCTGCCGTGCGCAGCGGAAAATCGTCCAGCACGATGCCAGGCGATTTGCCGCCCAGTTCCAGCGTCACCGGGCACAGGTTGGCGGCGGCGGCGGCCATCACCGAGCGGCCGGTTTGACCCGAGCCGGTGAAGATCAGGTGGTCAAACTTGAGCTTGGAAAACTCCACGCCCACGCCACCGGTCTCGTCAAAAAAAGCCAGCTTGTCGCGCGGGAAGTAGTCGGGGATTTTCTCCATCAGCAGCGCCGTGATGTGGCGCGAGTTCTCCGACATCTTGACCATGGAGCGGTTGCCCGCAGCAAAGGTACAGATCAGGCCGTTGAAGCTGGTCCAGATCGGGAAGTTCCACGGAATGATGGCACCCACCACGCCCAGCGGCTGGGGGATGACGCGGTTGGACGCACCCAGAAAATTCTTGATGTCGATGTGGCGGCTCTGCGGCTTCATCCACTGCTTCAGGTGTTTCAGCGTGTGGCCCACGCCGTCGATGATGCTGAAAATTTCTGCAAACAGCGATTCGTGGCGCGAGCGGTTGCCGTAGTCCTTGCTGATGGCGTCCAGGATCGCATCGCGGTGGTCGACGACGAAGGCCTTGAGCTTTAGCAGGTCGGCCTTGCGCTCGGCAAACGTTGGGTTGGGGTGGGCCAAGTAGGCTGCACGCTGCAGTGCGAGCGTGTCTTCGAGTTCGGCGCGGACGGCGTCCAGCGGGATTGCGGCGCGTAAGCTTTGTGCGGGCATGGGCTTGGTGCTCTCTGGCAAAAAATGGTTGTCGGTTGCTGTTGCGGCTTGCGGCCCTCTACGTGGCCGGGCGGCGTCAGGTCTTGTAGCTGGGGTCCAGTCGGTCGGCCTTGCGGATCAGCGCGGGCCAGGCAAAGGCGCCGCCCATGCCACCGGTCTGCACACGCATGGCTTCGGCCACACCCTTGACGATCAGCGGGTTGACCCGCGTGAGTTCACCACCGCCGGCCTGGGCCGCGATCTGGATCTGGCAGGTCGATTCAAACGTGTACATGGACAGGAAAGCATCAGCGATGGTCTTGCCCACGGTCAGCAGGCCATGGTTGCGCAGCATCAAAAAGTTGGCATTACCCAGGTCGGCCTGAAGGCGCGGCTTTTCCTCGTCGCGGAAGGCCACGCCTTCGTATTCGTGGTACGCCAGTGAGCCCAGCACAAAGGTGGACTGCTGGCTGATGGGCAAGATGCCGTCCTTCTGCGCGCTGACGGCCACGCCCGCGCGGGTATGGGTGTGCATGACACAACCGGCGTCTTCACGCACCTCGTGCACAGCGCTGTGGATCACAAAACCAGCCGGGTTGACCGGGAAGGGCGAGTCGATCAGCTTGTTGCACTGCTGGTCCACCTTGACCAGGCTGCTGGCGGTGATCTCGTCAAACATCAGCCCATAGGGGTTGATCAAAAAGTGGTGTTCGGGGCCAGGGATGCGCGCACTGATGTGGGTGAACACCAGGTCACTCCAGCCATAGGCGGCCACCAGGCGGTAGCAGGCCGCCAGATCGACGCGCAACTGCCATTCTTCAGGGCTGACCTGGTTTTGGAGCGAAGGAATGTGCATGGGCGAGGTCCTCGGGTATTGGTCTGCCACGTTAACCGGCTGACTGCCGTAAGACTGTTAAAAATCTTACAATTTAGGGTAATCACCGGGAAGAAATGGATGGCCGACTCAAAAGACGAATTGCTGGGAACTTTGTCAAGAAACCCCTGGTTTGGCGGGATGCCGCTGGCGGAGCGCAAGGCCATGCTGGCGGTGGCCGACACCGTGCCCGTGCGTTCCGGTGAAATGCTGTACCGCAAAGGTGATGCCACGGGCGGCTTCTTCTGCGTGGTGCAGGGCGCCGTCAAGGTGTCGACCCTGGGGGAAGACGGGCGCGAAGGCATTTTGTCGGTGATCGAGGCTGGCAACTGGTTTGGCGAGGCATTTCTAATAGACGGCCTACCGCGGCCCCACGATGCCACTGCCGTGGTAGCCAGTGTGGTACTGGTGATTCAGCCCCAAGCCTTCAAACGCCTGATGCAGCGTACCGCCTTTGCCCGAGCGATTGCGATGCTGTTGTGTGGCCGGGTGCGGGTGTTGTACGGCATGGTGGAAGACGCCATGTTGCGATCGACCCGCACACGCATCGCGCGACGTTTGCTGACTTTAGCTAGAGGCGATGCGACCATGGCCAGTGACGCGCGGGCCAGCGTGGCCGTGTCGCAGGAGGCGCTGGCGATGATGCTGGGGATTACACGGCAGACCTTGTCCAAGGAGCTGAAGGTGCTGGTGCGGGATGGGGTGTTGGGGCTGGGTTATGGGCGCATTGAGATTGTGTCCATGGTGGAGCTGGAATTGCGCGGGGCGCTGGCCTGAGAGGGCTGGCTGCGGTGTGACGTGCGGCCGCCTGGTCACAACACACCCCCAACCAGTATCGCGGATCGATACCCTGCCGCGCGTGCCCGGATACTGGATTGGAAGTTGCCGCGGCGCGTGGTTCCGGCTCCCTAGACTCGCTCCCACCTTCACCGGTGGTGGCCGCAGATGCGTTTTGCACAGCCAGTGCAATCGGTAGGCAACCCAGAAAGAACCCCCCATCATGCTGCCTACGATTTTTTTGGTTTTCGGCCTTTGTTTTGTTCTTGAGCAGGCGGTCCCCGGATGGAAGCTGCCCAAGGTGCGCACATGGCCCCTGCGCGTGCTCTTGATCAATGGAGTTCAGCTGTGCGTTGTGCTCCTTGCGGGCTTGACCTGGGAGCGTTGGCTGTCCTCGGCGTCCGTGTTTCATCTGTCGAATCACGTGCGGCCGTTGTGGGGGGGGATGATCGCCTACTTCATTGCGACGTTTGTTTTCTACTGGTGGCATCGCTGGAGGCACGAGCACAATTTCCTGTGGCGCGGATTTCACCAGATCCACCACAGCCCGCAGCGGCTGGAGGTCATCACATCGTTCTACAAGCATCCGTGCGAGATGGTGGTCAATTCCATCATCGGTAGTTTGCTGGTCTATGCCTTCCTGGGGCTGTCGTTTGAAGCGGGTGCCGTCTACACGCTGTGCACGGCGCTCGGTGAATTTTTCTACCACACGAATGTCAAGACACCGCGCTGGGTTGGCTTCTTCTTCCAGCGACCCGAGATGCACCGCATTCACCACCAGTATGGCCGCCACAAGAACAACTACGGAGACATCACCTGGTGGGACATGCTGTTCGGAACCTACGAGAACCCCAAGGAGTGGGTTCACAGGTGCGGCTTTGACGCGGCAAAGGAAGAGCAGCTGCTAGAGATGTTGGCGTACAAAGATGTACACGCGGGCGCCCATTCGGAGCGGTCAGAGTAGAGGTCGAGGTGGCGCATGTGGAGGCCGGGCTGACACGGCACGTTTTCAAATGCGCTTCACTATTCAGTCGGGTGGTGCCAAGTGACCGCAGTGCCGGCCATCCCGGTGCTTGCGTCGCCCCATCGCACCAATGTATCCGGCCCCGCATTTCTCTTTGTGCCTTGCGTGCGCGGCCTTTGTTTCTCACACAATTTCAACGTCGGGATTTTCAAGCCATGATTCGTCAAATTTCACTCGCCCTGTTGCTGACTCTGGGTTCAGCGTTCCACCCCGTGCTGGCGCAAAGCGCCAGTTTGTCGCCGAAGTATGGGTCCGTGCAAAAAAGCGAGCTGCAACGAGCTGCCGACGACAAGTTCATTGCAGCCATCGATGAACAGTACAAAGGGGACCGAAGTAAAGCATCTGTTGAGATCTCGAAGCGCGGATGGCAGTTGCTTCGTCAAGGCCATGTTCAGGATGCCATGCGTCGCTTCAGTCAGGCCTGGCTGATTGATCGCAACAACGGGGCAGCCCTTTGGGGAATGGCGGCCATTCAAGCGAATACCGAGGGAGCCACTGATGCATTAACGCTGTTTGCCGAGGCTGAGCGTTTGGTCGGTGATGACATCGATTTTGCGGTGGACCATGCAAAAGCCATCGGCATCATGGGTGCAGAAACCAAGGACAACGCGCTACTTCAAGACGCCTTGCGCCGGTTTGCACAGCTGTATCAGAAAGCTCCTCAGCATACTTTGAACCTACAGAACTGGGCTATCACACTGTTTTACACAGGAAACTTCGCCGAGTCATGGAAGAAGATTCAGCTGGCTGAGGCGACCCCTCGTCGCGCAGAGCTCGATCCAAATTTCATTTCTGCTCTCCAAAGCAAAATGCCACGCCCGTGAGTGCCCCGACTCCTCTCGAGAAGAACCCGGCGAGTGATTCATTTTCAAGGTGTCGTTAAATGGCGTGTTCATTGGGGACGGGTTGCTGGCCCTGTGCCACTACTCCTTCGCGATTGCTATCGGCTGAAGAAGCTGGGAGCAGGGGTGTCCGTTCAAGTTGATATCACGAGCGATATCAACTTGTCCTGGTTCTGGTTTGCCCGCTGGTCTACCGGACAGCAGGCCAAGCTCAAGCCCCCAGTCGCTCAGCCGCCCACAGCACCTGCTTCACCACCGCCAGCACGTTGTCCCGTTGTGCCGGCAGTTTCAGTTCACCGGTCGTTTCATCAAACGCATCCCCAGCGCGGCTCAGCGCAAACTGCTTGGGTGCGACCCAGCACTGGGCATTGGCCATCAGCGGGTTCAGGTGGCTCAGTGAACGCAGGCCGCCCAATGCGCCGTTGGAGGCGCTCATCAGGCCGACGATCTTGCCGCGCATGGAGCGGTCGCCGTCGGACCAGACGGGGTCGCCCTTGACGGGGCTGCTGATCCAGTCGATCGTGTTTTTCAGCAGGCCGGTGTAGGAGCCGTTGTACTCGGGCGAGCAGATGATCCAGGCGGGGTGGTCGTAGGCGATGGCCTTGAGGCGCATCACGTCGGCCGGCGTTCCGCGGGCTTCCAGGTCGGCGTTGTACAGCGGGACGTCGAAGTCGCTGAGTTCAATGTGTGTGACGTTCGCGCCTTCGGCACGCGCCATCGTGGCGGCGGCGTTGGCGAGGCGGCGGTTGAAGGAGAGTTGGCGGGTGCTGCCCGCGAAGACGAGTAGTTTGGTCATGGGTGGTATTGTCGCCAATTCAGTTGCGTGGGGGTCTTCGTCTCTCGCCCGCAACAGGCAAGGGGTGGGTGTTTTGCTCCGTGTCCCCCGGCCTTCGGCCTCCTCCTTAACCTGCGCAAAACACCCACCCCTTGCCCGTCGCTGGAGGTTGTTGGTGAAGGCGTGTTTGCAGTTTTCAGGGGCCGACTGATGCGTTACTACAGATCAGTTGGGCTGTGCGTTTTGCGGAGGTAAAGGAGGAGGCCTTGCTTGCAAGGCCGGGGGACACGCAGCAAAACGTGCAGCCCAACAGATCTACCCAACGCTGCATCCAGCCGCAGTGATTTCTCTCCACGTGCCAAAAAACCAGGCAGCCGGTAAAATCGCGGGTTAACCCACTGAGCGCACGCAAGAACGAACTAGCCTTGCGCCCACACTGAACACACCATGCTCTACCCACAAGAATTCGACGTCATCGTCGTTGGCGGCGGCCATGCCGGAACCGAGGCTGCACTCGCAGCGGCCCGTATGGGCAGCAAGACGCTGCTGCTGAGCCACAACATCGAAACCCTGGGGCAGATGAGCTGCAACCCTTCCATCGGCGGTATTGGCAAAGGCCACCTGGTCAAGGAAGTGGACGCGCTCGGTGGCGCGATGGCGTTGGCGACCGACGAGTCCGGCATCCAGTTCCGCATCCTCAATTCCAGCAAAGGCCCGGCTGTGCGTGCGACTCGGGCGCAGGCCGACCGGGTGCTGTACAAGGCCGCCATTCGCCGCATGCTGGAGAACCAGCCCAATCTGTGGCTGTTCCAGCAGGCGGTGGATGACTTGATGATCGAGGGTGACCGTGTTGTAGGTGCTGTAACCCAGGTCGGCATCCAGTTCCGATCCAAGACCGTGGTGCTGACGGCGGGCACCTTCCTGGACGGCAGGATCCACGTGGGGCTGAACAACTATGCCGCCGGCCGGGCAGGGGACCCACCGGCTGTGAGCTTGAGCGCGCGGCTCAAGGAATTGAAGTTGCCCCAAGGCCGCCTGAAAACCGGCACACCACCGCGCCTGGATGGCCGCACCATCGACTTCAGCAAGTGCATCGAGCAGCCGGGCGACGGCGTGGCTGGTGGCATGAGTGATGTGATGCCGGTCTTCAGCTTCATGGGTCGGCTGGATATGCACCCGCAGCAAATGCCGTGCTGGATCACGCACACCAACGAGCGCACGCACGACATAATCCGCAGCGGGTTCGACCGCAGCCCGATGTTCACGGGCAAGATTGAGGGTGTGGGGCCGCGCTACTGCCCCAGCGTGGAAGACAAGATTAACCGCTTTGCCGACAAGGACAGCCACCAGATTTTCCTGGAGCCCGAAGGCCTGACAACCAACGAGTATTACCCCAACGGCATCAGCACCAGCCTGCCGTTTGATATCCAGTACGAGCTGGTGCGCAGCATGGCCGGCCTGGAAAACGTGCACATCCTGCGGCCCGGTTATGCGATCGAGTACGACTACTTTGACCCCCGCTCGTTGAAGAGCAGCTTCGAGACGCGGCAGATCAACGGCCTGTTTTTCGCCGGCCAGATCAATGGCACGACCGGGTATGAAGAGGCTGCGGCTCAGGGATTGTTCGCTGGCGTCAATGCCGCGCTGCAAGCCGGCGCGCCGGCAGCCCAGTCCGCAGAGTGGGGGCAAGACACCTGGGTGCCCGGCCGCAACGAGGCCTACTTGGGCGTGCTGGTCGACGACCTGATCACCAAGGGCGTGACCGAGCCCTACCGCATGTTCACCAGCCGGGCCGAGTTCCGCCTGCAGCTGCGCGAAGACAACGCCGACGCCCGCCTGACCGAGACCGGGCGCAAGCTGGGCTTGGTGGACGATGCACGCTGGGATGCTTTCTGCCGCAAGCGCGACGCTGTTTCACGTGAAACAGAGCGGCTGCGTGGCATCTGGGTGAGCCCCAAGAACCTGGCGGCCAGCGAATCCGAGCGGGTGCTGGGTAAAGCGATTGAGCACGAGTACAACCTGGCGGACCTGCTGCGCCGACCGAATATTGGCTATGCGGCAGTGATGTCGTTGGACGGTGGGCGGTATGCCAACCGGGATTTACCGACGGTTGCTGCCGATGTTCCACGTGAAACACCGGAAGGTTCTGAGGCGGCCGCCGCGACCTTAGCGCAGGATGTGTTCGTGGCCGCCGTCATCGAACAGGTGGAGATCGCCAGCAAATACTCCGGCTACATCGACCGCCAGAACGACGAGGTCGAGCGGGCCGCCCATTACGAAAACCTGCGCCTGCCTCCCGAGCTGGACTATATGCAAGTTACGGCGCTGAGCATAGAGGCTCGCCAGCGCCTGAACAAGCACCGGCCCGAAACCTTGGGCCAGGCATCGCGCATGTCGGGCATCACGCCGGCCACCATCTCCCTGCTGCTGATCCATTTGAAGAAGGGCAACTTCCGCGGCTTTGCCGAAAAAGTGGCAGCGTAAACTAAGTCCTTTCGACTTCAAAACAAGCAGCCGGGGAGGGCAGCGCATGCAGCGAGCGATTGTCGTGGCGGTGACCCTGGTGGGGATTTTGGTGATCCCGCTGGTGTTCAAGAAGTGCTCCGCGCCCAAAACGCGCCCTGTGGCGGTGGCCCCAACCGGCGCACCGCTGCCGCCTGCCAATAGCGCACCAGCGCCGGCCAGTGGCAAACCTATTGGCTACGGCCTGACTTTTGGCCCCCAGGCGTTGGAAGAGAAGGATCCTAAAGACGTAGCCAACATGGCCTGCGCCGCGGGCGACTCCCCGCTGGACCGGGCCTACAAGGGCGCCTGCAACCCCAGTGTGGGCGACACCAGCTGCCGTATGGTGCTGCCGGTGCTGTGCATCCGCAAGGGTGACCTACCCCGGCCCGGCGGCCTGAGCGGGCACGGCTGGACCAGCGGCGAGCTGGGTGCCACGCACGCGGTGATGGGCGCCACGCTGCAATCGGAACTGCAGGCATCGGTAATGTGCGAGCGGGAATTGGGCTCCGGCTGGCGCATGGCCGCCTTTGCCGATGGGGGCAACCATATGGACGACGAGCATTACGACCACGAAGCGCGCGGGGACGTTTGGGGCCTGCAGGGCAAAATGGGCTCGGGTATCGGCACTTTTGGCCGTTACTGGGTGAACTCCCCCGGCCAGCCCGCCAACTGCTGGAATTGATAGAGTCAACACTATGGTTCTACAAACCCCCTGCAAGGAAACTGCCCGTTGCGCTGGTGGTGATAACAAGAATGCGCCGCTGGACGCATCCACTTGCCAGACGTTGCGCCAGTCTTTGAAAGCCGATTGCTCCCACCTGGGTTGCATGATCAGCAGAGAAAAAATTGGCTTTTACCGCCCAACAAAATGAGGTATCCGTTGCCTGCCGTTAACGCCATTCCCAATTCAATCGACCGCCGACAGGTGCTGGAGCAATCGTTGCCATCCCTGGGCCTGACACTGGACGCAGCCCAGATCACCGCGCTGCTCGCGTATCTGGACCTGATCCAGAAATGGACCAAGGTCTACAACCTGACGGCCGTGCGCGACCCGGCCGAGATGCTGACCCACCACCTGCTGGACAGCCTGGCCGCGCTGGCCCCGCTCGACAAGCAGCTGCAAACCCTGCATGGCCCCGCTGAAAACTTGGGGGCTCCGACCCGTCTGCTGGACGTTGGCTCTGGTGCCGGCCTGCCTGGCATCGTCATCGCCATCTGCCGCCCTGACATCACCGTGCATTGCGTGGACACGGTCGCCAAAAAGGCGGCCTTTATCCAGCAGGTTGCAGTGACGCTGAAGCTGCCCAACCTGCGCGGCCTCCATGCCCGTGTTGAGTCACTGACTGAACCGTACGATGTGGTCAGTTGCCGCGCATTCGCGTCCTTGATCGACTTCACCAACTGGTCCGGCGACGCGCTGGCAGAGCGGGGCGTCTGGATGGCGATGAAGGGCAAACACCCCGCCGACGAGCTGGCGGTACTGCCCCCAACCGTGGAAGTGTTTCACGTGGAACAACTGAGTGTTCCAGGCCTGGACGCAGACCGCTGCATTGTCTGGATGCGTAAGCGCGCGGGTTGACTGGCAGCCCCGCCGGACCCAACCAGCTAAAGGCGGGAAGTACACGCGCGTTGGCCGGCAGGGCAGCAGCAACGGCCGGTTGGGTCGAACCAACAAGACGCGCCAAAATCCTCACGTAAACTCGGCGCTCCACCCATTGAAAGAAACCCATGCTTGGCGTCACCGACTACGGCACTTTTGTTGCCACCATCATCGTGTTTTTGCTGATCCCTGGCCCGGGCAATCTGGCGTTGATCACGTCTACCAGCAAGGGTGGTATCCGCGGCGGGTTGGCGGCTACCTTGGGTGTGATTGGCGGGGACCAGGTGCTGATGTGGTCGGCGGTTGCCGGGGTGGCGGCGCTGTTAGCCGCCTACCCGGATGCCTTCCATGCCGTGCAGTGGATTGGCGCAGCTTACCTGGCGTGGCTGGGTGGCAGGATGCTGCTGGCCAAGCCCGGCTCCGCGCCGGTGCTCAATATCACGGCCGGCCACTACTTCCGCCAGGCGCTGATGATCACGCTGTTCAACCCCAAGGCCATCCTGTTTTACATGGCCTTCTTCCCGCTGTTTGTGGACCCGGTCAGCCAGCGCGGTCTGGTGACGTACGGCTTTATGGCTGGCACCATCGCCGCCATCACCTTTGTGTATGGGCTGACATCGGTGCTGTTGACGCACTTCCTGGCCGAACGCATCCGCGCCAACCCCATGGTCTCGCGCGTGCTGGAGAAAGTCGCCGGGCTGTTCCTGATCGGGTTTGGCATCAAGCTGGCGGTGTCCAAATAGTATGGCCAAGATTTTCTGTGTAGCCAACCAAAAGGGCGGCGTTGGCAAGACCACCACCACCGTCAACCTGGCCGCCGGCTTGGCCAAGGTCGGCCAGCGCGTGCTGATGATCGACCTGGACCCCCAAGGCAATGCGACTATGGGCTCGGGCGTCGACAAGCGCAAGCTGGAGCTGACGGTGTACGACGTGCTGCTGGAGTCGGCGTCCATCACCGAGGCCCGCATCCAGAGCGACAAGCTCAAGGAAGGCGGCTGCAGCTACGACATCCTGGGCGCCAACCGCGAGCTCGCCGGTGCCGAGGTTGAGCTGGTGGAAGTGGAGCGGCGCGAAAGACGCCTGAAGCAGGCCATCGCCGCAGTCGATGCCGAATACGACTTCGTGCTGATCGACTGCCCGCCATCTCTCAGCATGCTGACGCTCAACGGCCTGTGCTGCGCCCATGGTGTCATCGTGCCGATGCAGTGCGAATACTTTGCGCTAGAAGGCCTGACCGATCTGGTCAACACCATCAAACAGGTCAAGGCCAACCTCAACGACGACCTGCAGATCATCGGCCTGCTGCGCGTGATGTTTGACCCGCGCATCACCTTGCAGATGCAGGTCAGCGAGCAACTCAAGGCCCACTTTGGCGACAAGGTATTTGACTCGGTCATCCCGCGCAATGTGCGCCTGGCCGAGGCGCCCAGCTATGGCGTGCCGGGCGTGGTGTTTGACCCGTCTTCCAAAGGCGCGCAGGCCTTTGTGGCGTTCGCGCAGGAGATGGTGGCGCGCATCGCCGCGATGTAAGCCGCCAGCCGATGGGTATAGATCAAATCGGCCTCTAGCCCTCGTGCAACGTGCGTAAGCAGCTACCAAAATAATAGCAAGTACCAATACCGTGTCCACCGATACCACCCCAACCACCGTCCTCATCCTGCCCGGCTGGCAGAACTCGGGCCCCGACCACTGGCAAAGCCGTTGGGAAGCGCTGTATGGCGACCAGCGCGTGCAGCAGCACGACTGGATGCAACCCCTGCGCGGCGACTGGATGGCGCAGCTGGAAGAGGCCGTGTTGGCCGCGCCGCACGGCCCGATTGTTTTGGCTGCCCACAGCCTGGGTTGCCTGCTGACCGCCGCGTGGGCTCAACATTCGCGCAATACCCACCGCGTCATAGCTGCACTGCTGGTGGCACCGGGCGATGCTGAACGCGAAGAATTCCGCGCGCCGCTGAAGAGCTGGTCACCTATCGTGCTGCAGCGCCTGCCGTTCCCCAGCACGCTGCTGGGTAGCCACGACGACCCGTATTGCACATTTGCCCGCGCGCAGCAGCTGGCCAGCGCCTGGGGCTCGACTTTTGTCGACTATGGCAACAAGGGCCACATCAACGCCGACTCAGGCCTGGGCGACTGGCCCGAGGGCAGGGCGCTGTTGAACCAACTCATTGAAGATACGAAGAAAGAGAACGGTTAACTATGGTCACGAAAAAACCCAAAGGCCTGGGCATGGGCCTGGAAGCATTGCTCGGCCCCAAGGTCCAGGACCGCGCGTCGGCTGAAGACGCCGTCGCCAACTCCGGCACGCCCAGCACGTTGATGCTGGTGGATATGGTGGCCGGCAAATACCAGCCCCGCACGCACATGGACGAAGGCGCGCTGTATGAACTGGCCGAGAGCATCAAGGCCCAGGGCATCATGCAACCGATACTGGTGCGTCGCCTTGCAGAGGGGACGAACGCTGGCAAGTATGAAATCATCGCCGGTGAACGCCGCTTCCGCGCCGCCAAGCTGGCCGGCCTGGACAGCGTGCCGGTGCTGGTGCGTGATGTGACCGACCAGGCCACTGCCGCGATGGCGCTGATCGAGAACATGCAGCGCGAAGACCTGAACCCGCTGGAAGAGGCCCAGGGTTTACAGCGCCTGATCAAGGAATTTGGCCTGACACACGAAACTGCCGCCCAGGCTGTGGGCCGCTCGCGCAGCGCCGCCAGCAACCTGCTGCGGCTGCTGAACCTGGCCGAGCCCGTGCAGACCATGCTGATGGCCGGCGACTTGGACATGGGCCACGCCCGCGCACTGCTGTCGTTGGAGCGCGGCACGCAGATCACCGCCGCCAACCAGATCGCCGCCAAGAAAATGTCGGTGCGCGAGGCCGAAAGCCTGGTCAAGAAGCTGGGCGCTGAGTTCGAGCTGACCGCCTCGGCCAAGCCCAAGAAAGAAAAGTCGCGCGACCTCAAGCGTGTAGAAGAAGAGTTATCCGACCTGCTGATGGCCCAGGTCGAGATCCAGGTCAAGAAACGCGTGAAGCGCGCCGGCCGCGTCGAAGAGATGGGCGAAGTCGTCATCCAGTTTGGATCGCTGGACGAGTTGAATGGCCTGATCGAACGCCTATCCCCCGGCGCCAGCCGCTAAGCCGAACACCGTTCGGCCCCGCTGCGCTATGAAAAACGTAGCTGCTTACGCGCTCTGCACGAGGGCTAGCGGCCTGTTTGGCATGCAACACTCGCCGAGAAGCCGTCCATGCGTGCTGTGCTGAGCACCTGGCCACTGCCCGCCGTGCTCACCTGGGCAGCGGCCTGGCTGCTGTTTCGCGCGCTGCTGGGGCAGGGCGCTGCGCTGCACGTGGCACTGGGCACCGCCACTGCGCTGGGTGTGGGGTTCAGCCTGCTGGGCCACACCTGGTGGCGCAGGGTGCTGATTGCGGCGGGCTTTCCGCTGTCGTTGGCGCTGAGCTTGCCATCACTGGCTGCCACATTGCCCGCCTGGGCGTGGTTGGTTCCGTTGGTCTTGTTGTTGGCCGTCTACCCCTTGAACGCCTGGCGTGACGCGCCGCTGTTCCCTACTCCTGCGCACGCGCTGGACAGCCTGTCCCACCACGCGCCGCTGCCCGACGATGCCCGCGTGCTGGATGCGGGTTGTGGCCTGGGCCATGGATTGGAAGCGCTGCGCCGCGCCTACCCGCAAGCCCAGCTGTTCGGCCTGGAGTGGAGCTGGCCGCTGCGTTGGTGGTGCGCGCTGCGCTGCCCTTGGGCACAGGTGCGCAGGGCCGACATCTGGGCGGCTGACTGGTCCACGTACGACATGGTCTATCTGTTTCAGCGGCCCGAGAGCATGCCGCGCGCAATCGCCAAGGCCCGCGCCGAATTGCGTGCTGGCGCATGGCTGGTCAGCCTGGAGTTTGCAGCACAGGGTGTGCAACCCACCGCCCAATGTGGCGAGCCCGGTGGCAAAATGGTATGGTTGTACCAAGCGCCGCTGCGCTGCCTTTCAGGAGATTGAACATGCCAACCCCAAGCCCCACCACGCTTGCCGCCGACGCCGATACTGCCGAGGTTCAGCATGCACAACAGGTGCTGGTCTTCGCCATGGCAACCCTGGCCGAGCAGCGCGAGGCTGACTCTGAAAGCCACATCCTGCGCGTGCAACACTATGTGCTGGCGTTGGCCAAGGCCCTCAGCAAGCACCCCAACTTTGAGGCCTTGCTGACCCCTGCCTACATCGACACGCTGTACCGCAGCGCCCCGCTGTATGACATGGGTTCGGTCTGCGTGCCGGATCGCATCCTGCTCAAACCCGGCCGCCTTACGGCAGATGAAATCGGCATCATGCGCACCCACACCACGCTGGGCCACGCCGCCATCGAACGCGCAGAAAAAACACTGGGCCGCGCATCACCACTCTTGGCCATGGTCAAAGACGTGGTGCTGTGCCACCAGGAAAAGTGGGACGGCAGCGGCTACCCGCGCGCCATTGCTGGCACCGACATCCCGGTATCCGCCCGCATCATTGCGCTGGCCGATGTGTACGACGCACTGATCACCAGCAAGGTCTACAAAGCCGGCGTGCCGCACGACAAAGCGGCCCAGATCATCTTTAGCGAACGCGGCGCGCATTTTGATCCGGACATGGTGGACGCCTTTGTCGAGATCCAGGACAGCTTCGCCGAGATCGCCCAGCGCTTTGCCGATACCGATGCCGACATGCAGCACAAGATTGAATATATGGCGAACGCGATTGCGGAGATTGCTACGCTGTGATGGGTTGGTGAAAGTGACGGTTGCCGTCGCTGTGCGACTTGGCGAGCGCAGTGCAACGCATCAGACAAGCCTCATGTGATCGTGTCATTGCATTACAAGCAGCCAGGCAACAAATCACTGTTGTAGTACTCAGGTAGCAGTTTGTTTTCTTCGCGTATCCAGTCGCACTGCAAGCAGTGCACGGCGTGCCACGTTTTCAACGCAGCACCACATTTTGGGCAGGGGGGGTAGGTCTTTACGCAATGATGGTGCATCTTGTGGTCCACAAACTCTTGCGCCAAGACCCTGGAAATCCCTTCCATGCCTACTGACAACACGCTGTCAGTAGCAGGTTTTTACACTGAAGGCTCTTTCACATCAACCCAGCCATTCAGGAGCTTTTCAAATGACATTTCACCGCGAATTCAGCACCACCACTTCCGCAGCCCGTTCTACTGTCTGGGCGCTGTGGACCGACGTCAACAACTGGTCCAGCTGGAATGCTGACATCGCGCAGGCCAAGCTTGTGGGCCCGTTCGTGACCGGCGCCGAATTCAGCATGACACCCACTGGCCAGGATGCCATGACGACTCGGCTCATCCGCGTGGAAGACGGTGTGGTATTCACCGATGAAACAGTGCTGGGCGACATATGCGTCACGGTAGAACACCGCATCGAGCCGTTGGACGGCGGCAAGCTGCACATCGTCTACAGCGCACGCGTGACCGGGCCTGGCGCCGAGCATGTGGGTGCTGCCGTAACCGAAGACTTTGATGATGTGCTGGCGGCACTCGTCAAGCTGGCCGAGAGCCGTAGCGTGGAAACGGTTTAAGCCGCCTCCACCTCAAAACGATAGCCCTCGCCATACACCGACGCCACGCCGTGCCCCACGGCGCCTGCGGCATCCAGCTTGCGGCGCAGGTTCTTGATGTGGCTGTCGATGGCGCGGTCGCTGACGTCGCGCAGGTCATTGTGCAAATGGTCCAGCAGCCGTGCGCGCGAGAACACATGGCTGGGGCGCGACATCAGCAGGCGCAGCAGGCGGAATTCGACCGGTGTCAGCGGCAGGGGCTGGCCGCCCCACCGTATGGTTTGCGTGGGGTCGTCAGCCATCAGCGATGGCACGGCACCGGTTGCTGCAAGCACTGCCGCACTATGCGTGGAAAGCTTGCCTTCCGAGCGCCGCAGCAGAGCCTTGATGCGTGCCACCAATTCGCGCGGGCTGAAGGGCTTGCAGACGTAATCGTCTGCGCCGGTGTCCAGCCCCAACAGCCGGTCGATCTCGTCCACACGCGCTGTCACCATGATGATGGGCACGGCGGAGAAAGCCCGCAGTTGTTCGCACACGGCGATGCCGTCCTGGCCAGGCAGCATCAAATCCAGCACGACCAGTGCCGGCGCAAGTGCACGTGCTAGCGGCACGGCGTCCAGGCCGTTGCCGCACACCGTGGTCTCGAAACCGTGCATGTGCAAATAATTGGTCAGCATGTCGGCGATCTTGGCGTCGTCTTCCACAACCAGGATGTGGCGTTTGATGGGCGTTGATGCGGTCGTTGTGTTCATGCCGCACCTTTTCCGGCTTCTGGTTGCACCGGCAGGCGCACGCACAGTTGCAAGCCGCCACGCTGCGATGCGCTGGCCGAGATCGTGCCCGTGTGCCCTTGCGCAATGGAGCGCGCGATCGCCAGGCCCAGGCCGCTGCCATGCTCGCCGTCGCCGCGCTGGCGTGCCTTGTCGCCACGGAACAGGGGTTCAAACAGTTCACGCATATCCGCATCGTTGACGCCGGGTGCGCTGTCGTCCACGGTCAGCGTGACGGTGCGGCCATCGCTGTGCCAGTCAATGGCGATGCTGCCCGGGGCATCGGTGTAGCGCAGACTGTTGGTCAGCAGATTGGCCAACAACTGTTCGATGCGACCAAAGTCCCAGTTCACGTTAATCGGTGCGGCGGTGCGCGGTGGCAATTGCAGCGTCAGCCCGCGCTGCTGCGCCTGTGCCTCAAAGCGCTGTGCCACACGCCACAGATGGGCGTGCGCATCACCGGGCGCGAAGTCGCAGCGCAGGCCATCCACATCGGCTACCGACAGTGTGTGCAGGTCGTTGACCAGGCGCGTGAGCTGCAGCACCTCGTCGCGCAGGCTGGACATGAGCTGGGGTGTGGGTTGGCGCGCACCGTCTTCAATAGCCTCCATCTCGCCGCGCAGCACCGACAGCGGCGTGCGCAGCTCGTGCGAGATCTGTGCAATCCAGACGCGGCGTGCCGTCTCCAATCGGGCCAGTTCGGCGGTCATGGTGTTGACGTCTTCCATCAGCTGCGCGATCTCGCGCGCACCGGTGGGTTGCAAAGGTTCTGGTCTACGGCCACGGGCGATGTCGCGGCTGGCGCTTTGCAATGCCAACAGCGGCCGGCTCCAGCGGCCGGCCATCCACCACGCGGCCAGCACGGCGGCGAGTATGGTGCCCAGCGCGGCCCAGACCAGGCGGCTGGTCTGGCGCTGCAGGAAGCGGGCGTCCACACCCTCGGGCTCGGGTTCGGGCAGCAGGTCCACAAACGCGATCTCCACGCCATTGACCTTGATGGCGCGCGTGGTGCGTTTTGCGTCGGGTGGCTGCGGCCGGCCGGCCAGGCGCTGGCCTTGCGCGTCGCGCACCAGCATGCGTTCACCCAGGCTGCCTTGGCCGCCGGCGCCGCGCGTTGCGGGGGGAGGCGCCGGTGGCGAGCCTTCGGCGCGCGGTGGGGGTTGTTGCTGTTGCGCTTCGCCTTCAGGTACAGGGGGGCGCTGTTGTTGTCCTGGCCCAGGCGGGCCGTCTTCTCCGCGTGGCGGCGGGCGCCCATAACCGCGCTGCGGCGGTGGCGGTCGCTGACCGCGTGCGGCACGTCCACTGAACTCGTCCATCAGTGCGCGCATGGGGTCGGGGTCCTGGCGCAACCATTGCAGTTCGGGGTCGGTGGCGGCGCGGCTTTCGACCATGGTCACAAAGCGCATCAACTGCTCGTCGTCGCGTACCTGCAGGTAGTCCTTGAAGCCGCTGCGCAAGTTCAGGAAGCTGAGCGTCCCCACCACCAGCACGGCCACCACGACGGCCGCTGCGATCAGCAGCGACAGTTGCAGGGCTAGGGGTAGGCGGCGAGGTAGTCGCATGCACGCATCTTAGCTAGCCGCCTAGGCGGCAGAGCGTTCTGCTCCGTGTCCCCCGCCCGCGTTGCGGGCTCCTCCTTTACCTGCGCAGAACGCTCTACCGCCCAGGCTCCGGGTGTTTGCTGTGGCTCACGGGGCACGAAAACCGTCCGACAGGGTGTGCAAAAAGGCGACGATGTCATTGATCTCCGGCTCGGTCAGCAGCGGCCCGGCGGTGGGTGCGCGGTTGAACGGTGCCTTGACCGACTCGATGTTGCCGCGGTACTGCGCGGGCAGATCATTGGGCACGCCGCTGGGGCCGTACCAGCGTTGTGGGTTGGTGTTGCGCGTCGAGTAGAAGCGCACCACGTCGTTGAGATTGGTGAAGAAGCCGTTGTGCATGAAGGCGGGGCGCTCGGCCACGTTGCGCAGCGTGGGCATCTTGAATTTGCCGCAGAAATTGGCAATCGTTGTGCCCGGCACCACGCCCGCTGGCAGCGTGGGTGCGGTGCGCTCGGGGCCGCACAGGCCCAGGTCAAAGAAGGCCGGGTCAGCATTGCGGGGGATGGCCGTGTTGCGCGGTATGCCGGTGGCGTAGTAGGTGAATTCGCTGAACAGCGAGTCTTCGGGCTTGCCGGTGCTTGGGTCCATCAGATGGCAGCCAGCGCAGTTGGCGCGGGCCGGATCCATGAACAGGGCCATGCCGCGCGCCTCGTTGGGCGTGAACGTGGCTTGCTTGCGCACAGCGGCGTCAAATTTGGAGCTGAAGGGTTGCAGCGCTGCGCGCTCAAAGGCTGCGATGGCCACGCCGAT
The DNA here is from genome assembly GCF_056521325.1 of Rhodoferax sp. ZS1R8. Taxonomy (NCBI): domain Bacteria; kingdom Pseudomonadati; phylum Pseudomonadota; class Betaproteobacteria; order Burkholderiales; family Comamonadaceae; genus Rhodoferax; species Rhodoferax sp. ZS1R8. The sequence goes on along the minus strand of NZ_JBWMBA010000001.1, from coordinate 826,056 downwards.
CTGCGCATAGGCGGTTTCGGTGTCGTTGAAGACGTTGGCGCCAAACTGCTGGCGGAACAGCGGCGCGTAACGGGCCGCAGCAATCTTGTCGACGACCGCGCGTTTGCTGGCGTTGTTCATCTCCAGCGGGTTCAGGAAGGGGCCCAGGGCTTGCAGCTCCAGCGTGTCGGCACGGCCATCCCAGAAGTGGCCACCCACGGCTTCGGTCTCGCCGTCGTCTGTGCGAAACGCAAACGCGGGAATGAAGCCGGTGTAGCTGTTGGTCGGCGCATTGCGCAAGCCCAGCGATGTGGGAAGACTGCCCTGGGCTACGCCGATGCGTGATCCATGGTTACCGGCAAAACCTTGGTTCGGTTGGTGGCATGCCACGCAGGCTGTGCCGCGGGGTTCCGACAGGTTCGGGTCATTGAAGATTTGTTGGCCCAGATTGGCACGGGCGTCGACCAGTTGGGGTTGTGCGGGAGGAGGAGGTGGCGGGGGTGGCGGCTGTTGTGGCGGCACCGCCGCAGCCCGCACGGTAGTTGTGTCCGACGCGTCACCGCTACCACCACCGCCGCAGCCGCTCAGGGCCAGCAGTGCGGCTGTGCTGGTGGTCAGCAGAATATTCCAGAAAGCGGGGCGGTAGTCCATGGACAGTCTCCTTGTGGATGCCAACGGTGGCACCGGTAGCGCAGACTGTCGTGGGCAAATGTGGAGGAAATATGGAGTGCCCGTGAACGCCCTTCCTTTGCTACACAGCAACGCAACTATGCAGTTAATTCTTCGGTGGCTATCCCCATCTCATGGGGCTGGATGCGAATGGCAAGGTATTGCACTCGCAGAGCACCGGTGTGCTGGAAGCCGGGGATGGGTATGACAAATCCAAGGTCATGGCGTTCCTGACCCACTACGCCGTCGTCAAGCCGTCCCAGTGATCATTTAGGCCGCTAGCCCTTGCCAGATGCGCGTAAGCAGCTACTAAATCTATAGCGTAAAAATCTTTCCCGGGTTCATGATGTTCAGCGGGTCCAGCGCCCGCTTGATGGCTCAGCTACGCGGTGACGCGCTCTATCGTTTGGGCAAACGCGCACTCGGGGTAGAGCGCATGCATGGCATCGAAGCCTTCCTTCAAGCGCTTGCGCCAACCGGGTCCACGCGCATTGACATCCACCCACATCGCTGCGATCTCCGCCGTATCGTGCACCAGCAAGTAGTCCATCAAAGCAGCCGCTTGTGCAAGGTCCTTGCGCGCCTTGGTGCGCTGTGCTTGCGCGCGTTCGCCATAAACCAGCAGTTTGTGCAGTGCGTAGCGTTCGGGGCGGGGCAGGTTGACGACGATCGGGCCGCTGCGGGCAAGCAGCGTGGCACGCATGGGGTCTTGCAGCGACAACTCCATAAAGCGCAGTGGTTGCAACGTCAGATTCAGACGCGCCACAGTCACCGGTGCATCGCCCGCGCGCCCGCGCGAGGTGAGGAAGTCGAGGTCGAAATCCGGCTCGTCGGCTTTGCGAAACGACGTGTACGCCTGATTGGGGATGAAACCCATTTCCAGCGATTCGATGGCGGCCGTGGTGTCGAGCTTTAAATTCTCGGGCAGGGCCAACGATACATTGCGCCCGGCATGGGCAAAGTCCAGATCCAGCGTGGCGGCGCCCGCAGTCCACCGCACACCGAAGATATTTTGGTAGGCCAGAAAGGCGTGTGTCCCCACCAAGATTCCGCCCGCTGAAAACAAGCGGCTGTCTGCCAGGCGCTCAATGACGCGGGCGTGTTTGGGCGGAATGTCGGCGCAACCCAACTCCATGGCGGAGCGGGCCAAGCGCACTAATTGCTGCTGCGCCAATTTGTGCGCGGGGTCACCGTGGCGTTGGATCAAGGACTGGGTGGCGGCATCGTCCGGCCCCACATACGATTGGCGCAATTGGCCATCAGGGTTCTTGACCTGGTAGTACCAATAGGTGCGGCCCGCCACCACTTTTTTGGCGAAGCCGCCCGGCAGATCAGCGATGCTGCGGTTCAAATCGGCTTGGCGGGCTGCGGCGTCCAGGCCCGCAAAGGCGGTCTGGGCGGCCAGGGAGAATTCGGTATGAAGTGCCATTTATACTACCAAATAATTTTAGGTAGTATAGCAAATGAGCCGCGCACCACCACGCCACAGAGCTCAGGTGTTCAACCAGCCCTGCGCGCCGAGATAATGAAGCAGTCTGGTAGTTATTCCTGCCGAGCCCAAGCTTTTTTGCAAACCTTTCGCCATGTCGAACCAAACCAGACTTTTCCCGGATGATGAGCCTGTAGTGCAGCAGGCTCAGACTCCCGCCAACACCCTGGCCACCAGTGCACTCAAGCGTGGCGCCACGCAGGCAACGCCCGCGCAAAAGCGGTTCAACCAATTGGTGACCCAGACGGAAACGCTGGCGCGCAAGATCGAGACCATGCAGCAGGTGGCGGATTCCCACCGTAGTGCATATGCCAGCAGCATTGCGCCACTGGAGAAAGAGCGAGATGGCTACATGCGCCAAATGGCCGAATGGCTTGGAGGCCGCTTGCAGCGCAAGGGGCTCACGCCAAAACAAAAAGAGATTGCCAGCGAGATTCTGTGCGGTCTGGCGGGCCCGCTGGGCATGCGGGGTGACAAAGACATGCAAGCCCTGCACGAAGCCCACAGCCCCGATTCGCTCGCAGATGCGCAAAAAGACGCCGCCGCCGACATGCAGCGCATGATGGAAGAAGTGCTGGGCGAACCCTTGGCCGATGGGGACCACACCTTCGATAGCATGGAAGCCTTGCTGGATGCGGCCCGACAAAAGGTGCAGACCCAAGAGGCCCAGTACCAGTCTGAGCGGGAGCAGCGCGCAGCCAAGAAGAAAAAGAAGCCAGCGGAGCTCAAGAAAGAGGAAGCTGCCGCTGCCCAGGCCAGAGACGCCGACGGTGCCTTGCGGACGCTGTACCGCCAATTGGCTAGCGCCCTGCACCCGGACCGCGAGCAAGACCTGCAGGAGCAGATTCGCAAGACTGCGCTGATGAAGGACGCCAACGCAGCCTACGAGCGCCGGGACCTGTTGGCCTTGCTGCAACTGCAGTTGGTGGCCGACCTGGCGGACGCCGACCATGTGGCAACCATGGCACAGGAAAAGCTGAGCGCCCTGACCGCGCTGGTCAAAGAGCGCGTGGCCGTGCTGAATGAAGAGCTGCAGATGCTGCAGCACCAGGCCATGGCAGAGTTTGGTTTACCGCCCTTCGAGACATTCAGCGAATCCAGTCTGAAACACCACCTGTTGATGCAGCGGCAAGACCTGCAGGCCGACATTGCCATGATGCAACAGGATTTGCAGCGCGTGCAGGACGATGCCTACCTCAAGCGCTGGCTCAAGCAACAACACAAACTGGCGCAGGAAGATTTTGATCCCTTGGACTTCTTTTGAAGTCGCAACATGAGCACATAAGTGCCGCTAGCCCTTGCCAGATGCGCGTAAGCAGCTACTAAATCTATAGCGTAAAAATCTTCCCCGGGTTCATGATGTTCAGCGGGTCCAGCGCCCGCTTGATCGCCCGCATCATGTCCACGGCGCCCGTTCCCGTCTCGGCTACCAGAAAGCCCTGCTTGTGCAGGCCCACGCCATGCTCGCCGGTGCAGGTGCCGCCCAACTTGAGGGCGCGGTCCACCAACTGGTGGTTCAGCCGCTCGGCGGTTTCGCGCTCGGCGGGGATATTGGGGTCAATCAGGTAGCCCATGTGGAAGTTGCCGTCACCCACGTGGCCGACCAAGAAGTAGGGGATTCCGGCCTCTTGCGCCTCGGTCACCGAATCCAGCAGCGCGTCTGCCAGGTGCGAGATCGGCACGCAGGTGTCGGTGGTGATGGCCTTGCAGCCGGGGCGGGACTGTACGCCGGCAAAGTAGGCGTTGTGCCGCGCCGTCCACAGCTTGGTGCGTTCCTCGGGCGTGGCGGCCCAGGCGAAGGCGCTGCCGTTGTTGTCGGCCGCAATGGCCTGCACGGTTTCGACCTGCTCCTGCACGCCGGCGGGTGAGCCGTGGAACTCCATCAGCAGCATGGCGCTTTCGGGCAGACTCAGTTTCGAATGCTGGTTGACGACCTTCACGGTGGTGGAGTCCAGCAGCTCGCAGCGCGCAATGGGCACGCCCAGCTGGATGATCTGGATCGTAGTGTTGACGGCATCGGCCAGCGATGCAAAACAGCAGGTCGCTGCCATCACGGCCTCGGGTAAAGGGTAGAGCTTGACGGTGACCTCGGTGATCACGCCCAGCGTGCCTTCGCTGCCGACCATCAAGCGGGCCAGGTCGTAACCAGCGGATGATTTCTTGGCATGGGTACCCGTGCGAATGATCTCGCCCTGCGCGGTCACTACCTCCAGCGCCAACACGTTTTCACGCATGGTGCCGTAGCGCACAGCATTCGTGCCGCTGGCGCGGGTGGCCGTCATGCCGCCAAGCGTGGCGTCGGCCCCGGGGTCGATGGGGAAGAACAGGCCAGTGGACTTGACCTCGTCGTTGAGCTGCTTGCGCGTCACACCGGGCTGCACGGTGACGGTCAGGTCATCGGCATTGATGGACAACACCTTGTTCATCTGGCCCACATCCAGGCTGATGCCGCCTTGCACGGCCAGCAAATGGCCTTCGAGCGAGGTGCCCACGCCAAAGGGAATGACAGGCACCTGGTACTGCGCGGCCAGCTTAACCACAGCCGCAACCTCGGCCGTATTGTGCGCAAACACCACGGCGCCGGGCGGCGGCACGTCAAACGAGGATTCATCACGCCCATGCTGTTCGCGCACCACCAGTGCGGTGGAGCAGCGGCTGCCGAATTGCGCTTGCAGCGCCTCAACCAACTCCGCGGGAACCGGGCGCTGGTTCACTTCGGGCAATAGATGCAGGGGGGGCGTGGGAGCGTTCATGTCGGATGTCTCCTGAGGGGCAGCGCGCCGCTGTGCGGTGGAGCGTGGGGGTTCAGTTTACGATGGGAGACTTTTTTTGTCCTTGCATGGAGCTGACTCTTATGGGCAACCGCCTCACACAAATCGCCACCCGCACCGGGGACAACGGCACCACCGGCCTGGGCGACAACACCCGCGTCTCCAAAGACAGCTTGCGCGTGCACGCCATGGGCGATGTGGACGAACTCAATTCCCATATCGGCCTGCTGCTGTGTGAAGACATGCCGCAGCCCGTGCGCGAGGTGCTGGTGGAGATCCAGCACCAGCTGTTCAACCTGGGCGGCGAGTTGTCCATACCCGGCTACGAACTGCTCAAGCCCGAGGCTGTGCTGGCGCTGGACGAAGCCTTGGCCGAACACAACGAACATCTGCCGCGCTTGCAGGAATTCATCCTGCCCGCCGGCACCCGCGCCGCATCCCAGGCCCATATCTGCCGCACGGTGGCCCGCCGGGCTGAGCGCGCGGTAGTGGCGCTGGAAGGGCAAGAGGCATTGAAGGACACGCCGCGCCAGTACCTGAACCGCTTGTCGGATTTGATGTTTGTGCTGTCGCGCGTGCTGAACCGCTACCGGACCGATGGCACGGTGGGGGACGATGTGTACTGGAAGAGTGAACGCATGGCGAAGGCTGCGCAGGAGTAAGGGAGAAGACGCGGTAAATGAATTGCCGCCAGTTCTGCACTCCCTCAAGGCATGGTGAGTATCTCAACTCACGTGCGCCGCAATCACCGTCCGCGTCACGTCATCTGCGGCAAACAAATGTTCAACCCGCATCGAAGCCAACGTGATGTCTTGCGGCGTGCCGAAGGTCGAAAACATGCTGAAAAACGCAAGCTCGCCATGCGCGGTGGAAAAGCGGGTCGTAAGCACAGGGGCCATTTGTCGCGTCCAGGGGGTAAGCTTTCTTTTGCCTAGCCGATGTTGAAGTTGCGCAGCCAACAGTTCAACTCTCGCTTGCAACCCGGGCATGGTGCTGGCGTCATCGCGCAAGTGCGCGAGGATGGCGGGGGCAACCTCTTCCAGGTTGCTCATCTGCCGCGTCATGCCCTCGGGGTGGAGCATGGCGTCCAGCATATTGATCGGCTGGTCTTGCGGCAGTTGGGCGATCCACGGCATCAGCGTGACGGCCAACCATCGTGCGCCGCGGTTCATTTGGAGCACATTCCACGCGGCATCCATCACCATCGCGGGCATCGGATCATGCGCCGCAAGCAATCGGCCCAGCGCTTCGCGTGCGGGAGTCAGCACCGCATCGGATAGCTCACTGCCGCAATATACCGGCGCAAAGCCCGCCTGCTGAAGCGCCACGTTGCGCAGCGCCAACGGCGCGTGCAGCTCGTGCAGCCACGAGAGCAGCAGCTCACGGCTGGGCTGTGCCCGTCCACTTTCCACGAAGCTCACATGCCGCTGCGAAACGCCCATACGCAGGGCTAATTCGAGCTGGCTGATGCGCTTGGATTTGCGGGCAGTTTGCAAAGTTGTGCGAAGGCTTGGGCTGGCAGTTTCCATTGCGCCATTGAATCACAGCGCACAGTCCGGGCAATTACCTGCGACGTAATTGCGCTGATTCAAAGCGCTGCGCAAACTGGAGACACTTTGAAAGGAATGTGTATGAATAAAGCGCTATTGATCGTCGTGCTCATCGTTTTTGCCGCGTTGACCGCCTACTCCCTGCATGAGGTCGGCAGTGTGCTGGAGTTGGTGCTCGTGCATTTGCGTCACCCCGCGGGTTGGCAGATATTTGCAGACTTGGTGATCACGATGTGTCTGCTGTTGCTTTTCATGAAGCGCGATGCCGCAAAGACAGGTCGTCCCTTCTGGCCTTGGGCGATTTTCTCGCTTCTCGTGGGCTCGTTTGGCCCGCTGTTGTACTTCGTCTCAGGAACCAAGCAGAATGAGCCCCACGACCAATGAATGGGTGGTCCGCCTGAGCTTTGTAGCGACCGGGCTGATCCACATATCGCCACTGGCGGGCCTGCTTGGGCGCCCTTTGCTAGAGCGCGCTTACGGCGTCAAGCTAGGAGAAGGGCATGACTTAACCATTCTCATGCAGCACCGCGCCCTTCTCTTTGGTTTGCTCGCAGCTGCTTGCTTCGCGGCGGCGGCTGATCCTGGCTGGCGCTGTCCAGTAGGCATCTTCGCGCTGATTAGCATGCTGGGTTTTGTGCTGATCGCCGCTTTGCAAGCGCACGGTCTACCGATAGCCAAAGTCATGTGGATTGACGTGGGCGCAGCGATGCTGCTGAGTTTCGGCCTGTGGTTGCATTGCAAATCAGGCTATTGAGTTTGAAAGATTGCTGATGAATACGCCAAAAGTTCTTACCCAGCTCATGCTGGCGGTATTGTTCACCCACGAACTGGATGCGATGACGCAGTCTGAATGGCGCTTGCTGTATGTGTTGCGCGCCTTGGGCGATGAACAAGGCCGCTGGTGGTTTGTTGCGATCCACATACCGCTTTTTTGGACGCTGATTGCGTTAACGCACCATGCGAGCGCCCATGTGCGAAGCGCGAGCCGCACAGGTCTTGCTGCGTTTTGTGCCATTCATGCGCTGCTGCATTGGCGCTTGGCCGGTGACCCGCTATCTACATTCCGCTCGCCGCTGTCTTGGGGCGTGATTCTGGGTGCGTCGGTGTTGGGTGTCGTGTATTTGGGTGTTGTGTATTGGGGCACTGCGGCACGCACCGCCAAAACCCCTCCGCACGGAAAATAATCCCTGGGAATCAAGGTTCTGCACCTTGCCGTGTGCCAGAGCATTGGCCCAGCTTCCGTTCGCTCGTATCGGGCGGGGCTAGGGGCGGCTCGCGGTGTCACCGGCGTACGTGCAGAACGCCGCCGTACCATGCAATATTCGTCGGCATACCCACAATGGTGGCAAACGAGTGGCCCCTAGAATTTGAGGAACAGCATGTCCCAGATAACACCTGCACACAGATCCGCTGCGTACGTCCCGCAAATTCGCCTGTACCAGGATTGGTTGGCGACGCACCGCGGTTTGTCGTTTGAGACCTACCGCGACCTGTGGAACTGGTCCATCACCGACCTGGATGCTTACTGGCATAGCGTCTGGGACTACTTTGGCATGCAATCACCCACGCCGCACACGGCGGTGCTGGCCAAGAACGTGATGCCCGGCGCCGTGTGGTTCCCAGGCGCGCAGGCCAACTATGCGCAGCAGGTGTTCCGCCATGTGGCGCCTGCGGACGCTGCGGGTTTTGCCGCCGTCATCAGCCGCAATGAGAAGGGTGAACACCGTGAGCTGAGCTGGCCCGAGTTGCGCCGCCAGGTCGCATCGCTGGCGCTGCATTTGCAGGCCCAGGGTGTGCAGCCGGGCGACCGCGTGGCGGCGTATCTGCCGAACATTCCCGAGGCCACGGTCGCCTTTTTGGCCACGGTCAGCATCGGCGCGGTGTGGAGCATTTGCGCGCCCGACATGGGCACGAATGCCGTGCTGGACCGCTTCCAGCAGATCACACCCAAGGTGCTGATCGCTTGCGACGGTGTGCGTTATGGCGGGCGCGACATGGACCGCATGGCTGTCGTGCAATCGCTGGTGGATGCGCTGCCTACGGTGCAGCACGTGATCCTGCACGCCAACCTGGGCACGCTGGATGCGCCACAAAGTGCTACTGATTCGATAGCTGCTTACGCACGTTTCACGAGGGCTACAGCCCGAAATGACGAAAGCACCTCAGCCTTCGAGCCACTCTGGTTGCCGTTTGACCACCCGCTGTGGATCGTCTACTCCAGCGGCACCACAGGCCTGCCCAAACCCATTGTCCACGGCCATGGCGGCACGGTGCTGGTTGCGCTCGCGATGAAGGTGCTGCACAACGATGTGGGTTGCAGCTATGAGGCCAACACCTGGGGCGAACGCTTCCACTGGTACAGCTCCACCGGTTGGGTGATGTGGAATGCGCAAGTGGCGGGCTTGTTGAACGGCACGACCTGTGTGATTTATGACGGCAACCCCGGCGCCGGCAAACCGCTAGGGTCGGATGCGACGGGGCTAGCGCAGCCTGATTGGACGACGCTGTGGCGCTTTGCCAGTGAAACCGGCGTCACCTTCTTTGGAGCCGGTGCCGCGTTTTATGCAAATTGTTTGAAAGCGGGTGTTGACCTGTCCACCTGTGGCGATTTGTCGGCTGTGCGGGCGTTGGGTACGACCGGGTCACCGTTATCACCCGAGGCCCAGAACTGGGGCACGGAGCAGTTTCGGCGCATCGCAAGCGGCGATGCCCAGAAGGACATCTGGTGGTGCAACATCAGCGGTGGAACCGACTTTTGCGGTGCCTTTATCGGTGGCCATCGCGAGCTGCCGCAAGAGCCCGGGGTCATGCAATGCCGTCTGCTGGGCTGTGCGGTGGAAGCCTGGAACGAGGAGGGCGAGCCGGTACTGGGGGAGGTCGGTGAACTGGTCTGTAGCCAGCCTATTCCGTCCATGCCGCTGTACTTCTGGGGTGATGAAGGAAACGCGCGCTACCTGTCCAGCTATTTCGAGATGTACCCTGCCGGTCACGGTCGCAAGCCCGGTGGAGGTAATGCCCCTGCCAAGTCGGGTGGCGTTTGGCGCCATGGTGACTGGCTGCGCGTCGGTACCAAAGAGCACGGCGGAGAAAGCTGCGTGATCTTTGGCCGCAGTGACGCCACGATTAATCGCCACGGCCTGCGCATGGGCACCAGCGAGTTGTATAGCGCCGTTGAGGCCTTGCCCGAGGTCGTGGACAGCCTGGTTGTGGATTTAGAGTACCTGGGACGCGAAAGCTATATGCCGCTGTTTGTGGTGCTGCGGGCGGGCCTGACACTGGACGATGTGGTGCAGGCAAAAATCGTCAACGCCATAAAGACCGCGCTGAGCCCGCGCTTTGTGCCCAATGCCATCTTCCAGGTCGCCGAGATTCCGCGCACGCTGTCGGGCAAGAAGCAAGAGTTGCCGATCAAGAAGCTGTTGCTCGGTCAACCGCTGGAGAAGGTAGTCAACAAGGATGCGATGGCCAACCCAGGGTGTTTGGATTGGTACGTCGGGTTCGCTAAGAGCAGAGCTTAAAAACCTACTTCTTGGCTTCGAGAATCGCCATCGTGATGCGCGAGATGCAGGTCATCTCGCCCGCATCGTTGTGCAGCTCGATCTGCCACACATGGGTCGTGCGGCCGCGGTGGATTGGACGTGCGGTGCCGGTGACCCAGCCGCTCATCGCTGCGCGCAGGTGGTTGGCATTGATGTCCAGGCCCACGGCGCGGGTGCCCTCGGGGCTGGACATGGCCGCACCCAGCGAACCCAGTGTTTCAGCCAGCACCACGCTGACGCCGCCGTGCAGCAAACCATAGGGCTGGCGCGTGCGCTCATCCACCGGCACGCGGGCGGTGATGAAATCGTCGCCAATTTCCACGAACTCGATGCCCAGGTGGGACGATGCCGAGTTGGCGCTGATGGCGGTCAGCATCTCAACAGTGACCGGTTTTTGCCAGATGGACATACTGTGGCGTGCTCCGCGAAATAGGTGGATAGGGTCTCAGGCCGTCGCGGTTTCCGCGAGCAATCCGCGCTTCTTCAGCATCGGCTGCACCTGCGGGTCACGCCCGCGGAAGGCGCGGTAGGCATCAGCCGGGTTTTGCCGGTTGCCGCTGCTGTAAATGGTGCGCAACAGGCGTTCGGCGGTGGTGGCATCGAACGGGTTGCCCGCCTCGGTAAACGCGGCAAAGCCATCGGCCTCCAGCACCTCGGCCCACATATAGACGTAGTACCCTGCGGCGTAGCTGGAGCCGGAGAACAAATGCTGGAAATGGCTCAGGCCATGGCGCAGGCCAATGTCGACGGGCACGCCCAGTTTGGCGCACTGTTCGGCCTCAAACGCGGCAATATCCACCGGTGTGCCATTGGGCAGCGCGTGCAGCGCCATGTCGATTAGCGCCGGGCCGGTGTATTGCACGGTGGCCCATGCCTGGTCAAACTGGCGCGAGCGCTTGAGCTTGTCCAGTAGCGCGGCGGGAATGGGTTCGCCAGTATCAACGTGGCGGGCGTGGCGTTGCAGCACTTCGGGCTGCATGGCCCAGTTCTCGAACAGCTGCGACGGCAGCTCGACAAAATCGCGCAGCACCTGGGTACCGGCCAGGCGCTCGTAGTGCACCTTGGACAGCAGACCATGCAGGCCGTGGCCAAATTCGTGGAACAGCGTGCGCACGTCGTCAAAACTCAGCAGCGTGGGGCTGGCCTTGGCGAAGTTATTGTTGTTGATGACAATGGGCAGCGTGCCACCAAAGTGGCCAGACTGGCTGCGGAACACGCTCATCCACGCGCCGCTGCGCTTGGAGCTGCGGGCAAAGTTGTCGCCAATGAACAGGCCGACCAGTGCACCGTCTTGTGCACGCACCTCCCACAAGCGGGCATCGGGATGGTGCAGCGTGGTGCCGGGCTGCTCAATAAACTGCAGCCCGAAGAGGCGCTGCGCACAATCAAACATCGCGGCCACCATGGCGTCCAGCGAGAAATAGGGCTTGAGCTCGGCGTCGTCCAGGTCAAAGCGCTGGGCGCGGACCTTTTGCGCCAGGTAACGCCAGTCCCAGGCGGCAATGGGTGTGGGCTCGCCCAAGCTGCTGGCCATCGCTGTCAGTGCCTGCCGGTCGATGTCAGCGTAGGCCTTGGCGGGAATCCAGGCCTGGTTGAGTAGTTCAAGTACAGCGCTCGTCTTGCCCGCCATGCGGTCTACCAGCTCGTAGTCCGCATAGGTTTTATAACCGTGCAGCGCGGCTTGCTCCTGGCGCAGGGCCATGATCTTTGCAGCGACCGGGCGGTTGTCGTGCGCGCCAGCGTTGGAGCCGCGGGCGACCCGGGCGCGCCACAGCGTTTCGCGCAGGTCGCGCCGGCTGGAGAAGGTCAAAAAGGGTTCGGCCAGCGATGGCGACAGCGTGATGGCGTAGGCGTCGTCACCCAGGCCGCGCTGCTGAGCAGCGGCTTTGGCGGCCTGCAGCACAAAGCTCGGCAGGCCCGCGCGGTCGGCCTCGGTTTTGAGCTCCAGCGTGTAGGTGGACTCTTCGGCCAGCAGGTTTTGCCCGAACTGGGTGCATAGCGTGGCCAGCTCGCCCATGATTTCGCCATAGCGTTGGCGCTGTTGGCCGGTTAGGCGGGCACCGGCCCGCACAAAGTCCAGGTGCACGCGCTCCAGTAGGCGCAACTGCTCGGCATTCAAATTCAGGGCATGGCGTTTCTCGAACAGGGTGTCGATACGGGCAAACAAGCCCGCGTGCATGAAGATCGCGTTTTCATGGGCTGCCAGCCTGGGCGCCATCTGCAATTGCACCACTTGCAGCGCGGGCGAAGTCTCGCTGGCAGCCAAATTGTGAAACAGCCCTGTAATGCGGTCTAGCGCACGTCCGCTGATGTCGAGTTCTGCTATGGTGTTGTCGAAAGTCGGCGCTTCGGTGTTGGCCGCGATGGCATCAATCTCAGCCAAGTGCTGGGGTAGTGCCCATTCGAACGCTGGCATGAAATGTGCTGAATTGACCTGACCGAATGGAGGCAGCCCGTAGGGCGGTTCCCAGGGTCGCAACAGGGGATTCGACGCATTGTCAGCTGGAGATTCGTGGCGCATGGGATGTGTATTTGGCTGTAATCTAGTGGAAACCCTGATATCGAAAACGCTAGGTGCTGTTCCGGTGGGTGGATGCAAAGCACCATCTAGGCAAATTACAATAGCCGACTTTCAGTTTAGCAGTTACGGACGCTGCGCCCCGGATTCCAACCCGGCATCCATACGGCCATTAGTATTTTTTCTATAAGGAAATGATTGTGCATACGAAGTTCAAAGTGTTGGTACGCGCCTGGGCCCTGAGCCTGAGCCTGGCTGTTGTATCTGTGGCTGGTGTTTCCACCCCCGCCATGGCGCAAACCGCCGCTCCCGCCTCTGCAGCCGTAGCCGCGGATCCCGCTGCTACCCCCGTCGCTGCTGCGCCAGTCGCTGCTGCCAAGAAGGCCGAAGGCTCGACCGACAACCCTTACGGTATCGGTGCCCTGTGGACCAACGCCCACTCCGTCGACATGGGTGTTCTGATCATTCTGGCCATCATGTCCATGGGCAGCTGGTATATCCTGGCCATCAAGATGCTGGAACAGCGCAAGGCTAACAAGTTTGCCCGTGAAGCCGCTGAAAAATTCTGGGGTGCTGGCACCGTGGCCCAAGGCGCCGCTGCGCTGAGCAAGGACAGCCCGTACCAGTTCATTGCCGCTGCCGGCGTGGACGCTACAAAAAAGCACGGTGGTCTGATGGGCCACATCCCATTGAACGACTGGATCAGCATGAGCATCCAGCGCTCCGTGGACCGCGTGAACCGCGAAATGCAAGGCGGCCTGTCCTTCTTGGCAACCGTAGGTTCCATTTCTCCTTTCGTCGGCCTGTTTGGTACGGTGTGGGGTATCTATAACGCGCTGACCGCCATCGGTATGTCCGGCCAAGCCTCCATCGACAAGGTCGCCGGCCCCGTGGGTTCCGCGCTGATCATGACCGCTTTGGGTCTGGCGGTTGCCGTGCCTGCCGTGTTGGCTTACAACTACCTGATCGCGCGCAACAAAGGCGTGATGGACGACATCCGCGGCTTCGGCAGCGATTTGCACTCGGTCTTGTTGGGTTCGGCTTCCAAGAGCTAAACACGTGCGGTAAACGCGCAGAAAGTTAGCTCTATGTCCATGAACGTAGGCAGTATTGACGGCGAAGATGATGCCGTCATATCAGCCATTAACACGACACCCCTGGTGGACGTGATGCTGGTGATGTTGATCATTTTCCTGATCACCATTCCCGTCGTCACAACCTCGATTCCTGTGACCCTGCCCAAAGAACGGGTAGAGGTTCGGGAAACCAAACCAGAAAACATCATCATTTCGGTTGATACCGCAGGCAGCGTTTTCTGGTACGACCAGAAGGTAGCCAATGTGGAAGCATTGGTCGATAAGCTGAAGAAGGTCTCGACCGTCAAACCGCAGCCTGAAGTTCAGATCCGCGGCGACTTGGCTTCCCGATACGAAGGTGTTGGCAAGATTCTTTATGCATGCCAGCGTGCAGGCATCGTCAAGGTGGCGTTCATCACTGAACCACCACCATTGGGCGGTTGAACCCACGCCAGGAGGAGTAGCAATATGTCTATGAATGTAGGAAACGCCTCGGGCGATCCTGAAGTGCTGATGGACATCAACACCACGCCCTTGATTGACGTGATGCTGGTGCTGTTGGTGATGTTGATCATCACCATCCCTATCCAGTTGCATGCCGTCAGCCTGGATATGCCGGTGGGCGCACCGCCGTCCAACAACGTCAAGCCTGAAAAAGTGCAGATCGATATCGACGAGAGCAGCATTGTCTATTGGCAAGGTATGCCAGTGAGTGCGGCTGAGTTGGATGCCAACATGGAAGCGGCTGCGTTGCAGGCGGCGCAACCTGAGGTTCATATCCGGCCTAACAAGTCATCGTCGTACGCAGTGTTCGCCAACGTTCTGTCCGCTTCCAAGCGCAAGGGCCTGACGAAGATGGCGGTGATCGGAAGCGAGCAGTTCGTCCAATGAATATGAACTCGAACACGCTCGGTCTGCACCCGGTTTACCGGCCCAAGGACCCATCCAAGCGCTACAAGGGCATCGCCATTGTTATCGGCCTGCACATCTTGCTGATTTGGGGCTTGGTCTCCGGCACGGCCCACGATGCGCTCAAAGTCATCAAGAAGCCGCTTGAGGCTGTGGTGATCCAAGAAGTCATCATTCCACCGCCACCTCCGCCGCCGCCCAAGGAAATCAAACCGCCTGAGGCACCCAAGGTAGAGGCACCGCCACCACCGTTTGTACCACCACCTGATGTGGCGCCTCCGGTGACTGCTGCACCAGCGATTGAGTCGACGCCTGCACCACCGCCTACACCGGCCGTGATTGCGCCGCCGCCACCGCCCGCTGCACCCCCTGCACCGGCGCCCAATCGCTCGGACATCCGGGTTGCTTGCCCCACGCAAGTGCAGCCTGAAATGCCCCGCAAGGCAACGCAGGACGGTACTGAAGGTATTGTGAAGGCCCAGGCTTCGATCCGTGACGGCGTCGTGCGCGATGTGACCATCTTGTCTGGTCCCCGTGTGTTCCACGCTGCTGTCAAGGCCGCCATGATGCAGTACAAGTGCACAGGCGCTGGTGCTGGCGAAATCCTTGCCACGCAAGAGTTCGTCTTCAAGTTGGAATAAGGCGGCAGCCGCCCCCAAAAAGAAAAGCCACCCTCGGGTGGCTTTTTTTATATGCCGAATCAGGCTGCAGCCCTCACGCAGTGTGCGTGAGCAGCTAGCAAATAGATAGCAAATCTGGACCGCTAGTGCGGTACCAACCCCAGCACGTCATCGGGTGCAATGTCCACCAGGCAGCGCGTGTGGCCCAGCGGGCATTCGCGCTCGAAGCAGGGCGCGCAATCCAGTGGTGGCACATAGCCTGCATCGTTCTTCAGCCAGATCACATGGGCCTGCGGGCTCAACGGCGGTGTGTGCAGCGGGCTGGATGAGCCGAACAGCGCAACCTGCGGCACCCCAAAGGCAGCAGCCACATGCATCAGCCCCGAATCGTTGCTGACCATGGCTTTGGCGGCGGCAATCGCTGCCAGTGCGTGGTCCAGCGACGTGCGGCCAGACCAGTCCAGGCATTGACCCGGCTGCACCGCATTGGCAGCGTGGGCGATCTCAGCGCACAGCGCTGACTCTTTGGACGAGCCCAGCAGCACGACCGGCAGCTTCAATTGCTCGGCCAGCACCGCAAAGTGCCGGGCCGGCCAGCGCTTGGCGGGTCCATATTCAGCGCCAGGGGCAAACACATAGTAGCCCTGGCGTTGCAGGTGCATGCCAGCCAGAGCCGCGTCGACCTTGACCGCGTCCAGCGCCAGTTGCGGACGGTCAGCGGCAATGCCGGTGTCACCGCTCAGCGCGGAATAAAACGCCACCATCGGTGGGCGGCTACCCTGCGGTGGGTTAGGCAGGCGCTGGTTCAGTGCCCCGTAACGGGATTCTCCGTGGTAGCCGATGCGCTTCGGGATGCCCGCCCACCATGGTAGCAAGGCGGCTTTGAATGAATTGGGGCAGACGTAGGCGCTGTCAAACTGTCCGCGCAGCTGGTGGGCCAGCCGTCGGCGCGCCGTAAATTGCAGGCCACCGTGGGCAAAAGGCAGCTCCAGCACTGCAGATACCTGGGGCATGGCGCGGTACACCGGCGCGACCCACGGCAACGCGGCTACCGTTAGCGTCTCGCCGCGCACGTGCAGCCGGCGCAGCAACGGCTCGGTCATCACCGCATCGCCGATCCACTGCGGGGCGATGACCAGGGAAGGGGTCATTGCGCGTGGCAGTGACGATTTGCCGCCGGGCCGTCCCAAGGGCAATAAGCCCCACGCGACGGAAAATCCGCAGCCCCTCCCCCGGATGGGGGCAGCGAACCGCGCAGCGGTGGAACGTAGGGGCTAGTGTCCACCTGAGGCGAAATGTTCCCCCGCCTTTAGGCGGTATACGGTGCTGCAGTAAGGGCACTTGGCTTCGCCCGACTTGCCGACATCCAGATAAACCTTGGGGTGGGTGTTCCAGGTGTCCATCTTGGCCAGGGGGCTGGGACAGAACACGCCGCCTTGGTGGTTCAGGTCGCCGGCGAGCAGTTCAACGGTAGCGTTCTTCATGCGTGTACTTTCGTGAGCCAGTGGGCGTATTTGGGGTTGCGGCCGTTGACGATGTCAAAGAACGCGCTCTGGATTTTCTCGGTAATGGGGCCGCGCGAGCCCACGTAGTCGTCCTTGCCGAGTTCGATGCGGTCCAGCTCGCGGATGGGGGTCACTTCAGCCGCTGTGCCGGTGAAAAACGCCTCGTCGCAAATATAGACCTCGTCGCGGGTGATGCGCTTTTGCACCAACTCCAGCCCCAGGTCCTTGCAAATATGCATGACGGTGTTGCGGGTGATGCCGTTCAGCGCGCCAGCCGACAGGTCGGGCGTGTAGACCACACCGTTCTTGACGACAAACAAATTCTCACCGGCGCCTTCGGATACAAAGCCATTGGCGTCCAGCAGCATGGCTTCGTCGTAGCCGTCGTCGGTGGCTTCCATATTGGCCAAGATGGAGTTGGTGTAATTGCTGACCGCCTTGGCCTGCGTCATCGTGATGTTGACGTGGTGGCGGGTGTAGCTGGAAATCTTGACGCGGATGCCGCGCTTCATGCCTTCCTCACCCAGGTAGGCGCCCCAGGGCCAGGCAGCAACCATCAGGTGGATGGTGTTGCCTTTGGGCGAGACGCCCAGCTTCTTGTCGCCAATCCAGGTCAGTGGGCGCAGGTAGCCGGATTCGAGCTTGTTCTCGCGGATGACAGCACACTGTGCTTCGTTGACCTGTGCCTGGGTGAACGGAATCGTCATGCGCAAAATCTTGGCACTGTTGAACAGGCGCTCGGTGTGCTCTTCCAGGCGGAAGATGGCCGTGCCGCCAGCGCCCTTGTACGCGCGCACACCCTCAAATGCGCCGCAACCGTAGTGCAGCGTGTGGCTCAGCACATGGATCTTGGCGTCGCGCCAGTCAACCATCTGGCCGTCCATCCAGATTTTTCCATCGCGGTCGGACATTGAAGGGGGTTGCAGGCTCATGGCGGATTCCTTGGGGGTCGTGGTCGTAGAAACGCCGATTTTACGACCCATGCTTGCTGCTCAGGGCCGTTGCAATTCCCAATGCTGCAGTTTGCCGTGGGCAAAGCTGCAGTGCACGGTGGCGCCAGATGCATCGGTCCATTGGTACTGCTCGCCGTCCGGTGTAGGCTCACCCACGCGCTGCCCCAGCGCCCGCGTCAGGGCCAGCACCTGCAGCAGCGCCATGCCGCGTTCCAGTCGGGAATGCAGCATCACGGCGCTGGCCACGGTGCCCACCGGCCGCTGCGCGGTGCGCCGCAGCACCACCAGCATGCGGCTCATGTGCATCAGCGCCCACATGACCACGCCGCCGCTTGCCAAGGCGATACCCGCCCAGCCATAGGCCCGGTAGGCCAAGACCCCCAGGCCGGCCAAGACCAGCACGACGACGGTACGGGTAGCCGCCGGATATTTCTGCAGCATAGGAAATTGCATATGTAATCAACCGAGTCCGCGGACGATGTCCATGGCCTGCTCCACCCGGTCTACCGCATGGATGGTCAGCCCTTCATACTCTTTACCACCCTTTTTAGGTGCGTTGGCCTTGGGTACGATGGCCACGGTGAAGCCCAGTTTGGCGGCTTCTTTCAGGCGCTCCTGGCCACGTGGAGCGGGGCGAACTTCGCCGGCCAGCCCGACCTCGCCGAACGCAAAAAAACCTTTGGGCAGGGGTTTGCCGCGCAGGCTGGATGTGATGGCCAACAGCACGGCCAAGTCAGCGGCTGGCTCGTTGATTCGCACGCCGCCGACCGCGTTGACGAACACGTCCTGGTCCATACAGGCGACACCGGCGTGGCGGTGCAGCACCGCCAGCAGCATGGCCAGGCGGTCGCGGTCCAGGCCCACACTGAGCCGCCGCGGCGACGGCCCGCCACTGTCGACAAGGGCCTGTATCTCTACCAGCAGCGGCCGTGTGCCCTCCAGCGTGACCATCACGCAGCTGCCCGGCACCGGCTCGGTGTGCTGGCTCAAGAAAATGGCACTCGGGTTGCTGACGCCCTTCAGGCCTTTCTCGGTCATCGCAAACACACCGATCTCGTTGACGGCGCCAAAGCGGTTTTTGATGGCGCGCACCAGGCGGAAGCTGCTGTGGGTTTCACCTTCAAAGTACAACACCGTATCCACCATGTGCTCCAGCACGCGGGGCCCGGCCAGTGCGCCTTCCTTGGTGACATGGCCGACCAGCACGATGGCCGTGCCGCTGGACTTGGCGCAGCGCGTCAGGTGGGCCGCACATTCGCGCACCTGGGCCACCGAGCCCGGCGCCGAGGTAAGCTGGTCTGAGTACACGGTCTGTATGGAGTCGATGACCGCCACATCAGGCTGCAGGCTGTCGATGGTGGCCAGTATCTTGTCGAGCTGAATCTCGGCCAGCACCTTGACCTGGGACGCGTCCAGCCCCAGGCGCCGTGAACGCAGCGCAACCTGGGCGCCCGACTCCTCACCGGTTACGTACAAGGTTGATTGCCCACTGCGCTGCAGCGAATCCAGTGCCTGCAGCAACAACGTGGACTTGCCGATGCCGGGGTCGCCGCCGATCAGCACCACGGCGCCTTCGACCATGCCGCCGCCCAGCACGCGGTCCAGTTCGTCCTGGCCGGTCGGCGTGCGCTGTACGTCGCTGGCCTCGATGTCGGCCAACACCGCCACTTCGGCCGTCTTGGCTAGCGACTGGAACTGTGAGCTGTAACGGTTTTTGGTGGGTGCCGTGGACTCGGCGACCGATTCGATCAGCGTATTCCAGGCTGCGCAGCTGGGGCACTTGCCCAGCCATTTGGGGCTGGTGCCGCCGCATTCGGTACAGGTGTAGAGGGTTTTGTCTTTGGCCATGCCGCCATAATACTGTACAAAACTACAGACCTTTGATGCCCACTCTGGCCTTGCGGACCTTGTCCACGCTGAGTGTGACCCGCATGCTCTCGGCCGACACGGCGGCGGCGATCATGGTGGCCGGTGTCGTGGTTTCCTTGCAGCCGTGTTTGCCCAGCGCTACGCCATCCCTGTCCAGTATCGGGATGACCCAGGGTGTGTTGGCCCGCTCGCCGCGCTGCACTGATAGCGCGGTCTCGCCATTGGCAAGCTTTACATAGGTGCCGGGCGGGTAGAAGCCCGCAGCCTGCGCCATGGCCGACGCAATGCCCTGCGCGGCCCCTTCGGCCCCCATGACCATGGACTTGACGGCCTTCAGCGGCGACAGCGATGCGCGCGTCTTGCGCCCCGCCATCTTGGCGATGAAGCCATCCGCCATGGCCAGCACGCGGCGCGCCACCAGCGTGTCGGGCAGGCCCTCGGGTGCTTCCGCAGCGTGGTGCCAGCGCACGATGTCCAGCACCTCGGGGCTGTCGATGCCATAACCCTGGAGGATATCCACGCTCTTGTGCGGATGCGCCTGGATCAACGTGCGTTGCGCGTCATTGGGCGCTGTGCTTTGGCGGGCCAGGCAGTCCTGGTCGCGCGCCATGCCAATATTCATCAGCAGGGCAGCGGTTACCAGGGCTTCGCGCGTGCTCTCAGGCATGGCCAGCTTGTGCGCCGTCATGTCGCAGACCACGGCGCACAGCAGCGCGTGCGTGGCGCTGTAGCCCTGCGTGGTGTCGGCCAGCGCCTGGAACAGGCAGAACAGGGTGTCGTCCGGGTCTGCTGCCAGCAGTGACGAGGCCTTTTTTTGCAGCCCGACCAGCCGCTCCATCGGGTTGATGGCCAGGCCGCCCTGGTACAGGATGCCGCGCAAAACCTCTTGCAAATCCTGCCAGCCGCCGTTGAGCTGTTCGCCGACCACATAGTCGCTGGCGCGGATCTCGCTGGGCATGCGCGCCCCACTGATAGCCTGCACATCGGCGCCGGACACCAGCAGGCCGTGCACCATGCGCTCGTAACTGCGCTGCCACGCCTGCGCATCGGCCGGGGTGCTGGAGGCATGGTGCGCGTGCAGCTTCTCGCGGTGCTCTTCAGACGTGATCGGTTGGCCCTTGCGCAGCAGCAGCTGGCCGTTGGCACTCCATATATCTACCGGCAGCGGTGTGCCAATTTCTAGCAGCGAAACCGGGATCGGTACGTACTTCATGCGGCAACCTCGACCGGCACGCGCGGCGCCAGGCCACACATCAGTTCGTAGCCCACGGTGTGGGCTTTAGCGGCTACCTCGTCGATGGACAGTACCGCGCCATTGGCTGCCGTGCCCCACAGCGTGACCACACTGCCGGGCCCCGCGTCGGGAAGCGCCGTCAGGTCCACGGTGATCATGTCCATGCTGACCCGCCCGAGGGTCCGCGTGCGCACGCCGTCCACCAGCACCGGCGTGCCGGTGGGGCAGATGCGCGGGTAGCCATCGGCATAACCGCAGGCAACGACGCCGATCCGCATATCGCTCTGGGCTATAAAGCTTGAGCCATATCCGACGCTAGCCCCCGTGGGGAGAGCGTGAGCAGCTATGATTTTTGCAGCAAGCGTCATTGTTGGCTGCAGGCCCCAGTCGGCCGCGCTGTGCTCCGGGAAGTCCGGCGCGCTGCCATACATGGCGATGCCCGGGCGCACCCAGTCCGACACGACAAACCGGTCTGGGTGCGCTTCGGCTTGCGCCGGGTCTACCGTGTGGCGCAGCGTGGCGGCGCTGTTGCTGAGGCTGCGCTCGCCCGGCAGGTCGCGTGTGGTGCGGGCGAACAGGGCCATTTGCTCGGCCACGCCTTTGGGGCCGTCGGCGTCGCTGAAGTGCGTCATCAGCGATATCTCGTCCACCTGCGGCAAGGCGTTGAGCCGGGCCCAGGCCGATCGGTAGCGTTCCGGCGCGAAGCCCAGGCGGTTCATGCCGGAGTTCATCTTCAGGAACACGCGCTGCGGCACATTGGTCTTGTGCGCGGCCAGCATGTCGATCTGGGCTTCAGAGTGCACGGTGTGCCACAGGTCCAGGCGGGAACACAGCTCCAGGTCGCGCAGCTCGAAGGCGCCTTCCAGCAACAGAATCGGTCCGCGCCAGCCCAGGTCGCGCACGCACTGGGCCTCGTTGAAATCCAGCAGCGCAAAACCGTCGGCACCGCGCATGCCCTCGTAAGCCCGCTCTATGCCGTGGCCATAGGCATTGGCCTTGACAACGGCCCAGACCCGGGCGTCGGGCGCGGCACGGCGCATGCGTTCCAGGTTGTTGCGAAAGGCCTGGGCGTGGATGGTGGCGAGTATCGGACGGGGCATGGCAAGACCTTGGGAACTGCGGTGTAACGTATATGTGCCCGGATTCTGACATTGCCGGGCGTGCTATAACCACGGCACGTTTGGAGACCCCCACAATAATCCACGCATCAGTTTTCGTGATGCGCGCACATCCCACCCATGAAACGCGGTTTTTACACCATCATGTCGGCGCAGTTTTTCAGCTCGCTGGCAGACAACGCCTTGTTTGTCGGGGCCGTGCAGCTGTTGCGCAGCGGCGGCGCACAAGAGTGGCAGTTGGCCGCACTGGTTCCGATGTTTGCGCTGTTTTATGTGATTCTGGCGCCGTTTGTTGGCGCCTTTGCCGACGCCCTGCCCAAGGGCCGGGTCATGCTCTACAGCAACACGATCAAGATTGTGGGCTGCGTGATGATGCTGTTTGGCACCCATCCCCTGATGTCCTACGCCATCGTCGGGCTGGGGGCGGCGGCCTACTCGCCGGCCAAGTACGGCATCCTGACCGAGTTGCTGCCCGCGAGCCAGCTGGTCAAGGCCAACGGCTGGATCGAGGGGCTGACGATTGCTTCCATCATCTTAGGCGTGCTGCTGGGCGGCCAGTTGGTGGGCCATTCGGTGTCAACCTTTTTGCTGTCATTTGACCTGCCCATGGTAGACACGGGTATCTCTACCCCGCCCGAAGCTGCCATCTCCGTATTGATATTGGTCTATATCCTGGCTGCCTGGTTCAATACACGCATTCCCGAAACCGGTGCCCCGCGGCGACCGCTGCCCAACCATCTGGTCAGCCTTCTTCCGGACTTCTGGCATTGCAACCTGCGCCTTTGGCGCGACCGCTTGGGCCAAATTTCGCTGGGCACGACCACATTGTTCTGGGGTGTTAGTAGCAACCTGCGCTTTATCGTGCTGGCTTGGGCCGCTGCGGCATTGGGCTACAGCGTGACCCAAGCCTCGGCCCTGGTCGGCGTGGTGGCGATTGGCACGGCCGTGGGCGCCGTAGCCGCATCGTTGCGCATGCGGCTGGACCAGGCCACGCTGGTATTGCCACTGGGCATAGGCATGGGTGTCTTGGTCATCCTGCTGAACTTCATCACCAATGTTTGGGTGGCCGCGCCGTTTCTCATTTTGCTGGGTGGCCTGGGCGGTTTCCTGGTCGTGCCCATGAATGCGCTGCTGCAACACCGCGGCCACAACCTGATGGGCGCGGGCCGGTCAGTTGCCGTGCAAAACTTCAACGAGCAGGCCTGCGTTTTGGGCCTGGGCGCGTTCTACAGCCTGTCTACCAGCATAGGATTGTCGGTCTTTGGCGCCATCACCGTGTTTGGCGTGGTGGTCGCCGGATTCATGTGGCTGATCAAGCGCTGGCACGAGCGCAACTGCCGCGAGCACGCCGCCGATATCGCCAACCTTCTCGAAATCGCGCGCCACGACAACCTGCATGGCTAGACTGGTCAGTGGCCCGGCGCTGGCAGCCGGCGGCCTACTGCTCAACGCCTTTACCTGGGGTGTCTCCTGGTGGCCCTTCCGTCAGCTGCAAGACCTGGGCGTGCACCCGCTGTGGGCGACGGCGCTGATTTATCTGGTGGCCATGGTCAGCCTGGGCGTTATGCGCCCCATGGCCTGGCGCAGCTTTGTGCAACACCCCGGTTTGTGGTGGCTTTTGCTGGCCTCTGGTCTGACCAATGTAGGCTTCAACTGGGCAGTCACCATCGGGGATGTGGTGCGTGTCGTGCTGCTGTTTTATCTGATGCCGGCCTGGAGCGTGCTACTGGCCTGGTCACTGTTGGGCGAGAAGCCTACTGCCGGCTCACTGGCTCGGCTGCTGCTGGCGCTGGCCGGCGTGTTCGTCGTGCTGAAGACGCCGGAATCGCCATGGCCCTGGCCCAGCAGCCTGGCCGATGCCCTGGCGCTGGTCGGCGGTTTTGCCTTTGCGTTGACCAATGTGATGCTGCGCCGCCTGCGTGCCGTGCCGTCGGACGCCAACATGCTGGCCATGTTTGGCGGCGGCGCGCTGATGGCGGCTCTGGTTGCCACGCTGGGCTCGCAGCAGGGTCTGGTTACGGCACTGCCCGCACTGGCGCCGGCGTGGCTTGCCTGGGTGGGCGGACTCAGCCTGTTCATACTGGTTGGCAATGTGGGTCTGCAATACGGCGCCAAACGCATGAGCGGCAGTGCCTCCTCCATCATCATGCTGTCCGAAGTGGTATTTGCCAGTGTGTCCGCCGTGCTGCTGGGGGCCGGTGAACTGAGTGGCCGGGTGTTGCTGGGCGGCAGCCTGATCTTGCTGGCGGCGTTGTTGTCCACACTGTCCGGCGGCCACACTGAGGCCTAGGGGCCGCAGCCGTGCAGGGTGGCCGTTGTGGCGGCGCTCTGCAAGTTTTTCTCCTTGGTGCTAACGTCCACCCCTTTGTTCACCAAACTGCACCGAGGCGCCACCATGAGCACTGTCTACGATTTCGAAGCCCTTTCCATCAACGGCAAGCCTGTGACGCTGAAGCAGTACGAGGGCAAGCCCATGCTGATCGTCAATACGGCCAGTGCCTGCGGCTTCACGCCGCAATTCGCTGGTCTGGAAGAGCTGCACAAGACGTATGCCAGCAAGGGTCTGGTGGTACTGGGCTTTCCGTGCAACCAGTTTGGTGCCCAGGACAAAGGCAGCAACGGCGAGATCGCCGAGTTTTGCCAGATGAATTACGGTGTGAGCTTTCCGATGATGGCCAAGATCGACGTCAACGGTGGCGACGCCCATCCACTGTACAAGTGGCTGTGCGCGGAGGCGCCCGGTCTGTTGGGCACCAAGGCCATCAAATGGAACTTCACGAAGTTTCTGGTCGGCAAGGACGGCGCGGTGCTCAAGCGCTACGCGCCAACGGATACGCCCAAGAGCATGGCAGATGATATTGAGGCGGCGTTGGCTGCGTGAGCCCCGTCAAACCGGCCCAGCCCCCGCCTGCCGCAAAAAGTCCGCCAGCGTCTTGCCCACCTCGTCCTTGAAACTCGCCTCTTGCACCTGCAGAGCGTCCATGCGGTCCAGCCGGAAGCTGCGAAAGGCCTTGCGTGTTTCGCACCAGGCGGCCAGGGTCCAGACCTTGCCCCAGAAAAAACAGCCCAGCGGGCGAACACTGCGTTGGCTGCTCTGGCCGGCGACGTCGCGGTAATCCATGACCACGGTGCGGCGCAGCTGCACGGCCTCGCGCAGTGTCTGCAGGGTTTGCTGGATGCCCGGCTCCACGTTGAAGCTGGGCGCATACAGCGCCAGGCTTTCAGCCGCGGCCCGGGTTTGGCGCGGCAGTATGGAAAGGATCTTGCCCAGCGCTTGCTCCGCATCGCGGGCCAGCGCTGGGTCCAGCCAGGCCTGGGCCAGACGGGTGGCAGCGACCAGGGCGCGGGCCTCGCCTTCACTGAACATCAGCGGCGGCAACTCAAAGCCGGCGCCCAGCCGGTAGCCGACACCGGCCTCGCCGTCTATGGGCACACCCTGGTGCTGCAGGTCGGCTACATCGCGGTAGACCGTGCGTTCGGATACCTCCAGCCGCTCCGCCAGAAAGGCGGCCGTGGTCAGGCGCCGGCCGCGGATCAGCTGGACGATATGGAAGAGTCGGTCGGCTCGGCGCATGGGTCTTCATGCATTTTATGCCGCCAGGCCTCACGCAGTGCGCGTAAGCAGCTATTAAAAATGTAGCGATTTTGTATCCACCGCCATCGCCTGCGCGATCAGTCGCATGTCGTGGTCGCTGATGGCAAACAGCCCAAAGCGAAACTTGTAGCCCCAGCGCTGGCGGTCTTCGACAAACTCAAAGGCATCCAGCAAAGGGACGATGGGCGCTTCCCGAGATTCGGCATACGCCACATCCCGGCGGTTGGGCACAAAGCCGCCGCCCATGTCAAAGGGGTAGGGCGCACCGGCCTGCACCAGCCCTATGGACACAA
This sequence comes from Rhodoferax sp. ZS1R8, assembly GCF_056521325.1. Classification (NCBI taxonomy): domain Bacteria; kingdom Pseudomonadati; phylum Pseudomonadota; class Betaproteobacteria; order Burkholderiales; family Comamonadaceae; genus Rhodoferax; species Rhodoferax sp. ZS1R8. The sequence continues at coordinate 800,369 of NZ_JBWMBA010000001.1, read as the reverse complement.
AGTGCTGCAACGTGTCTTTGCCGCCCATGGTGATGGTCGGCGAATAGTAGGCGACGCGGTCACCCGGGCACACGCGGCGAATAGGCGCAAGTTTGCCGTGGCAGACCTGCATGTAGCCCCCTTCGCGCCCGCGGCGGGCGTGGGCGGCACTGGCAACGGCTATCCAATTCTTGGTTGGCATGGTTCGGACTCCTTATGTGAAATGGGTTGAATCCCGGATGTTGCGCCAGGGCTGCTGACAACGCGGTGTCAGTAGAAGCACCAGTCCCAATCGCTTTCCACGGCGTGCATGCCCATGGGATACTGGCATTTGTGAACGACGCTCCGAACTCATCCTCCACCGGGGAGGGCCCTTGGAAAATGGCCCTGGAAGGCTCGGGCGTGGGAGTATGGGACTGGAACCTGGCTACCGGTGCCCAGACCCATTCCCGCCACTGGGAAGAAATGCTCGGCTACGCTGCTGGCGACCTCACCAACGGCTACCGTGATTTTGAAAGCCTGGTGCACCCCGATGACATCGCCGTAGTCCGGGCCGCGGCCACTGCTTATTTGGACGGGCAAACCCCGGATTACGCGGTGGATCTGCGCATGCGTTGCAAGGACGGCAGCTGGAAATGGATCCTGGCCCGTGGGATGGTCGTTGAGCGTGACCTGATCGGCTCACCGCTGCGCATGATTGGCACCCACACTGACATCTCCGAGCGCAAGCAGACCGAGGAGGAGCTTCAGGCGTTGAATGCCGAGCTGCTGGAGAACACCCAGTTGCTGCAGACCACACTGACCAGCATCAGCCAGGGCATTTTGCTGTTTGACGCCAACCACCGGGTGCGCAAATTCAATCCGCGCGTGTGTGAGCTGCTGGACCTGCCAGCCGCCGTGCTGGCGGCCCGGCCCACCGAGCAGGAGCTGGTGCACTTTCAGCTGCAGCGCGGAGATTTCGGTTCCGAGGCGGAATTGGTAGAGGTCAGCGCCCGGGCTACGTTACTCAACGCCCAGACCGATCCGACCGATACGCTGCCCACACACTACCTGCGCCAGACGCCGACCGGGCGCACGCTGGAAGTGCGCACGCAATTTTTGACGAATGGCGGAAAGGTGCGCACCTTTGCCGACGTCAGTGCCTACGTGCAGGTCGAGGCCGACCGCAAGCGCCTGAACCAGTTGCTGGATGCCACGCAGACCATCGCCCGTGTTGGCGGCTGGGAGCGCGACTTTGTGACCGGCTCGGTCTACTGGACCGAAGGCGTGTACCGCATCCTGGAGGTTTCACCGAACGAATTCACACCGGGGGACCTGCAGTCCACACAGCGTTTTTTTACGCCCCAAGCGCGTGAAATGATTCGGCCTGTTCAGCCGCCCAGCGACGCGGCCGCCGAGACCACCCATGACCTTGAACTGGAGATGATCACCTGGACCGGGCGCCACATCTGGATACGCTTCAAGGGCACGACCAGTTGGGACAAGGGACGCCCGTTGAAGCGAACCTCGGTGCTGCAGGACATCACCGATATCCGCCTGGCCGAGAAAGTGGCGCGTGAGAGCGAAGAGCGCTGGAAGCTGGCGCTGGACAGCATTGGCGACGGCGTGTGGGACTGGCACGTCCAGGCGGGTACCGAGTTTTTCTCCAAACGCCTGCTGCAGATGTTCGGCTACGGCGGGGACGACCTGAACAGCCGGCCCGAAGAGTTTGACGACCGCACCCACCCCGAAGATGTGGAGCAGCTGCTGCAGGCACGCAAAGAACATTTCGAAGGCCGCACCCCCAGCTACCAGAGCGAGCGCCGCATCCTGTGCAAAGACGGCAATTGGAAGTGGGTGCTGAGCCGCGGCATGGTCATCAGTCGCGATGCCAATGGCCAGCCGCTGCGCATGATCGGCACCTTCACCGACATATCCAGCCGCAAGGAGGCCGAGGCGCTGATACGCCAGCAAGCCTACTACGACACGCTGACCGGTCTGCCCAACCGGCGCATGCTGCGCGACCGGCTGGAGCAGGAGATCAGGCGCAGCAAGCGCGACCAGCAGGGGCTGGCCATCTTGTTCATCGACCTGGACCACTTCAAAGAGGTCAACGACACGCTGGGCCATGACCGGGGCGACCTGCTGCTGGTGGAGGCCGGGCGGCGCATACAAGCTTGCGTGCGCGCGTCTGACACTGTGGCCCGTATGGGCGGCGATGAGTTCACGGTGATACTGGGCGAGCTGCCCAGCACCAGCCATCTGGAGGGCATCTTGCAGAAGATGCTGCGCGCGCTGGGCGATGTGTTTCAGCTCGGTACCGAGCAGGTGTTCGTGTCGGCCAGCATCGGCATCACGATGTACCCCAACGATGCCACCGAGATCGAAGATCTGCTGAAGAACGCAGACCAGGCCCTGTACGTGGCCAAGGGTGCGGGGCGCAACCGGTTCAGTTTCTTCACCCCTGCGCTGCAAGAAGCCGCGTTGACCCGCGTGCGCCTGGCCAGTGACCTGCGCACCGCGCTGCACGAGCAGCAGTTCCATGTGGTCTACCAGCCCATCGTTGCGCTGGCTACCGGCGCCATCCACAAGGCCGAGGCGTTGATTCGCTGGCAACACCCGGTGCGCGGCCTGATCAGCCCTGCAGCCTTCATACCGATTGCTGAGTCCAGTGGCTTGATTGTTGAGATTGGCGACTGGGTGTTCCAGCAAGCGGTGCGGCAGGTGCAGCTGTGGCGCCAGACGCTGCAGCCCGATTTCCAGATCAGCGTCAACAAATCGCCAGTGCAGTTCCACCACAGCGGCTCGGGTAAAACGCCATGGTCTGTGCAACTGGACCGCATGGGCATGCCGGGCGACAGCATTGCTGTGGAGATCACCGAAGGCCTGCTGCTGGACACCACCGTAGGTGTTGCCGACACGTTGCTGGCCATGCAAGCGGCAGGCATAGGCGTGTCGTTGGACGACTTCGGCACCGGCTATTCGTCGCTGTCGTATTTGCAGAAGTTTGATATCGATTTCGTCAAGATCGACCAATCTTTCGTGCGCCACCTGACGGCCAACTCCACAGACCTGGCCCTGTGCCGTGCCATCGTCGTCATGGCCCACGCGTTGGACATGAAGGTGATCGCCGAGGGTGTGGAAACCGTGCAGCAGCGGGATCTGCTGGCCGAGGCCGGTTGCGACTATGCCCAGGGCTATCTGTATGCCCAGCCCATGAGCGCTGCGGCGTTTGATGCCTTTATGGCCGACTACAACTGAGCGTCAGGCGTTCGTTGCGATTCACGGGTGCGCGTCCCAGTAGCACGGTGGTCTTAACCATCGACTTCACGCTGGCGCGCCCAAGCCTTGAAGTTTGCGCAGTGCATCATCCAACACCTCTACCCAATGCCGCACCGGCGTCTGGGTGCCGCTTTGCAGGTGGGTGATGCAGCCGATATTGGCTGAGACTATGACTTCACTCCCGAGGGCCGCCAGGTGGCCCAGCTTGCGGTCGCGTAGCGGGTAGGCCAGCTCGGGTTGCAGCACGCTATAGGTGCCGGCCGAGCCGCAGCACAGGTGGGCCTCGTTCATTGCGGTGCGGATGTTGAAACCCAGCGCGCCCAGGTGCTGCTCGATACCGCCCTTGAGCTTTTGGCCGTGCTGCAGCGTGCAGGGCGGGTGCAGGGCTAGCGTGGGGGCATGGTTGCGGATGTGCTCAGCCAGCGCCGGTGCGTTGGTCTGTAGCGCTTCGACCATGGGGGGCAATAGCTCGCTGAGGTCGCGCGTCAACGCGCTGATGCGCTGGGCCTTGGCGGCGTAGACCGGGTCGTCGTGCAGGATGTGGCCGTATTCCTTGACGGTGACGCCGCAGCCCGAGGCATTCATCACGATAGCCTCTACGCCGCCATCCTGCACATAGGGCCACCAGGCGTCGATGTTGGCGCGCATTTCCGCCTTGCCCCCATTCTGGTCGTTGAGGTGGAATTTGACAGCGCCGCAGCAACCGGCCTTGGGCGCCACCAGCGTCTGGACGCCCGCCGCATCCAGCACGCGGGCCGTGGCGCTGTTGATGTTGGGCGCCATGGATGGCTGCACGCAGCCGGCCAGCACCAGCACCTTGCGGGCATGCGTGCGGCTGGGCCACGGGCCGGCATCCTGCTTGTGGGGCACCTTGGCTTTGAGGGCCGCAGGCAGCAGCGGACGTACCAGTTGGCCCAGCGCCATGGCCGGTCCAAACAGCGGGGAGGGAATGCCTTCTTTCAAGGCCCAGCGCACGGCCTTTTCGGAGGCGGGGCGTTCGACCTTGGCGTCGACCAGCTTGCGGCCAATGTCCAGCAGGTGGCCGTAGTCGACGCCGCTGGGGCACGTGGTTTCGCAGTTGCGGCAGGTCAGGCAGCGGTCCAGGTGCAGTTGGGTGGCGCGGGTGGGCTCCTGGCCTTCCAGCACCTGCTTCATCAGGTAGATACGGCCACGCGGGCCGTCCAGTTCGTCGCCCAGCAGCTGGTAGGTGGGGCAGGTGGCGGTACAGAAACCGCAGTGCACGCACTTGCGCAAAATGGCTTCAGCGGCCACACCGTCGGCGGTGTGAGCGTATTCGGGGGCGAGCTGGGTTTGCATGGGTGGTGTCCGTGGCCTTGTGCGGGCGTTACCAGGCGGCGAACAGACGCTGCGGGTTGAAAATGCCCTTAGGGTCCAGGGCCTGCTTCAGGCGCTGCTGGATCGCCATTTGCGCCGAATCTTGTATGGCAAACGGGGCTGTAGCCCTCGTGGAACGTGCGTAAGGCGCTACGAAAAGCGTAGCACTTCCGCCATGATCTTGCGCCAAGGCTTGCAGCTGCGCCTGCGCATCCAGCGGCGCCCACAGCCAGCGCAGGCCACCATGCCATTCCACCAGTTGCGGCCAGGGCAGAGAGGTGAATGCGGGCGCAGTCTGCGGCACGCTGAGGCGCCACAGTGCCAGCGCAGTGTCGGCAGGGCGGTGGAAGAAGGGCAATTGCTGGTCGCGGCACAGTGCCCAGTCGCCCTGGGCCTGCGCGTTGTCGATGCGCTGACCGGTCTGCTCGGCCAGCATCTTGTGGCAAGCCGCCTCCACCGCGGCCGCGGCGCCGCGCAGGCGCACAAACAGCAGGTCCTGTCCTGCGGGGGCGGCCGTGCCGTCGTGCACCCAGCAGCTTGCATTCAGTGGCAGTGGCTGGCCGCCCCAACGGTGCAGGCACTCCAGGGCGGAGGGCTGGTCCAGCGCAAACACCAGCGTGGCCTCGGCCGGTGCCACGGGCAGCACCTTCAGCGACACCTGCGTGATCAGCCCCAGCGTACCCATGCTGCCCACCATCATGCGCGAAACGTCGTAGCCCGCCACGTTCTTCATGACCTGGCCGCCAAATACGAGGTGCTCGCCCGCACCGTTGACCATATGCAGGCCCAGCACGTATTCGCGCACCGCACCGACGCTGGCGCGGGCCGGGCCGCTCAGGCCAGCGGCCACCATGCCGCCGATGGTCGCCGCGTCCCCTTCGGCGGGGCCGCAATAGGGGAGACGCTCGCCCAAAGACTGGGCGTGGGTCGCTGTGGGCCAACTGAAATGCGGCGGCTCGAACGCCAGGCATTGGCCGCGTTCTGCCAGCACGGCCTCCAGCTCGACCAGCGGCGTGCCGGCGGCCACGGTCACCACCAGTTCAGACGGCTCATAGCTGAGGATGCCGTTCAGGCCCCGGGTGTCCAGTGGCTCGCCTTGCAGTCCTCCGTGGCCATAAAAATCCTTGCTGCCACCGCCCCGGATGCGCACGGCCGTGCCGTCGGCCGCGGCGGCGCAGATACGGTCGGTGAGGGTGCTGAGCGCCTGGGCTGGGGGTCCGGTTTGCATGCAATGCATGGTAGCGGCGGCTCGAGCGGGTAGCGTGAATTTTTTGAAAGCCGGGGCACCGAAAATTTATGGGTGCGCCACCAGACAGTCGGCCCGCCCGCGAGTGCCTAGAGTAAACCGTTCTAGAGGACTTTTCCCTCACAGCACCAGCGAGGACACCATATGCAAGTATTAGTGAATACCGACGACCATATCCACGGAAGCGAATCTTTGGCCCAGTGGGTGCAGGACGAAGTCAACACCCGACTGGCCCGCCTGCGGGGCCAGATTACACGCCTGGAAGTCTTTTTAAGCGACCTGGACGGTGGCAAGTCCGGCGTCAACGACAAGCGTTGCCGCCTGGAGGCCCGCGTGGCCGGACGCCCGCCCGTTTCGGTGACGGCCGATGCCGACAGAATGGCTGGCGCATTTATCGATGCAGTGGACAAGCTGGTGCGCCTGATCGATACCGAACTGGGCCGCGTCAGGGACCGCCACGGCCGCGACACCATACGCACGGCGCAAGTGGAGGAGTAGGGCCCCCACGCTCCCCGGGTCCTAGTCCGCGAAAAAGTTGACTGGCAGGCCGGGCACGTCCACGCGCGCGGAGAACACGCAGCCCGATTGCGGAAACGCTGCCAGCTCGGCCGCGCTGCGCTTGTAGCGTGCCGTGGTCACGTACAGCGTGCGGCCGTCTTCGCCGCCCAGGCAGGGCATCGTGGGGCACATCGCAGGCACCGGGTATTCGGCCAACAGGCTGCCATCGGGCGCAAACTTGCAGATGCGCTGGCCTTCGAACATGGCCGCGTAGTAGTTGCCTTCGACATCCACCGCGGCACCGTCGGGTCGGCCCTGGTAGGCGGGCAGACCATTCGCGCGTGGCGCATCCCAAATCCAGTCATCCGGTTTGGCCGGTAACTGCTGGAAGACGCGGTGCGCGCTGAGCGTATTGGCTTGCACATCAAAATCCCAGGCGTGGACGATGTGGTTGGGCGTATCAGACCAGTAGGCGGTGCGGCCATCGGGGCTCCAGCCCAGGCCATTGCCGGTCAGCGCATCGCCGGCATGCTGCTGCACATTCGGCGTGCGGCCACCACGGCAGTCGATGGAGTACAGCGCGCCGGCGCGGCTGGCCTTGGGCTCATCAATGGTGCCCACCCAGAAGCGCCCCAGCGCATCGCATTTGCCATCGTTGGCGCGCACTGCTGCCGTGTCATAAGGCAGTGTGGCAATCCGCTCCAGCTCGCCGCGCCATTCACGGGCGCGGAATACGCCGTCGCGCCGGGCAATGACCAGGCCACCGCTGCTTGCGGGTGCGATGCAACCCGGCTCGGACGGCATGTCCCAGCTGTCGACCGTGCCCATGTAGACATTGGCGCGGCACACCTTTTTGCCGGGGATATCGACCCAGTACAGCGTCTGCTCGTGTGGATGCCAAAACGGGGATTCGCCGAGCAAAAAACCTTCGGGGCTAATGGTCTGCCAATCCAGTGCAGGTGTTGCCGTTGTTGTTGCCGTCATCATGCATGCTCCACTTCAATGCGCATCGCGCAGGAAAAAGTCTCGCCCGGTTGCAGCACACGAATGCCCAGTTCATCCGCGCTGGCCCCAGTCTGGGCCATGCGGTTGACGGCATCGTTGACGTGGCTGACTGGTTCGATAGCAATGCTGTCGCTTGTGGGCGTGCAGTAGACCACCAGGCGACTCAGGCTGGAGCGCACCCGCGCTGTCAACACGCTGTCTTGCAGCAGCACGGTGCCGGCCCAGCCGTCAAAGCAATGGTCCACATCCAGCGTGGCGCAGGCCGTGTCCAGCCCGGCGCTAGCCGCGCGGTGGGTGGGCAACTTGTCGTCGCCCATCTCCCAGCGGCCGGTGGCTTCGAACTGCACGCGGCTGCCGGGCCGCTTGACGAAGAAGGGGTGCCAGCCCAGGCCCACGGGCACCGCCGTGGCGGACTGGTTGGTGATGCCCAACGACAGCTCCAGCGCATGGGCTTCGAGTTTGAACGCCTGCGAGCTGTCGAAGTCAAACGGCCACGATGCATCGGCCTTGTGTTCGTAGGACAGCAGCGCAAAGCTGTCGTTCGCATCCAGCACGGTCCAGGGCCGCTCCCAGCCCACACCATGGATGGCATGCGGGTCTGGCGTCCAGTTTTTGACCAGCGGATGGTCCGTGCCTTGCCAATGCAGCGTGGCCTGGTTGACGCGGTTCGAAAAAGGCACCAGCGGGTAACTGCCTGCCTGGCGTACCGAGTGCAAATCGTGCAGGGGTGTGGAGCGCAGCACAGGAATGCCATGCAGCCAAAGACCGGCGATGCAGCCACCGAGTTCGGGCTTGAGGTCGCACTGCAGATCGCCGCAGCGCAGGGTGAGAGGGGTTTGCATGCTGCAAATTGTGCACCCTGGCCGTCCAAAAAAAAGGCCCCTGGGAACCAGATGGTTACCAAGGGCCTTGTTTGTTCTGCGTGCCACCCACCCAGCGTAGAGGCTGGTCGCCGCCGGGCCGCCCCAAGGCGACCAGGGTGGGGGCGACAGACTAGCGGCTGTAAGCAGTCTCGCCGTGCGACGTAATGTCCAGACCTTCGCGTTCGTCTTCTTCGCTGACACGCAGACCAATGGTCTTGTCGACGATGAAGTACGCAACGATGGACACGATGCCAGACCACAGTACGGTCACGCCCACGGCCTTGGCCTGGATCCAGACCTGGGCAGCGATGGAGTATTCGGCCGGTGTCACCATCGTGGCGGTAACCCAGTCACCCATGGCGCTAGGACCGCCCAGTGATGGCGATGCGAACACGCCGGTCAACAACGCACCCAAGATGCCGCAGACACCGTGCACGCCGAACACGTCCAGCGAGTCATCGGCACCCAGCAGCTTCTTCAGACCGGTCACGCCCCACAGGCCGGCAAACCCAGCCAGCAGGCCGATGGCCAGGCCACCGCCGATGCCGACGTTGCCGGCTGCTGGCGTGATGGCGACCAAGCCCGCCACCGCGCCGGACGCAGCGCCCAGCATCGAAGCCTTGCCCTTGTGCATGGCTTCACCGAGGGACCAGGTCAGCACCGCAGCTGCAGTAGCAACCAGTGTGTTGACGAAGGCCAGCGCTGCAAAGCCGTTGGCTTCGAGTGCGGAACCGGCGTTGAAGCCGAACCAGCCCACCCACAAGAGCGCGGCACCGACCATGGTCAATGTCAGGCTGTGCGGTGCCATGGCTTCTTTGCCGTAACCAATGCGCTTGCCGATGAAGAAGGCACCGACCAAGCCTGCAACAGCAGCGTTGATGTGCACCACGGTGCCGCCGGCGAAGTCCAGCGCGCCCCACTGCCAGATCATGCCGGCTGTGGCGTTGACCTTGTCAACCACTTCCTTGGCGGTGTACGCATCGGGACCTGCCCAGAACCAGACCATGTGGGCCATGGGTACGTAGCTGAATGTGAACCACAAGACCATGAAGGCCAGCACCGCAGAGAACTTGATACGTTCGGCAAACGAACCGACGATCAGTGCGCAGGTGATGCCGGCGAACGTCGCCTGGAAGGCTGCGAACACGATCTCCGGGATGTAAACACCCTTGCTGAACGTAGCCGCGTTGGCGAAGGTGCCAGCGACGTTGTCCCAGATGCCCTTCATGAACAGGCGGTCCAAGCCTCCAACAAACTGGTTGCCTTCAGTGAATGCCAGGCTGTATCCATAAATGAACCACAGCACAACGATCAACGAGAACGTGACCATGACCTGCATCAGCACGGACAACATGTTCTTGCTGCGGACCAGGCCGCCGTAGAACAGGGCAAGGCCGGGCACGGTCATCAGGATGACCAGCAAGGTGGAGACCATCATCCAGGCGGTGTCGCCCTTGTTGGGAACCGGTGCAGGTGCAGCCGATGCCGCGGCGGCGGGCGCTGGTGCAGCAGCAGCCGATGCTGCAGCCGCAGGGGCTTCAGCCGGTTTGGCTTCTGGTGCGGCGGCCGACGCGCTGGCCACAGGGGCTGACGCGGGAGCTTCTGTCTGTGCCAGTGCAGCCGAACCGGCTGTCAACAGGCCCCAGCCCAGCGCGAGGGATACGAGAATCTTTTTCATAGTGCCTCTTTTCCAGTTTCACCAGTGCGGATGCGGACGACCTGCTCCAGGTCATAGACAAAAATCTTGCCGTCACCGATCTTGCCGGTACGGGCTGCGCCTTCGATGGCTTCGATGACGCGCTCAACCAAGGCGTCGTCGATGGCGGCTTCGATCTTCACCTTGGGCAAAAAGTCGACCACATATTCCGCACCGCGGTACAGCTCGGTGTGGCCCTTTTGGCGGCCGAAGCCCTTGACTTCGGTGACTGTGATGCCCTGCACGCCCATGCCAGACAGGGCTTCGCGCACCTCGTCAAGCTTGAACGGTTTAATGATCGCCGTTACGAGTTTCATACTATTTCCTTGGAAGGTGGACTGGATCAGAAGGTGTATTTCAGGCCGACGGTGATGCCGTTCTTGCCCAGGTTGTCGAAGCCCGCAACCTTGTAGAACGAATCCTTGGCATCGGTGGTGATGGCAGCGAGAGAGGCAGTCAAGCCATTGCCGAAGTCCTTGCCCAGCGTCAGCGAGTAATCGGTGTAGTCACCGGCGCTTCCTGCCTGGTTGGGGATGGTCTGGCGGCCGACGTGCGGTGTCAGCGAGAAGCCATTACCCAGATCAAAGGCTGCGGCCAATTCGAAATAGGCGCTGCCCGAGCTGTTGGGGTTGGCAATGAAGTTGCCCGTGCTTTGGCTGTATTTGGCGGTGAGGATGCTGTAGGTCAGCGCTGCATAGATCTCGGTGGTGTTGGCGTTGACCAGTACGCGGTCAGCCGTGTTGTTGGGGTATTGGTAGGTGATGACGCCAACGTCGAACGTGAAGTCCTTGGCGATTTCGCCCTTGTAGCCGCCGTACAGGTCGACTTCCAGCGTGCCGTCGGTGGCGCCCACATAGTCCTTGATCCAGCTGACATTGGAACCCCAGGCACCCACATAGAAGCCGCTCTTGTGCGCGAAATCCACGCCGGCTTGCAGCGCGGGCTTGAACGAGGTTTGCGAGACGCTGCGGAAACGGTAGTCGCTGACCACGCCGACGTTGAAGCTCAAGCTGGACTCTGGCTCGGGCGCAGGAGCAGCGGTTTGGGCCATCACGGCAGTGCCGACCAAAGCAGTTGCAAGGGCGAGGATGGATTTGGTTTTAAAGCTCATGGGTACTCCTGGAGGGTTGCGGACGTACCCACTAAGCAGGATGCATGCCATTGCTTTTTCTTTGAGCAGGCCGTAAACAAGTGCACCGCATCGCCCGCACTGCGTTATGCTAGCTGTACGAATAAACAGGTATTCAGTGCCGCGGCGCACCCAATTGGGGACTATTCAAACCGGTGCGCACTATTTTGGGAGTGGGAGAAATGGGCTTATCTTTGGTGCAGAGTCGGGCTCTGCGGGGGCTGGACGCGGCCAAGGTCACGGTGGAGGTGCACCTGGCCAATGGACTGCCCAGCTTCACGCTGGTGGGCTTGGCTGATGTGGAAGTCAAGGAAGCCCGGGAGCGCGTGCGCTGTGCCATCCAGAATGCGGGCCTCACCTTCCCCCATAACCAACGCATCACTGTAAATTTGGCCCCAGCCGATCTACCCAAGGATTCGGGCCGGCTGGACCTGCCGATTGCGCTGGGCATTCTGGCGGCCAGCGGACAGATCGATGGTACCCAACTTGGGAAGTATGAATTTGCCGGTGAACTGTCGCTGACCGGGTCTTTGCAGCCGGTGCGCGGCGCACTCGCCATGGCCTTGGCCTTGCACACCGGCAAGGTCGCCACGCGCCTGGTGTTGCCGCCAGGCAATGCGGAAGAGGCAGCGCTGGTGCCCGGCTCTGAGGTCTACCGGGCGCGCCATTTGCTGGACGTGGTGCGTCAGTTTGTGCCCGCCGGTGCGGCGATGGATGCGCTGGCGGCCAACTACATTGCGCCGGCCGACGACGGCTGGGTGCGCATCGTCCCAGACCTGCTGCAGGCTCGAGTGGCCGACTGGCCCGACATGGCCGATGTCAAAGGCCAAGCCGGTGCCAAGCGTGCGCTGGAGATTGCGGCTGCGGGCGGCCACAGCGCGCTGCTGGTGGGGCCGCCGGGCTCTGGCAAGTCCATGTTGGCGCAGCGCTTTGCTGGCTTGCTGCCGCCGATGTCGTGTGACGAGGCGCTGCAAAGCGCCGCCATTGGCAGCCTGGGCGGCCGGTTTTCGATGGCAAACTGGGGCGTGCGGCCCACCTGCAGCCCGCACCATTCGGCCAGTGCCGTGGCCCTGGTCGGTGGGGGCTTGTGAATTCCAGTTAAATGCGCAACTCTCTACCTAATTTAGCTACTGCCGCGACGAATCTCTATTTCAAGTGGCTCCATGAGCTTTAGCGATAGCAGTCAAGCACAGAGGGCCCAAAATCACATCTGCCCGGGCAGAATCACCTTCTTGGGTGACTCTTCTACCGGTTAGCACATGACTTACTTTAGGCACAACTTCTGCGGAAAGGTGGAGAAACAATGAATGCAAGAGCAAACAAGCGCCGCATAATGCATCGCCTATACGGCAGGTTTTTGAGTTGCTATCCGCGCGACCTTGGCCCACTGACCGACAGGGATATAGAGGCGATTCGTAAGCTAGCCGCCAAGCACTTGCCTAAGGGCGAGTTGTTAGGAAGTAAGCAGCTGTTTGTGTGATGCAGGCTTGTTGCCTGGCCTGGCCGCCCTCCTGGTTATATCGGCCATCAATGTCTGGCGGCATAACTAGGCCCTCGGTCCGCTGAAAAACTCCCGATCGAATGCAATCAAACCTCCAAGGCCTCACCGCCTGAGGGTCTCGCAGTAGGGCTTCTTCACAAGCAAAGTTCACCACAATCGCCTATTATTTGCCAATTATTTCAAGCCAGTGCAATGAGCAATCTCCCACCCATTCCACCATCTGACGACGAAGTGCGTAGATCGGATCTCTTGGCCCTTTTGGACAAGTTTGATCCAAAGCGTCATGGTGGCGAGGCAATGGCATTTGCACCTGCAGGGCGAGAAGTCGGGAGCCGGGACTACGAGAAGCTAGCGATAAACCCGGGAGATTCAGAACCTCTGTGAAGCCAACCCGGCCAGATTCATAGGAATACGCAAAGTGCTTACCAAACCAGACGCACTCCGGTTATGGAGGCCGTGGTCCGCCGATGACGACACTAGGTGATTCTGATGCGCGGAGAAGTCACAAGCCTATCCGTTAAAGAAGACTTAGCAGCACAGCAGGGGAAGATCGCAAAGGCGACCTTGCTCTGGAAGAAATGAACCCCAGCAACTCCACGACATTTTGGCTCCAATTGCCTGGTGTGGGACGAAGCTGCTGAGGCTTACTTTTCATTCTAAACGCTGATCAATCGAAAAGTGAACCAAGAGTGCGGCTGTCAGGAATATACGGCGCTAACTGCGTATTCCGGAGCAATACAGCCACCGTTTCCAATTGAAACCAGCCACTCGTTCCACCCCAAACCATGCCACTCGTTTCACTAAAACCCGCCACTTGGGCGGGTTGACCAATTACTTGATCCAAGTATCGACCTGAAGTAGAGCCAAAGCACCCATAACCGCGAACATTGCCGCAGCGATCGAGTGCACAAGCTTCATAGGAATCCTTTTGGAGAAGCGGTCACCTACAAACACCGCAGGCACATCAGCGATCAGCATTCCAAGCGTGGTGCCAATCACAACCATCGCTGGACTCGGGAAGTGCGCTGCCATGGCGACCGTGGCAATCTGCGTCTTATCGCCCATCTCGGCGAGGAAGAAGGTCACAAACGTTGCTCCGAAGACTCCCAAGTGATTGGCGACTTGGGTCTCTTCATCTTCGATCTTGTCGGGGACCATGGTCCAAATCGCCATTCCGATGAACGAGAAGCCAACAATCCAACGCAGTGTCTCCGGGGCAAGTGTGGAGGTAATCCAAGCGCCCACCGCACCGGCCAGACCATGATTGACAACTGTCGCGCAAAAGATAGCGGCAATAATGGGCAGGGGTTTCTTGAACCGGGCTGCAAGCACGAAGGCAAGCAGTTGGGTCTTGTCGCCGATTTCTGCGAGAGCGACGACGCCCATTGAAGTCAGGAGAGCTTCCATTTTGTATTTCCCAGGCCAGGCAAAAACGATTGACCATAAGCCTCCCCGGCCAAACCGGAAGCCCATGGTCAAAGGTCTTGCTAAGTCAGAAAACCGCTTACACCATGATCGCAAGATCAAGTATGTTGACGTAAGCACCGTCAGTGAATGACGGCAAGCTACTCCCCAGTGACAGGCCTATTCTAACAACCGGTCCATTCAACTCTCAACCCTCGTGATATCGGCCAGAGTTTGCAGTGAGCATAGTGCACCAAGTTATCTGCTAGGTAGTGGTCCGACCCCGCCTAGCGAACAAACTCACCAATGCGATGCCGGCAAACGTGGCGCCACCCAAAAACGTTGTGGCCGCGCCATGGGTGTCCCACAGCCAACCGGCCACCCCACTGGCGAAAAGCATGGCCACCCCGCTTACAAGATTGAAAACCCCATAGGCTGTTCCGCGCAGGTCGGCGGGCGCGGTATTGGCAACCATTGTGGCCAGCAGGCCTTGGGTCATACCCATGTGGATGCCCCACAATGCAACGCCAGCCAGCATGGTTGCCCAATGGTTACCGCTAGCCAGCACCAAGTCGGCAGCTATCAGAACGACTAACCCTGCGGCCAATAGCGTTGAATGGCTCATCCGGTCTGAAAGCTTGCCAAAGGGATAGGCAGATGCAGCGTAAACCAGATTCATTGCGACCATCACCAAGGGGACCAACGCCATTGCCACGCCACTCTGTTGGGCGCGCAGCACAAGAAACGCTTCGCTGAACCTTGCCAGTGTGAACACAGCACCAATGGTCACCGCCCACCAATAGGATTTGTCCAGCCGCTTCAGGTTGGCGCGTCGGATGGGGTTGACTCGCAGCTCCCCGACATGGCGCTCAGGCTCGCGCACGCCGAACAGCAGCAATGCGACCGCCATGAGCCCAGGCACCACTGCCACCCAGAAAACAGCCCGGAAGTCGTTGGACCACAAGAGCATCAAGCCCACTGCAATCAGTGGACCAGTGAACGCCCCTACAGTATCCAATGACTGACGCAAGCCAAACGCAGCGCCTTGGACATGGGTGGGGGTGATGTCGGCAACCAGGGCGTCGCGCGGGGCGCCCCGAATTCCTTTGCCCACTCGGTCCAGCAGTCGGGCCGTCACAACCGTACCGGTCCCTGTTGCGATGGCAAACAAAGGCTTTGTCATCGCGCCCAAAGCATAGCCAAACACGGCCAACCCCTTGCGTTTGCCAAGGTAATCGCTCATTACGCCCGAAAACACTTTGACGATTAAAGCCGTTGACTCTGCTAGGCCCTCAATGATTCCGACTGTGAACGCGCTGGTCCCCAGCACGGTGACCATGAACATAGGCAGCAGGCTATGAACCATTTCTGAGGAAATATCCATCAGCATGCTCACAAAGCCCAAGACCCATACACCCGAGGGAATCTGGAGCAACACGGATTTGGATTCAGCTTCTGTCATATGGATCCGTTTCTCAGGCCGGCCGAATTGCCGCTGACTCGACATGAGTCGGCAAAGTCACATAGCACTCAGTGCAGATTGTCTTCCGCGGCATGTTCCTCTTCGGGCACAAATACCATCCCCGTCTTGGCGTTGAAATCCATCAGACCAGCGTACCGACCCCAAGCGATCATGGTCTGAAAGGTCTTTTCCGGGTTGTCATACGGCAGTGCACTGGCGATGTCTTTAATGATTCGGCCCGCATCAACCTCTTCATATTCCTTCAACAAAGCAATGATGATGTGGAACAAGCGCAACTTGAATACTTGCTCTGCAAAGATTTCGCGGCGCATGAGGCGATCGGCCGCAACGAACTTTCGGCCGAGGTCTGTTAGGCGAACATCCTGTTTCGGCGTGTCAATGAAATCCAGAATTTCGGCCGCTTTCAGGATGGCAATGGTCTCACCGAATTCTCTGCCAATTTCATCGGAGATGTCATAGATGTTTGCCAGATCAGGTGAGTCATGCAGGATGCTCATCAGGCCCAATATTTGCCCGACGGGCACCAGCGGTATGGACTCCATGCGTGAGCGACTACGAGAAATAGGTTGACCGGCAACGGGCACTTCCGCGGGCAGGTCCGGCAGCGTCATGGTTGTAATGGATTCGTGAATGATGCTGACTAAGCGCTGAAACTCGGGGTCTTTGCTGTCTCGCGGATAGGGTAGTGGGTTCTCAAGCACTAGGCCCAGCCGCCCCGGACTGGGAAACACTACGACAATGCGCGTCGCCATCTCGACCGCTTCCTCAATGTTATGGGTCACCATAAAAATCGAACTAAGCCCGCTGGCCGGTCCTCGCCATAGGCTGATGAGTTCCTGCCGCAGATTCTCTGCGGTTAGAACGTCCAACGCACTGAAGGCTTCATCTAGGCAGAGCAGTTTGGGCTGTGCGACCAAGGCGCGTGCAATGCCAACCCGTTGACGCATTCCACCGGACAACTCCCGCGGGTAGGCCGCGTGGTAATTCCCTAGTCCGATCAGATCAATGGCCCGATCGACAGCAGCATCCCGTTCGGCACGACTGACATGGCGAGACATCAGCCCGACCGCAACGTTTTGCTCTACGGTCAACCAGGGATACAAGGCGAAGGTTTGGAAGACTACCGACGCATCTGGATTGACGCCATTGAGCATCTTGCCGCTTGCCAGGGCGCGCCCCGATGTCGGTTCAATCAACCCCGTCAGGCATCGCAGAATGGTCGACTTCCCAGAGCCAGACTGGCCAAGCAAGGCTAGCAATTCACCGGGGTGAATTGCCAGATCAATATTGTCCAGCACCTTGAGTTCATGGCCACCGGCCGTGACAAAGGACTTGGTAACAGCGCAGAGCTCGGCAACGGCTGCTGAGTGCGAAGATAGATGGGTGTTCATAGCTAGTCCAATCGAAAACGACGTTCAGCAAAGGCATACAGTCGCCGCCAGATGAACTTGTTCATCAGCACGACAAATAGCGACATCACCGCAATGCTGGCAATGATGAGAGGGGTATCGCCCGTCTTGGTGACTTCGGCGATGTAGGCGCCCAGACCTTCCGCTTTGAGTGTGGTATTACCCCAGGTCGCCAATTCGGCAACGATGCTGGCGTTCCAGGCGCCTCCGGCAGCGGTACAGGCTCCAGTAACCCAGAACGGAAAGATTGCCGGAAGGATAAGGGTCCGCCACAGGTTCCAGTTACGCAGCCCGTAGATCCGTGACGCCTCCTTCAAGTCATTCGGAATCGCCATCGCACCGGCAATGACGTTAAACAGGATATACCACTGCGTGCCCATGGCAATCAGCAAAATGCTGCCCCAATTCATGCTGATGTGCCCTGCAACGAAAAGGCCTACAACGATGGGGAAGGTCATATTTACAGGGAAAGAGGCGCCTATCTGCGCCAAAGGTTGCGCAAATCTCGCCACACGCGGCTGGAAGCCAATCCAGACCCCGATGGGAGTCCAGATGAGCGTTGCCAGAACAGTCATTGCCAAGACGCGCAATAGGGTCAAAAAACCAAGCCAAACGATATTGCCCACGATAGAGAATGTGAGGGTGCCGTGTAGGGCCGCCACTGCGGCAATAAGTCCACTGAGAATTTCAAAGCCAAGCCAGATCGCGAGCAACACGCCCAGCGCACTCCACAACCAGTTTGTGCTCTTTAATTTTCGACCCTTGGCGCTAACTGTTCGACGGTAAAGCGCACGGGCGGTGTTGTCTTTGAGGGGCTGCCAAACTTGCAAGTTGAGCCAAGTAAACACATAGGAGCCTTGCAGCAAGTTGTAGACCCACGACGTTGCCGGTGTCGTGGATTCCGTGAGTTCGATCTTGAACTTGTCAGCCCAGGCCAGCAGCGGCCGCCACACCAGCTGGTCACTCACCACTATCAGCACCACCATGGCAACCACCGCCCACAACGCTGCCGAGTTGTCGCCACGTTCAATCGCGCCTGCCATGTAAGAGCCCAAGCCGGGTAGCTTGATATCCTTGTTCATCACGCTAATAGCCTCGCTTTGGGCGACAAAGAACCAGCCACCACCGAACGACATCATGGAGTTCCAGATCAGGCTGTGCGCTGAGGCGGGCAGTTCAACTGTCTTGAACCGCTGCCATGGGCTCAACCCGTAGGTGGACGCCGCCTCTTGCATGTCCGTGGGTATGGTGACCATGGAGTGGTAGAAGCCAAAGGCCATATTCCAGACCTGGCCCGTGAATATAGCGAATATGGCGGCACACTCGACACCCAGCAGACTACCCGGGAACAGTGCCATGAAGCCCGCAACGGTTGCAGACAAGAATCCAAGCACCGGTACCGACTGCAACACGTCCAAGGCTGGCAGGATGACTGCGCGCGCCTTTGTGCTTTTGGCCGCGATGTAGCCAGTGGCCACGGCAAAGAACAGCGAGAAGCTAAAGGCAATCCACATGCGCATCAGTGTTCGCCCGGCGTAGTACGGGATTTGGCTGGGTGAACTGTCAACCTCCGCCACGGTCGCTGGGTCAAAAGACACCAGCATTCCTTTGCCAAAGTGCAAGGCGCTCCAGAGAATGCCCAGCAGCGCCAGCATAACAAGGGCATCCACCCAGCCGAACCCGCGGCGCTCTTCCTTAATGATGAGTTGTGGCGCAATATTTTTCATGTGTAAGAGACTCAAAACTCTGTATGCAGCCGAACGGCACCGATGTTTACTGGGCCACGGTCGGCGTTGTACGCGGGGTTTTGGATATATTGCCAGTCGATGGAAATCCAGGCGGCTTTTGCGAGGTTGACGTTATAAAACGTCTCGACGATAAGTTCTGGCCGGTAGTTCAGACGGCCGTCACCGACGAAGAAACCAAGCCCCCCAGCAGACAAATAGTCCTGGTGTGGGTTGGATAGTCCATTGCGGGCAATTGCCAGACCGAAGGTATCTTGGCCTCGGCCCCAACCCTTGCCTTTAACCAGGACACCGCCCGACACCGAACGGTCTATTTCGGTGAATGCATAGGTCTCAGTACCGCCGTCTGCCCAACTTGCCCGTGCAAAAACACCGACATCGGCAGAAACTGCCTGTTCCAGATTGATGCCGAATCCGTATTTCACCTGGTCTCCCGTTCGCACCGCATTGAGATCTGGCGTGCCACCCGTTTGAGCGACAGCATTCGTGGCATCTTGAAACCGCGACATGCGGGTCAGATTGCGAAACGCCAGGAGACGGAGTTTTCCGGGCTTATCGCCTATCAGATGCGCACGCTCCACCTCAACTTGGTCGCCGTAATGCCTCAAGATGTCGGGATCAAGCTGTTGCTGGTTGGGCTCCTTGGGTTGAATGAAGCGACCGACGCGTACCGCCCAATCATCGTTGTACCACTCCAGGGCGGCGCCCCACGAGTACCCACGCGCGTCTGCCGCAAAATCGTACGCACCATGGGTCATCAATGACCAGTTCAGAAACTGGGTGCGGGGGTCATGGCTGTAGGCGTTCGTATCGAAGATGTCCATGACAGACATATTTCCCGCGGTCAGCACCCAGCGACGCTTATCCACCTTTCCTGCTAACTGGTTCATACCAGATTCAACGGCTTCTTGCTCACCGCCCATGTCCCAGGTGTGTCGCACGAACAGCCGTGCGTTGTAGAAAGTCAGGGTTGGGCCCGCCGTCCGCGCGATTTCGCCGTTCGTAAATCCCCCCAAGCCGGTTAAACCGGATAGTGGAGTTCCTTGTGCAGCCTCCGCATTGAAATAGAACTCCCCACCGGTCCAGGGTCGAAACCCGAGTGCTGCCGTGGCCGTAAACGAATAACTGGACTCAGCGTCGGTTGTCAGGCTGTTGGCACCGGAATAGGCGGCCCCGAATGGGCGCTTGCCCTGCCAGACGTAGGTCGATTGAAACTTCGCGTTCCAGCTCTCAGCTTCTGCTGGCTCGGCAAAGCAGTTGATGGGCATCATCGCCGCGACCAAAGCGGACAGACCCAGAAGGCGCGTCAGACGACGCGTAAAGATGTTGTGAAAACGCATGCTTGCTCCTCGGCCGCCGATTGAGTGCGGCGAGCCGAATCCGTGTCGTGTTTGGCAACACGAAGCTGATCAAAGAGGAAGGAGCCGAGGCAGCAGGTAATCTGCTGCGCCATGCCACTACCCGCCGTGTGGGCAGGGTAGCAGCGAAATATGACAGTCGCAGTTACCGTGCCGGTGTTCTGTCGATCCGAGATCGACTACTGGGACTGTCCATACAAAGGGCTCGGAAGTTGAGATGGAGCGGATTGTAAGTCAGCAAAACCCATTTGACAACATCCTCTCCGGGAGGATGGGATAATGATGCCATGACCACCCACACCACACATCCCGAAGTCATCAAACGCCTGAAACGCGCCCACGGTCACCTTAAAAGCATCATCACCATGCTTGAAGAGGGACGCGGCTGTTTGGAGGTTGCCCAGCAGTTACTGGCCGTTGAGAGTGCCGTTAGCAATGCCAAAAAGGCTTTGGTGCATGACCACATCGACCACTGCCTAGACCACGCGGTGCGCGAAGGTACCAAGAACGCGGACGAGACCATTCGCGAGTTCAAAGCGATTACCAAATACCTTTGAGCGCACCATGACTGAATTTACAACCTTACTTCAGCAGGGCAATGCCTGGCTGTACGTTCCCAGTGCAATCCTGCTAGGCGCCCTACACGGCCTGGAACCCGGCCATTCCAAGACAATGATGGCGGCGTTCATCGTGGCAGTACGGGGCACACTTGGTCAGGCTGTCTTGTTGGGCCTTGCGGCAACACTGTCACATACGGCAGTGGTGTGGGTTATCGCACTGGGCGGAATGTATTTTGGCCAGCAGTGGGACGCCGAGGCCAGCGAGCCATATTTGCAGGTCGCATCCGCCGTGCTGATGATTGGCGTCGCACTGTGGATGGTGTGGCGCACCTGGCGTCAACAAAGGACTTGTTTTCATGACCACAGTCATGATGCCGAACACCACCACGGTGAAAGCAAGTGGATTGATACAGGTCACGGGGCGGTTCGGCTTGACGTGTTCGAGGATGGCGTACGGCCATGCTTCCGCCTCTACCAGGAAAACAATCACCATCAAGCTTTTACAGTCGAGCAAGTGCGCGTGGAAACCGAACGCGCGGACGGAGCCAAACAGCCGTTCACGTTCGTGCAGCGCAGCGGCTTTTTGGAGTCCCTGCAAGAAATTCCAGAGCCACACGAATTTGTGGCCCGCTTGAGCTTGGGCCATGCGCAGCATAGCCACAACTATGACGTGAAGTTTGTTGAGCACGACGGCCATTCGCACCACGCAATCGAAGACCTTAACCGGCTGGAGGTCGCGGCACCGGGCTACCAGGATCCGCACGAATTGGCACATGCCAACGACATCCGCCACCGTTTTGCCAACCGGGAAGTAACGACCGGACAAATCATCATGTTTGGTTTGACTGGTGGTTTGATTCCCTGCCCGGCTTCAATCACTGTGTTGCTGCTTTGCCTGCAGCTCAAGAAGATAGCGTTGGGCGCGTCATTGGTGCTGAGCTTCAGTATTGGGTTGGCGCTGACCATGGTCGCATCCGGCGCGTTGGCCGCCTTGAGCGTAAAACATGCTTCTAAACGATGGGGCGGCTTCGGTGAATTCGCCCGCAAAGCACCATACCTTTCTAGTGCACTAATCCTACTTGTCGGCATCTACGTTGGTTCCCAAGGCCTGCGCGCATTTGTATAGTACCTTTTGCATTGATCGCTCTAGGAACCGCAATTCTGTATGCGGTAAAGATGACTGCCATACTTTTGGTGAGGACGATACTCGGATTCGCTGGGCCCTTCCCCGCTCGATATTCGGGCTCATCCAGTCATTCCTTCGTCGATTTACGTTTGCGTTGCTTTCACATCGACTCGCCCTTTAACTCCAGCCGTTGCGAGCCACTGACTAGACGATCAAGAATCGCATCGTCCACAGTTGGATTGCCGCCGCTCAGATAGTCATGCCAGCGGTCAACCCGGCAACTGATTTGTAATCAACGTTGAACGCGCGCCGCCTCGGGATTCGATAAACGGTCCATGACATCCCGCAAGTTGTGATGTCAAGCAACGGCAAGGGGGCGCCTGCGGCGCCCTGATAAAAAACTTCTTAAACACCGTGGCCAGGTTGGTTTCTTTGTCTGGAATGACTGGCCCAGTTTGAACCAGAATAGGTGGCCCAGCTTCTGCCGGAATGACTGGCTTACATTGCTCTGGAATTAGTTTCCAGATTCACAGGAATACGCAGCTAACGGTCAACGTCGGGTTTTAGCCTTGGCGCCCCCGTCCTCGCTAGCCTTTTTTCGCATGGCCATGTGAGAAGAAAAAAGCGAAAGCAACGACTACGCTACTAAAAAACAAGGATCGCCAAAGGTGTTCGTCAAGCATGGTTTGTCCTTTGTCCATGCAACTCAAAGCAACGGTATTGGAAATCTCAGCGGTGGCTCTTTTGATCAGAACGCCATGCCCAGGGTGCTACGGGGTCAACGTCAGCCCATAGGCCCAACCTGTTCAATTTCGCGGCTTCTTCAGCTGCGGAATAGGTCTGCCTGTCGGGCGCAGACTGTTCGCGCTGGTACTGTTTATAGTGCCAGGCCAACCCCGCCTGAACTTGTGACAGATTGGCGTCCTGACCGTTGACAAGGATCTTGCCCACTAATCGCCCGTATCGATCAATTTTCTTGCCTTCGACAACCACATGCTTGCTGTAAACAAGGTCTGACAAGTTCTGCTTTGATCGTTGCCCGAAAGGCATCTTCTTTTCTGGCGCGTCAATCCCGGCCAACCGGATGACATGCTGAATGTGGTCGGTATCAAGAACTTTGATGGTGTCACCATCCGTCACCGCTACGACTCTGCCTTGAATTACGCCTGCCAATGCAGCCGCCGGCATAAGCAGCATTAGCACGCACAGCGTCGAAGGCAGGAGCATCCCGCGATCCGAGTCTTGCCGTGGCCTGCGAAAACGGTTCATCATGACCGTTGGGGCAAATAGGCTCATATTCATGGGTCTTGAACGCTTCCCTATCCCTATTCCCGGCAGAGCACTAGCATGCTCTACACGAAGTAAAGTGGTCAGTAGCCCCCGTTTACTATGTTCAGACAGCGCGGGCCGCAGCGACCTTGTCTGCAAGCAGGGCCCTTGCTAGGCTACGGGTGCCGGCCTCCTCTAAGGTCATGGATCCCTCAATGACAGCCTCCGAGTCGGCTAGGTACGCATCGCTTGGGACATGGCCTTCAATTCGCGATGAAGCAAGCGATTGCTCATGAGCCCAGCGGCGCTCGATTTTCGCAAGGTCCTCCTCAAGCGCAAATCCCTTTGACTTTTTTGGTTTCATGGCAACCCCAACCTTTCACACTCCAGCATAGTAGCTAATAATTTCTGCGCCAAAGAGTGCCACCCCTGATCCACGCTAGCAAGCATTCGTGGAGCGCGTGATGGGGTTCCTCAACTAGCGACCTTTTCGCGTCTGTACTACAACGCTACCGGCGAGTGTCTTGGTAACCGGCGCAGAGGTCGGGCGTTCAAGCGCACGGGCTGCGGCATGATCAGTTTTTGTGCCCGTTTGCGCTGATGTGCCGGCTTGCCGCAATGCCGACCCAGCCAATGTCTTTTGAATGGCGCTTGCACCGGGGCTCTGTAACGTTTTGCCAGCAACGGAAGCCACTTTGGGGGATGTTTGCTTGGTATTTCTCATCATGCTAAAACTCCTTGGCCCCTGGAAATAGGTCCAAATGGTGCTCGGGGCCAGCTCCATTTGGGTTTTTCTCGCAATTTCAGAGCTCGCCTGCGCAGTCTCGTTTTGCTTCTACGCGTGGCGGCGTTTTAAACAGGTTCAACCGCAGCGCTTGTGTCCACTTTGTACTGAGCCTCACCACTTGCCAATCCTTTGACTGTTTGGTCATAGGCCGCGCGCGGTATGCCTGGTGCGGCACTGTTCAATTCATTCCGCCGTTGTGCAAGTCTTTTGAGTCGCTCGCCCTTCTTAACTTCGTCCATAGTCTCCAATACTTCGATCTCACCAAAGACTCTGGCGTCGTTTTTGAGGCTTTGGTATAGGGCCCCTGCATTCTTGTGCTGCATGGCCTTTTCATTGGGCTTGAGAAAGGTGGCTGTTCCCGACAAGACCGTTGCCGTCATGCCCAACAACTGCGCTGCGCTCGACCAATCTTTCACAAAGGCTGCGCTGGCCGCTGCCGCCGCCAAAGTGGCTGGAATACCCAACCAATAGTGCCGTCTCGACCAAGCATCGCCTGCGTTGAAATGGCTCTTAGCGGAGTGTTCGGCGTCTTCCTGAATGCGCGCGGCTTCATTCTTGAGCGCTAGCACTAATGGGGACACCGGGGAATTCGCGTCTAGGTTTTCAGTTTTCATGATGTCGATGGAGTAAAAATCAGCGTGACCAGCGCTTGGGATTCGAATCTGGGTGGGCGCCACCACCCGCCCATTCGTCGGTAAACATCCAATCTTCGAAGTATTGAAGCCACTCACCGGTCCATGGAATGTAGGTGTCGCCAAACCTCATCTGCGGGATCCAATCGCGCTTCTTGGGCCACCATAGGCATAGCTTTGTACCGCGACCGGTGTGGCGATAGGTGTGCGGAATCTTCCTACCCCCGGCGAGGACCGCTAGGTCCGGCTCCTCCACAATTAGGTCAGGCCGTATCCCATCCGGCCTTACCTTCAAGACGCATCGATACAAGCGACCGAAATTGCCCGGTGAGACTTCAAAGCGATAGCGCAACTCCTTGCCGCTGTGCAATGAGATCTCAGCGCCAGGCACACCGGTCATCTGCAACTCCAGGGCACGCTGGGCTAAGTTCGGGACTGGATCTGGACGAATTTTCACTCTCCAAAAAATGTATGGCCACGCGCTGGCATTGACAAGGCAGTTGCGGTAGCAGTACCCAAAACAACAATCCGTTTGTCTGACCTGTCTACTACGCGAGGTGCTTCCAGTTCCCTAACCGCCTGGATCGCCAGGGATCCGAAGGCGTCATTGACGATGCTCAGAAGCGGATCCAGGCCATGCCGTTGATCAATGCAGTCAAGCAATTGTTCGAGGTGGCTCCGTAAGCGAGCGTGCCACTTGATGAATGCAGCTTGATGGGCGGAGGTGTTCATGCCGCTGGCCAGGTTGTCGCCGGGCGCGGTCACGTTTGGAAAAATCCAATGCTCACCACCGCCAGGCTTCGCTTGCCTTTCAAAACAAGATGGCATGGTATCGACGATGTCTAGCAACAAGTCCAACGGGTTGTCGTGCTGGATTGGTGCTCGCAGCGTGTAAGCGGCGGCGGCCAGCGATGTGATGAACACGGACTTTGGAGCAAAGTCTTGTCCCACCTTCGGGGCGCCAAAAGCAACGTTGCGATGGAGTTTAAGCAGCTGAACCAGCCTGCTGAGCAATCGGTTGAGGACCTCATCGGCGTTGGGCAGTGGCGCCATGTCGGCGCGCTTTGCGGCCTCCGCAAAGCTATCAAGACTCTTGGTTACCGTGAAAACTGGGCTGATCTTTGCGGCTTCGTTGAAGCAGTAAGCCAACCCCTTCGGATTGGTGGACTCATAGAGTCGCAGTCCGCGGTCCGGCACTTGTCCATGAGTGTCACCGTAGGGAACACTGAATTGTGGATCTTCAATGATGGGTGTGATGTCCGCACGCATTCCATCGGCGTATTCCAGCGTAATGCAACGATCCCATTTTTGGATTCCCAGCCGGTGCATCTTCGCGTAACGTTGAAGTGCAGCAAATAAGTCGTTGATCAACGCCGTCGGTCCCGATTCGTGGCCATATAGCCGGCGGGCAGTGCGATCCAGACGTATCACCAAGTCAATGTCGAACCCTTCGGGACGTGAATGTGTAGGCCGGATGATGGTTCCGATTTCCCGAGAACCTTGTGCATGGACTTCCAATATCAGGTCGCGAAATTCGCCGCACTCCATAAGGTATTCCCCAGTGGCCGTGTAAGACCGTTCAAGGGCATCCAGTTGGGTTTGCGTGGGCTCATGTCTTTTGGCGATTGCATCCGCCAAATAGAAAAATTTTGACGACATGCCGTTGGACAGCTGGCGTTTGCGTGGAAGTGGGAGAGATTCACGATTCATGCTGGGCCGTCCTTTCTCAGTTGTCTCCGCCGGCGTTAGCCGACTAACTCTTGCTGTACTTCACACTGGCGCCCAACACATCGGGCCATTCCAATCAAACCACTATCAGTCGCCAAAACCTCACCGGCCACTTGCATTAACGAGTGGAAAGCACCATAGTTAGTGCCTGAGCAGGCAACAATCAAATTCTGCTTTGGGACTCGATTTCCATTCTTGATGTGTAAAAGTGTTGCTTGCACAGGCAACAGTATACTGACATTTTTTTGATCATGTTGGAGTTTTTTTATGACGCAGTCTGGTTTGGGTTTCCTGTTGCGTAAATTACGGGAAACTCGGAATCTCTCGTCGCGCGAGTTGGGCCAACTCGCGGACATCGATCACACATATATATACCGGTTGGAAACCGGTGAAAAGCAGTCGCCATCTGAAGAAATCCTGGCGCGCCTGTTGCGTGTGCTTAAAGCCGATGCCAGGGAGGCTGAAATGGCCCAGTGGATGGTGGCGAATGACGCGAATCCAGATTGGGTGGAACACGTTTTGGACGTCCCTGATCTGACCGCTGAAATGTTTGAAATGGGCGCCAGCATGAGGCATCGAGGTGGTGCGCGTCCGGACATGAAGATGATCGAAGATCGTGTGCGCAGGGCATTTAAAGAGGACTGAAACGATGGACGAGCTGACAGTTCAAATTAGGGCACGCGAATTTATGGCGGGTTTGGACTTGTCGAGGATCTCTGTCGATCTCTCCGTCTACATTAATAAGGTTAGGGCGACCCTTGACGCTGAGGTACTCCCAGAAGGAGAGTCTGGTTACACGCTGACAAAGCGCGACGGAACGTCGATGATTTTTGTGAATGAACTTGAGCGAATTGAACGACAGAGATTTTCAGCCTGCCATGAGATCGGGCACCTAGTGCTCGGACTCAGCTCCAACCATCAAGAGACGCCGCCCTGGTCCTACGCGAAACGCCATGAGAATGAGATTTGGTGCGACATGTTTGCCGCCGAGCTACTGATGCCGTATGAGAAATTTGTGGTCGACGTCAATAAAGCCGAGCCATCCTTTGAGTTGATAGATGAACTGCGCCAGCAGTACAAGACGTCGTTTTCCGCGACTGCGTCGCGGGTTGCTGCGCTTTCGGACTATCCCTGCGCATTTGTGACCATGAATTCAAGCGTGATTCGACACGCCTCCATGTCGGTCGCACTGCGCAAGCTCAGAGCTTGGGTGGCACCGAAAACCCCTATTCCAAAAGGGTCAGTAGCCCACCAATTGGTACGTGACGCGCAGATGTCCGGTGAATCGGTGGTCGCGCAGGACGTCTGGTTCACGGATTGGCTGCAGGGATATGACCTCACCGAGATGTCCAAGCACTATCCCGAATACGATGAAACGTTTTCTCTTCTCTGGTTCGAAGACGACGACGGGCCGGATGAACCCGTCAACACATTCAGCAGAACCGCTCAACCAGATACGGGGCTATTGCAAGAATTGGACGGCGTGCTGCCCTGGCCAGGAAATAGAAAACGCAAGTAATGCCTCAGTGGCTGGCGCTGCACCTGGTCATCGCTTCTTGAATGGTCTCGCCATCCTCCAGGCCGTACATCGAATACGCGTTCTTGGTCGAGATAAATCGAGGTATCTCAAGGCTCGGTCCATCGTTGTCCGTGAACGCCGGCTCCTCCAATGCGTCGCAGATGACGGTATTTCGGCTTGGCGTCCCGTTACCTGCATTGTCTTGAGTCATATGGGTATCTTCAACCATAGTTAGAGTGCTAAGAGATCATCGTTGATACGACTCACGCGATATCAGCTGATCCGCCAGCTATCAATCCTAGCCGGAGCTGGGGAGTAACGGCGTCTACCTGCATTCGCGTTCAGCCTGGCGACTGCGCTCAATGTCACGGTCTATGCGCAAGTACTCTGCACGGATTCCTTTGACGGCACCGACCAGGGGAGCGAAGTACATTCGAATGCTATCCCGCAAAATACGGCGCAACATGGCTGGCAGCTTCATTCGAAAACTCCTTGACCAAAGACGTGCTGGATCAGATCCAGCACCTGGACAAATGGTACCAAATCCAGTGCACGCATGTGTGGACCTTTCTTGCTTGGCTGGAGGGGCGATGGGCGGTTGTACAAGTCTTTCTGTTGGCACTTTGCAACTGAATCGACGTTGGACAGCAGCAGGGTAGACTCATCGTGGAAACGCTATTGAAGTGCAACCTTCCACGTCACATTGATTCATGTCATCGGCCCCGTTGCCCTAGGCGACAACCCAATGTTTCTGGGAGTGAAGTAAATGTCGCAATATGAAAATAAGTGAGTTTCCGAACGACGAGGGCCTATGGGTGGTGAAGTGGATCGACGGATACACACTTCCACACCTCACGACCCGTTCTGCCAGTGTGCTGGTGCTCCTGCAACGGCTTGCACAAGACGACGTTTCCGCCATCGCAAAATTGTCACCATACGAGGTTGCCGATATTCTTGGCACTCCACCGAAAAGTCTCCAGGCGGTTTTGCCATCGCAGCGCCAATATTCACAGTGCGCCATGCACACGGGAAGCCTCCCTTTGGTAGCCATCGGCTTTGTCTTTAAGGCCCAACAATTGGTCGGCGCGCTGCCCGGACGCTCCTACCCACTGCTGTTACCAAGTGGTCGCGAAGAGTGGCACAGTAAAAAAGTCGGGGACAAGCTCCCTCCGCCAGATGGCTGGGATGAGAAATTTCCGTACTACTCCCTCAACAATTTTGAATTTTCACACGTGACTCATTGGTCACCGCAATCACGTCTCATGGTCTTTAAAGGTTGGGATGCGGACTACATCATCCCAAACCAAGTAATCTTCCAGACCTGTTACGCCCCTGAGACTCAAATGGCAAGGGCATTCACTAATGGGCCCTGGCACGACACGGCCAGCCAGGTAATCTACTTTGGCAAGACGACAATGGGGGGTCTGGAAACCTCCATTGATGCCAAAACTGGGCAATGGAATGTGATTCTTCAATCGCGTGTGAAAGACTACTTCGCACGACATTTGGCACTCCTATGGTGGGATGACTTTGCAAAAGCCCGAGCGAACGAAATTCATGCGCGTGCTGTTCAGGAAAGAGGTAGTAACTCACTTGCGCGCTGGCACAGCCAGGCCAATTTCCCGTTTCGCGAGGACTACCCGTTGAGGATGCAAGTTGTTGGCTATGAATTGCGCCCTTGGAGCCTCAAAAATCAAGGATCGCGTCCCCGCATACTGGTATCACGCATCGTAGACATTGAAGAACCACCCTATTTGCCGAAGATTGGAAGCGAACGCTTGAACAGCGGCCATGAGGGGGGCGACAAAGTAGAGAAACCTGGGTCTGCCCCCTATTCGAAGACAGCCACCGTAGATGGTCTGGACCGCCCTACAGATACGACCGAAGTCTCTGCAGAAAAGGATGGCGCAGAACAAGCGGCGATTCAGCACCTTCTGATTGGAACGTTTCAATGGAGTAACGCTAGGCCACTCGAAAAACTCAAAAAGAGTCAGAGCGGTCTATACGCGAAAGCGTCCCCACCGAAGCCTGATCCCAAAGAGACCACTTCGACGGGCAATCCCAATTATCAAGAAGGTTCGTCAGACCAGCTGAATGCCAACGTAGTCATCCGCGACCCGGTGCAGCGATTTACACAACTTGTGGAAGCGCTGACGAATCTTCAAAGCACCGGCAAGATCAAGCGCTTCACGGTGCTCCCACCGACCATCCCGGCCGCGCTTGAATTGCGTGCAGCCCTTTCGTGCTGGAACTTCCTTAACGATGACGAGCGTAGGACCGGGAAAATAGCCAAGCGTGGCTGGCACGTTATGCGCGAAAAGCATGACAACGCAGAAGGGGCGCGCCGTGCAAAGCGTCAAATTCGCTGCGCACTTATTCTTGAAATTGAAGTGTTGGGGAAAAGAGCCTACTGGATCGAAATTGAATGCAAAGACAACGACTCGTTCAAATCCCCTGTCATTGCAAACGTTGAATCTCCAAACGATGAGTATTTCATTGATTTGCTCCATGCAATTTGGCGCAGCAACGGCACTGGTCTTGACAAAAAACTCGGCGAGCTGATGGGGAAGATTGGAGGGAGCTTGACTTGTTACAAACATTGTTACTATTCCTCAGCTGATGCCAAACTGGACGCGGCGTCAGTTCTGAAATTTCTGAGGAAGAGCATCGGAGTAGTCTGAATTCATTGGCGTGAGGAACAGTACGCCCAGCAGAATTGGCTGCTTGATGCATTTTTGAACAAACATTGAGAAAGATCTGTATGAGCCAGCCAATTCCACTGCCATTCAACGCGGCCCGAGTTTGCGAAGCCATTGCACGCATAGGCTACGAGCCGCACACGGCCCTAATGGACCTGGTTGACAATGCAGTAACGGCAGGTGCGACTGATGTCCGGATATCGCTTGTACTCGCGCCAGGAAAGAACCTCAAAAACCGCAACGGCGTTGCGATGTATCAAATTTGCGATAACGGCAGCGGTATGGACGTGGCTGGGATCACCAACGCGTTTGCGCTGGGTTCCGATGGGAATTACAAGCAAGGCAGCCTGTCCAAGTACGGAATGGGACTGAAGTCGGCCGGCCTGTCACTGGGATCTACGATCTCAATCATTTCCAAACGCAACGGGCAAATCACCGACAGATTCATTTTTGACAAAGATGCCATCGCGACAGCAAATGCCTTTGTAATGAATTCAGAGCCGCTGACAGCGGACGAGCAGACAAGGTACAAGGAAATTCTTGCCGGCGCCAGCGGAACAGTTGTGGAGATTCGGGGTTGCGAGAAAGTAAATCACCCATCCCCCAATTCGACGCTTGAAAAGTTAAGGGACAGGCTGGGAGTGGTCTATTTTTCCTTCTTGACCAACGCAAAGAATACATTGGCCCTTCGCACGCGTGCAGTTAAGAGCGATGGACCGGCTAGCGAATTTGAGTTGGTAAAAGCGAAGGACATGTTATTCATTGACTTGCCGACCATTCAAAACTGGGATCCCGACAAGTACAAATTTTCGGAGCCGTGCTTGGTGTTGTCTGAGATTTGGAAGCCGGTCTCTCGCGATGGGGTAGATTTACCGTCAATCAAAATCCAAGCGGTTGCCTTTCCTCAAAGGTCCTTGGCTGGGGACAAATCTCCCTTAAGTCCCGCTGAAAAAGCGTCCGTTAAAGCGTTTGATGTATCAACCAATAACAGCGGCTTTTTTGTCTACAGAAACGGAAGACTCATTCGTTGGGGCGACCCTCTTGATGGATTGGTGGGGAAGGATGATATCAATCTACGGATTCGATTGGATCTGACGGATCAGCATGATGACGTCTTACACGTAGATGTCACAAAGCAGCGTCTTGAGATGGACGATGAGCACCGTGCCTCGTTGGAGGGGACAATTTCAAAGGCGCTAGGCACCGCCAAAACGATACGTGCATTGTGTCAAGCGCGATTGAGCTCAGACGACGACGCGGAAGGACGGGGCTTTACTGCCTCCACTTCGTCGGTACCAGAGGATGATCCACAGGTAGCCACGACTGCAGTTGTCCCAGCCAAAACAAGAGATCGACAAAAAAAGAGTGCCGAGGAAGCTGCCAAGGTCATCGAAACTCTCAACGAGGAGTTGGATAGCACTGGGGCGACCACGACGGAAGCCAAGGCGGAACCTCACGTTTTCCTGAAGATTCGCTACTCTGAAAAAGTTGCTTACGGTCAATTTTGGCAGCCCTTTCACGATGCCATCAACGGAACATTTGTATGCGTCAACGTCGCGCACCCTTTCTATCAACAAGTAATTAGTCGGTATGAGGCAAGCAGCAGCGAGAGGCTTGCGCTGGAAGCGCTGATTTTTAGCATGGGAAATGCACAGAATAACGTTCAGCACAACATGACGGAAATCGAGCAGGACGTTTTGGATCGGATTTTTAAACGGTTGCACAAGAATATCGACAACTACCTAAGCGACTGGACCGGCAGCAATCCCGAGGCTTGAGCATGCTCGTGACGCATTGCGGAACCATTCAGGGTGGCAAAGGCGATTCCTTTGTCTATGGCATCCTGGCTGGCACATACGTTTACTTCGGAGAAACGGGTGACTTACCCCCAAAGCGTTGGGGACAGCACATCTCCGCAGGCGGAACATTGACAACCAGATTGCTGGAGATGACGCCCGAGACAGCAGACGGATCAGACGCCATGGTGTTTGTGGGCATCTGCTGTGCGCCCATCCATTCTTTGCCAGAATCTTTGCAGAAGGTAGCACGACGCCAGGTTGAAGAAGAGCTTCACCGCAGGTTTTTTGTGGACAAGGCGGCAGTGCACCCGGATGCTGAGTTGGTATCTACCCCGCCTCCGGTATCACGGCGGATCAAGCTTCCATTTGACCCCAGGCTGGTGGCCATCGAAGCCTACGAAATGATTTGTGGCGAATTTAGAAAAGCAAGAGCGCAAATGGCGTGACCTACGCCAACAACATCAGGCGGCCAGCAGCTCGGTCTCTTTCTGTCCGACTAGCAACGACAGCCCGCGATGCGTATGAAGTGTTGCCACTTCCTTCACGCTGTTTTCAGAGACCTTCATTTGGTCGTTCAACATCCGCACAACAACAAGGTTGTAATACACGGCCTCGTTGTTGCCAGTAAATGTTCGCCAGTCGATCTCAAGGCCGCCGGAGAAATTCAATACTTCGCCAGGCATATGGGCGGGATTGGCTAAAGAGACGCAAAGGGCATGGCGACAAAGGGCATTGTTATGCTCAATCCCAGTCCTGCGTTTCAAGGTCGCCAGCTGGATCTTTGCTGCGGCCGTAAGACGAATTCTGTCAATCATGCGGCCACCTTCAATTCTGCACGACGGTCCAGAGGAGCAACAGCCGTGCTTCTGGTTTTTGCGTCAAATCGCAAAGTGATTTCTTGGCTTGTGTATGGATGCAATGTCGCATAGACACTTCCAGAAACCTCTTGATCTGTCGAAAGGACCATTACCTGATGGGACACGGTGCTAAAGAACCGCTCCACGAGCGTTTCCCTATGCTGACGGTCCAGACGCGCCAATGGGGTGTCCACCACAACGGGGAAGCGGCTCTTGCGTTCCTTGATAAGTGCGCTCAATACGGCAATGGCCAGCAATTGACGCTCGCCAGCGGAAAGCCGCTCCATTGAGAGCTCCATCCCCCCGCCGTCAATAAGTGTGACTTGATACGAAACCGGATTCACAACAACGCTTCCAACAAAGCCTTGCTTATGCACCAATGCCTGGAACTCGGAAGTAATCTGCCGTGACAACCAAGCGGCCTTTGACGCAAGCATGCGGTCTTTCAGGATTTCGAAGACGCGCTTTGCACGTCCCGCAGCCTCTAGCGTCTTTTCCGAGATGCCAATGTCCTTGAACTCCGTCAATAGACGCGAGCGTATAGAGTTGTGTCGCATTTCAGCGTTGGCCAAATTGCCTTTGCGTTCAGCAATCGCCTGGACAATTCCTTTCAGACGCTCCTCGCAAGCAGCGACCGCGTGTGTCTTTTCCTGCATGGCAGCCAGGAGCCCACCAAGCTGTTCCGTCGCTGGGATTTCGGCCATTTTTCGCTCAGCAGCCTCCATGGCAGCAATACTGTTTCGCAACTCAGTTCGACATTGGTTTGCTATCTTGACGGCATCAACGACTTGTTGCTGAACATTGGTCATTGAAAGATCGTTCAAGAACACGGGCTTAAAAGCCTTTGGAAGTGCAATCTTCTTGCGATCTTCTGTCAAAAGCTCTGCAACTGTGCTGTATGCTTTTTCAGTCAGTTTGAGGTTCAGCGCAGCTAAAACTCGTCGGTCGCGAGCAGCAATCTGCTTTAGAAGACGAACTTGAATCTCCGTATCAGACTGCTGCTCTACACCCTCCACGCATGCCTGCAGCAAGTCGGGGGCTATCGCAAGTGGCAGCAATGGATGACTCAACGCAGCCGCCAGCGCAGCGGCCGATCTTTGCTTTCGCTCAGTAGCCGAAGCGAAATTGGCCCGCAATTGAGCCGCGGCATCAAAAGCTCCTGAACCCTTGCGCTTTGAGGTCGCGGTAAACCGATCCAAATCCACTTGCGCACGATCAAGTTCGTTTTGAACACTCGCATTTTGCTGAGCAAACAACTCAAGATCGGACTGAATCTCTGCAACCTTTGCTTCGAGCACGGGTAACTCTGACTTCAATTGCTCGTAGGCTTCACCACCTTCCTTGGACCGCAGCATAGTGCGTCGCTCAGCGGCCCGCAAATCATTGATCAATCCGTCAATGCTCCCAATCCCCAGGAATGCCTCAGTCGCCCGCCGGAGCAAATCGGGGAGCTTTTGTGGGTTCGCAAGACCTTCGATCTTTTCCCCGTCGAACAGAAAAAGCTGTGCGAGCTCAGCTGGCAATATGTCTTCAATGAACTGAGTCCAGTTTGTGGTCAGCTCAAGGTCCAAAACGTTATCGCGATACACCTTGCAGCTCTCAACGAACTGAGAATTGGTCTTTCCCCACTCGCGTCGGACGGTCAGGTTGACGCCATCGCTGCCCGTCTCAACGAGAAGGGCCACTTCAACAACGGGATTTCCCACTACATCCTTGCGTCGAAGGCTTTCAATGAAAGACTCATATACCGACTTTCGTGAGACATTAATCGCTGCCTGGCCGTACAAGGCCAGTTGGATCGCAGTCAGCAGAGTAGTCTTTCCGCTCCCGTTGAGTGCTTGAATTAGCACGACGGGTTTCCCAGGACGCACGGTCATATCCAGAAGCTGTCGCTCTCGAAACGGCCCCAGATTCTCTATTGCCACCGATTGAATTGTTACTTTACTCATGACACATCGACTTCTTATACTGCCATGCCAATTTCAGGCTCGATTTCGGGGTCAGACGGATCTGGTTGAACGCAAACCTCAACAATCTCCGTTGGAGGCGTATGAAGTGCAAACTCCAAGGCCTCCTCCTCGTTGCGGAAGCAAAAGCGTGTCAAAACCTCGTCGACAACGTCCAGTTGGTGCGATCGCTTCTTCGTGTCCCCAATCGTTCTACGCGTAGTCGATAGATTGCGCGTGAGTCGGTACAGCTCTTCAGCCGCTTCCGGGTCAACCTCGGCTGCGATTTCCCGCAAGAGTTGCAAATCGTCCGAATCCAAGGGCATCGGTTCGACCGCCTTCCCGGGATACGGCCCCCCAAAAATCTCTTCGTAAATTGTGGGAAGGCGATCCTCGATTTCGCCCTTATCTTCCAGCCAAATCTTTCGAATCTCATCCAACTCATCAAGGCCAATCAGTTCCACAGAGCGCAGCCCTTGCTCCTTGGCAGCCTTTTGAACGGTCCTTTGAGCGGATAGCAACTCTCGCAGCAATGTTTCCCGATAGGACTGGATGTAAGGCCCATGCACCAAGCGCCCGTTGTAGACCGTGAGCTTGCCGTTCATTCGTCGGAAATCACGCAGATGGCGATCTTCAACAGCGAGGTATGCATTGCGGAAATCAAGAATCGGTTGCATCCAACGCTTTTGCTCGTCGTTTTGCAACATGGCTTGCATTGACTTGTCTTGGGTCACCATGGTGCAGACATAGCATCCGAAACGACTGTCGCCGCAGCTTGGCGTCGTAGTGTCGACAACAATCGGACACTCGGCATCCGGGGTCGCTCCGCGGTAAATGGAAAAAAGCTCCTGGTTGTCAATGCCCCAAGGGTTGGGTTGCGTGATGATGTATTCCCAAACGTCGTCACTCGTCCAGGTTTCAATGGGCAGGTACACCCACACCCGGGAAAGTTTTGGGTCTTTGTTGCGGCTCAAACGGTCGCGAGTGCTGCCCTTGTAGTTATCCATGACCTTGTCGCGCGCAGAACTCTCACCCCGTCGTTGACCCAAGACGAGAATCGCTTCCCCGCTGGTGGTCGATAAGTCTTGAATGAATTGTGTGGATGCACTGATTTTGAGACGATCCGTGCACCAACGAAAACGAGCGCGTGGACTCGGGTAGCCGCGGCCAATCAGATTTACCCAAAAACGATCATTCAGGGCTGGAGTCAGACGGTGGGCTTCAATCGGAAGCCCTTGCGCCTTGGCGGCCTTGCCGATGTGGTCCAAGGAAGCCTCAACCCACGATGCGATAACCGGGTTTTCAACCAGCGTGTCCGTGCTAATCACATGCACGGGCTTAGTCCGATCCGCTGGCGAAAGTTCAGACAATGCAAGCCAAATTAGTTGCAAAGAAGCAGTTGAATCTTTGCCCCCGCTGTAGCCGACTACCCAAGGCATGGAGTCTGATAAATACAGCCCCTTGATTTCTTCAACAATTTTCTCAACAGACGTACCCATATCAACCTCTTAATCTATCAATGCGCGACTGCTTGAGCACGCGTTCTGCCTCTTTTTCCTCAGGAGTGAGGGCGAGGCCCATGGTCTGTTTGATTCTGTTTGCCGTCAACGTGACGGAAAGGTTTGACTTCTCCATGCGATTACCAATCATGGCGCGGCCATCCCACAATTTTTGATTGCTACGTGACCAATCAATCTTCTTGAGCTTTTGCAATTCGCTTCGCAGCGTTTTCGGATTGCTGGCGTAGAGCTGCCGCCCAACGCGGCCCAGCGCCTGAAGAGTTACGGCATGGCAATGAATGTAGTTTTTCCGGACCTCTCCAGCAGAAACCTTCCCCTCAAGAACCACAGCCCACTGCCCAAAAAATTCGCTCACCAGTTCCCAATATTGGACACATTTGATTTTTGCGCTCTCCAAGTCGTCCAATTCTTGTGCGGTAAACAACTCGCGAATGGCCCCTTCAAGAGCACTCAAGGTAAACAGTTTCCGTGAGCGTTCAGAAAGAGTGGTTTTCTCCAGCTCAACAATTCCTTTGAATCGTGAAGACGTGAGTGCCAAATGCCGTGCCAGCGATGCTCTGGCGTCCCGATGGTCGTACAGAATATTCATCGACGGCGACGGCTTCACAGCATGTCGATTCAGATCCGCAAACATCTGCTGGCTTCGCTCCAGACCACGGTCTAGGAAGAACACTACGGCAATGGTTTCGTCGCCTAACTCTGGAACTTGCTCAAGGGCGTGCCGAATGGCTTCGCGACGGTGCTGCCCATCATTTACGATGAAACGAGCGTCCATCGAAATGGACAATGTACCCATCCGAAATTGATCTGGTCCGGTACCTGCAGGTTCAAAACTGATGTCGCCATCTATTGACGCCGTAATCGCAGAAAACGTGTAACTGGTGGGATTCTCAACAATGTATCCGGTGATCTCGGGAAGGCGGGAGTGGTTAACCACTCGCTGCGCACGCATCTCTGGCGGCATGTCAATGTCTTCGAAAGAAAAAATCTTCGGAATTAACCGGAGCGGACACATCGATACGTAGTATTCCCGCTTGGCTTGGACGCCTCGGATGGCGGAAAATGTATAGGTAAAACCACTGGTCATGATCGCAAGAATATAGCATGTTTGTATGTCTGGGTACAAACAAAAGCAGCTATGCAAACAAGACTATTGGGCCACCCCAAGTGTCCGGCGTCGTACAAGCTCGGCGGCATACTGGACAAGCTGCTCCGGCAGAGCGATTTCCTCAGTTTCAACACTCAGTACGTATTCTCCAGTGTCCAGTTGCTGGATGGAGTTTGAATTGACATTTCTCAACTGAAATCCTAATGCTGTTGCAAGCATTTGCCTTAAAACTTCTTCGCCGACATTCCTAATTCCGCTCGAACTGATTTGATTCGCCAGTGCTGCAATCCGCGGTATGGTCGCCGGCGGCTTTCCAGACCGTTGGACCGGAGGCAGGGTTACATTCCAATCAAGTTTTTGCCGCCCAAACTTGATGAACGCGGCAAGGCTGTTTCGTGACCCTCGATGCGATGCCACAAACGACTCCAATTTCTGCTGGCTAGGGGGCATCGAAGCCTGCTTTCCATAGGAGCAAAACTTCTCAGCTGCACGGAGATACAACCGAGTTGTTCGAATCTTCGTTTTGCGATGATCGAGCCAGTCAACAAAGCCTTGTAAGACTGGCCCAAATTCCCTGCGGGCCAATGCTGCGAGCTTGTTCTTAACAATCAATTGCTCCGACGCATCCTGCAGCTCTTGCGGAGCCACGTCGTCTATCCCGTTTTGAATTACATATCGGGAGGCTAATAGGTAGCGCCGTAGGTAGGTTGTGCCCATCTGTTTGAGCATTTCCTTTCGGGAAAGCAGGGCCGCGTCCCCAAAAGTAACGTCAAGCCTGGCAAAGAATGCCACGTGATCCTCAGCCATCCGGTTCAATTTCGGTTTTTCTGGGTGCTTCCCAAGCAACCATTCGCAGTAGCCCAGGTAGAGGCATCTGATCCTCTGGGACTCAAGCGTGGCACTGGCAAGCTGGGCAGACGAACGAACAGCATCGGCGGTGTAGCAAGCACGGCAAACAGCCATCCCATCTCCAACAACCTCGGCGGTGCATTTGGGGCAGGCATGGCTTACCTCCGCACCTGGCACGCAACCCTTGCAGTAAGGTTTTCCTTCAAGGGTCTGAAAAGCTACGGTTCGGGACTTTCGGCATCGTGCGCAGGTTTGCTGGATCGCTGCCCCCCGGCATGCATTACACGTTGGCTCATCGAACCCAAATAGCTTTGCACGCGATAGGCGACCCGACAGTGCCCCACAACTTGGGCAGGGCTTCTGCTCCCGAAAGTACACAGCGCATGAAGGACAGGCGACTTGATCACCAACCCGTATTCCCGCTTGAGGAACTGGTTTTTCGCATCGCAGACATTTTCGGGTTGCCGTGTTGCAGGGGCGACACAATGGAAGAGCTTCATTCCGATGCGCTCGCGTCGAGCTATTGCACTTGCTGCAATTCCTGTGAATGAACACGCGCGGATAGCAAGTGCCACAGAAGTCCTTGCCCCTGTAAATTCGCTTGATATTGTGGGTGGTGCGGCCACATTCGTCACAGAATCGACCCACCTTAGCGTCAATTGACATTGCGAACTCCAGCCGCTGCTATGAGGAGTTTGGCTCTTCGGATCCGCCAGCCAGTGGTCCTCTTACGGTGCAGCTGTCTCAGTTCATTCCTGATGGAACTTCGGGGTTTGGCTGGCCTTCGCACCGCTCGTAGTGGAAGCCTCGCGATTTCAGCCAACACTTGCGACGGCCAGTTATCAACTGGTGTTCCCAGCGAGTCTGGATGAAGCTTTCCCGCCAGCGCGATTCTCCGAAAGGAACCAGGCCATTCATCCAGGACATAGCGTGCACACGAAAGATGGGCCATGGCGCCGTCGATCCGGCAGAGGTTTGGAGTCGGATGAAGCAGACTCCCGGAAGCGGACTCGGGCAGAATCGCACGTTCGTCCTGAGCTGCCGCCACGAGTGCCTTACGTGCTCGTTGCAGGATCTCCCGCACCGTAGAACTCCATGCACCGATTTCTGATGTGCTGCTTGTGCGGTTGTGATCAACGCCCAGCAGTTCTTGTTGCAGATCGAGCAGCCCGCTTTCTGATGGTGCTACTGCACTGGAAGGTTGTATTCCTAGTGAGCTTCCGCACGCATGGCAATACCCGTTCCGGCCGGAGCGATGAGGCATTACTACAACCCCGCAAGAGGCGCATGCGTCCAAGAGGCGCAGCCGGTGACGAGAGCAGTATGCCGTCCATGCGCTTCGCCACTCACGTTTGTAGGCCGGAGACTGCAGTACGCACTGCGGACAGAAACGCAAACCATGCCGCGTCCTGACACGGTGATAGATACCGAGACGTGTAAGGTCGGCCTCGCGAAAGTTTGAGAGTGTCATTTCTGCAACCCTTGCCAACGGCAAACCCGCCTTCGTGCTTACCTGGGTGAGGAGGTTTGGCGAAGCACACCGATCAATGTCTCGATTCCAGATGCAGGTACTTGGGAAGTGGTAATAGCAAAATCGAGTGGGTGCCTGACCATGTGCTTGCGATACACGCACTAAGAATGACGACAACAACTCATCTTCAATGGGTTGCAAAGGAATGCTCCATGGCTGCCCGTCGAAAAGGTTAATCATGCTCTTCTGGCAACTTCGTCCCATTGGTCCGCCCGAGTCCATTCCAGTCGATCAAGCAACGGTGCCGTAATCCGCTCAGCTCCTGACTCAATTGCCTTTGAAGCGGCAAGCTTCAAAAGCTTGACCGCTCCACCGACCGTCTCACCGGCTAGCCCATATATCTTCGGTGCCAACTCTCTGCTGGCCAAATTGGATGGCTCCGCGAGAGGAAGTAGCTGCTCGTAGCTGGCTAAGAAGCGCAGATATTCTTGATCGAGCTTCCATCGATCAAGTATCGCGGACTCAAAACGCGATCGCATTTGCGGTTCTGAATTCAAAGCATTTGCCGCCTCAAGGGTACCCGCCGCGACGACCGAAAGGCGCAAGTCATTGCTGAGCCCCTTTATCGCTGCCAGCAGATCTCCCGCAGCTTTGCCGGCGCGCGCAAGATTGTTAAATTCATCGATGACCAGTACCCTGACTTGCGAATGAACTAGCAGGGATTTGGCCTGGCGCTTTTTGATTGATGCAGGATCTTTTTCGCGGTGAGAGACGGCAAGTCCCCAAAGAATCAGAGACCAGAATTCAGATTCATCTGGAGTTTCCGGCATTTCGATCCGCAGAATGGGCATAACGGCGGTGCCGTTTTCACTGATCTGTATGGGGTGTCGGTTGATAAATCGCTCCAACAAAGAGCTCTTGCCATTGCCACTACGGCCGACAACCAAGACATTCGCCATTCGTAGGGTTTTTGGGTACGCCAATACGTCGTCGAGACGGCTGAGAATGGATACGGCACGTGTGTAACCAATCCAACGATCAAGCTGAGCGCTTTTGACGCGCTCGGGCTTCGGCAGCGTAAGGAGTTCTGCCACATCGGGCAACAGATGAGCAAAGTCTTTCATCGGGATACCAACACTTCTGCGAATGGGACGATCGGTGCTGCAAATGGGTCGTCGTCCAACACAGCGTCAGTTTTACCAAGCTGATTCAAGTCATGCAAAGAAACCGTGGTTGTTTCTCCAGCTCTCAGTTTCGGGGGCGATGGCGCACGAAATTGCGCCGGATTGCGCGCTTGCAGTCTCCGTGCAGCCTTCGTCTTATGAACAGACTGTTCCACTCCTTGCCGCATGCGGGTTATTGCCTCAAATATCAAGTTCTCATCGATATCGCGACGGCCCTCCGTCTTCAGCCTTGTCTGTATTTCACGCAACTCCCATACGCTGATGGGTGGAAGCCCAATATTTCGATACGGCACCTCGGTGTATCGCCCATCTGCGGGATCAAGAAAGTAGACCTTACTGATATCAGTTGGGTCCCGGCGAATCAAGAATTCACGCTTGGCCTTTGCGTTGTCAGGATCCGCAGCATTTATGTATCGATCTAAAACGGGTGCGTAGTACGAAATGTTGTCAATTTGCAGGCCGTACTGCTGTACAGAGCGCATGAAGAACGGCATGAAATCCAACTGGACTTTCAATGGATCTCGTGGCACGGGCATGACACCCACGCCCGGTGCATCTGGTGTCCCAACCACGCCAATGCTCCACTTTCTGAGAGGAGACATTCCGAGCTCGGAATGCGGTTTTTGATGGTAGACATTGACGATGAACTCTAGGAGGTACTTTTCCAACTCGCGCAAAGTTAACGCAGCCTCCTTTTCAGAGTTGTAACCTTTCCGCTGCGCTGTATTCGAGAAGGTTGTACCGGGCAGTTTCCGAAGTTGATTGGCCATCGTGCCCATCAATCGTTCAATATGCCCTCCGTAATGTGGTCTCAGGACTGGCCGCCACTGCAGGTCAATGTCATATTCCTCACAAGCTCGCTGAAGGACTCCTCCGCGGAACTCCTTCCCGTTGTCGGAATGGACTATTTGCATAACACCCCAAACGGGCCAATCGCCAGTGACGTCACGGGCGGCCAAGAACTCTCGTTTTGGACAAATGGTGCGCGCGAGGCACATTCCCATGGAAGTAGAGCTGGGCTTCTCGAAAGTTAAGTACAGGCCAACGATCATGCGGCTGTGAACATCAATTGCCAACGTCATCCATGGCCGACCGATAGGCTTGCGATGGACTTCATCCACAACAATAACGTCCGCCGTTGTGTGATCTATTTGTACAACCGAAAACGGGCGCTCTCCACCGGGGAATGGGCCCTGAATTGGTGCGTATCGGTTTCGCGCGACATCCTTTTGGCCGCGTCTGCGTAAGGCAAGTGCGGGGTTAAGTGATGCAATCCGTGCTCGCACAGTGTTGGCATGTGGGGTGGAAACTTCAGCCAGCCGACACCGTCTCATTACCTCCTCGACTACGTCCTGGGGCTTGTGTCGTTGCTTGCTCAGGTACAAGTCTTCGATGGCCGCCTGAACGATTGCTTCTTGCCGGCCGCCCAATAGCAAAGTTCCTTGTTTCCGACCACGCTTCTCCGGTACCAAGGAGGAAACGTGCCCTGCTGTCTGAAATATCTTGAGCCACTTGTACAGCGTCGTGGCATTTACCCCGAATTTTTCGGCCTGGGCCTCGACACTTGAACGTGTGCGAATGGGGTTATCTAGTAGCGGCTTAATTGCCTGCAGCCGCCGTTGCGCCTCTGCCCACTCCTCGTTGGAAAAACTTGAAGTATCCCGAATGACGGCAATATCAGTCTCCGACACTTCGGGTTCGGACCACGGCGTCACCATTTCGATCCGCAAGCGCTCCTGATTGCCAGTTTCAACCTCTTCCGCAAGGATGCTGTCGACCGAGATCAAGCAAGAAATTCGATACTTCTTGCCTGCGTGGGCCACCAGGTCACCGGGCGTGGCCCTGAAAAAAGATTGCGAAATTTCAGGCATTGGGATTCGCCCAGATTCGGCAGGACATGCTCAGCGGATCATTCTGTTCGGCGTGGACCACCCGCTCACCCACCAATTTCCAAAGCTGAGGTAATGCTTTCAGCCGGGACTCTTCATCCCAATATGAGGCGGCCAAAAGGGCCTGAGGGGTGGTTTCGCCAAGTGCCTTGAATGTATACAGCAACTGACTCCGCACCAAAGTGTCACTCTCAATGGCTCTGTAACGGCGCAAAAACTTGGCGTTTTGCAAGAAGGGAGTACGAATTTGCTCCTCGGTGACGATTTTGAATCCCCAACCACGCGCTCGGCAATACGCGACCGCCGCTTTGAAGCGCGGCCTTAGATTCGTCCACTCGGCTACTAGGTCTTCTCGGCATTTCACTTCGTAAACGACCACGCGTTTGCGCCCAGTACGTGTCACATGTTCAGCCAAAACGTCAGGTGTGTACTTAAGGCGTCGCCCGTTTATCAAATAAATAAGTGTGAACGGCTGTTCGCGGATAGCAGTGACATCGGGAGATGAATCGAGGGATAGCAGCCAGTCTCGCTCTAAAGAAGACTCAAAACTGAGCCCGCCGCCGCCACTTGATTGCACGCGTCCAGTCAGAGCTCGGCGGCTAATCTTTATCTTTCGAACCGG
The DNA here is from genome assembly GCF_056521325.1 of Rhodoferax sp. ZS1R8. Lineage (NCBI taxonomy): Bacteria > Pseudomonadati > Pseudomonadota > Betaproteobacteria > Burkholderiales > Comamonadaceae > Rhodoferax > Rhodoferax sp. ZS1R8. The sequence continues at coordinate 756,892 of NZ_JBWMBA010000001.1, read as the reverse complement.
CAGGTAGTCAGCTAGTTTCGCCATTAAATAGAATTTATAGCCAGTGTGGGTATTAAGTGGAATCAGTAGCGCTTTTACGTGTGAATGATACGGTCTATTGCTACATAGAGCAATATTTCAGTTGTTCATTTAAATAGAAGTCACAGGGCTCGCCGCCGCGACCCGGCGAAGTGTCGCTCGCCCACCACGGCGTGTTGTTTTTAGATGAAATGCCGGAATTTCAACGGTCTGCACTGGAGGCGCTGCGCGAGCCGCTTGAGACCGGCTGCATCACGATCTCCAGAGCGGCGCAGCGCGCGGAGTTTCCGGCACGCTTCCAGCTGATCGGTGCGATGAACCCTTGCCCCTGCGGCTACCTGGGCTCAAGCGCCCACCAGTGCCGCTGCACGCCGGACCAGATCCACCGCTACCAGTCCAAGCTCAGCGGGCCACTGATGGACCGCATTGATCTGCACGTAGAGGTGCCCAACCTGGCGCACGCAGACCTGCTGGGTGCACCGCCGGGTGAGTCCACCGACAGCATACGGGCTCGCTGCGGGGCCGCGCGCCAACGGGCGATAGAGCGCCAAGGCAGCAGCAATGTGGCGCTGCAGGGCCAGGCGATTGACCTGCACGTGCAGCTGGATGCTGATGCGCTGAAGTTTTTGAACGTCGCAGCCAGCCGCCTGGGCTGGTCGGCGCGGGGAACACACCGCACGCTGAAGGTGGCGCGCACCATCGCGGACCTGGCGGGTGCAGAGCATACGCAGGTCTCGCATTTGGCCGAGGCCATGCAGTACCGGCGCAGCGCTGGACCGCTGTAAGCGTCGAGAGGCGTCTAAAACTGCTACTGAACTCATAGCTGCTTACGCTCATCCGACGAGGGCTACAGCCCGATTGGGTATAAATGACTAGACTAGAGCCGGGCTGCACTGGCCAGGGGCCAGCGTTCGGTGATGTACTTGACCACCGCCTGTGCGCTGCCCATGCGCAGCGCCGGGTCCTTGTGCATCATGCGGTCCAGCAGGTCCTGCATGTCGCTGTGCTGCGGCGCCAGCCGCGGGGGTGGGGAGAACAGGTGTTGTGCCAACAGCACCTCCATCCGGTCGGCCGTGTAGGGGCGCTGTCCTGTCAGCATCTCGTGGAAAATTACACCCAGGCAGTAGATGTCGCTGGCTGCACTGACCGGCCGGCCCGCCGCCTGCTCCGGGCTCAGGTAGAAGGGTGAGCCCACGATCTCGCCGTGCAGCGTGTGGCCCAGAGCGTGTTCGGCGTGTTTGGCGATGCCGAAATCGATCAGCGCGATGGTGCCGTCCTGGCGCAACATCAGGTTGTCGGGTTTGACGTCGCGGTGCACGATGCCCAACGCGTGGATCTGTGCCAGTGCCAGCGCCACTTGCACGGTAGCGCCCAGCGCCTCGTGCTGGGTCAGGCCCGCCGCCATACGGCGCTTGATGTCACCGTTGGCGAAATATTCCATCGACAAGAAGGCGTGGGCGTCGGTGATGCCTTGGTCGAAGATGCGCGCCACATTGGGGTGGTCGATCTGTGCCAGCAATGCGTATTCCTGGATGAAGCGGTGCAAAAGCGCGCCGTCGTCGTTGATGGCGGTGTCCAGCACCTTGAGCGCGAGTTGGCGCTGATCCGATTCGCGTACGGCCAGAAACACCTCCGACATGCCGCCGCTGCCGATCTTGCGCAAGATGCGGTAGCCCTTGACTGCCACTGGCGGCTTGCTCTTGGCGCCTGTCTGCAAGGCCGTTACGGGGTCGCCGCTTGGTGCTGCGGCTTTGGTGGCGGTGCCGGGTTGGGTGCGCTTGATGCGGGCGGTGACAGCCTCTAGCAACTCGTCGTACGTGAACGGTTTGCCCAGGTAGTCGTCGGCACCCAGGTTCATGCCCCGGCGCCGGTCTGCACGCTCGGTGCGGGCGGACAGAAAAATCAGCGGGATGGATGCGGTCAGCGGGTCGGCGCGCAGATGCTCCAACATGCCATAGCCGTCCAGCTCGGGCATCATGACGTCGGACAGAATCAGGTCGGGCAAGTGTTCACGCGCCTGGGCCAGCCCCAGACGGCCGTTGGCAGCTTGGATGACGTCAAAACCCTCCATGCGCAGCAGCGACATGATGTTGTTGCGAATGGCGGTTTCATCCTCGACGACCAGAATCTTCACACGAACTCCCCATCAGTCATAACGCCCACCATACCATCGGGCGCGGCGGACCCATGTGATTATTGCTCGCGGATCGGCACGCCGGTCTGGCGCAGGTAGGCCAGGATGTCCTTGCTGACCGGGCCCACGGCGCGGGCCTTGTCGGCCATCTCGGCGGCGCTGGCGGTCTGCCCCAACGCCGCCAGCGACACGGCGGTGCCCAGCAGCCAGCGCTGCTCGTCCGGTCGGGACTGCAGGGCCATCATGTAGGCATGCACACTGTCCTGGTGGCGGCCCAGGCGTTGGGCGGCGTTGGCGCGTATCGCCCACAAGTCCGGCTGGTTGCCGAGCAGAGGCTCAAGTTTGGTCAGCATTTCCCACACAGCGCCAAAGCGGGATTCGGCCAGTTGCATGCGCGCCATTTCGCGCACCAGCGGCACCAGGACCACGGTGCTGCTGCCCGGCGCTGTTCCGGCCCTGACGCTGCGCTCGGCTGCCGCGATGGACTGCTGCATCAGGTCGATCGCGGCATCGCGCGAGCCGTTGTTCCACAGTGCCTGCACCTGCGACAGCGCATCGCCGCCGGCCTGCTGCTGGCGTTGTAGCACCGGGGCGCTGTCGGCAGCCGCGGTGGATGTTGTCTTTGTTGCCGCGGTGCGGGGGGCGGAGCGCTCGGGCGCTGGCGTAGTGGCTGGCGTCGGCACAGCCACAGCAGGCGGTGTGGCTGTCGCGGTCGTGGTTGTCGGTTGTGCAGCGGGTGGCAGAGTGGAGGCCGCAGCTGGGGCTGGTGCGCTGGCCCTGGTGGCCGGTTGCGGGTTGGTAGCTAGGGCCGGGGCTGGTGCAGACAGCAGCGCGTCCAGCGCCTTGCGCGCGGACAGGCTGGGCTCCATGCGCAAGATCATCGAGGCCACTGACGGCTCGAACGTGGCGTCACCATTGGCGCTGCTGGCCCCGGCCAGCGGAGCGACCCCAGAGACCGTCGGCGCGGATGCGACCGCGACAATGCCGGACGCTGCAGTGGCCGCCCCAACGGGGGGCACTACTGCCGGTTGCTTTGCCATGCTTGCACTATTGCTGGCGGTAGGCGGCTGGGTTGCATTGGAGAACGCCCACCACCACCAGCCGCCGGCGGCCGCTGCGGCTAACACTAGAAGGCCACCAAGGCCCAACCACCAACGCTTGGCGCCAGCGGCTAATGACTGTTGTTGCACATCCAGCGTGCCAATGGACACACTGGCCGTGCCCTGGCGCAGGGCCGCCGGCCCGGCTTGCACGGTCGCAGCGGGGTTGGCCCGGTGGTCCAAGTCCCGCAGCATCTTGTTGATGACACTCACGGCTTACTCCTGGCGGGTGTGCGCAATTCACTCTCGACAAACGGCATTGGAGCGGCCATAGGGTTGCGCAATGGCCATAGCCTGCGCCACCAGGGCGGTGGTGCGGTAATCCCCGGCGTGTCCGCCACAGCCAGCCGCACATGGGCGGAGGTGACACGGTGTACGTTCTCGCCATAAGCCAGCATCAAGCACTTGTGGGCCAGCACATTGACCAGGCGGGGCACGCCACCGCTGGCGCGGGCGATAGCCTTGGCAGCGTCTGCTTCAAACACCTGCACGTCGGTGTGCGTGTCGATGGCTGCCGTGCTCAGGCGGTGGCCCAGGTAGACGGGTACACGGCTGGCCGACATCGGGCCCAGGTATTCGCTGAAGGTTATGCGCTGCATCAGCTGGCGTATCTCGGGCCGCGCCAGCTTGGCATCCAGCTCGGGCTGGCCCAGCAGAACCAGCTGCAGCAGCTTACGTTTTTCGGTCTCCAGGTTGGACAGCAGGCGCAGGCTCTCCACGGTGCGCAGCGGAATGGCTTGGGCCTCGTCGATGCAGACCACGACCTGGCGGCCCTGCTCTGCGTGGTGCAACAGGCAGTCGCGCAGGGCATTGAGCACGCTGTGGCGGCTGATGGGCGGTGTGAGTTTGATGCTCAGCTCCGACGCCAGCGCCATTAGCAAATCGTCCGGGCCCATGTCGGGGTTCGGAATGTAGGCGGTCACAAACGCATCACCCTGCAAGGTCTTCAGCAATTGGCGGCACAACACCGTTTTGCCACAGCCCACCTCCCCGACAATTTTAAGAAACCCCTCGCCACTGCGCAGCGCCACCAGCAGCGTATTCAGTGCAGCCTGTGCGCTTTCGTGCGGATAAAAGAACGACGAGTCGGGGGTGATCGAGAACGGGGCCTCGCGCAGCGAAAAGTGCCCCAGGTACATACGCTTACTGGGTCCGCGCGGGTTCGACGTTGTAGGCTGCCCCGTCCATCCGGATGACGCGCGCACGGCTGGCGTCCATGTCATCCAGCGCGGCACGGGTGCGGCGGGTCTGGGCTTCCCAGTCGTCGGCGTTGCGGATGATGGTGGGTTTGATCAGGACAATCAACTCTTTCTTGCGGCCGGAGCTGAGCTTGTTACCGAGAATCGACGACAAGAACGGTAAGTCGCTAGACCCTGGCAAGCCCGACGCATGGCGGTTGGATTCCGCCTGCATTAGACCGCCGATGGCTACGATATTGCCGTCCTGGATGCGGACCATGGTGTCGGATTCGTTGACGGCGCTGGAAGCTACGGGTAACTTGTACTGGCCAACGGTTCCAAGATCAACTTGTTTGGTGACTTGGGTAACCGTTGTGACCGATGGCCTGACGTGCAGCGTGATGTTGTTGCCCTCGTCGATTTGTGGCGTCACATCCAATGCAATGCCAGAGAAAAAGGGTGTCAAGGTCAAGGTGGGCAGGGTCGGTTGGGTTGCCGTTGTTCCGGTGGTCGCTGCAGTGGCTGCAGTACCGCCCGTGACACCTGTGACAAAGAACTCGTCCGTGCCGACTTTCAAGAGCGCCTTCTGGTTGTTCATCGTGGCGATACGGGGACTGCTTAAAACCTGGATGTCACCACGTGTTTCCAGAAAGCCCAGTACTGCCTGGAAACCGTCGGTGGCCAGTGCCAGTCCGAAGAGGCCGCCAGCCGCGATCGGGCTTGGTAGTGTGTCAGGCAAGATCGGCCCATTTCCGGCTGGAAATCCGGGCAAATTGCTGGTCACTCCATTGATCAGCACATTGTTGCGCGTGCCTCCGCCGACGGATCCGATGGCGCCGGTGTACCGACCTGAGTTGCGCAGGGCTGACCAGTCGATGCCGCTTTGATAGCCGTCCCGCAGCTCTACTTCGACAATTTTGGCCTCCAACATCACCTGGCGCTCCACCGCAATTTGTGCGGCCTTCAGGAACTGGGTCACTTGGCGCAATTCCTCTGGCATCCCCCGCACAGCCATGATGCCAGCCTGGGGGCTGATGATTACGTTGCGTCCCGCACCGTTGCCCAGCAAGCCCCGAACCGCATCCGAAAGCTCACCCCAGAAATCGGTGCGCGATGTCGTTGTTACGCGGCTGCCTACTGTTTGCTGCCCGGGTTCCTCTCTAGTCCCCCGCGTCGCGTTTTGCGAGCCGTTGGACTGGGCGGATGAAGAACCGTTGGCATCGTTCGAGTTGTTGTTGGTGTTGTTTGTGTTCGACGTGATACCTGAGGAAACGCGTACGTCACTCGTGCCCACCCGCAGCGCATGCGGGTAGTTGATCGTGAACACGCGCGTCTGCAGTGTCGGCGCATAGACAGTAATACGACGCCCTTCGATCTTGAAGTCGTAGCCATAGACATCGCGGATGGCTTCCAGCGCCTCTGTCACGGTTACACCGCGCAGCGTCACTGACAGCGTGCCCGACACATCAGGATGCATCAGCATGCTGTAGCGGGTATCGGCCACGATGGCCAAGAACACTTCGCGCGCCTGTGCGTTGTTGACCAGCAGGTCCAGCCGGGGCTCGGCCGGCGCTGCTGCGGGCTTGGGCGGAGGCTCGGCCAGCGCCTCGCTAACGTTGGCCGGCACGGCAGCGGGTGACCTGGACGGTTGGCTGGCCGCCAGTTCGGCGCGCACTGTCTCACTCACGTCCGGCGTGCGAAGCGGCCGATCGGCTGCACATCCGGCCAGCAAACTGGCGATCAATACGGCGCAGGCGCTGGATGCTGCCCGCAGTCGGCCATACTGCATAGGTCCACCCACGGAGCCAAGTGGGGACAGTTTCGTCATGGTGGCGGTTTTGGTGGTCATGTGCGTGAATTTCACGGTTGGGCATCTTCGCACGGTGCGACTGCGGGCGGGGAGGGCCGCTCTGCGGCGGGCAAATTGCGCTTGGCAACAGTCTTCGTGGATTTGGGCTTGGGTTTCGGAAACTCGGTTCGAACAGGCGATGAAGTGGCGGAACAGTGGCTAACCATGGCCAACGCCTTGCGCTCAATGCCGGCAAAGCGGGGTACCTTGATCAGTGCAGTACCGTCGTGGAACCAGACCTCCTTTTCGGCGATGCGCTCCACACGCAGATTGCCGACCTTGTCTCCAGGTGCGTAGAGGCGCGCGCCGACCATCAGGTAAGGCTTTTCGTCGCGCACCAGGACTGTCATGCCCTCAACGCCGGCAGGCGATGGGATCGCACCGCCAGTCTCTCCGGGCGCTACCGTCGGATCGCGCGTTATCTCCTGGGCAGACACTGGCAAGGCATGCACCAACATCAGGCCCATGATGCCCCCCGCTGCTTGCAAAAAGTTGCGCATCATGGCGGCACCCCCACGACAAAAACCTGCACCGTCATTTCTGGCAATTGACGGGTGGTCTTGAGCTTCAAGCTGCCCCAACGCAGGTTGGGCAGGGCATTCTCCAGCGTACGCACGTAGCGCACCAGGTCCGCGTAAGAACCGGATACGCTAAGTTCCAGACCACGGCGGGTCAAACCGACAGGTGCAGTAAGCGCGGCAGGCGTTGCCGGAACGGCGGGGGCATCTGATTTGATGGTCCCGGTGCTCAGCAGCGTAAGCCCGTCCTGCCGCCGTAAAAATTGCACAAGGGTTTGCTCAATGGCTGGGCCACTGTCCGAGATGGGCGCCACGGCGCGTATAGCCTGGTTGATGGTGTCGATTCGGACATTGGCCGCAGCGATGTCATCACGCACGGCTTTGCTAGGGTCCACGGTCTGCGCCACGGCTCTGAGCTCGTCACGCAGACGCTGCAGTTCGGTCGCCTGTGCCTCGAATTTTTGCTTGGCTTGCTTGTGCGCCGCTTGCGCCGGCGTCAGCCACACCGTATCGGCCAGCGCCAGGCAGCCGACGATGAGCGCCAAAAACAGGAAGACGCGCTCGCGCAGCTGCATGGCGTCTATACGGCCGGCCAGAAATTTCCACTTTTCTTTCATGGTTTGCCCCCGGTTGCGCTGGCGGCACTCTGCGGCACAGTGGCCATTGGCTCTGCACTGACGAGATTGAAAGCCCAGACCGGGCGCGCCGGTGCCGCAGGCGCTGACGCAGCAGATGCCGCGGCGCTGGGCACTGCTATATCGGCTGCTGCGGCTTTTTCGACCCGCACCGTAGCCAGCTTCAGATCTTGCATCAACGGACTTGCGGACAGTTTGTCCACCCAATCGTTCAGCGCTGCCGGCTCCAATGTAAAGCCCGTTACTTCAAACCGTGCACCGTCCAGCCGGACTTCGGAGATCCAGACGGGTGCCGGAATACTGCGCGACACCCAGGTCAATCGATCTGAATGGCCCCAGCCCGGTTTAAAGAGGCCTTGGCTGAGCGCCTCCTTAAGCTTTTCGCGCTGCACGACGGCGTTTTGCCGCTCCGTCAATAAGGAGAGCAGGGCCGGGTCTACCGGCGCAGCGTTGGCCCTGCTGCGCAAAATGGCAGCTTGCAGGCTCTCGATCTCGGTCTTATGGGAATTGACGGATTGCTGGAACGATTCGCTTGCACGGTCCAGATTCCACACCCAGCCGCCGCACAGGGCTGCGCCAAGGATCACAAATACGCCCAGGGAGATAGCCATGGTGTGCGCCGAGAAGTAACGCTTTTGCGTTAGCAGTATCGGCGTACAAAGATTAATTTGCTGGGGCATGGTGGGACTACCGTTGTGCGCCTTACAGTTTGCGGGACTCTTCGCGCAACACCACGCCCAGCAACGGCAAACAGTACAGTTGATCGGCTGCTGCCATGGATTGCAGGCCGGGGAACTGTGCTTCCAAGTCCATTGCGGATACGGTCTGCCCAAGTTCCCGTGTTAACCAGTTGGCCATCTCCCCCGAGCGCTCTCCCGCGTAAACCCGTAGCCCACCCAACGGCATGCTGGACCAAGTGCGGTCCCATAGGTCAAGGGATCGTTGCACTTCGACCAGGAAGCGCTGCAAGCGGTCGGCGTCCCCCTGGTCTGTGGAACCGGCCATGCCGCTGGCGCCACCGCCAGCGTAGTCGGGCACGTATTCACTGACTGGGGTAAAGGCATCGGGTGTGGCCTCGGCGGCGGCATCAACACCATTGCCCCAGGCCATGCTTAAAAACCCTTGGGGTAAATCCAGACGTCGTGTGAAAAACAGTTCTTCGTTCGCGCTGATCGTCAACATGGCTTGCTGCTCATCCGAAATCAGCAAGGCGGCATCGGCACGGTCCAGCCGACCATCGCGCTTGGCGAGTGCGCTTTGTAAATTGCGTTGCGCAGTTTCCTGGATGTCGATGACGGGAACGTTCCAGTTCAGTGCATCACCTAACGCCACCACTTCGCGGACGATCTCATTTTTGGCAGCGACCACAAACAGGTGATTAGGTCCCTTTTGCTGTCCGTCGCCGACCTGCATTACATCCAGCGTGATGTCGTCAATGTGGACATTGACCATGTCGCGGATCTGAAAACGTGCAGCGGCGCGCAGTTCTTCGGGGGCTACTGGGGGGGCATCAATCTGGAGCAGCTGGTATTGCTCAGGACGCAGCATCACATGGGTGAGCATGCCCCTGAGGCCGAGTGCCTGTAGGCGTCGCACGAAGTCTTCCATGCTGTCGCTGCCCTGGCGCTCCACGCCCATTTGCTGCACTGCAAACAAACCGTCGGCATTGGCGGGTGCCTTGGCATAGGCGAATGTGCCCGCAGACCAGGACACAATGAGCTGATCTTGGGAGGATTTTCGTTTCCAGGGCCAGCGCATGCCTAGATGCGCTCCGGCGGGATCAGACAGTGTTGGGTGCGAATGGTTTCAATCATGTGCGGCGGGCAATTGAAATTTATGCTCTCATTTTAATAGCTGATAGTGCAATCATGTCACTGATTGACGCGCTTGAGGACGCAGGGCAACACATTCGATGCCAATTCGCATCAATAGTTCTCTCGGCGGTAGATAAGGGGGCTCTTGAACGTGCCGAAAACTATGCTGGACCGAGGGTTTGTTTCCACCGCACTTCTCCACGGGTAGCGCAGCCATGGCGCGTTTGCAGAGGTAGATGCAGGGCCCGGTGCGCCCGCAGTTGTGCATTGCACGCCTGTGGCAGTGTTGTCAAGGTTTAGCGTAACGCACATGTTCCCGGCCGTAGCTGGGGTTGGCTGAGACAGCTGGACTTTCCACGGCATATAGGGTGGTGGAGTAGGGCTGATGGGGGACGTGACGCTGAGCGCGGTCTTGCAGGCCGCTACCGCCGCCGTACATGCCGGCGTGTCGGTAAATGCAAAGTTGGCTGCGCTTATATTGGTGCAAGTATCCGTTCCCGTGCGCCAGCCTGCGGCGGTTACGGTGTCGTAGTACTCCAGTGCGTTGGGTATGGGCAAACCAAAACTCAACAACTCCGATCCATAGGCGTTAGACAGCCGAATGCGGCCAGAGCGAATCGGACCGCCGCCTTCCACGCTACTGGTGCCTCGCAAGGATGTCACACCGTCGCCCACCAGCGGAAGCGGCGGCGGCGGCGGTGACTCCTTGGCCCGAATAAATACGGGGGTTGGAGCGGTCTGTCGGTTGACAAAAGTGTAGGTTCTCAAAGTCTGCAGGGTTTGTCCGCTCGCGGTTGGACCGGTATAGGCGGACGCCAAGGTTATCGTGGTGTCACTGCCAATGGTCGCTACGGTAGAACAATTCACGCCCACGCAGACCACACTGCCGCTGGTGAGTTGGCTCAAAAATGCTGTGCCCGTACCGGTGACAGTGGTGCTTCCGCTAGTTACCGTCACCGTTCCCACAAGGGCGTTTCCCCCAACGCCAGATCGGAACGCTCCGGCGCTCACTATCGTAGATGCGAGTGTGCCCGTACTGGCTGGCACCACGGTTCCCCCCACGGCGTCAACTGGGTCTAGAGTCAGGCCCTTGGAAAAAATAATCCCAGAGCCGTTGTAGTTCTGCGTAACGGACGATGTTGGCGTTGCGCCATTCATTGCGCGGACAGTGACCGCAAAAGGCTGAGCAGAGTAAGTGAAAGGCGTACAACCTTGCACCACCGTCGTGTCAAAGTGGTCCGGGATAAAACGACCAAAGTACGGCGACACGGCATTGCCGACGTTACATCCGTACTTGCCCCCTGCGGGGGTGTTGGAAGAGGAGCCTACCACGCAGTCCGCCTGCGCGCTGTCGATGGTGGTGAACGTAGAGTCCACGACGCCGTCGGCATTTAACCGGAAGTAGCCGACTTCGCCGTAAGTAAAGGCGGCACCAGTGGCCCCGTTGCCGGTCACCGCAGATGCAGCGCTGAACGTGCCGGCCACAGTGCCGGTTTGTATGGCGCCGGTGTGGGCCGCGGCATTGGCAGTATTAAGCACCGGCGTGCCGTTGTAGCCCACGGTGGAGGTGTTGGCCGTCAAATTGAAGGCGGCGCTGGCCTTTACCGAAGGCGTTGCGGCGGTATTGGTACCGAGTGTGTCGGCGTTGGCGTTGGTGGAACTCACAGCGAATTGCAGGGGCCGAACGGCGAAGTCATCCGACGAGCAGCCATAAACGGTGGGTGTGATGTTGGTGTCCCGTACCCGGCAGCGCAATTTGCTGTAGGCATTGGGCAGATTGACATTTGTTGCCAGCGTTTTGCGGCCATTGTCACCGGCGACGAACGTGATGGGTTGGCTGGCGACCGGGCTTGCATAGGCGCTACACGCAGGTGCCGGCGATGTGCTGTCGTCAAACAGTTCCATCGTCACGTTCGCCGCAGCAGTGTAGGACGTCGCGACTGCGCCGGTAGTTTGCAGCGCGACGACATCGAACTTGAAGTCGGTGCCGCTCAGTTTGGTGTAGAGCGGGTTACGCGCAGATGGTGTCGTGACAAGATTGTTGTAAGCGGAACCAGTCTCTAGGCACTCGTAGCCGCTGACGCAGGGGGTGCTGACGAAAGTCATGGAGCAACTCTGGGTTAGCGTGGCAGTGTTCCAGCACTTGGTCCCGTTCAGTGGCGTCGTACTGAGGCCGCTGGTGCCCAGCACAACCGCTCCGGCCGCTGATGTCTGCAACACGACACCTTGGGTTGACGCGCTGGAGCCCAAGGTGAATGCGGCCGGTGTGACCGTTACCGCCGGCACGGCAGGCGTCGTAGTGACGGATCCAGTCAAGGTGCCGGTATTGACAATATTCAGCGCGGGGCACGGGACGGTGGACGAGGTGCAAGCCAGCACGGTGACGGTCTCGGGGCAAAGAGTGCCCGTACCGTCGTGCTGGATTTCCAGGTGGTCGTACGGGGGCACATTAGGCGACCCGATCACAAAGTCGTAGCTGAAGCTGTAGGTGCCTGGGGCAACAAAATTGTATTGAATACCCATACCCGTATCAACAAAAGTCGCCTGCAGAGCGTTGCTCATGTTCGCCGCTTGCAACACAGAACAATTGGTGCTGCCGTTGGTAAAGAAGCTGGCCCAGCCCGATGCGCAATAGGCGGTGAACAGCTGACCGGAACGCTCCCGGAACGATTCCACGACATTGATGCCGGCAGGTATGGCGGTCGTGGTGGTGCAGGTGCCAGATGTCGGCTGGTAGGTGCCGACGAAGCGGTTGCCGGTGGTGGCGTCCACGTACGAGAAACCGCAGCCGTTGTCGCTGCCACCCAGATAGGTGTCAAACACGTGGTAGTAGCGAACGGGGTTGAGGGCGCTGACTGCGTAACCAATGGGAATGGTGAGCGTCACATCAGCGGTTAAGAAATCCAGGGGGGTCGTGTATTTCCAGAGTACGGACACCTGGGGACCCGAGGTAATCCCGAATGAACCGGTTGCCGTCTGCTGTACACCAGAGGTTGCGGGGTTGGCCGGCGATGTCGCCGTGATGGCAAAGGTGTTGTACATACCACCCGTGGGGTTGAACGTAGTTACCGTGTGGCTGGGGCCGTAGACCAGGCCATTGCCGCGGATAAAGATACCGTTGTCCAGGTTGGTACTGGGGGGGACGGCTGTTGGTGAGTACACCTGGCCCGTGTTGTTGAGTCGCCTGACCTGTATCTTGGTCGTGTCTTCGATGTAGAAGTGCAGGCCGTTGGTAGCCGTGGTTCCGCCGGTGGAGTTGAACTCAATGGAGGCTGCTTTCGCTCCTCCCAGGGTGACAAACAGGCCGATGCACGCCAGCATGCCTAGCAGTGTGAGTCTGATGCGCGCTGCCATTGCAGATCCCAAGTGTCTACTCACAGGCGGCCCTGATTTACTATCTATTTGATAGCGGCTTACGGTCGATGCATGAGGGCTGCGGGCGGATTTCATATAAATTCCCGGTTCATTCAGTTCTCTACGGACGCTGACACGCTACGTTCTACGTAGCCAACATTGCCGGCTGCGCCGCCCCGCTTGGCAGTGGCGGTCAACCGCATGATGGTGACCGTCGCACTGCCTTCGGTATAGGCATTGGATACGCAATCGACGGCGATTGTGAAGCCATCCAGCGGGGTGGGCGGTGACGCCATGGGAGAAACACACAGAGCCGGCGTGCCCTTCACCGTAGGTATGCCCCACTCCAGTCCACTCCGCGCTGCCCAATAGGCTTGTGACCCTTGCATATCCTGGGTCGAATTGAGTTGCTGGGTGTTGGAAAAACTCACCATGAACGCGCCAAACGCCGCCAGCACCACGACCAAGAAGATGGCGGCGACAGCGGCGAAACCGTGTTGAAGGGCGCGGGCGTGTTTCATGGCGTGTTGTCGATGTGCACTTCGTGGTAAACGCTTACCGATTCACCTGAACTCGAAAAGCTCAAAGTCAACTTGACCAGCGCGTTGCGTGGGTCCGCGGGCGTGCTGGGGGTGGTGTCGTACACGAAAGAGCAACTGGCTTCAGAGGCAATGAGGGGTGTTGTACCGGCGGTGGGTGCGGGGCAGGAGGTTGCGTAGGCGTAGCCCGCGTTGCGGTACAACTTGCCGCCGCTACACATGTAGGACACGATTCTTTCGTCGCCCGGGATGACATGAAAGCGCATGGTGGGCGACTCTAGCGGGAATTGCTTGGCCGGCGAAAAGTCGATCTTCGTTTCACTGGCATTAGCCGGGCTGACGCCCACCGCGCTCACCGTGCCCGTGTTGTTACCTGCGTAGGCGTCGGCGCCAGTGATTCCCAAGTTGTACACGGCAACCAGGTCGCCCACCTGGATGCGTTGGTCCGCTGGCAGAGCCGCATTGATGCCCAGCATGTTGAATGTGCTGTCCGCCGCGTCAAAGCGCAGACCCGTATCGTCGGTGGGTGACGGGACAATATCCTGCGCCCGATAGCGCCCGCCCATGCGCGTCGGAAGAAATTCAATGCATTGCGAGCCGCTCAGGCGAATGCTATTCGGTAACGCTTTGCGGATGTCGCGTGCCATGCGCCGCACGGTCGTGTCGGCCACATCGGCAATGCCAGCCCGGCGTGCGGTGTCGAAGTAGGCGTCTATGGGGGCTTTCATGAACACGGCCACCGTGCTGCCGATCACGCCCAGGATCACGATCACCATGATCAGTTCGACCAAGGTGAAGCCGGATTGGTAGCGAAGCTTGCGGCGTGGTGGTTGTGCAGCCATGGTATTAATAATTGGTCCTGTAACCGACCATGGTGATGTCGTTGCCTCCACCGGAGACTGTAACCGTGACCCTTTTGGCCATAATGCCCCCCAGCGACGCCGGGGCGGCGACACTGATGGCCACGTTGTAGCCGCCCAGGGTGGTCGGCCAATCGGTAAACAAGGCCTTGGTTTTGCCGTTGTAGTCGTCGACGTCGTCCATCGTGGCGCGGGTCGTTTCGCCACTGGTGCCATCTGGGTCCAGATATGCCTTCTGGAGGATTTCTTCCAGAATGGAGTCGGCCAGTGCCGCAGCCTGCTTGCGAATCATGGGGTCGGCGCTAGATTTGACGGCCGTGTTGGTCACTGCCAAGATGCCGGCCAGCCCTGCGCCAACCACCACAATAAATATGATCACCTCCACCAGCGTGAAACCGCGGAGCGCGCGCTTGCTATTCATGGACATAGCCCGTTCCCGGCTCGATGGTGATGCTGTTGCCCACGCCGACCACTTGAATCAACCTCGCCGTGGTCAGGGCAACACCTGCGCTTGTCGTGGGTTGGCCCAGACCGTTGAAGTTCAGGGCCGTGGGTGTGCTGCTGTAGACCACACCAGAGCCGGTCTTAGCGGTCAGTGTCGCGGAGGCTGTACTCGCCTTCGGACCACTCATGGTTCCTGGTGCTGAGCAATCCAACGTCGCCGCGGCCGCTGCGATGCCCAGCGTCAACGAACTGGTGCTGGGGAACGTGACGCAAACCGTTCGGCGCTGGGCAATGGCGGTCTTTTGGGCGTAGCGCAGATACGCCAGCGTTTCGTCGTGGAAGCCGCGCGCATAAACGTCCTTGTTGTCAAACATGCGCGGCGCGGCGTACACGGCCAGAACGCCCAGCATGACAATGACCATGATCAACTCGATCAGCGTGAACCCGCGCTTGGTGCGCAGAGTTGGCAACTGAAGGATGGAAGAGCTGGCATGCATGGTATTCATCCCGCAATGGATGGAGGACAGACACTGTGGTTGGCTCCCATTATGTGGTAACTACATCGTCTGGTGCAGCGAGGTTTCCCGATAGTTTTTCGCCCTTGCACCAGGCCTGCCACATGCGCTGGTACAGTGCCTCCAGATCACGCGTAAAGCGCTCAGGTTGGCACAGCGGGCTGGCGTCCATGCGTGGGCGGATCTGCTGCCGCAGGTCGGCGAGCCGCGCGGGATCGTGGGCCAATGCCACGGCACCGGCTACGTAGGTTTCCGGGTTGGGAAACGCCAATACGTCGGCCAAGCCTATGTTGGCCAGTGCCGAGTACGACTGACGCGATACGACGGTATGCCCCTCCAGTGCCACCACCGGCACACCCATCCACAGGGCCTCCAGCGTGGTCATGCCACCATTGAACGGGAACGGATCCAGCGCAATGTCCAGGTGTCCATACTCGGCGAACATCTCATGGTGTGCGGAGGCACCACGTAGATCCAGCCGCTCCGCATTAACACCGCGTTGGGTAAAGCGTTCCACAAATTGCTGGCAGACGCTGTCATCGGCAAGGGCCGCCGCCTTCAACACCAAGCGGCTCGCTGGCACGGCCAGCAGTATCTGCGCCCAGGCATCCAGCACGGGCGAGGACAACTTGGGCAGCCGGTTGAACGAACCGAAGGTCACGAAGCCATTTTTCAAGCAGGGCGGAGGTGCCACATCACCGGCATAGGCAGGTTTGCTGAAACAAAATCGGGAGTGTGGCAAGTGCAGCACCTGCTCCGCAAACAGCTGGCCACCGCCCGGTGGACTGGTATGGGGGTCTGAAATGAAGTAGTCCATATTGGACATACCGGTTGTATTAAAGTAGCCAATCCAGGTGGCCTGCACCGGAGCCGGGCGCAGCGAAAAGCTCAGCAGCCGGTGGTTACCGGTGTGTCCTGACAAATCCACCAGCACGTCTATTTTTGCCTTGCGGATGCTGTTGGCCAGCTCCTGAGGGTTTTCAAAAACCACGTCTGACCAATCGTCCACCGTGGCGATGATTTCGCTGGTGGTCCCGTCCTTTTTGACACCCGCTGAGAAGCAGTGGAACTCAAATTGCGCTTTATCGTGCATGCGCAAAACGTCACGCAGCAAGAAGCCTACCGGGTGGGCACAAAAGTCTGCAGAAAGGTACCCCACTTTCAGCTTGCGCTGCGGTTCCCGATTGCGGTCCTCAAACTGCGCGGACACAGCCAAGGGTGTCTCGTACTTCGCCGCCCAGGCCAAGTGGTGTTCGAAGATTTCTTCGCGGGAATACTCCGGCAAATAGTTCATCTCAAACAGCACGTTGGAGGCCATGGCCATCTGACTCGTATCCTTGTCCGACAGCGCTTGATAGATTTCCAACGCGGGCTTCGGATGGCCTGTTTCGCTGAGGCAACCCGCCAGATTGACTTTGGCCCGCAAGTCCTCCGGGTAGGTGGCTATGACTTTCCGACTCAGAGCCATGGCTTTGTCGAGATAGCCACACTCCTTGTAGGCGACGGCCAGCAAAGTCATGCGTTGGCTGGTCTCCCCCTTTTCTGCAATACAGCGCTCCAGGTAGTCCACCACCAACTCTTGGTGTCCGGAAAACCCCTGCAGGGCAACCAGGCTGAAGTGCGCCTCTGCATAGTCGGGGCGTATGTCCACGGCCTTCTGGTATTGCGCAATGGATTCCTTGAGCTTGCCCTGGGAAAACAATACATTGCCGAGGTTACCGTAGGGCTCCGGTCGGTCGGGGTGGGTTTGGACCAGACGTTCCGCTTCGCTATAGGCTTGCTCTAGTTGGCGCAGTTCAATCAACGCCGCGACGCGGTTGACGCGCACTTCGTAATAGTCCGGATCCAATCCCAGGGCGGTTTCCAGCCAGGTTAACGCCTGTTCAAAGGACCCGCGCGCCAGGCACCACTCGCCTAGATTACCCAGCGTACGCACGTCCCGTGGGTCCAACTGGTGTGCACGTTCGTAGTCGGCCAGCGCCTGGTCATAGGACAAAGCCAACCGATGGGCGATACCCCGCGTGCACCATAGCGCGGCGTTTTCGGGTTGTTGCTCCAGCGCTGGCGCAATGGCCGCTAGTGCAAGCGTGTGCTTTCCTTGCAATAGCGCACGTTTGGCCGCCGCGTGCATGGCCCCCACGTCGCCGCCCTGCGCCGCCCGAGCCTCCAGCACGGCGGCAATGGACTGCAGCCCCCGCCTGTCCAGCCAGCCAATGCACCAGTGATTGATGAAGCCGAGCATGTAGACCTAGTCCTGCACCGGCAGGAATATCTTTGCCTGCTGCAACAGGTGGTCCATGGGTACCTCGTCCTTGCAGGCAAGCATCCACAAATCAAAAACCGAGGGCCGTTGCAGGCTGTGCCCGATTTTGAAACCCGCTTGCCGGGCCGACTCCATCAGCGTGCTCTGGGTGAAACCGTAGCGGTGCGCCATGAAGAGATTCCCTTCGGCCATGGACGCCCGATGCCCGTACAGGACATCCAGCGGCGTGATGGCCTCGCCGTCGGGGGTCAGGTAGGCAGGTGCATCGAGTTTGTCGTCCGTCACCAGGGCGCATATGGACCGCAAATCCGGGCAGGTCAGCACCAGGAAACCGTCCGGCTTGAGCACGCGATAAAACTCCGCGAAGGCGAGTGGTACTTCGTGGGCGTAAAGATGTTCGATATTGTGGGATGAGTAAATGGCATCGACGGATGCGTCCGGCACCACGGACATATCCGTCATGCTGGCAACGATGTCGGGTTCCGCTACCGGGTCCATATCCAGGCGGATTTCGCGCCACTCGTCACCCTGGAAGCCGCGTGACGTGTGCTGTTTACGGGAACCCCCGCAGCCCACGTGCAGGAAGCTGCGATGTCCGGGTTGTGTTGTCCAGTCGAACGTCGCTCCCGCTTTGGGTTGGCCATTGGCCCCACCGGACAGGCCCTGGCTACTTTTAAAACGCTCCAGCCACTGACTGCAAAGGCGTTCAAGCCAGGCCATAGGGTGCTTCCTCAGCCCACAAAGGCGTGCAAGACCATGGAAAAGAGAATTTGGCGCACTACATCAGGTGCATACCCGGCAGCGATCAAGCGTGGCTGCAAGCGGTACGCCACAGCAGCCCGGCCCCACAATCCTAGCCGGTACCGGTCGCGCACGCCGCGTGCTTGTGTGTTGAACTGCTCCAGTGCCTGCGCCCACTCTGCCTTGCTGGGAGCTTTGTTCTTCTTAGGCTTGGGTATGACTGCCATGAACGCAGACTCCAGGGCCTGCGTGGCTTCGGAATAACGGCTCAATTGCTGTCCCCAAAAAAATTGGGTTGCTGAAACTCAGCAACCCAGATCAACCCACCATTGGTATCGACTCTCGGAGCCGATGCCGCCCGCCGAAATGTGCTCAGGAAATGGCAATAGCAGTGAATGTCGACGATACCGCAGGTGTAACCGTTGTGTTGGCCACGGTGCAGGAGGTACCCGACGTAGCCGCCGCTCCAGCAGTGATGGAATACCCATTGGGTACGGCGCCGCCTTGAACGAGAGCTGCAACGTCAGAACAATTTGTAACTGCTGCGGTACCTGCCTTGGTTGTGCTGATGCTGCGGGACGCGTAGTTGATAGTAGAGGCGGCGGAAAGTGCACCGGCGACGCCATCAGTAGCGGCCCTAATAGCATCCGTCTTCAGATCCACAAACTTTGGCAGTGCCACCGCGGCCAGCACGCCCAAGATCACAATAACCATCACCAACTCAATCAGGGTAAAACCGCCTTGGTTCTGTTTCATAGTAGTCACCTCAGTTAATGTGCATAACCCGCTACAGGTAACGGGACCAACGATCGCTCTGTTCGATAGTTATAAACAAATTCTAGTAAAAATATATCGAGTTGTGCGTTAAGTTTGGGCGGCAAACGTATGAATTAGTTCACAAAATAGGCATAAATCGTAGCTTGCGCTACGCAGAATAATCGTATGGCAGGGGCTATAGGAGTTGCCCAAACCAGATATAGCGGTCCCGTGGGACCAGACGGACCTCAGCGGCTGTGATCACAATGTGGAACCAAACGGTGTCAGCCGCCTGCACAGGCTCCAGCCACTGTGGGTACAGCAGCCTGTAACCCACACAGCCGCAGGACGGGTCGTACAGCCAGTTGCCGGGGGAGGCTTTTTCGGCGTCCTGGATCGCTATTTCGCCAGCGAAGTTGGGCGGCAGGGCCTGCAATAAACGAAACGGGTTTGTTTCAGCGGGCGCCCCTCCTAAGGCTTGCATATGGTGTCGCAACTGTTCCACCAGTAGCGCAGCGCGCAGTTGCGCCAACGTGGACCAGACCCCGACCTTTTCCGCTTGGCCCTGAACTTCACGCACCTGCAGCCCGAATATCCATACCAAAGCCACGAGCACCAGCGACAGAATGCCCCACTCCACCATGCGTCGGCTCCAGAAGCCGCCGCCGTCGGAGTCCGTGCGTTGGGCGGCCACAGGCTTAGCCGCCGCCCTTGCCCATGGCTGCCTGGCCCAGGTTCCACAACGGCAGAAACACACCTAAGGCTAACAGCAGGACCAGCACTCCGATCACGGCCAGCAGTATGGGCTCGATGGCCGCCGACAGCCCCTTGATGTTGTAGTCGGTCTCACGCTCGTACATGCCGGCAATCTCGAACAACAAATTGTCCAGCTCGCCGGTTTCCTCGCCCACATTGATCATTTGCAGCACCACCGGGGTGAACACGCCGGTGGCAGCCGCGCAGCGCGAAATGCTCTCGCCCCGCTCGATGCCGTCGCGCATCTGCTCGATCCGTGCACCGATAAACGCGTTGTCCACGGTCTGCGCCACGACGGTCAGGGCCTGCACCAGCGGCACGCCGCTTTGGCTGGATAGTGCAAAGCTGCGGGCGAAGCGCGCCAGCGTGGCCTTCAGAATAATCTCACCGATGATGGGCAGCTTGAGCTTGCGCGAATCCCAGCGGTAGCGGCCATCTACCGTGCGCACATAGCTGCGTATGGCCACCGCCGCACCAATGCTGCCGGCGATCAGCAGCGGCCACCACTTGATCATCCAGGCCGAAAATGCCAGTAGGCCACGCGTGATCAATGGCAGCTGCGTGTTGAAGCCCGCAAACACCTTGGCAAAGACCGGTATCACAAAAATGTTGAGGATGATGACGGCAGCCGCCATAGCAATCATCACAAAAATCGGGTAACGCGTGGCCTGCTTGATGCGCTCGCGTACGTCCCGCTCAAACTCCATGTGTTCGTTCAGGCGCAAAAATACCTCGGTCAACCGCCCAGTCATTTCGCCGACACGAATCATTGAAATGTAAAAGCCCCCAAACAAGTCTTGGTGGCGTGCCATCGCGGCTGACAATTCGCGTCCTTGGTCCAGGCTGGAGCGTATGTCCTTTAGCAAGTCGACCATCGCTGGCTTGGTGGCCGAGGCCTGCAGGCCTGAGAAAGCGCGCAGAATTGGTACACCGGCCTTGTTCAGCGTGTACATCTGGCGCGAAAAGACCATCAGGTCTTCGTCGACTACGGGCTTGCGATTGAGCTTGTCCCACCAATTGTCGGTTTGCACCTCGGCTTCGACTTTGGCGAGACCGATAAAAACTGGCGTGACACCAATAGAGCGCAACTGATCCGCGACGCCGTTTTCGGTCATGGCATCGAGTTTTCCGTCGACCGCTTCGCCCCGGTTGTTACGTCCTCGCCATTCAAAAATCGCCATGCTGGGTTAGTCCATGGACTCGTCCGCGTCGCCCACGTCAAAGCCCACGCGCAGTGCCTCGGCCAGCGACGTTCGGCCCTGGCGCACCAGCTCCAGCGCGTGGAAGGCCATGGTCTGGCCCTTCATGCGCTCCCGCGCAGTGCGCATAAAACCCGCCGGGTCGGACTGCGATGCGGCATGGGTCAGTTCGGCATCCATTTCCAGCAGTTCGTACACACCCTGGCGACCAGAATAGCCCGTGCCGTTGCAAGCTGAACAGCCCAATCCGCGTTTAGGCGTTATCGTTTCCCCAGAGGGTTGCATGGCTTCAAGCCAAGCAGCCTCCTGTGCCGACGGCAGGTGGGGGGCCGCGCACTCTCTGCAATTGAGACGGATAAGACGCTGGGCAATCACTGCCTGCAAGGACGTGGACACCATGAATGGCGGAACGCCCATGTCCAACAACCTAAACGGTGTACTCATGGCATCCCGTGTATGCAGTGTGGACAGAACCAGGTGGCCGGTGATGGCAGCACGCATGCCAATCTCGGCCGTTTCGGCGTCCCGCATTTCGCCCACCAGCACGACGTCAGGGTCCTGGCGCAGAACAGCGCGCAGCACCCTTGAAAAAGTCAACTCAATTTTGTCGTTGACCTGGACCTGTGACAGGCCGGGCAAGCGATACTCGATAGGGTCTTCTACCGTGATGACCTTGAGTTCTGCTGCATCGATTTCTGCCAGCGCTGCATACAAAGTGGTGGTCTTCCCCGATCCGGTAGGCCCCGTGACCAACACCATACCGGCGCTGCGTCCGAGCACCTCGCGAAAGCGTTTGAGCATGTCGAGTGGCATGCCAATGCTGTCAAGACGGCGCATGCCGGTACCCTGGTTGAGCAGACGCATGACCGCCGACTCACCGTAAACAGTTGGTAGGGTGGATAGGCGCACATCGATGGTGTTATCCCGCAACCGTACGCTGAAGCGCCCGTCCTGCGGCAGTCGCTTCTCGGAAATGTCCAATCCGGCCATGAGCTTGAGCCGCTGCGCCAAAGCTGCGCCGATGCGCTTGTCGGCCTGGGTTTGAACCTGCAGCACGCCGTCCACCCGAACCCGCACTTGTAGCCCGTCTTCTTGCGGTTCGATGTGCACATCACTAGCGCCCACCTGCGTCGCATCTTCAAACAGCGACTGCAGCAGCCGCACGACGGGCGCGCCCTCCAGCCCGACGGTGGCGGTCAGTTCGCCGAAATCCACCGCATCGCCCAGGTCTTTCTCCAGCGCGCGGGCCAAGCCGCTTATTTCTTCGGTGCGCCGATACAGGCGGTCAAACGCGGGTACCAAACCACTCTCGGGGACCGCGGCGATGGCGATGTTGCGCTTGAGGATACGGCTGAGTTCGTCAAACGCAAACAGGTCTAAAGGATCGCCCAGCGCAACCAGCAGCGTATCCCCCTTGTCTTCCAGCACTAGGGCCTTGAAACGCCGCGCCGCCGACTCCGGCAACAGCTTCACCACGTCGGCCCGGAAGGGGAAGGTCTTGAGGTTGACAAAGGGAATGCGCAACTGGCGCGCCAAGCCGTTGGCCAACAGCTCCTCAGTGATGATGCCGGTCTCTATCAGCAGGCGCCCCATCTTCTTGCCGGTGGTGCGCTGCAAATCCAGGGTTTGTTGCAACTGCTCTTGAGAGATCAGGCGTTGCTGAACCAGCACATCGCCCAGACGCAGTTTCTCAGGACGACCGGGTGCTGGGCGGGGCGCGTCTGGCGCCGTGGGTGCGCTTGCTGCCATGTTCATGCGCTGATTCCTTGTGCGTGGAAGCAAAAATAATAGCACGGGGCGCTGAAAGCCCGCATGCTATTTACCTGCCCGGCGCTAAAACTTGTACTTGCTGGCGCAACCGCTGACGTGGTTGCGGTCGCTCGACATGCACTGGTAAAACGCCCGTTTATTGCCGCTCGACCCTTCGCAGTCGCCCAGCGAGGTCTCGGACTTGGCCTGGCGCAGCTTGGTGGCGGTAGCGTCGAATTCGGCCTGCGTGATGTAGCCGTCCTTGGTGTTGCGCTGGCCGACCTCGATCATGGTGTCGAACTGCGAGCGCACGTTGTCCACGGCTGTCGCGCAGGATAGCGGTGCGGTCTTGGGGTCTACCTTCTGCAGGCCTTTGACAAATCCGTCGCGCATCTCTTCGACACCTTTGGAGATTTTCTTGGTGCCGTCGGCGTTGTACTGTGGGGTGTTGGCGGTGGCGGCTTCGCTGGGGTTGTTGTTGCCGCCGAACCCGCTGGCGCTGTGCAGTTTGACGGGCTCGGGGCTCTTTTCTGCAGAGGGCGGTTGCTGTCCGTAGTGGACCTTGCCACTCGCGTCCACCCATTTGAAGACGCCTTGCGCAGCCGCAGGACAGGCCAACACCAGCAGCAGTGCACTCGCCAGCGTCGCAGTAACGGTTTTCCGGGCAATTTTGTGCATGATGCTCCCTCAGCTATTGAAAAAGATGGTCTAGAGATTAGGTGCCAGCAGCCGCTGCAAGTCCGTCGCCTTCATCTGGCGGCGTTGGGCCAGGTCTTGCAGTTGGTCGTCGCCGATCTTGCCGACATTAAAGTAGCAGCTGTCCGGGTGGCCAATATAGAAGCCGCTGACGCTGGCAGCCGGCGTCATCGCTAGGCTTTCCGTCACGCCCATTCCGATTTCTTCGCACTGGAGCAGCCCAAACATCTCCTGCTTGACGCTGTGGTCTGGGCAGGCAGGGTAACCAGGGGCTGGGCGAATGCCTTTGTATTTCTCGGCGATCAAGTCCGCGGCGCCCAGACCCTCCTGTGCTGCATAGCCCCACAGGTCAGTGCGCACGCGCTCATGCAAGGCTTCGGCAAAAGCTTCGGCCAGCCGGTCGGCCAGGGCCTTGAGCATGATGGACGAGTAGTCGTCGTGCGCGGCCTCAAAGGCCTGGGCGCGCTTGTCGGCCCCTATGCCGGCGGTTACCGCAAACAGGCCGGCGTAGTCGGGAACCTGTGAGCGTTTTTGGGCTGTAGCCCCCGCCGGAATAGCGTGAGCAGCTCCTGAATTGATAGCAATCTTTGGGGCGACAAAGTCCGCCAGACAGCGGCTGGGCATGGTCACACCATCCACCACCGGTTTCTCGGTTTGCTGGCGCAGGCCGTACCAGGTGAGCACGCGCTCGGTGCGGGTTTCGTCCGCGTAGAAGGCGATGTCGTCCTCATCCACACTATTGGCCGGATACAGCGCCACGACGGCGTTGGCGGTCAGCCAGCGACCGTCCACAATCTTCTTCAGCATCGCCTGGGCGTCAGCGTACACGCGCCGCGCCTCTACACCCACCACCTCGTCGTCCAGGATCTGGGGATAAGGCCCGGCCAGGTCCCAGGTCTGGAAGAACGGGCCCCAGTCGATGTATTTGGCCAGTTCGCCCAGGTCGAAATTCTTGAACACACGCCGGCCGAAGAACTTGGGCTTGGTAGCGGTGTAGCTACTCCAGTCGATCGTTGTCTTATTGGCCCGCGCTTTGTCCAGCGTCCACATCGGGGTCTGCTTCTTGTTGGCGTGCTGCTGGCGCACTCGGGCGTAATCTGCACTCAGCTCGTCCAGGAACTGGCTCGACTGGTCGCTCAACAAACTCTGCGCCACGCCCACGCTGCGCGATGCATCCGGCACGTAGACCACAGGGCCGTCGTAATGCGGGGCGATACGTACGGCAGTGTGCACACGGCTGGTGGTGGCGCCGCCGATCAGCAGCGGGATTTTCTTGATGCGGAAGTAGTCGTCCTTCTGCATCTCGCCAGCCACGTACTGCATCTCTTCCAGGCTCGGCGTGATCAGGCCGGATAGGCCGATGATGTCCGCCCCCTCAACCTTGGCGCGCGCAAGCACCTCGTGGCAGGGCACCATGACGCCCATGTTGACCACGTCAAAGTTGTTGCACTGCAAAACCACGGTGACGATGTTCTTGCCAATGTCATGAACATCGCCCTTGACGGTGGCGATGATGATCTTGCCCTTGGTGCGCACGTCGCGCCCGGCGGCTTCGTCCAACCGTTTTTCTTCTTCGATGTAGGGAATCAAATGCGCCACGGCGGACTTCATGACCCGCGCGCTTTTGACCACCTGGGGCAGGAACATCTTGCCCTGGCCAAACAGGTCACCGACGATGTTCATGCCGTCCATCAGCGGGCCTTCGATCACGTGCAGCGGGCGCCCACCGGTGGCCAGGATGGCGCGGTAGGCCTCCTCGGTGTCTTCGGTGATGAAGTCGGTGATGCCGTGCACCATGGCGTGGCTCAGGCGCTGGCCCACAGACACAGGCGCCTCGGGCGTGCCGCGCCATTCCAGCTTTTTGCTTTCGTCCTTGGCGCCGCTCTTGGCGGTCTCGGCGATCTCGACCAGGCGCTCACCGGCGTCTTCGCGGCGATTCAACACCACGTCTTCGACACGTTCGCGCAGCACAGGCTCCAGGTCGTCATACACGCCGACCATGCCGGCGTTGACGATGCCCATGTCCATGCCGGCGGCGATGGCGTGGTACAGGAACACGGTATGGATGGCCTCGCGCACCGGGTCATTGCCGCGGAAGCTGAAGGACACGTTGGACACGCCGCCGGACACCTTGGCGCCCGGCAGGTTGGCCTTGATCCAGCGCGTGGCTTCGATGAAGTCCACCGCGTAGTTGTTGTGTTCTTCAATGCCGGTGGCGATGGCGAAGATGTTGGGGTCAAAGATGATGTCTTCTGCCGGGAAGCCCACCTCGTCGACCAGGATGCGGTAGGCCCGCTCGCAGATCTCGATCTTGCGCTCAAAAGTATCGGCCTGGCCCTTTTCATCAAAGGCCATGACCACGGCGGCGGCACCGTAGCGGCGCACCAGCTTGGCCTGCTGGCGGAAGGCTTCTTCGCCTTCTTTCATGCTGATGGAGTTGACGATGCCCTTGCCCTGCATGCAGCGCAGGCCGGCCTCTATGACACTCCATTTGCTGGAATCGATCATGACCGGCACCCGCGAAATATCGGGTTCGCTGGCAATCAGGTTCAAAAAGCGGACCATCGCGGCCTGGCTGTCCAGCATGGCCTCGTCCATGTTGATGTCGATGACCTGCGCGCCGTTTTCCACCTGCTGGCGCGCCACGGCCAGCGCCTGCTCGAAATCGCCATTCAGGATCATGCGGGCGAAGGCCTTGGAGCCGGTCACATTGGTGCGTTCACCGATGTTGACGAAGGTGGCGCGGGGGGCGGCGCCGTCTTCCGAAGCGGCAGTGCCAATGGTTACCGGCTCCAGGCCGGACAGCATCATTGGGGGGACGGCAAAAATAGAAGACATGCATCTCACCTGTAAAACAGCGAACCAGGTGAGCGTCGTTGGGGACATCCAAGCCTGACTGGGCCACCGTGTGGCCTGCTGCAACGCTCCTTGGATAGTCCAATTTTACGGGAGAACTTCCGTGCTTTGCGGGCCACCGTGGTTTACTATCGCCGTCAAACCCAGCAAACAGCGGTTGTTTGCGTGGCAAAGAGACGGGCACCACGGTCATGAATTCTGACGACACCACCCCGGACACCCCACCCGAGGACCAGCGCATTCACGCCTTCGAAATGGCGGCCGAGCTGCTGACGGCGCCCAACGCGCTGATGCACCTGTCGCTCGAAGAAGCCCGGGTCGTCGTGGGTTACATGACCCCGCGGTTCATTCCGACCGAAACTACTTTTATTCGCGAAGGCGATGCCGCCGACGAGGGCTTTATGGCGCTGCTGCTGGAGGGCGAGGTGGTGGTTGAAAGCATCACCGTCAGCCGCACCGAGCCGCTGACGATCCGTGTACTGGGCGAGGGCAGCCTGGTGGGTGAGGTGGGGCTGGTGGACAAAGAACCGCGGTCGGCGTCGTGTACCACCAGTGCCGATTCGTTGTTTGCCATCCTGTCCCGCGAATCCTTTGAAGCGCTGATCAACGAAGAGCCGCGCATAGGCTCCAAGCTGCTGCTGGCCATAGCTGCCC
This sequence comes from Rhodoferax sp. ZS1R8, assembly GCF_056521325.1. Lineage (NCBI taxonomy): Bacteria > Pseudomonadati > Pseudomonadota > Betaproteobacteria > Burkholderiales > Comamonadaceae > Rhodoferax > Rhodoferax sp. ZS1R8. Next base: position 730,264 of record NZ_JBWMBA010000001.1, on the reverse strand, counting down.
GCCTGGCCGAGCGTCTGCGCGACAACGCCCGCAAGCTGCGCCTGTATGCCAAGCTGGCCAAGGCCATGCAGCTTGAGATTGACCGGGCGCTCGTCCAGCGGCCATAGGCATTCGCGAAATGTGCCTCTAGCCCCCGCGAATGCTTGTGATTGCGCTATCTAAACAGTAGCGCTCATTTCTGGGCGCCACGCCTCTGGGTGGCAGGACGTTTTGCTCCGTGTCCCCCGCGCCCTTGGGCGCTCCTCCTTAACCTGCGCAAAACGCCCTGCCACCCAGAGGCGTGGGTACTTCTATTACGCGGCTTCTTTGTAAAAGAAATTACGCCGCACGCTACGCCCCGGCAACGGCGCCACCGCATGGGCAATCGCGCCAATGTGGTCCGGCGTCGTGCCGCAGCAGCCGCCCACAATATTCACCAACCCCTCGGCCGCAAATTCGCGCACCAGGCGGCTGGTCACGTCCGGCGTTTCGTCAAAACCGGTGTCGCTCATCGGGTTGGGCAGGCCTGCATTCGGGTAGCAGCTGATAAACGTATCTGGCGCCACGCGGTTCAGCTCCTGGATGTAGGGGCGCATCAGCGCCGCGCCCAGCGCACAGTTCAGGCCGATCGCCAACGGCTGGGCGTGGCGCACGCTGTGCCAGAAGGCGGTCACGGTCTGGCCTGAGAGGATGCGGCCCGACGCATCGGTCACCGTGCCGCTGATGATGAGGGGTAAGCGTTCACCGCTGGCCTCGAAGTATTCGTCGATCGCAAACAGCGCGGCCTTGGCGTTCAGCGTGTCGAAGATGGTTTCGACCAGCAGCACGTCGCTGCCTCCCTCGACCAGGGCTTTGGTCTGGTCGTAGTACGCCTGGCGCAGCTCTTCAAAGGTCACGTTGCGCGCGCCGGGGTCGTTGACGTCGGGGCTGATGCTGGCGGTCTTGGGCGTGGGGCCCAGGGCGCCGGCGACAAAACGGGGCTTGTCGGGCGTGCTGTATTTGTCGCAGGCGGCGCGGGCTAATTTTGCCGAAACCAGGTTCATTTCCACGGCCAAGTCCGCCATGTCGTAGTCGGCCTGGGCCACGGTGGTGGCGCCGAAGGTGTTGGTTTCGATGAGGTCGGCACCGGCGGCCAGGTAGCGGTCGTGGATGTCAGAGATCACGTCCGGGCGCGTCAGGCTCAGCAGCTCATTGTTGCCTTTGACATCGCGGTGGAAGTCGGTGAAGCGTGTACCCTGCGCGCCCGGGCCGGCGTAGCCATTGCCCCGGTACTGCGCCTCGCCCAGCTTGAAGCGCTGGATCATCGTGCCCATGGCGCCGTCCAGAATGGCGATGCGGTTGGCCAGAATGCCGGGCAGGGCCTGGCCACGGGTGTAAGGCGGGGTTTGAAGCGGAGTGTTCTGGGTCATGGGATGCGGCTCACTTTCTGTTGTTAGACAAAGTGAGCGCAGTTGGCAAACCCAAGCCTGGCGGCCGTTGGAAAACCGTGTGTTACGGTGCCCGGCCACTGCAGCGCCCCTCGGGAAGCCTGTATTTTAGACCACGGCCACCTTCGCGCGCCACCACCCCGGCGGCCTTCATGCCCGACAATAGGGGATGCCCACAGCGTTCACGCCAGAATATTGTGTGCCATTTATGCCCCTAGCCCGCGTGCAGCGCGCGTAACCAGCTACTGTTTTGATAGCAACTGACTCATCCACCATTTCCAGCCAGACTCTGCACGCCATCCTTGAAGAAGTGTTTGGCTACCCGCAGTTCCGCGGTCCGCAGCAGGCCATCGTCGAACACGTGGCCAATGGCGGTGACGCGCTGGTGCTGATGCCCACCGGCGGTGGCAAGTCGCTGTGTTACCAGATTCCCGCTATCGCCCGCCAACGCGCGGGGCTGGGCGTGGCGCTGGTGATCTCGCCGTTGATCGCGCTGATGCACGACCAGGTGGGTGCCCTGCACGAGGCGGGTGTCAGTGCCGAATTTTTGAACTCGACGCTGAGCGGTGAAGAGGCCTACCAGATCGAGCAACGCCTGCTGCGCGGCGACATCACCTGCCTCTATGCCGCGCCTGAGCGGGTGACCAATCCGCGCTTTCTGGCTTTGTTGGACTCGCTGTATGAACGCAACCAACTAAGCCTGTTTGCCATCGACGAGGCGCATTGCGTCAGCCAGTGGGGCCATGACTTCCGCCCGGAGTATCGGGCGTTGACCGTGCTGCACGAGCGCTACGCCGGTGTGCCGCGCATCGCGCTGACCGCCACCGCCGACGACCTGACCCGTGCCGACATCCTGGAGCGCCTGCAGCTGCAGGATGCGCAGGCCTTTGTCAGCAGCTTTGACCGACCCAACATTCGTTACACCATCGTCGAAAAGCGCGAGGCCGTCCAGCAGTTGCTGCGCTTTATCGAGCGTGAGCATGAAGGCGACGCCGGCATTGTCTACTGCCAATCGCGCAAGAAGGTCGAAGACGTGGCGCAGACGCTGGTAGACGCCGGCATCCGCGCCTTGCCGTACCACGCAGGGCTGGACAGCCGGGTGCGCCAAGATCACCAGAACCGGTTTCTGCGCGAAGAGGGCATCGTCATGGTGGCCACCATCGCCTTTGGCATGGGTATTGACAAGCCCGATGTGCGTTTTGTCGCCCACCTGGACATGCCCAAGAATATCGAAGGCTACTACCAGGAGACCGGCCGTGCCGGGCGGGACGGTTTGCCCGCCTACGCCTGGATGGGCTATGGCCTGCAAGACGTGGTCAACCAGCGCCGCATGATCGACGAAAGCCCGGCGGGCGAGGAATTCAAGCAGGCGCTGCGCGGCAAGTTGGATGCCCTATTGGGGCTGGCGGAAGCAACGGATTGCCGCCGGGTTCGGCTGTTGGCCTACTTTGGCGAGCAGTTGGGCGATGGCCCGAGTTATCGTTGCCAGAACTGCGACAACTGCCTGAACCCCCCCGACATCTGGGACGGCACCGACGCCGCGCGCAAGCTGCTCAGCACCATTTACCGAATCCAGCAGTCCAGCGGCATGTCGTTTGGCGCGGGCCATGTCATGGACATCGTGCGCGGCAAAACCACCGAAAAAGTCACCCAACACGGCCACACGGCTTTGAGCACCTTTGGTCTGGGCGCCGATTTCAGTGAAATCCAGCTGCGTGGCGTGTTGCGCCAGCTGATTGCCATGGGCGCCGTGGCGGTGGATGCGGAGGCTTTCAATACGCTGCGATTGACCGAACAGTCCCGCGCCGTATTGAGGGGCGAGGTGCAGGTGCAACTGCGGGAGTCGGTTTCCGCCCCGGCGAGTCGCAGCAAGAGCAAGCGCCCTGGCGCAGGTTCAGCCGTGGTCAAGGCGCCGATTGCGCTGGATGGGGATGGCTTGGTGCGCTACGCGGCGCTGAAGGCCTGGCGTGCCGAGGTGGCGCGGGAGCACAACCTGCCCGCCTATGTGATTTTTCACGACGCCACGCTGGCGGCCATTGCCAAACGCGCACCACAGACCTTGGATGATCTGCAGGGTATCAGTGGGATTGGTGCTAAAAAGCTGGAAGCCTACGCCGAGGAAGTACTGCGCGTGGTGAACACGTAGCCCGGCTCGGTCTGGCTGCTCAAAGCAATCAAGCCCCAGAGCTGGGGTAGATGCCAAAGTGAGGTAAAGGGGGAGGCCGAAGGCCGGAGGACACGAACGGCGGCATTTACCCCAGCTCTGAGGCGGGCGCGTACAACTACAGTAGCGCCCCGCAAAAACCCAGGGGAAACGACTTAAGCAGCAGTCCGGTGACGGAAACAGGTCTCGTAAGACATCGCCGCACCAGACATCGTGTTCTGCAGGCGGGCAATCGCGCGACGGTGGCGCTTGCCACCCTTGGCGTCACAAACGTGCTGGCTGTGGTGCTGGATCAGGGCTTGCAGCTTGTTGCGGCAAGCGTCCAGGACACCGGCAAAATTCAGGGCGATATACGCGGAATAGTCGGCATTGGTGTGGCGAAATTCGTCAGACCAGTAGTCAAACAGTTGCCACTGGTAGGTGCCTTTTTCAGGGACCTTGATCGTCTCTTTGTTCATATCAACACGTCAAAATGAAGAAGAATGGATACTTGTCAGGGCGCCTGGCTTGTGCTTCCAACGGGCCGGCGATTGATGCATCCGCGTCGACATATGACGGTTGACGGGCTCAACCGGTTGACAGCGCTTCCCAATATTTGCGCTGGAAAACGTCCAAATTAGTGCATGAACCCTATTCCCCGGGCCTCCCGCACCTCGGGTTTGATACGGTGTTCGGCCTCCAGTTGCTCCAGGAACTCGCTTGGTTCCAGTTGGGCATCCAGAATGGCGTTCTGCCGTTTGACGGCTGAAAAGTCGCCAATGCAGAGCTGGTCCAGTGCCGTCAGCCGCTTTTCCAGGTCCCGGTCCAGCCGGTTGGCGTCCCCGGCGCAGGCGTCCGCGACAAATAGCGCCAACCGCTGCGCCCGGGTCAGCGGCTTGAACTGGATCTTGAAAGTAAACCGGCGCAATGCGGCCTGGTCCATGCGGTCCATCAGATTGGTCGTGCAGATGAAAATGCCGTGGAAACGCTCCATGCCCTGCAGCATTTCGTTGACTTCGGACACCTCGTAGCTGCGCTGGGCGCCGCGGCGGTCCAGCAAAAAACTGTCGGCTTCATCGAGCAACAGGATGGCGTTTTCAGTCTCGGCCTCGCGGAACATGGCGGCCATGTTCTGCTCGGTTTCACCCACGTATTTGCCCATCAGGTCGCTGGCTTGGCGCACGTGCAGGGGCTGGGCCAGCGTGGTGGCAATGTGCTCCGCCAGTGCCGTCTTGCCGGTGCCGGGCGGGCCGTAAAAGCACAGCGTGCCGTGGCCGCGAGCCTGTAGCGCCTGCACCATGCGGGGGATTTCAAACCGGCTTTCTACGTTTAGCAGCGCGGGGTCATAGCGCGTGGCCGCCAGCAGGCGCGCGCCGTCTGCCGACCGGTTGCCCAGCGCCTGGTCGGCGTTTTTCAGCTGGCGCTCGATCAGGGTCTCCAGCGCGTTGACCGCGTTGATCGGTGTCTCTTCAGCACTGGCCGCCAGCCCCGCAAAGCGTACGGCAGTGCGGATTTGCGCGGGCGTCAGGCCTTTGCGTTTGGCCAAGCGGCCTACAAAGGCTTCAGATACGGCCACCCCCGTTAACGTCCTACGCACCAGTTCCTCACGCGCCCCCGGCGGTGGTGATTTCAGTTCCAGGTGGTAGGCGAAGCGGCGGCGAAAGGCCGGGTCGATCTGCTCGATACGGTTGGTGACCCAAATGGTCGGCACCACATTGGATTCCAGCACCTGGTTGACCCAGGCCTTGCCGCTGACGCTGCCGTTCGGCGGCGCGGCCGTGGCGTCGGCCCGCGCCATCCACTGCGCAGCTTCGCTCGAAATGGGCGGGAACACGTCTTCCACCTCGTCAAACAGCAGCGCGGCTTGGGCACTTCCTTTGAGAAAAACCTGGGCGATCTGCAGCGAGCGGTACCGGTCGCGCCCGCTCAAAGAGTTGCCGTCGCGGTCGGCGTACTCCACTTCAAACAGCTCCAGCCCGGCGGACTGCGCCACCACCTTGGCCAGCTCGGTCTTGCCGGTTCCTGGGGGTCCGTACAGCAGCACGTTGATGCCGATCTCCTGCCGCGCCACGGCGTTGGCCAGCAGGTTGCACAGCACCCGGGCGTCGTCGGCAACAAATGCAAAGTCGTCCAGCCCCAGTGCGCTCTTGGCCGACAGGCGTGTGAACACGGCCATCAGCTCGGCCTGGTCACGGTAGGGGCGCATCAGCACCGGTGGCAGTTTTTCGCTGACCTTCATCAGGTCGGCCAGGTCGGTGATGTTGTGTTCGGAGATCAGGTTCTCCACCAAGCCAATACGCTCCAGCCGCGACCCTGCACGCAGCGCCTCGGCTACCTGGTCCGGGTTGACACCCGCTACTTCTGCAATTGCAGCGTAGGCCTCAGGCGCGTTGTTGACCTTGAATTCGACCAGGATGCTGCGCATGTCGCGCTGGTAGCGTGCCAGCGTGCCGTATAGCAGCAGGGCACGTTCTGCCTTGTTGAGCTGCAGCAGGCCGGCCAGTGCGTTGATGTTTTTCTCGACCAGCGTGGACTGGCGCTTCAACGAGTTGTGCAGCCATTCGCCGGTGACCGTCAGCACCGAGACCAGGTCCTTGGGCTGATCCTTGGCGTATTCGTCCAAAAAGAAATACAGCGTAGCTTCGTCATAGGGTCCGCGCCAGGTGCCATGGCGGGCCAGGAATTCGATGGCATCCAGAGACTCGTGGCCGCGCCACAGTTCGTTGCTGGCGCAGCGCCGGGCCAAAAATTCGCGCAACCGGGACAGCACCGATACCGGCCACACCAGGTGGCGGCCGGCCAGGCCGACGATGCCGCTGAAGTCGCGGCGCACGTTCAGCCCTGCGCCCTGGCGCGTGGCCAGCGTCAGCACGAAATGCGAACACATCAAATCCAGCACCGGCGCCTCCAACAGGCCCGGTGAGGGGATCAGATGCCCGCCCAGTGGCGGAGACAACAAACGCTTGGCCATCCAATGCCTCCAGCACAGTTGTGTTTACGGGGCCACCATACAGCAGACTGGCGCAAGATGGAAGTGTGGGGGACAAAAAGCAGCACAATGTCGGCATGATTGAATACCACGACATCCAAGCGGCCGAACAACGGCTGCAAGGCCACCTGCTGCGCACACCCTGCGTGGCGTCGCAGACCCTGTCCGACATCACCGGCGCGCAGGTGTTCCTCAAGTTTGAGAACCTGCAATTCACCGCCTCCTTCAAAGAGCGCGGCGCCTGCAACAAGCTGGCGCAGCTGACGCCCGAGCAGTCTGCACGCGGCGTCATAGCGATGAGCGCCGGCAACCATGCCCAGGGCGTGGCCTACCACGCGCAGCGCCTGGGCCTGCATGCTGTCATCGTGATGCCGCGCTTCACGCCCGGCGTCAAGGTCGAGCGCACGCGCGGCTTCGGCGCAGAGGTCATTTTGCATGGCGACACACTGGAAGAATCCCGCAGCCATGCGTTCGCGCTGGCCGAGCAGCGGCAGCTGACTTTTGTGCACCCTTACGACGACGACGCCATCATTGCGGGCCAGGGCACGGTGGCGCTGGAAATGCTGGAAGACGTGCCCGACCTGGACACGCTGATCGTGGCCATTGGCGGTGGCGGTTTGATCTCGGGCATGGCCACCGTTGCCAAGGCGCTGAAGCCAACGATGGAAGTGGTGGGTGTGCAGACCGTGCGCTTTCCCGCCATGTTCAATGCCATCCAGGGCACGCAGCATCCCCAGGGCACCAGCACGATTGCCGAGGGCATCGCCGTTGGCACGCCGGGGCGTATTCCTATGGAGATGATCCGCGCACGCGTGGACGACCTACTACTGGTTGACGAGGGCGATATCGAGCAGGCATTGGTCATGCTGCTGGAGGTTGAAAAGACCCTGGTCGAAGGGGCAGGTGCTGTCGGCTTGGCCGCATTGCTGAAGTACCCGGAGCGCTTCAAAGGCAAGCGCGTGGGCTTGGTACTGTGCGGCGGCAATATTGACCCGCTGCTGCTGGCTGCCATCATCGAGCGTGGCATGGTGCGGGCTGGTCGCCTGGCGCGTATCCGTGTCGGTGCGCGCGACGTGCCGGGTTCGCTGGCGCGCATCACCGCCACCGTGGCCGAGGCCGGTGCCAATATAGAAGAGGTGCACCACCAGCGCGCGTTCACGACGCTGTCGGCGCAGAACGCCGAGGTGGAACTGGTGGTCCAGACCCGTGGCCACGCCCATGTCAACGAGGTGTTGGCGGCGTTACGCCAGGCGGGTTTTGATGCCGAGTTGGGTTAGGCGCGCGGCGTTGCCGATGTCGCGGTCCGGCGGATAGGTAAAATCAGTACAAAATCCCATTCAAGTCCTGAAGGAATCTCCATGTCCGCTACCCCATCTACTCCAGCGCCTGACCACAAGGTCGATCCGGTTGAAGCCATTGTTCCGTTGATTCCTATCGTGCTGCCCGTGGTTGGCGGCGTGCTGATTTTCTTGTTGGCGTTCATCGCCGTCTACATGGCCTAAATTTGGTGTCAGGCCGCCTCAGCGCCTGTTGTTCCCGGTTGGTGTGACTGCCTGCGGCTTGCCCGCAGTGCCCACACCCACCGCCGCACCCCCCAATTCTGTTCCGTTGCACCCTAGCTGGCGTGGCTTTGTCACGTCTGCGCGGGCCGTGTTGTTATTGAAATGCGCATAACCCTATGCCGGCTTTGCATAATTGTTGCTGGTAACTTGCATGTAACTTCGGTACGAGTTCTTAAAATGGGGCATCCGCCCCTGGTGTCTGCGTGAGGTGTACGTGGGATGGGGACGGTTGTATCCACAGGTTTCTGCAAAACGTTTTCTCAAAGTCAAAGGGCGACTTTTATTTTGAAAAGACGATTTTCAAACTAGGAGCTACCGTATGAACGCACCCATGATGCAAGGCTTGAAGCTGAACACGCCCAGCTACGTCAAAAACCCCCGGCTCATTGCCTGGGTGGCCGACATGGCCGCACTGACCAAACCCGACGCCATTTACTGGTGCGACGGTTCCGAAGAAGAATACCAACGCCTGTGCCAGCAACTGGTCGATGCGGGTACCTTCAAAAAGCTCAACCCCGCCAAGCGCCCCAACAGCTTCCTGGCCTGCTCCGACCCCACCGACGTGGCCCGTGTCGAAGACCGCACCTACATCTGCAGCGCGCAAAAAGAAAACGCCGGCCCCACCAACAACTGGATGGCCCCGGCCGAGATGCGCAAGCTGCTGCAGTCCGGCCAGGACGACGGCACGCCCGCACTGTTTGACGGCTGCATGAAGGGCCGCACCATGTATGTGGTGCCGTTCTCGATGGGCCCGCTGGGTTCGCACATCGCCCACATTGGCATTGAACTGTCCGACAGTCCGTACGTGGCGGTCAACCAGCGCATCATGACCCGCATGGGCAAGGCCGTGTATGACGTGCTGGGTGTGGATGGCGATTTCGTCCCCTGCATGCACACCACCGGCGCCCCGCTGCAGCCCGGCCAGGCCGACGTGAAGTGGCCTTGCAACAAGACCAAGTACATCGTCCACTACCCCGAGACCCGCGAAATCTGGTCCTACGGCTCCGGCTACGGCGGCAACGCGCTGTTGGGCAAGAAGTGCTTTGCGCTGCGTATCGCGTCCACCATGGGCCGCGACCAGGGTTGGCTGGCCGAGCACATGCTGATCCTGGGTGTGACAAATCCCCAGGGAAAGAAGTACCACGTGGCAGCGGCTTTCCCCAGCGCCTGCGGCAAAACCAATTTCTCGATGCTGGTTCCACCCGAAGGTTTCGAAGGCTGGAAAGTCACCACCATCGGTGACGACATCGCCTGGCTCAAGCCCGGTGCAGACGGCAAGCTGTACGCCATCAACCCCGAAGCCGGTTACTTTGGCGTGGCCCCCGGCACCAATACGCTGACCAACCCCAATTGCATGGCCAGCCTGAACCAGAACGTGATTTTCACCAATGTGGCGCTGACCGACGATGGCGACGTCTGGTGGGAAGGCATGGAGAAGGACGCTGGCAACATGCCCGCGCATTTGATCGACTGGCAGGGCAAAGACTGGACGCCGGCCATCGCCAAGGAAACCGGCGCCAAGGCTGCCCACCCCAATGCCCGCTTCACGGTGGCCGCGACCAACAACCCCGCGCTGGACGCGCAGTGGAACGACCCCAACGGCGTGCCGATTGACGCCTTCATGTTCGGCGGCCGCCGCTCGACCACCGTGCCTTTGATCACCGAAGCGCGCAGCTGGACCGAAGGCGTTTACATGGCCGCGACCATGGGCTCCGAGACCACCGCCGCTGCCACCGGCCAGGCCGGCATCGTGCGCCGCGACCCGTTTGCGATGCTGCCCTTCATGGGCTACAACATGAGCGACTACTTCCAGCACTGGCTCAACATGGGCGACAAGCTGGCCCAGTCCGGCGCCAAGCTGCCCAAGATGTACGCCGTGAACTGGTTCCGCAAGGGTGATGACGGCAAGTTCGTCTGGCCCGGCTATGGCGAGAACATGCGCGTGTTGAAGTGGATGATCGACCGTATCGAAGGCACGACAACCGGCACTGAAAACGGCTTTGGCGTTAGCCCCGCCTATTCGGAAATCACCTGGACCGGCCTGGACTTCACGCCCGCCCAGTTCGCATCGGTCACCAGCCTGGACAAGGCCGCGTGGAAGGAAGAGTTCGCACTGCACAGCGAACTGTTCACGCAACTGGCCTATCACCTGCCCCAAGCCTTGGTAGACACCAAGGCCCGCCTGGAAGCCCAACTGGCGGCCTGAGGAAGTAGCCCCCACGCTGGTCGTTTCGCGTACTGCGCTGCCCCCCCCAAGGGGGTGCAGCCTTGCTTGGGGCGGCCCGGCGCAGCGCCCACGTACCCTGGGGCCCCAAGCTGGCCCCATGCAAAAAGCCACCCGAGGGTGGCTTTTGTATTGGCGCTGACGGGTCAGCGGCGATCAGCGACCTGAATGATCAGCCTTGTGTCTGGCGGATCGATGCCATGCGGATGTCAGCCATCACGCGGTGGTCGTGGCGGGCCAGTTCCCACATCTCTTCTTCTTGCAGGCGCGCAGTGCGGGCCGCGCGGTAGTTGCTGATCCAGCCGGCACCGGTGTTGGCGACTTTGCGCAACGGTGTGGCCAGCAGGGCCAGCGCGGCGAATGTCACAGTCCACAACGCCACCCAGGCGGCCAGCAGATGGCCGTCGGCCCAGCTGTCGATGACGTGGTCGGCGGCGACCAGCAGAGCGGCCATGACTGCGGCCAGCAGCATGCCGGCCAACGGGCGGGAATCATCGGCGGTGCGGGTGGGCTTGGTAGCGGCCTGAGCAGGCACGCGGGTAGAAGGAGTAGCAGTGGAGTGTGTGAGGGTTGTCATGGCAAATTCCTTCGCAGAGTTGACGGGAAATACTGGTTTAGCGGAGGCATCCAACGGAAGCATGGGGTGAATACTAAGGGTTAATACTAGTATTGGTCTACTTTATGTTGGTGATGTTTGGTATTCACGTTGATTATGATCGACGTATGCGTGACGTATCCCTGCGAAACTTGGACCTGAACCTGCTCAAGGTGTTTGATGTGGTCATGTCTGAGCGCAGCCTGACCCGCGCCGCCGAGCAGCTGGCGCTGACCCAGCCGGCGGTCAGCAATGCGCTGCGCCGCCTGCGCGAAGCGCTGGGAGACGAGCTGCTGGTGCGCAAGGGCAGGACGCTGGAGCCCACGCCCCGCGCGGAGGTGCTGTGGCCGGCTGTGCGGGCCTGTCTGCAGCAGCTGCAGGCCTCGCTGGCACCGCCGGACTTCGACCCCGGAAACGCCACGTCCACTTTCATACTGACGATGGCCGATGCCACGGCCGCCGAAGTGATGCCCGGTCTCTTGGCCGTCATCACCGCGCATGCGCCCCAGGTGTCGCTGCGCGTGGTGCCGCTGACCACGCGTGACCCCCGCCAGCTGCTGGAAGACGGCCATGCCGACCTTGCAGTGGGCCATTTCCCGTCGGTGCTGACCGACCTGACCGCGCGCGCCCAGGCGGGCGGCAGCGCCAGTTTTCTGCACCACCGCCTGTTCTCGGGCGACTATGTGTGTGTGATGCGCAAGGGCCACCCGCTGGCGCGCGAGCCACTGACACTGCAGCGCTTTTGCGACGCACGCCACATGCTGGTCAGCTTTTCGGGTCGGCCCTTCGGCTTCATCGACCAGGCCCTGGCCGCGCTGGGCCAGCGCCGCCATGTGGTGCTGACCGTCAACCAGTTCTTCACCGCTGGCAAACTCGTGGCGCAGTCCGATGTGCTGACCGTGCTGCCCCGCCATTTTGTTGGCGTAACCGGCTACGCGCAGGAGCTGGTGCTGCGCGAGCTGCCGTTCGAGGTGGCACCGATCCACGTAGACGCACTGTGGCACCTGCGCAAAGACGGCGACCGCGCCCACGCCTGGCTGCGCGACCAGATCGCCAAGCTGGCGGCCAAGCAAGCACCCCATCCGGCACCCTGATACCCATGCAGATCCAACTGCTGTCCGACCTGCACCTGGAGGCCCATCCTCACTGGAAGGCCGAGCCTGCGCCCGGCGCCGACCTGCTGGTGTTGGCTGGCGACATTGGCTCCTACCAGACCGGCTCGCAGCTGGCCCAACTGGGTGACCGCGACTTCGGCCTGAGCCAGTTCTCGCCACTGCAGGGCTGGCCCACGCCGGTGGTCTTTGTGCCTGGCAACCACGAATACGACGGCATGGACTTTGACGAGGCCCACGTCCGCCTGCGCGAAACCTGTGAGCGGCTCGGGCTGATATGGCTAGAGCGCGAGACTGTGGTGCTGGGTGGTGTGCGCCTTATCGGCACTACGCTGTGGTCGGACTTTGACGCGCTGGCGCCCGCTCCCGCCACACCCCAGACGCCCAAACCGCTCACCCGACACGGTGCGGCGCCGGTCAACCTGCTGGCCCAGCAGCTCAAGGTCCGCGACAAAGCCTTCCGCGCCGCCAACTACTACCTGCGCAAGACCGACACCACCCGCCACGGCGAGCCCTGGTTGGCCGAAGGTTTGCGCGAACAGGCGTTGGTGTGCCAAGACTGGTTGCGCGACACCCTGGCACAGCCGTTCGATGCGGGTCCCACGGTCGTCGTCACGCACTTCGCGCCCAGCCTGATGAGCGCTGACCCGCGCTACGGACTCACACCAGGCACGGCCGGCTTTTGCAATGCGCTGGACGATTTACTGCCCCACGCGCAGCTGTGGCTGCACGGCCACCTGCATGCGCCCAGCAACTATGTGCACCGCAGCTGCCGCGTGGTGGCCAATCCGCTGGGCTATGCGCGCAAGAACGAACAAGTCAGCTTCCAGCCCCGCAGTGTGATACCAATCGAGCTGTAGCCCTCGCGCAGCGTGCGCAAGCAGCTATGAAAACAGGAGCGTTCGAAGCAGGGGTCGCTCAGGGGACCTTGTCCGCCGCCACCCGCACAAAACTGGCAAAACGCGGCACTCCCGCGTCGGTCAGACCGCGAAAGCGGTAGGTGACGATGCTTCCCACGGGTGGCGGATCGCGCCGCTCTGCGTCCGACAAACCACTGCCGATCTTGAAGCGCACCCCGGGCGCCGCCGCATTACCGCTGGCCACACTCTCCACCAGCAGCGCACCCGCCATGCCGCGGTATTTGCCACGGCCCGCCTGGTAGCCCAGCACGCGGGCTTCGGCGTCTTCATGCGGTTTGACCTTCAACAGATCGTCATTGCGCGCGGCCGTGTACAGCGACGCGCCACGGTGCAGCACCAAGCCTTCGCCGCCAGCCTTGACGACGCGGTGCATCTGGCCCTGCAGCGCGGCGTGCGTCGTGGCGCGGGTTTGCACCACGGCCACGACCCAGGGCTGGTTGATCTGCGCCACGGCGGCGTTCAGCGCGGCAATGCGTTCGGTAAACGGCCCGCCGTGTGCCGGCATATCAAACACCATGAAGCGCATGCGGCGCCAGGCCGCGTCATCCGGCACCTGTTGGCGTACGGTGGAGGTAGCTTTTGCAAACTGGCCACGCCCGGCCCACAACTCGCCGTCCAAGGGCGTGGCGGGCCAGCCGGCGGTGAACCAGGTCGGCGCCTGCACGCGTTCGCCGCCGCGCGTCAGCAGTTGCTGGCCGTCCCAGTAGCCACGCAGGCCGTCGTATTTTTCGCTGACCCAGTAGTCGGCCAGGTCGACGCCGGGGTGGTACACCTTGGCCAGCATCAGCGCGGGGGCGTTGGGAGCAATCGTCTGTGCTTGGCCACCTGCCGGCGCCGATAGCGTCAGCACACAACCCAGCATGCACAGAAGGCGACTCCAGCGGACAGGCAGCTGCATCAGGGTCTCCTCATCGTTCGGTTTGGATGGTGTGGATCACCCGAGTGGCAAGACATATGCTCCTGAATGAGGAGCTGCTTACACATGTCCACAAGGGCTAGCGGGCATTTAGGCCATCAAAGCAAGTGGATAGCACCAGGTCGATGATCTCGGCATTCGAGTGCTGGCCGCCCATCTTCAAGAATTCCAGCACCGGGTCGCAGGCGCGGGCGAACAGCGTGTAGAGCACTGCGACGGCCGGCAGGCGCGTGTTGATGGCGCCCTCGGCCTGGGCCGCTTCAATCCATTCACCCAACTGGTCGCTGACCTCGATCAGGCCATTCATATAGTCGGCGTTGCCCATCAGCGTGGCGCGCAGGCTGGAGTTCTGGCTGGGTAATGACGGCATCTCGCCACCCAGTTTGAGCTCCATCGTCCAGCGCACGACCGTGCGCAGCTGGTCCAGCGGGCTGGCATCGGCCGGCAGGCCCTTGAGGTAATCCTGGGCGCGGCGCATCACGTGCACCATGGCGGCGGCGGCCAGGTCTTCCTTGCTGGGGAAGTGTTTGTACAGGCTGGCCTTGGCTATGCCGACCTGGGCCGCGACCTCGTCCACCGTCATGGCGTCGAAACCTTTTTCGGCCAGCAAGCGGTTAACGACGCGGATGATGGCGACCTCACGGGCCTGCAGCATCTGCGTTTTGAAAGAGACCTTGGGTGGGGCGGCGGCGATAGGACTGGATAACATGCCTACAGTTTAGCCGCTTGCGTCGGAAAATACAGCGTCAGATCAAATTATGACCGTGTAGTCTTTAGCGCAGCTGCGGCGGCAGTAGAGAGTGCCGACGTCAGCCGATCAATGACCACTGAATCCAGGTTCCAGCAATGCCAGTACAGGTTGACTGGCAGCGTCACCTGCGGCGCCAGGTTGACCAGCGCGCCGTTGGCCAGCAAGCCCTGCACCTGCAGCTCTGGCACCACGCTTGCGCCCCAGCCCGCCAGCACGGCGCGCACCTGGCCCTCGGAGCTGGGCACAAAGCGCTGGCTGAGCGCGACCCGGCGCAGGCCGCAGGCGCGGCTGACGAAATCGGTTTGCAGATCGTCCTTGCGGTTGAAGGCAATGAAGGGGATGCTGCGAAAGTTGTGCGGCGTGAGCCCCTGCGGGCAGTGCGCGCTGGCGTAGGCCGGGCTGGCCACCGCCACGTAGTGCATGACACCCAGCGGCATCACCTTGCAGCCGCGCAGTGCTTGCTTGAGCGTGGTCACGCAGCCCAGCACCTGGCCTTCGCGCAGCCACTCGTGCGTGAAATCCTGGTCATCGGTGATGATCTCCAGCGGCAGGCCGCCCGCCACCATCTCACCCAGCGCCGGCAGCGCCCAGGTGGCAATGCTGTCGGCGTTGATGGCGATGGAAATGCGGTCGTCTTCGCGCAGCGCGCCGGTGCCAGGGGTCAAGTCTTGGAGATCGGTTTCCAGGTCGGCGCGCAGCAGGCGCATCTGCATCGCGTGTTTGATCAGCAGGCGCCCGGCGGATGTGGGTTTGATGGGCCGGCTGCGCACCAGGAGCACGGTGCCGACCTGGGCCTCCAGCGCGCGCAGGCGCTGCGACACGGCAGACTGGGTAACGGACAGGCGCAGCGCCGCGCGCTCGAAGCCGCCTTCTTCGACGATGGCCGCCAGGCACTCCAACGCGTCGGAATCAAAGGTTCTCATAGTTCATGTCCGCCAAGCTGTTTGAGGGGCCTTCCCCGTTGCTCATTAGTTTACCTAATGTTTCCCGGCGTCGAAAATGCAGAAAAAGGGGGCTCTACAGCGCGGTGGCAACGGCCGCATTTGGGCGCCTTTTCCAACTTATGGCCTAATACTGCCTTTGCAAACTCGTCAGGACCGTTAAAAATGGGCAACAGAATCGTCACCGAAGCAGACCGTAAAGCCACTCCACGTCCCGCAACCCTTCCAGGTTTCACGCTGCCCACCGGCGGCCGCGGCCAAAAGGTGAGCCTGGAGCGCGGCGTCTCTACACGCAGCAAGAAGAACCCCGGCAAGCGCTCTAAAAAAGGCGGCTGATCGGGCTCTGGAGCTAGGCCCTGTGGGCCAGCTCCAAGCATTCCCGTAGTGCCCGTGTCGCCCTGGCAATCTGTGGCGACCTTCGCGTAATCGCAAAAAACTGGCAGTCGTATCTGAACACCGCCGGGTCGACGGCGCGCATCTGGCCTCCGCGTACAAAACTGTCTGCGTAGTGGTCGGGCAAAAAGCCCAGAAATTTCCCCGACAGAATCAGTGTTGCGATGGCCTCCTGGTCAAAGCCCGTTGCCTTGCGCGTGAGCCGCACCTGCTGGCTGATCTCCATATTCGGCGAGTGGTAGCCCAGGCCGGCAAACTGGTGGGCGCGCAGGCCATCCCAATCCTTGGGTTGCTTGGCCGCCGTCGCAGCAAACAGTGGATGCGCGCGGCCGCAGTACAGAAACATCACCTCGTCAAACAACAGCGTGTACGCAAGCAGGTCCGAACTGCGGTGGCCGGGGATGATGCCGATCTGGTACTGCCCGTCCAGCACACCGCGCTCGATGGCCGTCAGTGTGGCCACGTGCAGGTTCAGCGCCACATCGGGCGCCTGCTCCGTAAACATGGCAATGGCCTCGGCGATATGGGCTTGGGGGTTGCTGGCCGTCTTGTCAAACATCGCCACATGCAATTGCCCGCCCATGCGCTCGTGGATCTCGTCTACGCCGCTGCGAAAGGCATCGGTCGCAGCCAGCAGCGCCGTGGTCTGGGCATAGATCTTCTGGCCCTCCGGCGTTAGCGCAAAACCGGCTCGGCCGCGGCGGCACAGCGTCAGGCCCAGGCGGGTCTCCAGGTCCTTGATGTGGCGGCTGACGGTGGACGTGCCGATATTCAACTCCAGCTCGGCCGCCGCCATGCCTCCACAATCGACCACCGCGCGGAACACGCGCAACAGGCGCAAGTCCATGTCGCTGATCTGGCCGAGCACAGCCTTCTTCTTAACTTGCATAAAATAGCAACTAAATAGTGATAACTGTGACTTCATAAGAGTAACAGAGCGGAACACAATGGTCTACTGACCACAGCAGAAAGATCACCGCCATGAAGCTCAACGACGCCACGCCATCGACCGCCGTCACCAGCACCAGCGCCTTCCCCGGCGATGCGGCGTGGATGGAAGCGCACTGGATGCCCTACACCGGCAACCGCAACTTCAAGGCAAGCGCGTCCAATGGTGCGCGCATGATGGTCAGCGCCAAGGGCGCCTACTACACCGACAGCCACGGCCGGAAGATATTGGACGGCCTCTCTGGGCTGTGGTGTTGCGGACTAGGGCACGGCCGGGCCGAAATTACCGATGCGGTCAGCCGCCAGATCGGCACGCTGGACTATTCACCTGCCTTCCAGTTCGGCCACCCGCTGTCGTTTGAGTTGGCCAACAAGATCCGCGAACTCACGCCCGACGGGCTGGACTACGTGTTCTTCACCGGTTCTGGCTCCGAGTCGGCCGACACCTCGCTGAAGATGGCGCGTGCCTACTGGCGCGCCAAAGGCATGGGCACCAAGACGCGCCTAATCGGACGCGAAAAGGGCTACCACGGCGTCAACTTCGGCGGCATCTCGGTCGGGGGCATTGTGGGCAACCGCAAGGTCTTTGGCCAGGGCATCGAGGCCGATCACTTGCCTCACACCCAGCCCGCGGCAGGGTCGTTCTACAAGGGCATGCCGCCCACGGGAGTCGAGTTGGCCGACGAGTTGCTGAAGCTGATCGCGCTGCACGATGCGTCCAATATCGCGGCCGTCATCGTGGAGCCCATGTCCGGCTCGGCCGGGGTTGTGATCCCGCCCGTGGGCTACCTGCAGCGCCTGCGCGAGATCTGCACCGCCAACAACATCCTGCTGATATTTGACGAAGTCATCACCGGCTTTGGCCGCATGGGCGCCTACACCGGTGCGGCGGCGTTTGGCGTGACGCCCGACATCATGAACGTGGCCAAGCAGATCACCAACGGCAGCCAACCGCTGGGTGCGGTGGTCGCCAAGAAGGACATCTACGACACCTTTATGGCCCAGGGCGGCCCGGACTACATGCTGGAGTTTCCGCATGGCTACACCTACTCCGCCCACCCCGTGGCCTGCGCGGCTGGCATCGCAGCGCTGGATGTGTTGGTCAAGGAAAACATGGTCGAGCGTGTGGCGTCGCTGGCACCGTATTTTGAGCAAGCCGTGCACAGCTTGAAAGGCGCCAAGCATGTGGCGGACATCCGCAACTACGGGCTGGCCGCTGGCATCACGATAGCGGCAGTGCCCGGCGAGCCCGCCAAGCGGCCCTACGAAATCGCCATGCGCTGCCTGGAAAAAGGTTTCTACGTGCGTTACGGTGGCGACACCATCCAGCTGGCACCACCCTTCATCATCGAGAAGGCCGAGATCGACAGCCTGGTGAATGCACTAGGCGAGGCGCTGAACGCCACAGCCTGAATTTTGCTCCTGTTTTCATAGCTGCTTGCGCTCTATCCACGAGGGCTGCAGCCCAATTCAATATATAGAACTCTGGAAAACCCATGTCCCAACTCCCCACCATAGGCCATCTGATCGACGGCAAGCTGACCGACGGCAACGCCGACGCGCGTTCACAAAGCGTCTACAACCCCGCCACGGGCAAAGCCGAAAAACGCCTGTTGCTGGCCGATAAGACCACGGTAGAGCAGGCCATTGCGTCCGCCCAAGCGGCCTTCCCCGCCTGGCGCAACACGCCGCCGTTGAAGCGCGCCCGCGTCATGGGCAACCTCAAGGTCCTGCTGGAAAAGCATGCCGAGGAAATCTGCGCACTGATCACCGCCGAACACGGCAAGGTGCTGAGCGACGCCGCTGGCGAACTGCAGCGCGGCATTGAAAACGTGGAATACGCCAGCTACGCGCCCGAGCTGCTCAAGGGCGAGCACAGCAAAAACGTTGGCCCCGCCATCGACTCCTGGAGCGAATTCCAGCCGCTGGGTGTGGCCGCTGGCATCACGCCGTTCAACTTCCCGGCCATGGTGCCGCTGTGGATGTGGCCCATGGCCGTGGCCTGCGGCAACACCTTCATCCTCAAGCCCTCCGAGCGCGACCCCAGCAGCACGCTGCGCATCGCGCAACTGGCACTCGATGCTGGCCTGCCACCGGGTGTGTTGAACGTCGTCAACGGCGACAAGGAAGCGGTGGACACACTGCTAACCGACCCGCGCATCAAGGCCGTGAGCTTCGTAGGCTCCACGCTGATCGCCGAATACATCTACGCCGAAGGCTGCAAGCACGGCAAGCGTGTACAAGCCCTGGGCGGCGCCAAGAACCACGCCGTCGTCATGCCCGACGCCGACATCGCCAACGCGGTCAATGCGCTGATGGGCGCGGCCTATGGCTCGTGCGGCGAACGCTGCATGGCCATCCCGCTGGTCGTGGCGGTGGGCGATGCCACTGCCGATGCAGTCGTTGCGGCGCTGAAGGTCGAGATTGCAAAAATGCAGGTCGGCCCCGGCACCGATGCCAAGAGCGACATGGGCCCGCTAGTCACCAAGCCGCATTTCGAGAAGGTCAAGGGTTACGTGGACCAGGGCGTGAAGGAAGGCGCCACGCTGGTCGTCGACGGCCGCGGCGTCAGCGTCAGCGGCCATGAAGACGGCTACTTTCTCGGCCCCTGCCTGTTCGACCACGTCAAGCCCGGCATGGTGATTTACCAGGAAGAAATTTTCGGCCCGGTGCTGGGCGTGGTGCGCGTGAAGACCCTGCAAGAAGCCATGGACCTGATCGACGCCCACGAATACGGCAACGGCACCTGCATCTTCACGCGTGATGGCGAGGCTGCGCGTTACTTCAGCGACAACATTTTGGTCGGCATGGTCGGCGTCAACGTGCCGCTGCCCGTGCCCGTGGCCTACCACTCGTTTGGCGGCTGGAAGCGTTCACTGTTTGGCGATTTACACGCCTATGGGCCGGATGCTGTGCGCTTCTATACCAAGCGCAAGACGATCACCCAGCGCTGGCCGAGTGCGGGTGTGCGTGAGGGGACGGTGTTTGCGTTTCCTAGCAGCCGCTAATTAAACCGCATCATCCCACGGCGGCTTTCAGGCCGCCTGTTCGTGCTCCTGCTTCGCATTCCAGCTGACACACCAAGCCGCAAACGTATGTGCAGCAATCGGCTTGCTCATGAAGTACCCCTGCGCCTCGTCGCACTCCAGGGCCTTGAGCTTTTCCCAGATCAGCGCGTTCTCAACCCCCTCTGCCACCACGGTCAGGCCCAGGTTGTGGGCCAGGTCTACGGTGGAGCGCACGATCTTGGCGTCGTCCTCGTCGGTCTCCATGTTCATGACGAAAGACTTGTCGATCTTCAGCTCGTCCACCGGCAGGCTCTTCAAATAGGCCAGTGACGAATAACCGGTGCCGAAATCGTCGATCGACAGCTTGAAGCCGCGTTGCGACAGCAGGTTCAGCGTGCTCTGGGCGCGCTGCGGGTCGTCCATGATGGCGCTCTCGGTGATCTCCAGGCAGAAGACGCTGGCCGGTAGCTGGTACTGGGCCAGTACCGCATCGAGCCGGGCGGGAAATTCCAGGTCCAGCAGGTCGCGGGTGGACAGGTTGATGGCCAGCTTGAAGTCGGCACCCAAACCGCCCAGCGTTTGGCTGATGCGGGCGGATTCTTCAAACATCCACATCGTCAACTGCCGTACAAAGCCGGTTTGCTCCGCAAAGGGAATGAACTCCAGCGGCGGCACCAGGCCGCGCTGTGGGTGCTGCCAGCGCACCAAGGCTTCGGCCGCCACAACCCGGCCCGAAGCCAAGCCGATCTTGGGTTGCAAAAACAGGCGCAACTCGCCCTGGGCCACGGCGTTGCGCAGCTCCGACAACATGGACAGTGTTTCGCTGCTCGACGAGTCCAGCGACGCATCGTAGACCTGCATCAGCGTGGTGCGCGATTTGGCCGCGTACATGGCCACCTCGGCACGTGAAAGCAGGGCGTCCACATCTTGCGCATGCTGCGGGAAGCAGGCAATGCCCATACTGGCGCTCATGTCCACGGTCTGCTCTTCAAAGGCCAGCGGGAGTTCAAACGATTTGGCAATGCGCTGGGCCACGGCAACGGCGATATTGGCATCGCTGCCGGTCAGCATCACGGCAAACTCATCGCCGCCCAGCCGGGCTACCATGTCGCTGGCGCGCATTTCTTGCTGCGTCAGCCGCTTGGCCACTGCGATCAGCAATTGGTCGCCGAAGGAGTAGCCCAGCACGTCGTTGACGTGTTTGAAGCGGTCAATGTCCAGCATCAGGATGGCCATGTTTTTGCCGGGTTCGCCGTTGTCCGCACTCGCCGCCTGGATTTGCTCTTGCACTGCTTCGCGAAAGCGCGCGCGGTTGGGCAGACCGGTCAGGCGGTCCCAGTAAGCCAGTGTGCGGATCTCATTTTGCTGCGCGCCGATGCTGATGCGCATCGTGTCAAAAGCTTTCGCCAGGCCGCCGATTTCGTCGTGCCGGTCGGTGTGCTGCATGGGCATGTCGTACTGGCCGCGCCCCAGAATTTCGGTGGCGTGGACCAGCGAGCGCAGCGGTGTCGTCACGCGCCGTGCGGCAAAAACGCTGCCAATGGCAAACAGCACCACGCCCAGGCCGGTGATCCAGGCCAGCGCCACCTGGGCCTGTCTGAATGGCGCGACAACATCATTGACCGACCGGAATAGCAGCGTGCGCACGCTGCCAAACGAGCCGGCGTCCAGCTTGACGCTGCGGGCGATCAGGCGGTCGTCGTCCATCGGCAGCTCGGCCAGGTCCTGTGAAGAGGCTTCCAGCGCGCGCAGGGCGCCCACCGGCAAGGTCGTGGACACGACATGGCGGCCTTCACCCGGGGTTTCGCTGATAAGGGCCAGGTGCATTTCCGAGATGGCACGCATGTCGTCTAGCAACTTCTGGTTGATCGGAAAGCCCATCAGTACCCAACCCACGATGACAGGTGCGCGCACCGGCACCAGTACAAACTGGTAGGGCGTGCGACCCAGCAGCGCAACCTGGCTGCCGTGGACATCGCGCGCGGCAGGGTTGGTCAGGCGGCTGAGTACACCTTGAAGTTGCGTGCCGTCCTGGCCTTCACCGACGGCGCGCAGGCCCATGTTGGTGTCCATCAGGGCGGTGACAGTGGCGTTGATGCGGGCGCCGTTGTTCTCCAGCGCCGAGCGGATCGTGGCCTCATCCTGCGTGCTGATGGCTGCGCGAAAACCGTAGTCGGCGGCCAGGACCATGGCCCCCTGCGTCAATGTTTGTGCGTTCTGGTCCAGCAGGCGGCGCCATACCCGTTCGCCCACGAGCAATTCCTGGTCTACCTGCTGTTTGGCGCTCTGCTCAATGCTGATGCGCACCACGCTGAACACCGCGGCCTGCACGATCAGCAGCAGCACAAGTGACAGGAAGACGATCCGGGAGGACAGGCCCCAGTAGTCCGGCCGCCACTCAATTTTGTTCACGGTACGACACCCGCCAGGCGGTAGTTCAGGTTGGTATCGCCGCTACCCACCGTTAGCGCTTGCTCGGCGGCTGGCGCGCCCACTGCGAGACCCGGGTGCCAGACGCGCAGGCGGTAGTTGCCCGCCGGTACATCCCGCATGACGGCTGCGCCTTTGGCATCACCCAGCGCGAAAAAAGGTGTCTCCACGATGACAACCCAGGCGCTCATGTTGTCGTGGATGTTGCAGCCCAGCACCGCAATGCCGGGCTTGTCGAACACGACCGGGCTGGTCGCGGTGCCGGTGTAGAGCTTGAGTTCAAACGTCTTTGTGGGCGAGAACGAGTACACGTGGTGGCGCACGGTGTCGCGGTTCGGAAAGCTGACCGCGGAGCCTACCGGCACGATCAACACGCGGGGGGTGAACTGTTTGCTTACCTGCGCGATCTCGGCGCCGCTTACCGGTTTGGCCAATTGCTTGGCCTGGGCCGATTCCAAAAACACCACGCCTTCGGGCAGTGGCTTGCCTGTCGGATCTTGCAGTTGCACCGACACCGTAGCGGCCTGCGCCAGGGTCACCACCAGGGACCCGATCAACAACAGCAGAAACCGCAGGTTCAATGGCATGTCGGGATATGTGTGAGCGGAAAAGTCCAGTGTATAGCGCTTGTCAGAAAATCAACCGCGCGCGCAGGGAAAGCATACCCGCACTATTGCCATGCACATGGTTGCCGATTGCTGTCGCGTTGCATCCAAGCCCGGCATATACCGGCTGAGAGGTTGGGGCATAGCCTTGGGCTTATGATTTGGCTGTGGCTATGCCATCGCTTTCTTTGATTGCCTGAGGATTTCATGCTGCACCACCGCCCCGCGCGTTCCCCGCCGTTAGCATTTGTCTTTGCGCTGGGGGTGGCTATGGGCAGCCCTTCGGCGGTGCTGGCACAGCAAGGCGTTTCTCCCATCGCGGACACCGCTGCAACCTCATCGCTGTACCAGCACCTCGGCGGTAAAGACGGCATCAAGCTTTTGGTAAACGACCTGGTCGACCGCTTGCGTGCCGACAAGGCCATAGGCCCCATGTTCACCAACATCAAGCCCGCCTACCTGAAGGAGCAACTCACCGACCAGCTGTGCCGCGTCAGCGGCGGCCCCTGCGTGTACGAGGGCGAGGAGATGAAGAAGTCGCATGCTGACCTGAAGATCGGCACCGGCGAGTTCAATTTGCTGGTGGAAATTTTGCAAGACTGCATGGACGCGCGCCAGATCCCGTTTGGCGTGCAAAACCAGTTGCTGGCCCGCCTGGCGCCCATGCACCGCGACATCATCACCGCCAGCCCCGCGGCCAACCGCCAAGGCAAGCTGCTGCTGACCGGCGGTGTCAGCAGTGTGGACGGTGCGGCCGGCGGTGGCCTGACGCCGTGGGCCACGATCGGCAGCTACGCCAGCGACCAGGCCACTGGCTTCACCGCCCACGCGACCCGGGTCGCGACCAACGACTACGGCCTGAACACCTACGGGCTGGCAGTGGGCATACGCAACCGTTGGGAAGTGTCCTTGGCCCGTCAGTCCTTCGACACCGGGGTCACCGGGCCCGGGCTCGGCATACCCGGCCTGCAGTTGACCCAAGACATTCTGGGTGCCAAGTGGCGCGTCGCAGGCGATGCCATTCTGGACAGCGATACCTGGCAGCCCCAGGTGGCTGTCGGGGTGCAGTTCAAGTCGCTGCAATCCAGCGGGCTCGATGCCACACTATCTGCGCTGGGCGCCAAGAAGACTGGCACCGATGTGTATGTCAGCGCCACCAAGCTGTTTCTGGCCACGGGCATTCTGGTCAACGGCACGCTGCGCGCGACCAACGCCAACCAAAACGGACTGCTGGGCTTTGGCGGCACCTTGGGCGGCGCGCGCGACCAGTATCAGCTGATGCCCGAACTGTCCGTGGCGTGGCTTGCCAACCGCAACTTGGCCGTCGGCATGGAATACCGGCGCATGCCCAACAACCTCCAAGACCCAGGCGTCGCCGCGGGGCTGGGCGATGGCTTGCGCGCCCAGGATTGGAAGGATGTGTTCGTGGCCTGGGCACCGAACAAAACAGCATCGGTGACGCTGGCCTATGTGGACCTGGGTGTCATCGTGCCCGCCACCACCGGCAACCGCACGCAGACCGGTGCCTACCTGTCGGTGCAACTTGCGTTTTGACCGTTCCAACGTACCAAGCAGCGGAGCTGGGGTGAGCGCCAAAGTGAGGTAAAGGAGGAGCCCGCATAGCGGGCGGGGGACACGAACGGCGGCGCTTACCCCAGTTCTGTTGCGGACGCATACCGAACCGCGTCTCGGCAGATGAACGGTAGGGCCGGCGATAATCCAGACCACATGGCACTTATTACCTTACTTGACGCCCAGCTGGCATTCGGGCACGTCCCGCTTCTCGATCACGCTGACTTTTCCCTCGAAACCCAAGAGCGGGTGGGCCTGATCGGCCGCAACGGCGCCGGCAAATCCTCCATGCTCAAAATCCTGGGCGGCATGGAGCGCCCTGACGATGGCACCTTGCAGGTCCAAACCGGCACCCGTATCTCGTACGTGGCGCAAGAACCTATTCTGGACGGCGACGCTACGGTTTTTGCATCTGTCCGTTCAGGTTTGGAGCGGGTCATAGCCCTGATTGAAGAATACTGCCTGGGCCACGGCGACCTCGATGCGATGCAAAGCGAGATCGAAACCCTGGACGGCTGGAACTGGGAGCAGCGGGTCAACGAAACCCTGCAGCGGCTGCACCTGAACCCCGAAGCGATCATCAACACGCTGTCCGGCGGTACCAAGAAGCGCGTGGCCCTGGCCCAGGCGCTGGTGGCCCAGCCCGACGTGCTGCTGCTGGATGAGCCAACCAACCACCTGGATCTGGACTCCATCGAGTGGCTGGAAGGCCTCCTGGTGGACTTTAAAGGTTCCATCATCACCATCACCCACGACCGATCCTTTTTGGACAACGTGGCGACCCGCATTGTGGAACTGGACCGTGGCAAGCTGATGAGCTACCCCGGAAATTTTGCGGCCTACCTGGTACAGAAGGAAGAACAGCTGGCGCAAGAGGCGGTCATCAACGCCAAGGCCGACAAGCTGCTGGCGCAAGAAGAAGTGTGGATTCGCAAGGGCGTGGAAGCCCGCCGCACCCGCGCCACCGCCCGCATCGTGCGCCTAGACGAGCTGCGCAGCAAACGCGAAGCGCGCCGCGACGTCGTCGGCAGCGTCAACATGGACGTGAACACTGGCGACAAGAGCGGCAAGTTGGTGGCCGAACTGACCCACGTCAGCAAGACCTTTGGCGACCGCAAGATCGTCGACGACTTCACAGCCACCATCTTGCGTGGCGACAAGATTGGCCTGCTGGGCCCGAACGGTGCCGGCAAGACGACGCTGCTCAAACTCATTCTGGGCGACCACAAGGCCGACCCCGCGCCCGCCAATTCCCCCAAGCCAGAACCCGGCCACAGCCCTTGGGGCACGGTGCGCCAGGGTGCGAACATCACCGTGGCCTACTTCGACCAGATGCGCAACGCGCTGGACCTGGATTCCACGCTGGAAGACTTCATCAGCCCCGGCAGCGAGTGGATCGAGATCGGCAACCAGAAGAAACACCGCAAGAGTTACCTGGGCGACTTTTTGTTCTCGCCCGCGCGTGCAACTTCGCCGGTTCGCTCTTTGAGCGGCGGCGAACGCAACCGCCTGCTGCTGGCGCGCCTGTTCGCCCGCCCCGCCAATGTGCTGGTGCTGGACGAGCCGACCAACGACCTGGACATCGACACGCTGGAGCTGCTGGAAGACCTGCTGCAAAATTACGACGGCACCGTGTTCCTTGTCAGCCATGACCGTACCTTTTTGGACAACGTCGTCACCAGCACGATTGCGTACGAGGGTGACGCGAAATGGCGCGAATACGAAGGCGGCGTCAGCGACTGGCTGATCCAGACCAAGCGCGCCAACGCTATCAATGCGGCCCAAGGCAAAACCACGGCCAAGCCCTTTAACTATGAGCGTGAGCAGCTACAAAAGCAGGAGCAAGCTACGGCAGCCGTGTCCGCTGCTGCGCCGGTTGCACCACCGCCCGCCAAGGCGAAAAAACTCAGCTTCAAAGAGCAGCGCGAACTGGACGGTCTGCCCGACCTGATCGCCGCGCTGGAAGCCGAGCAGGTGGAAATCAACGAAGCGCTGGCCGACGGCAGCCTGTACGCCGTGGACAACGTGCGCGCGATGAAGCTGGCCACGCGCAACGCGCAGATCGATGATGAATTGATGGCTGCGCTGGAGCGCTGGGAAACCCTGGGCGACGGCCCGAAGAGTTGACGCCCCGCCGGGGGCCTGCCTAGGCGGGCGGGTTCGGCGTGGTGTACAGCTTCTGACACCGCTCACAGAAAAAGCTGCGCCTACGGGTTTTGCCCAAATGCGCCTTGGTAAGGGGTATGTCGCAGCGTGGGCAGATGCGTTTGGTGTGCGCCAGCCAATGGGCTTTCAGCACAAAGGCCTTTTTCCATGCCAGGAATTCAAAGCTGTATTTGCGCGCCTGCTCCACCAGTTCGCGCAGCTTGGCTGCGGGTAGTGCGCCCACCGTCGACGAGGGGTGTACGCGGATGCGGAACAACACCTCGTTCTTGATGATGTTGCCCACGCCCGAAAACACATCTTGCGCCAGCAGCGCATCGCAGACCAGGGTGTCCGGCATGGCCCGCAGTTGCGCGCGCGCGAACTTTGGGTCCCACTGGTCTGACATCACGTCCACACGCCAGTCGTACTGCGCATCCAGATCAGCATCCAGTTGGCGCACCGAGCAGGTGTAGAAATTCAGCTCTTCGCCGCCGTCAAATTCCAGGCTCAACCGCGGCTCGGCGTCTTTGCGTTCGTTGATGCGGTAGGTGCCAAACATCAGCATGTGGATGCGCAGGGCCAGTGTGGGCAACTGGATCAGGAAGTGTTTGCCCCAGGTGCGCAACGCGACAATTTGCTGGCCCGCCAGGCTGTCCATATCCACCGCCTTGGTGTTGCCGTGGGCACGCACGATGGTCTTGCCGGCGAAACCAGCAGCCTGTTCGCGCAGGATGACGAGGGAAGGTCCTTCGGGCACGCACTACTCCTGTTGGTGACTCCGTCGGGACGACGGATCAAGCGTGCATTCTGGGCGGCTGGTGCGTTCCCGTGTGTTGGGCAGCGCACCAACGTCCGATGACTGCAGTGTTTTGTCCTGCTACACCACGCCTTGGTCGCGCAGGCGGTCGATGGCCGCCGTGTCCAGGCCCAGCCCGGCCAGCACCGCGTCGGTGTGCTCGCCCAGCGCTGGCGGAGCGTTGCGCAGCACTGGCGGCGTGTCGGCCAGTCGCAGGGGGCTCGCCACAGATGCTATTGATTCAATAGCTGGTTGCGCACGTCCGGCGAGGGCTATAGCCTGATTGATCTTAAGCCCCCGGGCTACAACCTGGGCATCGGCAAAGGCCTCGTCGATGGCGTTGATGGGGCCGCACGGCACGGCTTTGTGTTCCAGCAGCGCCACCCACTGGGCCGTGGTGCGCGTGCGGGTGACGGCCTCTATCTGCGGGACCAGGTTGTCGCGGTTGGCCACGCGCAAGGTGTTGGTGGCATAGCGAGCATCCTGTGCCCACTCCATGTGTCCGGCGGCTTCGCAGAAGCGCGCGAACTGGCCATCGTTGCCCACGGCCAGCAGCATGGCGCCGTCCAGCGTCGGCAATGACTGGTAGGGCACCAGGCTGGGGTGGCTGTTGCCCTGGCGTACGGGCACCTTGCCGGTGTTCAGAAAGCCTGCCGCCTGGTTGGCCAGTATCGTCATGCCGACATCCAGCAAGGCCATGTCGATGTACTGGCCCACGCCAGTGCGGTGGCGCACCTCGATGGCCGCCAGAATCGCGCTGCAGGCATACACGCCGGTGAACAGATCGGTCAGCGCCACACCCACCCGCAGCGGCCCACCGCCGGGCGTGCCCGGCGGGTTGCCGGTGATGCTCATCATGCCGCTCATGGCCTGGATCATCAGGTCATAACCGGCGCGCTCGGCATACGGGCCGTCCTGGCCGAAGCCGGTGATGGAGCAGTAGACCAGGCGCGGGTTGATGGTTTTTAGGCTTTCATAGTCCAGCCCGTACTTGGCCAGGCCGCCGACCTTGAAGTTTTCTACGAGCACATCACTCTGCACCGCCATCTGGCGTATCAGTGCTTGGCCTTCGGGTTTGGCCATGTCGATGGTGACGGAGCGTTTGTTGCGGTTGCAGGCGGTGAAGTAGGTGGCGTGGGCGGTGTCCTTGCCTTCACTGTCCTGCAGGAATGGGGGGCCCCAGTGGCGGGTGTCGTCGCCATCGCCGGGTTTTTCGACCTTGATGACGTCGGCGCCGAGGTCGGCCAGCATTTGGGTGCACCAGGGGCCGGCAAGGACTCTGGAGAGGTCTAGGACTTTGATGTGGGGGAGGGCTGAGGGTTTTTCTTGGGTCATGGTGGATTCTGATTGGGTAACTTGGGGATTTGCTTTATGGGGTTGCTTCCTCACACCCCCCCCTCTCTCCCCCCGCCCTCTCTCGCCCCCGCCGGGGCGAAAGAGGGAGCCTAACAGCCATATTTGGCCGCGTGTGTAAACGAAGGGAGTGCACGCGCCGTGTGGCGTTGAGTCAACGCACTCTGGCGTGCCAACTCCAACAAGAGCGTGTACGTCCCACCTTAAGAAACAAGGCCACATATGGCTGTTGGCTCCCCTTTCCGCCCTGGCGAGGGTGGAAAGGGGCGGGGGGATAGGGGGTGGTGTGAGGAAGTAAAAACCAAAGCACCGCCTCCGAATCTCTACCCCACCCCGCTGGGTCCCAAGCAAGCGACAACAAAAGAATCAGAACGCCGCAATCCCCGTCTGCGCGCGCCCCAAGATCAGCGCATGGATATCGTGCGTCCCTTCATAGGTATTCACAACCTCCAGGTTCACCAAATGCCGAGCAACCCCAAACTCGTCCGAAATCCCGTTGCCACCCATCATGTCCCGCGCCAAGCGCGCAATATCCAGTGACTTCCCACACGAGTTCCGCTTCAAAATAGAAGTGATCTCCACAGATGCCGTCCCCTCATCCTTCATCCGCCCCAGCCGCAGGCACCCCTGCA
Organism: Rhodoferax sp. ZS1R8; assembly: GCF_056521325.1. Classification (NCBI taxonomy): domain Bacteria; kingdom Pseudomonadati; phylum Pseudomonadota; class Betaproteobacteria; order Burkholderiales; family Comamonadaceae; genus Rhodoferax; species Rhodoferax sp. ZS1R8. The sequence goes on along the minus strand of NZ_JBWMBA010000001.1, from coordinate 700,823 downwards.
GGCCCAGCGCAATTTCCGTCTGCATGTCCGCCAGCTTTTTCTGGATCAACTGGTTGGCCGCCAGCGGTTTGCCAAATTGCTTGCGGTCCATCGTGTACTGGCGGGCGCGTAGCCAGCAGTCTTCGGCCGCGCCCAGTGCGCCCCAGGCGATACCGTAGCGCGCAGAGTTGAGGCAAGTGAATGGACCCTTCAAGCCGCGCACCTCCGGGAACGCGTTTTCCTCCGGGCAAAACACGCCGTCCATGACGATCTCGCCGGTGATGGAGGCACGCAGGCCGACCTTGCCGTGGATCGCGGGCGCGCTCAAGCCGGCCATGCCTTTTTCCAGCACAAAACCGCGGATCGGTCCGACCTGGCCGCCCTCGGATACTTCCTTGGCCCAGACCACAAACACATCCGCAATCGGGCTGTTGCTGATCCACATCTTGCTGCCGCTCAACTTGTAGCCGCCCGCCACCTTGTGCGCGCGCGTGGCCATGGAGCCGGGGTCGGAACCGTGGTCGGGTTCGGTCAGGCCAAAGCAGCCAATCCACTCGCCGGTCGCCAGCTTGGGCAAGTACTTTTGACGCTGTGCCTCGGTGCCAAATTCAAAAATCGGCACCATGACCAGACTGCTTTGCACACTCATCATCGAGCGGTAGCCGCTGTCGACACGCTCCACTTCGCGGGCGATCAGGCCGTAGGACACGTAGTTCAGGCCGGGGCCGCCATATTGTTCGGGGATGGTGGGGCCCAGCAGGCCGAGTGCGCCCATCTCGCGGAAGATGGCGGGGTCTGTCGTGCCTTCGCGGAAAGCCTGGGTCACGCGGGGCAGCAGCTTGTCCTGGCAATAAGCAGCTGCGGCGTCGCGCACCATGCGTTCGTCATCGCTGAGCTGGCTGTCCAGCAAAAAAGGGTCTTGCCAGTTGAAGGATGCGTGGGCCATGGGGATATCTCCGTAACGGTTAGGGCAGTTTGGAGAGCATGGTAGCCCCGATGCCGCTGGGCGACAAACGAATGTTTGGCACCCAGATGTGCGTTCGGCGCACATCTGGGCCATCATCACGAGCTGGTCGTTATTAGAAACTTGGCCAACATCTGGTCCAGGGTCAGTTGTGCAACCGTTTCGCACAGGCTGTTCATGCCCTGCCAGGCATTGGCCGCATAGTCACCCGCCAGGAATTCCTTGCCGCGGAACGTGACGCGGGTCTCCAAAATGTCCTTGCCAGCCATGAAACCAAACATGACACGTGCGCCTGGCGGGCGTTGGCGGTATTTGATGACGACCATTTCAGCTGTCTCGCTGTCAGAAACGGTGTAGCCCTTAACCGCGGCCTTGGTGGCATAGGTTTGCTCAATCAGGGGCGAGACCTTTTCGTTGACCTCGCAGTCACCACAGTCCCATCGGACGACCAGTTTGGGGACTTGGTTGTTCGCCAAACTGGCCTTGGCTTCCTTGGGCGTGCTGGCTTGTGGTTCGGCAGACGGCTCGGCGGTGGGGCTCGTCTGCTCGGGAGCGCTTGTTGGTGCGGCCGGTGCTGGCGGAGTTTGTGCGCTGGCGATTGTCAGTTGCGCTAGCAGTAGCACCGCAGCACACAGGGAAGAAATGTATTTTGTTGTGATCATGGAGCCTCCGAGGGTCGTTGAAAAGACCTACATTCTCACCACTTCGGGCGGCGTGACCGCCGCTGGCCTCTTGCCAGGGCCGTTTAAAGCCGTTTGACCTTCTCGGCCTCGACCATGCCGGGTATGCCGTCGAGCTGCAATACCAGCTCGCCCCTGCGCAGAATCACATGTTTGACCGACTCGGTGCGGTTGGCATAGATCACTCGGTCGCCAGGCTTGTACTGCGGCAGGCTGGGCGGCGCCACGTAGACCGGACGGGTTTTCTGCGACTGCTGCTGACTGGCGACCGAGGGCTTGAGTTTGCTGGCAATGCCGGGGTGCAGCGGCGCCAATTGCTCCAGCGCCGTGCGCACGGCGGATCGCATGGCGTCGGCAGTGAAGGGCTTGGCCAGTAAAAACAGGGCGCCGGCTTCGTCCGCCTCTTGTTGGTAGACGGGGGTGGCAGCCTGCGACAGCAGCGCAAGGGAGCAACCGGGGCTCGACTTCTGGATGGTCTGGTGCAGCGCGATGCCGGTCATCGATTCCTTGGCAAAAGCGTCCGAAATCAGCAGGTCGGGCTTTAGTGACGCGGCCATTTCCGCCGCTGCGTGCGGGTTGGACGCAGTTTTGATGCCAGCCGCATCGAACCCATAGCCCATGAGCAATTGTTGCGTGAAGGTCTGCAACGCAGGACTGGGATCGGAGATCAGAAAGCTGACGGCGGACATGGGTGCTACCAAAAAAACGGGTGGAATTTCCGCTGTGAGTGCGCATTTTAGGGTGTGTATCCCATGGCCTGTCTTACATAAGGGCAACGTCGACAAGGCTGTGCGCGGGCGCATTCGGGGTAGCTACACTGGCCGCACCATGCGACGCAAGATTCCGGCTACCCACACGCTGCTGTGCTTCGAGGCCGCTGCCCGGCACGAGAGTTACACCCGCGCAGCACAGGAGCTGGCGCTGACCCAGAGCGCAGTCTCGCGCCAGGTGGCTGCGTTGGAGGAATATCTGGGTCAACCGTTGTTCACCCGCACACGCCACGGCGTGGTGCTGACGCCGCGTGGCCGTGAGTACGCCGCCCAGGTAACCGAGCGCCTGTTGGCACTGGAGCGTGACACGCTGAACGCCATGTCCACCCAGGGCACCCAAGGTGCTATTCACCTGGCGGCGGTACCTACATTTGCCACCCGATGGCTGATCCCGCGCCTGCCCCACCTGCAGGCGCTGCACCCGGACATCGTTGTGCACATCGAGACCCGCACCCGCCCCTTTCTGTTTGCCGATACCGGATTCGATGCCGCGCTGTATGCTGGCACTGCCGAGCAGGTGGCCAACTGGGCCGGCACGCAGGCCACGCTGCTGGTCAACGAAGAGGTGGTGCCGGTTTGCGCCCCCGGCCTGATAGGGCCCGCCGTGCAAACCGTCAGCCCCGAGGCGGTTGCCGAGCTGCCGCTGCTGCAGCAAAGCACGCGGCCCTTTGGCTGGAGCCAGTGGTTTGACGCCCAAGGCGTGACCGCACCGCACGCACTGTCCGGCCCGCGCTATGAATTGTTTTCTATGACCGCCACTGCGGCCATCCACGGCCTCGGCGTGGCACTGGTGCCGCGCCTGCTGATCGAGGCCGAGCTGGCGCGCGGCGATCTGGTCGTGGCCTGCGACCAGCCGCTACGGGGTGAACGGGCGTATTACCTGGTTGCGCCACTGCGCGGTGACGAACCGCAAGCCGTTATGCACTTTCGGCATTGGCTTGTCGGGTCAACCACAGGGTAAAATTTGGGTCTGCGCAGCCTTTTTGCTTTAGCTGACACCGCAGCCAGTTGTGCCATTTGTCTGTCACCAAATGGGACAAGTCTTTTAACCGTCCACCTTTGCTTTCCATGAAAACTTTTGCCTTAGCCGTGTCCGGCTGCCGTTCCGCGTTCGTCAAATTTGCGCTGTGTCTCCTTCCTTTCATGGCGTTGTCGGCGCCGGCCTCGGCCGTGTCGCTCAGTCTGGGTTCGATTTCCAATCCCCAGATCCCTGATGGCACGCTCACCGGCATCAGCAACGTTGGCATCATTGGCTCGACCTTGGGCTTCAACCTGACCCTGGCCAATATCGGCGCTCCTGCGCAGGTCTTTTTGGCCGCCTATGTGCCCGCCGGCACACTGGGCCTGACCGCAAATACCTGGTTCTGTTTCACTACGGACGGTTGGCAGCCCCTGGTGGGCTCCAACTACGTGCCCTTTATGACGGGTGTGGCGGGTGGCACCACATTGAACCTGTCGTTGCTGAAGAATGTGGACTTCAACTCCTTGCCCAAGGCCGAGGTCTATGTCGGCTACGGAACATCGGTGCAAGAAATGATTGCATCCGCGCGCTACAAAGGCGTGATGGCCATTCGCTAAACGCAGCCGCCCGACGCGGGCGGGTAATGGGCCTGTGCAGCGGCCCCACCCCGCGCCAACCAGTCACCACGGATAAACCCCTAGATACAGACTGGCATCACACTTGCTAGCATCCGGTGAAGATCCTGACTAAACGGTCAGATTTCACCACAGGAGTGCTAGCGTGTCCACCTATCCCCAACCCGATGTTCGCGCTGGCCGCCTGGTCGCTAGCGACTACGCCCAGCGCTTTGCGGACGCCACGCCCCGCCTGACCCGCACGCAAGCCCTGCTGGAGGCCGAGCGCTGCCTCTACTGCTATGACGCGCCTTGCGCCACAGCCTGCCCCACCAGCATCGACGTACCGTCTTTCATCAAGCGCATTGCCGATGACAACCTACGCGGCTCAGCGCGCACCATTTTGGAATCCAATCCGCTGGGGGGCATGTGCGCCCGGGTCTGCCCCACCGAGAACCTGTGCGAGGCCGTGTGTGTGCGCAACACGCAAGAAGACCGCCCGGTCGCCATCGGCCGCCTGCAGCGCCATGCCGTCGATGCGCTGATGGAAAGTGCCAAACCGCAGATCTTCACGCGCGAACCCGCCACCGGCAAAAAGATTGCCGTGGTCGGCGCCGGCCCCGCCGGCCTGGCCTGTGCCTACACGCTGGCGCGCAAGGGCCACGACGTGGTGGTGTTCGACGCCAAACCCAAGCCCGGTGGCCTGAACGAATACGGCCTGGCCAGCTACAAGACGCCCAACAACTTCGCGCAGCGTGAGGTGCAATGGCTGCTAGACATTGGCGGCATCACCGTCCAAAACAACTGGCGGCTGGAGACCACGGCCCAGCTGGCTGCCCTGCGAAAGGACTATGAAGCCGTGTTCCTGGGCATGGGCCTGGCCACTACCCATGCGTTGGGTGTGCCCGGCGAGACCTTGCAAGGCGTGCAAGATGCCGTGGACTTTATTGCCACGCTGCGCCAAACGCCCGACCTGTCCACCTTGCCCGTGGGTCGCCGCGTCGTGGTTATTGGCGGTGGCATGACCGCGGTGGATGCGGCCGTGCAAAGCAAACTGCTGGGCGCCAAGGTAGTGCATATGGTGTACCGCCGAGGGCGCGAATCGATGTCCGCCTCCAAGGTTGAGCAGGAATGGGCGCAGACCAATGGCGTGGTGCTGCACCAGTGGCTGGCGCCGGTTGATATTCTGGGCCTTGATGGTTGCGTGACAGGCGTGCGTTTTGCCGACCAGGCCATGGTGGACGGCAAGCTGCAGCCCACCGGCCGTGAGATCATGTTTGAAGCGGACACTGTGCTCAAGGCCATTGGGCAGAAACTGGGGAACCCGGTACTCGCGGAGGCAGGCTTTGCATTAGACGGCGGCCGCATGGCCACGGATGCGGTCGGCACGACCAACCTGAGCGGCGTGTGGGCTGGCGGCGACTGCCGTGCCGGCGGGTTGGACCTGACGGTCGAGGCCGTGGAGCATGGCAAGCAATCAGCAAACGCCATCCATGCCTACCTGAACGCGTGATCGCCCCGAACCTGGAGAAGACTATGTACCCCCAAGCTCACATTCGTTCACTGCCCCCCAAGGGGGCGCGTGCCTCCTTAGAGGCGGCTCGTCAGGAGGCATGATCATGGCCAATCTCGCTACCAATTTCGTCGGCATCCAAAGCCCCAACCCTTTCTGGCTGGCATCCGCCCCGCCTACCGATAAGGCCTACAACGTCAACCGCGCGTTTGAAGCCGGCTGGGGCGGCGTGGTCTGGAAGACGCTGGGCGAGGCCGGGCCGCCGGTCGTCAACGTCAACGGCCCGCGCTACGGCGCACTGCTGACGCCCGACCGCCGCCTGATGGGCTTCAACAACATCGAGCTGATCACCGACCGCGACCTGGAACTGAACCTGCGCGAGATCACGGAGGTCAAACGCAACTGGCCCGACCGCGCCATGATCGTGTCCTTGATGGTGCCCTGCGAAGAGCAGTCGTGGAGAAACATTCTGGCGCGGCTCGTGGATACCGGCGCCGACGGCATCGAGCTCAACTTCGGTTGCCCGCACGGCATGAGCGAGCGTGGCATGGGCGCGGCGGTGGGGCAGGTGCCAGAGTACATCGAGATGGTCACCGCGTGGTGCAAGCAGTACAGCCGGCTTCCCGTCATCGTCAAACTGACCCCCAACATCACCGACGTGCGCATGCCCGCCCGTGCCGCCAAAAAGGGTGGCGCCGACGCGGTGAGCCTGATCAACACCATCAACTCCATCATGGGCGTGGACCCGTACACGCTCAAGATGTCGCCCAACACGGGTGGCATGGGCAGCCACGGCGGCTATTGCGGCCCGGCCGTCAAACCCATCGCATTGAATATGGTGGCCGAGATCGCGCGCGATCCGCAGACCGCCGGGCTGCCCATCAGCGGCATCGGCGGCATTGGCAACTGGCGCGACGCGCTGGACTTCATCGCGCTGGGCTCGGGCACCGTGCAGGTTTGCACTGCCGCCATGGTCTACGGCTTCAAGATCGTGCAGGAGATGAGCGACGGTTTGTCCAATTACATGGACGAGATGGGTTTCACCAGTGTGAGCGAAATCGTTGGCAAAGCCGTGCCCACCGTCACCAACTGGCAGTACCTGAACCTGAACCACATCAGCAAGGCTGTCATCGACCAGGACAGCTGCATCCAGTGCGGGCGCTGCCATATTGCCTGCGAAGACACATCGCACCAGGCCATCACCAATATGAAGGACGGGATACGCTTCTTCGAAGTCAAGGAAGACGAATGTGTGGGCTGCAACTTGTGCGTGACCGTGTGCCCGGTGCCAGAATGCATCACACTGCGCGATTTGGCACCCGGTGAAAAGGACTTGCGCACCGGGCTGGTTGTGAGCGATAAATACGCCAACTGGACGACGCATGCGAACAACCCGATGCGCGGAGCCCCCACAGCTTAGGGGCTTAAGCAAAATCGGCCTCTAGCCCCCGAATGCACTGCGTATACCGCTATCAATTTAGGAGTAGATATATGAACCCCCACACTCACATATGTTCGTTGCCCCCCGAGGGGGCGCGTGCCACCTTTGAGGCGGCTCGGCAGGAGGCACTATGACAACTCTCTTTATCCGTGGCGGCACCGTCGTCAATGCCGACCGGGCTAGTCTGGCCGATGTGATCACCCAAGACGGCAAGATCACTGCCGTTGGCGAAAACCTGAGCGCCCCTGCCGGTGCCACGGTGGTGGACGCCGGCGGCCAGTATGTGATGCCCGGCGGCATAGACCCCCACACCCACATGCAGCTGCCGTTCATGGGCACCGTCACCATGGACGATTTCTACACCGGCACCGCGGCTGGGCTGGCCGGTGGCACCACCAGCATCATCGACTTCGTCATCCCCGACCCGCAAGAGAACATTCTGGATGCCTACCGCAAGTGGTGCGGTTGGGCCGAGAAGTCGGCGGGCGATTATTCCTTCCACGTCGCCATCACCTGGTGGAGCGAGCAGGTCCGCCAGGACATGGGCACGCTGGTGCAACACGAGGGTGTCAACAGCTTCAAACACTTCATGGCTTACAAAAACGCCATCATGTGCGACGACGAAACCTTGGTGAACAGCTTCAAGCGTTGTATGGAGCTGGGTGCCATGCCCACCGTGCATGCCGAAAACGGTGAGCTGGTCTACCTTCTGCAAAAGACCGTGGCCGACATGGGCATCAAAGGCCCAGAAGGCCACCCGCTATCCCGCCCGCCGATGGTGGAGGCCGAAGCCGCCAACCGCGCCATCGCCATTGCCGATGTGTTGAACGTGCCCATCTACGTGGTGCATGTGAGCTGCATCGAAGCGGCCGAGGCCATCGCCCGCGCCCGCGCGCGCGGCCAGCGTGTCTATGGCGAGGTGTTGGCCGGCCACCTGGTCATAGACGACAGCGTCTACCGCCACCCCGACTTTGCCACCGCCGCCGCGCACGTGATGAGCCCGCCGTTTCGCCCCAAGGGCAACCAGGAATTTCTGTGGCGTGGCCTGCAAAGCGGCAACCTGCACACCACGGCCACTGACCACTGCACCTTCTGCGCCGCGCAAAAGGCTGCGGGCAAGGACGACTTCAGCAAAATTCCCAACGGCTGCGGTGGTGTCGAAGAGCGTCTCGCCGTGGTCTGGGACGAGGGAGTCAACACCGGGCGGCTGACACCATCCGAGTTTGTGGCTGTCACCTCCACCAATACCGCCAAGCTGTTCAACATTTACCCGCAAAAAGGCAGTGTCAGCGTGGGTGCCGACGCCGACCTGGTGGTGTGGGACCCGGCGGGTACGAAGACTCTGTCGGTCAAAACGCAATTCAGCAAAGGCGACTTCAACATATTCGAAGGCCGTACCGTCAAGGGTATTCCCAGCCACACCATCAGCCAGGGCGAGCTGGTGTTTGTGCAGGGCGATCTGCGGGCCGTGCAGGGCAAGGGCCGCTACATCAAGCGCCCGGCGTTTGGCTCGAACTTTGCGGCGACCAAGCTGCGCGCAGCAACCCTGGCCCCCACCGCGGTCAAGCGGTGAAGCAAACGGTAGAGGAATCACCACCATGAGCAGCAAAACCAACGTCCCCATTGAAGTCGATACCGACGGCGATACCCATTTCGACACCCACATCGACACCGTTCTGGACATCTCCAACATCCACATCAACGGCGACCGCCTGTGGGCATCGCTGATGGAGCTGGCCAAGATTGGCGCCACGCCCAAGGGAGGTGTCTGCCGCCTCACCTTGACCGATCTGGACAAACAGGGCCGTGACCTGGTGCTGCGCTGGGCCGAGGAGGCAGGTATGAGCATCACCATCGACAAGATCGGCAACGGCTTCATGCGCCGCGCCGGCCGCAACAACAGCCTGCCGCCCATCATGACCGGCAGCCATATCGACACCCAGCCCACTGGCGGCAAATTTGACGGCAACTACGGCGTGTTGGCGGGGCTGGAAGTGGTGCGCACGCTCAACGATTTGTGCATCGAGACCGAAGCACCGATCGAGGTCGCCTTCTGGACGAACGAAGAAGGCTCGCGCTTTGTGCCGGTGATGATGGGATCGGGCGTGTTTGCCAAGGCCTTCACGCTGGAGCACGCGTATGCGGCGACGGACACCGAAGGCAAGACTGTCAAAGGCGAGCTGGAGCGCATAGGCTACGTCGGTACGCAAGAGCCTGGCGACCACCCAATCGGCGCGTATTTTGAGACGCACATCGAACAAGGCCCGGTGCTGGAGGACAACGACAAGACGATTGGCGTGGTCAGCGGCGTGCTGGGCATTCGCTGGTTTGATTGCACCGTGACCGGCATGGAAGCCCACGCCGGCCCGACCCCCATGGCGCTGCGCAAGGATGCGATGCTGGCTGCCACACACATCATGCAAGACGTGGTGGCCGCAGCGCATCGCCACCCACCACACGGCCGCGGCACCGTCGGCATGGTGCAGGTCTTCCCCAACAGCCGCAACGTGATTCCGGGCAGCGTGAAATTCAGCATCGACCTGCGCAACGCCACCGACGCGCTGGTGGATCAAATGGCCGACGAGGTCAAAGCCTTCGCCGCCAAGGTGGGCAAGGAACACCGCGTGGACGTGAAGATCGAATTGGTGTCCAGCTACTCGGCCATTGCCTTCCACCCCGACTGCGTGGACGCCGTAGGTCGCGCCGCCAAGAAGCTCGGCTACAGCCATATGCCCGCTGTGTCAGGTGCTGGCCACGACGCCGTCTACATGGCCAAGCTGGCGCCAGCGGGCATGATCTTCATCCCCTGCAAGGATGGCATCAGCCACAACGAGATTGAGGATGCGAAGCCCGAACACATTACGGCGGGGTGCAATGTGTTGTTGCATGCGATGTTGGAGCGGGCTGGGGTGGTGTGACGAATGGGGGTCGACCCAAGCATTGCATTTGCCATCGCCAAGCGCATTGATCCTACAAGAAGAAGTAATGTCCAAGTTAGACGAGAAGCTCAACGTGCTGTTCATCTGCAGCAGAAACCAATGGCGCAGTCCGACAGCGGAACGACTGTGGCGCAAGCACCCAACAGTCTCGGCCCGTTCTGCGGGGACCAGCCCCAATGCCCGTCACACCGTGTCCGTTGAAGACATCCAGTGGGCCAACGTAATCCTGGTCATGGAAGAAAAGCACAAGTCCAGGCTAACGGCAGGGTTCACCCGTCTACTGGACAACAAGCCGATCCATGTCTTGGACATACCAGATGAATACAAATTCATGGACCCAGAATTGGTCGAAATGCTGGAGCAGTCCGTCAACAGTCTTCTGGGGCTTGGGTAAATTCAACGGCTGGATTCCGTTGGTGTCATTCACCTGACGGTTCAGGTTCGGGCCGTTGACTTTCTCGGGCGCTGTTGCCACGAAAAAACTCCTTGCAATACAGGCTATCGCTTACGGTGCAACCCCGTTTGTTATCGCTCCGTAGGCCGTTTGCACAGCGTCGGACCTCGATGCAGTAGCATTCTCCGCCGCGAAACAGCCCATGCCTTCCAGCGCGGCCTCTACTGCCGCATCCAGCGGCGTATGCGGCTCATGGCCCAGCGCAGCGATGAGCTTGGTGTTGTCCATGGCCAGTGGCACATTCCACAGGTAGCGCATCTCACGCAGTTCACGCAGGGTTGCTACAAACGGTGAAGCCAGCGCGATCAGCAACCAGGGGAAGGCACGTACTGCAGGCTTGGCACCACCTCGGCGCGTGACGACGCGGCTGACGGATGCTGCCATTTGTGTGCCATCGGCATCCCAATGGCCTTGCATGTGGAAGGCAGCAAAAGGCGCCAGCGCTTCGCGGCGTTGGACCAGTTCCACCATGGTGCGCGCTACATCGGGCAGGTAAGACCACTGATGGCCTACGCCGCGCTTGCCCGGTAGCTGGATGGCCTTGACGGGTAGACCTGGCTTGACCAAGCCTTGGGAGAACCAGCTGTTGCCAACCTTGGGGCCGAAGAAGTCGCCCGCGCGCACCACAATCACCTTGCAGCCGTTGTTGCTGGCAACACGCAGTCGCTGCTCCAGCTCCACCCGTATCGCGCCCTTGCGGGTCAGCGGTTCTTGCGGTGAGTCTTCGCGCAGCAGCGGGAAAGCACTGGGGCCAAAGTTGTAGACCGTTCCGGGCAGTACGATGGTGGCGCCTTCGGCGCGGGCCGCGGCGATAGTGTTGTCCAGCATGGGCAGCACCAGCTCGGCCCAGCGCAGGTAGCCGGGTGGGTTGACTGCATGCACGATGACCGCGCAGCCGCGGGCTGCGGCCACCACGTCGGCACGGTTCATCGCATCACCGCGGATCCACACCATGCCGTCGCGCCGCTTCAGCGCCTGTTCACCACCGCGGCGCAGTGCACGCACCGTCCAGCCTGCGTCACGCAGTTGCCGAGCCACTTCGCCACCGATGCCGCCGGTTGCGCCCAATACCAATGCTGTGTTGCTGCTGTTTTCCATGTCGAAGCCCCTTGAAGAAAGTGTTGCGATGGATGGAGTGTCGAAGCGCTGGGGCTATTAAGCAATTGACCAACATATACCAGCAGCTATACATTTATGCATGACCAAAGACGCCAACGACAACGACAACGACATTGACTGGGAGCTTTACCGCTCGTTCCTCAACGTGATCAAGGGAGGCTCGCTCTCTGGCGCTGCGCGCGCCATGGGCATCGCACAACCCACGGTGGGGCGCCATATTGAAGCGCTGGAGAAGTCGCTGGGGGTGGTGCTGTTTACCCGCTCCCAACTGGGGCTGTTGCCCACCGAGGCGGCGTTGGAGCTGCAAAGTTTTGTGCAGGCCATGAGTAGTTCCGCCGCTGCGCTGCGCCGCGCCGCCGAGAGCCACGGTGCTGGTATCCGGGGCACGGTGCGCGTTACCGCCAGTGAGGTGATCGGGGTGGAGGTGCTGCCACCCATCGTCGCCGACCTGCAGCGTGCGCACCCCGATTTGAAGGTAGAGCTGGTGCTGACCAACCGTGTGCAGGATCTGCTCAAGCGCGAGGCCGATATTGCCGTTCGCATGACCCAACCCAAGCAGGAGCTGTTGATCGCCAGGCGTGTGGGCAAAGTGCAGCTCGGCTTGCACGCGCACACCAGCTACCTGCAAACACATGGCACACCCACGTCGCTGGCCGATCTGGCGCAGCACGCTTTGATAGGATTTGATGAAGAAACGCCCTATGTGCGCGCCGCAGCCAAAACCTTCCCGATGTGGACCCGCGACGCCTTTGCCGTGCGCACCGACAGCGATTTAGCGCAACTAGCCCTGATCCGCGCCGGCAGTGGCATTGGCATTTGTCAGGTGGCACTGGCGGCGCGCACCCCGGACCTGGTGCACCTGTTCCCTGGAAGCATTCCGCTGGAGCTGGAAACCTGGCTCACGATGCATGAAGACCTGCGCAACAGCCCACGCTGCAAAGCAACCTTTGACGCCCTTTTGCTGGGGCTGCAAGCCTATATGGGTGGCTGAGCGGCCTTTAATCGCTATGAAACTTGTACAGAGTGCATTCATAGCCGTCAATCGTTTCGCTATGCACCGTGTAGTTGCCCGCTGTTGCGGTTGGAATAATCTTCTTCCAGAAGGCTTGGGCCGAAGCGTTCTGGGTGACATGAAATATCTGCCAACATCCCTGAAATAGTGTCAGCAGCTGTGTGACAGCAGCGGTGCCGACACCGGTTCCACGAAAACGTCTGCCGACAAAGAAATATCCGATGCTGAAATCCGCATCCAGGTGCGTGACCTCATCGTCCACGGTCAGGAACCCGGCTGTTTCTCCGTTTACTGCAATTAAGAATGGCCTGGTGGATGGCTTCGCCCAGTACTCGGCTTTTGATCGGATAGAAAACCAACCTTCGTTGTTGAACGGTAGCGGTAGCCATTCGCTGAAGTCATACATATAAAACTGCATCATGTTTTCGATGCGTTTCAGGTCCTCATTCTTGGCTTCGAGCAATTCAATAGTGTTCATAACGAGTGATAAAACTAACAAGTTGGGTAAATTGCGCGCAACACCGTCAAGCAGATTTCGCTAGTCGTACCTGCCAGTCGGCTCGGGGTTCGCTGTACAAGCGTTGTGGCGGATTGCAACGTCGCCTGGTCTATCGGGTCAAGCCTGGTGATTCCGCACCAGCCCCAAATGCTTCGACAGCGAAGTCCAGGAAACTGCGCAGCTTGGGTGTCATGCGGCGGTCTGGGGCATAGAGGACATGAAAGGCCCGGGTAGGCACGGAAAACTCTGGCAGAACCGCAACCAGACTGCCAGATGCCAGGTCGCCGAGCACCAATTCACTGGGCTGCAGAAGCAGGCCCATGCCGGCACGCGCAGCCATCAGCAGCGACTCACCGCTATCGACCATCAGCTTGCCGGCAACTGGGACTGTGATCGCCCCCTTGGGTCCTTCAAATGTCCAGCGCGAGCGCAGTTCCGTATGTGAGAACCCCAGGCACTCGTGTTTTTCCAGGTCGCCAGGGTGTGTGATCGGAGGACACCGGGCCAGATACATCGGCGCGGCGCACAAACACAGGCGATAGGGAGCGAGCGCACGTGCCATCAGGCCACTGTCTGCCAACTCTCCCACCCGAAACGCGATGTCGAAACCCTCATCGATCAAATCGACGTTTCGGTTCGACAGCGACATTTCTATCGCCACGTCAGGATGCTTGGCCAAGTATTCGGGCAAGCGGGGCGATAGCGCGTGTACGCCGAAGGTAACCGGCGCGTTGATGCGCAGCCGGCCTCTGGGCGTAGCGCGGCTGATGGCCGCACCGCCTTCGGCCGCCTCTACTTCTGCCAGGATGGTTTTCACCCGCTCATAAAAATCCACCCCTGCTTCCGTGAGGTGTTGCCGGCGTGTCGTACGGTGGAGGAGGCGAACGCCCAGATGCTGCTCCAGCGTCTGCACATGTTTGCCGACCATTTGCGATGACATCCGCAACGCATCGCCAGCAGAAGAAAAAGAGCCTGTCTCCACCGCCTTGGCAAAGACCCCCATGCTGGTTAAACGGTCCATTGCAATGATTTTGTTTCAAGTGAGCAAAATTATCCAGTATTTATCTAATTTCGTTTCAAATTTACAGTTCAGTTTTCACTTAACAAGGAGCTAGTAAATGAAAGTCGCAATCATCGGAACCGGCAATATGGCCGCAGGTTTGGCATCCGTTTGGGCCGCAGCAGGGCATGAAGTCAGCATTGGGGCCCGCGACCTGGCCAAGGCCGCCGCGCTGGCCGACAAGGTCGGTCACGGGGCCGTGGGCGGAGGCATTGCCGCCGCTGCCAAATTGGCGGACATTGTTGTTCTCGCTGTGCCTTACGGTGCAGTAGCAGACGCCATAGAGCACGCTGGTGGTCTGGCTGGCAAGGTCTTGGTAGACATCACCAACCCTATCAGTCCGGATTACAAAGAGCTGGTCATCGGGCACACCACCTCTGCGGCGCAGGAGATTCAAAAACTTGCACCCCAGGCGCAGGTGGTAAAGGCCTTCAACACCATCTTTGCCCAGTTGTTGGCGCCAGAATCACGCCTCGGAAAAACATTGCAAGTCTTTGTGGCTGGAGACGACGCTGCGGCCAAAGCCAGCGTTTCGGACCTGGCCAAGTCCGCGGGATTTGAGCCTGTCGATGCCGGTCCGCTATCCAACTGCCGTTACCTCGAACCCATCGGCGAAATGAATATCCACTTTGGTTTCTTCTTGGGCAAAGGCCCGGTGGTAGCGCCAGCTTGGGTGCACGTTTAACCCCGAACTGGTCCCAGCAGCATCAACCATTTTGGTGCTTGGGCGAACACATTCACGGATCCAAATTCACTCACTTTTTTAAGAGACCCAACATGCCTACCATTCAAACGATTCTTGCGTCCCTGGTAATTGCCACAGTAGCGGCTCCTTCCTTGGCGTATGCCAAAGACATTCCCGACGAGCAGGCCATCCGCCAGGCGGTCACGCGCTACGAATCCGCACTCAATGCTGCTGACACGGCGACGATTGTGGATCTCTATTCGAAAGATGGCGTACAAATGGCGCCCGATGCGCCCGCCGCAGTAGGGCGGGATGCCCTCAAAGCGGTCTATGACGGAACGTTCAAGGCCATTGCACTCAACTTGAAGTTCACCGTGGATGAAGTGAAAGTGCTGGGCAAATCCTCAGCGCTGGTGCGTAGCCACTCCGCAGGCACACTGAAGGTCAATGGCATGGAGCAACCCGCAGGTCCTGCTGCCTTCAAGGAACTGTTCGTCCTGAACAAAAGTCCTGATGGCCAGTGGAAATTCACACACTACAGCTTCTCCGCTGCCCCGGTCGCCAAGTAGGACCGCAATGATGCTCGCGCGGTTGCGCGGCCTCGACCGTACACCACTACGACAGCGCCAGTTCAGCCAGCCTCAGCGCGCCGTTGAAACTACGCGCGCCGCCGATGAACAAGTTCAGGTGGCAGAACACGCTGTCTGGCACACCGGTCACAGCGGCCAGTTCCTGGTCGCGCAGGCCGGCCCAGCTTTTGGGCAGGTCCAGGCGCGCGGTGAACGAACCAGCCTCTACCGGCACGGTCTTGACCTGGTACTGGTCACCGTCGGAGTCTGGATAGATGACGAACATCACGTCGGGCATTTCCTCCACAACGACACGGCTCCACGGCATGCCGCCCTCTGCCAGGTGCAGCACGCGGCCGCCAAGCAGGCGCGGCGCGCTGCGCACGGTGTCTACGGCACTGATTTGTGCGACCTTCTTGCTGATGGCGTGGTCTAAGAATGTGCGGGTGATGGCAATGGCTTCGCGAAATCGCGCTTCCTGAAGCTGCGCCTTGGCTGCCGCGTCCATGCCTTTTTCTTCCATCCAGTGCGAGTTGAGCTGGGCGACCAGTGACGACAGGCCAAATATGCCGGGCGATACATCGCCCTGGCCGGTGTCGACAATGTCCAGGTACTGCACCAGCGAATGGTCGATGGATCGCACCACCTCATCCAAGGCCTCGGCGCCCAGGTTCTGGCCGTGGCGGCTGGCCCAGGCCTGCACATACGCACTGCCATGCGCCGACCAGACCAGACCTGCGCTGGCATAACCAACGCCGGGCACAATTTGACCATCCAGCTGCGGCGCGGGGCGGGAACCAGAAAAGCCGCGCTGGTGGTGGTCAAAGCGGCCGGTGGCCGCGTCCCAGCTGCCGCCTACGTCTACCGCGAAGTCGGCGGCATCAATCAGCTCTTGTTTGCGCGTGCGAATGAGTCGGTGCAATGGGAAAACCCCCATCAGAATCCCCACGCCAAAAACGTCGTCGGCATGGAAGCTGCCACTGTGCGTGGCAATGATGGGGGTTTCGGAGGGGGTGCTGTCATTCATGCGGCGATTTTAAAGAATCGCCGCATCGGGCACCGCCTTACTTAGGCAACAGCACCTTGTCGATGACGTGAATCACGCCGTTGGACTGGTACACGTCGGCGATGGTCACGGTAGCCGTGCCACCCTTTTCATCGGTAACCATGACCTTGGAACCGCTGGCCTTGGCGGTCAGCGTGCCGCCGCTCACGGTCTTGATGGTGGCCATGCCCTTGCCATCCGCGATCATCTTGCTGATGGCAGCTGCGTCAAACTTGCCGGCAACTACGTGGTAGGTCAGAACCGTGGTGAGCGTGCCTTTGTTCTCGGGCTTGAGCAGTGTTTCTACGGTGCCAGCAGGCAGCGCGCTAAAGGCTGCGTTGGTGGGGGCAAACACGGTGAATGGGCCTGGGCCTTTCAGTGTTTCGACCAGGCCTGCGGCCTTGACTGCTGCGACCAATGTCGTGTGGTCTTTGGAATTAACGGCGTTGTCGATGATGTCCCTGGATGCCAGCATGGGCGCGCCGCCAACCATGACGTCGGCCATGGCGGCCACGGACACGGCAGACATGATGAGAGCCAGGCTAAAGGATGCGAGCTTGCGGGTAGTAGTAGATGCCATGTAATTTTCTCCTGAGGATTTGGGAAGTAAGCCGAAATGTCGCGGCTGTACTGAATACGCGGCGCACGGGAGAACGGATTCAATTAAATTGCGGGCGGCGCGTCGGCAGTAGCGCATCTGCTAGCCTTATGGGCCATGATGTCCCCAACAAAGCAACGAACATGACCATTAGCATCTGGTGGATTTTTGTACTGATGACCTTCGTAGTCTCCGCCACGCCCGGCCCCAATATGCTGCTGGTCATGAGCACCAGCGCGCGTTATGGGCTCCGCGCTGCGGTGGTAGTTATGGTCGGTTGCATGACGGCCCTGTTGGCCATGATGGCGGTGTCTGCCGCAGGCCTGGGCGCGCTGCTGCATACCTTCCCTGCGGTATTTGATGTGCTGCGTCTGGCCGGGGCGGCCTATCTGGCGTACCTGGGTATCAAGTGCTGGCGCAGCCCGGTGCCAGAGAAGATGGCTGGCGATGCAGTGCCCACCGGGCTGCCCGCGGTCAGAAGCTCTGCCATCTACCGCCAGGGGTTCCTGGTGGCGGCGAGCAACCCCAAGGCCATCCTGTTTGCCGCGGCCTTCTTTCCGCAGTTCATCAACCCCGATACGGCCAAGTTGCCACAGTTCGCGATCCTGATCACGACCTTCACGGTGATCGAGGTGGCCTGGTATTTTGTCTATGCGGTCAGTGGCAAGTCGCTAGCCGTATACCTACGCCGCCCCGCAGTGATGCGGGGCTTCAACCGGCTGACCGGCGGCGTCTTCGTCGGCTTTGCGGCGGTGATGGCGGTCGCCCGCGAATGAGTGGGGTTTTGTTTACCACAGGCACAATGCCGCCATGAATTTGCTATCTGAACTTGTGGGCAGCATCCTGCGCGGCGTCGTCAAGTTGGTTCTGCTGGTCATGGCTGCAGTGTTTGCGCTCTGCGTGCTGGGCGGGGGGCTGCTCGTGGTCGCGGTGCTGGTGCTGCGCTTTTTGCTGACCGGCCGCAAGCCCGCGGTGGTGACTACCTTTACGCGCTTTAACCAGGCGGCCCAACAGTTTCGCCCCGGCTTCACGCCTGGCGCCAGTGCAGCGTCGCATGTGGGCAGTGCGGATATTGTGGATGTGGAAGCGCACGAGGTGCGCACCGTTCTGAACGCGCCAGCGGGGTCCGGGACCGGCAATCTTCCGCCGGGCCGCCCCTAGGAAAATTGGCCCCCTCGGGGGGCTGCGACCCGCACAGCGGCGGAGCGTGCAGGCCTAGTCATACGTTGCAACGGGCTGCGGTAGTTCGTCGTCCAGGTACAGCTCATACTCATTCCAGCCATCCTTGCCAAAGTGCACGTCGCATTCCGCGGCGATTTCGTCGAAGGATGTAAACTCCAGGCAGAACATGATGGTGTTGAAAAGCTGGCGGTAGGTGCGGCCGGTTGCGTCTTCCAGCTCCCCGTCCGGGTCATCCACATGGCGGCAGCAGTGCACCCACACGTAGTGGCCTTCCAGTTCGTCTTCGGCTTCGAGCACGCTCAATGCAAAGGCTTCGTCGTCAGCGCTGGGCGAGGGTGCAACCTTTGAAAGGCGAAAGCTCTGGCCATGCTGCGGGTGGGCCGGGTCCAGTTCGATGTCGACAGTTTGCCAGTCGGTTGAAATCTGTTCCGCCACTTCAGCCAGCTCCTGCTGCGTGATGTCGCCCTCCCAGTGCACATCGGTGATGTGGCGCGAGGTGCCGAACGCGCCGTCCCACAGGCTGGCTTTGTGTTTCATGAAGTCTGGGTGCATGGCTGAGTCTCTTTGGTGTGCGTTGTGGTGGGTGGCACTTTACACAGGTTTTGCGGGCGCACCAAACCGCAGCAGCGATGCAGCGCGCGCTTTGGCCGCCTCCACATCGCGGTTGCGCGGCTCGGCTTGGGTCACCATGGATGCGATCAGCACGCGTGCCGCCGCCGCCACGTCTTCGATAGCCTGCTCAAACGCTGCCTCGTTGGCCTTGGAGGGCACGCTGAAACCGCTGAGCTTGCGCACAAACTGCAGCGATGCATCGCGGATTTCCAGCTCGGTGGCCGGAGGCTCAAAGTTGAACAGCGTCTTGATGTTGCGGCACATGCGGGCTCCCGGTTGGCGCGCTGTGGCCATCCTACTATGCGCGCCCAACAGTTCCAAGTGTTCGGCACCGAACGGATGCGGCCAACCGGGCGGCCGAAGATAACTACGCACTGACACTGCACCGTATGCGATACGCGACGGTTGCGTACTGGTTTGCAACATTCGGTAAATGCGGCTGTCGTGTGTCTATCGCGATACCGGACTCACACGTTGCAGTTAAACGGCGCAACAGCCCATCGCATATGGAAGGAATCGCTATGCCCAATCCCCAGTTCAGAAAACCATGGTTCGCAGTAGCCATTGCATTGGTATCGGTATTCGCCAGTGGGTGGGCGCATGCCGATCCCCCGCTGCGGGTCGCACGGCTGGGCTATACCCAGGGCCAGGTCAGTTTTTCGCCCTCGGGCCAGCCCGATTGGGTGCAGTCTGTGGTTAACCGGCCGCTGACCACAGGTGACCGCTTGTGGGTAGACGCCAGATCGCGCGCCGAGCTGCAAATCGGCGGCTCTGCCATTCGCCTGGGCGAGAACACCAATGTGACTTTGCTCAATGTGGACGACAACATCACCCAGGTGCAATTGACGCAAGGCACTCTGAAGCTGCATGTGCGCCGCATCGACGCCAACCAGGTTCTGGAGGTGGATACGCCCAATCTTGCGTTGACGCTGCACCGGGCGGGCGACTACCGTTTAGACGTCAGCCCCAACGGTGATGTCACCGAAGTCAGTGTGCAAGGCAGTGGAGAGGCCCAGGTGTACGGCGATGGCGCGTCGTATGTTGTACGCGCGGGGCAGGGCTACCGCTTCTATGGCACGGGCCTGTCCGACTACGAAAGCGTCGTGGCGCGGGTGGATGACGACATGGACCGTTGGGCACGCGAGCGCGAGCGCCGTATCGATGCATCGGTATCCGTGCGCTACGTATCCTCTGAACTCGTGGGGTACGAAGACCTCGACGCCAACGGCACCTGGCGTGCCGATCCCACGTATGGCAATGTCTGGTTGCCTAGCCGTGTCCGCGTCGGGTGGGCTCCCTACCACGACGGCCATTGGGTTTGGGTCAACCCGTGGGGGTGGACCTGGGTGGACGCAGCGCCATGGGGTTACGCGGTGTCGCACTATGGGCGCTGGGCGCATATCGGTGGTGCCTGGGCCTGGGTGCCCGGCCCTGTGCGCGAGCGCGCGGTCTATGCACCCGCGCTGGTTGTGTTTCTCGGTGGCAACCGGTTTCAAGGTGGCTCGGTGGGCTGGTTCCCGTTGGCACCGCGCGAGGTCTACCAGCCCTCGTACCGCGTGAGCCACGGCTATTTCGACCACATCAACCGCAGTAATGCCGTGATTGCACCTGCCACCATCACCAACGTCTACAACACGCACGTTACTAACGTCACCAACGTTACTAATGTCACGAACGTGAACAATGTCACGAACTTTACGGGCATCCGGTACGTTAACCGTGACGTGAATGGGGCTGTAGTTGCCATGCCGGTGCATGCGTTTGCGCAATCGCAGTCTGTGGCGCAGGCCGGCGTGCCGCTGGCCAAAGGCGCCACTTTGCATGCAACGGTTGCCCCAGTGGCCGCGGTCGCACCACTTGTACAAAGCGTGCACGGCGGCGCTCCGAACGCCAGTGCCAAGCCACCCGTCCATGAGCACCCGGTCATCGCGCGCACCGCTCCACCGGCACCGCCGCTTGCGTTTGCCGCGCAGCAGCTGCAGCTCGCTGCCAAACCCGGAGTACCTGTGGACGACCAGCAGCGGCGCGCGCCACATAGGCCCGTTGCTATCGCCGAGCCTGCATCGCAAGTGAAGGTAATCGGTAACTCCAAGCCGCCGATTGCTTCCGCCGTGCCGCCTCAGGTGGCGCCCCACCAACTCAGAAATGAAGATGAGCATAAGCCTGAGGCTGCCAAGCTTGCGCCTATACCCACGCCTGCAGCTACTGCAGCTACCGCCACTGTGACCCAAGCCCGCCCGCCGGCCCCTCAAATCGTTGCGTCGCCCACCAACCCGGCAAAGGCCCCCGACGTGAGAGCGGATGCAGCAGCCCATCAGGCAGAGGCAGCCCGGGCAGCTACGGCGTTCGCCCAAGCCGAGAAGGCCAAAGCCGACGCAGCACGCAATGCCGAGGGGAAAGCGCAGGCAGACAGGGTCAAGGCTGCGGCTGACGAAGCTGCAAGAACTGAGGCAGCCCGAGTCGAAGCCGCCAGAAGCGACGCAGCGCGGGCCAACGCCGCGAGGGTGGATGGGGAAAGGTCCAGAGCCGCGCGGGATGATCTCCAGAGGGCCGGCGCCGCTCGGCAAGAGGCAGCCCGGCAGGATACAGCCCGGCAGGAGGTCGCCCGACAAGAGGCAGCCAAACAGGAAGCAGCCCGACAAGATATGGCGAGGCAAGAGGCGGCCAAGCGTGAAGCAGCTCGACAGGAGCAGGCTCATCAAGAGGCTGCAAGACGGCAAGAAGCCAGCAATGACGCAGCAAGGGCGGCGGCCGCCCGGGCCCAAGCCGAAAACGCAAGGGCAGCGCGAGACGAGGCCCTGCGGGACAGGGCGGCTAAAGAAGAAGCTGCTCGCGCCGTCGCGGAAAGAGCACAAATGGACAGAGCCAGGGCTGTAAGGGAACAAGAAGCCGCCCGTGCACACATGGCCAGAGTAGAGCCACCCCGTCCCGCCGCTGTACCCGCGCCCGCTCCTGCCCAAGCGCGGCCTGAACCCAGACGCGAACATGAGCAGGGCGCCAAATCCGCGGAAAAGAAAGGCAGGTCGGAGGATGGTGCCAAGCAGTACTAGCGCAAAACCGATGCAAACTGCATGCCTATGCAGTTACCACGACGCCTGATTTGCGCCACATGCCACAGGCCACGAAGCGCCTGCATCTGCCAATGGATCACACCCGTTGCGCACAAACCCGAGGTGCTGATCCTGCAGCACCCGCAGGAGGTGGACCACGCGAAGAACACCGCCCGGTTGCTGCATTTGAGTCTGCCTGGCAGTCAGATGCTGACGGGTGAGGCTTTTGATGCGGACCCGTTGCAGGCAGTACCACAGGCCGCCAAATACACCGTGCTGCTGTATCCCCAGTCCGCCCACGACCATGCACCCCTTGCAGACCCCACACAACTGCGGGACACCGCGCAAATTCGCTTGGTGGTGTTGGACGCGACCTGGCGCAAAAGCCGCAAGATGCTGCACTGCAGCCCGTGGCTGCAAGGCTTGGCACGCTTGTCGCTGAATGACACACCCGCATCGCACTACGTGATCCGCAAGGCCCACAAACCGGGCCAACTTTCAACACTGGAGGCCACGTGCGCAGCCCTGGCCCAGTTGGAGGGCGACGTCGACAAGTACCTGCCTTTGCGCAATGCCTTCCGTGGTTTTGTCGCGCAGCAGCAGGCCTTGGCCCCACTACAGGGTCGCGCGGGAGAGGTCCACGCTGACCTTGAGCCCGTCCGGCGTCTGTGACTGGTCCATGGTCAAGGTTGCGGCGTGTCCCGGAGGTGTTACATGCCAAATCAGGCGGTAGCCCTCGTGCAGAGAGCGTAAGCCGCTACTGAATTCATAGCGTTTTGTGGGCTGCCAGCGGATGGCGATGGGCCAGCCAGCCGTACAAAGCAACGCCCACCAGCAGGCTGGCAGCGGCCGTCTGCAGCGACAACACAAAACCCTGGCCAGGGTTCTTGCTGTGGGCCAGTACCAGCGCCACCCAGGGCGGGCCCGCGATCTGGCCCAGGCCATAGACCGCTGTCAGCAAACCGATAAAGCCTGACGCGCCCGCGGGGCGCAGACGGCGCACCTCTTGCACCGCAAACAGCGTGATGGCGGTGAGTGGCAGGCCTACGAACAGGCTGCCCAGCGCAAAACCCGCCAGGCTGGGCCACCACACGCCCAGCATGACGCCAACCGCCTGCACCATGTAGCTGCCCATCAACAAATGGCGCCGGTCCCAATGCACGGGCAGGCGGATGGTCACCAGAGCCCCGAGCCCCACGCCCACGCCGAACACCGGCCAGAACAGGTCCAGCCACACCGACCCTGGCAGCGTCTGGCGCGCAATCACCGGCAAAAACGTCGCGGTGACGATGTAGCCAAAACCGGCCATGCCATAGGCCAGCGCCAGCATGGCCATGGCACTTCCGCCCGCACCTGCGGTGGCGGGGGCGGGTGCGGCGGGAGCCACTGTGCCTTGCAGCTGCTTCCATACCCACGCGGTCAGCAACAGGGCCAACACTGCGGAGGCCATCCAACCCTGCGCGGCGGTCAGTCCACCTGCCACCATGGCAGACGCGGCCAAGCCGCTGACGGCAATGCCCAAGCCAGGGCCGACATAGATGACACCGGCCAGCCGGGGTGCACCCAGCGCAGACAGCCGCGCAAGGCACCAGCCCGAGGTGTAGATAAACACCACGGCACTGGCCACGCCTGCCAGAAACCGCCACAGCGCCCACAGCGCCGGCCAGTGCAGCGCAATGCCGGCAGTCAGCAGCACCGTGGCCGCCAACCCCAGGCGCATGGCCGTGGTGTGGACGATGGGTTTGAGCGCCGGCCAACGCGCCCATGCCCAGGGCTGCAGCGCGCAGGCCATGGCACCCAGCCAGTAGCCAATGTAGTTGGCCGTAGCCAGCCAGCTGGCGCCCGGCAGGTCGACCACGCCGTCGTGCAGCATCATCGGCAACAGGGGCGTGAACGCGAAGCGGCCAATGCCCATGGCCACCGCCAGGCACAGCATGCCGGCCAGCGCAATGGCAATCGGTTTTTGAACTTGCATCCGTCCGATTGTGCAGGTGCCGCAATACCTGCGTGCCAACTCAGGGTGCGTTGTTGGTCAGCACCTCGATGCGGTGGCCGTCCAGGTCGTGGAACATGGCCCCGAAATAGGTGGCGCTGATGTCCGGGCGTGTGCGTGGTGTGAAGATGTCCGGCCCGCCATTTGCCAGCGCGGCGGCGTGGGTGGCGGCCACCACATCACGCGAGGCCGCTCCCAGCGCAATGTGCGCGCCCTTGGCGGTGACCGGTTCGCCGTCTTCCACCGGGTACAGGAAGAGCGACCACTGCGATGCCGTGCCAAACGCTGCTTCGTTGCCGGTGTCGCGCAGCAGTTCAATGCCCAGCAGTTTCAGCGCCTGCTGGTAGAAGGCAACGGCTTGCGCATAGTGGCGGGTGCCCAGGGATACATGGTCAATCATTTGTTTCTTCTCCTTCAGGGTTTACATCAACCAGCGTGCAACTTGCTCTGCAGTCAAGTTGCTGCCGCATAAAACGGTTGCCAGGCGCTGCGTGCGCAGCTCGGGGTGCTCCAGCACCGCAGCCACGCCGACCACGCCGGCGGGCTCGACGACCAGTCCCGCGTGCTGGAAGACCAGGCGCATCGCGCGCTCAATGGCCTGTTCGCTGACCAGCAGCACGTCGTCCACGGTGCCCTTCATGTCGGCCAGCGCCTCGGGCACCGGCATGCGCACGGCGATACCGTCGGCAATGGTGTTGGCGATACCGCGGTTCACGGTGCGGCCCTTGTGCCACGATGCAGCCATCGCATCCGCACTCTGGGCACAGATGCCGATGACCCGCACGTCGGGGGCGTGGGCCTTCGTCCAGCGGCCCATGCCGGTCAGAAGTGCTCCATTGCCCAGCGGTACCAGCAGCGTGTCAAAGGCGCGCCGCGCCAGCATCTCGCGCGCAATCGTGCCCTGGCCCTCGGCAATGCTGGCCTCGCGGCCGTCCTCTACAAAATATCCATCGCTGCTGGCACAGAAGCGCTTGGCTTCTTCCTTGGCGCGGTCAAAGTCGTCGCTGTACAGGCGCACTTCGGCGCCCAGCGCGCGCATGCGCTCCACCTTGTAGGCATTGGCCGTGGTGGCGCTGTACACCACCAGCGGCCACCGCCGGGCGCGGCACACGTACGCCATGGCCTGGCCCCAGTTGCCGGCCGTGGCGCAGACCAGCGTGCGGCCGGCCAGCTGCTCGGCGTTCTGGTGTATGAAGAAGTCGGCACCCCGGCCCTTGAAAGAGCGCAGCGGATTCAGCGACTCCACCTTCAGCGCCAGCGATGGCACGCCCAGCGCCTGAGATAAGGGCTCGCAGTCAAACTGCGGGCTGTTCAGGAAAACCGGGTCCACCACCGCAGCAGCGTGCGCGATGTTGTGCAGCGACAAACGATGCGAGGAAAGGTGGGGAGAAGGAATATTGATAATGGCAGGCATGGCAAGAGTGTCCGCGCGGTGGCGCGGCGCCCGGCCGCTTTTTCGATGCAGTCTGTGCGGCTTGGCCGCATAGTGCATGCCGCCCACGCAGCAAAAAATTCAATGCCCTCAGACGTAGCAAGCCTAGACACCTTCGACCGCCAGATACTGGCCCTGTACCAGACGAACACCCGTTTGGCCGGGGAGCAGATCGGCGCCCAGGTGGGCCTGTCCGCCGCGGCCGTGCAGCGCCGCCTCAAGCGCATGCGCGAGGCGGGCGTTATCCAGGCCGAAATCGCGGTGCTGGACTGCCAACCGCTGGGCCTGGGCGTGACCGCCATCGTGCACGTAGACCTGGTCGATGAATCGGCCCACGCCACCCGCGCTTTCCGCGACAAGGTGACGGCCCGTGGTGAGGTGCAGCAGTGTTATGGGGTGACCGGTGCGGCCGATTACATACTGCTCGTCATCGTGGCGGACTTAGCTGCGTACGACGCGTTTTGCAAGGCCTGCCTGCTGCACGATGCGAATGTGCGCAGCTTCACGACGCATGTCGTGCTGGATGCGGCCAAGCGCACGGGGCCGCTGGCGTTCTGAGTGTTGCTGTGTTTGAGCGCGGCAGTCGGCGTACGTGAGAATGGGTGGGGTGATCGCCAAGTTCGACCTATCCGCAAAGGGGCGATTGCAGTCATTGGATTTTTGGCCGAATGTGACTCAAGAAGGTACATTGGAGACTTTCGCGGTGCTCCTAAGCCATGACGCGCGTGCGTTGCCGCAACAAAAGACCGAGGCTTGGCTCTATGCGTTTGCGCTGAACATGATGACCAATCTGGGCATGCCAGTGTCTGTGAAAATCTGAAGAGGGTCGAAAGTGCGGTCTACTGAACTCCATTTCGATTCATGCAAAATCGCCCCGCGATCGCCTCGACAATCGCTTATCGAAAGCCCAATAGAACCCGCGTGATGGACCAACTCATCGCCTACTTCATGTCCATCACACCCGCGTTTATCGTGGCCATGGCTTTGTTGGCCCTGTTGCCGCGGGAGCTCAAAGGTGTGCGCATTCTGGTGTACATCCTGTTTTTCGTCCTGGCGCGGGACGCGATGACGCCCCTCGGTTTTTGGCAGTTGAGCGCTAGTACACTGCGCTTCAACGCCTCGCCGTTGGTCCTGGTGGGCGTGGCGAGTGGATCCCTGTCGATGGTGTTGCTCACTTACCTGATGGAGCGGCGCAGCATGGACACCATCCGTTGGCTCGGACCAAGGCTTTGGTCTTCCCTGCTGTACGGCGCAGGCGGTGTGGTGGCGATTTCGCTGGTAGTGTTGACGTTGAAGGCCATGGTTCACCTGCCGGCTCCGCCCGCACCGGCCGACAACATGATTCCCGTGATGCTGCTATTCGCCTTGGCCGGCAACCTCTATGAAGAGTTTCTTTTTCGCGGATTGCTGCAGGCGCATTTGGAACATCATCTGCCTGGCGTCAAAGCGGCGTTGGCGTCGGGGTTATTCTTTTGTTTGTGCCACGGGTTTCTGGCCGTGACGGTGACCCAAGTGGGGACACCGATTTTGGCATTCACGTTACTCGAAGGCGTCGTGGCCGGACTGGTATTCCTGCGCGGCGGCGTCATCGGCTCCACGTTGGCCCACGGCGGGGCCATTTTTCTCTTGGCATCGGGTTGGATTTAGAACAACTGGTTGCGGATTTCGGAAAGGTGAAATTGACCGCCAAGCCAAATGAACCCTGAGTTCAGCCAAAACTGACATCATCTGGCCAAATCCGTCTGCGCTGCGTACCCGGCTGACGACGACAACGTCCGTACAGCCGCTATGTGTCTTTTCCTGCCCTTAGACGTGAAGAGGTTATGTGCGGTTTAACCGATCCTCGGGCAGCAGCGACCAGCTCAGCGATAAAGCGCAGGGGTACTAGCCTATCGGAATCGCGTAGTGCATCAGCGATGTGTCAGACGTCGGGTGATAGCGCGCGTCATACACCTCTAGATCCATACCCCCGCTATGCGATGCACCCGACGACAGCAGCCAGCTGGAGTAGATGTAGTTCACCGTGTTGTCTATGCCCTTGACTGCACCCTGGTGGCCAAACTTGGCATAGCGGGCGCTTGGCACTTCAATGGCGTGCATACCTTCGGGCAGCTCCGCCTTCTGGCGCACCTCGATCGCTGCAAAGTACTGCAGCTGGTCCGAAGCGTCACGCACCGGGCTGACCACGCCGTAGCACACGCCGGGCACGGCATGTGGTACCTCGCCTAAGCGGGGCAAGAAGCTGGCCCACAGCGGCGGCAGTTTTTTTGCCAGGTTGTTTTTCTCCGAATCAATACCGTAGAACAGCGTGCGCATGGCGACCAGTTGCATGGTGCGCTGTTCGTACACCTCGGGCACCAGTGACACATTGCGGTGGATGTGGCGCAGGTAGTCGGAGTCCACCTCCACCTTCTTCACCAGCAGAGAGCGGCTGCCAAAGGCGCGGTACTGGCCGGGTGTGAGGCTGAAACAGGACTTAAAGGCTCGGGTAAAACTCTCCTGCGTCTCAAACCCTGCGGCCAGTGCGATGTGCAGGATCGGCAGTTTGGTATCGAGCAACTGGTCCAAGGCCTTGGCGAACCGGCGGGCGCGTATGTAGGTCTTCAGCGTCTCGTTGGTCAGGGCGCGGAACACGCGCTGGAAGTGCCATTGGCTCATGCCGGCCGCCTTGGCCACGTCCGACAACGCGATGTCCGCGTCCAGGTGGGCTTCTACGTAGTCAATGCCCTGCCGGACACGTTTGAGGTACTGCATGTAAGAGGAGCGGAAAGGAACAGGCGGCCTCTCAGGCCGCAGCAAAGAAACCGGTCATGGCGACCAGTTTGCCATCACCGTTGTACTGGCCATAGCTGGTGCCTTCGCCAATCACCTGGCCCTTGCCATCGAGCATGTTCCACGTGGCCAGGCTTTGCTGGTGGTGTGTGCTGAAGGTCTTGGTCTGGAAGTGGCCGCCGGGTACCTGCTGGTGGAATGCGTCCATGTAGGCCGTCAGCTCCTGCCAGCCACGGGCTGCCGTGTTGGGATCGTTGTAGACACACTGTGGATCCAGGCTCTGCGCAAACAGGGCCTGCTTCTCTGCAGTGGTGGCGGCTTTCCAGGATGCCGTGTAGGTTTCCCAGGTCTGGTTTAAATTGTGGGGGTTCATCGCAACTCCAAAGTGGTTTAGAAAACCGGATTGTTGTGTGCGAAGAATCGTCCCTTTGACATTTTGTGCTTTTGATTCAAGGAGTACCCGCGGTGGGCTGCGGCTGCACGATGACCTTGCGCACACCCTGGGGTGGCGAAGGGAAGTCCACCAGTGCCGCGGTAAACAGTGCGGGCAGTACCCTGGCGGGGTTGTACCAGGCCTCTTCATTGGTGGCCGTGCTCTCGTAGACCAGCTTGCCGGTGGCCAGCTCCCGGATTTCGACGCGTACCTGGGTGGTGTAGCTCTCACGGTCCAACCAGGGCGATGCATAGAACGGCCGGTTAAGCCACATGCGGGGACGGCCAAACGGGTAACCAAACGGCCGGCCGAAGAACGGGTCCGGGTAGACCAGCACGATGTTGGACGTGCCGGCGCTGATCTGCACGCTGTAGCGCGCGGCTGCATCGTTGCGTGTGAAGCCGCGGCTCTGCAACGCTGCCTGAGCCATGGCTTCCAGCCGCTGTGCCTGGTCCGGGCTCTGTTCTTGCGATGGGGAGCGATCAAAACGGAACGGCCCGGGCTGCACCGGCTGGGCCGCAGTGGCAAAGCTATGCACTTCGGTTTCCACACTGGTAGCGACCGTGGCGCAGCCACACAGCAGCAGTGCGGCCGACACGAGCACGACTGCTAGAACGGGTTTGGAAAAAATGCTTTTCATACGCATGTGCTGTCTCCTCTCAGTGCATCTTTGTGGGCGTAAAGCTATGTTGCACTTTTAAGCAAGTTATCAAGTCTGCGGCGCCGTGACTGTGCGGTCCACCACGGTGGTACGCCCATGCTCCACATGTATCCACTGGTCGCACAGCGCCAGAGAGCTGGGCCTGTGCGCGATCAACACAATGGTGGTGCTGCGCAGGTGTTTTTGTATGGCTGCGCGTATCAGCTCATCCGTTTCCACGTCGACGCTGGCAGTGGCTTCGTCCATCAGCACAACGCGCGACTTGGATAGCAATGCGCGGGCCAGGCAGATCAGCTGGCGCTGGCCCGCGCTGATGTTGCGCCCGCCTTCCTCCAGCGGTGTCGCCAGACCCAGGGGCAGGTTGGCGACAAAGTCGGCCAACCCAATCTGCGTCAGCGCGGCCTGGATGTCGTCATCGCTGTACTCCTCGGTCACGTCAATGGATGCACGCAGCGGACCCAGGAATAGCACCGGATCTTGCGGCACGTAGGCGATCGCCTGGCGTAGCCGGGCATGGGGCACGTCGTTGATGTTGATGCCGTCGATCAGGATGTCGCCGTGCTCGACGCTGAGCGTGCGCAGCAGCGCCAGCAGCACCGTCGATTTGCCGGCCCCGGTGCGACCCAGCAGGGCTACGTGGCTGCGGGCGGCGACGGTGAACGTGGCGTCTTCCACCACAGGTGGCAGCTCGGGTGCGTAGCGCAGGCATGCTTGGCGGAACTCGATGTGGCCTGCCGTTGGCCAGTCGGCAGGTACCGGAACCGCGGGTGGCAAGCCTTCTTCCGCCGGCAGCTCGGCCCACTGCTGGCAGCGCTCCCACGGGACCAGCACGGTAGCCAGCGCAAAAAAGTCGCGGCACAGCCGGTCTATGCGCTCCAGCAGGCCAAAAGTCAGCGCCAGCAGCAGACCCACAGTACCCGCGCCCAGGTTCGGCATCCACGATCGGGGTCCCGACCAGAACAGAGGGAACACCAGGCAGCACATCAGCACGCAGGAAACGATGGTCAGGCGCATGCCCAGCCAGAATGCAAGGTTCCAGCTGCGCAGGTCGGCGTTCAACCGCAAGCGGTTAGCGGTATCGAAACGTTCGACCAGGTTGGCTTCGCGGCCGAAGGCGCGTAGCGTAGAGTGGCCGCGCAGGCCGTCGTTGAACAACGAAAACACCGGCGAGCGCACCACTGACGCAAGGCGTGAGTTCTCGCGCACCGCCACACCGTACAGGCGCGAGACCCGCACCGACACATACGTCGCAAGCGCGAACGGAAGGGCCGCCAATGCAGTTACGCCCACCACCCCTAGCGCGCTGGCCAGGGCGGTGGTGCCGCCCTGCGTAAATCGAAAGCCCCGGCTGGCAAGGTCCACGTCGAGCTGCTGAATGTCGGCCGAAAAGCGGTTCATCATGCGGCCCGAAGGCGTGGTTTCGAAGAAACGCAGCGGTGATTGCATGACGCCGGTCAGCATGTTGTCATGCGCCTTTTGTGCGGTGTGGGCACAGGCGCGCCGAAAAGTTGCCTGGGCCACGTAGCTGACCGCGAGGATCACCAGGGTGAGCATGGCAAAGGTGACAAAGAATCGTGCGGGGCTGATGTGGGGGTGCGTGCCATCCATGCGCGACATCAGGTATTGCTGCGACATCGGCAACGCGCTGGCTACAAACATCAGGCCCAGCACCAGCACCGCGCCCCATACGGCGTGCCCCGGCCAGCCACTCTCGCCCAGCGTCAGCAGCAGATTTTTCCACACGGCGGTGCGCACCCTGCCTGCTGCCTGGCCCTCCGTGGACGTCAGTGTTTCTTCCTTTTCAGATACCGTGTCTGCCGTGCCACCCAGCTGTTGCAGTACCGATGCATGGTCGGCGTGTCCGTCCAGTTCTATGCGCATAAAGTTGGAAAACTGGGCGTTGGTCGCGCGCAATTGGTCTAGCGTGCCGAACTCGCCGCGGCCATCGGTGTCGATAAACAGGATGCGGTCAAACCGGTCCAGGTGTGCCAGACGGTGGGTCACGCAAATGCGCAAGCGGTCTTTCCATTCACCGAACAACAGATCGTCCGCGATGCGCCGCTCGGTGCCCACGTCCAGTGCGGACAACGGGTCGTCCAGCACAATCACATTCGCCGGATGCAGCACTGCGCGGGCCAATGACACGCGCTGCTTTTGTCCGCCCGACAGGTTAAGCCCGCGCTCACCGATCTCGGTGTCCAGTCCACCAGGCCACTGGTTTACCTCTTGCGACAGGCTGGACAGTTGCAGTGCGCGGTGGATGTTCGCATCGCTGAGGTGTTCGCCGTCGCCATACAACGTCAGGTTGTCGCGCAGTGTGCCGCTGGCAATAAAAGTCTCTTGCGGACAGTATGCGAACTGGGGGCTACCACTCCATTGCACTGCACCACTGCTGGCCTGGTACTCAGACAGCAGCAGTCGCAGCAGCACGGTCTTTCCGGCGCCCACAGGGCCTACGATGGCTACGCTCTGGTTCGGCTGCAGCTCCAGTGCAATGTTGCGCAGTATGGGTTGGTCTTGCACGGCGCTGAAGCTCAGGTCCTTCAATTGCAGGCTTACCGGTCCAGCCTCTGCAGGCCTGGCTGGCTCGGCGTCCTTCAGGTTGAAATAGTCCAACAATCGCTTGGCCGACACTTGCGTCTGCGCCAGCGTGCCGGCCACATCGCTGAGCACGACGAACGGAAATTCCAGGCCCTGGAAGATCAACAGTGTGGGTAGCAGCATCGCAGCGTTCAACTCGCCGCCGCGCCAGATATAGAGCCCGTAGGTGGCCGTGGCCACGACCAGGCCGGTGCACGAAAACACCAGTGACGAACGCGTCTGCAGCAGCATCACCGAGATAAGGCGGTCGACCTCGGCGCCGCGTGCGCGCCGTGTACGACCCAAAAAGATGCCGGACCAGCCGGACAGCTTGATCACCTTGATGGCCGACAGAATCTGGGACAACAAATCCAGCCGGTCGTCGCGTGCCTTCAACAGATCAGTCTGGCGCCGGCTCGTTTCGCGCACGATGTATTTCAGCACTGGCACGCTCAGTGCCATGAGGCCCAAGCCAGCGAGTGCGGTCACGCCCAGGTATCGCCACAGCAGGACAGCGGCTAGGCCGATATGGACCATCACCATGCCGGCATCCACGATGCGCTCCACGCAGTGGCTGACGGCCGGCACGTCGACATGCATCAGGTTTTGGGTATTGCCCTGTGGCATTTCGTGGCGCACACGCGGGTCCAGCCGGAACCACTTCTTGGCAAAGGCCTGCATCAGCGCGCTGCGTTGCAACAGGTGGGCCTGTGAAAAAGCCTTCAGGTAGCGGATAAAGCTGACATTGGTGACATAGATGACCAGCGGAAACGCCAGCAGCAGCGCCACGTGCGCAGGCAACCACGGCGCGGCCTTGATGGCATTGAAGCGCGTCATGATCTGCTCGATCAGCAGCGGCGGTGCAGCCGCGGCCATGGTGGTGATGACCATGTACAGCATCGTCCACCACAGATGCGGACGGGTGGAGCGCAGGATGCTGCGCACGAAGGGCCAGGAGCCGTGTGCTGTATCGAGCTTCAACAGCGCGCGGCCGTGCGTCTTTTCCAGGGCCTCGAGCACCGGGTCGATGTTGTGCACACCGGGAGCGGGCTGGCCGCGCGCCATGCCCTGGAGTTGGGGTGTCAGGTGCCGCTGGTAGTCGTCAATCAGGGACCGCAATGCTGCAAACGGATGGCGCAAAAACATCTGACTGAGTATCGCATCTGTGTCTGGGAACACAGACTGTCACCCGTAAGTTCTGCAACATAGACTGTTCTGAATTTGACACACTTATCCACTGTACTTACACCATGAATATTGCTGACGTGAAGCGCAATGCGTTTGCCATGCCGCTGACCAGCCCCGCGTTTCCGCCAGGCCCCTACCGCTTTGTCAACCGCGAATTTCTGATCGTGACGTATCGCACCGACCCGGACGCTTTGCGCGCCGTGGTGCCCGAGCCGCTGCAAATTGTGGAACCGATCGTCAAGTATGAATTCATCCGCATGCCCGACTCCACCGGCTTTGGCGATTACACCGAATCGGGCCAGGTGATACCGGTGACTTTTGAGGGTGTGGCCGGGGGCTACGTGCACTCCATGTATTTGAACGACGAGGCGCCGATTGCGGGCGGCCGCGAGTTGTGGGGCTTCCCTAAAAAGCTGGCATCACCCCGGCTGGTGGTGGAGACCGATACACTGCTGGGCACGCTGGACTATGGTTCGGTGCGCGTGGCCACGGCGACCATGGGCTACAAGCACCAGGCGCTGGACCCTGCAAAGGTACGCGCTGCGATGTTGACACCCAATTTTTTACTGAAGATCATCCCCCATGTGGATGGCGGGCCGCGCATTTGTGAGTTGGTTCGCTACTTTCTGGAAGACGTGACCATCAAGGGCGCGTGGACCGGCCCGGCTGCATTGGAGCTCGCCCACCACGCACTGGCACCCGTGGCCCGCCTGCCGGTGCTGGAGGTTTTGTCGGGCACGCACATCCTGTCTGACATGACGTTGGGTATGGGCAGCGTGGTCCATGACTACTTGGCCTAGACCGGCGCACAAAGAATTCTCGCAACCCCTCACACATTGAAAGCACTACCACCATGAAACTCCAGGACAAAGTCTGCATCGTCACCGGCGCCGCCAGCGGCATCGGCAAGGAAATCGCACTGACCTACGCACGCGAAGGTGGCAAGGTCGTCATCGCGGATCTGAACAAGGACGCGGCGCAAGAGGCCGCCGACGAGATCATCAAAGCTGGCGGTACGGCGATGGCGGTTGCGATGGACGTGACGAGTGAAGACCAGGTCAATGCTGCCGTGGCCGAAGTCGTGGCCGTGTATGGCGGTGTGGACGTATTGGTGAGCAATGCTGGCATACAGATCGTGCACCCTATAGAAGAATTCCCGTTTGCCGACTGGAAAAAGATGCTGGCCATCCACTTGGACGGCGCTTTCTTGACAACCAAGGCCTGCCTGCCCCACATGCAGGCATCGGGCAAGGGCGGCAGCATCATCTACATGGGATCGGTGCACTCCAAAGAGGCTTCGGTATTGAAGTCAGCCTACGTCACGGCCAAGCACGGGCTCATAGGTCTGTGCAAAACCGTGTCCAAGGAAGGCGGCAAGCACGGCATCCGCGCCAATGTGATTTGCCCGGGCTTTGTGCGCACGCCGCTGGTGGAGAAGCAGATTCCCGAGCAAGCCAAGGCTCTCGGAATCAGCGAGGCAGACGTCATCAAGAACGTGATGCTGAAGGAGACCGTGGACGGCGAGTTCACGACTGTGCGCGACGTGGCGGATGTAGCCCTGCTGTTTGCCAGCTTCAACTCGAACGCGCTGACCGGCCAGTCGCTGGTGGTCAGCCACGGCTGGTTCATGCAGTAAAAAAGCGCTACTTCAGGCTGGCGCAATCCACGCCACCGACCGTTCGCACCTGTACCGGTGCGGTGGAGCCTTGCTCGTACTTGTTCCACACGCTCTCCGGCACGTTGCAGGTCCAGTTCTTGCCGCCGGCCTGCAGTTGCAGCACATAGCTTTCGCTGCGCTGCCCGGCCCGTTCAGCGCCCATCGCGTTGCCCGCCAGGCCGCCCAGATTGTTGCCCGTGTTGGCTGCTGCCAAGTTGCCCAGCGCCGGCCACATCGGCGCAGCGGCGGTCTGCGGCCCCGCTTTGACCGTGCGGTAGCCGCGCCAACGGTTGACCTGGAAGCGGCAGCGGTTGTCGTAGATGGGTTCTTCGCGGTAGCGCGTCGTGCATTCCTTGCGCTTGACAAAGGTGCCATCGCCCTTGTCGATGCGCGTGTCGTGGCAGGTCTGGCCGTCTTCGATGCGGCGGGTAGATCGCTGTTCGCGGCTCTGGCTGATGGAATACGCATCGCCCGGCACATTGTCGCACCAGGCCGAGTCGGACACCGGGCCAAACTGCTCGATCTGGATCTCACGCTGCCACGTCCGTCCGGCTACGGTCGCCGTGGTTTCATGCTTGCTGGTGAATAACATGCCCATCGCAACAACCGTCAAGGCTACCAGCGCGAAGGCCCAGCGCCACCAGCCGGGGCGTGGTTTCGCGGGTGGCGTTGTGGCTGCAACGGGCGCGGGTGTGGCGGCAGCGTCGACGATGGTGGCGACGGGCTTGGTGCCGTCCTTGCCGGCACCGCAATTGGTGCAATGCGCGGCGGCTGCGGAATTGGGCGAGCTGCAATACGCACAGCTCCAGTCCGCGCCGACAAACTGGTGGTTGCGGGCCTCGACCTCCTGGCCGGGCTCGGGGAAATAGCGCTTGGTCGGGTCTTGTGCCGCACCGCAGGTGGGGCAGTGGCGGTGCGAATCGCCGAGCAGCCCCTTGGTGTTGCACTGCATGCAGTCCCACAGCATTTCGTAGTAAATCTCTTTTTCTTCCGCCATATCCCGTCCCGTTTTGTTAGGTCCTGGTGTGCCTAGCTGGCAGCGGGATTATTGCGCGTATGTCCTCCATAGCTTTCTGCGGCTCGGGGCGCCGCGCTCAGACCAGCGCGATCTGGTCCATGCCCACCATGCGACGGGAAAGGGCCGATTGGCGTGCCAGCAGGAAGCTGCGCAGCAGATCGGGATAGTCGGCGCGCACGGCGTCGCGCACCGACGACCGTACTGCCAATGCTGCCCGCCAGACACGCAGCTTGGGCGTGTGGGCAAAGAAGCCAAAGTCATCGATACCGTCGAATACATCAAAGTAGCGGAAGATGGGGCCAAACACCGCATCGACCATGGAGAAATGCGCACCGGCAAAGTAGGGGCCTTCGGTGGACGCGGTGAGCGCTTCCTCGACCTGCTTGAACTTGGTTGCGATCTCTGCGGACTTGAATGCCAGTTGGCTGTCGTCGGGCGCAGCGTAGAAGCCTGCGATGGCATTCAGCACGCTGGAGCCGAACTCCATCCAGCCCCGGTGCTGTGCGCGGGTAACCGCATCGACTGAGTGCAGCGCGCCCGGTGTGGTCTCCTCCAGGTATTCGCAGATGACCGCGGATTCAAAAATGGCCTGACCATCCACCAACAACACGGGCGTCTTGCCCAGCGGCGAAATCTTCAAAAACCAGTCCGGCTTGTTCGCCAGGTCGATGTTGACGCGCTCAAAGGCGATGCCTTTTTCGGCCAGCACGATGGCGGCGCGCTGCACATAGGGGCACAGCAGGTGGCTGAACAGGGTGAGTTTTTCCGGCGCGGCGTGCGGCAGCATGCTGTTCATTGCAAATCTCCAGAGGGTTGCGGGTGGATGTAATGTACGATTTCGCATATGCAATGAAAATAGGCATGGATGCAAAGCATGAATGCACTAACGCAATACAAACTCAGCGCTGTGGATCTGGAAGTGGTGCTCGCCCTGGCCCGCACCGGCACATTGGCCGAGGCCGGGGAACGCCTGTCGCTGGATGCGTCTACGGTGTTCCGAACCATCCAGAAGGTGGAGAAGGGCTTGGGCCTGCGCTTGTTTGAACGTTCACGTGCCGGTTATCTGCCGTCGGAACTGGCGCAGCAATTGGCGGGGCATGGCGAACAGGTAGAGGCGCAACTGGAGGCTGCACGCTCGGTGCTGCAATTGCAGCCAGAGCAGGTGTCTGGCACCGTGCGCATCACGACCACCGATACGGTGCTGCATGGCCTGGTGGCACCTGCGCTGAAGGCCTTGCAGGCCAGCCATCCCTTGCTGGGTTTTGACCTGCACGCCGGTAACGAACTGGCCAGCCTGACCCGGCGCGATGCAGACATTGCGGTGCGCGCCACCAAGCGCCCGCCCCAGCATCTGGTGGGCAAACACATAGGGCCAATACGTGTGGCTTTGTATGCTGGCAAGAACGCGGGGAAGAAGGGCGGTGGTATCAAGCACTTTGACGGCACAGTGGCCGCGCAGGCAAGCTGGATAGCGCCCGACGACGCACTGCCAGAACACCCCTCCGTGGTGTGGCGCAAAAAACATTTCCCCAAGGTAGTGCCCCGCTACCGCGTCAACAGCATATTGACCGTGGCTGAATTGGTGGCGCAAGGCTTGGGCATTGGCATACTGCCGGTGTTTCTAGCGCAGCGGCGTACAGATGTTGTGCCGCTGACCGAGGTGCTGGACGAATGCCAGACCGAGCTGTGGTTGCTGACGCATACCGAGTCTCGCCATCTGCGGCGCGTGTCCGCCGTGTACGGCTATCTGTCGCAGAACCTGTTACTGGACTAGCTCATCACAACCGGGCCACCCTTGGCAATGCCGCGCTGGTATGCGGGGCGCGCCACCATGCGGTCGCGGTAAGCCAGTAGCTTGGCGTACTGGCGGGCGTTGGCACTGCGGGCCAGCGCAGCCTCCACCGCGAAACTCATCTGAAAGTCGGCAATGCTGATGGCGTCGCCGGCAAACCACGTGTTACGCCCCAAGTGGTCTTCAATAAAGGTGAGTGCAGTATTCAGATTCGGGTCAATCAGTTTGGCCTGAACGTTGCCGCACAGCGCCCGCGCAATGGGCCGCACAAAGAAGGGCATGGGTTGCTTGGGTATCGTCATGAACACCAGTTTCATGACCAGCCAGTTCATCAGCGAGCCTTCGGCATAGTGCATCCAGAAGCGCGACTGGCGGTAGGCCTTGCTGCCCGGCACGGGCAACAGCTGCGCAAGTTCGCCCTGAGCCTGCGCGCCGTAGCGTTCAGCCAGGTATTCCAAGATGGCACCCGACTCGGCAATGGTTTCGTCACCATCTGTGATCACCGGGGACTTGCCCAGAGGGTGCACGGCCTTCAGCGCAGCTGGTGCCAGCCGCGTCTTGGGATCACGCTGGTAGCGTTTGATCTCATAGGGCAGGCCCAACTCTTCGAGCAACCACAGCACGCGCTGCGAACGGGAGGTTTCCAGGTGGTGTACGGTGATCATGCCGATGATTATCCACACACTATCATGCTGGCTTCGTTTCAGGAGCCCGTATGCGTTTCTTTGCGCCCGCCGCACCCCGTTGGGTGTTGTGCTGCATCACTGCCCTCTCACTCTCTTCCATTGGAGCTCAAACCGTGTCACCCCCCGATGATCCTCACCTGTGGTTGGAAGAAGTGCAGGGCGAGCGTGCGCTTGCCTGGGCCCGCGAACGCAATGCACAGTCGCAAGTAGCGCTGGAGGCCGTGCCCGGCTTCGCCCAGACCCGTAGCAAACTACTGGAGGTGCTGGACAACCGTGACCAGATTCCCTACATCACCCGCCGCGGCGAACATGTGTGGAATTTCTGGAAAGACGCAACCAACAAGCGCGGTCTGTGGCGCCGCACCACGCTGGCCGAATACCGAAAGCCCCAACCCCAGTGGGAGACGCTGCTGGATGTGGATGCGCTGGCCAAGGCCGAGAACGAAAACTGGGTCTGGGCCGGCGCGGACTGTCTGGCACCCACGTACGCGCGCTGCCTGGTGTCGTTGTCACGGGGTGGCGCAGACGCACACGTGGTGCGCGAGTTTGACCTGAGTACCCGCAGCTTTGTCAAAGATGGTTTCGCGCTGCCGGAGGCCAAGTCCCGTATAGACTGGGTGGACGCCAACACCGTCCTGGTTGGTACTGACTTCGGCCCGGACTCCATGACCAAGAGTGGCTATCCGCGCATCGTCAAGGAGTGGAGGCGTGGCACGCCGGTGGCGGACGCACGCACCGTATTTGAGGGGCTGCAGGGCGACGTGTCGGCTTATGTCCAGGTGGACCGCACGCCAGGTTTTGAACGCGTGGTTGTCGGCCGCGCTACCGACTTCTACAATACCGAAGAATTCTTGGTGCAGGGCAAAGTGTTGCAGCGGCTGGACAAGCCGTCGGATGCGACGCTGCTGTGGAGCCGCGAGTGGGCCTTTCTGCAACTGCGCAGCGACTACACGGTAGGCGCCCAGACTTACAAGGCCGGTACGCTGCTGGGCATCCGACTCGATGCATGGCTGGGTGGCGATAGGCGCTTTGATGTGTTGTTCGCGCCCACGGCTACGCGCTCCATCGCCAGCGGCGGTGTCAGGTTCACGCGCGACCATGTGCTGCTGAGCATTCTGGACAACGTGGCCGGCCGCATTGAAGAACTCAGCTACCAAGAAGGCAAGTGGATACGCCGGGCGGTCGATGCACCCTTTCCCGGCACGCTGAGCGTGGCGAACCTGCACGACCCGTTTGTTAAAGACGATGCTTTGGCCAACAGCTACCTTTTGAACTACGCAGACTTCACCACGCCCGACAGCCTGTACCTGGGCCAGGCGGGCAGCGATAAACGCGAATTGCTGAAGAGCCGGCCACGCTTTTACGACACGGACGGCATGCGTGCCGAGCAGCAATTCGCCACCAGCAAGGACGGAACCAAAGTTCCTTACTTTGTTGTGTGGCCCAAGGGCGCCAAGGCCGATGGCAGCAATCCCACCATCCTCTACGGCTACGGTGGTTATCAGGTCTCGCAATTACCCAGCTACAGCGGTGAGTACGGCGTGGCCTGGCATGCCAAGGGCGGCGTGCTGGTCATCGCCAATATCCGCGGCGGTGGCGAGTTTGGCCCCACCTGGCACACATCCGCCACCAAGGCCAACAAGCAGCGCAGCTATGACGATTTTGCAGCCCTCGCCGAAGACCTGATCGCGCGAAAGATCACCAGCGCCAAACATTTGGGCATCTACGGTGGCAGCAACGGCGGCTTGCTGGTCGGTGCCGTTATGGTGCAACGCCCCGAGCTGTTTGGTGCCGTGGTGTGCGCCGTGCCCCTGCTGGACATGCGGCGCTACCACCATCTCCTGGCAGGCAACAGCTGGATGGCTGAATACGGCGACCCAGATGTGGCCGAGGAGTGGGCCTGGATCAGCCAATACAGCCCCTACCAGAACGTGAAAGCGGGTGTGCGTTATCCCAAGGTGCTGTTCACCACGTCCACGCGCGACGACCGCGTGCACCCGGCCCACGCCCGCAAGATGGTAGCGCGCATGCTGGAGCAGGGCCATAAGGACGTGCTGTACTACGAGAACATGGAAGGTGGCCATGGCGGCGCGGCCGACAACAGCCAGCGCGCGCAGTTGCAGGCACTGCGCTTTGCGTTCCTGTGGAGTGCGTTGAAGTAAAATTCGCCGCTAGCCCTCTAGAAATATAGCGATAGTGCTATGTAAATCATAGTGAATCCGAGTCGGGTGGCGCCAACGGAGTGCCCCTGTCGGCCGGCAATTTACACTTGAGCCCTGCCGCACCGGCACGCACCCCAATCCAGACTCCCCTACCTACCATGAGCAAGTTTGCCCCCATCAGCGGTTTCCCGGAATGGCTGCCCGAGCAGCGCCTGCTGGAACAGCAGTGCATGGACACCATCCGCCGCCAGTACGAGCTGTACGGCTTTGCCAACATCGAAACCCGCAGCGTGGAGCCCACGCAAGTGTTGTCCGGCAATGGCGACGACAAGGAAATCTATGTGCTGGCGCGTTTGCATGAAGACGCGGCCGAGGCCAAGAAGCCGCCTGAATTTGGTCTGCGCTTTGACTTGACCGTGCCCACTGCGCGCTATGTGCAGCAGTTCAAGGGCCAACTGAGCTTTCCGTTCAAGCGCTACCAGATGCAAAAGGTCTGGCGGGGCGAGCGCCCGCAAGAGGGCCGCTACCGCGAGTTCACGCAGTGCGATATCGACGTGATTGGCGACGGCGAGTTGCCCAGCTTCTACGACGCGGAGGTCGTGCGCCTGATGGCGGTGGTCACCAGCACGCTGCCGATTCCCCCCGTTACCTTGCGTGTCAACAACCGCAAACTGCTCCAGGGCTTTTACGAAGGCCTGGGCATTTCCGATACGAATGCCGTGCTGCGCGTCGTCGACAAGCTGGACAAGATCGGCGCACCCAAGGTCTCCGCGCTGCTGCAGACCGAACTGGGTCTGAGCGAGGCCCAAGCGGCGCAGTGCCTTGCCATTGCCAGCATCAAGACCGCTGACACGTCGTTTGTGGACCGCGTGCGGGCACTGGGTATCGAGTCCCCGCTCTTGGACGAGGGCCTGACCGAACTCACCGAAGTATTGGACAACGCCGCCGACCTGAACGCCGCCCGTTTGGGGGCCGGCCTGCCACCCTCGGTGTCCGCCGATCTGGCCATCGCGCGTGGGCTGGCCTATTACACCGGCATGGTGTGTGAAGGGCAGATGCAAGGCTTCGAATCTTCGGGCTCGGTGTGTGGCGGCGGGCGCTATGACAACCTGGCCGGCGACGCCAAGGTCAAGCTGCCGGGCGTGGGCATGTCCATTGGTCTGACCCGCATTCTGGGCCTGCTGTTTGCCAAAGGGCAGTTGAAGCCGACTCGCAAGACGCCTACCGATGTGCTAGTTGCGCTGAACGACGATGCCAGCCGCCCCGCTGCCAACGCACTGGCCAACCGCCTGCGTGGCCGCGGCATAGCCACCGACCTCTACCATTTGCCCAAGGCCTACGGCAAGCAGATCGAGGCGGCGTCCAAGCGCGGTATTCCGTATGTTTGGTTCCTGGGTGAGAACGCCAGCCACCAGGTCAAGAACCTGCTGACTGGTGAACAAACGGCGGTAGACCCGGATACCTGGTTGCCAGGCTGATAGGCAGCGACGGCCAAGTCGCTGGCTGAGCCGGCGTTTACTGCTGAGTTTGTTGTTGTCCGAGGGCGGGGACCTGCTTCAGGCGGGCAGCGAGGTTGACGCCGGGCTTGAGCAGGTCGACCTGGTCGCCCAGAATATTGGCAGCTTCGACCAGTAGTACGTCCTTGTCGTTCTTGCGCGCCTTTTCAGCGGCCAGCTCAGCGGCCACGTCGCGCTCACCGGCCTGCAGTCCATCGTCCTTGTCAGCATCGGCCTTGTTGCCGTCCTTGTCGTTCTTGCCTTTGGTAGCGGCCTTGCGCGCTGCCAGCTTGGCTTCCAGCGCATCCTTTTCCTTGCGGCGCTCAGCCTCATTCAGAGAAATAGCGTTCTGCTTGCGTATGCGGTTGAACTCGGCAATGTCTTCCTGCAGGTACTGAAAGTCTTTCTCGGCCTTGGTACGCGCCTTGTGCTGGGCCACCAGGATAGGCAGCTGCTCCCGTATCGAACCGCGCAGGGCATAGTTAGCGGGCGGGATTTGCGTCCACGGCAGGGGATTGTCCAGGCTCGCCTCACCGTACTCGCCAGTGTCCACCATGCCGGGGAATGTCACATCTGGTGTCACGCCGCGCAGCTGCGTGGTGCCGCCATTGATGCGGAAAAACTGCGCCGTTGTCAGCCGCAGTTCACCCAACTGGGGCTTGTCGGACTTGGCGATACGGTCCAGGCTGATCACGGATTGCACCGTGCCCTTGCCAAAGCTGGGTTCGCCCAACACCAGGCCGCGGCCATAGTCCTGAATGGCGGCGGCGAAGATCTCGGAAGCC
Organism: Rhodoferax sp. ZS1R8; assembly: GCF_056521325.1. Taxonomy (NCBI): domain Bacteria; kingdom Pseudomonadati; phylum Pseudomonadota; class Betaproteobacteria; order Burkholderiales; family Comamonadaceae; genus Rhodoferax; species Rhodoferax sp. ZS1R8. The sequence continues at coordinate 658,422 of NZ_JBWMBA010000001.1, read as the reverse complement.
GACGCGGAGTTGCGGTTAATCAGCACGCCTACTGGGCCCTCCCATACGGCATCCGACTTGGTGGCCGGTATCACGTGTACCTGCCCCTTGGCATCCCGCACCTGTACGACCGGCCCCCTGCCCGTGAACAGGCCGGTGAGTTCCACTACTTCGCCCAGCGAGCCGCCACCGTTGTTGCGCAGGTCCATCAGTACGGCGTCAACCTTCTTTTCCTTCAACTCTTTGAGCAGCTGCGCGACATCGCGCGAGGTACTGCGGTATTCCGGATCGCCCTTTTGCCTGCCGGCAAAGTCTTCATAAAACGACGGCAGCGTGATCACGCCAATGCTGTGGGTGACCTTGCCATCGGTGACTGTTTGCACCGAGGATTTGGCGGCCTGGTCTTGCAGCGTGATGGGCTTGCGCACCAGCGTCACAAATTTGTGCTTGCCCTCAGTGCCCGCCTCGGCAGGCAGTACCTCCAGTCGTACCACACTGTCGGCCGTGCCGCGTATCAGTGCGACGGAATCGTCCAGGCGTGCGCCCATAATGTCGGTAATGGGGCCGGTCTCGCCCTGGCCCACGCCGACGATACGGTCACCCACCTTCAACTGGCCGGACGTGGCTGCCGGTCCACCGGCCACCAACTCCCGTATCGTTGTGTATTCACTCGACTCGGTCAGCACCGCGCCAATACCAATCAGTGACAACCGCATCGAAATGTTGAAGTTCTCTGCAGAGCGGGGGCCCATATAAGCCGTGTGCGGCTCAATTGCCATCGTATAGGCGTTCATATAGGTGTTGAACGCGTCCTCGTTGTTGAGTCGGGCAATGCGCTTCAGGCTGCTGTCGTAGCGTTTGCCCAGCACGTCAACAATGCTCTTGTCGTCTTTGCCAGCCAGCTTGAGCCGCAGCCAGTCGTTCTTGACCCGCTTGCGCCACAGGTCCTGCACCTCGGCCTCGTTCTTGGGCCAGGCCTGTTTCTTGCGCACAAACTGGTAGCTTTCGGCGGTGGCAAAGTTGAAGCCGTCCTTGAGTAATGCGCGCGCATGGCCAAAGCGGTCATTGGCCCGTTTGACATACAGGTTGAAGATGGCGAAGGGCCGTGCCAGATCGTCGTTCAACATGTCGGCGCCAAGCTTGGTGCGAGACTCGGACAGCTGGTCGATGTCGGCCTGCGTGAAGAACAACTTTTCCGGATCCAGCGCCTTCAAATACTGGTCAAAGATCCGTGCTGACAGAGCCTCATCCACCGGCGTGGCCTTGTAGTGGTTGCGGGCCAGTTGCTCGGTCGCCATGCGCGCGGCCTTGGCCTCCTGCGTGTCCGGAACCAACACCGCAGCCTGGGCGGCCGTAGCAAAGGCGAGTAGGAAAGCCAGTAATTTCAGTTTCATCCGATGTCCGTTTCTATCGACCGGGTAAGGGGTAGGGGCAATGGTGCGCCGCAACGCGGTGCGTGTACCGTGGGTTCGAGCAGCCGTGATCCCGAAAGTTCAACGGCCTCCGTGTAAAACTATGTGTCCCTGTAAGCATCCGTTAGCCGGCCCAATGCTTGCGAAAGACGGGTGCTACGCGTTCGTGGGCCTCGATGCGCTCCACCAGGTCGGCAAAGGCAGGGCGGTGCTGCCGCAGGTAGGCGCGTGTGCCCGCCCACTTGCTGACCACCGCGGCCAGGATGTCCAGGGCGCCGGGCGCAGCACCTGTCAGGTAGGGCTGGGCGGCAAAGGTGTCGGCGAAGATGGCCCAGTGTTTGTGCAGTTGTGCACGGGCGCCCTGGCGCACTTTCTCCTGTGCGGGCTTGGTGGTGGCCGTGGTCCAGCGGGCCGGGTAGTCATTGATGCTCAAAGCCGCATAGCAGTTGGCAGCGATGAAGACCAGGCCGCGAATCGCCTGCGCGCGGGCGCTTGGGTCGGCGGGCAGCAAGCCGCTGTGCGGGTGCTCCAAGCCCAGGTGGACCAGAATGGCGGCACTCTCCGTCATCACCGATCCGTTGGGCAGCACCAACGTGGGAATCTGGCGCAGAGGGTTGACGGCGGCCAGCTCTTCAATGGCCGAGTCGCCCTCCCAACTCGAAGCACGCACGTTGCGGTAGGGCAGGGCGCACAGGTTCAGCGCGATTTCAACAGCCGCGGAGCCGGAGCCTTGGGAGCCGAACAGGGTGTGGGCGTGGTCGTTTGGCATAGTGGGAAGGCTCTGCACATCAATTATGGTCGTTTTCGTCAGACAGGGGGCTGACCTTACAGGCTGGTCACCAGTGCCGCCACGCGCCGGTACTTGCCCTCCCCATATGTGGCGGCCTCCTCACGACAGGCATGAACGAGTTTGATCACGTGGTCGTCGTCTGAGGCTAATGCCGCAGCGATGATGGCATCCCAGCCGGGGAGGGGGGCCTCGGCCATGGACGCGGTGTCCGGTGGCTTGACCTGGGCTGCGAGGTAGGCGGCCACAAAGTTCTGTGCCAGCAAGGCTTGCGCTAGTTCCGAATCGTCGAGCCACGCCGACAGTGTGCGCAGCGCCCGCAGACCGGTAATCATGTGTAAGACCGTGAAGTTGGGGCAGTGCACGTAGCGGTCTGCGGCCAGTTGGGCGAACTCTTGAATGCGTGCTGCCAGGCTAGACGCTGGCTCCAGGGCTGAGGCCAAGCTAGCGTAGACCGTGGACCGGCTGGCCTCTGCCATGCGGATGGAGATCAGTGGGCCGCTGGCAAGCCAACCTATAGATTCTTGTACTAGACGTGGTGCCCAGGCATGGAGGGAGAGTAGCGCGGTTGGTGTGGTCGGCGCCATCAGTGTTTGCCACCGCCAGGCCCAATACGCTAGCGCTGCTGCCAACTCCCGCTCATGGCCGGCTTGAAATGCATGCGCGGTGCGTATGACTCCATGGAAGGCCGCAGCGGCCACGCCTGATATCAGGTCCGGAAGCGCAAGCTGCAAGCTGGCTTGTATGCCTTCGCGTGCAACCAAGTCATTGAAGTAAGTCAGAAGCGCAGGGTAGGCGTCGGCTTGGCCGCGTAGCGCACGCCATTCCAAGTTATCCAGATTCGTCAGGGGGGCGGGTGCGGGGGCATGCATATTGCCGAAACGTCGGCTGTAGCTGGCGTAGAAGTGCTGCATGCGCTTGGGGCTGGCGCCCAGGCTGTACAAGGCATGCAGGGCCATGGGCAAATGGTTGGTCAACTGCCCACGGTACTCGGGTGGATGGTGCAGGTTGGCGTCAAGCAGTGCGCACAATGTGGCGCTCACGGAGTTTGATGGGGGAGGGTTCTGGTGCATAGTGGATTGGCCAATAACTACGAGATGGAAAGTCACCTATCATGCAAGTTAAAGTTAACTTGATGTCAAGCATGACCGAACACTTGATTCCTATTGGTGAGCTGGCGCGTCGCAGCGGTGTCGCAGCCAGCGCTCTGCGGTTTTACGAAGACCAGGGCCTGCTGGGCAGCCAGCGCAACAGTGCGGGAAGACGTCAATTTGCCCGTAGCGATTTGCGCAGGGTGGCGTTTATACGTGCCGCCCAGTCTGTAGGCCTATCGCTGGACCAGATTCGTGAGGCTCTGGCTAGTCTGCCCGGCGGCCGCACGCCGACACAGAAGGATTGGGTGCGTGTGTCCAGCGCCTGGCGGCCAGCACTGGATCAACGCATTGCCGACCTCATCCGCCTGCGCGACCAGCTCTCTTCCTGCATTGGCTGTGGCTGTCTTTCTCTGACCCAGTGCGCACTGTATAACCCCGGCGATGTAGCGGCGCGCCGCGGGTCCGGCGCCCGTTACCTATTGGGCGATCGTGCACCGAAAGCCTGATGGGTCGGTTTGGGATTCAACTGCGCCCAACATCCTTGTACCGCTGGTGCAATATCTTGACCCGCTGCACATAGACCTGGGTTTCAGAATACGGCGGGATGCCTGCATACTTTTGTACCGCTCCGGGGCCGGCGTTGTAGGCCGCTGCGGCCAGCGCGGTATCGTTTTTGAACTGCGCCAAGAGTTCGGCCAGGTACTGCGCGCCGCCCATGATGTTGTTGCTTGGGCTGTGCGAATCGACGACGCCCAGCATGCGGGCCGTGCCCGGCATCAGTTGCATCAGGCCCATCGCGCCCTTGTGCGAGCGTGCCCGCGCGTTGAAGCCAGACTCGGCATGGATCACGGCACGCACCAGCGCTGGGTCCAGCGCGTATTGGCGTGCGGCCAGGTCGATCTCTTCCCTGTATTCGTTGGCATGCAAACGGGTGGAATGCCAGTCGATGTTGGAGTTGACATTGCAGGCGTAGCACGAGGGGCTGAAGACCACGTAAGCCAATTTGGCTGGCGGCACGTCCGAGAAAGATACGACGCCACCCTTGATGTATTTGTAAACCTTGGGCCCGGTCTTCTTGGCGCTGTCATCGGCCGCGAATGCCACGGAGCAGATAGTGCCGCACATTGCGAGTACCCCTAGCCGTATAACCCAATGTGCCGCCTGCCACGTGCTGCGTACGCGCACACCTTGCTTTGTTGTGACTGTCATGTTGATAGAAGGATACGCTGTGATGGGCGCGTCGGCAATCTCCAGCCACCAGGGAATGCTAGCGATTTCTCCCGCTTATCAGCGGTTCAATGCTGTGATTCGTCCAGCGCAACCACGATGCTGTCAAAGTACCGCACTGTGGCGGATTCAGCGCAAAATTCTTGCGCAAAACGCAGTGCGCCGGATGCTATGCCGCTGCGCAACGCGTCGTCATCCATGAGTCGGGTCATCTGGTCTTTCAGATCCGCAACATCACCTGCCCGGGCGTGCATGCCGGTCTTTCCGTCCTCAATGTAATCGGCAACTCCCTCGGACCGGGTGACAACCTGGGCTTTGCCCAGATGCATGCCCGCCACGATGGTGACGTGTCCGCACGGCGTTTGGCTGCTCTGCAGGGGTATCACCGCAATCTTGGCGTTCTGGAGTACGTTCATGGTTTTCGCCAGCGGTAAATTTTTGTAGCTTGTCACGTTGTCTGGTACGGCGAGATTCAACAGACTCTTTTCCCGGGCAACGATGACGAAGCGGTAATTTGGCATGCGCCGGGCGGCTTCGACGAGGGTGGCGTAGTCGCGCCCTTCGCCACCAATAGCCGCTATGTAGTCGCCTTCAATCAGTGGCGCGGTATCTGACAGGCTGGGTGGGTTAGCGCCCCAGTGAATCATGTCGATTTTCCCCTGGGGGATACCGAAAAGGTCTGCATACAAATCGACCTCCATCGTGGAGTACGTCGTGAAACAGTCAATCTTCGCAAACTGTTTACGCATGAAGCGGAGCATCCAGCTGCCAGGAACTTCCGTGAAATTGAAGGAAAACGCGAGGAACTTGCCGTGCTTTCGCCGTGAGGGAAGGAAGAAAGCCACCCACAACGCATACAGCGGACCGTGGGTAACGATGATGTCAACGTCACCCCTGTGAAAAGCCCGAGCCGCCTGCCAGCACGTACGAATCCGCGAGAGCCGCTCGGTCATGGCAAAGCGCTCCCATACGCGCACAGGATGGGCGCTAAAAAATTGCCACTCGGCAGCGCTAAGCGCAGGTGTCTTGCCCTGTAGCCATGTCCACTCTCTGGGGGACCAAGGTGCGGCGATTATTATTTTTTGCATCCATTTCCCTGGTTAAAGGCGGCGGTACCCCCGTACCTGTTTCGGGGACCGCACTTTTCACTGTTGAGTTGCTGTAAGCCGGCGGTTTAAGCAGCCCCTCCCGGGATGCCCAAACCCTCGTGGGCTTATGTAACAGTTTGTAATTATCGCAGATGGGTGTAACTGCTGCGTGGGTGGCATTTATCCGACGGTTCTTATCGCCGCGGTTGCGGCGCGTATGGGGGGTGTCTGCGGCTGCCGTGCCGTTCCACGCGCTTGGTCGCCGGGTGTTTACCGCTAAAGCCGTTGAGCGTGTTTGCCCCCGACACTGACCAGCACAATGCCGAGCAGCACCGGCACGGCGCCGACCAAAAAACCGCCTTCAATAGGCTCCTGCAGCAGCCAGGCGCCCAGCACCATGCCAAACAGCGGCGTCATGAACGAGAACACGCCCAAGCGAGAAGCCAGGTATTTGCGCAGCAGCCAGAACCACAGCAAAAAGCTGGCGAACGACACCACAAGCGAGTGGAACAACAGGCTCACCCAGATGCGCGGCGTGGGCTCAAAGTGGGCCTGTCCCGTAGCAAAGGCCGCGCCCACCAGCAGCACGCAGGCCGCCACCAATTGGTACAGCAGGGTCTGCGTGGCCGGCGCGGTGGCCAAAGTGGAGCAGCGGATGACCACGGTGGTAGCGCCCCAGGCTGCACCGGCCAGCAGGCCCAGAAAGTCACCCCACAGCACATTGCCAGGTGCCGGGCTTACGCCCGTACCGCGGCTGAAGAAGGCCAGCGCCAGGCCGCCAAAGGCCAGTGCAATGCCAAGCCACTGTACGGCGCCCAGGCGTTCGGCCGGCAGCTTCCAGTGCAGGCCCAGCGCCGCAAAGATCGGCGCGGTGTACAAGAACACCACCATGTGCGAGGCGCTGGTGTGGCGCAGGCCCTCACCGACCAGCAGGAACTCCAAGCCAAACAGCAAGCCCACCACCAGACCGGCGCGCCCGGTCTGCGCCAGCGCCAGGCGCTCGCCCCGCGCCAGCATGACCAGGCCGACCAGCGCAGCGGCTACACCCGAGCGCAGCCCGATCTGGAAGATGGGTGCAATCTCGGCAGCGGTGGCCTTCAGCGCCACCTGTTGCAGACCCCACACCAGGCACAAAAGCAGCATCAGGCCTACTGCCTGTCCGTCCAGCGCTTTGCGCGTATCCATGGTTCGATCCCTAGAGGTTTGTCAGCGTTGGCGGATTATCAAGTTGACGCCTTCGCTTGATATAGTGAATAACCGACAAGTCATAGCGCGTGACCGCCATCCGCTCGCCAACCGCATCCACGGCCCAAAACCATGCCAATACTTTCGCCCAAGCTGGAGATCCCGCTGCACAGCCCGCAGCTGCCAGCGCCCATCATGTTCCGCAGTGCCTATGTGCCGGCGCAAGGCGTTTATCCGCAGCACCAGCACGCGTGGGGCGAGTTTGTGTATTCGTTCAGCGGCGTCATGGAGGTCAAGGTGGCAGAGCACCACTACCTGGCGCCGCCGCACTACGGCATTTGGCTGCCGCCGGATCTGCAGCACGTAGGCCTGAACCGGCTGGAGGCGCACCACTGCTCGCTATACATTGCGCGCCCGGGTTGTGTGGTGCTGCCCGCGACGCCCTGCGCGCTGACGGTGAGCCCGTTGGTGCGCGCGCTACTGGAGCACCTGCGCCAGTTTCCGCCAGAAGATCTGGCCACGGCTGAAGGGGCGCGCCTGCTGCAGGTGTTGCTGGACCAATTGGCCCAAGCCCCACGCGCCGGCAGCTACCTGCCTGGCTCCGACGACCCGGCGCTGAGTGCCGTGCTGCGCGTGCTGCAGGCGCAGCCAGGTGACAACCGCTCGTTGGCGGAACTCGCCCGGGCCGCCCATAGCACCGAACGCACGATGATGCGCCGCGCCCAGCGCGACCTGGGCATGTCGGTGGCTGAATGGCGCCAGCGTCTGCGCGTGGTCAGGGCCATGCCGATGCTGGTGGCCGGTCAGACCGTGGAGACCATCGCGCTCGACCTAGGCTACGGCAGCGCGTCCGCCTTCATCAGCATGTTCAAGCGCCTAGTGGGCACCACGCCGGACGAACACCGCAAAGGGGCGGCAAGGCCGGCTGCAGCCAAAGCCTGAGTGTCCAATCGGGCTGTAGCCCTCGTGCAGCGCGCGTAAGCCGCTATGAATTTCATAGTGACATTGAGGCTTGCGCTAAAAACTAACCGCGGCCGGCCCAGGCGTTGGCCAGCGCAAACACCGAGTTCGGCGTGCTGGCGCGGGGCTTTTCCTGCTTGGGCTTGGCAAACACGCCCTTTTGCACCGGTCGGCGCTCTTGCACCTGGAATCCCTTGGCCTTTTGCTCATCGGCCAGGCTTTGCAGCGTGACCGTCTTCAGGTAGGCCAGCACCGTGGTTTGCAGCGCGTCCCACAAATCCTGGGTCATGGCTTGGGCGCTGGCCGAGGTCTCGCGCGGGCTGCCTTCGGTTTGCGGGGCGCTGGCGCCGTCTTCAATCGCGCCGACGATGTCGGCCACCGAAATAGTGGCTGCCGCGCGGGCCAGCGTGTAACCGCCGCCCGGGCCGCGGGTGCTTTCGACGAGGCCCTGGTGGCGCAGCTTGGCAAACATCTGCTCGAGATAGGACATGGAAATACGGTGGCGTTGTGCCAGATCGGCCAGCGGCACGGGCGTGGATGTCTGGCGCAAGGCCAGGTCAATCATGGCAGTGATGGCAAATCGGCCGCGTGTACTCAATCGCATGGGGTTTACTCCTTCCAGCTCAAAAGGTGGCTGGTGAAATATGAATGTATGCGCCACAATGCTTCGCGTAAATTCGAATTTGTAACAATTTAACTTCGTAAAAACGGAAGTATTGAGCCGCCATGAACTTCAAACACCTTCACTACTTCTGGGTTACGGCCAAAGCCGGCGGCATCATGCGCGCAGGTGAGCAATTACACACTACGCCGCAAACCTTGTCAGGCCAGATCAAGCTATTGGAAGACTGGTTTGGCCGCAAATTGTTCCGTAAGAGTGGGCGCAAGCTGGAGCTGACCGAAGACGGCCACCTGGCGATGGGTTACGCCGACCAGATCTTTGCGCTGGGCACCGAGCTGGAAACCGCCGTGCGCCAGGCCCATGGCGGCCAGCGGCTGCTGGATTTCAGGGTTGGCGTGGCTGATTCGGTAACCAAATCCATCGCTTACCGCTTGTTGGAGCCGGCGCTGGCGGTGGCTGAGCCCGTGCGTCTGGTCTGCCACGAGGGCAAGTTCCCCGACCTGCTGGCCCAGCTGGCGCTGAATCGGCTGGACCTGGTGATTGCCGACGAGCCGATGTCCAAGCGCCTGAACGTCAAGGCTTTCAACCACCCATTGGGCCGCACGGCCATGAGCTTTTTCTGCGCTCCATCCCTGAAGGGGCAACTCAAGGGGGTGTTTCCCCACTGCCTGAACGACTTCCCGTTGCTGATCCCCGGGGCCCAGGCCTCGGTGCGCCAGCAGCTGGAGGGGTGGATGACCCGCCACCAGATCCATCCGCGCATCATTGGCGAATTTGATGACGGCGCGCTGATGAGTGCGTTTGGGCGCGAGGGGCGGGGGGTGTTTATTGCGCCTACCGTGATGGAGCGGGACACCGTGTCGCAGTTTGGTGTGGAGGTGATCGGGCGGACAGAGGAACTGGTGGACGAGTTCTTCGCGGTCTCTGTGGAGCGGCGCATCACCCACCCCTGTGTGGTGGCAATCACAGGGGTGGCGCGGGGGCAGCTGTTTGGGTGAGGCTAATCTAAAGTCGCCTGCATGCGGTCCGCATAGTGTTTCGCCCGGACCGCGTCGCCACGGGCGCGGTAGAGGGCCTCCAGTTCTTCGTACACGTAGCGATTCGGCGCCTTGGCGGCCTCGTACTCACGTTCGAGACGTAATTGGGTTTGCAGCGCCTCATCTATGCGACCCAGGGCGCGCAGCGTCCATGCCACCATCCAATGCGCGACCCGGATGGACTCGGCATTCGTGCCTTGCTCCCGCTGCACGACTGCTTGCTGGAACTGGACCAGGGCTTTGTCAAACTGACCGAGTTGGTGCAGGGCGTAGCCCACGTTGTTCCGAACGGATGCCTCCCATTTCTTGGCCTCCGGCTGCGAGGACGCTTCCACCACGGCTAGGGCTTCTTGTCCCCACTTGAGTTGATCAGCGGGCGCGGTGTCTACGAATGCCAGCATGTGAATGGCATCAATGGCCAAGCCATCCAGATGCGCAAGCTTGGCAATAGCAAGCGCGTCTTCGTAAGACGCACGCGCAAGACGCTTGGACTCCGCGGTTACGTTTTGCGGCGTGTGCGCAGCGGACGCGTAGGTGCGACCCAGTTCGAGCGCGTAGCGGGCGCGGGCCTCGGGGCCGGCGGTTGATACCTCTTTGGCAATGGATTGGAGGAGGCTCTGGGCCTCAGAGAAGTCTTTGCGGAGACCAAACGTCCGCGCAATCTGGGTCTGCAGAATCAGTGCGTCGTCACCGGTGGCAGAAGCAAGCTTGACGCGGAATCGTTGTTCACTGACTTCGGGCTTGCTGAAGTCCCAGAGCGGTGCGAGGTCTATGGCCATAGTGGTAGTCGCAGTAACGAGCAGTGTGGTGGTGAGGGCGAAACGGTACCAAGCGCGCAGCGGTTGTCGCAGTGGGCGGGGCCGTGGCATGCAGCCCGGACCGGTCAGGTTGCTACTGTCGTTGTGCATGAAACTGCGGAGGATCGTCGTCGGTTCTGGATTGTGGGCCAAACGCCGCTATCGTCTAATAGATGTTTAAGTAATTTGAAACCAATTATTCAGTAGTTCGAGTTTTAACGCGAGGCTTCCAGAATCCAACCCATCGCACTGTTCGCGTTGCATTTTTCTGGAGTCCACATGGTTGCCCGCACATCTTCCCGACGGTTCTTTACCGCGTTTGCCCTGACCGCCGCACTGGCTGGCGCCAGCCTCAGCGCCATGGCGCAAAAGCCGGTCGAGTTGCTGAATGTCTCCTACGACCCCACCCGCGAGTTGTATGTCGAATTCAACGCCGCCTTCACGAAATACTGGAATGCCAAGACCGGCCAGGACGTCTCCATCAAGCAATCGCATGGGGGCTCGGGCAAGCAGGCCCGGTCCATCATCGACGGCCTGGACGCTGACGTGGCCACGCTAGGCCTGGCCGGTGACACCGATGCGCTGGTCAAAAACGGTGGTTGGGTCACGCCCGATTGGCAGAAAAAGCTGCCACACAACGCATCACCGTACACATCGACCATCGTGCTGGCCGTGCGCCAGGGCAACCCCAAGAACATCAAGGACTGGGACGATCTGATCCGCCCGGACGTCAAGGTCATCACCCCCAACCCCAAGACATCGGGCGGCGCCCGCTGGAACTACCTGGCGGCCTGGGAATTTGCCAAGCGCAAGTTCGGCTCTGACGCCAAGGCCAAGGAATTTGTTGCCAAGCTGTATGGCAATGTGCCCGTACTAGACACCGGTGCCCGTGGCTCCACGATCACCTTTGCGCAGCGCAACCAGGGTGACGTGCTGATCGCCTGGGAAAACGAGGCCTACCTGCTGGAAAAGGAATTCGGCTCCAAGTTCGACATCGTCGCGCCCTCTTTGAGCATCTTGGCGGAACCGGCCGTTGCGGTGGTGGACAGGAACGTGGACAGGAAGGGTACCCGCGCCGTAGCCCAGGCCTACCTGGCATACCTGTGCACCGAAGAAGGCCAGGACATTGCCGGCAAAAACTTCTACCGCCCCGCCGTGTCGGAGAAGGCCAAGGCCAAGTACATCAAACAGTTCGCGCCCATCAAACTGTTCAAGATCGATGAGGCCTTTGGTGGCTGGGCCAAGGCGGACAAGGAGCACTTTGCCGATGGCGGCAGCTTTGACCAGATCTACGTGAAGCGCTGAGCAATCAAAGCAGTCACGCCAGCCGCGCTGGCCATCACGCTGGTCAGCCTTAAGCGACTTTAGTCTGTAGCCCCCGCCGGACGCGCGTAAGCAGCTCACTTTTTGATAGCAATGTTCAACCCCAATGTCAAGGGCGAGGCGGTCATCGTGTTTTAGCAGAGAGCGTGTGCGGGGTCGCACAGATGCCATAGCGTGCAAAAAATAAGATGGCCCATCGAAACTTGAACCCGCAGTGGTGGAGGGGCCATGGATTGGATCGACCTCTTGCAATGGCCTGCGTTTGCCGCGTCGGTAGCGGCTGCGTGGTTGGTGGGCTCAACCCGCGAGCGCTTGCGGTTCTGGGGGTTTTGGACCTTCTTTGCGAGCAACTGCCTGTGGGTCGTATGGGGCTGGCCCGCACATGCATGGGCCCTGGTAGCGCTGCAGTTTTGCCTGGCTGCAATGAACATTCGGGGTCTGAAGAAGGCAGACCCCGATGCTCCGAAAAAAGAGACCTGATCAGACGACCGGGTTCAGGTTCACCTTGGGAAAGTCCAGCGGCACATCGAACGCCACGTTGACATAGTTGGTGAAGATGTTCAGCGCGACATGGGCCAGGATCTCGACGATGTGCTCGTCGGTGTAGCCTACAGCGCGCAGTGCGGCGATGTCGTCATTCGACAGTTGTGCGCGGTTGCGCACGATCTTGCGTGCGAAGTCCAGCGCGGCTTGCGTCTTGGGGTCTGCAGAGCGGCCGGCTTGCGCAGCTGACATTTCATCCGCACTGGCGCCAGCCCCCTTGCCCAGCACCGTGTGGGCTGCCAGGCAGTATTCACAGCGGTTCTGGTCGGCAATGGCCACGGCGATCTGCTCGCCCAGTTTGGCCCCCAATACGCCCGAGCCGAGTGCGCCAAAAGCACCCCACATGCTCTTCAGCGCAGCGGGCGAGTTGGCTACCGCCTTGAACATATTGGGCGTCGCGCCAAAGGCTTTATGGACCTGGGCCAGCAAAACCTGGCGCTCGGCTGTGGTGTCGGTCGGGTTGATAAGTTGTACGCGTGACATGGTAAGTTTCCTTGAAGTGAAAGTGAAGGGTTGGGGGATCAGGATCAGTGGTCGACTTTGCCGGGTAGCGACAAATTGCCCGAGGCGACTTTGAAGACGTCTGCCACGCACAGCAGCGGGTTGTGCACGCTGGCATTGACGCGCAACGCGGCCGTCACGCCATCAAAACTGGCTGCCTGGACGACGCCAATGTCGTCGAACGGCACCTTGACCTCCAGCGATTTGCCTTTGAACACCGGGTTCCAGCCGGGGCTGTCGATCAGGATGGGCAGGCCAGGCCATGTCTTGGGCAACTTGGGCTTGGCGCCTTCGGGAATATCCACCACCTTCAAGGCGCCTGGTCCGCAGGCTTCATCGGTCTGCAGCACGACCCAGTGCGAGTGCCATTCGCCACCACCGCCGGCGAACAGCGGGGTGTCGTTGAAATCGGGGTGGCTGGTCACCGCAAAGGCCAGGATGCCGCTTTTGGCTTCGAAACCTACGGCGGACGGGTCTATGGTGGTCGGCCACACGTAGGAGAACACGGTGCTGCCGGCCAGCTTGCCGGTCTTGCCCGGCTTGTTGGCGCCGGCCTTGCCCGACACCGCGATATGGAAGGTCGCGATGTTGCCCTCAGTGGTGATGCGCGTATGGAAAACGTCAAACGGCGCTTTGACCTTGGCGCTGGGCGCGGTTTGGATGCCGCCCGTGTGCGTGCCGTCGTGTGCCACTGCGGCATGCGCAGTACCGGCACAGGCCAAGGCCACGGTGAGTCGCGTGAGTGTTGAATGCAATGTCATGGAAATACCTCTTCAGTTGGAGTGGTGCAACGCTGCACAGAAAGAAGTTTCGCCCTTTGGCGCGTATCATTGGTATCTGTTAATCCATAAAACATACCCATTCGTACAAAATGAGTACTCACCCCATCCAGGCTTTGGACAGGCTCTCGTCGCTGTTGGAGCGATTCCAGGTGTCGGCGCGGCTGTTCCACACCGGTGCGCTATGTGGTGTCAGCACCTTCGATGCAGAGCCCGGCAGGGGCTTCTTTCATGTGCTGCGCAAGGGTGAGATGGTGGTCACCCACAGCAAGGGCGCGCAGGTGCTGCGGCGCATTGAGGCGCGAGAGCCCACGCTGTTTTTCTACCCCCAGCCCCTGGCCCATCAGTTCCACAACGCGCCCGAAGAGGGCTCGGATTTCACGTGCGCGTCTGTCCACTTTGAGGGTGGTGCCAGCCATCCGCTGGTACGGGCCTTGCCGCCGCTGATCGTGCTGCCGTTGGCCAGCGTCCCACGCCTGTCGGCTGCGTTGGACCTGCTGTTCCAAGAGGCAGACCAGCTGCGCTGCGGCCACCGACTGATGGTGGACCGTTTGTTCGAAGTGGTGCTGCTGCAGCTGCTGCGCTGGCTGCTGGACCATGGTGAGGAGGGCGGTGTGGCGATGGGCCTGGTGTCCGGCTTGGCGGACCCCCAACTGGCCCGCGCACTCACCGCCATGCACGAGAGCCCGCAGGCGCCATGGTCGGTAGAGACCTTGGCAGACCAGGCGGTGATGTCGCGCAGCGCGTTTGCGACGCGGTTCAAAAAAGTCGTGGGTGTTGGCCCGGCAGACTACTTGACCGATTGGCGCATGGCCTTGGCCAAGAAGCAGCTCCACCAAGGGCGCTCAGTGAAACACATCGCCCAGGAGTTGGGCTACGCGAACGCGTCAGCCCTGTCCCGTGTATTTGCACAACGCGCGGGCATGTCGCCCCGGCAGTGGCTGGAGCACCGTACGGCGTTTAACGCGTAGAGTGCCCCTGCGCAGTTCCGGCACACCTCAAAAATGTGAGGTCAATGTCAAGCGCACGCTGCGTGGCTCCACCGGGTGAAAGTGCCGGTCCGCAACCCCCTCCACCGGTTCACCTTTGAGCCGCGATACATAGTAGTAGTCGATGTCACTGGCTTTGCTGTCAAACACATTGAACACGTCCAGCGCGAGTTTGGTTTTGCGGCTGAGCTGGTAACCCACGCGCAAGTAGGCCAGCGTTGTGGCATCGGAGCGTTGGCTGTTGTCTTCGATCAAAGGCCGCGGACCAAAGTAGCGCAACTGGAACTGACCCGACCACGGGCCCCTATCGCTCACTGTGGCCCCCACTGACACCACGGTTTCAACCGAGCCGGGTATATAGCGCCCAGCGTTCGGCGCATCACCCTGCGGTGCATTGAACGCGGCACGCGAGAAGGCAATGTCGGCATCAAGCAGCAACCACGGTGTAGCGCGGTAGTGGTTGTTGAATTCGACACCGTAGCGCCGGCTGGCGCCGCTGGCCGCGGTATCGCCCGCATCACCGGAAAAAACCAACTCCGAGCCAATGTCGAGTTGCCACAGTGCCAGAGAACTTTGCAGCCCCGGGATGGCTTCTGTGCGCAACCCCAGCTCGCTGCCGGTCGTGCGCACCAGCGCGGGAGCCGGGTCTATCGGAGTTCCTTCCTTCGGTGCGATGCGCGCTGTAGCGCCCCGGGCATCGTTGCTGTGGAAGCCGCCTCCAAGGTTTACAAAAAACTCGGTCTGGTTCCACGGCCCCAGTATCAATGACAGCTTGGGACTGGTCAGGTCGGCGCTGTTTTGGCCCGAATTGTCGGCGATGGAGCTGCGCACGTCGACGTCCATGCGGTCGTGGCGCAGCCCCAACAGGGTGCGAAAGGTCGGTGTCCATGCGGTGGAGTTTTCTGCGTACACACCCAACAGGCTTTGGCGCACTTGGCTCTCTTGTACGGTCGCGGTGCGCTGCCCGGCAAGGCCCTGGTACAGACCGACGGGGTCCAGCCGGTCCGTGCGCAGGCTGGCGCCAACGGTGGTTGTACTGTCCAGGCCGCCGAAGGGTGTGGCAAACGATCGGCTGGCGGCACCGCCCAGCACGGTGCGGTTTTCTGCCTGGATGAACTGGTCGGCGTTGCCAGGCGGTTCTTGCTGGTCCAGGTTGTAGGTGAAGTTGGACACCAGATTCAGCTTGGATGCGATGGCGTAGGCATTGGCCTTGAAGGTGCCGGTGTCCGCCTTGCGCTCGGTTTGAAAGGACAGGCTGTAGCGTTCGGTGTTGCCGCCGTCGGTAGGGTCCAGCGCGCCGAAGCGGGACACCAGGCCCTGGTCTACAGCGCGTTGTGGAATCTGGTCGGTGGAATGCCAGGCTGCGGTGTAGGCCATGGCGGTGAAGCTGGTTTTAGCGCTCTCGGTGTTGGTGCTGTAGCGCAAGACACCGTTGGCCCGGTGAAAGCGCTCGGGCTCTTGCCAAGGGCCGTTGTTGTGGGCGGTTTCCAATGCGTAGAGCAGCTTGCCGTCCTGCCAGGGAACGGACTGGCTCAGCAGCGCACGGGCGTAGCTGTTTTCACCCAGCGTGAGGGACGCAATGCCCTCTGGCAGGGTGTCGAACAGCCCGAGCCGCGCCACGCCGGCCGAACTGAAGTCGCACTCGTCCGCAAAGTAAGGACCCTTTTTGTAGCTGATGCGGTTCACCAGTTCGGGAATCAGCCAGTTCAGGTCGCTGTAGCCATGGCCATGGGCGTGCGTTGGCATGTTGACGGGCATGCCGTCCACGTAGGTGGCGAAATCGGTTCCGTGGTCGAGGTTGAAGCCGCGCAGAAAGTATTGGTTGGCTTTGCCGTCGCCGCTGTGCTGCGTAACGATGACTCCGGGCACAAACTCCAGTACCTCGGCTGGACGCAATGTCGGGCGGTTTTCGATCAGCTTTGACGTGACCACGCCTTGGCTGGCGGCATCGGAGGTGCCGACGGCGTTGTCATACGTGCCCCGAATGACCACTGGCGCCAAAGCGGCAGCCGGGTCAGAGGTGGTACTAGCTGTGCTTGCCGACGATTGTGAGAAGGCCGGTGCCGCGGCGAGCGCCATGCAAAGCATGCAAGCCCGGGAGATGGTGCTGCGGGAGGGGGCGATCAAGCGGGTGTTGGCCTTGGATGGGCGTTTAAAAGGGGAGCGAGTTTCCACAGGGGACTCCTGGAATGGATTTGAACAACGGGTGGGGCCCAACAGAATCTGTGCGCCAGCAAGGCGACACGTCCACGGCAGGGCTCGCGGACGGGGTTATGCAGATTCAGTGGGGTGGCGCAGACGCGCGGTACGTGTGCCGCTGCCGCGCACAGTTACGCCGCAACGACCGATGGGATTTGAAGACGCGGAGGGCGCAAGGGTGGTGGGATGTGCCGGGAGGCAAGGGTGGCCGCGTGCCCCACGGGCCAAGGGCCGCTGCCGCCATGGACGGCCTCAAAGGCCAACACGCCCCTGGGCGTACCGACGGTGGGCAACAACAAAGCCGCAGCGTTGACGGGGCTATCGGCGTTATCGGCTGCTTTTGCTGCTCCGTCCAAGGCGAGAACACTGGTATCGCCGGGCGCATGGTGGTGGCGCTCAAGCGCGTCATGGTCATGCGTATGGCCGAGGCTTTCGCGGGTTGCTGGCCGGTTGTGGGGGGGCCACAGCAACGGTTCCGGGGCGACGCTCAAGAATTGTCCATGGCCCCACGCCTTCTGTTGCTCCCACCGTGCTGTCCAATCGCTGGCCAGCTCAGAAACTGCCGTGAATACAAATGTGGCGTGGGTTTGCGGCGCTAGGCCGGAGTGTTTGTGCAACGAGCCTAAAACCTGTTGTTGCGTGATGGTCAGCCCCAACAGAGATACAGCGAGCAGCAGCAACCACACCAGGGCCTTCTGGCCGGTGGTGTGGGCTACGTGTCGTTGGGTCATTTGGTATTTCGCGCCTGAGATCAGTTTCACAGCTGAATACGCGGAGAAACGTGATTTGGATTCGAAGTTTGCTGCGGCGGTGAACCCAAAGGGTATCAGACGACTGCCCCGCTCCCGCTCCCACTGTTGGCATGAAGCTGTGTATGGTCCAGAGGCCCTTGCCCATTACCATAGCGGGTCTATGCACCACTTTACACCTCTGTCTGCCGCACTCGGCGGGTTGCTCATCGGCCTGGCTGGCGTGCTGCTCTTGTTGCTCAACGGCCGTATCGCAGGCGTCGCCGGCATTATGGGCAACGCGCTTGCCAAGCCGGTGCGCGAGAACCTTTGGCGCATGCTGTTTCTGCTGGGCCTGGTGCTGGGTGCCGGGGCGTACTACGCGTGGTCGGGCGTGGGCGTGGTGGGTGGCCGCCAGGGCTTTCCGGTTGCGTTGCTGGTGGTTGCCGGCTTGCTGACCGGCTTTGGCACATCGCTGGGCAGTGGTTGCACCAGCGGACATGGCGTCTGCGGGCTGGGGCGTTTGTCGCTGCGCTCGTTGGTGGCCACCGTCACCTTCGTGTCGGTTGCGATCGCCACAAGCTTTGTCGTGCGGCATGTTGTGGGCGTTGCACCATGAGCGCCAGCGGTGGCATCTTGCGTGGTCTGGTCGCTTTGATAAGCGGCACGGTGTTTGGCCTGGGCCTGGCCGTGGCGCAAATGACTGACCCGCGCAAGGTGCTGGATTTTCTGGACATCGCCGGCCAGTGGGATGCCAGCCTGCTGTTCGTGCTGGCCGCCGCGACGGGCCTGTACGCCGTGGCCCACTTCTTCATCAAGAAGCGGTCGGCACCGCTGCTGGACGTGCAGTTTTTCTGGCCAGTGCTAACTGCTGTCGATGCGCGGCTAGTGGTGGGCGCAGCGCTGTTCGGTGTTGGTTGGGGCCTGGCTGGCTACTGCCCGGGGCCGGCCGTGGCCTCGCTGGGCTTTGGCAACCCCGAGGCCCTGTGGGTGCTGCCCTCCATGCTCGTGGGCATGGGCTTGCAGCGCTGGACCGCACGCAAGCGGCGCTAGGCTCGACTCTTCGCGTCATACGTCAAATGGGGTTACAGCCCTCATGCAGTGCGCGTAAGCAGCTATAAAAAAGTAGCGTACTCTCGGGCAAATCCATATCCCGATACGCACATAAACAAAGAACAACATAGTTGTTGGACTTTTGCGAAGAGCTGCTCACAATCCGCTTCACCCTTGGCAACAGCAACCGATGGCAACCGCACCCACCATCATCATCGTGCCCGGCTGGCGTGACTCCGGGCCAGGCCACTGGCAGACGCTATGGGCCTACAGCTTGCCCGGTGCGCAGCGCACACAGCAAGATGACTGGGTAGCGCCGGCGCGCAAGGCCTGGGTGGATTCGCTGTCGCGCCAGATATTGGCGTCCGATGGCCCGGTGGTGGTTGCAGCCCACAGCCTGGGCTGCATCGCCACCACACATCTCCCGCCCGAAGCCGCGGCGCGCATCCAAGGCGCATTGCTGGTAGCCCCTGCCGACCCTGAGCGCCGCAGTGTTTTGGCGGACTTTGCACCGGTGCCCTCCCAGTCCTTGCCCTATCGCAGCATTCTGGTGGCCAGCAGCAATGACCCCTATTGCCCAGTGCGCACGGCCGGTGCCTATGCGCGTGCCTGGGGCAGTGAGTTTGTGCGCCTGCAAAACGCGGGGCATATCAATGTGGAAGCCGGCTTTGGCGCGTGGCCACTGGGGCTGGCGCTGCTGCAATCGTTGATGGGTGAGGGCTGGTTCAGCTTCGAAGGTATTTCTCAAACCAGTCCAGGTAGCGCTGCTGCACGTCACGCCGGTAGCTTGGCAGCTTGAGGCTGTGGTTTTGGCCTGGGTAGATCACCAATTGCGTATCCACGCCCAGCGTCTTCAGGGCCTGGTACATCTGTTCGCCACCGCTGATGGGCACGTTGAAGTCCGACTCGCCACCCAAAAATAGTGTGGGTGTGCGTATGCGGTCGGCATGGAAGAATGGGTAGGACACCTTGATCCACAGGTCTTGCGCCTTCCACGGTGGCCCCATTTCGCGTTCGTATTGCACGCTGTACTGGTCGGAGCCGAACATGCTGAGCTGGTTGGCGCTGCCGGCACCGCTGACGCCAGCTTTGAAGCGTGTGTCGCTGGCAATCAAATAGTCGGTCAATATGCCGCCATAGCTCCAGCCGCCCAGGCCCAGGCGCGCCGGATCGGCTATGCCTTGCTGCACCGCCCAGTCCACGGCCCCCAACAGGTCTTGCACTTCCTTGTTGCCCCAGTCTGCGTAGATGGCTTGCTGGTAGGCATCGCCCCGGCCGCTGCTGCCGCGGTAGTTTGCCTGCAACACCACATAGTCACGGGCACTCAGCAGTTCGCGCATCACCTCATTGAACCCGCCCAAGCGGTGCCCGTCTTGTCCATTGGGGCCGCCGTGTATGAACAGCACCGTGGGATATTTTTGTCCTGCCTGGTAGTTGGGGGGCAGTGTTACCAGGCCATGTACCTCGGTTCCGTCCTTGCTGGCAGCGCTGAATTCCCGCGTTTGGCCCCATTGCAGGGCTGCCACCCAGTCGTCGTTGTGGTGCGTCAGACGTTGCAAAGCAGATGTTTTGCCTGCGTGTTTGAACAGGTGCACTTCGTCCGGCTGCTTGGCATTGCCAGCCAACACGGCCAGCGTGCCGTCACCTGCGATGGAGAGGTAGGAGGCGCTGGCCTGGGTGGGCGTGAGCCGCTCTACCGCGTTGACGCTACCCGGGCCCGCGTCGACACGCACCACATAGCTGCTGCGGTCATCGTCGACGGTGCCATACAGGCTGCGTCCATCCGGTGCCCAGGCGATGGCGTTCTGGAAGCCACGCTCCAGCCCTTGGCTTAGTACGTCCACCGGCCCACCGTCCCGGCTGACCCGGGCCAAGCGGTAGCGCTGGTAGGCTGACAGGCGCACCCCGCCGCCCATCAGGAAAGCCAGGTGGCGGCCATCGGGGCTCCACAACGGGTAGCTGTCTTCGTCGGTGGTGAAGGTGGCTAGTTTGCGTGGCGCGGCCGCTTGCTGGCCTGCCTGCGTGGGCATGTCCATCACCCACAGGCTGGTTTCCTCTGTGCGATCCGCTTCTGCGGAGCGGTTGCTCAGAAACGCCATCTGCCGCCCGTCCGGCGACCAGGCCGGCGCGGTCTCGCCAAAGCTGCCGCTGGTCAGTGGGCTGAGCTTGGACGTGGCCAGGTCCAACACATACAAATGGTTTTTCAGCGCGCTTAGATAACCGTCAATGTCTTTCTTGAAATTGAACCGGTCGATGACGATGGGTGGCTTGGTCTTGCGCTTCCAGCCTTCCATCTGCTCGGGTTCTTCGCGCGGGTCCACGTCGGGCACCACCAGCACCATCTGCTTGCCGTCAGGCGACCAGCGGTAGTCGCTGATGCCGCTCTTGCTGGTGGTGACCTGCTCGGCGTCGCCCCCGCTGCGGCTCAGACGCCACACTTGGGCGTTCTTGCGCGCGGCCTCGTCTTCCCCGCGCGATGCGAGGAATGCCAGCCACTGGCCCTGCGGGTCCCAGCGGGGTTTGCCGTTGACGTCTCCCGCATGCGTCAGGCGCACGTGCTGCTTGCCGTCGGTGCTGCTCATCCACAGGTCTTTTTGCAGCTTGTCTTTTTCTGCGTTTGCCGTCTGCACCGTGTAGGCCACCCACTGCCCGTCGGGCGAGATCTGGGCTTCGGCCACGGTGCGCAGGGCCTCTGCGTCTGCGGTCTGCATGGGATGCGGGGAAGCGGCCCCTGCGGGAGCAGAACCCAGACTGGCCAGCAAGACCAGGAGGATGGCGATGTGTTGAATCATGGCGAAATCTTTCGCGTGCGGTAGAGATGCTGGAATATACAAACAACTAAGAATTCGTTGGAAGCCCAGGCCTAACTGGGCAGAATCGCGGAAACACTTTGCTGGACTCCCCGTTTCCAGCTTCCGAAAACACTGGATGCCCCATGAGCTTCAAACAAAAAGCGACGCTAGCCCTCGCCGTTATTGCACTTAGCGCTAGTAATTTGGTAGCAGCCCAGACCACGTTGCTGAATGCGTCGTACGACGTGGCGCGCGAGTTCTACAAGGACATCAACACCGCCTTCATCGCCAACTACAAGAAAACCACCGGCAAGGACATCAAGATCGACCAGTCGCACGGCGGCTCCAGCGCCCAGGCGCGGGCTGTCAATGATGGCCTGGACGCCGATGTGGTGACCATGAACACCACGACCGACGTCGACTTTTTGGCCAGCACCGGCGCGGTCGCCAAGGACTGGGCCAAGAAATTCCCCAACAACGCCGCACCCACCAGCTCCACGATGCTGTTCCTGGTGCGCAACAACAACCCCAAGGGCATCAAGGACTGGGACGACCTGATCAAGCCCGGCGTGCAGGTCATCGTCGTCAACCCCAAGACTGGCGGCAATGGGCGCATGGCCTATCTGGCGGCCTGGGGCCAGGTCCGCAAAAAGGGCGGCACCGACGCGCAGGCGGCCGAGTTTGTCGCCAAGCTGTACAAGAATGTGCCGGTGCTGGCCAAGGGCGGGCGTGACGCCACCACGATCTTTTTACAACGCAATATCGGCGATGTGCTGATCACGTTTGAATCCGAGGTGGTCTCGGTCGACAAGGAATTTGGTGCTGGCAAGGTGGATGCGATTCACCCCACGGTATCCATCGTGGCCGAGAACCCGGTTGCCGTGGTCGAACGCACGGTGGCCAAGAAGGGTACCGCCGAGCAAGCCAAGGCTTACCTGAACTTCCTGTACACCGACGAAGGCCAGGAGATTGCGGCCCAGCACGCGATCCGCCCCACCAACCCGGCCTTGTTGCAGAAGTACGCCAGCACCTTCAAGCCCATCCAGCTGTTCCGGGCAGAAGAGTACTTTGGCTCTTTCGCGGAGGCGCAGAAGACGCATTTCAACGACGGCGGTCAGTTCGACAAGCTGTACACGGTCAAGTAAGCGCATGTCGGCTTCGCTTACGACCGACTGGCCGCAGGCATCGCGGCCGGCGAGACGGCCCACGCGCCGTGTGCTGCCAGGCTTCAAGCTGACGCTGGGCTTCACCTTGTTCTACTTGAGCATCATCGTGCTGATCCCGCTGTCGGCGCTGGTGTTCAAGACCTTCACGCTGACATGGGATCAATTTGTGTTTGCAGTCAGCAGCCCACGGGTTATGGCCGCCTACCGGCTGACCTTTGGTGCATCCTTCATTGCCGCGGTGGTCAACGCCGTCTTTGGTCTTTTGATTGCCTGGGTGCTGGTGCGCTACAGCTTCCCCGGCAAGAAGATTATTGATGCGCTGGTGGACCTGCCGTTTGCGTTGCCCACTGCCGTGGCCGGCATATCGCTGACCGCGCTGCTGGCCAGCAACGGCTGGATCGGCAGCCTGCTGGAGCCGCACGGCATCCAACTGGCTTTTAACCGCAACGGTGTTGTGATTGCGTTGATCTTCATCGGCCTGCCCTTTGTCGTGCGCACCGTGCAGCCAGTGCTGGAAGATGCCGAAAAGGAACTGGAAGAAGCCGCCACTTGCCTGGGTGCGACGCGCTGGCAGACTTTTCGCTACGTGATCTTCCCCACCGTGGCGCCCGCGCTGCTG
The DNA here is from genome assembly GCF_056521325.1 of Rhodoferax sp. ZS1R8. Taxonomy (NCBI): domain Bacteria; kingdom Pseudomonadati; phylum Pseudomonadota; class Betaproteobacteria; order Burkholderiales; family Comamonadaceae; genus Rhodoferax; species Rhodoferax sp. ZS1R8. The sequence continues at coordinate 635,542 of NZ_JBWMBA010000001.1, read as the reverse complement.
ACCGGCTTTGCAATGGCCTTTGCGCGCGCCATTGGCGAATACGGGTCCGTCATCTTCATCGCCGGCAATATGCCCATGGTGTCCGAGATCACACCGCTGATCATCATCGGCAAGCTGGAGCAGTATGACTACGCGGGTGCCACCGCGGTGGCTGTTGTGTTGCTGGTCATCTCGTTCGCAATGTTGCTGCTCATCAATGCACTGCAAGCCTGGCAGCGCCGCCGATCCGGGGCACAGTCATGAACAGTAATACCACCGTACGGCGCGCAAGCTCTGGCACCACCGAGCCGGCCTGGGTCAAGTGGACGCTGATTGGCCTGGCGCTGGGTTTTATCTTCTTGTTCCTGATACTGCCCTTGGCGGCCGTCTGTGCCGAAGCCCTGCGCAAGGGGCTAGATGCTTACCTGGATGCCTTCAAAGAGCCCGATGCCTGGAGCGCGATCCGCCTAACTTTGATCACCGCTGCCATTGCGGTACCGCTGAACCTGGTGTTTGGCGTGGCTGCTGCCTGGGCTATTGCCAAGTACGAATTCAAGGGCAAGGCCTTCTTGACGACGCTGGTGGACTTGCCGTTTTCGGTGTCTCCTGTTGTGGCGGGCCTGATCTATGTGCTGATGTTTGGTGCGCAGGGCTGGTTCGGCCCATGGCTGCAGGCGCATGACATCAAGATTGTTTTCGCTGTGCCCGGCATTGTGCTGGCGACGATCTTCGTGACCTTTCCCTTCATTGCCCGGGAATTGATCCCGCTGATGCAGGCCCAGGGCACCGAGGAAGAGCAGGCCGCACAGGTGCTGGGCGCGAGTGGTTGGCAGACCTTCTGGTATGTGACGCTGCCCAACATCAAATGGGGACTGATCTACGGCGTGATCTTGTGCAACGCCCGGGCCATGGGTGAGTTTGGTGCGGTGTCGGTAGTATCCGGCCACATCCGCGGCCAGACCAACACCATGCCGCTGCACGTGGAAATTTTGTACAACGAGTACCAATCGGTGGCTGCGTTTGCGGTGACCTCGCTGCTGGCCCTCTTGGCCCTGGTCACGCTGGTCATCAAGTCCTTTGTCGAGTGGCGGTTTGAGCGCGAGCAAAAAGCTGCGGCAGCATTGCCACCTGAGCGTCCCATGGTCGCCCAGCCCTGAAATATTTTCGAGAAATACCATGAGCATTGCTATCCGCAACGTCAGCAAAGACTTCGGCACCTTCAAGGCCCTGCGCGATGTGAGCCTGGACATAGAGTCGGGCGAACTGGTCGCGCTGCTGGGCCCCTCGGGCTGCGGCAAGACCACACTGCTGCGCATCATTGCCGGTTTGGAGACGGCTGACCAGGGCAACATTTTGTTCAGCGGCGAAGACACGACCGACGTGCATGTGCGCGAGCGCAACGTGGGCTTTGTGTTCCAGCACTATGCGCTGTTCCGCCACATGAGCGTGTTCGACAACGTGGCCTTTGGTCTGCGCATGAAGCCACGGGCCGTGCGCCCGTCCGAAGCGGTCATCAAGCAAAAGGTACACGAGTTGCTGGGTCTGGTGCAGCTGGATTGGCTGTCCGACCGCTACCCGGCGCAGTTGTCCGGCGGCCAGCGCCAGCGCATTGCGCTGGCCCGCGCGCTGGCGGTAGAGCCCAAGGTACTGCTGCTGGACGAGCCCTTTGGCGCGCTCGATGCCAAGGTGCGCAAAGAATTGCGCCGCTGGTTGCGCCGCCTGCACGACGACCTGCACGTCACCAGCATCTTTGTGACCCATGACCAGGAAGAGGCGCTTGAAGTGGCCGACCGCGTGGTGCTGATGAACAGCGGCAGGGTCGAGCAGATCGGCTCACCCCAGCAGGTGTGGGACCACCCGGCCAGCCCCTTTGTCTATGGCTTTTTGGGTGACGTGAATCTGTTCAACGGCCGTGCGCATGAGGGTGAGATGCTGATCGGTGCCGACCACCACGGCGTGCGTTTGGCCAGCCCCGAGCACAGCCAGACACAGGACGCGAAGGCCTTTGCTTACGTGCGGCCGCACGACCTGGATGTACGCCGCTATGTCGCAGGTAGCCATCCAGCCGGCAGCAATGGCCCGCGCGGCATCCCGGCCAAACTGGTACGCGCCATTGTGGTCGGGCCGATCGCACGGCTGGAATTGCTGCCACTGGACGCATCAGCCGCAGGCAGCGGCGACATCATCGAGGCGCAGATTCCCGCGCAGCAGTTCGCCGAAATGGCCTTCAAGGAAGGCGAAACCCTGGAGTTGACACCCCGCAAGGCCAAGGTGTTTGTAGCGCAATAGAAAAAGCGCCTCAAACGGGGTTTCCTGCGGCCTGTGTATTGACAAATGGCCAGCCAAGGCTGACATTGGGACTGTCGCATCGTTGGGTTCTCTATGACATTGGCCACTCGCACAGCACTCTTGCTCAGTGGCATCTTCACTGCTGTCTTCGGCGTGGCCGTCTGGTTGTCGCTGCAATTTTTTGAGGAACGCTATGTCATGCTGGCGGGCCGCCACCAGCTGACCACGCTGCAGGGCTATGCAGAGTCGATAGAGGGAAAGATCGGCACCGTGCACACCACGCTGGCAGGCGCCGGCAAGCTGGTGGACAGCAAGTTGCTGGGCAATCCCAAAGAGGCGCAACGTTTCCTGGATTCGCGCACATTCTTGCAGCGCAACTTCAACCAAGGCCTGTTTCTGTTCGACACCGCGGGGCACCTGGTCGCTGCCAGCCCCGCAACGGTGTCCGCCAACCGCTCCGCGACGATCACCGACACGGAGACCCAGCTCGTGCGGCGCACACTGAGCCTGCGCGAGCCACAGATCAGCGCGCCCTTTGCCATCCCGGGGGCACCCAAGGCGCCGCTGATAGCGCTGAGCGCGCCGGTCTTTGGTCCGGACCAGTCGCTTATCGGCGTCATCCAGGGCAGCCTGCAACTTTTGGACAAAAACTACGCGGGTGGACTGTCCCAGGTCAAGGTCGGCGATACCGGCTATTTGTACCTTCTGACCCGTGACCGCACGATGCTGTTGCACCCTGACCCTGCACGCAGAATGGAACTGGCTGCCAGGCCTGGGCAAAACAAGGGGCTGGATCGCGCCATTGACGAGCATTTTCAGGGCACGACCGAGACGGTCAACTCCACCGGTCTGCATGCGCTGGCCACCTTTGTCGAACTCAAATCCTTGGGCTGGATTCTGGGTGCCAACTTTCCGATGGCCGAGGTGCGCCAGCCATTTCACCAGTCTGCGAATACCGTTGTGGGCTTCGCCTTGGTTGCCAGCTTGCTGCTCTTCGTGCTGATCGCGCTGCTGGTGCGCAGAATGCTGCTGCCGGTGCGGGTGCTGACGCAGCACTTGGCGGCGGTAGGCCAAGGCAAGGCCCAACCGATTGCGCTACCCCCCGCGGGCGAACTCGGACTGATGACGCAGGCCTATAACCAGATGCTGACTGACCTGCATGCCAGTGAGGCCGCGCGCATGGATGGCGAGTGGCAGCTGCGCGAACTGAATGCCGATCTGGAGCAGCGCGTGCGGCAGCGCACCGAAGAACTGGAGACGACCAACGCCGAGTTGACGGACACGCTGCGTGCCAACCTGACCATCAAAAACGAACTCGTACGCTCCGAGAAGCTGGCTGCGCTCGGCAATATGGTTGCCGGGCTGGCCCACGAGCTCAATACGCCGGTGGGCAATGCCTTGCTGGCCGCCAGCGCGCTGCGCGCACGCACCCAGGATATTGGCGCCAGGATGGATGCCGGCGCCATCAAGCGCAGTGACTTCAATGAGTACAAGGTCGACAGCATTGGTGCCGCGCTCCTGGTCGAGAAAAACCTGCACCGCGCCGCCCACCTGATCGACAGCTTCAAACAGGTGGCGGTAGACCAGACGGCGGAGCACCGGCGCAACTTCAACGTGGACCAGACCATTGCAGAGGTGCTGTCCACGTTGGAGTACCAGATGCGCGGCCGACCGATCTCCGTGCATGTGGATCTGCAAGCCAACATAGCGATGGACAGCTACCCCGGGCCACTGGGTCAGCTCATCGTCAACTTCTTCACGAACGCGCTGGCCCACGCTTTTCCAGACAATGCCGCTGGCAACATCTGGATCAGTTGTACACGCAACGGCGAAGACAGCGTCCGCATCGCCTTCAAGGACGATGGTTGCGGCATACCGGACGCGAACCTGGGCAAAGTCTTCGACCCTTTCTTTACGACCCGCTTGGGCCAGGGCGGCAGCGGTCTGGGGCTGAGCATTGCGTTCAACATCGCCACCGGCATGCTGGGCGGTACGCTCGAACTGGTCAGTGCGGTGGGCAAAGGCACCACGTTCACGGCGGTGCTGCCTTGCGTGGCACCCACGCGGGGCCCGGCTTAATCGCCAGCGGGCTCCGCGGGTCCTCTGTTTGCATGCGCGCTTAACTTGGCAATGAAGCGACCCATGTGCGGATCACTGCGCTGCAAAGGAATATTCTCGAAAGCAAACCACTGAACGGTATGGAACTCGCTCGTATCAAAGTGGATGTTTTGCGAACGCTTGGCGTCGACCACGTACCACAAAGACACGTCAATGTGCCCAGCGGTCAAGCCGACAGTCTCAGTGCAGGTAATCATCAGCGGCGGACCGACAGCGTGCTCTGCTGCGAAGCCCAGTTCTTCCTGCAGTTCGCGCGCAACTGTTTCCCGTGGATGTTCGCCCGGCTCCACATGCCCGCCAGCGGGTAGCCACAGTTGCGCGTTCTTGTGGTCTACCAGCAGGATGTGCTGCGCCCGCGCATCGATGACGGCAAAGTACGAGACCAGGTGTTTCGGTGGCGTCGCGGGTTTGGCCTGGCGGATGAGCTCTACCCCCGAGTCCACCCACGCCAGTGCGTCTGCTTGCTGTTGCGCTTCCAGCGGGTCCAATGGCGATATGGATGCAATCTCAGAGCGGATGTGCTGTCGGTGCAGGACTTCGCCATCGTCGGTGGTTTTGTGTTCGCTCAAGGTGCGGGCTTGGGCGAGCAGGGCTGCCAGAGGGTTCACTGGCTAACCCCAGTGGTTAGAGAACGATTGACCATGCCATCACCCACGTTCAATCTCTTCAAAATTAAACAATGCTTTGAGCGTCAACCCCGCCGCCTGCAGTGCTTCAGCGCCCCCGCTTTGCCGGTCGATGACACATAGGGCGATCTCTGGCACCATGCCGTCGGCCTTCAGCTTGGCCATCGCATCAATGATCGCGCCGCCGCTGGAGACAACGTCCTCGACCAGGATGAAGCGCTTGCCTTGCAGCGAGGCGCCCTCCGCATAGCGGCAGGTTCCGTAGTCCTTGGGTTCCTTGCGTATGAAGGCGGCGGGAATCTGGGTGATCTGGCTCAACATCGTGACGATGGGGATGCCGCCCATTTCCAACCCTGCCAGCACTTCGGTACCTGGTGGTACCAGCGGCGCCATGGCTTCAGCAATGGCGCGTAGCAGCGCCGGGTCTGACTCGAATTGGTACTTGTCGAAATAGGTATTGCTGGTAAGGCCCGAGCGTAGGACAAAGTGTCCTGAGATGCGGGCGCTGCTACGTATCCGGGTGGCGAGTGTTTGCATGCCGGCCATGCTACTGCATCACGTTATACGGTCGTACTGGTTTCAGGCTCCTTGGGAACAAGGAGCCGACCCGTCGAATTCTGCCTTTGAGCTTCCGCAAGACGGCACAACGGTACCCGAAATGAGTTTCTCTATACTCGTTGTTTCAAAAAAAGGGAGGGATGGCAATGATAAGAAACTGCCTCGCCGTACTGGCGGTGTGCGTTGGCATGCAGGGATGCGCGACCGCGTATTCGAGTTCAGGGTTGACCGGCGGCTATTCGCAAGCGCGCGTCAATGAGCGTCTGATCAAGGTCTATTTTTCCGGCAACGGTTTCATCACGGCTGATCGGGTTCAGACCTTTGCGCTGTATCGTTGTGCCGAAATTGCGCGGGACGCCAAGAAGTCCTATTTCACGGTTTACGACAGTCTCTTGGCGGCTGCGCGCGACATGCCCTCCAAGCAGCCGGGCGTGGGAACGCTGGGTGGGAAACCTCTGGCGTTCGCTTTCGTGGCGTTGGAAGACGGGCCACGTCCAGGCGCACAAGAAGTGGGCGCTGTTTTGGCCGCGCTGGCGCTGCAGGTACAGCCTGAGGCGAGTCCTGCAGGAGCGCAACGATGATCCGCAAAAGCTGGTCCAGATATTCCACGCTCACACTGCTCACCGTACTGTTGTCGGGATGTTTGACGACCTACGTGGCCCGTCCTGACGAGCCCATGGTGACGGTACACACAGTTGGCTTTGGTCAGCCGCAAATGTGCAAAGACGGCCAATACTATTTGGCTCCGAAGCACAAGAGCCTAGAAAATGCCGTCAATGTCCCTGCTGGCGATCGCATCACCGTGGGTGCAAACCTGGTATCGGATGGCTACCAGGTCGTCCACTACTGCCGACCATTCCTGAGTTTTCAGCCAAAGGTCGGTCAGACCTATTTCATGAACAGTGCGATGAGCGGAGATGGCCGGTGCGGCGTGGAGTTGGTGCGCGAGGATACTTCCAGCAGGACGGGATTGGCGGTCGAGCCTTCGGTGGCCCGCCCGACGTGCTCTGGCACCAAATAGTCCATCGTTTGCATTGCATCCTGGGCGCTAGCAGGTCAAGGTTCGGTGGAGCAATCAGACCCCTGACGCGCAGCGCGGGTGGAGCGCACGGTCGTGGCAAGCCTCACATGCGGTTGTACCGGTTCACCAACCGCATGCCCTGCTGGCTTCCCGGGTTGTCTCGGGCAAAGGCCTCGCGGGCGCGGGCGTAGCCGTAGTTCCAGTGTTCTTCCATGTGCTGCACAAAGACCGGGTAGCTGGGCGGTGCTTCCAGGCGGACGCGGTTCTCGCGCCAGGCCAGCACCTTTCGCAGATAGGGTTTGGCCAGGGCCTGCTCGATGTCGGACGTGTCTATCCACACATCTGCGTGCTGGGCGTGCACCTCGCGCAGGCGCTGGTTGGCATCGGTGCCCAGCACGGCCCGCCAGGCCGGGACCGACATCACCTGGTCAAACGGGGCCTTGAATTCGATGACCACACGGTCCGCCAGCAGGTGGGCCATCTCGATGGGGAACAGGTCGACCACACCGCCCATATAGTGCGCGCCTGCGTGCGGGTGGCAGTTGAAATAGTACATGTCGGAGACGGATATCCGCGCTGCCACGCCCAGCGGCATGCTCGTGTCGGTGACAACGTGCGGCGCCACGGCGCTGTTGTTCAATCCCGGCGCACCCAGCGGTGCCGACGCGCCGTCCAGCAGCTGCGCTGCGCGGGGATTGCAGAACACGGTTTGCTCGAACAGCTTGCGCCGCCCGCGCCGATGGCCCACGTCGGCTGGCGTGTACAGCAGCTTGCCACCAACCAGCGCCACATCGGGACCACGGGCAGCACCCGGTAGTGCCAGCTGCGGCAGCGCCGGCAGTGCAAACAGGTAGTTGCCAAACAGGTCGGGCACACGCGGTGCCGGGTGCCGGTTGAGGGCGCGGCCGGCCACGCCCAGCAGTGTGCGGTGGATGGTGGCGGCCTCGGCAGGGCGGATCGCACTCCAGAAGCGGTGCATCTCAGGCGATGCCAGCCAGGCTTTTTGTGCGGCTGGGTCCGGCAGCGTGTGGATCACGGCAGCGGCGATGGCGCCACCGCAACTGGCCAGCACCAGGTCGGGCGGTTGGCCGGCGTCACAGGCAGCCGCATACATGCCCAGGTAGATGCCGAAGCGAAAGCCGCCTCCGGACAAGACCATGCACTGCCGGTATTTGTTTTGTGTTTGCACAGGTGTGGCAAAAAGGGTTGGCTGCTGGACGCTACGTTTTTAATAGCTGCTTACGCACGTTCCACGAGGGCTACAGCCCGATTTGGCTTACAGGCCACAGCCACGCATCAGCAGGGACACCACATGCTCGGTGGCCCGCGCGTGGTCCTTGGACGATAGCGCCTTGCGCCCCAGCACCGCGCAGACCTGGACGTCAAAGTCGGCATAGGTCTGCGTGGCTGCCCAGATCGTGAAGAACAGATGGGTGGCATCTACCGGTGCCATGCGTCCGGCGTCTATCCAGCCCTGGATGACCGCAGATTTTTCTACGACCAGTGGGCGTAACTCGGATTTCAAAATGGCTTTGACCACCGGTGCACCGTTCAGCATCTCGTTGGCGAAGACCTTGGAGCCGTCGGGCCGCTGGGCCGACAAGTCCATCTTGACGCGGATGTACTGCTCCAGTGCGGCGCGCGGGTCGGCGTCAGCCCGGATGCCCTGGGTGGGTGCCAGCCAGTCGCCCAGCGTACGGGCCAGTACGGCGCGGTACAGCACGTCTTTGCTGCCAAAGTAGTAGTGCAGGTTGGCTTTGGGCAAACCGCTGGCCGTGGCGATGGCGGCCATGGTGGCGCCACCAAAGCCCGCGCGTGCAAACACTTTTTCTGCAGCCGCCAGGATGCGGTTTTCATTGGACTTGCGGATCTGGCCTTTGACGGGATCTTCGTCGGGTGCCGGCGATGCTGCGGCGGATTTGCGGGTGCGCGAAATGGTGGCGTTGGGTAGTGTCATAGTGCAGAAAAAAGGGTCGCACCGCTGTGGATACGACCCTGGGGGAGTCTCTTACTTTATTTGGCCGCGGCGTCCCACACCACATGCGACATCGCAGCAGCGCCGGGGTCTTTCTTGATGACGGGTGAGCTGCCACCGGCCAGCAGGACCTTGACGGTGCGCTCATAGGCCGCAGGCTCCAGGTAGCCAATCTTCGGTGTGCCGGCATTGGTGATCAGCTTGGCCACGTTCTCCATCTGGCGCTTCTGTACCTTCAGGGTAGCGCTGCCGGATGCATCCGCTGCGACAACGACCTTGGCTGCAGCCTCGGGGTCTTTGACGGCGTCGTTCCAGCCCTTGAAGGTGGCCTTCAAAAACTTGGCCATGCGCGCGACAAAGGCCGGGTCTTTCAGTTTGGCCTCCAGCACATACAGGCCGTCTTCCAGCGTGGCAACGCCTTCCTTTTCATAGAAGAAGGTGACGAGGTCGCTTTCTTTGACGCCAGCGTCCACGACCTGCCAGTACTCGTTGTAGATCATCGTCGAGATACAGGCGGCCTGGTTCTGCAGCAGCGGGTCCACATTGAAGCCCTGCTTGAGGATCTTGATGTCGGAGTCGGGCTTGTTGCCCAGCTTGGCCATCCAGTTCAGGAACGGGTATTCGTTGCCGCCGTACCAGACGCCCAGGGTCTTGCCCTTCAGGTCCTTCGGGGTGGTGACGCCGCTGGCTTTCTTGCAGGTCAGCATCAGGCCGGACTGGTTGAACACCTGGGCGATGTTGACCAGTGGAACACCGGCTTCACGCGAGGCCAGTGCCGATGGCATCCAGTCCACGATGACGTCGGCGCCGTTGCCGGCAATCACCTGTGCGGGGGCAATGTCCGGGCCGCCGGGCTTGAGGGTCACGTCCAGCCCCTCGGCCTTGTAATAGCCCTTGGCCTGCGCCACGTAGTAGCCGGCAAATTGCGCCTGTGGCAGCCACTTCAATTGCACGGTCACCTTGTCGGCGGCGTGGGCGGTCATGCCGCACACCGCCACCACCGCGGCCATCAGGCCTTTGCTCACCAGAGAAGAACGACGGGTCATGGAACACTCCTTGGGTTTGAGGACGGAAACACACACAAACGGGACATTGCTGCAAGTTGCATTATTTGCCACGAATCGACGGATGCCAGAAAGCGGCACGCCGCTCCAGCTGTACAAGCAAGGCATAGGCCAGCGAGCCGGTGACCGCAGCCACCACGATCGCACCCCAAACCAGCGACATGTTCATGCGCGCCGCCTCGGTCGATATCCGAAAGCCCAGGCCCACCGTCGGTGAGCCAAAAAATTCGGCGACGATGGCGCCAATCAGGGCCAGAGTGGCGTTTACTTTGAGCGCACCAAAGATAAACGGCGTGGCGGCTGGCAGCCGTAGCGACCACAGCGTGCGGCTGTAGCTGGCTGCATAACTGTGCATCAGTTCGCGCTCCAGTTTGCCGGAAGACTTCAAACCCGCCAGCGTGGACACCAGCATCGGGAAGAAGGTCATCAGCACGACGACTGCTGCCTTGGACGGCCACTCGAAACCAAACCACATCACCGCAATCGGCGCCACGGCCACAAGCGGCACGGTACTGGTGAGGGACGCCAGCGGCAACAGGCCGCGTTGCAAGAACGGCATGCGGTCAATGGCCACCGCCACCGCGAACCCCAGGCCGCTGCCCAGCAACCAGCCCACGCACACGGCCTTCAACACGGTCTGGTTGAAGTCGTCCCACAGTTTGCCGGGGTTGTCGACCAGGGCCTGCAGTATGAGTGTGGGCGCAGGCAGCAGCACGCGGGGCACTTCAAACGCCACGACCAGCATCTGCCAGAAGTACAGTACCCACAGGCCAAACAGTGCGGCGGTCAACACGCCGTCAAAGCGCGTACCCTGGATGGCGGCGACGCGGCGCAGGGTCCACAGCGCAGTTGCGCCTAAGGCCATAAGCGTCAACCAGAAAACAGGCGTGGGCGGGGTGGTGCCTTGGGCTGTGGAATGCAAGAACAGCAGGCTTGCGGCCACGAGGGATGCGATCACAGCGATTGCAGTTGTGCGGTGGGAAGGTTTCTGCACGGTCGGCAACGAGTGCGTTGTGCGCGCTGCGGGTGGCTCGGGTGCGGTGGGTTTTGTCATGGCTGCCTCCGATGTCGCAGCGCCAGGTGTTCGGTGCCGGCCACCAACGTGGTCAGCAGCAATCCCAAAAGCGCCGACATTACCAGCGCTGACCAGATGGCCAGCGTGTTGCCATAGTAAGAGCCCGTCAGCAACCGCGCGCCCAGGCCGGCCGTTGCACCGGTCGGCAGCTCGGCCACCATCGCACCGACCAAGCTTGCGGCGATGCCCACGCGCAGTGCAGGAAACAAAAAGGGCAGGGCGGCGGGCAGGCGCAGCAGCCACAGCGCTTGCCAGCGGCTGGCGGCATAGGTGTGCATCATTTCGGTTTCGATGGCCTGCGGCGAGCGCAGTCCCTGCACCATGGCCACGGTGACGGGGAAGAAGCTCAGGTACATCGCAATCGCCGCCTTGGGTGCCAGGCCCTCCAGCCCCAGGCTGCCCAGGATGACCAGCACAATGGGCGCAATCGCTAGCACCGGCACGGTTTGTGATGCCACGATCCACGGCAGCAAGGCCCGGTCCAGCGTGCGCGAATGCACGATGGCCACAGCCAGCAGCAGGCCCAACAGCGTGCCCAGCACAAAGCCCACCAGCGTGGTCTGCCCGGTCACCGCTACATGGAACAGCAGGTTGCGGGGGGAGTCGATGGGCCAGTCCACGAGGCTGGACCAGAAGTCCAGCGCAATCTGGTGCGGTGCCGGCAGCACCGGGCGCTCCATGTTCAGCGTGGTGCTGAGAACGTCTTGCCAGGTGAAGGGATTGCCGGCCGGCGTCAGCACGCGCTCGACAGCGGCGCTGGTGTTCATGGCCCAGGCCGCGGCATACCAAGCTAGCAGTAACACGGCCAAAACCACGGCGACTGGCAGCCCGCTAGAGCAGATCCGGCTGGCCCAGGAAGCCTGAGGCGGATTACTCGTGGTGGCCATCGGCAAGCGCCTCGCGCACCTCGTGTGCCACATCCATAAAAGCTTGGGTATCGCGCAGGCCCAGGTGGCGCGCATCGGGTAGCGGCGAGTCAATCACCTTGACGATGCGCCCCGGCCTCGGTGACATTACGACGATCTTGGTCGACAGGTAGACCGCCTCGGCAATCGAATGTGTGACGAACACCACGGTGCGTCGCTCGCGCTGCCACAGCTGCTGCAGCTGTTCGTTGAGCCGGTCGCGGGTGATTTCGTCCAGTGCGCCAAAGGGCTCGTCCATCATCAAGATTTTGGGCTCAAAGGCCAGCGCGCGGGCGATGGACACGCGCTGTTGCATGCCGCCCGACAGTTGCCACGGGTACTTGCCTTCAAAACCCTTGAGCCCCACGCGCTCCAGATGCGCCAGTGCAGTGCTGCGGTTCTGGGCTTTGTCGCCGCCCTGAATTTGCAATGGCAGCATCACATTGCCCAAAACGGTGCGCCACGGGAACAAGGCTGGTGCCTGGAATACGTATCCGTAGGCACGGGCCATGCGCGCGTCGTGCGGGCTGACGCCGTTAACCTGTACGTCCCCCTCGGTGATGTGTTCCAGGTCGGCAATCACGCGCAGCAGTGTGGTCTTGCCGCAGCCCGAGGGCCCTATCAGCGATACGAATTCGCCGTCGTCGATGCGCAGGTCGATGTTGCTGAGCGCTTGAACCGGGGTGTCGGCCGTCTGGTAGACCAGGCTGGCATTGCGCACCTCTACTGCCGCTGTAGATCTGTTGGTGCCGTTGCCCGTGTGGGTGAACGGTAGGGTGGCAGGAGCTGCGGTAGGGTGATCAGGTTTCATGGACAAAAGCTAACCATCTGGTCAATTTATTGTAGACCTGCTTGCAAGTTCCGTACCGCAATTTACCCCACTCTACGGGCATACCCTGCCCCGGATTTACCCGCGTGCTTCCAGGGCACGCTATCCGTTTAGATGGCCTGCGTGCGCTGCATCAGCCAATCCAGCGCCGCGCCGCTGACCAACGGGCTCAGGCGTGCACGCACGGTGGCGTGGTAGGCGTTGAGCCAGGCAATCTCGTCGGCGCGCATCAGGTTGGCATCGATGCAGCGGGTGTCGATGGGGCACAGCGTCAGCGTTTCGAATTCGAGGAATTCGCCGAACTGCTCATTGGTCTTGGCGGGCACGTTAAGCACCAGATTCTCAATGCGTACGCCCCACTGGCCACCGCGGTACAGACCGGGTTCGATCGACGTGACCATGCCGGGTTGCATCGCCATGTTGGCGTCGGGGATGGCCTTGGAAATGCTCTGCGGGCCTTCGTGCACGTTCAAGAAATAGCCCACACCGTGGCCGGTGCCATGGCCGTAGTCCATGCCGTGTTCCCACAGCGGTGCGCGGGCCAGTGCATCCAGCATCGGCGACAGCGTGCACAGTGGAAAGCGCGCGCGGGACAGGCCAATCGTGCCCTTGAGCACCAGCGTGTAGTCGCGCTTCTGCGCAGCGCTGGGCGTGCCGATGGGCCACACGCGGGTTATGTCGGTGGTGCCGCCGGGGTATTGGCCGCCGGAGTCAATCAGCAGCAGGCCGTCGCCTTCAATGACCGCGTGGCTCTCGGGCGTGGCGCGGTAGTGGGGCATGGCGCCATTGGCATTGAAGCCGGCGATGGTGTTGAAGGACAGGCCGACAAAACCGGGGCGCTTGGCGCGCTCGGCGGTCAGGCGCTCGTCAATCGTCAATTCGGTGATGCGCTCCTTGCCCAGCGCGGATTCAAACCACGCATAGAAGGCGCACATCGCTGCGCCGTCTTGCTCCATCGCTGCGCGCACGTGGGCGGCTTCAGATTCGTTCTTGCGGCTTTTTAGCAGCGTGCTGGGGTTGATGGCCTCAACCACCTTGACCGCATCAGGCGCGCTTTCGCGCAGGCCCAAGGTCACGCGGCGCGGGTCCAGCAGCAGCACGGCATCGGCGGACAGTGCGGCCAACGCAGGCCCGGCCAAGGCGTAGTCTTGCACGGCCACGCCGTCTTCCTTCAGCCGCGCGGCCAGCGCAGCGGGCACTTTGCCGGTGGCCACAAACAGCGTGGCACCGGTGGCAGTGATCAGCGCGTGTGCCAAAAACACCGGGTTGTAGGACACGTCCGAGCCGCGCAGGTTGAACAACCATGCGATGTCGTCGACGGTGGAGATGAAATGGTGGCTGGCGCCCGCGTTGGCCATGGCCGTGCGCACCTGTGCCAGCTTGACGGCGCGGGGTGCGCTGGCAAAGGCGGCTTCGTGCTCATAAATGGGGGCCAGCGGCAAGGATGCGCGGTCGGGCCAGATGCTGGCGAACAGGTCAACATCGGTGCGCACGGTAGCGCCCACCTTAGCCAACACATCGCGCAACTGCTGCGCGGCCGCCAGGCCCAGCACGGCACCATCGACGCCCACAACTTGGCCGTGGCCGGTGTTTTGCGCCAGCCACTGCACGTGGTGGGTGGAGGCACCGGTATCGATCTTGACCAGCTCAATGCCGGTGTTGGCCAACTCGGTTTCGGCTTGTGTCCAGTAGCGGCTGTCGGCAAACAGTGCAGCGCGATTCTGTGTGACGACCAGCGTACCCATGGATCCGGTGAAGCCCGACAACCACTCACGACCCTGCCAGCGTGCGGGCAGGTATTCGGACAGGTGCGGGTCGCTGGAGGGCACCAGGCAAGCCGCCAGGCCCAGCTCCGTGAGGGTGCTTTGGGCGCTGGCGATGCGTCGGGCAAAAACTTCAGGGCTGGCAGTCATCGCGGTTCCTTGTGGGACGGTGTTAGCGCCAGGGTGGGCGCGAACCCGCGATTGTAGGACTGCTCTTTTACAGCCGGGTCACACCCGGCACGTAACCTATCAATTTGCCGTCTACATACAAGGCGCCTTCAGGCGCCCCTGCTTCTGCGTAAAACTCGTAAACCGTGTCGCTGGGTGGACGATGGCGTGCCCGGTCGGTGGCGCTCAACGCGCGCGACAACTGCGCCAAACTATGGCTTACAGCCCGCAACATGCCTGCCAAGAGGCGACGAACAGACGGACTGCGTGGGGCGTAATACGGCAAGGTCCGTGTGTGAAAAATTCCTACCATGGTGGTGTCTCCTGGCTTGGGCGCGGCCTCTTGGGCGCTTGCCCGATTGATTTATGTACAACTGGGGGGCCTGCTATCACCGCTCATTGCGCGGGGGGATCGCTTGGGGGTTTGCAGGCAAAAATTGGCGGGTAACAGGGTGAAATTGGACATACAGGTCTCTCCTTCAGGTTGCAGGATCAGGTAAAAAAATGCGAGGCACAAACAAAACAGCCCGGACTGCTTTCGCACCCGGGCTGCTGTGGAGAGAACGCGTCACTCGTTGTTCGGGTGACGCTCAGCCCACAGACGCCCCAGGCAGGGCGCGACGGTTAATCCCACTCGACGGTGCACGGTTCATGCGCTTGGCCGACAGCTGCGCTGCGCGCAGGCTGGGACAAGCAATTTCCAACGAAAACAGGACCATGGATAACGGGTGAGGGGTTGATCGGACTTGCGGTAGCGGGTGACAGTGGCTGTCGTGGCTGCTGCAAACTTGCTCAAATGATAAACGAAACATTATCTTGAGCAAGTGGAATTTATCCATTTGAATAAGAAGCTACTTTTTCTGTCGCAGAGGTGCAACACCCATTTGCGAGCGCAGCCACAGCGCGTGGGCGTCGGTGGGGGCCGGAGTGGTCTTTGCTGCCGCCGGTGTCTTTGTCTTCGGGGCAGGCGCGCCTGCAGGCTTGGGTTCGGTGGTGCCTGGTGTCAGCACCTCTCCCAGCAGGTCCAGCAAACGGGTACGCGCCCGCTGTGGGTGGCGCCGGTAATAGGTCAGCACCAGACCGACGATGAACCGCTCATCATCGTCCCGTGGGGCGTGGCTGTCAGAGGCGGATTCGCTTGCGGCAGCGGGTTTGGCAGCACTGGCGCCCTGCGTGTGAACCTGGTCCATCCAGCCGTGGGGCTTGTGGCACAGCTGCTCAAACTGGCGCGCCAAGCGCTCGCCAATCTGGCGTGAACGGCCCTTGATCTGGCTCCAATAGCTGGGTTGTATCTGCACCTTCTCTGCAAACCGGCCTTCCAGTCCTCTGAGGGTTGCGGCGTCGGGGTGTTTGATGGTGTTGCGCACAAATTCTTCAAACAGCGCCAGGGCGTTGTCAAAACGGATTTGTGCCAGATCGAGAGGGCTGGACATAGGGCCGAATGATAAACCTGCCTTACGCAAGCTTCCTGTGCGCCCCCGTACCAACCGCACCCGACGGCCACCAGGCCGTGCCGGTTGGTCACGGGGCGTTGCAGTCTGTCCGCCGGTGGGGCAGTGCGTCGCCAAGCGCTGGCGCGGCCCGTGGCAGCGTGGGTACAGTCAAGGCATCTACAGTAGCCAAGCGACGTATCCTTCATGAACCCTCCTTTTTCTTCGCAAACCCTCCAAAGCCGGTGGTCCAGCTTTGCGGCCACCTGCGTGTCTGCTTACCACCGCTACGGCAATTGGTTGGTCAGTATCAGTTGGCGGCGGTTTTTTGGGCTGGCCCTGGTGCTGATCATCACGATGGCCATCCTCCACGATCTTCCTCCGTTGAGCTGGACCTACACAGAGGTGATTGAGCCGCACGACCACAGCAAGTCCAGCCAACCGTCGCGCGAAAAATCCGAATCGTCCAACAAAAAACGCAGCAAGTCGACTGATAGCTCCAGCGATGGCGTAGACATTTCCATCGACGAAAACGGCGTGCGTATCAAAGGCCGCTCAGCGCCTGCTGTAATGCCAGCCCCTCCCGCCCCACCAGCCGTTCTGGCCCCGCCCGCCGCCGGCGCTAGCGTGCCCGAATTGCCCCCCATCCCCGACGTGAACATCAAGCTGCCGCCAGGAGCAGATAGCAGAGCAGTGCGTGAAGCTGTCGAGGAAGCGAAACGCGAGATCGAGTCTGCGATGGAGGAAGTACGCAAAGAGGCGAACGACGCGAAAGAAGCCGCACAGGAGGCCGCGGAGGCCTCGCGTCCGCAATTCCGTCGCCACACGTACGGCGAGCCCCTGATGCCGTTGACGATGTGGTTTATTTTGTTGTCCGGCATCCTCAAGATTGCCTATAAGGGCACCGTGCAGGCCGAAGCCAAAGCGGCCCAGGCGACCGAAGTGGCAGAGTCTGAATCGCTGAAGCGCCAGGTCGTGGAGGCACGCATGGCAGCCATGCAGGCCCAGGTGGAGCCGCATTTCCTGTTCAACACGCTGGCCAGCATCGACCACTTGATCGAGACCGATCCACCTCGGGCCAGCATCATGCAAAAGAACCTGATTGCACTGCTGCGTGCCAGCATGCCGACGATGCGCGAGGCCAATGCACAAGCCACGCGGGACCTGGGCAAGGAGTTGGCCATGATCCGCCCGTACCTGGAGATATTGAAAGTGCGCATGGAAGAGCGCCTGCAGACCGAGGTGCGGGTCAGCGATGGATTGCTGTCGGCCGAGTTTCCACCCATGATGTTGCAAAGCCTGGTCGAAAACGCCATCAAGCACGGCCTGGAACCCAAGGCCGAGGGTGGACAATTAACGGTGACCGCCGAAATCGTGCACGGCAAGCTGGCTGTGACCGTGGCCGACACCGGGCTGGGGTTTGGCAAGGCCGACACCGCAGGAACCGGCATAGGCTTGAGTAACATCCGGGAGCGCCTGGCACTGTTGTACGGTGGCAAGGCCAGCCTGCTGGTCGGCGAGACGCCGGGGGGCGGAACAACGGTCACCATCACGGTGCCCTATGTGGCCCGCACCGAGCCCGAGCCCACGGTTTGATGGATAAGAAACGATTTTTTGCATGGATGGAATGAACACATGACACGCGCCCTGATTGCCGATGACGAACGCCTGATGCGCGAGCAGCTAAGTGCCCGGCTGCTGGAGGTATGGCCTGAGCTGGAGATCGTGGCCGAGGCCAAGAACGGCCAGGAGGCCGTCGCGCTGACCGAGCAGCACCGCCCCGACATCGTGTTCCTGGACATCCGCATGCCAGTGCTGACCGGGGTGGACGCGGCGCGGCAAATCGCCCAGCTGCCCACGTTTGACGAGGCGGACGGTTGGCCCGGCTGCGAGATCGTGTTCATCACCGCCTATGACCAGTACGCGGTGCAGGCGTTTGAACAAGGGGTCGTCGACTACGTGCTGAAACCTGCCGAGCGCGAGCGCCTGACCGTGACGGTGGCACGCATTCGCCAGCGCATGGCAGAGCGCGCCGCCGCCCAGGCTACTACCAACGGAATGGATGATCTGTCGGCGCCCTTGCCGGCCCACACGCCAGACATGCAGCAACTGCTGCAAAAGTTGGCTGGCCAGCTCAACCCCAAAGGGCCGGCCAAGCTGCAATGGATACAGGCCACGGTGCGCCAAGCCATCCAGATGATCCCGGTGGAAGACGTGCTGTTCTTCGTGTCCGATGAAAAATACACCCGAGTGCAGACGGCTACCGTGGAAGCCCTGATCCGCAAGCCCATCAAAGAGCTGGTGGAGGAGCTGGACATGCAGCAGTTCTGGCAGATCCACCGCTCCACGCTGGTCAACATCAAGGCCGTGGCCGGCGTGAGCCGCGACGAACGCGGGCGCCAATTGGTCAGCGTGCGGGGCAGCAACGAAAAGCTGGAAGTGAGTCGCAGCTACACCGGTTTGTTCAAGGCGATGTGATAGCTACGCCTGCGGTTTCGCGCTCGGCGACAATCAGACCTTGTCCCATTGAACTTGCCCACCGCCCAGGCCCGCTTGAAGCCTGCCAACGTCTATGTCCCTGATTCGTCTGTTTCGCCTGCTGGGCCACCTTCCCCTGCCGTTCATGCAACGTGTGGGCGCATTGCTGGGTTGGGTAGTGTGGCTGGTCTCGGGCTCCTACCGCCGTCGTCTTGAAGAGCAGGCTCAGGCAGCGGGATTTACAAAATCGCAGTACCGCCCGGCCGTTGCCGCCATTGGAACCATGGTGGCAGAGTTGCCGTGGTTATGGCACCGTCCCAAGGCACAAGGTGTGCTCCACCTGATCCAATGGGAGGGTGCCCACCACTTTGAAGCGGCCTTGGATGCCGGCAAAGGCGCGATTTTTCTGGCCCCACACATCGGCTGCTGGGAAATGATTGCCCAATGTGTGGCTGAGCGTTATGGGCCGACGCGCGGCCCATTGGTCGCGCTCTACCGCCCCGCACGCAAGGCCTGGCTGGTACCGCTGATTGCCAGTTCACGCGACCGGCCTGGCCTGAAAGCGGTGCCAACCAGCATGTCTGGCGTTCGGAGTTTGATCCGGGTTTTGCGCGAGGGCGGTTACACCGGCATCCTGCCCGACCAGGTACCGCCACTGGGCCAGGGTGCCTGGGCACCCTTCTTTGGACGCCCGGCTTACACCATGACACTGTTGTCGCGGCTGGCCCAACAGACCGGCGCCCAGGTCTTGCTGACCTGGTGCGAACGGTTGCCCCCTGGCAAGGGGTATGTGATGCATTTTGAGCCGGTCGAGGCGGCGGAACTACGTGATGCCACCGCCAGCCCTGAGGCAGCTGCAGCGGCCATCAACGCTGCGGTGGAAAGCCTGATTCGCCGCTGCCCGGGGCAATACCTGTGGTCATACGCCCGCTATAAGCAGCCCGGCGGCGAAGCGTAGGGGACTTGCTCTCAAGATAATAATGAGTGGTGTAGGTTGCGGTCATCGAGTCAGGCGCGCTGGGCTGCGCTTTTGCAACTGCCGGTAGAGGGTAAAGCGTGTCCCAAGGCCGCAGAGGTGGGCAACTTGGTCTAATGTGTGCTGTCCGGCCGCTATGAGTTGGCTTGCTCGCCGCATACGTACCTGGGTTAGAAATTCAAAAGGTGTCTTCCCATGTACGGTTTGAAATACCCGAACCAAATGGTATTTGGACAAATGCGCAGCCTTCGCCACTTGGTCCAGATCAATGGCATCACAGGCGTGACTTAGCCGGTAGTCCGTCACCGTATTCACGCGCTTTTGCAGCTCCAGGTAGTTGCTGCGGCTGGACGTTTGCAATGCAAGCGCGCGTTGCTCCCAACGTTGCATGGCTTGCACAAGGTTTTGCAGTTGCTCCTCTGGCCACAAAGTGTCAGTTTGGCCAGCGGTCACTGCGTCACGTATGTGCAGCAGACAAGCGTCGACGCCGAGATCACAGGGACGTAAATGCTCGGCGAAATTCGGTGTGGGTCATACGCTGCGATACGGTGTACTCTTCGGCCATCCCGGGGCGGAAGAACACCGCCAGACTGTGCACCGGCGTGGGGCTTTGAATCACTGACCCATAGGTCTGCCCGGCGTTGAGCACGAGAAAGTGCGCATCGTCGACGCGCTGACGGTGGCGATCGGCCACGTAGTCCTCAGGCCCACACCAACTTCGCTTTACGGAGAGACTTTGTGTGAACGGCGCAAACTCGGCACGTTGGGCACAGACCAGCACCACGGCGCTTTCCTTGCCCCAGCGGGCATACAAAACCGCCCGGAAGGCGCGGTCGGAAGCCGTCAGGAGCCTGGGCGCCACGTCGGGGAAGTCGTTCAGGACCATGGATGCAGCACGGTAAGCGTAGGAATTTGGAGCCTAACAGGCTCTGCACTATCGCGGCGCAACAGTTTTGACAATAGCCGACGCTCTCCCCAACCTCGGCCTCACCCTCGGCTTAGCCTCGACCTCAGGCGGGGTTTGCCCGGACGTGGGTGGTCATTTTATCCAATCTGTTGATGTACAAAAGGTGATCGTTATGCAAAGAATGTCCACAATAATCTGCGTTGCGGTCCGCGTGCTGGCTGCCGTTGGCCCATGCACAAACGCCAACAGCCGTTGCATCAGCCGCATTGGCTGCACCAAGCTCACCAACCGCACCTGCGCAAAGCCCCGCCCTGTTCGACTTCTGGGTAGGGGACTGGACGGCGCGCTGGACGCTCCCCGACGGAACCGAGGGGCGAGGGCGCAACCGCATCGCCAAGATCCTCCAAGGCTCAGTCATTGAGGAGTCTTTTGAAGAAGCCCAGGGCTCCAAAGAGACTCGTCTTTTGGGCCGCTCGCCTTCGGTTTTGGAGAAGATTAGTGGCACATGGCGCCAGTCATGGGCCGACAACTAGGGCGGTTTCTTCGCCTTTCGCGCAACTACCGAGGGCAGTCGACGCATGTGTAGGACCGACTGGGAAACCGAGGGCGCGCAACGTCGTGCACAGCGCATGGTGGTGTACAAAATTGCGGCCGATAGATTTAACTGGGATTGGGAAAGCACGATCGATGGCGGAGTTCCCTGGGAGCGTCAGTGGCGAATCCACTACACGCGGGTCACGCCCTAGGCTTGAAGGAGTCACATCACGTTGTCAATGGTTGACTTCCGTGACCGCATCATTCGATTGGGCGAACAGCCCAGAAATTTCGACCGCGCCGGGCTGTCGGACACACACAAAAATGCACGGCCTGCATCCAACAGGCTAGATGCCTGCTTCGGTATTGATAGCGACACCCGTATATTCCACGAGGGCTGGCGATCAATTTTGCCTATAACTCTTCGGGGGAGAGCCGCTTCAGACGCCATGTCCCTTAAGCACGTTGACCCGGAATTGCGCTCAGCAGCTTGCGGGTGTAGGGATGTTGCGGGTTGCGGTATAGCTCGTCCGCGTTGCCATACTCGACCATCTCGCCATGGTGCATCACCAGCACCTCGTCGGAGATGTATTTGACCACCGACAGGTCGTGCGAAATGAACAGGTAGCTCAGTCCGAACTCTTCTTGTAACTCCTGCAACAGGTTCAGCACCTGCGCCTGCACGGAGACATCCAGCGCGGATACCGACTCATCACACACCAAAATTTCCGGTTTCATGGTCAGCGCCCGGGCGATGCTGATGCGCTGGCGCTGGCCACCGGAGAACTCATGTGGATATTTATGGAACGCGCCTTCCGGCATATCGACACGCTTGAGCAGCGTCTGCGTCATGGCGACCCGCTCTTTGTCATTCGCACCGATGCCGTGGATGCGCATCGGTTCGAGTAGGATGTCGCCCACGGTAAAGCGAGGGTTCAAGCTCGCGTAAGGGTTTTGGAAGATGATCTGTATGCGTCGCTTGTAGGGCTGAAATTCCTTGTTGGTAAGGCCCATCAGATCCTTGCCTTCAAACAAGACCTTGCCGCCTTCACAGGAATAAAGGCGCAGCAAAGTCTTGCCGAGCGTGGTCTTGCCCGAGCCCGACTCCCCAACAATGCCGAGCGTCTTGCCCTTGGCCAGCTTGAAAGACACCGACTTCACCGCATCTACGTCACGGTGCCCAAACAGGCCATGGCGCATTCGGAATGTTTTATGTAAGCCCTTCACTTCCAGCACGATGGGGTCAGCCGGACTGACGCCCCGGGAACGTTCACCTTGTGGCAGCTCGTTCTCACGCCCTTGCAGGAAGTCCTCAACCACCGGCAGGCGCATCGGGCGATGGTCGATGCTTGGGCGACAGGCCAGTAATGCACGGGTATAGGGATCCGCCGGTGCGCTGAAAATTTGCGCCGCCGCGCCCTGCTCCTTGATCTCACCGCGGTACATGACCACCACGTGGTCGGCGATCTCGCGCACCAGTTCCAGATCGTGGGTGATGAACAGCACACTCATGCCGTGCGTTTCGCGCAACTTGAGCAAAAGCTCGATGATTTGTTTCTGGATGGTCACATCCAGCGCCGTGGTCGGCTCATCGGCGATCAAGAGCTTAGGTTCACAGGCAATCGCCATGGCGATCATCACCCGCTGCTGCTGGCCGCCGGACATCTGGTGAGGAAAGCTGCGAATGCGATCTTCAGGGTCGGGAATGCCGACTTCGCGCAGCAGTTCAATCGCCCGAAGCTTGGCTTCATGGCGCGACATGGGCTTGTGTAGACGCAAGATCTCTACGATCTGATCGCCCACCCTGTAGACCGGGTTGAGCGAGGTCATCGCATCCTGGAAGATCATCGAGATGTCTTTGCCGCACAGTTGGCGGCGTTCGCGCTCGCTCATCTTCAGTAGGTCACGGCCTTCGAACACCAGTCGGCTGTGGGTTTCGATTTCAGTGTTGGTGCGGGGCAACAAATCCATGATCGCCATGGCACACACGGATTTGCCAGAGCCGGATTCGCCGACTAGCGCCACCACACTATTCCGAGAAATATTGAAGCTCACGCCCTTGAGCGCCTCAAAGCGCTTGTTTTGACCCAGGCGGAAGGTCACACGCAGTGTGTCGATTTCAAGCAGATTGTCTGAATGCATGGTCGGGGTTCCGTTGTTCATCGACGGCTCGCTTTCGGGTCTAGCGCATCACGTAGCAGATCGGTAAAGAGACCGAATGCAACCACGAAAGTGGACATGATGATGGCGACCGTGGCGAGCTGCCACCATTTGCCAAGTACCAGTTCCACCATCACTTCATTGATCATCACACCCCAGGAGATCGAATTGGTCGGCACTCCGAAGCCGAGGAAAGACAACACCACTTCCGCCTTGATGAAATCGATAACGAGCTGGGACAACTGCACCAGTGTCAGATGGCTGACGTTGGGAAGGATGTGGCCGAACATCATGCGCATATGGCTCGCACCAATCGCATTCGCCGCCTCTACATATTCGCGGCTGCGCTGTTTGATGTACTCAGCACGGACCAGCCGGTACACGCCAGTCCAGCCGGTAAGGCCCAGCACCACGATGACGGTGGTGATGCCCCTGGTATTGAGTGCGCCCGAAATGGCCAACACCAGCAAGAAATACGGCACAGCGGTGAAGATGCTGTAAAACCATTCAAGTACATCGCCGACGGCACGGCCGAAATAGCCGCCGATGGCACCGAGCGCGGTACCGATTACCACCGCCAGCAAGGCGGCAAGCACACCAACCGTCATTGACACCTCGCCACCCTTGATCACCTTGGACAACACGTCACGGCCCCATTTGTCGCCACCCAGTGGCAACGACCATTTGAGGGGCGCCTGGGCGGCTTCATATTGCTTGGCCCCTGCATCGATCTTGTCGTAGTAGGGTGCCAGCGGATCGATGGCGCGCGATTGTGCATCGATGGTTACGGCGACGTTGACCTTCGCGCTATTCGCACCTTCCGGGTTATCGCGATTGGCCATGAAACTCGGGTTGGCGTAGGAAACGCCGACTTCGTGACCCCAGTCTTTGGCTATCCAGCCCAGGGCGGACCCCAGAGCCAAACCGAAATAAAGCACCAAGATGGCGATACAAACTTTGGCCAATCGGTTTTCCCACAAACGCTTGCCCGCCGCCTGCCAATAGCCTGTCGATTGATTTTTCTCTGCCATGGCGCCTCCTTATTTGAACTCGACGCGCGGGTCGAGGCGCTTATACAAAAGATCGACCAGCAGATTTGCCGCCATGGTGATCATGGCGGTATACACCGTAATGGCTTTAATCACAGGGAAGTCGTTGTTCGATACCGCCGTGACGATTTCGCTTCCGAGGCCGGGAATTGAGAACACCTTTTCGATCAGGAAGGAGCCCACCAACAGGCCTGGCAATTGCATGCCAACGTTGGTGACGATAGGAACCAGAGCGTTGCGCAACACATGCACCAGCATCACGCGGTGCTCGCTCGCTCCCTTGGCGCGTGCAGTACGCACGTAATCCTGGTTGGTTTCTTCTACGACGAAAGAACGATACAGACGCAGGCTGGGTGCCACCGAGACCATCAAAATCAATATGACTGGCAGCGGGGCATAGCGCACCAGATTGGTCAGCAAATCGCCCGGTGCCCACCCGCTGACCGGAAACCAGCCCAGCACACTGCCGAACACGTACTGCCCGACGACCACGTACAGCAACAGGCTGATCGACATGGCGGCGGTGCAGATCGCCACCACACTGCGATCGGTCAGCGAGCCGCGGCGGTAGGCTACCCACATGGCAAGCAAGATCGAAATCAGTGCATCCAGCACCCATACCTGCAGCATGATGGTGAGCGTGACCGGCGCGCGTTGCAGCAAGAGGCTCGTGACCGGTTCGTTGGTGCTCCAGCTACGGCCGTAGTCGAAGGTCACTACCTGCCTGAGGAAGATCTGCAACTGGACCCACCATGGCTCCGAAAGGCCAAGAGATTGGCGGATGGTCTCGATCTTTTCCTTATTGGCAAATTTGCCAGCAAGGACCGTACTAGGGTCGGCCCCGAACACGTTAAAAATTACAAATACCAGCAGGATCACCCCCAACAAGGTGGGGATCATCTGCCAAAGGCGACGAATCAAATAGGCCATAGGTTGCTCCCAGGTCGGTCAGTGCGGCTGTGTGCCGAGGGCCGCCGCGCGCTTGTCGAGGTCGATGTCCACGTACATGAAATGGGCGAATTGGTCGGGGTGGGGTCGATAGCCCAGCACCCAGGGATGCGCCAGATAGGTGAACGCGGTGTGGAACTCGTAGGCCCACGGGGCGTAAGCGGCGGTCAGCCGGCTCATCTGGCGCAACTTTTCGTCGCGTTCTGGAGACTCTGCCATGGTAGCTATCTCGCCATACAGTCTGTCAAATGCATCGAGCTTGAAGCGGGCGTTATTGGCTGGACCGGAATTCGGGCCATAGAGCAGCTGCATGAAGTTCTCAGCATCCGGGTAGTCTGCACTCCACACGAATACCGATTGTTGATACTGACCATTGTTGCGAGCACTGATCAAGTCCGGAAACTGCACTTTCTTCACGCTACTGCGAATCTTGATTGCCGCCCAGGATTTCTGGACCAGCTCCTCGTCATCGCGCGAATCACTACCTATCGATGTCAGGTAGGCAATGTTTAGAGGCTTACAGCCGGGCGCCTCACGCCAACCATCGCCGTCGCAGTCTTTGTAGCCAAAAACGTCCAACATGGAATTGGCCTTGGCCGGGTCGTAGGCCCCCAGTTCGTTTACGAAGTTCGGGTCGTATCCGATGATGGGCGGAGGGATCGGCGAATTGGCCTCAACCGCCTGACCGTTCTTTAATATCCAGATATTCTTGGCAGTATTGAAAGCCATTACGAAGGCGCGGCGCAGCGCCACTCTCTCCGGTGTGTACCCACCCACCACTGGGTCATCCATATTGAACATCTTGACTTGAATGGATGGCGATACTTCCCGGAAATACTGCCAGCCACGCTGTGCGTATTTCGGCGCGAGCTTATTCCCAGGTGCCACGGTGGAGGCGTAGTTCACACCGATCTCAGCGCCAATATCCAGTCCACCATCGTTGAAGGAGAGCCATGCGGATTGTGGGGTTTCTATGATGCGGATGTCGATCACACCGATGCGCGGGAAGGTTTTGCCTTCTAGCTCTTTCAATATTGTCGGGTCCATGCCTGTCGTACCAGGCTCGGGCGTGTAGATCTCACCACGGAAGGCAGGGTTCGCCTCCAGCACGATTCGATTGCGCCGTTGCCACGAGCGCAATTTGTAAGGGCCAGTGCCAACTGGGTGCGCCTCAGCATCTTCACCGTATTTCTCCATCACCTCACGCGCTACCGCGCTGGTAGCGGGTGCCGCCAGTATGTAAGGCATATTGAAGTCGGGTTTGATCAGTTTGATCTGGAGCGTGTATTTGTCCAGTGCCTTCAACCCCTCAATCGGTTGGTCATAATCAAATTTATTGGTTTTGGTGCCCGCTTCGATCTTGGGATCAAGGCCAATGACCTTGCCCTTAAGCATGAAGTCCCACGGTGCGCCTCGGTTGTTCGTATCGACCAAACGTTGCAGGGAATATACGTAGTCTTGCGCGACCAACTCACGCTTTTTGCCCCCAAATGTTGGGTCGTCGGCAAAATAGATACCGGGCTTCAGCTTGATGATGAAGGTTTTTCCATCTGGCGACATATCTGGCAGCGCGGCCGCAGTCTTGGGCCGCAGTTTCATCGGACGGGCTAGGTAATCGTAGTCGTAAAGTGCCTCGAAAATTTGCAACACGATGGTGTTGGAATAGTGGTCCGAGTATTTAACCGGATCGAACGCGGATTCGGCAGCGCGGAAGTAATAACGCAGAGTCTTGTTCAGGTCGGCGCTGGAAGCAGCGAAGGCCGAGGGCGCGGAGAATATGACAAGGCCATAGGCCAAGAGGCAAATAAGTTTAATGTCTTGGAGTTTCATTGGAAGATCGTCTCAATAAATTTCAACGTTCCGGTTCCACGTCAAAAGCACGAGCTTAACCAACTCAAGCTGCCGCCTGATTTTTGGATGTTGCCGGTGTGGCGCAAAAACCAAGGAAGTCACATTGATTGCGCCAATAAATCGCTCATTGGCTGCATCAATATCATCGATCATGTGATCGCCATGGTGCAACAATTCAATGCAAACGGCGGGCATATTCTGGATTCTTATATTGCAAGGAGTTAAATCGGAAACGATAACTAGCCGCCTAATTTTAGGTTCCGTCGCCACAACCTCGGGGCAAGGATGATGGTATGACAGGGATGGTAAGACGGCGATGATAGGCGAACTGCCCAAGCCCCTCAAGCGACCGCGACTGCATTCGCCGCTCTATCCGGCTACTGCACGGACTTCCAGAGAAAGTCACGATTGCAAAAAGCGTGGCTTTCGCGGTTGCCAAAGGCCAACTCCCTGATCATTGGTTCCTTCGACGAAATCGCTATCGAACCGACCCAGACACCTGCGAGTCGCCAACGAAATTGAGGGTTTACCCCACCAGCCGCTGGTGAGTCGGTGTCGGGGCAGCACCTACAATGCTGCATTTTCCTCCCATGCTTATCTGCAACCCGGGAGGCCGGGCTGACATTCGCACAACGAACCGCCACGCCCGCCTCAAATGTTTAGGAACACCATGCATTCACGCATAGCACTGACGGCCGTATCGGCCTTGGTTTTGGCATTGTCCGGCCCCAGCCTGGCCGCCACCATTCCCCCTGGGACGCAGCTGCATCCCACCCAGAATTTCGTTCGCAGCAATGGCTCCGAGCCTGAGAGCATGGACCCGGCCGTAGCCGAAACCGTGCCCGCCAACCAAATCCTGCGTGACCTGTTCGAAGGCCTTACCGCGACCGACACCACCGGCAAAACCGTGCCGGGCGTTGCCGAGAGCTGGAAGCAGACCAACCCCACCACGTGGGTTTTCAAGCTGCGGACCAACGCGAAATTCTCTAACGGCGATCCCATAACCGCCGAGGATTTTGTCTACGGCATCCGCCGTTTTGTGGATCCCAAGACTGCGTCGCCTTACGCTGCCACATTTGGCGTCTTCCTGTTGAACGGCCTGGAGGTTGCGCAGGGCAAGAAGCCGACGAGCGAAGTTGGCGTAAAGGCACTGGATAAGCACACCTTGGAAATCAAGACGCAGGACCCTACCGCGTTCTTGCCGGAGCTGTTGACCAATACCCAGCTGGCACCGATCCACAAAGCCACCGTTGAAAAGTGGGGCAAGGACTGGGTCAAGCCCGGCAATATGGTGGGCAACGGCGCGTTTGTGCTGAAGGAATGGCAGGTCAATAACCGCATCGTGGTCGAGAAGAACCCCCAGTATTGGGATGCGGCCAACGTGCAACTCGCCAAGGTGACGTATCTGCCCATTGAAGACCAGTTTGCCGATGTGAAGCTGTGGGAGTCGGGCGAGACCGACTACGTTTACCAGCTACCGCCAGGCGTGTTTGACAAATACAAGGCGCAATACCCCAAGGAACTGCGCAACCAGGCCATCATCGGCGTGCGGTATTACGATTACCAGACCAAAGATCCGGCATTCAAGGACGTGCGCGTGCGCAAGGCCTTGTCTATGGTCATCGACCGTGACATTCTGTCCAAGCGCGTCACCGCGGACGGGCAGGCTCCCGCCTACAGCCTGATCGTCAATGGTGTGGTCGGTGCGGACCCCACGCCTTACGAATGGGCCACCTGGCCGATGGAAAAGCGTGTTGCCGAGGCCAAGAAATTGCTGGAGCAAGCCGGTGTAAAACCCGGCACCAAATACAGCTTCTCGTACAACACCAGCGAGTACCACAAGAAGATGGCCGTGTTCGTGGCCTCGGAGTGGAAAACCAAGCTTGGCATCGTCATGGACACCGAAACCATGGAATTCAAAGTGTTGGCCAAAAAACGCCACGATGGCGCGTTCCAGTTGGCTCGCAATGGCTGGCTGGCCGACTACAACGATGCCACAAGCTTCCTGGCGTTGGTGCGTTGTGATTCCGATCAGAACACCAATTTCCATTGCAACCGCGAAGCCGAAGCGCTGATCCAGAAAGGCAACCAGCTGACGGATGCAGGCAAGCGCAAGGCAATGCTGACCCAGGCCTCCAAGATGATCCTGGACGACTATCCCATCATCCCCTTGTTGCAGTATTCGTTGCCCCGTCTTATCAAGTCGTACGTCGGCGGCTATTCTGAGCTGAACCCGCAGGACCACTACCGCAGCAAAGACTTTTACATCATCAAGCACTGAGAGGCCTGAGCGATGTGGTCTTACACCCTGCGCCGCATTTTGGCGGCGATCCCGACCGTTTTCGTCGTGGTGACGGTCTGTTATCTTCTGTTGCACGCCACGCCAGGCGGTCCATTTGACAGCGACCGCAAGGTGTCTGCGGCCGTCTTGGCTAATCTGGAAGCCAAATACCATCTCGACCTGCCGCTGTGGCAGCAGTACCTTCTGTACTGGAAGGGCCTGCTGCAGGGGGACTTGGGCGCATCGTTCCGCTACGCCGACTGGACCGTCAATGACCTGGTAGCGGCCGCGTTGCCGGTGTCGCTGGGCATTGGCGGAATTGCCATGTTGTTGTCCGTGTTCATCGGCGTCGGCTTGGGGATTTTTGCGGCGCTGCGGCAGAACAGTGTGGTGGACCACTTCGTCATGCTGCTGGGCAATTTGGGCAGCGCGGTTCCCAGCTTTGTGTTGGGGCCGGTCATGATCATTATTTTCGCCATTGCGTTGAAGTGGCTGCCGGCGGGCGGCTGGAACGCGTTTGAACCCCGCTTTATGGTGCTGCCCATCGCGCTGTTGACCATCATCAATGTGTCAACCATTGGCCGCGTGATGCGCGGCAGCCTGATCGAGGTCATGCACAGTAATTTCATACGCACTGCACGCGCCAAAGGCTTGCCTACCCGCGTCGTGGTGCTGCGCCATGCGCTCAAACCCGCGCTGCTGCCCGTGGTGTCTGTGCTTGGTCCTCTCGCTATTTCGTCTATTACGTCGGCGCTTGTGACAGAGACCGTGTTTTCGTTGCCAGGCCTGGGAAAACTGATTGTGAATGGCGCGGGCAACCGCGACTACACGCTGGTGTTGGGCCTGGTGGTGCTGATCACGGTGCTGACCGTGACCTTGAATCTGTTGGTTGACCTGGCCTACGCCTGGTTGGACCCCAAGATTCGTTATTGAGCTCGCTATGCTGACTTCCCATAAAACATCTGGTGTGACGACCGGCACAGTACCTGACCCTTCCATACTCAAAGTTCCTGTGCTGAATGATGGTCGCAGCCTATGGTCGGACGCACGCCGGCGCTTTTTGCGCAACAAGGCCGCCATCATCAGTCTGATTGTCCTAACGGTTATTTGCCTGTCCTGTGTTGTCGGCCCATGGGTTTTGCCCCATGCCTTTGACAGCGCCGACTGGGAGGCGATGAGCTTCCCCCCAAGCATGGTCAACTCCCATTTTTGGGGCACCGACGATGCGGGCCGTGACCTGTTGGTGCGCTGCCTGATCGGCGGACGCGTGTCGCTGACGGTCGGACTGCTGGCTACGATCTCGTCGGTGACACTGGGCATTGTGTGGGGCGCCACCGCCGGATTTATGGGCGGCAAGGTCGATGCCTTCATGATGCGCATCGTTGACATGATGTACGCCATCCCCTATCTGCTGATCGCTATTCTGCTGGTGACGATTCTGGGCCGTGAGTTTTATCTCGTGGTTCTGACCATTACCGTGTTTTCGTGGATGGACATGGCGCGTGTTGTTCGTGGGCAGACGTTGTCGCTGCGCTCGCGCGAATATGTTGAAGCGGCCCGAGCCATTGGCGTGTCGACGCCCCGCATCATCTTCAGCCATATCGTGCCGAATCTGCTGGGCGTGGTGGTGATTTACACGACGGTGACGGTGCCGGGGGTGATACTGACCGAGTCGGTGCTGTCCTTCTTGGGCCTGGGCATTCAAGAGCCGATGACCAGCTGGGGCGTGCTGATACAGGATGGCGCCAAGACGATGGAGGCGACGCCGTGGATCTTGTTGTTCCCCGCGGCCCTGCTGTCGACCACGCTGTACTGTTTTAATTTTATTGGTGATGGTTTGCGTGACGCGCTGGACCCCAAGGAACGTTAAGAACCATGCATTTATTGGACGTCAAACAACTGGGAGTGCAGTTTCAAACTCCCGACGGGGTGGTCAGCGCCGTCAACGGAATCAACTTCACGCTGAACCGCGGCGAGACGCTGGGCATCGTGGGTGAGAGCGGCTCGGGCAAGAGCCAATCGATGTTGGCCATGATGGGCTTGCTCGCCATCAATGGCAAGGCTACGGGCCAGGTTTTGTACCAGGGACAAGACCTGATCAGCATACCGACAGCGGACCTGAACCGCATCCGCGGGAACCGCGTGGCGATGATTTTCCAGGACCCAATGACATCGCTTAATCCGTACTTGACGATTGAGCGGCAGATGACCGAGGTGTTGGAGTTCCATAAAGGTATGAGCCGCAAAGACGCGCGCGTCAGAGCCGTGCAGGCGCTGGACGCAGTCAAGATGCCAGAGGCTGCACGGCGGATCACGATGTATCCGCACGAGTTTTCCGGTGGCATGCGTCAACGCGTGATGATTGCCATGTCGCTGCTGTGCGAGCCCGATGTGCTGATTGCCGACGAGCCGACCACCGCGTTAGATGTCACAGTGCAGGCGCAGATCCTTATGCTGATGCGGGAGCTGCAGCGCGATTTCGGTACGGCTATCGTCATGATCACGCATGACCTAGGCGTGGTTGCCGGCCTGTGCGACCAGGTCATGGTGTTGTACGGCGGTCAGGTTATGGAGCAAGGGAGTGCAGAGGCTATTTTCTACAAGCCGTCTCACCCCTACACGGCCGGTTTGCTGGCCGCAGTGCCGCGTCTGGAAGCCGGCGATACACCCATGCTCGCGATCCCCGGTGCGCCACCCAATATGGCGAAGCTGCCTGCGGGTTGTCCGTTCACCGAGCGCTGTGTGATGGCGCTGCCGCAGTGCGGTTCGGTGCGGCCGGCGCTTGCGCCTGCTGCGCATGACACCCACGTGCTGCGTGCTTGTCATCTCAGCATGGAAGAGGTTACTGCCAACCGGCAACGCCTGCACATTCAGCAAGGAGTGGCTGCATGAGCGCCGCACAAACTTCATCTGCCCCACTGTTGTCGGTCAAGGACCTCAGGGTCCACTTCCCGATACGGGGCGCGGGGGCGTGGCCCTGGTCACCAACGCGTGCCCTGAAGGCCGTAGACGGTGTATCGTTTGAGCTGCGCGCCGGAGAAACACTGGGCATCGTCGGCGAGTCGGGTTGCGGCAAGTCCACGCTGGCCCGCGCGCTGCTCAATCTGGTGCCGATAACCGATGGCAGCGTGGTCTGGCATGGCGATGAAATGCGCGGTGCCAGTGACGCCGCTTGGCAGAGCAAGCGCAAGGCTGTGCAGATGATCTTTCAGGATCCGCTCGCATCGCTGGACCCGCGCATGACCGTGGCACAAATCATTGGTGAACCGCTGCGTACCCACTGCCCGGAATTGAGCAGTGCAGAACACAACGAACGCGTACTGGCGATGATGCTGCGCGTAGGTTTGACTGCCCAGCAGATCAACCGCTATCCGCATGAGTTTTCGGGCGGCCAGTGCCAGCGCATCGGTATTGCCCGCGCGCTGATACTGAAGCCTCAAGTCGTAATCTGTGACGAGCCGGTCTCTGCACTCGACGTATCGATTCAGGCACAGATCATCAACCTGCTGAAAGAATTGCAGGCCGAGATGGGTCTGGCTCTGGTGTTTATCGCGCACGATCTGGCTGTGGTCAAACACATCAGCCAGCGCGTCATGGTGATGTACCTGGGCCGTGCCATGGAGATAGCGCACAAGCACCCGTTGTACGACACGCCCCACCACCCTTACACGCAGGCCCTGCTGGCTGCTATCCCGATACCGGACCCCCGAATCGAACGCGGTAAGACCCTGCAATTGCTGCAAGGGGACTTGCCATCGCCGATCAACCAGCCCAGCGGCTGCGTGTTCCGTACTCGTTGCCCTAAGGCCATTTCAGAGTGCGCGCTGGCTATCCCCCCGCTGCGCGCAGTTGCCCCGCAATCGTTGAGCGCCTGCATTTTGGAGTAAGTGCGCCATTGTTGTGCCCACAGCTGGTGCATAGGGGCATATCGGTAGCAAAAAGCGCTTGAATTTGGGCCGTGTCAAAGTGCCTATTGCGCTTCGTGCAAGAGGGGTGAGAGACAGTGGAAAACTGAGCGTTGTCGAGGGCGTAGCCCCTGGGGAGAGCTATTTATTTGTTTCCGTTGTACCGATGTAACAGTATGGTTACTTTTGCTGAAATCCCTTATTTACAAGGCTTAGGCGCCTTTTTACTATGCTTGTACGGAAGTTATTTTGTGGGCGGGTTCGATTCTTGCTGTGTCGATCCCATCAGCAAACTTGACTGATGAAACTATAAGTGGGGCTGCCTGGTAGGGCGGTCAGATTTTTAATCAATTGGAGAATTCATGAGTCACACAACTCCCAAATTCCGACGCAGCGTACTAGCGCGTTCGGTTCTCATAGCCTGTGGTGCCACCGCGGTTGTATTGGCCGGCAGCTCAGCATTCGCTCAAGCTAGTTCTGAACTCCAACGGGTCGAAGTAACAGGGTCCTCCATCAAACGCATCAATGCCGAAGGCGCCCTGCCGGTTGTTGTGATGAAAGCGGAAGATATCAAAGCCTCAGGAGTTACGTCCGCGGCGGATCTTATCCAGCGCATCTCCTCTGTCCAGGGCGGTTCGGTAGAGTCGGGTTCTGTGGGCGGAAATAGTTATGGATTCACCGGCATCTCCATCCACAACATTGGCGAAACACGAACACTAGTCTTGCTGAACGGCAAGCGCATGGCGCAGTTTGGTGGCCAGACGTTGACTGGCTACGCTGCTGGATTTGACGTCAATGCAATCCCCTTATCCGCCATTGAGCGGGTCGAATTTCTGACGGATGGCGCCTCAGCGTTGTACGGTGCAGACGCCATGGCCGGTGTAGTGAACTTTATTACCCGCAAGAATTTCAATGATGGCGACGTGACCATTGGCTTCTCCAATCCCCAAGGCGGCGGGCAGGAAAAGCGAATCAGCGCTTCTATTGGTTTCGGAAATTTAGAAAAAGACAATTTCAGTGTCGGCGTCACCGTGGGTCACGATGAGCGCAAACAATTGTTTGCTACGGACCGTAACTTTGCAAACACTGGAAAGATCCAATTTGTTTACAACGGCAAGTCGTATCGCAAGCAGCAATTCTCTGCCAGTCCCATTCCCGCAAACGTGACTGACGACAATGGCCAGCTCATTAGCCCGGCGTTGAAGCGCACCGGGGCATGCCCGACGAAGACTTTCCGCGTGACCGAGCCTTACAACGATGGCACCGGATTGGTCGATGATTACTGCGGCTTCGACTTCGTGGGCGAACTGGAAATCTACCCAGAGCGCAAGCGCGATAACTTGGTAATTTCTGCAGTCGCAAATGCAGGTGCACAAGAGCTCTATGCTGATCTTTTGTTCTCGCGCACCAATCAGATTTCTCGTATTGCTCCGGTACCTGGTTCTATCAGTATTCCTGCTGGCACTCCGTTGCACGACAAGTACTTGCTTCCACTTGGCATCACACAGGACAGTCTGGCGTTCTACCGCTTGTATGACCTCGGCAAGCGCGCAAGCAACGACATAGCAGAATTCAGCAATGTCGTGCTGGGATCTAAGGGTGAAGTGTTGGGTTGGGATTATAACGCCAGCATCAGCAGCTCTACCAGTGATGTGAGAGGAAGCATTTCCGGCTATCCCGGTGCGCTGGCGGTAAAGCGTTTGCGAAGCAGTGGATTGCTGGACCCATTTGTGGGACCAGGTCAACAATCTACCGCTGCCCAAACTGCAATTGACTCGACGTCGTACAACGGCTATTGGGATGGCGGTGTTTCCAAACTGATGTCGTTGGCTCTTAATGGATCGAGATCCATTGGCAATTTGGACGGCGGCGCTATCCAATTGGGCGCTGGTATCAACTTCAACAAGGAAGATTTCGAAGCAAAGCCCAGTCTCTTTGCCCAGGGCGCCTTGGCTGACCCCGTCGCTGGGACTTTGTGTAATGGTGTGAAGTGCGACCAGAGATTTGGTGATTCATCGTCGCAGAAGCCTTACTCCGCAGGCCGCAATTCTGCGGGTGCCTTTGGTGAGTTGGTTTTGCCCGTCACCAAGCAATTGGAGTTGGGTGCTGCGTTGCGCTACGACCGGTATTCCGACTTTGGAAGCGCTACTACGGCCAAAACTAGTTTCCGTTGGACCCCGAGCCCAGAATTCTTGGTTCGCGGCTCTGTTGGCACAGGTTTCCATGCACCAACCGTTCCCCAGGTCAATGCGTTGTTGCGCGACTATGGGGTCACCAGCGATAAGTACACTTGCAGCCCAGGGCTGGCAGCCGTGGCTGCCGCACAGGGCGCAGTTTGCCAGCCCGGTAACCGCCAGTACGACCAATTGGCCGGTGGTAACCCCGATCTGTTGCCGGAAAAATCTAAGCAAGCAACGGTTGGCTTCCGCTTCGAACCAAGCCGTACTTGGACATTTGGTGCCGATATCTGGCACGTTGCCATTACTGATTCTTTTGGTCAGCTGACCGAGCAGTTGGTTTTTGGCAACCCAACGGCTTATCCAAAGTCGTGGGGAAGCAAGGTTGACATCGGAACAGGCAAAAACTACCTGGCGTTCAAGGCATTGAACACGAACCTGGGTAACTCGTACTCAACCGGTGTTGATTTTGACATTACAGGCCGTACCAAAACGATGTTTGGAGACCTGTCGTCGAACCTGACTTTGACCCACATGTTGCGTGACGAAAGCCAACAGGAAATCAACGGTCCGTACTATTCGTCGCTGGCGGATTTCAGCGACAACGTGGGAACTGTTTCCTTCAGGACCAAAGGGCGTTTGGCTACAACATTGAAGTCCGGTAGCTGGGCCCATACGTTGGTCGCCAACTTCAAGTCTGGTTATACCGACCGTTCGTCCAACGCTGAACTCCTGGATGCAAGCGGCAACGTGGTCAGCATTGAGAAGTTGCGTATCGATGTTCAGGCCTACTACTCATGGGATTGGCAGACTGTGTGGACGCCTTCGAAGTCGTGGTCGATCACCGGTGGTGTCCTCAACGTGTTCGATAAGGCTCCGCCCTTGGCGATCTCGACCAGCGGCTCCAACCGCGGCCAGCAGTTTGGTTACGATGATCGTTACTACGATTCCCGCGGCCGTACGGTTTACGCAAACGCAAGCTTCAAGTTCTAATCCTTAGCTTATTGTTGTGATTTAGGCTCATTAGGGGTCCGCCGACAGCAGTCGGCGGGCCCCTTCATTTTTGAGCATTCAATTTGCAATGTGCGTGTTCGAAAAAGACCATAAGGGGTGTGGGTAGTGGAACCAATTGAGAAACATATGCAGTTACGCGCTGCCGCCGATTTACGGCAACAAGGCCATGCGCAGCAAGCGCAGGCGATTCTTGCCGATGCGCTGAAGCATTTTCCCGGTGACCTGGAGTTGTCGCGGCAGTTTGCACTGGGCGCAGAGGCAGGCGGCGAAAGGGCTGCTGCGCTTGCAAGTTTGCAACACGCTGTCGGGGCAAATCCTCACTCGCATCAACTCTCCCTGGATCTCGCGTCACTATTGGCTGCAGATTCGCGACATGGTGCAGCAGTAGAAGTATTGGAGCGCGCACTACGGTCCTCACCAGAGCACCCCATGTCTTGGCTGCTTTTGGGACAGCTGCAAACGACAATGGGGAACCATGCGGCCGCGCTGCGCGCCAATTATGAGGCGGTCGTGCGTGCGCAGTGCAGCGGGCAGTGGCTTAGCGAAGAAACCACGCCCGAGCCTTTAATGGACGCAGTCATCCATGCGTTCGACAGCGTGAGAAATGGAAAGCGCGAAATCCTTTTTGGTTCGTATATGCACGTACGAGACCAAGCTCCGACAGGTGCCTTGGACAGGGTAGATTACGCGCTCGCTGCGTATCTTAAAGAATTGCACGTAAAGCCTACGAGTGAACACCAGAAACCTAGATTTTTCTACTTCCCAGGGTTACCCGAACAGACGCTGCATAGCCCCTATCTGCACACTTGGGCCCGAACGCTTGAAGCGGAATTCGGAGCCATTCGGCATGAGGCGCTACAGGTCCTCACGCAGGACGGTAGTTTCCAAAACTTTTTGGAGCTTTCAGAGAAAGCCCGAATGGAAGATTACCTTCAGGGTGACGGGGAAACCCCATCATGGGAGGCCTTTTTCTTCTACCGGAGGGGCAAGCGATTCGACGGCAATCACCGCCGCTGTCCGAAAACCAGCGCGCTAATAGACGCCATCGACTTGTGTGAAATAGCGCACCAGGCGCCGGAAATTTGTTTTTCGGTATTAAAGCCAGGCACGCACATACTGCCGCACTTCGGAGTGACCAACGTCCGGTACGTGATGCATCTCCCACTGGTCGTTCCGCAAAACTGCGCACTACGTTTCAGCACGGGACAGGAGCACATCTGGCGAGAAGGTAAAACGGTTCTCTTTGACGATACGTTTCAGCACGAAGCTTGGAATCGCTCACAAGAAACCCGCATCGTCTTACTAATGGATTGCTGGAACCCATACTTGACCGCAGTGGAGCGATTGGCGGTAAAGTGCCTTATTGAGACGATCACCGGTTTTCAGTTAGCGGATCGCGCTGCGCGGTCGCACTCGAGCGCCAACTGATGATGCGAAGTGCGGCGTAAACGCGGCGCTTTCCATGGCGAGA
Organism: Rhodoferax sp. ZS1R8; assembly: GCF_056521325.1. Lineage (NCBI taxonomy): Bacteria > Pseudomonadati > Pseudomonadota > Betaproteobacteria > Burkholderiales > Comamonadaceae > Rhodoferax > Rhodoferax sp. ZS1R8. The sequence goes on along the minus strand of NZ_JBWMBA010000001.1, from coordinate 597,991 downwards.
GTTTGTATCGAGGGCGTGCTGATTACAACAACCGGAGCGTTCTGTTAGTGGCCCGTCGCACGAAGTAACCCACAGCGTGAACATGTTGCTAAATGTATCGTTCGCGATGCTCTTAAGACCGTTGCTGTCACGTGACAAAAAGACAGGTTTCCCGACTCTCTTGTTTACAAAAGCATGCAGGTGTTTCTAACATCGACCTGCAGGAGTTTTTTTGCTTGTGGGTTCGATTCTTGCTCACTCGATCCCATCAGTACAACCGACTAGTGAAACTGTAAGTGGGCTTGCACCATTGCGGGGATATGACTTTACCGAGTTGTCCAAACCGTAGATGTGCAGGCCGTCAAACCATTGACAGGGAGGAATGAGACTCCCAACTTATTGGAGAATCGATGTTTAAACATACCAAGCTATGTTCCGGGCTTTTGCTCGCATTTGGAGGCCTCGCAATTGCGCCGGGTTCGGTGATGGCACAGGATGCCGCTGCACTGCAGCGCGTTGAAGTGACCGGATCGGCGATCAAGCGCGCCTCTGGTGAAACAGCTTTGCCCGTGCAAGTTGTTACCCGAAAAGAAATTGAACAGTCTGGCGCGTCGAACGCCCAGGAGCTTCTCCAGCGCATGCCGGTGATGCAAAACTCAACGACGGAAACCAGCGGCGTAGGCGCTCAGACCTATGGCTTTTCCGGCGTTTCTATTCACGACATTGGTGAAACCCGCACCCTGGTGCTGTTAAACGGTCGCCGCATCGCCAAATCCGGTGGTCAGGCAGTCACCGGTGCTCTGAACGGTGTTGACTTGAATACGCTGCCTATCACAGCCATCGACCGCTTGGAAATTTTGACCGACGGCGCATCCGCGCTGTACGGTGCCGACGCGGTCGCCGGTGTGGTGAATATTATCACCCGCCATTCGGCCACTGAGTTCGCCCTGACGGCTGGTGCGTCAGTTCCAAGAGGCGGCGTCGCCAAAGAGCAGCGCATCAGCCTGACCAAGGGATTTGGTAACTACGACACCGACGGCTACAACTTCACATTCTCATTAAGTGCAGACAAGCGTGATTCGCTGCAGGCAACCGACCGCCAGTTTTCCAAGACGGGGATTGTTTCCGGCGTTGACGAAACAGGACGCGCCATAGGTGTAGCACCCAACAACGGAACGTCAAAGCGTTCGGCTCCGGCTAATGTCAATTTCTATGATTCCACCGGTAGCCTAGCTGCTCGTATCAACCCTGCCTTGCAGGACAACGGTGTTTGCCCACAATTTACGATCAAGTCGGGTAGTAACTGCCGCTACGATTACACCTCCCAGCTCGAGGTGTATCCCGAGCGTGACCGCCAAAACGCCTACGCGTCCATGGATTTCAACCTGGGCCAAGGAACCAAGTTATTTAGCGAACTATTGCTTGGCAAGACCAAGAGTACAGCCCGCATCGCGGCGCCCCCTGGAGAGCTAGCTATTCAGCCCGGTACCGTGGCATGGAACCATGCCATTGCCATCGCAAACAAGGCCGGGTTGGTGCAAGGGGTCGACTACGACCCGAACTCCATCGATGCCAATCTGCGCTTTACTGAACTCGGCAAACGCACCGATATCAACCAACAAGAACTCGTTCATGCAGTGGTTGGACTTGAAGGTACGTTGGCGGGCTGGGACTACACCACGTCGCTGGTCCACTCACAAAACACCGCTAAAGATACATTCGGTGGCGGCTACGCAAGCGTCAGCGGCGTTGCCAGTGCAACTCTGCGCGGCTTCGATCCGTTCCTGCCTTTGGGTGCGCAAAGCGCGGCTGGAAATGCGGCTCTGAACGCATCGAAAATCGATGGCTACTGGAATGGCGGCGTTACTACATTTGATGCACTGAACCTGCAGGCTTCCAAAGAGATTGGCACACTCACCGGTGGAGCCATCGGGCTTGCCGTAGGTGCCACCGTCAACAAGGAGAAGCTGGACGCCAGGACTGGAGAGATCCTTGGCGGACGGACGACCTATGCCGTCGACGTGGACGGCCAGCCTTGCGCTGCCACTGGTAAGGCCTGTGTGGGTACTGGTGTTGACCAACGATTCGGCGATACCGGCATTCAACCTGCGTACACGGCAAGCCGCGATACGATAGGTTTGTTTACCGAGCTGAACTTCCCGATCAGCAAGCAGCTGGAGTTCACGACATCGTTGCGTTGGGACAAAACCAACGATTTTGGCAGCACAACCAATGGCAAGATTGCCATGCGCTTCCAGCCGACAAAAGAGTTGCTGATTCGCAGCTCGGTTGGCACCGGTTATATCGCTCCTTCGTTGGCTCAGATCAACGCGCCTAAGCAAAACTTTGGTACGACTTCGTCCAGCTACAACTGCTCGGGTACCCCAGCGGCCGACGCTTTGCAGAAGATCGCCAACGGATTGGGTGTAACCTGCGATGACGGTTCGCAGTTCAATCAGTACGCGGTTGGATCGCCTAACCTGCAACCAGAAAAGACCAAGCAGGCCACGCTGGGTGTCTTCTGGGAAGCGTCATCCAGCCTATCCATGAGCGCCGATTTGTGGGCTGTCCAAATTTCTGACGTTATTGGCCAGATCAACGAAGCGGTGGTGTTTGCCAACCCTGGAAACCCCACCTACGCGCGGTATTTCACTGACTTCACGGACCCTTCGACCCGCAAGCGCCTGCTGGCTTTCATTGCTCCCAATGAAAATCAGGGAAATTCGATGAGCTCGGGCCTGGACCTCGGCATCTTCTCTCGCTTCAAAGTGGGTGGCGGTAAGCTGAATTCCAACTTGAACCTCTCCTATTCTCTGCGGGCGGATGCGCAGCAGCAAAAGGACGGCCCATACCTCAGCAGCATCAACAATGCGGATGAAACAGGAACGGTAAACTTCCGATGGAAGGGCAACTGGGTTAACAGCTTTGAAATCGACAACTGGACCCATACGTTGACGACCAACTTCAAGGCCGGTTACATGGACGCAAAGGCTACACCCGACATTTTGTCCGGTCCATCGAAGGGTGACTCGGATGCCCTGTACCGTATCAGTGTGCCCAATTTTGTGACCTTTGATTGGCAAACCACGTATGTTCCGTTCAAGAGCCTGTCTCTAACGGCAGGTGTGATCAACCTGTTTGATCGTGAACCTCCGTTTACCTTGGCCCTCGGTGGAACCAACCGCGGTCAGGAAGTGGGCTGGGACGGCCGTTATTACGATCCCCGTGGCCGGACGGTTTACATGAACGCGACCTACAAGTTCTAATCTACTGAACCCCGGGCGGTATCGCTCTTGAAAGGCCCGACGGCTTCGTCGGGCCTTTTTCTATTCAAAGGATTCTTCGATGCAAAAGCTTTCACCAGGTGCAGAATGGACGCGATGACGCCCTTCGATGCACGAATGCGCAGAGCATCTGATTTGGCCCGCAGCGGGCAGCAGTTGCAGGCGGAGGTCCTTTTGTTGGCGCTCGACAAAGAGTGGCCTCAGCGGATCGAGCCGAGCCATGCACTAGCCCAACTGGCGCTGCATCGGGAAGACTTTAGTCGGGCAGTACATTGGTTGTCGCGTTGCTGCGAAAGGCAACCCGACGCGCACGCCATACGGCTGGAACTGGCATCCGCCTTGGCCGCGGACGGCCAGACAGATAGCGCAATACAACAGCTTCGAAAGCTGGTCACCTCCGATCCGGGTGCGTACCACGCATGGTTACTCCTTGGCGAGCTCTTGGCACAGCAGGGCCGTGCGCTGGCGGCGTTAAAGGCCCGTTACCAGGCCATTACACAAGCAAATGATCAGCGGCAGTGGATGAGCGCTGATGGCGTACCCGAGCATTTACGAACCGCTGTTGCGCACGCCGTATCTGAATTGAAGGCTGGCCAGAGGGAATTGCTTTTTGCATCGTATGACAGTGTGCGCGAAGAGTTTGGCAGCGAATCGCTGCAGAGGGTAGACCGCGCGTTGGACGGGTACTTGGGGTTTACCGAGTGTGTTCCTTCAGACACTAATCAACGTCCAAAGTTTTTCTACTTTCCGGACTTGCCCCCTGGGCCATACCACGATCCCCGTTTACAGCCATGGGCGCACACGTTGACGCGCGCATTTACGCAGATCCGATCAGAAGCGCTGCAGGTTTGGGAGCAGGACGGTGAGCTTCCGCCATTTCTATCACTCACGCCCGACGCAAAGATAGACGACTACTTGACCAGTTCGCGCGGAAAACCCTCGTGGGAGGCGTTTTTCTTCTATCGACATGGGAAACGCTACGACGAAAATCACCAGCGATGCCCCGTTACGAGCAGCTTGCTGGAAACGATTGATTTGTGTCGGGTTGAAGACCAGGCCCCCGAGGTCTGCTTTTCCGTTTTGGCACCTGGAACCAAGATCATGCCGCACTATGGCGTGACCAATACGCGGTTGGTCATGCACTTTCCGCTGGTGGTACCGGCACACTGCGCGCTGAACGTCACAAACCATGGCGCCCACCATTGGAAGGAGGGGGAGTTGATGATGTTTGACGACACCTATCAACACGAGGCGTGGAACAACGCCGAGTCGCCCCGCATCGTCCTGTTGATGGACTGCTGGAATCCACACCTGACACAACCTGAGCGACTCGCGGTGAAGCTGCTTCATGAAACTATCGCTGGTTTCCACGCATCCAGCCGCGTCGCAGATCTGCCCTCCGCTGATGTCCGTTAAGCAAACATCAGGTCTCGTTGGGTTGCCGTTGCGGACAAAAAAAAGCCACCCGAGGGTGGCTTTGTAAAAGTCCCTCGAGAGGGACGTCGTTGGATCCGTTCAGGGCCACCCTGTTTCGGGTTTTGCCTTGCTAGAGCCTGAGCTGTGACAGCAGTGGGGTCAACTGTAGGCGGTATGCCCCATCCGGGGTATCCCCTGTTCATGGGGTTTTGCAAGCAAATCTGCAAATTGCCCGGCAGCGCAGATAGGGTCGCGCTATGGGGCGGACGTTTCGGTCTTGGGTAGGCGAATCTCGAAGCAAGCGCCTCCCTCGCGGCGGTTGCTGCACGACACGGCGCCACCATGGCGCTCTGCAATGGACTTCACCAATGCCAGACCCAGGCCAACGCCGCCGTCGCGCTCCGACGCGCCCGGCAGGCGGTAGAAAGGCTCAAAAATGCGTGTCTGGAATGCTTCTGGCACACCGGGGCCGTTGTCGCATACCCGGATGTACACCCCGGTGCCATCCACGCCCATGTGCAGCGTGGTCTCGCCACCGGCATACCGCCCGGCGTTTTCCAGCAAATTGCGAACCGCGCGGCGCAGCAGCTTGCTGACGCCGGGCACTACCAGTTCGCCATGGGCGGCGTCGGTCTCCAGCGCCGCACCGGTACGGGCGCACTCTTCGGCGGCCAGCCCTAACAGATCGACCGGCTCCACAGTGCCCAGATCGGCCTCGTGGGCATCCAGCCGGCTAGCCAGCAGAATTTCGTCGATCAGCTGGTCCAGCTCGCTGATGTTGCGGGCAATTTCGTCTCGGGCCCGGCCACCGGCCGCGTCTTGCGGGCCGACCATGAACTCCAGCCCCATGCGAATGCGCGTCAGTGGCGAGCGCAGTTCGTGCGAGGCATTGGCCAGCAAGGATTTTTGCGATGCCAGCAGCGCGTCGCGGGTGTTCACCAAAACCTCGATTTGCTGGGCCGCATGGTTGAAGCGGGTCGCCAGGAAGCCGATCTCGTCATCGCCAGTCACCGGCACGCGGGCACTCAGGTCGCCGTCTCCCCACTTTTGCACGCCGTGCTGCAGAGCCTCCAGACGGCGGGTCAAACGCCGAACAATGGGGTAGGTAGCCAGCGCAACCGCTACCGCCACCAGGCCCAGCGTCCAAAAGAAGCCGAACGGGGCACGCCAGTTGGACCGTGGGGGCCGGGGCAGGTGCATGTGGATGACCTGGCCATCCTGCATGCGCACGTCAAATTCAGGTCCCGCACCGTAGCGTCCACGCGGTTCGGGTGCATGCTCTTCACTGCTGTGGACATCCTCCGGCAATCGATCGGGCCCCGGTTCCGTGCCGGTCTCCTTCGGTGGCAGCGCCCATCTTGGGGCCCCTGAGGGTCGCCCCAGGCGCGCCTGGCCACGTCCGATGATTTCGCCTACTTCGTTGCGTGCTACCACTTCGCGCAGCGGTGGGTCTGTGGCCATGCGCCAAGCCCATCCGACCAGCAGCGTTAAAACGGCTACAGCCAGGACGACCGCAAGCCAGATGCGCAGATAGAGTCGGTTCATCAGTCTTGCTGGCGGGCAAATACGTAGCCGACCCCGCGTACCGTCAAGATGCGCTTGGGATTCTTGGGGTCGACTTCGATCGCAGCGCGGATGCGGCCCATATGCACGTCAATGGAGCGGTCAAAGGCATCCAGTTCGCGGCCGCGCACGGCTTCCATGATCTGGTCGCGCGTCAGGACCCGTCCGGCACGCTCAGCCAGCGCGACCAGCAGGTCAAACTGGTACGACGTCAACTCGCACAGCGCACCGCCAACGCAAACGCGCCGTGCGTCGCGGTCGATCTCCAGCGTGCCAAAGCGCAGTGTCAGCTGGTCGGTGGCGGGTCCTTCGACGCGACGGCGTAATACAGCGCGGATACGGGCCAGCAATTCACGCGGTTCAAACGGTTTGGGAAGGTAGTCATCGGCGCCGATTTCCAGGCCGATGATGCGGTCCATGGCGTCGCCCTTGGCTGTCAGCATCAGCACTGGCACCTGGGCCAGGCTGGACGGCAGGGAGCGAATACGGCGGCAGACCTCCAGGCCATCCATGTCGGGCAGCATCACATCCAGTATCACCAGATCGGTCGCCACGCCCTTGCTCGGGTGGTTGAGTTGGGCCAGCCCCGTCGCGCCATCGCCGGCAATGCTGACCACAAAACCGGACTGCTCCAGATACTGCGCCACCATAGCTGCCAGTCGGGCGTCGTCTTCAATCATCAGCAAGTGTTGGCTCATGCCCCCGAGTCTAGACCGGGCTGCCCCCGAGCGTGTGCGCCGGGTCTGAAGCGGCTGTAAAGTTTGGTAAACGAAGGCAGGCCGCGTCCAGCTGTTTTTACGGGGGATCGCTTGACACAAGAATGCTACCAAATCAGGAGCTGCTTACGCCCATCCCACGAGGGCTAGAGCCTGATTTACCTCTTGATAATAGCCACGCCGAACTCTAACGGCCGGGGGCTACCCCAGAGGCCGAACGACTTGCTTAGCGGGTAGGCCGTTGCATGCGCCACAGCACGAGCAGCAGCAAGAGAGGTGGAATTGCAGTCAGCGCCGTGGCGATGAATGCCGTGGCGTACGCATCCAGTAGCCCGTGCGTGGGGACAAGTGCCTCCACCGCTTTCCCGGAGAAGCCCTTCAGAAATTTGCCGAGCAACGCGTAGGTCGATGACAGCATTGCGTACTGCGTGGCGGTGTAGCCCAGGCTGGTCAGGCTCGACATATACGTTACCAGCGCCACGCCGGCGAAACACTGGGCAAACGTGTCGAGCGCCATCACTGCAGCGAACACAGCCGGGTCGGCATTGACGCTGAGCAGCGCGAACCCGGCCGTGCCCAAGCCTTCGAGCACCAGCCCTATGACCAAGGTCGGCAGCAAGCCCAGCCGCACTGCGCTGATGCCTGCCGCCGCAATCCCGAAAAAGGTGGCGCCCAGGCCAAAGGTGCCGCGCACCCAGGCCACCGTGTCCTTGGATATCCCCAGGTCGTGGTAATACGGGTTGTACATCGGCCCCATGATGAAGTCGGGCAGGCGGTACAGCGCCACCATCAGCAGCATGACGAGCCCGGCCACCTTGTGTTTGGCAAAGAAGTCGACGAAGGGGCCGACGATGGCGTCACCCAGGCCGCGCAGCGTCCACAGCGGTGGCTTTTGGTGCAGCACCACATCGGCGCGTGTCGGCTCTGAGGCGAACAGGGTCGCAACCGTGCACAACGCCATCAGAAACGCCATGCCGACGTAGGACATAGACCAGCCTACACGCGCGGCCGCCGCAATGATCAATGCATCGGTGACCAGCAGCGCGATGCGATAGCCAACCTGGGCGGCAGAGGTCATCAAGCCCACTTCGTCAGCGTCAGCGGCCGATTCGATGCGCCAGGCGTCGATGGCAATGTCTTGCGTCGCCGAGGCGAAGGCCGTCAACAATGCAAACGCGCCGATAGCCACCAGCCCGCCCGCTGTGCCCACAGTGGCCATGCCCAGTATCCCGAACGTGACCAGAATCTGGCACAGCAGCATCCAGCCCCGGCGACGACCCAGGCGGCCCAGCAGCGGCACGTCGATGCGGTCGACCAGCGGGGACCAGTACACCTTGAAGGCGTACGCAAAGCCCACCCACGAGATAAACCCGATAGCGACCAGGCTCGTGCCGTCGTCCCGCAGCCAGTAGCCGAAGGTATTGGCAGTTAGCAGAAAGGGCAGCCCCGAGGCAAAACCCAGCGCGAGCATCACTGCGACCTTGGGCTGCCTGAGCTCGCGCAGCACTTCAAGCGCGGAGCGTTTGCGGCGCACAGGTGTGGGGGTCGCTTCGGTCATCGAAAAGTGGCTGTTAAGGTACCAATCCATTGGATCTTGCAGGCCAATGGCGGGGTAGTAAGCTGTGGGGTGGTCATGGAGGAATAATACCGCTATGAAAATTCGTACCAAATGCTTGGCTGGCCCTTCAATGCGGGCTGCTGCCTTAACCGTGGGCCTTGTCCTCGGCATGCCCTGCGCCTACGCGCGCGAAGGGGTGGACGTGGGTGGCAACTCTGCGTTCAGCAAACTTGTGCCGGCAGAACAGGTGGAGCAGGCTGCTGCGCAGCAATATGCGCAGTTGCTGGCCCAGGCGGACAGCAAAAAAGCGCTGGCCCCGCAGAACCATCCCCAACTGCAGCGCCTGCGCACCATTGGCAAGCGCATTATTCCGTTTGCGCTGGAGTGGAACCCCCGCGCCCGCAATTGGCAGTGGGATGTCAATCTGATCGGCTCCAGCCAGATCAACGCCTTTTGCATGCCCGGCGGCAAGGTGGTGTTTTACACCGGCATTCTGGAAAAACTGCAGTTGACGGATGACGAGGTTGCCATGGTAATGGGCCACGAAGTCGCCCACGCCCTGCGGGAGCACGCGCGGGAGCGCATGGGCAAGAGTGCAACGACAAACATCGCTGCCAGAATTCTCGGGTCCGTGGCTTCAAGCTATTTCGGCATAGACTCCCGCATCACAGACGGCGTGGCCCGTGGCGGCGCGAACTTGCTGACGCTGGAATTCAGCCGCGAGGACGAGTCGGAGGCTGACCTGGTCGGCATGGAGTTGGCGGCCCGCGCCGGCTTCGACCCACGTGCGGGCGTGACCTTGTGGCAAAAGATGAGCGCGGCCAACAAGGGCGCGCCGCCGCAGTGGCTGTCCACCCACCCGTCGGGCTCTTCCCGCATCGCCGAAATACAGGCCAACCTGCCCAAGGTCATGCCGCTGTATGAGCGGGCGCGCCGCCGGTAGAGTTGCATGGTCAAGCAATGGCTGGGCTTTCCATTCGTTCAGATCGCCCTATGCACAGCGTGCTACGCCCTGCTGGCCTACTGGACAGATAAGTGGACCGTCCTGTTTGCATCTCCGCTCTACGGCGCACTGATAGCCCGGCCGCTCATCAATTTGGTAGCGAGCCTGCGCCAGGTTGCACGGTCCATGGTGTGGCTGCCCGTGCACGGTCAGCACTACGTGGTCAAGGGAACGACGGTGCACATGCTGGAGGATGAGGAGGACTGGCGCTGGGTCCGACTAACCGATGTGCAATTGGCGCTTGGCGCGCCACTCAACACCCGCCAATTGGCGGTGACCTACCCGGAGCGTGTGGAAATGATGGGCAGGCCGGCGCAGTTGCACATGCGCGATGATGCGCTGATCGCCCACCTGTCCAAGCAAAAAGACGCCACCGCGTTGCGGCTGCGCACCTGGGTGGAGCGCAACATCGCCTTCCCGGCAGAGCGCTTGCGCCAGCGCTAGCCTTAGCCCCAGTCGTAGCCGATGGTGATCGGCGCGTGGTCGGAAAACTTCTCGTGTTTGTAAATGTCCACCGTGCGCGCACCCGCTGCCAGAGCAGGGGTTGCCAGGTGGTAATCCAGCCGCCAGCCTACGTTGTTGGCATAGGCCTGGCCGCGGTTGCTCCACCATGTGTAGCAGGCGTCCGTGGTGTCGGGTTCCAGCTGGCGGTAGACATCGACAATGCCGCCCTCGGTCGTCAGCTTGGTCACCCAGGCGCGCTCTTCGGGTGTGAAGCCGCTGTTCTTCTGGTTGCTGCGCCAGTTTTTCAGGTCGGCCTCCTTGTGGGCGATGTTGATGTCGCCGCACAGGATGAAGTCACGCTGGCTTTTAAGCGCCTGCAGGTGCGGGTACATCGCACCCAGAAAGCGGAACTTGGCCTGCTGTCGCTCTTCGCCCGACGAGCCGCTGGGAAAGTACGCGCTGATGATGGAATGTTTGCGCGAAGGTGTGTCAAAGCGTAACTCTACATAGCGGCCCTCGCCGTCGAACTCGCCGCCGTCAAAGCCGATGACCACATCGCTGGGCTCCAGCCGCGTGTAGGCGGCTACACCCGAGTAACCCTTCTTCTCGGCAAAATGGAAGTAGCCCTTGAGTCCGCCCAGGGATTCGAACTTGTCTTTCACGTCCGCCGCCTGGGCCTTGACCTCCTGCACACAAATACAATCAGGCGCGGCCTGGTGCAGCCACGCCTCCAGCCCCTTGCTGGTGGCCGAGCGGATGCCATTGAGGTTGAGGCTGGTTAATTTAAACAAGGAATTTTTCATGGCAAATCACGACCCATTGGCCCAAGAGTTTGTGCAGTTTGCAGTGGAGTGCGGGGTGCTGCGGTTTGGCGAATTCAAAACCAAGGCCGGCCGCCTGAGCCCTTACTTCTTCAACGCAGGCCTGTTTGACGATGGGGCCAAACTGGGGCGTTTGGCTGGATTCTATGCCCAGCGCCTGCTGGCCAGTGGCATTGAATTCGACATGGTTTTTGGCCCTGCCTACAAAGGTATTCCACTCGGAGCCGCGCTGTCGGTCGAGCTAGCCCGCCTCGGGCGCAACGTTCCCTTCGCGTACAACCGCAAAGAAGCGAAAGACCACGGTGAGGGCGGCACTCTTGTCGGCGCGCCATTGAGGGGGCGCGTTTTAATTGTGGATGATGTGATGTCGGCCGGTACCGCTACCCGCGAATCGATCGCCATCATTCAGGCCGCCGGCGCCACACCGCATGCAGTGATGATTGCGCTGGACCGGCAGGAGAAGGCCACTGAAAACGGCCAGGACGTGCCCTACAGCGCGGTGCAATTCGTGCAGCGCCAATTGGGGCTACAGGTTTGCTCGATTGCGAAGCTGGGCGATTTGATGCAGTATCTGGCTGGTCACAGCGGCGCAGGTTTGGCTCAGGCGCACCAACAAGTGCAGGCCTACCGGGAGCGGTACGGTGTAGACGAAGGATGAACATGACGATGTGCAAGAAGGGGTTGCTGTTAGCCGCAGGCGTGGTATGGGCCAGCGCCAGCGCGTGGGGGCAGATCACTCCGGGTGTCTACACCTGCGTGGACGCCAAGGGTCGGAAGCTGACGGCTGACCGACCCATTCCCGAATGCACCGACCGCGAACAAAAGATACTGAACCCCAGCGGCACGGTCAAAGAAAAACTCGGCCCCACGCTCACCGCCAAAGAACGCGCAGACCAGGAAGCCAAGGAAAAGCGGGAAATCGAAGAGCGCAACCGCAGTGTGGATGAAAAGCGGCGAGACCGCGCGCTGTTGACACGGTATCCGACCCGGGCGGTGCATGACCAGGAACGCGCGCAGGCGCTGGTGCAAATTGGCGTCGTGATCCAAGCGGCGAAAACCCGCCTGGAAGAGTTGGTTAAGCAGCGCGTGGCGATTGATGAGGAAATGGAGTTCTACAAAAAGGACCCCTCCAAAGCGCCGGCCTATCTGCGCCGACAGCAAGATGAAAACATCCAGAGCCAGACGGTGCAGCGGCGCTTCATCGGTGAGCAGGACGGCGAAATCAAGCGTGTCAACGAGCGCTTCGACGACGAACTGGTGCGCCTGCGCCAACTCTGGGCGCTGAATGCGCCGGCTAAGAATTAAGCGAGCTTGCTGCGCAGCAGGTCATTGACTTGTTGCGGATTGGCCTTGCCCTTGCTGGCCTTCATGATCTGCCCGACCAGCGCGTTAAGTGCTTTGTCGTTACCGGCTTTGAACTCGGTGACGTTTTTGGCGTTGGCGGCTATGACATCGTCGACGATGGCTTCTAGGGCGCCGGTGTCGTTCATCTGTTTGAGGCCCTTGGCTTCGATGATGGCGTCCACGTCGGAGCCTTCGCCGGACCATAGCGCTTCAAAAACTTGCTTGGCGGCGTTGTTCGAAACCGTGCTGTCGGCAATGCGGCCAATCAACGCTGCCAATTGCGCAGCTTTGACCGGAGCGCTTTCGATGGCCAGGTCTTGGGCGTTCAGGCGGCGCGATACCTCACCCATGATCCAGTTGCTGGCCAGCTTGGCCTGGCCACTGGCCTTGGCGGCGTTTTCAAAGTAGCTGGCTATCGGCTTGCTCTGCGTGAGCTGCGTCGCGTCGTATTCTGGCAAGCCGTATTCCCGAACAAAGCGCTCGGACATCACGCGCGGCAATTCGGCCATTTGCCCTCGTATTTCCTTAATCCACTGCTCCGAAATATATAGCGGTGGTAAATCTGGGTCCGGGAAGTAGCGGTAGTCCGCCGCATCTTCCTTAGTGCGCATCGCACGGGTCTCGCCGGTGTCTGGATTGAAAAGCACCGTGGCCTGTTCGATTGTGTGTCCATCCTCAATTTGATCGATCTGCCAGCGCACCTCGTAATCAATGGCCTGCTGCATGAACTTGAAGCTGTTCAGGTTCTTGATCTCGCGCCGCGTGCCCAGGGGTTGGCCGGGTTTGCGCACTGACACGTTGGCGTCGCAGCGGAATGAGCCCTCTTGCATATTGCCGTCGCAAATGCCGATCCAGGTCACTATCTTGTGCAGTTCTTTGGCGTAGGCCACGGCCTCCGCACTGGAGCGCATGTCGGGCTCGGTGACGATTTCCAAGAGCGGTGTGCCGGCACGGTTCAGGTCGATACCGGTCTGGCCAATGAAGTCTTCGTGCAGCGACTTGCCGGCATCTTCTTCCAGGTGCGCGCGCACCAGGCGCACGGTCTTCTTCTCGGCCACGCCTTTGACTTCGGGCATGAAGAACTCGACCGCGCCGCCTTGCACGACCGGGATCTCGAACTGGCTGATCTGGTAGCCCTTGGGCAGGTCGGGGTAGAAATAGTTTTTGCGCGCAAAAATGCTCTTGGGCGCAATGTGGGAGCCAATCGCCAGACCGAATTCGATGGCGCGTTGCACGGCGCCTTTGTTCATGACCGGCAGCGTGCCGGGCAGGGCCAGGTCCACGGCGCAGGCTTGCGTATTGGGCTCGGCGCCAAACGCTGTGGCGGCGCGGCTGAAGATCTTGCTGGTCGTCGACAACTGGGCGTGGGTCTCGAAGCCGATGATGACTTCGTACCCCGACACCAGCGGGCCGGTCGGGCGGCCCTGTTGTTGTGCTTCAAATGTGTTCACGGTCTCGCTGCTCATTTCAAAATCCTGCGGGGCGGGCGGTGTGGAAATCGGTGGCTTGCTGGAAGCGGTGCGCCGCGTTGAGCAGGCGTGCTTCCTGGAAATAGTTACCGAGCAATTGCATGCCGACCGGCATGCCACCAGCGCCAAAGCCGACCGGAATGCTCATGCCGGGCAAACCTGCCAAAGAGCCGGGCAGTGTGAAGATGTCGGCCAGATAGTTGGCAACGGGGTCGTCAGACTTTTCGCCGATCTTCCATGCCACGGTGGGGGCGACAGGACCGGCAATGACGTCGCAATCCTTGAACGCATTCTGGAAATCGTCAGCAATCATGCGACGGATTTTTTGCGCTTGCAGGTAGTAGGCGTCGTAGTAGCCGTGGGACAGCACATAGGTGCCGATCATGATGCGGCGCTTGACCTCATCACCAAAACCTTCGGCGCGGGTTTTCTTGTACATGTCGGCCAGATCGGTGAACTTGTTGGCGCGGTGGCCGAACTTCACACCGTCAAAGCGGCTCAGGTTCGAGCTGGCTTCGGCTGGCGCGATGATGTAGTAAACCGGGATGGACAGCTCGGTGCGCGGCAGCGTGATGGGCACCAGCTTGGCGCCCAGCTTCTCGTATTCCTTGAGCGCGGTGTCAATGGCGGTGCGCACATCAGCAGATAGACCGTCACCAAAAAACTCTTTGGGAATGCCAATGCGCAGGCCTTCTATGGAGTCGTTCAGCTTCAGCGAATAGTCTTCGGCCGGCACATCGATAGACGTCGAGTCGCGGTCCAAGTCCGGGCCGCACATCGCAGACAACAACAACGCGCAATCCTGTGCTGAACGTGCCATGGGCCCGGCTTGGTCCAAGCTGGACGCAAAAGCCACCATGCCGTATCGCGACGCGCGGCCATAGGTTGGCTTGATGCCAGTGATACCGCAGAACGAAGCGGGCTGGCGGATGGATCCGCCGGTGTCGGTGCCCGTAGCCGCGGGAGCCAGGCGTGCTGCCACCGCCGTCGCGCTGCCGCCCGACGAGCCGCCTGGAATGCGCGAGGTATCCCAGGGGTTGCGCACCGGCTCAACCTGTGCATGGCTGACCGCCTGAATGGCTGAGTTCTCGTTGCTGGAGCCCATCGCGAACTCATCACAGTTCAGTTTGCCCAATGTGACCACCCCTTGCGCGGCCAGCTTGGCGACCACGGTCGCGTCAAATGGCGAACGGTAAGTCTTCAGCATGCGCGAACCGGCGGTGGTGACAAAGTCCTTGGTCACAAAGATGTCCTTGTGCGCTATCGGCAGGCCTTCCAGCGAACCGGCCGTGCCATTGGCTATGCGGGCATCGGCGGCGCGGGCCTGGGCCAGCGTGGTGTCGGCATCGACAGCGACAAAGGCGCCGAGGTCGGTGTGGGCGGCACTGCGGGCCAGGAAGTGCTGGGCCAGCTCAACAGCGGACACTTTTTTGTCGCGCAGGGCTTGGATCAGGTCGTGCACGCTGTGGTCGTGCAGTGCGTGCGAAGCGGTGGATTGGGATTGCGTCATCGTCTGCTCAAAAAATTATTCGATCACCTTGGGGACCAGAAACAGCCCGTTCTCTACGGCTGGGGCGCTCTGCTGGTTGGCTTCGCGCTGGTTGGACTCGCTGGCCACGTCCTCGCGCAGGCGCAGCGCAAAATCCGTCAGGGCGACCACGGGGTGCGCCAAAGGCTCAATGCCGGTCGTATCCACGGCGCGCATTTGTTCCACGATGTCAAAAAAGCCATTCATCTGTGTCAGCATGCGCTCACTTTCGGTGGGGGCAAGTTCCAGGCGTGCCAGATTGGCGATCCGGGCGATGTCGGTAGGTGTCAGTGACATGGTGCGTTGTGAGTTGAAACCAAAGGTAATTCGGTGCCGGCGGCCCCGTTTAGAGAGGGGTGTACAAAGGCAATCGGTTATTATCCCGTCTTTGGCGTGGGTGCTGCAAAGTCGCCCAAATTGACGCCAAACTTACGACTTTTTAACGATAAAACCGTGGTGATGGGGACCGAAGTGCCGCCCATGCCTCGAGAGGATATGTAATGTTTGGATCTTTCCGTCGGTACTTTTCCACCGACCTGGCCATCGACTTGGGCACGGCCAATACCCTGATTTTTGTACGCGGTCAGGGCATCGTTCTGGACGAACCCTCGGTCGTAGCCATCCGCCACGAAGGCGGTCCCCAAGGCAAGAAAACCATACAAGCCGTCGGCAAGGAAGCCAAAGCCATGCTGGGCAAGGTTCCCGGCAATATCGAAGCCATCCGGCCTATGAAAGACGGCGTGATCGCCGACTTCACGGTCACCGAGCAAATGCTCAAGCAGTTCATCAAAATGGTGCATCCACGTGGCATTTTCCGCCCCAGCCCCCGCATCATCATTTGCGTACCTTGCGGTTCTACCCAGGTCGAGCGCCGTGCCATCCGCGAATCCGCATTGGGCGCCGGTGCCAGCGATGTGTACCTGATCGAGGAACCCATGGCAGCCGCCATTGGCGCCGGTTTGCCCGTCTCTGAGGCCAGCGGCTCGATGGTTGTGGACATCGGTGGCGGTACTACCGAAGTCGGCGTCATCTCGCTGGGCGGCATGGTTTACAAGGGCTCGGTCCGCGTTGGTGGAGACAAGTTTGACGAAGCCATCATCAACTACATCCGCCGCAACTACGGCATGCTGATCGGCGAGCCCACGGCCGAATCCATCAAGAAGCAAATCGGCTCGGCCTTCCCAGGCTCCGAAGTCAAGGAAATGGAAGTGCGCGGACGCAATCTGTCCGAAGGCGTGCCCCGCAGCTTCACGATTTCTTCCAACGAAATCCTGGAAGCCCTGACCGACCCGCTGAACAACATCGTCTCCGCCGTCAAAAACGCACTGGAGCAAACCCCCCCCGAGCTGGGTGCCGACATTGCCGACCGCGGCATGATGTTGACCGGTGGTGGCGCGCTGTTGCGTGACCTGGACCGCCTGCTGGCTGAAGAAACCGGCCTGCCGGTGCTGGTGGCCGAAGATCCTCTGACCTGTGTGGTGCGCGGTTGCGGCATTGCACTGGAGCAGATGGAGCGTCTGGGCTCCATTTTCACCAGCGAATAAGTAAGCGGGTACTGCGATGCCCCCACCATGCCGTTAGGTACGCTGGACCGCGATCCCCCGCCGTTTTTTCGGCAGGGCCCGTCAGCCCTGTCCAAGCTTGTCGTTTGCAGCGCGCTGGCGTTCTTTTTGATGGTGGCGGACGCGCGGTTCAAGGTCATGCAGCCCTTGCGGGTTGTGCTCGCTACGGTGCTGTACCCGGCGCAGTGGCTGGCCTTACGCCCTGTGTTGCTGTACCAGAACGTCAGCCAGTATTTCTCGTCACTGACCGCCGCGCAGACCGCGCAACAAGAGGTCATCCGCAAGCACAACCTGCAGTCGCAGCGCGCCAACCAGGTCGAGCAGTTGTCGCTGGAGAACACGCGCCTGCGCAAGCTGCTGGGCCTGCGTGAGCGACTGCAATCACCGTCAACCGCCGCCCAGGTGATCTATGACGCGGCCGATCCCTACAGCCACAAGGTCATCATCGACAAGGGCATGGCCGACAACGTCGCGTTGGGCTCCCCGGTGCTGGATGAGGCGGGCGTGCTGGGCCAGGTCACCCGTGTCTACCCACTGGTCAGCGAGGTCACGCTGATCACTGACCGCGACCATGCCATACCGGTGCTGAACACCCGCACTGGCGCGCGCGGCGTGGCCTTTGGTGATGTGTCGCTGCATGTGGATGCGATGGAGCTGCGTTTCATGGCCGCCAATGCCGACGTGGCCGAAGGCGACCTGCTGACCACCAGCGGAGTCGATGGCGTCTACCCGCCGGGCCTGCCGGTGGCACGCATCGAAAAGATCGAACGCAGGGTGGACACCGTGTTTGCCCGCATCTATTGCGTGCCGCTGGCCATAGTGGCTGGTGCGGCCCACGTCGTGGTGCTGGAGCCGACCAATGCGCAGTTGCCCGCGCGCCCTGCGCCGGATGTGCCGGTTGCCACACCGCGAAGGGGACGCCGATGATCATGCGTCCAGGCCAGCAGCTGCTGCTACCCGCTAATCCTCTCTTCATCTGGGGCAGTCTGATTGCGGCCATGCTGCTCAATATGCTGCAGAACATGGGCCTGTGGGGCCGCGCCGCGTGGACGCCGGATGTACTGGCCGTAGTGCTGGTTTTCTGGACCGTGCACCAGCCTTTGCGCATCAGCATTGGCGGCGCCTTTGTGTTCGGCTTGTTGATGGACGTGCACCAGGGCGGGCTGCTGGGCCAGCATGCCATGGCCTATACGGTGTTGAGCTTCTTTGCGATCACCATCCACCGCCGTTTGCTGTGGTTCTCGGTGCCATCGCAGGCGGCGCAGGTGTTTCCCTTGTTCGCCGTGGCGCACGCCGTGGAGTTGGCCGTGCGCATGCTCAGCGGGGGGCAGTTTCCGGGGATGTGGATGCTGCTGGCACCCGTGGCCGAGGCTGTGCTGTGGCCGGTGGCCAACCTCGTCTTGCTGGCCCCGCAATTGCGCGCCCCCGACCCCGACGCCAATCGTCCTCTATAACTGGACAGTTTCCGCATGACCGAAATACGCAACGTCGAAGCGGACCTGGCGCGCTTTCGCACCCGCGTGTTTGCGGTTAGCGTGATGGTGCTGTTCTGCTTCTTCCTGCTGGGCGCGCGCCTGGTCTATCTGCAGGTGGTGCGGCATGACGACCTGCGGGCGCAGGCCGAGAGCAACCGCACGTCCATCGTGCCCATCGTCCCCAACCGCGGGCTGATCGTGGACCGCAACGGTATTGTGCTGGCCAGCAACTACTCCGCCTACACGCTGGAGATCACGCCCTCCAAGACCAACGGGTTGGAGCAGACCATTGATGAGTTGAGCAAGGTGATGGAAGTGACTGCGCGCGACCGCCGGCGCTTCAAGAAGCTGATGGAAGAGTCCAAGAGTTTCGAGTCCCTGCCGATCCGCACCCGCCTGACCGACATCGAAGTGGCGCGCTTTGCGGCGCAGCGCTTCCGCTTTCCCGGCGTCGAGATCAAGGCGCGTCTGTTTCGCAACTACCCGTATGGTGAACTGGCCAGCCACGTGATTGGCTACATCGGGCGCATCAACCAGGCAGAAAAAGCCAAGATCGAGGACGACGACAACCAGGCTAACTACCGCGGGACCGAGTACATCGGCAAGCTTGGCGTGGAACAGAACTTCGAACAACAGTTGCACGGCACCACCGGTGTGGAGCGGGTCGAGACCTCCGCCGGGGGGCGCGCCGTTCGCAAGCTCGCCAGCACGCCGTCCACGCCCGGCAACAGGGTGGAGTTGTCGCTCGACATCAAGCTGCAAAAGTTGGTCGAAGACATGTTTGGTGACCGGCGTGGCGCGCTGGTTGCCATCGACCCGCGCAACGGTGAGGTGCTGGCCTTCGTGTCCAAGCCGACCTTCGATCCCAACTTGTTTGTAGACGGTATCGACACCGAAAGCTGGGCCGCGCTCAATGAAGATGTTGACAAACCGCTACTGAACCGTGCGCTGCGTGGTACCTATCCGCCCGGCTCCACCTACAAGCCGCTGATGGCGATGGCGGCGTTGAACAGTGGCAAACGCGCGGCCAATGTGGTGATTCAGGACAACCTGACCTACAGCTTTGGTGGTCGCACCTTCGGCAGCCCTGCGGCAGACCGTGCAGGCCCCAAGGACATGCGACTGGCCATCGTCAGCTCGTCCAACGTCTATTTCTACAGCCTCGCCAACGAGATGGGTGTGGACCTGATCCACGACCAGCTGGAGCCGTTTGGCCTGGGCCGCCTCACAGGTATCGACCTGATGGGCGAAGTCACCGGCGACCTGCCATCACAGAATTGGAAGCGCAAGAAATTCAAGAAGCCTGAGCAGCAGAAGTGGTACGCAGGCGAAACGATCTCGCTGGGCATCGGCCAGGGCTACAACAATTTCACGATGCTGCAGATGGCCACCGCCTATTCGACGATCGCGTCCGGCGGTCTGCGTTTCAAACCCCACCTGGTGCGTGAGATCCAGGATGTAGTCCAGCACACAACGGTACGCACCGCCAATGATGCGCTGGAGCCGCTGCCGCTGAAGCCCGAGCATGTAGCGGTCATCCGCAATGCGATGAATGGTGTGACGTTGGAGGGCACGTCCCGACAGGTGTTTGCCGGTGCTGGCTACCAAAGTGGCGGCAAGACCGGCACAGCGCAGGCGGTCGGGCTGCGCGCGGGCGAGAAGTACAGCAGCGTCAATGCCGACGAAAGCAAGCGCGATCATGCCCTGTACGTTGCCTTTGCTCCATTGGAAAACCCGACCATTGCGTTGGCGGTGATTGTCGAGAACGCCGGCTGGGGCTCAGGGTCGGCCGCGCCGATCGCGCGCCGCGTCTTTGACTACTGGTTGCTGGGGCAGTACCCGAATGACGAAGACATGGCGGCCGTCCGCAAGGGCCAGGCTTCGGCACCCATCGGCAAGCCGCTGCTGGCCGCCCAGGTGCCGTGGCCGCGCAAGGGGGCCGCCGCTACCCCCCCGGCGGTAGCAGCGGTAGCCGGCGCCGCGGCAGTACCTGCGAGTGCGCCCAAGCCTGCCAGCAGTATGCCAACGCCGCCGGCATTACCAGCCAGCGCTGGCAAGTCGCCAGCCAGTGCCCCTGCCAGCGCTGCCGCGTCGGCACCCCGCTAAGCCCGTCGCATGCAGGCTACCCGCGGTCAGCGCAGGAACGCGTCGTAGCTCGTCTTAAGGATCAGCGCCGACACCACGGCAATAAACACCCCACGCACAAAGCCCGTGCCGTGCTTCAGTGCCAGATGCGTGCCGGCCACGCTGCCCAGCACATTGGCAATCGCCATCGCCAGCACAAAGTGCCACCACACGTGGCCCTTGATGGCAAACGGCACGATGGCCGCCAGGTTGGAGGCGGTGTTCAGCAGCTTGGCGCTGGCGGACGCATGCAAGAAGTCATAGCCCAGTAGCCGCACCAGCAGGAACACAAAGAAGCTGCCGGTGCCGGGGCCGAAGAAACCATCATAAAAACCGATCACCGCGCCTATGCAGCTGGCCACCACGGCCTCGCGCGTGCCAACAAAACGGGGCGCGTGGTCACGGCCCAGCTGTTTCTTGGCCAGCGTGTAGCCCAGCACCAACACCAGCACCAGCGGCAAGGCCTTGCGCAAAAACTCGGGCGATATCACGGTCACCAGCCAGGCGCCGCCCATGGAAGCGGCAAAGCACACAACGGCCGCCGGCGCCAGCGCCGCCCACTGCACCTGCACGCGCTTGCTGTACTGCACGGTGGCGATGGCCGTGCCCCACACCGATGCGCCCTTGTTGGTGCCAAACAGCGTAGCCGGGTGCGCGTTGGGAAAGGTGGCAAACAGCGCCGGTACCAGAACCAGGCCACCGCCGCCGACAATCGAATCCACAAAACCAGCCAGCAGCGAGGCCAGCGAGACAATAAACAGTTCCATGCCCCTATTCTCGCACTGCGGTGGCACACGCTATCGCTATCAATATAGTAGCGGCTTACGCTTGTCCGACGAGGGCTACAGCCCATTTCTGTATGTAGTGCGGGGATCCGGCGGGCGGATGCATGTGGCCAGCTCACGCTGTGTGCACGCGCGGCCTGCTAGCAGCAGGGCGAAAAAAAAGCACTGACCGTGTCAGTGCTTTTATGAGCTGCATCTCAAGGTGGATGCAGAAATTATTACTTGTTGCTTACCGTCTCCTCGGTTCGCTTCTTCCGTCTGGCCCTTTGCAGTTGCCGTCTAACCTTTGAGTGCCGCTACTGTAGCAACGGCAGCGCGCACGTGCATCGGGATTAACCCTTCATTGCCAAAGCCGCGTCATCCATGATCCACTGCGCGGCCTTCTCGGCAATCATCAGCGTGGGTGAGTTGGTGTTGCCACTGGTGATCAACGGCATGATGCCAGCATCGACCACGCGCAGCCCCGCCACACCATGGACCTTGAGGCGCGCGTCCACCACGGCCATCGCGTCATCCGCACGGCCCATTTTTGTGGTGCCTACCGGGTGGAAGATGGTGGTGGCAATGTCACCGGCCAGCTTGGCCAACTCGGAATCGGTCTGGAACTGCACGCCGGGCTTGTATTCTTCGGGCCGGAATTTCTGCAGCGCCGGTTGCGCAACGATGTTGCGGGTGATGCGCAGCGAGTCGGCAGCAATCTTGCGGTCCTGTTCGGTGCTCAAGTAGTTGGGCGCAATGGCCGGCGCATCTTCAAATTTCGCCGAGCGGATATGCACTGTGCCGCGGCTCGTGGGGTTCAGGTTGCAGACGCTGGCAGTGATGGCGTTGAAGCTGTGCAGCGGCTGGCCAAAGGCCTCCAGGCTCAGCGGTTGCACGTGGTACTCCAGGTTGGCGTAGGGCTGGTCGGGGTCGCTGCGCGTGAAGGCGCCCAACTGGCTGGGCGCCATGCTCATGGGACCGGTGCGCTTGAAGGCGTACTCCATGCCAATCCTGGCCTTGCCCCACAGCGACTGCACCTGCGTGTTCAGCGTGGTGGTGTTTTGCACCTTGAACACGGCGCGTATCTGCAAATGGTCTTGCAGGTTTTCGCCGACGCCGGGCAGGTCTTTGGCAACTGGAACACCCAGAGCCTGCAGCCGTTGCGCGGAGCCCAGGCCCGACAGTTGCAGGATCTGCGGCGATCCGATGGCCCCGGCACACAGTATCACTTCGGCCCGGGCCGTGGCCTCCACCATGTTCTGCCCGTCCCACACCTGTACACCGGTGCAGCGCAGCGGGCTGGTAGCGCTGGCAGGCTGCAGCACCAGCTTGGCGACCTGGGCGCTGTTCCACAACTCAAAATTGGGCCGGCCGTAGCAGGTGGGGCGCAGAAAAGCCTTGGCCGTGTTCCACCGCCAGCCGGCTTTCTGGTTGACCTCGAAGTAGCCCACGCCCTCGTTGTCGCCGCGGTTGAAGTCGTCGGTGGCGGGTATGCCGGCCTGCACGGCAGCCTGGGCAAAAGCGTCCAGAACGTCCCAGCGCAGGCGCTGCTTCTCGACCCGCCATTCACCACCGGCCTTGTGGTGGCGCAGCAGGTCGCGGTACTGGCTGCCATTTTTCTGCATCAGTGCGGGCGCTGTGCCGCGCGCGCCATGGGCTGCGCTGGCGCCCTTGTGGTGGTCCTCGTGCAGCATGAAATAGGGCAGGTTGTGTTCCCAGCCCCAGGTGGCGTCGCCCACCAGCTGGGCCCACTGGTCGTAGTCCCGGGCCTGGCCCCGCATGTAGATCATGCCGTTGATGCTGCTGCAGCCGCCTAGCGTTTTGCCGCGCGGGTAGCGCAGCGAGCGGCCGTTCAGCCCCACATCGGGTTCGGTGTTGTACAGCCAGTCGGTGCGCGGGTTGCCGATGCAGTACAGGTAGCCCACCGGGATGTGGATCCAGTGGTAATCATCCTTGCGGCCGGCCTCAATCAGCAGCACGCGTTTGGAGGCGTCGGCGCTCAGGCGGTTGGCCAGCAGGCAGCCCGCCGTGCCCGCGCCGATGATGATGTAGTCAAACGTGGTTTCGCTCATGTCACCATCCTAATCCACCAGACCATCTGCAAAACTGACGCCAGTCGCCAGCGTTCGGATCGGTCGCTCGGCCCGGCTACAGAATGTTGCAGATTTCCTGGTGTCGCTTGCCGACAACGCAACGATACTCGCGCGAGAACTTACTTTGGGGTGTGCTGATGAATACCAGAAAGCGCTTCGCATGGAACGCAGTTACCACCGCCATGCTGGTGCTGGTGATGCCCATTGGTGCACATGCCGTCGACTCGTTCAATGGTGTATCCAACTACCTGGCACTCGATCAGGTCGTCGTGCAGGGGCTGGGCAGCTTCAAGAATGCCGCCGTCACCGTGCAGTCATACTCCCTGCTGGGTGTGGATGGTGGTAGTCCGCAGGCTAACGCATTTGACCCTGCCAGCAAGGTGCTGACGCTGGGTTCAGTGGTGTTTGAAGGCAGTACCTACACCAATGTGCGTGTCCGTATCAACGCCTACACGGTGCTGGGGGCCGATGCCGTCGGCGCACCGCAGTCTGTCACCGGTATCGTCAATCCAGTGATGTATGTCACACAGGTACCCGTTTCAGGGTTCACCAGCCGCACCTCCACCTTTGGTAACCACCTGGCCAGCGTGCAGTCGGCGCCCCGTGGTGGCGACCTGATGATCCGCTACCCGGACGGCAGCGTGCGCAACCTGACGCAAGAGGCTGGCTACGGCAGCGCGGGCTTCCAGGGCGCGGGGAGCATTGCGGTGCGGGAGCCGGCGGTGCACTGGAGCGGCACCAAAGCCATCTTCAGCATGGTGATTGGCTCACCCGGCACGCGCTACGAGGTCAAGGATTTTGTGTGGCAGTTGTATGAAATCACCGGCCTGCAAAAAGGCGGCATGGCCAGCATCACCAAAGTGGGCGGGCAGCCCCCGGCTTTCAATAATGTGTCGCCGGTTTACGGTACCGATGAACGCATCCTGTTCACATCCGACCGGCCGCGCAGTGGTGAGGCTCATCTCTACCCGCAACTCGATGAATACGAAAGCGCCGCTACGGTAACCGGCATCTGGAGCCTGCAACCCCAAACTGGGGATTTGCGCTTGCTCAACCATGCCGTCAGCGGGGCGTTCACCCCGTCCATCGACAGTGCTGGCCGGGTCGTCTTCACGCGCTGGGACCATTTGCAGCAAGACCAGCAGGCCGATGCGGACCGTGCCGGTGGCACCAACGGATCTTTCCTGTACGCCAGCGAAGCGGCAGCCGCACAGCGCCTGCCGTTGCAGGCCGAAGTGTTCCCCGAGCCGCGGGCAGACAGCGATGCACAGAACGTGGCCAACCATGTCAACGGCCACACCTTCAACATCTTCATGCCCTGGCAGATCAACGAGGACGGCAGCACGGAAGAGACCCTCAATCACGTCGGCCGGCATGAGATTGCCGGCACCTACATCCCGCCCAGCTTCAACAACGACTCCAGCCTCAGCTACTACAGCCGCGAGAGCGTGTTTGCCAACCGCACCTACCTGCGCAACGACGGCGGCGTGTTCCACCTGCGCGAAGACCCCAAACGCGCTGGCGTTTTCTACGGCACCCATGCCCGAGAATTCGGCACCAGCAGCGCCAACCAGATTGTGCGGCTGACGGCCAACCCTTCGCTGAACGGCGAGGTCATGGTCGTGACACCGGTCACGCATGCCGCCACCGCCGGTTTTACCGAAGACGGGAAAACGCCTGTAGCCGGCCACAGCGGTATGTACCGCAACCCGTTGCCAATGACCGACGGCACCCTGCTGGCCGTGCACACCGTTGAGACCCGGCTGGAGCAGAACGACGGTACCAGAGAGCTGCCGCGTTACCGCTACCAGTTCCGCATCAAGCCATTGGCTGCGTCGGGAGACAGCTTTGCTGCAGACCAACCCATCACCCCCGGCACGCGCAAGGCCATTTGGTATTGGGATCCGGATACCCGTGTCGATTTCGATGGCACGCTGTGGGAGCTGGACCCGGTTGAGGTGGTGGCACGCGCCAAACCCGTGCGAGCCGCCCAGCCGCTAGAGAGCCCGGAGAGTGCCGTGTTGCAAGAAGAGGGCGTTGCCGAGTCGCAGTTGCGTGGGTGGCTGGCCGCCAACGATTTGGCGCTGATCATCACCCGCGACAACACGAGCCGTGACCGTGGCGAGCGCCAGCAACCCTTCAACCTGCAGGTGCCGGGCGGTGTCAAGACCGTTGGCGACGGGGGCAAGGTCTACAACGTGGCACACCTGCAGATGTTCCAGGCCGACCAGATTCGGGGCTACGGCGGCGGCGCATCCCCACGCGCCGGTAGGCGTGTATTGGCCCAGGCGATGCACGATCCCAAAGCGCAAAACCCCAGCAACCCGGGCGCCCCCACCGGCAGCGTGAAGCTGGGTGCGGACGGCTCTAGCGCCGCCTTCGTACCGGCACGCCGGGCGATGACGTGGCAGCTGACCGATGGCAATGGCCAAGCCGTGGTGCGCGAGCGCAACTGGATCACGTTCCAGCCCGGAGAGATTCGTACCTGCGCGTCTTGCCACGGGCTCAACAGCAAGAACCAGGCGGGGCAGGGAGAGCCGACCAACAAGCCGGAGGCGCTGCGGACCTTGTTGCGGTTTTGGAAGACGTTACCGAAGTAGGCTGGTGGCGTGGCCAACGCAGGGTAGCTTCGTGTGTACGGCAGCCGACTGACCGCGCAGGTCTGAATCCGTATCTTGGGGTTTGGGGGATGGTGCAGTTCGCAAACTACCCCTAAACGCGTTCGGTGCCAGCACCGAGTAAACGATTGACCAGGTTAGCTTCGGACCTCCATTGGGAAACCTTGCTACGTATTTTAGGAAACCATTCCATGACAGATCCACGCAACATTGCCCATGACAAAAAGGTTGCGCAAGAAAAGAAGCACCACGGCGCTGAGGTTGCACCGGGTGCAGAGAAGACACCACAGCCCGGCAAGAAGGCGCATATGAAACACCATATGTCTGACAACCCCAAGGTTCCAGACGAAGCTGCTCCGCTACCTACCGAAGAAAAACCTTTGAACTAGACTACACAAGCTTTTTGGCACGCAGCAGTCGCGCCAAGCCGCATTGACCGGACTGGCTCAGCACTTCATCAGCTTCTTTGCTGGGTAGCAACTTTTCACGCAGATCGTTCGCACGTTTCTCCCCATGGGACTGGCGTACGACGGCCACGGCCTGTTCGAACTTGGACACATCGCTCTGGCACGCTACCGACACGGAGGTGTTGCTAGCGATCGGAGCTTGGTTTTCAGCCTTGGCATGCAGTGCCAGAAAACACAGAATAGACAGTGAGAGGAAATTGCGGTTCATGCAAAGACTCCGGAAGTGATAAAGGAAGTTGAAGACGCTTCGTAAAGAGAAGCTACTCAGTGGTGTGCAGTTGGAGAATTATGCGAACCGGACGTATCGCGTTGATGTCGTAACTGCCCGCTTTGTATCGCTTGTATCTCATACAAATTCCGCTGTCCGCTGTCCAGTCTCTGCGGGTGCTAGGCTAGGATCCTATGAAAGAACCGTTCTTCGTATTAGCGTTCATGGGCTCGTAACAGAGCAGAGGTTCATAGCAACTTTAAAAACAGGGAGGACTACGGTATATGGGCGTCGAGTACAGGCACTTTTTAGTCGTAAACGAACCGAACTGGCGGCCTCAGATTGATACCGCCGCTAGGGTAGACCAAGTGTTGCGCGAGTGGCAGATTGGCACCCAGGTAAGGGAGGTGGTCAATCTTGCTCCTGCGGCGGGCCATGCACAGTTGAGTCGATCAGTCGATATGCATTCCGGACCTGGTATAGCCGTAGTCTATGGAGGCGTCGCTGGTGAGCCCGTTCACCGCATCACTGGGAAGTCAAGATATCCCGACGTTACCGTTGAAGATCGTTACACCGTGGACACCACACTGGTCGTTGGGGATGACTATCGTATTCAGTGGAGTCATGACGGCATCTACTTTGAAGTTCAGTCCCCACCCTGCACCAACGGAAAGCCGATCGCCAGCTATGGTGGAGACGATCCCTATCGGTTGCTTTTCAATGGCTCCTTCTCGTCCCATGGGGCATCCACGCCGCCGGTGGTTCTAGCGAACATCAGCGGATTCCACAAAAAGCATGTCGCATGGGAGCACTACCAAGGCTACTACCAGGGTGCTCTTGCTATCCGTTTCGGCAAAGACATTCCGGCATTTGCTGAGGGCGTGCATACCCTCCCGGCACGGGACTTTGTGGCCGCAATTGGCAACGCATTCCGAGGGCCTATCCTGGAGCTCGGCGAGTTTTACTGACGTGAATACCGGGCCGAGTCGTTGGCAGTCTCCATCCCACATTTGAAGGATGTTGAAGAATTTTTTCAAGCTGTCTATGTCTGTTTCGGTTGAGCCCGTTCGCCATATCGCGATGTTCGAGCTTCAGACAAAACCGGGACACTAGCGCGGGGGCCAAGGCTTTGACTCGGGCCACCGGTTGACGGTTACGGCAATGCTGTACTCAAATTTGACGCCGGGCAGATCTTTGCCGATCTCCACCAGGCCCCTTTGACCCAAGCCTGTCACCAACTTGGGCTCTCTTTGCTCATTGTCATCAGCGCATTTGAAGGGCATTCTGAACCACACGTGATCTTTGGGCAACGTGCGGACCTCCAAATCAATGACGCAGTCCAACGGCAATCGGGGATTAGGAAATAGATGCGCAAGTTCCCCGGATCCCAGAGCTACGACCGTCTTGAGAGTTTTTGTGTCGCCTGGGACTTCTCTCTTGAAATCAATTGCTACCTCATAGCGCTGTGTATCGGCTGCGCCCGCTGTACTTGCCGCTGTTGAGGGAGCCTGCTCGGTGGCCCAGACTCCATAGCATGCGGCCAGCATTGCTGTGGTCAAAACAGCCATCACTGATCGACGGCGGATACGACTGGGAGTGGATTGTGAAAGCTGCATGATTCTCTCCTTCAAGGGGTGATGGCTTTGCCAGTGACAGGCGAGCGGTAGTCCGCTGCTCATCAGCTGTGTTTTTAAAATGGCGTCGGCATAGACTTGTCGCGCCCGCGGATACTGCTCCATTACGGCTGCGTCACAGGCCAGCTCCTGATCGAGTCGGAAACAGTTGACGGCATAGTGCAACAGCGGGTTGAACCAGAAGACAACTTGAAAGGCGCTGGCCAAGGCGTTGGCCAGCGCGTCTCCACGCTGCATATGGACCTGTTCGTGCGCCAGGATCAGCGCTTGCTCCTGCGGTTCGTAACGACTGGCAAAGTCGCTGGGCAAAACAATGCGAGGTCGCAAAAAACCCAATAGGAGTGGTCCTACCTGCGTGTTATCCACCGCAAAGTAGACACTTCCCTGCAGCGCAGGCTGCAACCAGCCCAGGCTGCGCATAAATCGCAATTGCTGGCAGCACATCCAGGCAGCGGTCAGCGTTGCACCCGTACCCCAGGCGAAGAGCCACAACATTGTTTGCGTCAGACTTTGACTGGTTGGTACTGCGCGCTCGATGCTGGCCGTCACTATGGCCGCCATCGGAAGATTAAACGCCGGTGCGAGCGTGGCTGAGTGCGGCAACATGCTGACTAGAAAGACTAGCGGAAACAACCACCAGCCCATGTAAACAATTACCGAGCCGCCATGTCGACGAAGAATAGGGCGAAGTACCAGAATCAGTAGCAGCACTGCACTACTTAGCTCGGTCCAGCTAACCAAATGTTGCAATAGCGAGCGGCTCATTTTTCCATGTCCCTAATGAGTTTCTTGAGCTCGACAAGGTCCTTTTTGTCCAGCTTGCGATGTAACCCGAAGTGGGCCACCAGTGGTGCCACTCGACCGTCAAACAACCGATCCAGCAGACCGGCACTTTGTCGATGCAACCAATCCTCGCGCTTCAAGACTGGGCTGTAGAGGTACCGTCGACCGTCCGCCTCAGCCGCAATTGCGCCCTTTTTGAGCAGGCGGTTCAGTAGTGTCTTGATGGTGGCTTCCTGCCAATCTTGCTGCTGCGCCAATGCGGTCACGATCTGGTCAGCTGCGAGGGGGTGTTGTCCCCAAAGCACCTCCATCACGACTGACTCGGCCTCGCTGATGGCAATGTCATTTTTCATACAGACAAATCCTCCGCTGTTTGTTTACAAGCGTAAACGACGATTGAAGTTTACATTTGTAATTGAATTTGTCAATCAAAGATTTTCTGTGAGCTTCGGCCATGGAATGCGCCGACTGTTCGGATTAGTCACCTACGTTTTGGCGAGTCCGTCCAAAAGGCCGAGCCTAGCCCAGCCATTGCTCCTTAGGTGCCATCAAAAGAAAGCACCAAGCCAATCGCTGCTACTGCCCTGCCCACACCGGCTTGCGCTTCTCCTGAAACGCCTTCTGGCCTTCCTTCGCATCCTCGGTGAGTGTGAACAGCGCGATCTGGCTTTCGGTGAAGGACATGCTTTCCTCGAACGCCATCGCTTCCACTTTCTTCATGGTGTACAGACCCCGGCGGATCGCGGCGGGGGATTTGTCCAGCAAACGGTCCAGCAGCCATTGCAGCTTGGCGTCCACATCGTCATCCACGTAATTGACCAGGTTGTATTCCAGCGCCTGGGCGGAGGTGATGGGTTCGCCGGTCAGGCACATCTCGGCCAGCTTGCGCCGGGGTATCAGGTGTTGCAGCACGCTCAAGACTTGGGCCGGGAACACGCCGACTTTGACCTCGGGCAGGCCAAACACCGCGTGGCTCGCGGCGACCGCCATGTCGCACATGCTCATCAAGCCCATGCCGCCGGCCATGCAGGCACCGTTGACGCGCGCGATCAGTGGGATGGTGCTCATTCGGGCCACACGCAGCAGTTGCGCCAGGTGGCCGTGGGGCTCGGAATAGTCGGTGGTAAAGGCATTGGCGGATTGCAGATCAGCCCCAGCGCAAAAGGCCTTGCTACCCGCACCAGTGATGATGATGGCGCGGATGCTGCGCTGGGTTTGCGCCGTGCCAATGGCCTGCGCCATGCCGGCCAGCACGCTGTGGCTCATCGCGTTGCGGCGCTCTTCGCGGGTGATGGTCAGCCACAGCACCGGGCCGCGGGTCTCGACCGACAGTTCGGGTGTAGACGTGAAAGTGGGGGCGTTGGGGGTATCGGCCATGGGGTCTCCAAATCGTTGTTGTGCGCCTGCATTTTCTCAGAGCGCGGGCGCGCCAGCCTGTACCATGCGGAGTCCACCGCTTTCCCTACACACCTAGCCCTCACGACGCCACCATGCCGGATACCCAGCCCCGCATTGCATTCGAGCAAGCCGCCGACGGGTTGCACGCGCGGCTATTGGGTCTGTGGACTGCCGAGTACTTGGCGGTGCAGGAACACTGGGACGCGCTGCATGCGGCCCTGGGCGCGCTGCCTACCGAGTGGCGTAGCTGGCAGTGGGATCTGCGCCACTTGCAGCGCATGGACCATACCGGCGCGCAACTGCTGTGGAACGCTTGGTATCGCCAGTGGCCGGACCGCCTGCACACCCACCCGGCCCAGCGCGCGATGCTGGAGCGGGTCGCTACCTTTTCGTCGGCACTGCCCCCCCGCCGCCCGCACACGGCGTGGGAGATGTACCTACGCCTGGGCGCCGTCGTGGTCCGGGTCGAAGAACACGTAGTAGGCGCCGTGCGCCTGCTGGGCCAGTTGTTGCTGGATGCGATCCAGCTGGCGCGTGCGCCGCGCGCCGGCCCGTGGCGTGATGTGTCGGGCCACCTGTACCGCATTGGAGCCACGGCTTTGCCGATCACCGCGCTGGTCGGTTTTTTGATCGGTGTCGTGCTGGCCTATTTGATGTCGCAGCAGTTGCGGCAGTTTGGTGCCGATGCCTTCATCGTCAATATTTTGGGTGTGTCGCTGATCCGCGAGCTGGGGCCAGTGCTGGCCGCCATTTTGATTGCGGGGCGATCCGGCTCCGCCATCACCGCGCAGATTGGCGTGATGCGTGTTACGGAAGAGCTGGATGCGATGAAGGTCATGGGCATTCCCAAAGGCTTCCGGCTGGTGCTGCCGCGCGCCATGGCCCTGGTCGTGGCCATGCCGCTGCTGGCGGTGTGGACCACGCTGGCCGCGCTCTTGGGCGGCATGCTGGCGTCGGATTTGGTGATGGGGCTGACTCCGGCATATTTTGTGACCGCGCTGGCCCGCGCTGTGCAGGTTGCCAACCTGTGGCTGGCCATATGCAAATCCGCCGTGTTCGGGCTGATGATTGCGCTGATCGGCTGCCATTACGGCTTGCGCATCAAGCCGAATACACAGAGTTTGGGCGAGGGCACGACAGCATCTGTGGTGACCTCGATCACGATGGTGATCCTCGTGGATGCTTTGTTTGCGGTGGTCTTCAAGAGTGTAGGGATATGAGCTCCCACGCTCCGCCGTTACACGGTTCGCTGCCCCCATCTGGGGAAAGGCCCCCGGATTTACCAGGGCGTGGGGCTGACCTGCCTTGGGGCGGCCCGGCGGCAGGTCGTATGAGCACGTCGCCACCCATCGTGGATATACAGGGCTTGTGGTCCGGCTTTCGCAGTGGCGGCGTGGAGACGCTGATCCACAAGGACCTGAATCTGAAGATCGCACAGGGCGAGTTGCTGTCCATCGTCGGCGGCTCGGGCAGCGGCAAGACCGTGCTCTTGCGCCAGATATTGGGGCTGGAGATACCGATGCGCGGCAGCATCACGGTGCTGGGCCGTCCGGCCGAAGAGCTGACACGCTCCGGCGCCGCCAGCCGCGTGGGCATGCTGTTCCAGCACGGCGCGCTGTACTCGGCCTTTACCGTGCTGGAGAACATCGCTTTTCCGCTGCGCGAGCTCAAGGCCCTGCCCGAGGATCTGGTGCGCGACGCTGTCATGGTCAAGCTGCAGATGGTGGGGCTGGACCCGGCCCATGCGCACAAGATGCCGGCGGATCTGTCCGGCGGCATGATCAAGCGCGTGGCGCTGGCCCGGGCGCTGATCATGGACCCGCCGCTGCTGCTGCTGGACGAGCCCACCGCCGGGCTGGACCCAGACCGGTCCGACGCTTTTTGTGCACTGGTGCGCTCATTGCACCGTGAGCTGGGCCTGACTGTTGTCATGGTCACGCACGACCTGGATACCATTTACGAGATCAGTACCCGGGTGGCGGTGGTGGCGGAGAAGCATGTGATCGTGGACGCGCCGCCGCGCGAGGTCATCGCCTTTGACCACCCTTTTGTGCGGGACTTCTTCCTGGGCGGGCGCGGGTTGCGCGCCATGGAACTGTTGCGCCTTCACCCGCAAGTCGTGTAGTAGAAAGAGAGTCGTATGGAAAACAAATCCCACGCCATCGGCGCTGGCGCATTCGTGCTGGTTGTGGCTGCGCTGTTGGTGGGGCTTGCCGCATGGCTGACGCGTGACACCGGCGAGAACCGGCTGTTCGAAATCTCCAGCCGCGAAAGCGTGACGGGCCTGCAGCGCCAGGCTGGTGTGCGCTACAAGGGTGTCACCGTAGGCCGGGTACAGTCCATCGCGCTGGACCCGGAGATCAGCGGCAATGTGCGCATCCGCATCGGTGTGGATAACACGGCGCCCATCACCAAATCCACGTTTGCCAGCCTGGGCTTCCAGGGGGTGACCGGCCTGGCCTTCATCCAGCTGGATGACGCTGGGGAATCCAAGGAAGCACTGGTCACCACCGACGACAAGCTGGCCCGCATCCCCATGCGCCCTGGCCTGATGTCGCGCCTGTCCGACCAGGGCGCGGGTTTGCTTACCAAACTGGATGACGCTACCCAGCGCGTCAACTTGCTGCTGGCGCCGGCCAACCAAAAGAAGCTGATGGACGCCTTGGACAACATGGGTCAGGCGGCCGCCAACATCAGCCAGCTAGCAAAGCAGACCAACCTGCCGGCGCTGTCGCAAGAGGCCAGCACCACGCTCAAGGGTTTGCGCGAAACGTCTGACCGGGTTGGCAAGAGTGCCGAAGCGGTGCGCACATCGGCCGATGCTTTCAAGGGCATGTCCAACCGCATGAGCGAACCCGGCGGCACGTTGGACAACATCGCCCAGGGGTCAAACGCACTGCTGGCCACCAGCCAGACGCTGAACACCACACTGGTGCCGCGCCTGAACCGCACGGTCGACGACGCGGCGCGCACGGTGCGCCACATTGGCCGTGCTGTTGAAACGGTCAACGACAACCCGCAGTCGTTGCTGCTGGGCAATGGCGCTGGCCTGCCTGGACCGGGCGAGCCTGGCTTTGTGGCCCCCGGCGCCCGTTGAGTCCACATTCTTTGATTGGAACAGTGCTATGAAATCAGTAGCTGCTTACGCTCATTACACGAGGGCTGCAGCCCTATTTGGCTTGATAGTATTTGCCCTGGGGGCATGTTCGTCGCTGCAGCCCAAACCCCGGGCCACGGTGTACGACTTTGGCCCCGGCCCCGTAGCCACCACGCCCAGCACGCGCATCGCACCCTTGCCGGCCCTGGTGCTGGCCGACGTGGATGCCAGCGCCGCGATGGACAGCGCCGCCGTGCTGTACCGCCTGGCATACAGCGACGCCCAGCAACTGCGACCCTATGCCCTGGCGCGCTGGAGCATGGCCCCCGGTCAGTTGCTGCGCCAGCGCCTGCGCGAGCACCTGGGCCACAACCGCCCGGTGCTGAACGCTGCGCAGGGCGTCGTCGTGTCGGGCAAGCCGGCGATGATCTTGCATCTGGATTTAGACGAATTCAGCCAGCTGTTCGAGAGTGCCGAGCGCAGCAGCGGCCTCGTGCGCCTGCGCGCAACGCTGGGGCGTGGCACCAAGGGGGTGGAGCGCCTGGTGGCCCAGCGCAGCTTCATCGTGCAGCGCCCAGCGCCTTCTGCCGATGCACCCGGCGGTGTCCGGGCGCTGACTGAGGCAACCGATGCGGTGATTGTGGAGATTGAGCAGTGGCTGCAGCAGGTGGAGGCCGCGGCCGAAACCAAGTAGGCCAGCAGCCGCGGCGCCTAGCTGCCGACCGCCACACCGCGGCGTGCAGCGCCGTGCATGCGGGCAATCGTGTAGCCGTTGACTCCCAGTATCACCAGCTCCAGCGCAGTGCCGCCAATGGAGCCGGCCAGTACATTGTTGACAACCCACAGCACCGTGCCCGCCAGCATGGCCTGGCGCATGCGTATGCCCTGTAGCAGAAACAACGCTAGCGTACCGATGCACGAGGCCAGCAGCGGCAGCCAGTTCCACCAGTGCGCGGCCAGTCCATAGCCCAGCGCCAGGTTGACGCCCACCACGGTAGCGGCGACCCATACTGAGTGCGTATAGAGCGACAGCACGGACCGCACCAGCGATACCGCTGAACTGGCCGCGGCAGTGGGCACGCCCAGCAGCACAAAGTGCACGATATAGGCCAGACACTCGGCCGCCATGAAGAGCTTGAACCGGCGGTCGTTCTTCTGCAAAAAGGAAGCCACACCCAGCACAAACGCAAGGTAGCCAAACAGCTGCGCCGGGCTGAACCAGCCGTCCGGAAAAGTGGAAACCATGGGGAGGGAAAGCGGGGTTGCGGGTGTTGATTTTTGAGGCGTCGATAGTACAATGAAACAGCGTTTCAAAAACTCATACACGTGACAAATCTACACAAAATTGCCCTGATTGGGGAGTGCATGCTCGAACTGCACGGCACGGCCTTTGGCGCCATGCAGCAAAGCTATGGCGGCGACACCTTCAACACCGCCGTCTACATGGCGCGCTGTGCGGGCGACGCGCTCAGCGTCAACTACGCCACCGCGCTGGGGGATGACAGCCTGAGCGCCGAGCTGCTGCGCCGCTGGGGTGAGCAGGGGCTGGCGCTGGAACTGGTGCGCCGCATCCCCGGGCGGCTACCAGGGCTGTACCAGATTGAGGTGGACGACCATGGTGAGCGCCGCTTCAGCTTCTGGCGGGACCAAAGTGCGGCGCGCGCTTACTTTGATGTGGCGCAGACGCCGCTGGAGCAGCGCGCAGCCGAGTGGGACGCGTTTTACTTCTCCGGCATCAGCCTGGCGATCCTTCCCCCCGAGGCACGGGACCGGCTGTTTGCGCTGGCGCAGTCGCTGCGCGAACGGGATGCCATCGTCGTGTTTGACAACAACTACCGGCCCCGCCTGTGGCCGGACGCCGCCGTAGCGCGCGCCGCATTTACGCGGGCCTTTGCGGTGGCGGACGTGGCCCTGGTCACGGCCGACGACCACCAGGCGCTGTTTGGCCTGGCCAGTGTGGAAGACGCCGTGCAGGCCGCGCAGCGGTTGCCAGCGCCAGAGATCGTTATCAAGCGCGGGGCGCTGCCCACGTTGGTTCGTGCGGGTGACGGCGCATGGGAGTCGGTGGCGACGGAGAAAGTTGCGCGCGTCGTGGACACCACGGCAGCGGGCGATTCGTTTGCCGCCGGCTATTTGGTTCGTCGGCTTACGGGTGCGACGCCAACCGTTGCCGCGCAGTTTGGCAACCGCCTGGCGGCGCGGGTCATCCAGCACCCCGGCGCGCTGATTCCGGCCGAGGCGATGGTGGACCTCATGGCTACGGTGAATACTGCAGCTGCCGTGCCAGCGGTTGCAGCGCCGGCGTCTCTTTGATGCCCTCGGCCACCAGGGCGGCCATGGCCCGCGCACCTGCTTCCTGAAAATGCGTGGTGTCGGGCGCAGCGGGCGTGCCCGAAGTCTGCGTCGCGTACCACGGGTATTTCACGGTGTCGGCCACCACGAGCCAGTAGTTTTGCCAGTCATGCGCATGGGCGTTGGCAAAGGCGATGGTCTTGGTCTCCAGGTCTATCAGCGGCACGCCGTTGGCGCGGGCCGTGTCTTGGATGGTCTGGCTGTAGTCGCCGGTAAAGGCATAGCCGTTCGCGGCGTTCTGGCGCGTCAGGTGCTGCGACACCACGGCGCGTATGTCGCCGTTCACGTGGGCGGTCTTGCGGTCGGCGTTGAGGTACCGCGTGGTCGGCGTCATCAGCACTGGAATGGCGCCCCGGGCACGCGCGTCGGTAATGTAGACCTCCAATGAATTCTGAAATGACATCTGCGGCTGACCCGATGGGAATTGGCGCTGCCCTTGCGCATCGTTAGGGTAGGTGCACAGGTTGGCCACATCGGCCGCGGCCCGCACCGGGCGCTGGCTATTGCAATTTTGGTCGTTGTGGCCGTGGGCTATGAAGACGTAGTCGCCCGGGCGCATGTAGCGCAGCATCAGGCGGTACCAGCCGCCGTTGTAAAAGTCACGTGAGCTGCGCCCGGCCCGAGCGCCGTTGACGACTTTCACGCCGTCGGCTCGCTTGAAGCGCTCCTCGAACACCTGGCCCCATCCCATGCGTGGCAGGCGTTCACGCTCGTACGTGGCGGCGGTGGAGTCGCCGACGATGAAAACGCGCAAGGGTGCCGACCGTATCGCTGCCTGTTCGCGTTCGGCCCGCTGCATCTGCAGTGGCTCGTTGGCGGTGTTGCCGAATGGCGGCATGATCGGCCGCCATGATGTGTCGGTGATGACGGTGGCGGAAGCCTCACCCGTGTTGTTGTCATAGCCGCGGGTGTGGTTGAGCACGGTCAGCACCGCGTCCACGCCACGGCCATTGGCCTGCATGGGTGTGGTGACCGGGTCGAAGTCCGCGAGTGCAACGTTTTTGTAGGCCAGTGCTGCTCCGAAGCCGCTGTGCAGTTGCTGCAGCGCGCGGGCCTGCACTGTGGGGGGCACATCAAGGGCCTTGGGTTCTTCGGCAAACTGCTGTGGGCCGATGAACTTCAGCGCAGTGGCCATATCGGACGCCAGCCAGTCGGTCAGCGGGTTGATGTTGGCCGTGTTGTCACCGCGCTGCAGCGCTGCACGCCAGGCCACCATGCAGGTTGCGCGCGGCTTGTCGTTGTGGCGGCAGTTGCGGTTGCCAGGCTCAGATGCCACCAGTGCCAGCGGCGCTTTAAGCGCGGAGACGTCCAGCCGGTAGCGGCCCTGCACGTCGGCCTCTGTGCTGATCAGTTTGCCGGTGGCGTCGCGCACGCTGACGTGGGCATATGCCAACGGCCCTCCCACTGCCACGACGCCGTCCAGGCGCTGGTCTTGGGTTACGGACACGCTGGTGCAGGCGCCCAGACCCAGCGCCGCCAGGGTCATGCTGGACCATATGTTTGGTTGCATGTGTTGACTCCAAAAAAAAAGGGGCGACCCGTAGGCCACCCCTGTCAGACCCGTTTCACTGGTTAGAACTTGTAGCGTGCACCGATCAGCAGTTCGCGGCCAGTCACGTTGTAGACAACGGCGCTGTTGCGTGCGCGGCTGATGAACTGGTCGTTCGGTGTGTTGGTCAGGTTGGTGGCTTCCAGTGTCACGTCCAGGTTTTTGTTGACCTTGTAGTTCATTGAGAAGTCGACATTGACCGAACCGTTCTTGCCTTCAACGTCGTTGTTGTTCTGGCCAGGCACGCGGGTCAGGAAGGAGCTGCGGGACGAAGCCGAGATGCGTCCGCTGAACACGCCGTCGTCGTAGTAGAAGGTGGCGTTCCACGACGTGGGCGACAGGTTCAACAGGTCATCGGTGATGTACGAATTGCCGACTGCTGTGGTCGCGTAGTCGATCTTGGACTGCACCATGGTGTAGTTCAGCAGAGTGCCGAAGTTCTTGCCGATGCCGGGCAGGAAACTGAAGGGCTGCTGGTAGTTGATTTCCAGTCCGTTGAGACGGCCACCGTTGGTGTTGACCGGGGTGTTGACTGAGAAGACTTCACTGCCGTTGAAGTTGGCTGGCAGCAGCGACAGCGGCAAGCCCGTGTCCTTGAATGCCATATTGGTTGTTAGCGTCTGGATATAGGTAGAGATGTTCTTGCTGAACAGGCCCAGGCCCAGGAACGCATTCTTGGCAAAGTACCACTCAATGCCCGTATCCAGTGTCTTGGCGCGGTAGGGCTGCAGCAGCGGGTTGCCGCTGGTGATCGACAGGTTTCCGGTTGTCGAGATCGATCCACCGGGGTTGAGGTTGCCAAGGATTGGGCGAGACATCACGCTGGCTGCTGCAACACGCACCACGACATCGGGGCTCAGCGTGGCGGCAAGGTTGAAGGAAGGCAGCCAATCGTCATAGGTATTGGTAATGCTCACTTGCGTGGCGCCACCTGCCGCCTGGTAGCCGGTGGCGACCTGTTCGGTCTTCACGTAGCGGGTGCCGAAGTTGCCGCGTACGGGCACGTCACCCCACTTGGTGTCGAAGTCGGCCATCAGATAAGCGCCCTTGTCGGTCTCGGTCACCGAGCGGTTGTTGCCGCGTGCATTTCCGTTGGTGATAGACGACAGCGTGAAATCCCCAGGGCCGCCAGCGGGGCCGCTTTTGAGGCAGTTGCAGTAAATGTCATAGGTCTGCGCAATGGCGTTCAAGTTGGGAATGACCCACGAGGTTGGCGTGCCCGGAGGCAGGCTCAGGCCATTGCCGAAGTTGTTGACCGATGTGGTCAGGCTGGCCACCGTAGTGCCGTTGGGCGGTGCGTAGATGGTGTCGCCCTGGTTGACGCGGCGGAATTCAAAGGTGTCAAACGTGTAACGTTTCAGGTCGATACCGCCTTTGATGGACAGAGAGTCTGATGCCTCCCACGCCAGGTTGATCTGTCCTACGTCTGTCTGGTTGGTGGCCCCCTGGGGGCGGATGCGGATCTCGCTGGTCGTAGTGTTGGCGACCGTGGTGGCGGTGCCGGGCGGCACACCAACCAGTGTCAATGCGCCGCCGGGCTGGTTGACGTTGAACGGGTAGGTGATGGTAGGTAGGCGATCGTTGCCGCGGAAATCCAGGCTGTAGCCGTTGACATTCAGGGCGTCCAGCGTCGTGGTGGTCTGTACAGGGTTGTCGAACACCGATTTGGCGCTGCCCAGTTTGGCTGTCAGCTTCAGCGTATCGCTGAGGTTCTGCTGCCAGGTCAGCGTCGGCTGGGTGAAGGTGGTGGACAGCTCGTCGTAGCGAGACTCGGCGCGGACGTCAACGCCGTTGTACACGCCGTACTGCAGTGCGCCGTTGGGCGCGTAGGCTGTGCTCAGCACGCTGGTCTGCGGCTTGCCGCCCTGGGTCAGGGTGCGGCTGAAGGAGATCGCTTCCAGAAAGTCTTCCTGCCGCGTAGCCCTGAGCTTGGAGTACATCAGGTCCAGCGTCACCAGTGAGTCGGTAGATGGCTTGAGTTGAATGGAGCCCGTCAATCCCACGCGGTCCTGGTCATGTGTCAGCCGGCCGTAGCGGGGCAGGCGCGGCGTGAAATTGTTGGGGTCACTGGCGATGGTGTAGGCAGCCAATGCCTCTGGGGTTCCGGGCGCACGGGCCACACCCTGCGCGGCGGGGCCGCAAGTTGCCGCGGTGGAACTGGCTGGGTTTGCCGTTGCGCCGGTGGGCGCGCACCATCCGCCTGCAGAAGGACCATTGTCCCAGCGCACAGTGCTGAAGCCTTCTTCCAGGCTGCGCCGTTTCGAGAACGCGCCGGACAACAACACCCCAAAGGTCTTGGCGTCGTTGGTATTGGACAGCAAGAAGGCAGCGCGCGGATCGGTGGTCTTAGAAAGGTCGTTGTACTTTTCTTTCAAGGACACCATGGCGTTGAAGCCCTTGAGGTCGAAGGGGCGGGTAGTCTGCAGATCAACCGTGGCGCCCAGTGAGCCTTCGTCCACATCGGCCGATGAACTCTTGCGCACGGTGACCGTGTTGAACAGCTCGGACGCAAATACATTGAAGTCAAAGCCGCGGCCGCGGTTGGCACCACCCGAGCTGTCGGTGCCGCCTGTCGTAGCCAGCGCTTCAATGCCATTGATGCGAACGCGGGTGAAATCCTGGCCCAGTCCGCGCACGGTGATGGAGCGGCCCTCACCGGCATCTCGGTCGATGACGACACCGGGCACGCGCTGCAGCGATTCGGCCAGATTGGAATCAGGGAACTTGCCCATGTCTTCGGCCTTGATGACGTCAACGATGCCGTTGTTGTCGCGCTTGGCGTTGAGCGCGCTCTCCAGCGAAGCGCGCAGGCCGGTCACCGTGACCGCTTCCAGGTCCTTGCCAGCTTGTTGTGCAAACGCGCCGCCAGTGGCGGCGGCCAGCAGCGAGGTGCCCAGCAGGGTGCGTACGGCCAGAGTGGTTGCGTTGAGCGTCGGTAAACGGGGGGAAAAATGGTGTGGCATGCAGTTTGTCTCCGGTTTTATGGATTTTTGGTCTTGCAGGGTGAGAGAAGATGGCCCTGCGCTCAGGTAGCCAGGTAGTCTTCGCGGCAGGGTGAAAATTGGTCGAGCAGCGTGCTCTTGTCTTCCAGGGCAACGACGCCATGCGTGTGGTTGTGCGGGGCGACAAAGGCATCACCCGCCCGCAAAACCTGTTTGTGGCCATTGACTTCGGCTTCGAAGACGCCGCACACCACGTAGGCGATCTGGTCGTGCACATCGTGAGCGTGGGGGGTGCCGATCGCGCCTTTGTCAAATTGCACCAACACCGACATCAGCTGCGGTGTATGGCCGACGATCTTGCGGCGTATGCCGTCACCCAGTTCAACCCAGGGAGCTGTTTCATTGATATAGAAGTGCATACGTGGCCTTGCTGCGGGCATTCCAGCGTTCTAAAAATTGCCGGAACAGGTTTTGTGGAACTATGTTTCGGTGGTACTATATCACCAATAATTAAAAATGAAACATCGGTTCAATAAGTAGAAACCAGCATTTCATTAAATAGTAGAAGTCGGTTAGTCTTTAAAAAGAGACCCGGCCATTGCCACCCAATACGGAACCGCAGATATGACTTTCGAAAACTTTCAACTGCACGGCCAAGTAGCCGTTGTGACGGGCTGCAATACCGGTCTGGGCCAGGGAATGGCCTTGGCGCTTGCACAAGCGGGTGCCGACATCGTGGGTGTCAACCTCAGCGATCCGGCGGACACGCGCGTCGCGATCGAAGCCACAGGACGCCGCTTCTGGGACATACGGGCCAATCTGTCGGATGCGAGTTGCCTGGAAGACGTGGTTCGGCAAGCCCTGGAGCATGCCGGCAAGATCCACATTCTTGTCAACAACGCCGGCATCATCCGGCGCAACGACGCCATAGACTTCAGCGAAAAAGACTGGGACGATGTGGTCAACCTGAACCTCAAGACCACCTTTTTCCTGGCCCAGGCTGCCGTTAAGCAGTTCATCAAGCAAGGCACGGGAG
Organism: Rhodoferax sp. ZS1R8; assembly: GCF_056521325.1. Lineage (NCBI taxonomy): Bacteria > Pseudomonadati > Pseudomonadota > Betaproteobacteria > Burkholderiales > Comamonadaceae > Rhodoferax > Rhodoferax sp. ZS1R8. Next base: position 556,764 of record NZ_JBWMBA010000001.1, on the reverse strand, counting down.
GAAAGATCATCAATGTAGCCTCCATGCTGTCGTTCCAGGGCGGGGTGCGCGTGCCTTCCTATACAGCCTCTAAAAGCGGCGTCATGGGCGTCACCCGTGCGATGGCCAATGAATGGGCGGCACACGGGGTCAATGTGAATGCCATCGCGCCGGGGTATATGGCCACAGACAACACGACGGCGCTGCGCGCGGACGCTGCACGCAATGCGGCTATCCTCGAGCGCATCCCTGCCGCGCGCTGGGGCCTGCCCAGTGACTTGGCCGGGCCGGTGGTATTTTTGGCGTCCAAAGCGTCGGACTATGTCAACGGCTATACGCTGGCGGTGGACGGCGGCTGGCTGGCGCGTTAGACCACAACAGAAGCCCAAGCGGAGAACGCCACGATGTATGAGAACAAGCGCCTGGGCTTTCTGTTTGTGCTGCCCTTTGTGCTGGGCGTGCTGCTGTTCAAGCTGTTCCCTTTCGTGATGAGCTTTGCGCTGAGCTTCACACAATATGACCTGATCGATCCGCCGCAATTTGTGGGACTGGACAACTATCGGGAGCTGGCGACAGCCGACCCGCTGTTCCGCAAATCATTAGGCGTAACACTGCTGTTTGCGGTGTTGGCCGTTCCTCTGCGCGTGGGCTTTGCGCTGCTCATTGCGCATGTGCTGAACTTCAAGCTGCGGGGCATTAACTTTTTCCGGGCGGCCTTCTATTTACCTTCCATCCTCGGCGGCTCGATTGCGGTTGCCGTGCTGTGGCGCTTCATTTTCGCAAAGAACGGCCTTGTCAACCTGATCATGGTGCAGGCCGGCCTGGAGCCTATCGCCTGGCTGGCCGACGAGCACTACTCCATGTGGACCATCGTGCTGCTGTTCACCTGGCAGTTTGGCTCAGCCATGGTGATTTTTCTGGCAGCCTTGCAAAACGTGCCGGTGTCGCTGTACGAGGCGGCCGAGTGTGATGGAGCCAGCAAACTCCAGCAGTTCTGGAGCATTACCGTGCCGCTCATTACGCCGGTGATCTTCTTCAACCTGATCATGCAGATGGTGCATGCCTTCCAGGAGTTCAACGGCCCCTACATGATCACAGAGGGCGGACCGCTGAGCTCAACCTACGTGCTAGCCCTGTATATCTACGACCAGAGCTTCCGCTTCTTCAACCTGGGCTATGGCGCGGCGTTGTCCTGGGTGCTGTTTGCGCTGGTGGGCGGTTTAAGCGCCATCAGTTTTTGGAGTTCCAAATACTGGGTGTTCTACGCCGGTGAAAAGGAGCAGCGCAAATGAGCGGAGGCGAACTTCACGGCGCGAGTGGCGGCGGCGTGGGCAGGCCGTGGCTGCGTTATCTGGCCTTGGGGGTGGTTGCACTGGTGATGCTGTACCCGCTGGTCTGGCTGGTAGGCGCATCCTTCAAGAGCAATAGCGAAATCTTCACCGAAGTGGGTTTCTGGCCGCAGCGGTTTGACTTCAGCGCCTACGCCAAGGGCTGGAAGACCGGCACGGAGTACACGTTTGCAACCTACTTCCTGAACAGCTTTCTGATCACAATACCGCGCATCATTGTGACCGTCATCTCGTGTGTGCTGGTGGCCTATGCCTTTGCGCGCTTCGAGTTCTGGGGTAAGAAGATATTGTTCTCGGTCATGGTGGGCACCATGATGCTGCCACTGATTGTGTTGCGCTTGCCGCAGTACCTGGTGTTCCGTGAGCTGGGTTGGCTTGACTCCTATTTGCCGTTGATTGTTCCTTCCGCCTTCGCGACGGACACGTTCTTTATCTTCATGCTGGTGCAGTTCTTGAAGGGCATTCCGCGCGACATGGAAGAGGCCGCGCAGATTGATGGCTGCAACGCTTTGCAATTGCTGTGGCACATCATCGTGCCGCTGCTCAAACCCGCCATCGTATCGGTCATTGTGTTCCAGTTCATCTGGACCATGAACGACTTCATGGGGCCATTGATCTATTTGGCGTCGGTAGAGAAATACCCTGTCTCGCTAGCCTTGAAGATGAGCATTGGTGCGACCGAAGAGGTGGAGTGGGCCAATGTGATTGCCATATCGGTCGTGGCGCTAATTCCTTCGGTTGCCGTGTTCTTTGCCGCACAAAAACACTTTATCGAGGGCGCCACATCCAGTGGTGTCAAAGGATAAGAACGGAGACAAATCAGTGGCACGTTTAAGCCTCAGGAAAATTGAGAAGGTCTATCCCAATGGCTTCAAGGCCGTGCATGGTGTGGACTTGGAAGTGCGTGATGGCGAGTTCATGGTTTTCGTGGGCCCGTCCGGCTGTGCCAAGAGCACGCTGCTACGCATGGTTGCAGGGTTGGAAACCATCACTGGGGGAGAACTCTTCATTGGCGACAAGCTGGTGAATACGCTGGCACCAAAGCAACGTGGCATTGCGATGGTGTTCCAGAACTATGCGCTGTACCCGCACATGACGGTGTACGACAACCTTGCATTCGGACTCAAATTGGCCAGAACACCCAAGGCCGAGGTCGAGCAGCGTGTGCGCCATGCGGCAGGTCTGCTGGAGATGGAGCATTTGCTGGAGCGCTACCCCAAGCAGCTCAGTGGGGGTCAGGCCCAGCGCGTGGCTGTAGGCCGCGCGATCGTCAAGAAGCCCGAGGTGTTTCTGTTTGACGAACCGCTGTCCAATCTGGACGCCAAGCTGCGTGCCGCCATGCGGGTGCGCTTGACAGAACTGCACCGCACGCTGCGCGAGTCCGGCCAGCCGGCCACCGTGGTCTATGTGACCCATGACCAGGTGGAAGCCATGACCATGGGGGAGCGCATTTGTGTCCTGAAGGATGGTGTGATTCAGCAGGTAGACACCCCCACTGCGCTGTACGACCACCCTGCCAATGCCTTTGTGGCCAGCTTCATTGGTTCGCCCGAGATGAACATCGTCGAAGCCCAATTGGTGTCGCATGGCGGCGGTGCAGGCATCGCGCTGGGTGGGCAGGTACTGGCCCTGCCGGTCGGCAAGAGTGAACCACTGGCTGGCCGCATTGGCGCCGTGAAGTTCGGCTTGCGCCCTGAGCATGTATCGGCCGCGCCGCGCGCGCAGGGCGACAGTGTGCCGGTGCAGGGAATACTGCGCTTCACGGAGCATATGGGCAGCGAAGTTTTCGTTCACTTCAACGTGGGTGAGCTTACGATGAGTGCCCGCGTGCCGGCTGATGAGCTGCATGGCTTGCAGCACAAGACCCGGGGCGCTGCGCACGCATTCCACCTGCAGATGCAGCGCTGCCACCTGTTTGACGCCGACAGTGGCCTGACCCTGCTGACGTAGGCACCATGCTGCACCGTCGACATTTCACCGCTCTGGCGTTCAGCCCCTTGCTGGCGCACGCGCAAGTTGCCAAACCCACCGTGTTGCGGTTTGCCTGGTGGGGCGGTGCGGGGCGCCACGAGGCTACGCTGAAGGCCATCGCGCTGTTTGAGCAGCAGAACCCCGGCCTGAAGATCAAGGCCGAATACATGGGCTTCAATGGTTACCTGGAGCGCCTGACGACCCAGATCGCCGGTGGGTCTGAACCCGATGTGATGCAGATCAACTGGGCGTGGCTGGCCATGTTCTCCAAGCGCGGCAATGGTTTTACCGATCTGGACCCTTACCGCAACGTCTTGGCGCTGGACCAGTTCAGCCCCGAAGACCTGAACGCCGGGCGTGTAGCCGGCAAGCTGAACGCCCTGCCCACCGCCTATACGGCGCGCGTCTTTCTGTGGAACAAGGCCGCGTTTGACCGCGCCGGTGTGGCGCTGCCGACGACCTGGGATGAGTTGTTTGCAGCAGGCCCTGCATTCAAGGCCAGGCTGGGCGAAAACGCCTATCCGCTGGATGGTGAGCTGTACGACATGATTTTGCTGGCCCAGGCTTACGTGCAGCAGAAATATGGAACCCCGTATGTAGACCCCGTGGAGCCGCGCGTGGCCATGAGCCCGGCCGCAGCACTGGAATGGGTGCAGACCTACAAACGACTGATCACGGAGCATGTGGCCACGCCCCTGCCACTGCGCGCCAGTTTGGGCGGCGCGGAAAAGCCAACCGAACAGCAACAGGACTGGGTGGTCGGCAACTGGGCGGGAAATTTCACGTGGGACTCTGCGATCCCGTTGCGCGCAGCCACGTTGAAACCGCAGCAGAAGCTGGTGCTGGGCAGCTTCCCGACGCTGCCAGGGGCCAGTGTCAGCGGCATGTTTGGTCGGCCCACTGTCATGTTGGCGGTCGGGCGCAACTGCAAGCAACCCGAGCTGGCGGCACGCTTCGTCAACTTTTTGCTGACCGATCCGCAGGCCGCCCGCATCCTGGGCAAGACGCGGGGTGTACCGGCGGCGCGCAGCCAGTTGGATGTGCTGGTGCAGACCAACAAGCTGCCGGCCATGGAGTTGGCTGCCCACGAGCAGATCAAGAAGCAGCGCGAGGCCGGGCGCGTGCCTGTACCGGCACCGCTGTTCGAACACGCCCGCCTGCACAAGTTCATGCGCGAAGTGTTTGAGACCGTGGCCTACAACAAAACCACGGACCAGGAGGCCGCACGCCGCCTGGTCGAAGAGGGCAATGCCCTGTTGAAACGCATCAAGTAAACACCATGAGCAAATCTACACAACGCCAGCTGAGTTTCGAAACACACAACGACCCCGACACCGGTGCTCGCGTGACGCGGTTGACACCGCTGGACGTCACCTGCCACCGCAACTACTTCTACCAGAAGTGTTTCACCAACGATGGTTCCAAATTGATATTTGGGGGTGAATTTGGACCGGGTAACGCGTGGAACTACCACTTGCTGGACCTGCAAAGCCAGGTGTCCACGCAGCTGACCGATCAGCGCGGTGAAAACACCTTTGGCGGTTTTCTGTCGCCCGATGACCAGCACCTGTATTTCGTGCGCGCCGAACGCCAGCTGATCCGGTTGGCACTGTCGGACCTGTGCGAAGAGGTGGTCTACACCGTGCCGCAGGGCTGGGTCGGCTATGGCACTTGGGTCTCCAACAGCGCCTGCACCAAGATGGTTGGCATCGAGATCCATGCGGATGACTGGTTCCCCTTGAGCGACTGGAAGAAGTTCCACGACATGTACCACGCCAAGCCACGTTGCCGCCTGATCCGCATTGACTTGGCAACGGGTCAGCGCGACGTGATCCTGGAAAAACATGGCTGGCTGGGCCACCCCCAGTACCAGCCTTTCCATGACGACACCGTGGCCTTCTGCCACGAGGGCCCCCATGACCTGGTGGATGCCCGTATGTGGTTCATCAACGAAGACGGCAGCAACCTGCGTTGCGGAAAAGTGCACCAAACCGGCGAGAGCTGCACCCATGAGTTCTGGGTGCCCGACGGCTCATCGATGATCTATGTGTCATACCTGAAGGACCAGCGCGACCGCTGGATCTGTCAGCTCGATCCGGTGACGCTGGAAGACAAACGCCTGATGTCCATGCCCCCGTGCTCGCATCTGATGAGCAACTTTGATGGCAGCCTGCTGGTGGGTGATGGATGTGGATCACCTGCTGATGTTGCCGACTCGGGCAGCCACGACATCGTGACGGACCCATTCCTGCATGTGTTCGACCTGAAAACAGGCACCGTGCGGGCCATTGCCCACCACGACTCTTCGTGGGGCGTCTACAAGAAGAGCCGGCAAGTCACCCACCCGCACCCTTCGTTCACGCCCGACGAGCAGCAGATCTTGTTCAGCTCTGATGCGCAGGGTGAACCCGCCTTGTACCTGGCCGACGTTGGCGCAGCATGAGGCTTTGCATAGGCTTGGTAGCCTGCCTGTCGTTGACCGTGTTTGCACAGGACGCCGCGCGGCCGCAACTGGCGTCCGACGCGGCAGCGACCTACACCGCGGCCACGTATCTTGCGCAAGGTCCGTCGCCGTGGGCACCAGCGGATCTCTCCGCCGTGCGCGCCACGCGACCTGATTTCTATGTCACTTCGGACGGCAGTGGAACCCACGGCAGTTTGCAGACGGCGTTGGATGCCGTGCCAGTGGCCAGTGCTGGTGCACGGCGCGTGGTAATTGGCCTCGCCCCCGGCATCTACCGCGGCCAGGTGTGCCTGCACGGCAAGGCACCGGTGACGCTGATGGGGCTGGGCAGCAAGCCGTCTGACGTGCGTGTGGTCGCGTCACGGTACGCGGGCGAGGGCAAACGCCCCGGAGTGGATGCCGGAAACCCTTGCCTGCCAGCGTTGGATGCGCCGGCCTACGGCACCTTCAGTAGTGCGACCTTGGCCATTTTCAGCAACGACGTGCAACTGGCCCACCTGACGGTGGAAAACGACGCGATGAACGGCGTGCGCGGGGGTGTGGGATACCCCCCCGGCGCCGCAGAAGCCGGCGGTGCGCAGGCCGTGGCGCTGATGACCCAAGGCGATCGCATTCACCTCGAAGATGTGCGACTGGAAGGGCACCAGGACACTTTGTATGTGCGTGCCGTACCAGGCAATACCGGGGATCGGGTTTATGTGCACCGCAGCCTGATCGCAGGGGACGTGGACTTCATCTTTGGTGCCGGCACCCTGGTCATCGACGACAGCACTATACTCAGCCGCGCGGGTCGCCGGGCGGCGGGAGAGGGCGGCCACGTGCTGGCGCCCAGCACGGCACCGCAGACCTCGCTGGGCATTCTGGTCCACAACAGCCGCTTGATCAGCGAGGCCGGGCTTCGCCCCGGTTCGGTTTCACTGGGGCGTGCCTGGGACCAGGGCATTGCCAAGGGTGCGTGGCAACAAACCACATCCCCCAATGGCCAGGCGGTGGTGCGCGACAGCATGCTCGGCGCCCATCTGGCTCCATGGGCCGCGTCCACATCGCGCAGGCCCTTCAGTGCATCCGGCGAGCAGGCCAACCGCATGTGGGAATGGCACAACCAGCAGGTGGCCGACGCAAGCCGCGAAACCTTGGCCGCCCAGGACGGTTGGGCTGCTGCACAAGGCGGCACGCAAGGCGGCGCCTCCGCAAGCGCGCAGCACATCTACACGGCGCGCAACCGTGCGGAACTGGTGGCCGCGCTGGCCCCCGGTGTGCAACCGCGTGTGGTGCGTGTAGCGGGGCGTATCGACCTCAGTATCAATGACAGCGGCCGTGTACTGGGCTTTGAGGACTATCGCGACGCCGTGTTCGATCCCAAGGCCTTCCTCGCTACCTACGATCCGGCCGCCTGGGGCACCAAGGCGCCCGCCGGTCCGCAGGAAGAGGCGCGCAAGCGCTCCGCGCGGAACCAGGCCCGTCAGGTGGTCGTGAATGTGCCGTCCAACACCACGGTCATTGGTGTCGGTCCGGACGCTGCCATCGTCAATGGCACGCTGTTCCTGGACAAGGTAGACAACATCATCATCCGCAACATCCACTTCTCGGACGCATACGATTATTTCCCGGCCTGGGACCCCAAGGACAACGCGCACGGTGAATGGAATTCGGAGTACGACAACATCACGTTGCGGGGTGCGACGCATGTGTGGGTCGACCATTGCAGTTTCGATGACGGGCCGCGTACGGACGACACCGAGCCTGTGATGCTCGGCCGCCAGGTGCAGCACCACGATGGCCTGCTGGACATCACACAGCAGTCCAACTGGGTCACGGTCTCGTGGAACCATTTTCACGACCATGACAAGACTACGCTGGTGGGCAGCAGTGACGGGCAGACCCTGGACGAAGGCAAGCTCAAGGTCACGTTCCACCACAACTGGTACGAACGTATCAAGGAACGCACACCCCGCGTGCGTTATGGCGAAGTCCATGTGTACAACAACCTGTTTGAAAGCGCCACCGATGGCCCTTACCCATACGGCTATTCATTGGGGATTGGCCACCAGTCACGAATCTACAGCGAACGCAACGCCTGGGTGACACCACCCACTGTGCGCTCCCCCCAGTTGCTGCGTGTCCTCAAGGGCAATCGCTTCGTCGACAACGGGTCCACCCACAATGGTTTGGCGGTGGATTTGTTGGCTGCACTGCGAACGTCCTATCCCGGTATGAACTGGGTAACCGAGGCGGGTTGGACACCCAGCCTTTCTCTTGCGATGGATAACGCGTCGGACGTGCCTTCGCGGGTCCGAGCCGGCGCCGGCGCCGGGCGTCTAAAGGCAGATTGACGATGCACAATTTCATGGACAGCCATTTCCTGCTCGACACGGAAGTCGCGCAACAGCTCTACCGTGAGGTCGCAGCAGACCTGCCCATCATCGACTACCACTCGCACTTGCAGCAGGGTGAGATCGCAGCCAAGAAACGGTTCCGCAACATCACGGAGTTGTGGCTGGCGGGTGACCACTACAAATGGCGCCTGATGCGCAGCGCTGGTGTATCGGAAGACTTCGTGACTGGCACGCAGAGTGACGAGGCCAAGTTCCTTGCGTTCTGCGGCGTGCTGCCGCTGGCCGCAGGCAACCCTATCTACCACTGGTGCCATCTGGAGTTGCAGCGCATCTTTGGCATCACGCTGACCATCAATGCAGCCAATGCACCGCGCATCTGGGATCAAGCCAACACGCGTCTGGCCAGTATGAACTGCTGGACGCTGCTGGAGCAGGCCAAGGTGGAGGTGGCGTGCACGACCGATGACCCGGTGGACGACTTGGCGCAGCACGAGGAGATTGCGCGCTCGGGCTTGTCGACCCGCGTGTTGCCTGCCTTTCGCCCGGATGCCGCGATGCGCATCAACCTACCGGGCTTTGCCGACTATCTGGTGACGTTGAGTACGGTCACCGGTACCCGCATTGCGCACTATGGCGACCTGGTCGCTGCGTTGGCCGAACGTGTCGCCTACTTCCATGCGCGCGGTGCCCGTATCTCGGACCACGCCATTGACTTGCCCATCAGCTGTGATGCGGTGTCCGTCGATGCATGTGAGGCCTTGCTAGCCAAACGCTTGTCGGGAGCCCTGCTCAGCGAGGCCGAACAGGCTGCCTTCCAGCGCGGCTTGCTGCAGGACCTGGGCGCCATTTATGCACGCCACCAGTGGGCCATGTGCCTGCACATCGGGGCTCAGCGCAACAACAGCCAGCGCGGCATGCAGATGCTGGGGCCTGACACGGGCTATGACGCCATTTCGGATACTGGCCATAGCCGTGGTATCGCGAGCCTGCTGGACGCGCTGGATGCCGACGGCCTGCTGCCCAAGACCATGCTGTTTTGCCTGAACCCGGCCATGAACGAAATGCTGGCGGCCTTGATAGGCTGCTTCCAGGATGGCAGCGTGGCGGGCAAAGTGCAAATGGGCCCAGCCTGGTGGTTCAACGACCACAAGGACGGCAACCTGCGTCAACTGCGCGCGCTGGCCAACCACGGTGTGCTGGGCACCTTTGTCGGCATGGTTACCGATTCGCGCAGCTTTGCGTCCTACCCGCGCCACGACTATTTCCGCCGCCTGCTGTGCCGCCAGTTGGGGCGCTGGGTCCACGACGGCGAATACCCCCACGACCGCGATGCGCTGGAAACCATTGTGCGCGGTGTCTGCTACGACAACGCCAAACGCTACTTCGCGCTATGACGACGAGCCAAGGCAAGGTACTGTGTATCCACCCGGACGACGATATGTTGGTGGCCTTGGTGGACCTGCAGCCGGGTGAAACCGTGGAGTGGGGTGGTCAGCCGCTGCAGATCCACACGCCGGTCCAGCGCAAGCACAAACTCGCGCGGCACGGCTGTGCACCGGGCGACATCCTGCGCCTGTATGGCACTCCGGTGGGTAAGGCCACGCAGCCCATAGGTGCCGGTTGCGCCGTCACGACCGACAACCTGGAGCACTATGCACCACCGCTGCACGTTGACGCAGATGCAAAAGCACCCGCGTGGACCGCTCCCGACGTTGCCCGCTGGCAGCAGGCCACCTTCCAGGGCGTCGTACGCAAGGACGGGCGGGTTGGCACCGCCAACCACTGGCTGATCTTCCCACTGGTTTTTTGCGAGAACCGCAATGTGGAGCAACTGCGCGATGCGCTGGTCCGCCCCCTGGGCTATGGCCAGGAAGAGGATCTGGCGGACTTCACGCGATCCCTATTGGGCGGAGCGACAGGCCATGCAACCGCCACAAGCAGACCCTTCCCCAATGTGGACGGGGTGCGCATCATCACGCACCAAGGCGGTTGTGGCGGTACACGTGCCGATGCCCGGTCGCTGTGCCGCATTCTGGCCGCCTACGCCGACCACCCCAATGTGGCCGGCGTGACCGTGTTCAGCCTGGGTTGCCAGAATGCACAGGTGGATATGTTCAAGGCCGCGCTGGCCGATAAGAACCCGAATTTTGACAAACCCTGCCTGGTCTATGAACAGCAAGAGTGGCAGGGCGGCGAAGCGGCCATGATGAAGGCCGTGGTGCAGGACACGCTGAAGCAGCTGGCTATCGCCAACGAGGTGGTCCGCCAGCCGGTACCGTTGTCGCACCTGCGCATAGGGGTCAAGTGCGGAGGATCCGATGGGTTCTCGGGCATCACCGCCAATCCCGTGCTGGGTCTGGTGTCGGATCGTCTGGTGGCGCTGGGTGGTGGGTCCATTCTGTCGGAATTTCCCGAGTTGTGCGGCGTCGAATCCAGCTTGATGGCACGCTGTGTGCACGCGGCTGACCGGCAGCGTTTTGCCGACTTGATGCACGACTTCGAAACCCGCGCCCAAGCCGTGGGCACCACGTTTGCCGACAACCCCAGCCCGGGCAATATCCGTGATGGCCTGATCACCGATGCGATGAAGTCCGCAGGGGCAGCCCGCAAAGGCGGCAGCTCGCCCATTGTGGCCGTGCTGGACTATGGCGAGGTTGCACAGAAGCCAGGCTTGTCGCTGTTGTGCACCCCGGGCAACGATGTGGAGTCTGTGACCGCGCTGGTGTCCGCCGGCGCGAACGTGGTGTTGTTCACCACTGGCTTGGGCACGCCCACTGGTAACCCCATTGCACCAGTCGTCAAGATGTCCAGCAACACTGAACTGGCCACGCGATTGCCCGAGTTGATCGACTTCGACTGCGGCAGCATTCTGCAGGGCGCCGATCCCCAAATATTGGCAGACGGGTTGTTGGAGCACATCATCGCCATCGCATCCGGCCGACAGGAAACCCAAGCGGACCGCCTAGGTCAGCACGACTTCATCTTCTGGCGGCGTGACATCTCGCTATGAGCCTGTCCCCTTCACTGCGGCAGCTTCGGCGCGACGTGCCTTTCAGCTTGCCCATCCGCGTGCTGCAGTTCGGGCAGGGCAATTTTCTGCGCGGCTTTGTCGATTGGCAGCTGGATGTTCTCAACGAGCGTTGTGGCCTTGACTTTGGTGTGGTGATTGTTCGGCCAACATCCCGATCGGCAGCGCCGCTGCTCGACACGCAAGACGGCTGCTACACCACAGTGCTGCGCGGCCTCGACGCGGGTGGCGCGCTGCAAACCGAGGTCCGCAAGATCAGCTGCGTGCAGCGCGAGTTGGATCTGCGTGTCCACTTTGCGGACTACCTGGCCTTGGCCCGTAACCCTGATCTGCGGTTCTTTGTATCCAACACCACCGAGGCGGGCATTGCCGTTAACGGTAGCGATGGCTATGCCGACCGGCCGCCCAGTACCTTCCCCGCCAAGCTGACGCGGTGGCTGCACGAACGCTTTATGCACTTTGCAGGTGATGTTTCCAAGGGCATGGTGCTGCTGCCGTGCGAGCTGATCGAAGCCAACGGCCCGGCCCTGCGCGATGCGGTACTGCACTACGCGACGCTGTGGCAGCTCCCACCAGACTTTCATACTTGGCTGGCGCAGTCGTGCCACTTTTGCTCCACATTGGTAGACCGCATCGTCACTGGTTACCCGACGGAAGAGATTGCACAGCTGCAAGCTGCGCTGGGCTACCAGGACGACTTTCTGGTCACCGGTGAGCGGTACCACTACTGGGCGATCGAGGCGCCGCCCTGGGTGGCACAGGAGCTGCCGTTGCAGCGTGCGGGCTTGAATGTGCAGTGGGTATATGACTTGGCTCCTATCCGCCTGCGCAAGGTCGCCATCCTCAACGGCGCGCACACCGTGCTCGCTGCGGTAGGCCTGCTGGCAGGCGTTCGCACAGTGGGCGAGGCCATGCTGGACCCGGATATCGCCGGGTTTCTGGAGGCCACCCTCAGTGAAGAGATACTGCCTGCGCTGCCATTGAACCAAAACGACTTGCAGGCCTATGCACAAGACGTGCTGCTGCGGTTTCGCAACCCGCACATCCAGCACCAGCTGCAGGCGATTGCCTTGAATATGGCGAGCAAGTGCATCACGCGTTTGTTGCCCCAAGTCCAAAGCTTCAGAACGTCGACCGGGCACTTGCCGCCACGCCTGGTGTTGGCCCTGGCCGCGGCGCGGCAGGGGGTGGATGCGCCATCGGACCTGCTCGATAACGCCGTGGAAAGCATTGCGGGTCTGCCCGATGCGCTCGTGGCGGCGCATGCAACGCTACGGGCAGTCGGTATACGTCGGGCCATGTTGGATCAAGGAGTGACTGCATGAAACATCTGGTGCGCCGCGCCCTGGCGCTTGTGATGGGCCTGGCGGGATGCATCGCATCTGCCCAGACCCCCATGAACGCCTATACCTATGACACCCAGGGTTGGGCGGATGGCACCCTGGGGGGGCGTGGCGGTCGCATCATCCGTGTTACCCATCTGAACGCGTCGGGTGCTGGCTCACTGCGGGAGGCGCTGGAGGCCGAGGGCCCCCGCATCGTCGTGTTCGAGGTCGGCGGTGTCATCGACATGGGTGGTGAAAACGTCACGATCAAACACCCCTACCTCACCGTTGCCGGGCAGACGGCACCCAAGCCTGGCATCACCGTGGTCAAGTCAGAGACCAATATTGCAACCCATGACGTCATCATCCAGCACATGATGTTCCGTCCTGGCGAGTTTGGCCGTGCCAAGCGCAGCGGCCACGACCAGGACGGCATTTCAACCCGGGGCGCCGCCCACCATGTCATCGTTGACCACTGTTCGCTATCGTGGGCGACTGATGAAAACTTGTCCGTCAGCGGCCCCCGTTTCAATGGTGCTGACCCTGTGGAGTGGCGGCGCAACACTTCGCACGCCATAACCTACAGCTACAACCTGATCTATGAAGGGCTGGCCAACTCGGTGCACGAAAAGGGTGAGCACTCCAAGGGTAGCCTGATACACGATAACGCCACCGGGATCCTGCTGTTTGGAAACATTTACGCATCCAACCGCGAACGCAACGCGTTGTTCAAGGGCGGTGTGCAGGCAGCCATGGTCAACAACCTGATCTTCAACCCCGGCGCGAAAGCGGTGCACTACAACCTGGTGGCCCACGAGTGGGCGGGGCATGAATACTTGACTGGCAAGGTCAGCCTGGTGGGCAATGTGTTCCGCCACGGACCCGACACCAAGGCCAACACACCGCTGTTCGCGCTGGGCGGGCATGGCGATGTGGAACTCTTCCTGCAAGACAATATTGCCGTCGATGACGTCGGGCGCTCTGTGGCACAAACCGGCGTCTACACAGCCGGCCAGGCGCGCATCCTGGGTGTGGACAAGCCCTACCTGCTTGCGGGCACCAAGCTGTATGCCGCGAAGGACTTGGAGCGCGAATTGCCGCTGGCCGCCGGAGCGCGACCCTGGGATCGCGACCCTATTGACTTCAAACTCCTGTCCGATGTGGCGGAAGGGCGGGGTCTGATCATCGACTCCGAAGTCGACAACGCGATGGGCTACCCACGCTACCCGCCAACCCGTCGCCCCTTTGTCGATGCGGATTGGAACCTTGCCGATATGAGCCCGACAGCCGGTTGGGCCTCACTATCCGCCGCGGTGCGCCGCTAGACCATGGGCCCCTTGTTGCGTTGCGCGCTGGTGTTGGGGGCAGGTATGGTGTCGGCGCAAGCCGGCGCGGCAGACTGTGCGCAGAACCCCGGCAACGCCTACCTACGGCCGTGCCAGACCTGGGCACAGGGCGTGGAGGGGCAACGCAAGGCCGACCTGGGCGACGGCCGCTACCTGAATCCCGTGGTGGCGGGCGACCACCCAGACCCCAGCATCCTGAAGGAGGGCGACGATTACTACATGACGTTCTCCTCCTTCGAAGCTACGCCCGGCGTCACCATCTGGCATTCGCGTGACCTCGTCAACTGGGCACCGATAGCCTCGGCGCTGACTGAGTATGTGGGCAGCGTGTGGGCGCCCGAGCTCACCAAGCATGGTGACCGCTATTACGTCTACATACCGGTCAAACAGCTTGGCAACAACAATATCTACGTGGTTCACGCGCGCGACATCCGCGGACCGTGGTCGGCGCCTGTTGCGCTGAACAATGACCGCATAGACCCCGGCCATATCGTCGGCGAGGACGGACACCGCTATCTGTTCCTGTCACACGGGGACCGGGTGCAGCTGTCTGACGACGGGCTGCGCACCGTTGGCCCCGTGACCCATGTCTACGATGGCTGGAAATACCCCGAGGACTGGGATGTAGAGAGCTATTCGCAAGAAGGCCCCAAGATGCTGCGCCGGGGCGAATACTTCTACATGACGCTGGCTTTGGGCGGGACAGCTGGGCCACCCACTGGGCACATGGTCGTGTCGGCACGGTCCAAGTCCATCCACGGGCCATGGGAGAACTCGCCGTACAACCCCATCTTGCGAACCCGCTCGACGGCCGAGAAGTGGTGGTCCAAGGGGCACGCAACATTGGTCGAAGGCCCCAACCACCGAGACTGGTACATGCTGTACCACGGCTACGAGAACGGCTTTTACACACTGGGCCGCCAGACGCTGCTGAGCGCAGTGGAGTGGACGCCGGATGGCTGGTTCAAGGCGCGGGACGTGGATGACGGTGCACCGCTACCCAAGCCCGGTGGTGGCCACGCCGTGGTGCATGGGCAGCAACTCTCCGATGATTTTGCGACCGACAGGTTTGGCCTTCAGTGGAGCTTCTTCCGCGGTGGAGCGAATGCCATGCAGCGGGTCCGTTTCAAGCCTGGCCATCTGGAACTGCGGGCGCAGGGTGATTCGCCTGCCAACAGTTCGCCCATGAGCTTTGTGGCTGGCGACCAGGCTTATGTGGTCGAGGTGGACATGGATTTCGACGACGAAGCACAGGCCGGCATGCTGCTGTTCTACAACGACAAGCTCTACGCAGGCCTGGGCGTCAACCGGCAGAATTTGGTACTGCACCGCTATGGCATGGACCAGCGCAAGACCGCCAAGCCGCAGGGCATGGCCAACACGCTGCGCATGCGCCTTACCAACAACCGCCACGTTGTCAGCATCCATACATCCATCGACAAGGGGCGCAGCTGGCAAAAGTTCGGCACCCAGATGGAAGTCAGCGGCTACCACCACAACGTGGCCTATGGCTTCATGAGCCTGCGCCCGGCCCTCTACGCCGCCGGCAATGGCTTTGTACGGTTCAGCCACTTCACCTACAGGGCATTGCCCTAGCCACCGTTTACCCATATTCCGTACCCACCACAAGAAGGAGACTAGACGATGACAACATGTTTTCGCGCACACCGCGCCCTGATCGCCGCGGCCGTATCCCTGCTGGCCACAGCAACCGCCGTACAGGCCACGGAGTTCCGCTCTGCGGATATCCACCCGGATGACTACCCCACCGTACTGGCCGTTCGCCACATGGGTGAGGAGCTGAGCAAGGCTACCGGTGGCAAGCACAGCATCAAGGTGTTTTCCAAATCGGCGCTCGGCATCGAGAAGGACACGATCGAGCAGACCAAGCTGGGCGCCATTGCAATGACACGCGTCAACGCGGCGCCGATGAACAACATCTGCGCTGCAACCATGGTGCCGACCATGCCTTTCCTGTTCCGCTCCACCGAGCACATGCGCAAAGTGCTGGACGGCCCGATCGGCGATGAGATCCTGAAAGACTGCGAAGCACAGGGCTTCATTGGTCTGGCCTTTTATGACTCCGGCGCGCGTTCGATCTACACGGTCAAGAAACCCATCAAAACCCTGGCTGACGCCAAGGGCCTGAAGGTACGCGTGCAACAGAGTGATCTGTGGGTGTCGCTGTTGGAGGCCATGGGCGCCAATGCGACCCCCATGCCCTTTGGCGAGGTATACACCGCGCTGAAGACCGGCTTGGTCGACGCTGCGGAGAACAACTACCCCAGCTATGAAAGCTCGCGCCATTTTGAAGTGGCCCGCTACTTCAACAAGACCGAGCACTCGCTGGCACCCGAGATTCTGCTGTTCTCCAAGAAGGTGTGGGACACGCTCTCCAGCGACGAGCAAAAACAGATCCGCGCCGCGGCCAAGGAGTCCGTCACCTATATGCGCAAGCTGTGGGACGAGCGCGAGGAAAAATCCCTGGCCATCGTCAAGGCCGCGGGCGTGCAGATTGTGGATGTGGACAAGGCCAGCTTCCAGGCGGCCATGAAGCCGGTGTATGACAAATTCCTGAAAGACCCCAAGCTGCAGGACATGGTCAAGCGCATCAACGCTGTCAAGTAAGGCGCACAGCGATGTACACCCGCTTTTGCGCCGCGCTGGCGCGGCGTTGTCTGCAACTGGGCGTGTTCGGCCTGGTGCTGCTGGTCGTGGCCGTGCTCTACCAGGTGGTGGGGCGCTACGTGTTCAACGACACACCCACCTGGGCGGAGAGCGGGGCCGTGCTGCTGGTGCTGTACGTGACCATGCTGGGCATGGCCGTGGGTGTGCGCGACGCGGGCCACATCGGCCTGGAATCGCTGCTGGTCCTCGCGCCAGAGGCTGTGCGCCTGAAGATGGAGCTGCTGATCCAGGCGCTGGTACTGGCCTTCGGGCTGGTCATGGCCTACAACTGCGGCGTGCTGGCCGCCAGCGTGTGGGACTACAAGATACCCACACTGGGCATATCGGAAGCCTTCAAGTACCTGCCACCGGCCGGGGCGGGCGTGTTGATTTCGCTGTTTTCTCTCGAACATATCATCGCGCTGCTGCGCCATGAAGACGTGGAGCCCGCATGGCACTGACTATTTTGTGCGTGAGTTTCACGCTGCTGTTGCTGCTGGGCGTGCCGGTGGCGTTCTCCATCGGCTTGTCTTCTTTGGCTACCTTGCTGTATGAGGGCATGCCGCTGGCCGTGGGCTTCCAGCAAATGATTTCGGGCATGAGCCCGTTCTCGTTCCTGGCCATTCCATTCTTTATCTTTGCAGGCGAGATCATGATGTACGGTGGCATTGCTGACCGGATCGTGGACTTTGCCAAGTCGCTAGCCGGCCATGTGCGCGGTGGCCTGGGTATGAGCAATGTGTTGGCCTGCACGCTGTTTGGCGGCGTGTCGGGCTCACCGGTCGCGGACGTGTCGGCCATGGGTGCGGTGCTGATTCCGCAAATGAAGAAGGAGGGCTACGACGCCGACTACGCGGTCAACGTCACCACCCATGCGTCTCTGGTGGGGGCGCTGATGCCCACCAGCCACAACCTGATCATCTTCACGCTGGCGGCCAGCGGCAAGGTCAGTATTGCGGCGCTGATCCTGGCCGGCATTGTGCCGGCGATCCTGCTGACCATCTGCAACCTGGTTGCGGCCTATGCGGTGGCCGTCAAGCGCGGCTACCCTGCTGGTACTTTCCCCGGTTGGGCCGTCGTGTGGCGCTCATTCCTGCAGTCACTGCCGGGCTTGCTGGTCGTCGTCATCATCATCGTCGGCATTCTGTCGGGTGCGTTCACCGCCACCGAATCAGCCTCGGTTGCGGTGGTCTGGGCGCTGTTTCTGGCGGCGCTGGTCTACAAGCGCCTGACGCGTGAGCAGTTCCTCAAGGCCGCTGCCAAGGCGGTCAAGGCCACCGGCTCGGTGCTGCTGCTGATCGGTATCAGCTCCATGTTCGGTTACCTGATCGGCCTGTACGGCGTGGCGGAGCTGACCGGCCAGTTGCTGGCCAGCGTCAGCACCAAGCCCTGGGTCATCTTCTTGTGGGTCAACATCATCCTGTTTGTGCTGGGCACTTTTCTGGACATGGCAGCCACCATCCTGATCTGCACACCCATCTTCTTGCCGATCTGCCAGCAAATGGGCATGAGCACCGAGCAGTTTGGCATCGTCATCCTGATCAACTGCGCGTTGGGCCTGAACACACCGCCGGTAGGCACCACCCAGTTTGTGGGTTGCACGATAGGCGGGATTTCGGTCGGCGAGGTCATGAAGACGATTTGGCCCTTTTACGGTGGGCTGATTGCGGCGCTGATGCTGGTGACCTATGTACCAGCGTTTTCAATGTGGCTGCCGCATCTGCTGCTGAAATGACGCGGCATGGCACTTACAAATGGGTCACAATACAATTTGAAACGTGTTTTCAGAGAAACCAAAACAAATGGATGATGACTCCCTAGACTCCAAGCAGCCCGAGTCCGTGGCGGCTGTGCTGAAGACCTTTGGCTTGCTCCAGGCGTTGGCTGAGCGCAGCGAAACCGGCATCTCCGATCTGTCGATGCGCTTGGCCATGCCCAAAGCCACTGTTTACCGATTTCTGCAAACCATGATGACGCTGGGCTACGTGCGACAGGAGTCGGATAGTGAGCGGTACGGCCTGACGATGAAAGTGTTTGAACTGGGCACCAAGGCCTTGCAATACCCCGAACTGGTTGACCTGGGCAAGCACCACATGCAGATGCTGGCCGACAAGACCGGCGAGACGGTGCACATGGGCACGCTGATCGACAGCGAGATCATTTATGTGCACAAGGTCGATTCGCGCCACATGTTGGGCATGTACTCCAAGGTAGGGCGGCGTGCACCCTTGCACTGCACCGCCATTGGCAAGGTGCTGATGGCTTGGGAGCACCCGGACCGCCGCGCGCTGATTCTGCAAGGTGCCGAGTTCACCAAGTACCGCGACAAGACCATTGTGGAGCCCGCCGCTTTTGCGCAGGAGCTGGAGCGCGTCAAAGCGCAAGGTTTTGGTGAAGACCGCGAAGAGTTCGACGACCACATCCGCTGCCTGGGCGTGCCCATCTTTGACCGGCTGAACCGCCCCATTGCCGGCCTGAGTATTTCGTTCCCGACCTTCCGCTACGACCCTGCGCGCGAGGGCGAAGTGGTGGCCATGCTGACCGATGCCAGCCGCGACATTTCGACCAAGCTGGGCTGCACCCGCTTTCCGCTGGATACCCCGTAAGGCTGCCCGGCTGCGGTTCAGTGGTGCCCCAGGCTTGGGAAGAGTTTGACCAGCCCGTCTGACATCACTTCCACGGCCAGCGCCGCCAGAATCAAACCCATCAGCCGCGTCATCACGTTGATGCCGGTCTTGCCCAATACGCGCGCTATCGGCTCGGCCAGCGTGAAGCACAGCGCGGTGGCCAGCGCAATGACGACGCCATAGCCCACCAGCGTGCCCAGTTGCAAAAAGGTCTTGGCCTTCTCAGCATAAATCACCACCGTGGACATGGTTGCCGGGCCGGTCAGCAGCGGAATGGTCAGCGGCACAACGGCGATGCTGGCACCGCGGGCCGCCTTCTCTGCACCGTCCTCCATCTCGTGCGTGTTGGTCTTGGCCTCGGCCGGCTGCGCGTTCAGCATGTTCAAGGCGGATGTCAGTAGCAGCATGCCACCGCCCACCTGGAAGCTGGCCAGTGAGATGCCGAAGAAATCCAGAATATTCAAGCCTGCCAACGCGCTGATGGAAATGACAACAAACGCGCTGAATGATGAGACCAGGATCGTGCGCCGCCGCTGCTCACGCGAAAAGCCTTGCGTGTAATGGATGAAGAACGGCACGATGGCCAGCGGGTTCACGATCGCCAGCAGCGTGATGAGGGGCTTGTAGTCCATGGGTTCTCCGGGTGGTGTTGTGTGCCTAGCGCCCGCCGGCCACATCGACCAGCGTGCCCGTCGTGTAGCTGGACGCCTCGCCCATCAGCCAGACGATGGCCTGCGCCACCTCGTGGGCGGTGCCGGCGCGCTGCATCGGCACCTGGGGCGCCAGCTGCCGGGCCCGGTCGGGCTGGCCGCCGCTGGCGTGGATGTCGGTGTCAATGATGCCGGGCCGCACGCCATTGACGCGGATGCCTTCCAGCGCCACTTCTTTCGCCAGACCCACTGTGAACGTATCGATGGCACCCTTGCTGGCCGCGTAATCCACATATTGGCCAGCGCCGCCCAGGCGGGCCGCCGCGCTGGACACGTTGACGATGCTGCCACCAGCGCCACCATGGCGTGTGCTCATGCGCTTGACGGCCTCGCGGGCGCAGACAAAAGAGCCCAACACATTGGTCGCAAACATGCGCTGCAGGCGGGTCCAGTCCATACCGTCCACGCGGCTGGCCACATCCACAATGCCGGCGTTGTTGACCAGGCTGCTCAAGGGCCCCAGCTTGGCATCGACCTTGTCGAACATGGCCATGACTTGGGATTCGACCGCGACGTCGGCCTGCACGGTGATGGCCGTACCACCCGCGGCGCGGATCTGGCGCACCACCTCGTCGGCCGCCAGCGAATTGTTGGTGTAGTTGACGGCGACCGCATAGCCGTGCTGCGCGGCCAGCAGCGCGGTGGCCGCGCCTATGCCGCGGGAGCCGCCGGTGATCAGGGCGATGGGTTGCATGAGAGAGACAAGGGCAGGGCTACAGCGGACGAATGCTGCCTTTGAGGATGGCAGGGGTGTAGTACCGCTGAAAGCCTTTCCAGACCTCGCCGGATCGGGCTGCCCGCTCCAACGCGTCCTGCAGCGCAGCCTTGTCCTGTGGGCTGAGTGCGGTGTTGGAGATATAGACGCCGCTGTCTCCCCACGGCAGCTCTTCCAGAGGCTCTACGCGCAATTTGTCCTGCAGGTCGCGCACACGCTCGTCGCCCTGCACGGCACCTGCCAGAATCGTCGAGGCCATGATGGTCGCGTCGGCCGTGCCAGCCTTCAGCAGGCGCGCGACGGACAGCGCGTCCACCTCCAGAATCAGGCGGCCCTGCTTGCCCAACTGTGCAACCAGTTCCTGGTAGGCCGGGCCGTAGTCAAAGCCCCGCACCAGCGCTACTTTGAGTGACGTGTTGTCTTGCAGCTCGCGCAGCGTCTTGATCGTGGTCCGGTTGGACTGGATGGACAGCAGCGTGGGCCGGTTGTGCACCAGTGCCACAAAGGTGCCCACGGCATCGCGCTTGGGTGTCTTGCTGGCGGGTATCAGCAGGTCGGCCCGCCCGGTTTCGAACATCACCTCCAGCCGCGCGCGGGGCACTTCGCTCATCGCAAACGTGCAGCCCTCTTTGTCGGACAGCCCACGCAGCAGGTCGGGGTAAATGCCGCTGATGGAATCGCCCTCTATCAGCACGCTCTGTCCTATGGGGGCCACCGGCACCTGGATCACCCGGGAGCATGCGGCGTTTGCCACCGTGGCGCCGAACACCACCGTGCCCAGGCAGAGCAGCAGCGTGTTCAACAGGGAGCGGGGTACATGCATGGCAAGGGTATTCCGTTGGCTGGGGCTGGCATTCCCATTTTGGGAGCCAGTTTATCCGCGATAACACCATAATGGTTTGATTTGTAACAACGCACCATGACATCCAGCTTGCAACTCACCGCCGCCGACGGTTTCAACTCACCCGCCTATGTGGCACACCCTGCGGGCCAGCCCCAGGGCGCCGTTGTCGTGCTGCAGGAGATCTTTGGCGTCAATTCCCATATCCGCAGCATCGCGGACGGATATGCCGCCCAGGGCTACGTGGCCATCGCACCCGCCACCTTCCACCGGGTGCAGCCCGGCGTGCAGCTGGGCTACACGCAGGACGACATCACGGCCGGCGTCGCGCTCAAGGCCGCTGCCGAGGCACTACCGCCGCCGGGCGTACTGCAAGAGGTAGCCGCGGCGGTGGCGTACGGCACGCAGTTTGGCAGGGTTGGCGTGGTCGGCTACTGCTGGGGCGGGTTGCTGACCTGGCGCGCCGCCTGCACGCTGGACGGCATCAGCGCCGCCGTGCCCTATTACGGTGGCGGCATGACGTCGGCCGCCGAGGTGGCGCGCACCCCCCGCTGCCCGGTGCTAGCCCATTTTGGCGACCAGGACCACTCCATTCCGCTTGAGGGCGCGGTGGCTTTCCAGCAGGCGCATGCCAATGACGGCGTGCAGGTCCATATCTACGCTGCCCAACACGGCTTCAATTGCGACCAGCGGGGTTCTTACAACCAAGGCGCTGCAGACCTGGCGCGCGAACGCACGCTGGCATTCTTTGCCCAGCACCTGGGCTGACGGTACACCAGGGGGCATGCCATGCAGTTGCGCCGAAAGCTTATGGCAAACTGGGCTGTAGCCCTCGCCAGGCGCGCGCAAGCAGCTCTGTTTTTGATAGCAAACTTTGGGGCCGCCGACACTGCGGACTACACCGGCCCGCCAGACGTGGCGCGCAATATTGCGTGGAACAATGGTGCCCGCCTTTCGCCGTACCCAATCCTCCCACCTGATTGACTAGCACCACCGCCATGATCCGACTGCACTACGCCCCCGCCACCGCCAGCATGATCCCGCACATGCTGCTGGAAGAGCTGGGCATCCCCTTCCAGCTGCACCTGGTGGACAACACCACCGGCGCCCACCGCGAACCGGCCTACCTGAAGCTCAACCCCAACGGTCTTCTGCCCGCATTGACCGACGGCGACGGCTTGGTGCTGTACGAGACCGCCGCGATCTGCCTGCACCTGTGCGACACGCATCCCCACGCCGCCCTGGCCCCTGCCGTGGGCACGGTAGAGCGCGCCCATTTCTACAAATGGCTGATGTGGCTGACCAACACCTTGCAAAGCGCGCTGGTTGTCTACTTTTACCCGCACCGTTGGGTGGACGAGGGCAACGCTGCCGGCGTGGCCGAAGTGAAGGCCCATGCGCAGAGCAAGATCGACAGCATGTTGGACCAACTCGACGCAGAACTGGCCCGCCATGGCGGCGGCCCGTGGTTCACGGGTGAAGCTTATTCTGCGCTGGACCCGTATGTGTTCACGCTGTGCCGCTGGACCCGCAACTTCAGCGGCCGCAAGGCGCGGGATTTGCCGCATCTGGGGCCGTATCTGCAAAGGGTGCTGGAGCGGCCGGCAAGTCAGAGGGTGATGGTGACGGAGAAGTTGAGCGCGCCGTTTTATTGAGCGTGGCTTATAAGCGGACTTCGTTATTAGTGCAGCTTCAGACCATGGATTCAACCGGTCGATGCAAGAAGCGCCGCCGCGGACAGGACACAAGAACCTCGTCGTCAGCTCGCGTAGCGGCGCGGCAAAAGAACCCGGAATGTCGTTCCGGCCGCATTAGACTCAACCTCGACGGTCGCATCCAGCAACTCAGCGAGCCGTTTGACGATTGAAAGGCCAATGCCTTCCCCTTGCTCTTGATGTGCGGCTCCAGTACTTGCTGGCACTGGCGACGGTTGTGCGTCTGCTGCAACCCCCGCTTCGTTTGCGTCCCCCGTTTGTCCGGCTGATTCAGTTGCCGTCTCCAGAGCGCCGACCAATGGGGCGCCGGGACCGGCAGCAAAGCCCGGACCAGTATCCTGTATCGACACCATCCAGCGTTTCCCATCGTCCGACGCGCAGTCACCCCAGCTGAGCGTGACTCCGCCTCGCACCGTGTACTTGACGGCATTGATCATGAGGTTTTGCACCAGGCGGCGTATCTTGACAGCGTCGCCTTCGACGATGAACGAAGGCGGTCCCTCCTGCCGGAGAAAAAGACCCCGCTGCTCGGCGTACCCCTGCAGGTCGTCAACGAGGGCAGTCAATGAAGCCGCCACGTCGACCTCGGATACCCGGCGCGTCTCCCTTCCCGCCTGCAAGCGGGCCAAGGCAGTAACGTCCTCCAGCAGGTGGTGGATAGAGGCCACATTGCGGTCGAGAATGCGCAAAAATCGCTCCTGCACGGGCTGGGTGGGTCCAACCTTGCTCAGCATTTGAGTGGCTGTCCTCACAACGCCCAAGTTGCCACGCAGGTCATGCGCTGCTTGGTGCCAGAGATCTGCGCGTTCTTGCTCCAGTTCGCGAATGTTTTCCAAGGCTTGCTCGAGGTCCTGAATGTGCCCGGCGGCTTCCACTTGCCGCAGTCGAAAGTATTCCGCAATGCTCTTGCTCGACTCCACACCACTCATCTCTGCCCAAATCCATCTTGCCGTGGCCATGACCTCAGCCTCGAGCCCAGGCCGCGCCCGTGCGTACTCCTCCAGCTGCAGGACGACGGCCTCGTTGAGACGTCCGAGTTCGCGAGACACCTCCAGCAGGTCATATCCCTGTTGCCACCGGTGCAAACCATGGGCAACGGCCTGCTCATTCTGCTCGGCGGCAGCTGCTTCGGGAACCAATTCTCCGGGGTCCAGCCGAAGCGCGTACGCTTCCAGCAGCCCGGGGATGTGGTCATCGAGCTGACTACGTGGCAACGAGTGCGCCGTTGTCAGCATCCGGTCCTCCTTGACTGCCTTGCGCCAAGTCTGAAGGGTTTCATGGCGCTTACTCCGAAGGTGAGCGGCCAGGTCGGCAAGGGAACGCTGCAAAACGGTCATGCATCGAATTATGCCCGGCTAGTAGCATGTCGCCTGTGCCGCCTGAAAACCGTCACCCGGTACGGGCAGTAGCGAAAGTTGCAGCCGTGCTGCGGTCGGAGCTTCGCGGAGGCGTTGACCATGGACATGCCTATGCCCTGCAGCTGCACGGGCGCGTTGCGGCCCGACGCGAATGGTTAGTCACAAAGTGCGTGTAGATGGAATCGATGCAGTAAGGTCCGTCACATTCACCGCCCGGTCCGCGCCAGATACCTTTTGCGCCAGAAAAACACCACCAGCACCACAGCAACCAGCACCATGGTGCCCATGGCCCAGAGCAGGCCGCTTTGTTGGTGTATCAGCGGCAGGTATTCGAAGTTCATACCAAAGAAGCCAGTCATGAAGTTCAGCGGTAAAAAGATCGCGGTCAGCACGGTCAGCGTGCGCATGATGTCGTTGGTGCGGCTGCCTTGCACGCTGAAGTGCATCTGCACGGCGGTCTCCACGCTTTGCTCCAGGCGGCGCACATGGTGCACCACGCGCTCGATGTGTTCCAGCACGTCGCGGCTGCGTACCTGCAGCAGGTCGCGCTCGCGCTGGCCGGCGGCGGTGTCAGCGTCGGGCCAGGTCTTTACCGCTTCAATCCAGTCCTGTAGCGCGGAGCGCTGGTCTTCGCAGACTTCATCGAGATAGTGCAAGGTGAGGCGCGCGTCCAGCAGGGCGCTCCAGTTGGTGAAGCGGGTGCGGGGGTTCAGCAGTTCGGATTGCCAGTGGTCCAGCTGGTGGGTCAGTTCGCGGCGCAGCTCCAGAAATCCGTCGACCATCTGGTTGATGACGCGCAGCATCAGGTCGGCCGGGCTGGTGGGCAGGCGGGCGCCCGCAGCGCGCGATTCGGCGCTGGCGGCCTGCGTCAGCTTGCTGGCATAGGCATCGCGCACCGAGCAGTCAGCGGGGTGCACGGTCAGCAGCACGCGGTCAAACACGGCAAAGCCCACCGGGCTGGTGTCGATACGGCGCAAGATGGGCGGGCCGCTGCGTGTGCTTTCGTGGGTGACAGGCTGACCGGGGTTGGCCAGGTCGGTGGCGCTGTTGCCCGCTGCCAGCCGGCGGAATACCAGCACGTCGTACTGCGAGGTGTAGTCGTAGTGCGATGGCAGTTGGTTGTTGATCAGGTCTGAGATGTGCAGGTCGACCAGTTGCTGGCCACACAGTGCCTGCAGCATGGTCTGTACTTGGGCCTGGGTCACCTCGAACTCGCGCCTGGCGCAGGCCACCCACACAAATCCGTTGGCCGGCATGCCGCCGGCCGTCAGCGCGGCCAGGTCCTGGGTTTCGGTGATGCCGCTGTTCTGGATGTGGAAAATGCGCATGGCGGTGGGAGTCCGTGTGTGGCGAATCGTTATATGCGAAATCGGGCTGCAGCCCTCGTGCAGAGCGCGTAAGCAGCTACTGATTTTGTAGCAGCCTGGCGGCGTCCAGCGCAAAGTAGGTCAGCACACCATCGGCCCCGGCGCGCTTGAAGGCCAGCAGGCTCTCCATCATCACCGCGTCATGGTCCAGCCAGCCGTTTTGGGCGGCGGCCTTGAGCATGGCGTATTCGCCACTGACCTGGTAGGCGAAGGTGGGCACCTTGAACGCGTCCTTGACGCGGCGCACCACGTCCAGGTAAGGCATGCCGGGTTTGACCATGACCATGTCGGCGCCCTCGGCAATGTCCATGGCCACTTCGCGCAGGGCCTCGTCGCTGTTGCCGGGGTCCATCTGGTAGGACTTTTTATTGCTCTTGCCCAGGTTTCTGGCCGATCCCAGCGCGTCGCGGAACGGGCCATAAAAAGCGCTGGCGTACTTGGCGCTGTAGGCCATGATGCGCGTGTGGATGTGACCTTCGGCCTCCAGCGCGGCGCGAATGGCGGCTATGCGGCCGTCCATCATGTCGCTGGGGGCGATGATGTCGGTGCCGGCGCGCGCCTGGGTCAGCGCCTGCTGCACCAGCTGGGCCACGGTGGTCTCGTTGACGATATAGCCGTTTTCTTCGGGCCGCGTGTCGGGCAGGCCGTCCTGCCCGTGGGTGGTGAAGGGGTCCAGCGCCACGTCGGTCATCAGGCCCAAATCGGGGAACTCTTTCTTTAGCGCCTTGACGACGCGGGGGATCAGGCCGTCGGGGTTAAGGGCCTCGTCGCCGTTGTACGTCTTCAGTGACTGGTCCACCACCGGGAACAGCGCCATGACCGGGATGCCGCGCTTGACGCATTCCTCAGCTACGGGCAGCAGCAGGTCCAGGCTCAGGCGCTCGACGCCGGGCATGGAGCCAATCGGCACGCGCTGGCCCTTGCCGTCGACGACAAACACCGGGTAGATCAGGTCGTGGGGGGTGAGTGTGTTTTCGCGCACCAAGTTGCGGGTGAAGGCATCGCGGCGCAGGCGGCGGGGGCGGCCATGGGGGAAAGAGGCAAAAGGGATCATGGGGAAAATTGTGCCTGATTCCCAAAAGGCCGCTGTAAGACTGGTGTCAGTCGCCCCTTGTCCGTGTCACATGTTGGTAACAGTCATGTGGTTAATTCGTAAAGCAGCTTGCAAAGCTCCTGCAACTTTGCTAAATTCGCGTCCGGGTAGCTTGCTACCTCCCGCTTTTCCTCCCTGAGCGGGGCCTTGATGTGTGACAGCTAATAGGCTTACCACCCCAGCCCACGTGCTGGGGTTTTTTTTGCCCCGAAAGTTCCGGCCCGGTAAATCTTGGCCCCTATTCCCGAATTGGGGGGCTGCGACCCGCGCAGCGGCGGAGCGTGGGGGCGACAAATTTCCCGCCGGGCCGCCCCAAGGAAAATTAACCCCCTCGGGGGGCAGCGACCCGCGCAGCGGCGGAGCGTGGGGGCTACACTCCGGCCATGCTCTGGGTCAAAGCCTTCCACATCGTTTTCGTCGCCAGCTGGTTCGCTGGTTTGTTCTACCTGCCGCGTATCTTTGTGAACCTGGCCATGGTGCCGAACGACTCTGCTGCCGAGCGCGCGCGCCTGCTGCTGATGGCGCGCAAACTGTTGCGGTTCATGACGCTTCTGGCCGTGCCGGCCCTGGCCCTGGGCCTTTGGTTATGGCTGGGCTATGGCATTGGGCGCGGGCCGGGCAATGGCTGGCTGCATGCCAAGCTGGTCGTGGTCGTGCTGGCTATTGGTTTCCACCACGGGTGCGCCGCCATTCTGAAGAAATTTGAAGCCGGCACCATGACCCGAAGCCACGTCTGGTTTCGCTATTTCAATGAAATGCCGGTATTTTTGTTGGTGGCTGCCGTGGTTCTGGTGGTGGTCAAGCCGTTCTGACACGCGCCATGCACAAGACGGCAGCCTGGCCCTTGGCCCTGGTCTACATGGGGCTGATCGTGTATGCCAGCCTTTACCCTTTTACCGAATGGCGCGACCAGGGGATTGCGCCATGGTCCTTCTTGGCCGCACCCTTGCCCAAGTTCTGGACCGGCTTTGATGTGGCCGTCAACATAGTCGGCTATGCGCCACTGGGTGGCTTGCTGGCTCTGAGCGCCCTGCGCAGTGGCCGCTTCCGCCATGCCATATGGGTATCTGTGGCCGTAGGGACCCTGTTGTCGTTGTCAATGGAGATCCTTCAAAGCTACCTGCCGGTCCGCGTTCCTTCGCGCGAGGATTGGCTGCTCAATACAGCAGGCGCTACCAGTGGTGCGCTGGTAGCGGTGCTGTTGGCCCGGCTCGGTGCGATAGACCGCTGGAGCCAGATCCGCGCCCGCTGGTTTGGCCCGGAGTCGCGTGGCGGCATTGTGCTGCTGGCGCTGTGGCCGCTGGCCCTGCTGTTCCCGGCGGCGGTGCCCTTTGGATTGGGCCAGGTGCTGGAGCGTGTTGAGGAAGCGCTGGGCGCGCAACTCGTCGACACCCCCTTCCTGGACTGGCTGCCGGTGCGCGAAACCGAGCTACAACCGCTGGTGCCGGGCGGGGAAATGGTCTGCGTGATGCTGGGGCTGTTGATACCCTGCTTGCTGGCTTTTTGCCTCATACGCGCTCGCTTGCGCCGTGCGGCGTTTGCGATGCTGCTGGTGGGGGCGGGCGTGGCGGTGACCGCCTTGTCGGCGGCGCTGAGCTGGGGGCCGGCGCATGCCTGGGCCTGGCTGAGCATGCCGGTGCAGTTCGGCATGGCGGTGGCCGCAGTGCTGGCCCTGATCCTGGCCTTGGTGCCGTGGCGGGCCAGTGCTTCGCTGCTGCTGCTGTCGTTGGGCGTGTACCTGAGTCTGCTCAATCAGGCTCCGGAAGGTGCCTATTTCTCGCAGACGCTGCATGCCTGGGAGCAGGGCCGCTTTATCCGCTTCCACGGTTTGGCCCAGTGGTTGGGCTGGCTGTGGCCCTACGCCACGCTGCTGTATGTGCTGTCGCTGATCTGGCAGCGCGATGTTAAAAATTAGAATCTACCCATGACTGAACCCGTTGTTCCCGCCAAGCCCTATTACGCGCACCATATCTTCTTCTGCCTCAACGAACGCACCAACGGTGAAGCCAGCTGCGCCCAGCACAATGCGCAGGCCGGTTTCGACCGGTGCAAGCAGCAGGTGCGTGCTGCGGGGCTGGCCGGCGTGGGCCAGGTCCGCGTCAACAAGGCCGGCTGCCTGGACCGCTGCGCCGGCGGCCCAGTGGCCGTCGTGTATCCGGAAGGGGTCTGGTACTCCTACGTCGACGCGCACGACATTGACGAGATCGTCGAATCGCACCTGAAGAACGGCAAGGTGGTGGAGCGTCTGGTGACGCCTGCCCACCTGGGCCGTTGAGTTGCTTCCACCCTGAACGTATATGCCAAATCACCCGCTAGCCCTCGTGCAGTGAGCGTAAGCAGCTACTAAAACAATAGCATTCTGTGAACAGTCAAACCCGCCGATTCCTTGTGCCAGGCCCGGTCGGCGCGATCGAGGCGCTGGAGGACCTGCCCACGTTGGCCGATGGCGCCGCGCCGCGCGGGGTGGCCGTCATTGCCCACCCGCACCCACTGTTTGGCGGCACCATGGACAACAAGGTTGTGCAGACGCTGGCCCGCGCCTTTGTGCTGTGCGGCTGGCGCGCATTGCGGTTCAACTTTCGCGGCGTCGGTGCCACCGAAGGCACCTACGACGAAGGGCGTGGTGAACTACAAGACCTGTTGGCCGTCATCGCCCACGGAACCGGTGGCGACGCTGCGCAGCCGGTTGCGCTGGCGGGTTTTTCGTTTGGCGCCTTTGTTACCAGCCACGCCGTGGAGGCGCTGGGCCTGCAGAACCCGCCCCAACACGTGGTGCTGGTCGGCACTGCCGCCAGCCGTTTCGCCGTGGCGCCGATTGCCCCCGAGCTGCATGCGCGCACGCTGGTGCTGCACGGCGAGCAGGACGACACAGTGCCGCTGGCGTCGGTGATGGACTGGGCGCGGCCCCAATCACTACCGGTTACCGTTATTCCCGGGGTTGCGCACTTCTTTCATGGACAATTGCCGCTCTTGCGCAGTCTGGTGGTCCGCCACTTGCAGGCCCTGGCCGTGCCATAAACACGATCTTCTGTATGTAACCGCTTCGCTGTTGACCCGCATCCTTTTTCTCCAAACCTGTTCTATCCCCCGCAGGCCCTGTTTTGTGGGCCGCGCCCAGACCTACCCTCCCCATGAAATCATTCTTCGCCGCCCTTGTGGCCACCCTTTTCTGCTTTTCCGCAGGGGCACAGACGCCGCAGCCACCCGAGGTGGCCGCCCGTGCCTATTTGCTGCTGGACGTCACCGCCAACCAGATCCTGGCCGCGAAAGACATTGATATGCCAGTGGAGCCTGCATCGCTGACCAAGCTGATGTCGGCTTACCTGGTGTTCGACGCGCTGCGCAACAAAAAGCTGGACCTTAAGCAGACCCTGCCCGTCAGCGAACGCGCCTGGAAGATGCCCGGCTCGCGCATGTTCATCGACCCCAAGATGATGGTGCCGGTGGAAGACCTGCTCAAGGGCCTGATCGTGCAGTCCGGCAACGATGCCACGATGGCCCTGGCCGAAGGCGTGGGCGGCACCGCCGAGCATTTCGTGCAAATGATGAACGACCAGGCCCGCGTGCTGGGCATGAAAAACACCACATACAAGAACCCCGAAGGCCTGACCGAGGCCGGCCACA
Source organism: Rhodoferax sp. ZS1R8 (assembly GCF_056521325.1). Lineage (NCBI taxonomy): Bacteria > Pseudomonadati > Pseudomonadota > Betaproteobacteria > Burkholderiales > Comamonadaceae > Rhodoferax > Rhodoferax sp. ZS1R8. Next base: position 526,249 of record NZ_JBWMBA010000001.1, on the reverse strand, counting down.
CCACAACGGCGCGCGATCTGAGCATTTTGGCCACCCGCCTGATGGCGGACTTTCCCGACTACGTGGGCTTTTACGCGATCAAGAAATACCGCTACCCCGGCACGCCTGCGGCCAATGACACCAACCGTAACCTGTTGTTGTTCCGCGACCCCACGGTCGACGGCCTCAAAACCGGCTTCACTGACGCCGCCGGCTATTGCATGGTGGCCACCGCCCGCCGCGACTTCACCAACCTGGCCACCCCCGCTGCACCCGCTAGCGCACCCGCCGGTACGCCCGCAGGCACGCCTGCTACGGCGGGTGGTCGCCGTTTGCTGTCGATCGTGCTGGGCACGGCCAGCGAGAACGCCCGTGCCAATGAATCGCAAAAGCTGCTGAACTGGGGTTTCACAGCCTATGAAGGCGTCAAGTTGTTTGATGCCAATCAGGCCGTAGTAAGCGCCAACATCTGGAAGGGCGCCCAAGCCACCGTCAAGCTGGGTCGCCCGCAGGCCATCGTGGTGGCTGTACCTACCGGCAGCGGCGCCAAGCTCAAGACCCAGGTCGTACGCACCGACCCGTTGATCGCACCGGTCACCAAGGGCCAGCAAGTCGGCGTCGTCAAAGTGATGGCGGGCGAGCAAGTGGTCACCGAAGTCCCTCTTCTGGCGCTGGAGGCGGTGGAGCAATCCGGCATTTTTGGCCGTGCCTGGGACTCGATCCGACTCTGGATTCGTTAAACACACAAGGTTTAGTCGAAGGGAAAGGGCAATTCGGCGCCGGGCCGCCCCGAGCCGAATTAACCCCCTCAGGGGGCAGCAACCCGCGCAGCGGCGGAGCGTGGGGGGCAACAAGCAGTTGCAGGGAAACCCCTAAGCTGGTACAGTAGAAGGCTTTTCGGAAATTCCGAAGGGATTCACGTTTTCAATTAGTTTCAAACGTTTAGGGACGTTTTTTAAATGCCAACCATCAATCAACTCGTGCGTCAAGGCCGTGAGGTCGAGACCATCAAGTCGAAGAGCCCTGCGATGCAGAACTCTCCGCAGCGTCGCGGTGTGTGCACCCGTGTGTACACCACAACGCCTAAAAAACCTAACTCCGCTCTGCGTAAAGTTGCCAAAGTGCGCTTGACCAACGGTTTTGAGGTGATCTCTTACATCGGCGGTGAAGGCCACAACCTGCAGGAACACAGCGTGGTGCTGGTTCGTGGCGGTCGTGTCAAGGATTTGCCCGGTGTGCGTTACCACATCGTCCGTGGTTCGCTCGATTTGCAAGGCGTGAAAGACCGCAAGCAGTCGCGCTCCAAGTACGGTGCAAAGAAGCCAAAGGCCAAGTAAATTGACCTGAGCCCAAGGCTTGAACGAAAGTTTGAAACCCTGGATTCGAAAAATAAACGGTGTTTGTTTACTGCGTGGCGCGGTGAATGAACGAAGTGACCCGCTGTTTGGGTCGAGTAAGTGAGAGTCTTATGAATAACTCTCAAGGCGTCCGCAAGGGTGCCAACTGAAGCAAAGAGGTGAAAAAATGCCACGTCGTCGCGAAGTCCCTAAACGTGAAATTCTGCCGGATCCTAAGTTCGGCAATGTAGAGCTGTCCAAATTCATGAACGTGATCATGGAAGGCGGCAAGAAGGCGATCGCTGAGCGCATCATTTATGGCGCACTCGAGCTGATCGAAAAGAAGCACCCTGATAAAGACCCCGTCGAGGCGTTCACGGTTGCCATCAACAACGTGAAGCCCATGGTGGAAGTGAAATCCCGCCGCGTGGGTGGTGCCAACTACCAAGTGCCTGTTGAAGTGCGCCCTGTCCGTCGCCTGGCTTTGTCCATGCGCTGGATCAAGGAAGCCGCTCGCAAGCGCGGTGAAAAGTCCATGGCACAGCGCCTGGCTAACGAGCTGCTGGAGGCTACTGAAGGCCGTGGCGGCGCCATGAAGAAGCGTGACGAAGTTCACCGCATGGCAGAAGCCAACAAGGCTTTCTCGCACTTCCGCTTCTAAAAAACGGAATCGGCGCCAACCCCGCAAAGGTTGCGCCCGCCAGGCTGCAGCGTCCTTCGGGCCCTGCAGCCTGTCTTACTGAATACATAGCACAACCCAAGGATCCATCATGGCTCGCACAACCCCCATTGAGCGCTACCGCAATATCGGTATTTCTGCGCACATCGACGCTGGTAAAACCACCACCACCGAGCGTATTCTTTTCTATACCGGCGTGAACCACAAGATTGGTGAAGTGCACGATGGCGCGGCCACCATGGATTGGATGGAGCAAGAGCAAGAGCGTGGCATCACGATTACTTCTGCTGCAACAACCTGCTTCTGGAAGGGCATGGATGCGTCTTTCCCTGAGCACCGAATCAACATCATTGACACCCCCGGACACGTGGACTTCACGATTGAAGTTGAGCGTTCCATGCGCGTGCTGGATGGCGCTTGCATGGTTTACTGCGCTGTGGGTGGCGTGCAGCCCCAGTCCGAGACCGTGTGGCGTCAGGCTAACAAGTACAAGGTGCCCCGGCTGGCCTTCGTGAACAAGATGGACCGTACCGGTGCCAACTTCTTCAAGGTCGTCGAGCAGATGAAGCTGCGCCTGAAGGCCAGCCCTGTGCCAATCGTGATTCCAATCGGCGCTGAAGAAAACTTCACCGGCGTGGTCGATCTGCGCAAGATGAAGGCCATCATCTGGGACGAAGCCTCCCAGGGCATGAAGTTCACCTTTGGTGAAATCCCCGCAGACCTGGTGGAAACCGCCAAAGAGTGGCGCGAGAAGATGGTGGAAGCTGCTGCTGAAGCCTCTGAAGAGCTGATGAACAAGTACCTCGAAGAGGGTGAGCTGACCGAAGAAGAAATCACCGCCGGTCTGCGCACGCGCACCTGCGCTGGTGAAATCCAGCCCATGCTGTGCGGTACTGCGTTCAAGAACAAGGGTGTGCAGCGCATGCTGGACGCCGTCATTGAACTGATGCCTTCTCCTCTGGACGTGAAGGCCATCAAGGGCTTTGACGAAGACGAAAAGGAAACCACCCGCAAGGCCGACGACAACGAAAAGTTTGCGGCTCTGGCATTCAAGCTGATGACCGACCCGTTCGTGGGCCAGTTGACTTTCGTGCGTGTCTACTCCGGCGTTCTGAAGAAGGGCGACACCGTCTACAACGCAGTGCGCGGCAAGAAAGAGCGTATCGGTCGTATCGTGCAGATGCACGCCAACAACCGCGAAGAAGTCGATGAAATCCGCGCCGGCGACATCGCTGCATGCGTGGGCCTGAAGGATGTGACCACCGGCGAAACCCTGTGCGACCCATCGGCTGTCATTACGCTGGAGCGCATGGTGTTCCCTGACTCCGTGATCCGCCAGGCTGTGGAACCGAAGACCAAGGCCGACCAGGAAAAAATGGGTATCGCCCTCTCCCGTCTGGCTGCAGAAGACCCATCGTTCCGCGTGCAGACCGACGAAGAATCCGGCCAGACCATCATTGGTGGCCAGGGCGAATTGCACCTGGAAATTATTGTCGACCGCATGAAGCGCGAATTCGGCGTGGAAGCCAACGTGGGCAAGCCCCAAGTTGCCTACCGCGAAACCATCCGCAAGCAAGTGACTGACGTCGAAGGCAAGTTCGTTCGCCAGTCCGGTGGTAAGGGCCAATACGGTCACGTGGTGTTCACCGTCGAACCCAACGAAGCCGGCAAGGGCTTCCAGTTTGTCGACGCTATCAAGGGCGGTGTGGTTCCTCGCGAATTCATCCCTGCGGTTGAGAAGGGCGTTATCGAGGCTTTGAACCAGGGCGTGCTGGCGGGTTACCCGGTTGTGGACGTCAAGGTCACGCTGACTTTCGGTTCGTACCACGACGTCGACTCGAACGAAAACGCGTTCAAGATGGCCGCTATCTTCGGTTTCAAGGAAGGTTGCCGCAAGGCCAGCCCCGTGATTCTGGAGCCGATGATGGCTGTGGAAGTGGAAACGCCGGAAGACTACGCTGGTAACGTGATGGGCGATCTGTCCTCACGCCGCGGCATGGTTCAGGGTATGGACGACATGGTTGGTGGTGGTAAGGCTATCAAGGCTGAAGTGCCACTGTCCGAAATGTTCGGCTACTCCACGACGCTGCGTTCCATGTCGCAAGGCCGCGCTACGTACACGATGGAATTCAAGCACTACTCGGAAGCTCCGCGTAACGTGTCTGAAGCCATCATGGCAGCAAGGGCTAAGTAAGTATGTTGGCGGGACAGACCGCAGTCGCTTAGCGGCAAGCTCTGTCCCCAACTGGTTAGAAGTTCTCCTTGTCTGCGACAGTGTGCCGCTCTGTGCCCGTGCGGAGCGAATCAGCAACACTGTGCAGACATAAAACCAACACACGGGTATTGCTCTTTATTTAAGGAATCGAAATGGGAAAAGAAAAATTCACACGTACCAAGCCCCACGTCAATGTGGGCACCATTGGCCACGTTGACCACGGCAAGACCACACTGACAGCCGCCATCACCACCGTGCTGGCAGCCAAGTTCGGCGGTCAGGCCAAGGCCTATGACCAGATCGACGCGGCTCCCGAAGAAAAAGCGCGCGGTATCACGATCAACACCGCCCACGTTGAATACGAAACGGCTAACCGCCACTACGCCCACGTGGACTGCCCTGGACACGCCGACTATGTGAAGAACATGATCACTGGCGCGGCCCAAATGGACGGCGCTATTCTGGTCTGCTCCGCAGCTGACGGCCCTATGCCCCAGACCCGCGAACACATCCTGTTGGCCCGCCAGGTTGGCGTGCCTTACATCATCGTGTTCCTGAACAAGTGCGATATGGTTGACGACGCTGAACTGCTCGAACTGGTCGAAATGGAAGTTCGTGAGCTGCTGGACAAGTATGACTTCCCAGGCGACGCAACCCCCATCATCCACGGCAGCGCCAAGCTCGCCATGGAAGGCGACAAGGGCCCATTGGGCGAAGAAGCCATCTTCAAGCTCGCAGAAGCCCTGGACACCTACATCCCCCTGCCAGAACGTGCCGTTGACGGCGCATTCCTGATGCCCGTGGAAGACGTGTTCTCGATCTCTGGCCGCGGCACCGTCGTGACCGGTCGTATCGAACGCGGCGTGGTCAAGGTCGGCGAAGAAATCGAAATCGTCGGTATCGCTGACACCCAGAAGACAACCTGCACCGGCGTGGAAATGTTCCGCAAGCTGCTGGACCAAGGCCAGGCTGGCGACAACGTCGGCATCTTGTTGCGCGGCACCAAGCGTGAAGACGTGCAGCGCGGCCAAGTGCTGTGCAAGCCCGGCTCCATCAAGCCCCACACCCACTTCACCGGCGAGATCTATGTCTTGTCCAAGGATGAAGGCGGTCGCCACACACCATTCTTCAACAACTACCGCCCCCAGTTCTACTTCCGTACAACGGACGTGACCGGTGCGATCGAGTTGCCAGAAGGCAAGGAAATGGTCATGCCTGGTGACAACGTGTCGATCACTGTGAAGCTGATCAACCCCATCGCCATGGAAGAAGGCCTGCGCTTCGCGATCCGCGAAGGCGGTCGTACCGTGGGCGCGGGTGTGGTTGCCAAGATCCTCGCTTAAGCAAAGGAAACAATCATGGCTACCAAGCAAAAGATCCGTATCCGCCTGAAGGCGTTTGATTACAAGCTCATCGACCAATCGGCCGCTGAAATTGTGGACACCGCCAAGCGTACCGGCGCGATTGTCAAGGGCCCAGTGCCTTTGCCAACACGCATGAAGCGTTTCGACATTCTGCGTTCACCCCACGTGAACAAGGCCAGTCGTGACCAGTTTGAAATCCGTACGCACCAGCGTCTGATGGACATCGTTGATCCAACAGACAAGACGGTTGACGCGCTGATGAAGCTCGATCTGCCCGCTGGCGTAGACGTCGAGATCAAGCTGCAGTAATTGACCCCCAAGTTCGGGTTTCGGCCCGAACTTGCGTCAAAACCAGATGCGGGTTATACTCGCAGGCTCGGTTGGATTTGCCTGCATGTAATGTATGGGCGCCTGATTGGGTTTTATTAACAGTCTTTCACGCAAAAACGGTGCTGCCAATTGCAGTCGCACCGGTGGAAGTTACGGAGAAAACAATGAGTCTTAGCAATCACTTAGGGTTGCTGGGTCGCAAGGTTGGCATGATGCGCCTATTCACCGAAGACGGGGACGCTGTTCCTGTTACGGTGGTAGACGTGTCTAACAACCGCGTGACACAGGTGAAAACCCAGGAGAACGATGGCTACGTTGCCTTGCAGGTAACGTTCGGCGCACGCAAAGCTTCGCGTGTGACCAAGCCTATTGCCGGCCACCTTGCGAAAGCAGGCGTTGAAGCTGGTGAAATCATCCAAGAATTCCGCGTTACTGCTGATGCAGCTGCCAAATACGCAGCTGGCGCAACTGTCCCCGTGGCAGATGTGTTTGCAGTGGGCCAGAAGGTGGACGTGCAAGGCACGACCATCGGTAAGGGTTACGCCGGTACGATCAAGCGCCACCACATGAGCTCGCAACGCGCGTCGCACGGTAATAGCCGTTCGCACAACGTTCCCGGTTCTATCGGTATGGCCCAGGATCCCGGTCGCGTGTTCCCCGGTAAGCGCATGACGGGTCATCTGGGTGATGATTTGGTCACTACGCAAAACCTCGACGTATTCCGCATTGACGAAGCCCGTCAATTGCTGCTGATCAAGGGTGCGATCCCCGGATCCGCTGGCGGTTTCGTCACGGTGCGTCCCGCTATCAAAGCGAAATCTGAAACTGCGAAGGGAGCGAACTGATGCAGCTCGAACTCCTAAACGACCAAGGTCAGGCTACTTCGAAATACGAAGCCCCTGAGACCGTGTTTGGCCGCGCATACAACGAAGATCTGGTGCACCAGGTTGTGGTTGCTTTCCAGGCCAATGCCCGTCAAGGCACTCGCGCCCAGAAGGACCGCGAACAGGTCAAGCACTCGACCAAGAAGCCGTTCAAGCAAAAGGGAACGGGCCGCGCCCGTGCCGGTATGACTTCCTCGCCACTGTGGCGCGGAGGCGGCCGCATATTCCCGAATATGCCCGACGAAAACTTCGCGCAAAAGATCAACAAGAAGATGTACCGCGCCGGTATGGCTTCCATCCTGTCTCAGCTGGCCCGCGAAGGTCGTCTGGCAGTGGTTGATTCGCTGAAGGTTGACTCTCCCAAGACCAAGCCCTTGGCTGCGAAATTCAAGGCCATGAACCTGGAATCTGTGCTTGTGATCGCCGACGAAGTCGACGAAAACCTGTACCTGGCATCGCGCAATCTGGTCAACATCCTGGTGGTGGAGCCCCGTTACGCTGATCCGTTGTCGCTGGTTCACTACCGCAAGGTATTGGTGACCAAGGCTGCCATGGACAAACTCAAGGAGATGTTCGCATGAGCGCCCGTATGAACAACACGTCGAAAGTCAAGTACGACGAAGGTCGCTTGATGCAGGTTTTGGTTGCTCCCATCGTGTCTGAAAAGGCCACCATGGTTGCTGAAAAATCCAATGCTGTAACGTTCAAGGTGCTGCAAGACGCTACCAAGCCCGAAATCAAGGCCGCTGTGGAATTGATGTTCAAGGTGGAAGTGCAAGGCGTTTCTGTGGTGAACACAAAAGGCAAGACCAAGCGCTTTGGCAAGTCCGTCGGCCGTCGCGACAATGTTCGCAAGGCATACGTGATGCTCAAGCCAGGTCAAGAGCTGAACCTCGGTGGGGAGGCTGCGTAATCATGGCTGTTATCAAAATGAAACCAACTTCCCCAGGCCGTCGTGGCGTGGTGAAGATTTCGCGTGACCACCTTCACAAAGGTGCGCCCCACGCTGCCTTGCTGGAACCACAATTCCAGCAAGCCGGTCGTAACAACAACGGCCACATTACGACTCGCCATAAAGGCGGCGGACACAAGCACCACTACCGTGTGGTCGACTTTGTTCGCAACAAGGACGCAATTCCTGCCAAGGTTGAGCGCATTGAGTACGACCCTAACCGTTCCGCGCACATCGCTCTGGTGTGCTACGCAGACGGCGAGCGCAAGTACATCATTGCTCCCCGTGGTCTGGAAGTCGGCGCCACCATCATGAGTGGTTCCGAAGCGCCTATCCGCGTGGGCAACACACTGCCAATTCGCAACATCCCAGTGGGTTCCATCATCCATTGCGTGGAATTGCAAGTAGGCAAGGGCGCACAGATCATCCGCTCTGCGGGTACGTCTGCAACTCTGTTGGCCCGTGAAGGCACCTACGCCCAGGTTCGCGTTCGCTCCGGTGAAGTTCGCAAGATCCACATCGACTGCCGCGCAACCATTGGCCAAGTCGCCAACGAAGAGCACAGCCTGCGCCAACTGGGTAAAGCCGGTGTCAAGCGTTGGATGGGTATTCGCCCAACCGTTCGCGGTGTGGTGATGAACCCGGTCGACCACCCGCACGGTGGTGGCGAAGGCAAGACCGGCGAAGGCCGTCATGCAGTCGATCCTTGGGGTAATCTGACCAAGGGTTACCGTACCCGTAACAACAAGCGCACGCAGGTCATGATCGTGTCGCGTCGCAAGAAGTAAGGGGTAGGTAAATGACTCGTTCTCTCAAAAAGGGTCCCTTCGTGGACCACCACCTGGTAGCCAAGACTGAAAAGGCTGTTGCTACCAAGGACAAGAAGCCGATTAAGACTTGGTCGCGCCGCTCCATGATCCTGCCCGATTTCATCGGTCTGACGATCGCCGTGCACAACGGCAAGCAGCACGTTCCGGTCTATATCACCGATCAAATGGTTGGCCACAAGTTGGGTGAGTTCGCTCTGACCCGTACTTTCAAGGGTCATCCTGCGGACAAAAAAGTCCAGAAGAAATAAGGATTGACCATGGAAACACGTGCAACCCTTCGTGGCGTCCGTTTGTCAGTCGACAAAGGCCGTCTGGTCGCGGATCTGATTCGCGGCAAGAAAGTGGACCAAGCCCTGAACATTTTGCAATTCACGCAGAAAAAAGCTGCCGTGATCATCAAGAAGGTTCTGGAGTCCGCTATTGCCAACGCTGAGCACAATGACGGTGCCGACATCGACGAGTTGAAGGTTAAAACCATCTACGTCGAACAAGGCGCGTCACTGCGTCGCTTCACGGCCCGCGCCAAAGGCCGCGGCAACCAAATCAGAAAACCCACGTGCCATGTGTACGTGACGGTTGGTAACTGAAAGAGGCCAGGAAGATATGGGACAAAAAATCCACCCAACCGGCTTTCGCTTGTCGATTAGCCGCAACTGGTCTTCACGCTGGTACGCCAGCAACAAAGATTTCGCCGGCATGTTGGCCGAAGACATCAAAGTGCGTGAATACCTCAAGGCCAAGCTGAAGAACGCTTCGGTTTCGCGCATCTTGATCGAGCGTCCTGCCAAGAACGCCCGTATCACCATTTTCTCGGCACGTCCGGGTGTGGTGATCGGCAAGAAAGGCGAAGACATCGAAAACCTCAAGCGCGACCTGGGCAAACAGCTCGGCGTGCCAGTGGCAGTGAACATCGAAGAAGTGCGCAAGCCCGAAATCGACGCCAAGCTGATCGCCGACAGCATTACGCAGCAATTGGAAAAGCGGATCATGTTCCGCCGTGCCATGAAGCGCGCTATGCAAAACGCCATGCGTCTGGGTGCCTTGGGCATCAAGATCATGTCGTCCGGTCGTCTGAACGGCATTGAAATCGCTCGTTGCGAGTGGTACCGCGAAGGTCGCGTGCCACTCCACACACTGCGCGCCGATATCGACTACGGTACTTCCGAAGCCAAGACCACTTACGGCATTATTGGCGTGAAGGTCTGGGTCTACAAGGGTGACACGCTGGGTCGTAACGACCTGCCGGCTGCCGTTGAGCCCCGTGCTGAAGAAGAACGTCGTCCACGCGGCCCACGCCGTGATGACCGTGGCGGTGCACGCCCCGGTGCTGACCGTCCTGCTCCCCGTGGCGCCCGTCGTCCCGTTGGTAGCAATGCGGCCCCCGCCGATGGCAGCGACAAGCCTGTAGAGGCTTCCGGTGCTGACGCCGATAAACCCACCGTTAAGCGCGTTCGCAAAGTCGCCGCGCCAGCTGCAGCAGCTGACGGTAAAGGAGAATAACTATGTTGCAACCCGCTCGCCGGAAATACCGCAAAGAGCAAAAGGGCCGTAACACTGGCATAGCGACACGAGGCAGCTCGGTCGCTTTCGGTGACTTCGGTCTGAAATGTACGGATCGCGGCCGTTTGACGGCTCGCCAGATCGAAGCGGCACGCCGTGCCATTTCGCGTCACGTGAAGCGTGGCGGTCGTATCTGGATTCGTGTGTTCCCTGACAAGCCAATTTCCCAAAAGCCTGCTGAAGTGCGTATGGGTAACGGTAAAGGTAACCCCGAGTACTACGTGGCTGAAATCCAGCCCGGCAAGATCGTGTTTGAAATCGTCGGTGTGCCTGAAGAGCTGGCACGTGAAGCGTTCCGTTTGGCTGCCGCCAAGCTGCCTTTGCGTACCACTTTCGTGGCACGCATGATTGGCCAGTAATTCAGGAGATATCGAAATGACGAAAGCTGCTGAACTGCGCACCAAGGACGTCGATGGTTTGAAGACGGAAGTCAAAGCGCTGCAAAAAGCCCACTTTGGCCTGCGTATGCAAAAAGCCACGCAACAACTCACCAACACAGCCACGATCCGCACTGCGCGTCGTGCTATTGCTCGCGCCAAGACTATTCTTGTCGAGAAGCAAGCCGCTGACAAGTCCGCCAAATAAGGAGCGATAGATGACGGAAGCTAAAAAATCCCTCAAGCGCACCTTGATTGGCAAGGTGGTCAGCGACAAGCGTGCCAAGACAGTGACCGTGCTGATTGAGCGCCGTGTTAAACACGAGCTCTACGGCAAGATCGTTGGCAAGTCCAGCAAGTACCACGCCCATGACGAAAAGGGCGAGTTCCACATGGGCGACATGATTGAAATCACGGAAAGCCGTCCGATTTCAAAGACCAAGAACTGGGTTGCGACCCGCTTGGTGCAAAAGGCCATCGAAGTCTAAAGGGCTTGCCCTCTAGGCCAACAGGCTACCCTCCAACGGCCCACAATCGTGGGCCGTTTGCTTTTGTGCAAACACTATTTACCACCCCAGTCAACAACACCAGGAGCAAACAAGCATGATCAAAGTAGGTGACACTCTTCCCGCAACCACGCTGATGGAGTTTTCCGAAGTTGAGGGCGAAGGCTGCAGCATCGGCCCCAACCCCGTGGATGTGGCCAAGGCTACTGCCGGCAAGACCATCGCATTGTTTGCGCTTCCCGGCGCTTTCACCCCCACCTGTTCGGCCAAGCATGTGCCGGGTTATGTGGAAAACGAAGCTGCCTTCAAGGCTGCCGGCGTCGACGAGATCTGGTGTCTGAGCGTCAACGACGCTTTCGTCATGGGCGCTTGGGCGCGCGATCAGAAGACAGGCGGCAAGGTCCGCATGCTGGCCGACGGCAGCGCGGCGTTCGCACAGGCCACTGGCCTGACGTTGGACCTGACAGCAAGGGGCATGGGACTGCGCAGCAACCGCTACTCGATGCTGGTCAAGGACGGCAAAGTGGCTTCGTTGAACATCGAAGGCCCCGGCAAATTTGAAGTGAGCGATGCGGCCACGCTGCTCGCCCAAGCCAAGGCCTGATCCTTATCAGATAGCCGCAAAGCCCCGGACGCCGGTCACAACGGCGTGCCGGGGCTTGTCGTTTCTACAGCTCAGCTTTCAGGTAGTGCGCACCCGCAATCGGGTTGTAGTAGTAGGGCGGAATGTCCTCAAACCCCAGCTCCTGGTACAGCGCTCGTGCGGCTTCCATGTCGTTGAGCGTATCCAGCAAAATGCAGTCGTAGTCCGCGATGCGCGCAGTATCCAGAACGGTCTCGGCCAGCATACGACCCAGCTGCATCCCTCGGAAGGCCGGGCGCACGTACAGGCGCTTCATCTCGCAGGCGTTGGGGTAGTCCACCGCGTCCAAGGGACGCATTGCACAGCAGCCCGCTACTTCACCGTCTACCGTGGCCAGTAGCAGCGTGCCACGCGGCGCCGCGTATTCGCCGGGGAGGGTTGACAGCTCTGCATCGAAATTTTGGAAGCACAGGTCCACGTCCAGTGTGCCAGCGTATTCTGCAAAGAGGCTGCGCACGGCGTCCAGTTCGGCCGTGGTCTCCGGAATCAGCACGCGGATATCAGCCGGGCTCAACGGCGCCGGGGATGTGATTTCCCTCAGCCGGCCCATTGCACCATTCCTGTGACCAGACCCACACATACGGCAAACACCACCAGCGCCAGCAACCGTGATCGTCCGTCATCGCGGGCGCTTTGCTGGGGCGCGGCCATCTCTTTGTCACCTGACCACATCGCAGGTACCAAATGTTGTTGGCGTTTGAACCGGTAGAAAACCATGGCACCGATGTGCAAGGCGACCAGCGCATACAACACATACTGGCCAATAGCCGCGTGGTAATGCGTGGCCTTGCTGACCCATGCGCTGGGTGCCAATCTAGCCAGCAGGCCGCTTGTCGCAACTTCGTCGTCACTGATCAGCCCGGTTGCCACCTGCAATAACGCAAAGCCCAGCAGGGCAAGCACCGACAAAGCACCCAGCGGATTGTGTCCGGCATGGGTTTCCTCGCTACGCCCCTGCAGGTAGCGCAGCACGGATGCGGGCCCGACCACGAACACCGTAAACCGCGACCAATGGCCCCCAACAAAACCCCAGACCATGCGGAACAGCAACAAGCTCAAGACCGTGTAGCCCAGGCGAAAGTGCCAGACCATCGCATCACCACCCACCAGTCCCGTCGCGACCAGGCCCACAACGCACAGCACCAGACACCAGTGGAACATACGTGTGGGCAGATCCCAAATCCTGACCTTGTTCACCCTCTATCTCCTCGTGCACCGGCTGGTGCGAACCACCCGGCAGCCGGGCGCCATGTAAATTTAGCATTCCGCGCAACGGCTCGCTTGCGCGGGCATGCGTGAATACCCTAGGTCGCGGATGTTCGGCGGAACCGGTCGCGAAGCAATAGACTCTACTCTCGGTCTGCTCCGTCAACCCATTTATTCTAGGCACAACCCATGAAAAAACTTGCATCCCTCGCACTGGCGCTATCGGTCACCGCCGTCGCGCTCCCAGCCTCTGCACAGTTTGCCAAACCCGAGGACGCGATCAAATACCGCCAGAGCGCACTATTCGTCATGCAGCAAAACTTCGGACGCGTGGCCGCAATGGCCGCCGGCAAGGCGCCGTTTGATGCCAAAGTCGCCGCTGACAGCGCGGCCGTCGCCGAATTTACCGGTAGGCTGCCGTGGGTTGCGTTTGGTGACGGCACGGACAAGGGCCGCGAGAACCGCGCCAAGCCCGAGATATGGACCGACAAGGCCAAGTTCAACGACTATGCCGACAAGATGCAGGCTGAAATGGCCAAGTTCAATGCCGCGGCCAAGACCGGAAACCTGGACAATATCAAGGCGACCACTGCCGGCGTAGGCGGCAGCTGCAAGACCTGCCACGACGCATTCCGCAAAGAGTAAGCCCCTACAGAAAGCACACCACCCACTATGGACCGCCGCCAATTCACCTCGCACTCTGCTTCCTGGTTCGCGCTACTGGCTGCCAGCACATGGAGCCAGGCCCACGCCCTGAGCCTGGCAGACCTCAGCAACACCGATGCCACCAAGGGGCTGAAAGAGGCGCTGGAGAAGGGCGCTTTGTCGGCCATCGGCATTCTGAGTGCTGAGAACGGTTTTCTGGGCAACGAGCGTGTGCGCATCAACCTGCCCGGCGCGCTGAACGATGCCGCCAATCTGATGCGCCGTTTCGGCCAGGGCGGCCGTATCGACGAGTTGGTCACCGCCATGAACCGGGGCGCCGAGGCGGCCGTGCCGCAGGCCAAAAGTCTGCTGAGCAATGCGGTGCAGACCATGAGCGTCAACGACGCCAAGGGCATCCTCAGTGGCGGCGACACCGCGGTCACCGACTTCTTTGCCTCCAAGACCCGCCCTGCACTGGCCGTGACCTTTTTGCCTGTTGTGACCCGGGCTACCGAGAAGGTGGGCCTGGCCGACAAGTACAACGAAGTCGCTGGCAAGGCCGCAGATCTGGGTCTGCTGAAGAAAGAAGACGCCAACATCCAGCAGTACGTCACGAGCAAGACGCTGGACGGCCTGTTCCTGATGATCTCCGAAGAAGAAAAGAAAATCCGCCAGAACCCGGTCGGCTATGGCAGCGCCATCCTGACCAAGGTGTTCGGCGCGCTGAAGTGAGCCTGCCCCGCCATGTGCACACGGCAGCCGCGCTGGTTGCTGCCGTCGTTGCAGCGGCCTGCAGCCCCGCTCTGAACTGGCGCGAGACGCGCCTCGAACAGCTGGTCACGTTGCTGCCCTGCAAGCCGGACCACGCCGAACGCAAGGTGCAGTTGGCGTCGTTGGATGTGCTGTTAAAGGTGTCAGGTTGCGAAGCCTCCGGGGCGCTGTATGCCATCAGCCACGTTCGTGTGGCGGACAGTGCGCAAGCGGCGCCCGTGCGCGCTGCGTGGCACCAGGCCACGTTGACTAACTTGCAGGCAAACGCCACCGCCCCGGGGCCACCCCTGTCGGATACGCAGACCGAAAAGCTGGACGGCAAGGGGGCAGACGGACGCGCCACCCAGGCTCAGTTGCGTTGGTTAACCAAAGGGCCGGACATCTACCAGGTGGCGGTGTATGGCCCAAAGCTGAACCCGGAAATGACCGAACTGTTGTTTTCTGAGCTACGCGTGCAGTAAGGTTACAGGGCAGCGTGCCGCACGCGGTGTGGCGGCCGTGGGGGCATGTGTGATGGCCATTGTCTAAGCAGCCATAATCGACTCCAATACCTCCTATGAACACCGGCATCCTCATCATCGCCCACGCACCGTTGGCCAGTGCTCTGCGCGACTGTGTGTTGCACGTGTACCCCGAAACGGCGCACGGCGTGTTGGCGCTGGACGTGCTGCCCAACGATCCCCCCGAAACGACCCGCCTCACAGCGCTGAACCTGCTGAACCAATTGGACGCGCCCAACACGCTGGTGCTGACCGATGTGTTCGGCGCTACGCCCTGCAATGTGGCGCAGAAGGTGGTGGACGGCGTGCACTCCAAGCTGGTCGCCGGTGTGAATTTGCCGATGCTGTTGCGCACCGTCAATTACCGCCATGAGCCGCTGGACATTCTGGTCGCGCGCGCGCTGTCTGGTGGTGCCCAATGCATCATGCAGGTCGCCGTGACCGCGCCCCAAAACCAGAACCGAAAACCGCATGATCAAAACAACCACGACCATCAGCAATAAACTGGGCCTGCACGCCCGCGCGTCGGCCAAGCTGACCAAGCTGGCGGGCAGTTTTCCGTGCGAGGTGTGGATCGCCAAGGGTGAGCGCCGCGTCAATGCCAAGAGCATCATGGGTGTCATGATGCTGGCTGCCGGCCTGGGTTCCGAGGTCGTCATCGATACCGAAGGTGACCGCGAGCAGGAAGCCATGGATGCCTTGCTGGCGCTGATCGCCGACAAGTTCGGCGAAGGCGAATGATGACCCCCACGCTCCGCCGCTACGCGGGTCGCTGCCCCCCGAGGGGGCTAAATCCGCTTGGGGCGGCCCGGCGCGGATTTGACATGGCCCCCACGCTTGCCACTGCGTGTGCTGCGCTGCCCCCCGAGGGGGCCTTCGCGCCTTGGGGCGGCCCGGCGGCGCTCAAGCCAGCTTTCTGGTGACAACATGACTTTCGCGATCCACGGCCTCAACGTATCGCGCGGCGTGGCCATTGGCCGCGCGGTGTTGGTCGCCTCCAGCCGTGTGGATGTGGCCCACTATTTTGTGCAGGCCCATGAGGTCGAGGCCGAGATCAACCGCGTGCGCATGGGCCGCAACGCGGTCATCGACGAAATCCACCGCTTGCAGGAAACCATCACGCAGATGGGCCCCAAAGAGGCGCCGCACGAACTGGGGGCCCTGCTGGATGTGCACCTGATGCTGCTGCAGGACGATGACTTGGTTGGCGGTGTCAAACACTGGATCACCGAGCGCCTGTACAACGCCGAGTGGGCGCTGACCACGCAGCTGGAGATCATCGCCCGCCAGTTCGACGAGATGGAGGACGAGTACCTGCGCGAGCGTAAGGCAGACCTGGAGCAGATCGCCGAACGGGTGCTACGCGCTATGAAGGGCAAGAGTTCGCCCGTCGTGTCCCACCAGGGCCAGCGCGGTGGCCGCAAGCCCTCGCAGCAAGACCTGCTGCTGGACGACACGGTCGACGTGCCGCTGATTCTGATCGCGCACGACCTGTCGCCCGCGGACATGCTGCAGTTCAAACAAAGCGTGTTTGCCGGTTTCATCACCGATGTCGGGGGCAAGACCTCGCACACGGCCATCGTCGCGCGCAGCATGGACATCCCCGCCGTCGTCGGCGCACGGCTGGCCAGCCAACTGGTGCGCCAGGACGACTGGGTCATCATCGACGGTGATGCCGGTGTGGTCATTGTTGACCCGTCGCCCATCATCCTGGCTGAATACGGCTTCAAGCAACGCCAGCGCGAGCTGGAGCGCGGCCGCCTGCAACGCCTGCTGCACACGCCGTCCGTCACGCTGGATGGCGAGAAGGTGGAGCTGCTGGCCAATATCGAAATGCCAGAAGACGCACTGGTGGCGGTCAAGGCCGGCGCCGTCGGCGTGGGCCTGTTCCGCAGCGAATTTCTGTTCATGGGCCGCCAGGGCCGCCTGCCCGGCGAAGAAGAGCAGTACCAGGCCTACAAACGCGCCGTCGAGGGCATGCAAGGCCTGCCGGTGACGATACGCACCGTGGATGTGGGCGCCGACAAGCCGCTGGACGATTCCCTGCGCGACCACGCCCACTTGAACCCGGCGCTGGGCCTGCGCGCTATCCGCTGGAGCCTGGCCGACCCGGCGATGTTCTTGACGCAGTTGCGGGCCATCCTGCGGGCTGCCGCCCATGGCAAGGTGCACCTGCTGGTGCCGATGCTGGCCCACGCCCGCGAGATCCGCCAGACGCTGGCCCACCTGGACCAGGCCCGCGCGCAGCTGGACAACCGCGGCGTGGCCTATGGCCCCGTCAAGCTGGGCGCGATGATTGAGATACCGGCTGCAGCCCTGAGCCTGCGCCTATTTTTGAAGCACTTCGATTTTCTGTCGATCGGCACCAACGACCTGATCCAGTACACGCTGGCCATCGACCGTGCCGACGAATCGGTCGCCCACCTGTACGACCCGCTGCACCCCGCCGTGCTGCGGTTGGTGGCCGACACCATTGCCGAATGCCGCGCCCAGGGCAAGGGCGTCAGCGTGTGTGGCGAGATGGCGGGCGACGTGGCTTTGACCCGGCTGTTGCTCGGCCTGGGGCTGCGCAGCTTTTCCATGCACCCCGCACAGATATTGGCGGTCAAGCAGGAGATCCTGCGCGCCGACACCACCAAGCTCGCGCCATGGGCAGCGCGCGTACGTGACGCCGAAGACCCGGCACTGGAGATGGCGGGCGGCTGAGGCTGCTATTTTATTGATAGCTGCTTACGCGCATTCCACGAGGGCTAGCGGCTGATTCGCCTTATGACTTCCCGGCGCGAGAGCCCAGCACGGCGGCACCGATGATCATGGCTGCAGCCAGCGCCACCGAAGGGCTCGGCGCCTCCTGCCGCACCCACAGCAGCGCCAGCGTGGACAGCAGCGGCGTCAGAAACGACAACACGCCAATCTGCCGCGCATCACCGCGTTTCAGCGCCGCATCCCACAAGTAAAAAGCGGCACCCAGCGGCCCCAGGCCCATCGCGGTGATCAGAACCCAGTCGGTGGTGCTCAACGCCACGGCCGGCTCCAGCACTGCATGGCACAGCAAAGACAGCACGCCGGACACCAGCCCGAACAGCCCGATGGCCGCATTAGGGAAGGCCGGTACGCGTTGCGTCAACAGCGAATAGCTGGCCCACACAAAGGCCGAGGCCAGTGCCGGCACATAGCCCCACGCAAAACCACCGCCCTGCAGCCCCTGGCCACTTCCGCCACTGCTGCCGCCCAGAATCGCCAGCACCGCCCCGGCAAAGCCCAGCAGTGCCGCCGCTACATGCAGCGCGGGCAGCCGCATGCCAGGCAAGAACAGCGGCGCCATCAGCACAATGCCCAGCGGCCACAGGTAATTGACCAAGTTAGCCTGCACCGGCGGCGCGTGCCGCAGCGCGATGAACAGCAGGAAGTGGAAGCCAAACAGCCCGTACACGCCCAGCAGCAGGGTGCGCGCCGGCACCTGGATGGCGGAGATTTTGCCGCCGGACAGTGGCAGCGCAATCAGGCTGCCCACCAGCAGGCCCAGGCCCGTCAGCAGAAACGGCGGCACATGCTGCAGCAGCACGCCCAGCGGCGCCAGCGTGCCCCACAGGAAGATGGCGCCCAGCGCGAACAAGGTGGCGGTCGAGAGATAGCGTCGCAGAGACATGCGGCCGATTCTAGAGATAGGCCCCGTATCGTCCGCGGCGCCTGGGGTAGCATGCCGACCTGACTTTTAGAAATGCACCCACCGTGACAGACACCGACGACTCCCAAAAAATCCAGGAACCCCGCCTGTGGCGTGATGCCGGCTGGACCGCCAGCGTCATCAAGAACGAAGACGACGACGGCTGGGCCGTGGCCATGACCAAAGACGGTGCGACCGAACCCGCGCTGGTGGGCCCCTGGACCATGGGCCGCGACAAGAAGAACCCCAAGCCGCTAGACGGCGCCGCCTTCAACACGCTGGTCAAGACCGCCAGCGAATTCGTGCGTCGCAGCGAGCAGCAACTGCACGCATCGCTGCACCAGAGTATTGCCGTCACCGTTGGCGACGCCCGCATCACCGTGAGCCTGGATATTGAGCCGGATGAGGAAAACCCGTCCGCCGTGCTGAGTGCCCGCGACGATGGCGACGAGCTGCTGGCCGAGGTGCGCGTCCCGCCAAACTTCAAGCTGAACCGCAGCAGCGCCGTGGCCTGGGCCGAGGGCGGTTTCACCAAGCCAGCCGGGCGCTAGGCTGGTAAAGCATCACCCGGGGCCACCGGCCCAAACCGCTCCCGGTACAGACCGGGCGTCACGCCCACGCGCTTGTGGAAGGCGCGGTGCAGCGCATCCATGCTGCCAAACCCTGACCGCGACGCCACCCGTGCCAGCGGCCAGTGCGAGGTTTCAAGCAGTGCCTTGGCGCGGTCCACGCGCGCCGCCTCTACAAACTGCGCTGGCGTCAGCCCGGTCTCTTTACGGAACACGCGCTGGAAGGTGCGCTCGCTCATGCCCACCTTGTCAGCCAGTTGCGGTGCGCGCAAATCGCCGCTGGGGTCTTCGACGATGGCCGTCACCAGCTTGCGCAGACGTGGTGTGGCCAAGTTCTGCAGTTGCAGCCCGGCGCTGTACTGTGACTGGCCACCCGCGCGGCGCATGAACAGCACCAGGTTGCGAGCCACTGCCAGTGCCACGGCCGAGCCGCAATCGGCCTCGACAAGGGCTAGGCTCAGGTCGATGCCCGCCGTTACGCCGGCCGACGTGTAGAAGGGCGCGGCCGCGACAAAGATCGCGTCCGGCTCCACCTGTACCGCCGGAAACATCTCTTGCATCAACCCGCAGTATTCCCAGTGTGTCGTGGCGCGCCGACCGTCCAGCAGACCCGACGCCGCCAGCACGATGGCGCCGACGCAGACGCTGGCCATGCGCCGCGTGTGCGCAGCGCGTGCGGTCAACTGGCCCATCAGCGCCACGTCGGCAATCGCCGCGCGCAGCACTGCTTCGCTACCGCCGGCGATGACCAGCGTGTCCAGTTTCTGGGGCAGGTCTGCCAGCGATGTGGAGCCGGCCAATTCCAGGCCGGCGTTGGTGTGGATGGTGCCGCCGGTGGGCGATGCCAGCACCACGCGGTAGGGTGGTACGGCAGCCTTGGCATAGCGGTTGGCCAACGCAAACACTTCCATCGGCCCGACCACGTCCAGCGTCTGCACGCCGCCAAAGCCCAACACGGCGATGGCGCGGGTGGCAGAACGTGTCATGGTGGTTTTCCTCAGGGTTTGGCAAAAAATGCGGTTGGATTGTCCATTTTGCCACCGCCATACCGCCTATCGTTGACACCCTGTGCAGCAGAGTGCCTGAAGCGCCGTCTGTTGCCCTCCATTTCTGTTTGCGCTTCTTTCTTCTCCTCAGGATTCATCCATGACCTCGACCCTAGCCCGCCTGTTGGCCACCGCCGCGCTGACCAGCCTGCTTGCCGCCTGCTCCACACCACCCGCCGACCTGGACCTGTCGCTGCGCCACGCCAGTGTGGCCAAGAAATTTTTCGTGTCGCTGGAGCCCCCGGCCACGCCGCCTGCCATCAACCAGATCCACAGCTGGAAGGTGCGCGTGGCCTCCGCCACCGGCCAGCCCGTCGCCCACGCGCGCATCGCGGTGGACGGCGGCATGCCGCAGCACGGCCACGGCCTGCCCACGCAGCCCGAGGTGACGCAGGAGTTGGGCGACGGCCTGTACCTGCTGGAAGGCATGAAGTTCAGCATGACCGGCTGGTGGGAAATCAAGCTCGCCATCCAGACCCCCGAGGCGTCGGACACCGTCACCTTCAACACGGTGGTCGCCACGCCCGGCGCGGCGCCGTGAGCGCTAGGCTTGCACGCAACCGGGGCGTGGCGCTGGCCATGGTATTGCTCACCGGTGCTGCTACAGCCGGCGCCGCCGAATCCGCGGCAACGCCATTTCTTGCAACTGATGGCTGGAGCCAGGCAGACATCCGCGTGCTGGCGTCGCTGCGGCTGAGCCAGTTGCCGGCGCTGCCGCCCGACCCGTCAAACGCAGTCGCAGATGCGCCCGCTGCCGTCGCACTGGGAAAGCGCCTGTTCAACGACGTACGCCTCAGTGGCAACGGCGCCGTGTCCTGTGCCAGCTGCCACGACCCGCTGAAGCAGTTCCAGGATGGCCTGCCGCTGGCCCGTGGAGTGGGGCAAGGCAGCCGCCGCTCCATGCCGCTGGCGGGTGCTGCCCACAGCCCATGGTTGTTTTGGGATGGCCGCAAGGACAGCCTGTGGTCCCAGGCGCTGGGCCCGCTGGAAGACGCTGTTGAACACGGCGGCACCCGTGCGCGCTATGCCCACCTGGTGCAGGCCCACTACCGCGCTGAGTACGAGGCGCTGTTCGGCCCGCTGCCGGACCTGGGCCACGTGCCGCAGTATGCTGGGCCTGGCGGGACGCCGGAGCAGCAGCAGGCCTGGAAGGGGCTGGACGCCACCACTCAGGCCGACGTCAACCGCGTTTTCGCCAACATCGGCAAGGCCATTGCCGCCTTTGAGCGGACGCTGGGACACAGCCCGTCGCGCGTGGACCGTTACGTCGAGAGCCTGTTGGTCCGTAGTGGCCCGCAGCCATCAGCTGGGCTAACCCCATCCGAGGTCAGTGGCTTGCGCACCTTCATCGGCAAGGGCCAGTGCGTAACCTGCCACAACGGCCCGCTGCTGAGCGACCAGCACTTTCACAACACCGGCGTACCACCCCGCGGCGCCCTGCACTTGGACCGCGGCCGCGCAGCCGCTACCGCACAAGTGCGCCAGGATGTCTTCAACTGCCTGGGTGCGTTCAGCGATGCCAGACCGGTGCAGTGCCAGGAACTGCGCTTCATGGCCGTCAACGACCCCGCGCTGGAAGGCGCCTTCAAGACCCCGAGCCTGCGCGGCGTGGGCCAGCGCGCGCCGTATATGCACGCGGGGCAGATGGCATCACTGCAGGACGTGGTCCAGCACTACAACCGCGCGCCCGCCGCCGCGGTGGGGCGCACCGAACGCACCGCACTGGGATTGACGGATCAGGAGGTGCGTGACGTGGTGGCGTTTTTGAACGCGCTGTAGCGGACACGTATATGCCAAATCGGCCGCCAGCCCCCGTACACAAAGCGTAAGCAGCTACCAAAAAAATAGCATCTGGTGGAGGCCATTGCCAGTAGCGCGCTGCACGGCGGGTGTTACGGTGCCTGTCTGAACAGGCGCGCGTTCTCTGCGCTGGCTGCGCGCAGGGTCGGGCTCACGGCCGGAAGGCTGGCTGCCCGCTCCCAGTAGGTGCAGGCCCAGGCACGAACCTTTGGCGCCAGACCCGCAACTCCCGCCGGCTGGGCCTGCGGCTGTACGGGTCGCGCGTCCAGCGCGCCGCTGTGCACGCCTGGGCGCCACAGCATCGGCAGCATGTCGTAGACCGGTGTTGGCGCCAGCGTGGGCTGCAGCACATCGTCGACAAAGAAGGACAGGTTGCCGAAATGCATGTCGGTGTTGCCGATGTACTGGCCAAACAGGTAGGTGCTGGCGACGGTCTCCACATCAGACCGGGTCAGGCGATTTTTCGCGGCCAGGGCCTCGCAGGTGGCCACCCAGTGCTGGCGCGGGGCCTGCACGAAGGCATCGTGCACGGCGGCTGCGGCCACCACGTGGCGTTTTCCCGCCAGCCCTACACGGTCGAAGCGCTCCGATGCGAGATAGGTGCGTTCACCCGATTCCACGACACGCGTGCGCGCCACGGGCACGCCGTTTTCCGCCAGCACGGCCAGTGCCAGGTGTTCCAGCTGCAGGAGGTCGTGCCAGCGTTCCCCGAACGGTGTTCCGCGCGGGGGGCTGAATTTGACGATGAAGTGATGGTGTCGTCCGTCTGGCGTATCCATTTCCGTCAGAAACTTCGGTTGCTCACCACCGGCACTCGATGCCGCGGGCAGGGTTTCGGTGACGGCGCGCGCCAGCGTGTCAAAGTGCGCAGCCTGCTCTGCCGGGCTGCGTGGCGCCGGCGGTACGAAGCGCCCTGCCGTGTCGCCCAGATGCAATGCGCCGGGCGGGTCGCCCGCATGGTTGACAGCCATGTACAACACCTGCTCGGTGCGCCAGGTGTCAGGGTCGGCCGGGAAGTCGGGCCGCAGGCGGGTCAGCTGGCGCCCCAGAAAACCCTGGGGGCGCAGGGTTTCCAAAAACCACGGTAACCGACCCGGCGGGCTTAGCCAGTCTGCGCCTTTGCCGGTCTTCCCTCCGATAAGTGAGCGTACGTACACCTGACCGCTCTTGAGGAGGTGCAGGCTGCCAAAGTTTTGCAGGTCCCCGTCCGGCGTGGTCCAGGTCAGGGTTTGCTGGGCCGGCAAACCCAGAATGGGCTGGGTCAGTGCGTAGCGGGTGCTGCGTGCAGCGCCCAGTCTGCAGACATCGGTGCCCAGTTTGCCCAGTGCCAGCGAGATGCTGGGCTGGCTCTTGCCGGTCGCTGCCTGCAACTGCAGGGCGGTAAAGAGTCCGCCCTGCGCCAACAGGGCGCGCAGTTGTTCCGCTAGGGCAAGTTCCGGCGCATTCATTAATAGATACTTTTCTGTAAGTGTCTATCAATAAACAGGTTTTGTCAAAATCTCAATGGATAAGTTAATAGATAAACAGCCGAACCGCAGGCGTTTCAAGTGGGGTTATGCGTCTGTGAACATCCAGCTCGAAATGAGACAACTCGGCATTTTTGAGGGTTTCCATTTAGAAGTTGTTGAGACAAAATGCAGAAGTTGGTGAGACTAGGTTTCAGTGTGGTGATTCTACGAAAGGCTTCTGCATGCCGGTTCGAAAAATCCCGAAGAACTATCTGTTTGTCACCGGCGGATATTCCAGCCGGAAGAACGAAGAGATGGACGCCTTCGAGTCCTTGCTTGAGAAAGATTATCTGCTGCTTCTGGACTTTGACGACGCTGTCGAGGCCTTTGAAGTCCAGCCGGTTCGGGTGCCGGTCGTCGGAATCGCCAAGGGCTACGTGCCGGATGTTCTTGTCAAATACCACCCAGACCCTCATGGAGGGATGGTTCGCAAGCCTGAGTTGGTCGAGGTGAAGACCACGGAAGACCTGTTGCGCAATGCCGAGAAATACGCGCCCAAGTTCGCTGCGGCCCGCCAATACGCCGAGGAAAGGGGATGGGAGTTCAAGACCGTTGACCAGACCGAAATACGCGGGCCCCGACTGGCCAATCTCAAGTTCCTGCGGGAGTACCGCAACGTCGCCCCCGCCGACACGGAAATCCAGACGGTTTTGGAGTGCATGACAGGCTTGGCGGGCGAGCCTTCGTTGCAATCACTTTTGGATACCCTGGCGCCGACAGACGACGACAAGTTGCACTGGCTGCCCATCATTTGGTCCATGGTCCTGACCCGACACTTGGCCGCGGATATCGATCAGTTGTTCCAAAGTGACGTTCGCCTGTGGCTACCAGGAGCCTGGACATGAAGAAGCAAGCGCCGGCGCAACTGTGGATCAACAAGGGAGCCACAGTAACCAACGACGGACGTGAATATGTAGTCCTCAGCCTCGCGGACATCAACCTTGTATTGGCCAGGGACACTGAATCTGGCGAGCGTGTCTTGCTCAAGATAGGGGACCTCGGCCCCCCACGTTTGATCGGTGAAGCGGAACCCGCGCCGAAGGTGGAACCCGAGTTGTTGGATATCCCTGAAGAACAATGGGCCATTGCGCAATCCCGACGCCAATGGATTGATCCACTTCTCGGCAGCTATTACCAACACGCGCAAGCACTGGGCGACCAGATTGCTGCCAAGGCCGGAGTGAGCAGGGCCACGGTCTATCGATGGGTTGCGGCGTTCAGGCGAACGGGCTTGTTGTCATCCCTGCTACCCAACACGCGCCAGCGTGGAGGCAAGGACGGAAGTCGAATTTCGCCCGAAGTCGAGGCACTGATCCTAGACGCGATCAAGAACTTCCACGATACAACGCAGCAGCAGTCCCTTGCAGAGACAGTGACCGAGATCCGTAGGCGTTGTTCCAATGCCGGCCTGCCGCTGCCAGCTGCAAACACTATCCGGATGCGGTTGGCTCGAACCGATGGCCGTGTGCGGACCAGGCTCCGCGCGGGTGCAGCAGCGGCGCACGATAGGCACGATCCCATAAAAGGAGTCATACCCGATGCAGATTGGCCACTCTCCATGGTGCAAATCGACCACACGTTGCTGCCAGTCATCATCGTGGATGACGTGCATCGCAAGTCGATCAACCGGGCCTGGATCACCTTGGCAATAGACGTATATAGCCGTGTGTGCCTCGGCATGTTCTTGACTCTTGAAGCTCCCTCGGCCATGTCGGCGGGCATGTGCATTGCGCACGCAGTTCTGCCAAAAGAGGCATGGCTCCGACGGCTCGGAGTGACGACTGTTGATTGGCCTCATTGGGGTGTCATGGGTGCGCTGCACATGGACAACGCCCGCGAGTTCCGTGGTGACATGCTCAAGGCCGCCTGCAAGGAATACGACATCGATATTCACCTTCGTCCGGTCAAGACACCGCGCTACGGCGCCCATATTGAACGCCTGATGGGAACAGTCACCCAGGGACTCAAGACCGTCAAGGGGGCAACGTTCTCCGGGCCAGACGAAAGAGGACAGTACGACGCGGAGGGCAATGCATGCATGACCTTCTCCGAAATCGAAAAATGGCTTGTTCTCTTCTTTGCCAGGTATCACATCAGCAAGCATGACGGCATCGGCACTTCACCTTTAAAGAAATGGCGTGAAGGCTTGTTGGGCACCAAGAGCAAACCGGGCCGTGGTCTTCCTGCGCGCAGGTTGGATGAAGAAGTGTTGCGTATCAATTTCACGCCCTACGAAGAGCGTACCGTCCAAGGCTATGGCGTGGTGATCGACGATGTGCACTACTACCACGACGTTCTGCGGCCCTGGATCAATGCGCCGCATCCAGAGTTTCCAAAACACAAGCGCAAGTTCCGGTTTCACCGGGACCCGCGCGACATCAGTCAACTATATTTCTTTGACGAAATATCTCGTCGGTATGTCCACATCCCCTACCGAGACACGAGCTTGCCGCCGGTGAGCATTTGGGAATTGCGGGAAGCCCATCGCAGAGGTGCCGAGCGCGGGATTCGCCCGGAAAACGAGAAAGCCATCTTTGCGATCGTCAATGAGCAGCGTGCCCTTGAGGCCGATGCCGCATCCAAGACGAAGACTGCGCGGCGTGAGGAGCAACGGCGCACCGAGCATGACAAACAGCGTGGCAACAAGGCGGAGACCATGCCAACGGTTTCACGCACACCGACGCCCGGAACGCCACCGCCAGCGGTACGCGGCTACGACCCGGACATGGTTCAACCCCTGGACGACGAATGATGGACAACCCCATGGACTATTCGCATCTGAACGATGCGGCCAAGGCGCAGGTGAACGCGTCTGAGGCAGCACGCATTCATTCGATCCGGTCCGGAACTTGGCTTGGCTACCCGCGGGCCAAGGAAGTCCTGGCACGCATGGAGGATCTGCTGGAATACCCTCGCATCACGCGGATGCCAAATATGCTGTTGGTGGCACCATCGTTCAACGGCAAGACGTCCATACTGGAGCGTTTCTTGGCGCAGCATCCACCTGATCTTGACCCCATGGGTGAAACCACGATTTGCCCAGTCGTATTGGTCGAGGCGCCATCGACGCCAGACGTATCGGCTTTCTATTCGCGGATCCTCGACGCCTTGATGGCCCCTTACAAACCGGCAGCGGCCGTGCAGGACAAGAACACACAGATCAAATTACTGTTCAAGCAACTGCGCGTCAAGATGCTGATCGTTGATGAGATCCACCACCTCATTGCGGGCAGCTTGAACCGACAGCGAGATTTCAGGAATGCCCTCAAAAGCCTGGGAAACGAAACCAAGGTGGTGATCGTGGCCGCCGGGATCGAGGACGCCTTTAACGCCTTCAACACAGATCCGCAAATGTCCAGTCGGTTTTCACCCGTAGAACTGCCGCTCTGGCGAGCGGACAACCAGTTTGGTTCATTGCTGGCTACCTTGGAGTTGCGGACACCTCTCAAGAAGCCCTCGAAGCTGAAAGAGCCAGCGATGATGCTGGAAATACATACGCGCAGCGAGGGTACGCTGGGCGACATGTGTGACCTCTTCAAGGAGTTAGCCGTGGATGCCATACGGAGCAAAACGGAAGAAATTACCTTGGAGCGCATTCGATCCTTGCCGTGGGTCCCGCCGTCAAAGCGCAAGCAATACCAGCGTCTTTGACTCCAATGGAACCGCCGGCACGGTGGCGCGGGATTTGGTACTATTTGATCGGTACTTGATTCGATCTGGTCAAGGAGATATCCGTATGAAGCCGTCGATCCGTATGCTCCGCATCTTTCAGGACAGCGTCCGCATGTACTTTGCTCCCCTGGTCGGGGCAGTCAAGGGAATCCGCGCTGAGTACCAGCGCATTGATCGGGAGATCGAGCGCAATCGGCGTGAGGAAAACACATGCAAGTAGCTGCCAAGTTCCAGAAAATACTTAACGGCGCCCACAGCGCGTATGACGAACCAGCATTCTTGGATGACGATGGTCCAAGCGCAGAAATACCGCCGTTCATCACAACAAAGAATGCAATTGATCTGTTCGGTCTCCGACCTGACGAAACTGTGTTGGAAGCCGTGACCCGGTGTAACGCAGGGAGTAAGTGATTTTTGACGGAAATGACTAAACCTGAATTCACATGCAACGATCTACCGACAACTGACTGGTTATCAATGTTTAACGAGAGCCACTGCGGGCTTCAATGACTTCCAACATTTCGTTGCGACCAACTGCATTAAGTGGGCCATACGTTGCCACATCACGTTCGAACGTTTCGCCGCAGGCCCGTGGCAGTTGACCTGTTCCCTGCTAAGGAACATGATCGTGTGGAATCTCAGGGCATAACTTCTATTGAGGCAACGGTGAGTACTCCATGAACACCAGAGCAAACAAGCGTCGCATCATGCATCGCCTATACGGCAGGTTTTTAGCTTGGTATCCGTCTGACCTTGGTCCACTGACTGACAAGGACATTGAGGTGATTCGTAAGGAGGCCGCCGAGCACTTGCCCAAGGGCAAGTTGTTAGCAAGTAAGCGGCCGTCGGATCTCATTGCCCTTTTGGAAAAGTTCGATCCAAAGCACCACGGTGGAGAGGCAATGGCGTTGGCACCTGTAGGACGTGAATTTTGCAGTCCAGACTACGAGAAGCTAGCGATAAGTTCGGGAGATCCCGAGGCGCTGTGAAGCCAATCCTGCGTGCATGTACAAATCAGGCTAAACCGTCCATGACATCCCATAAGCTGTGATTTCAAGCAACGGCGAGGGGGCTGCGGTGGGCTGATAGATGAAAAATCCTAAACATCTTTGGCCAGGTTGGTTTTCTTTGACCGGAACGACTGGCCTACATTGATCTGGAATTAGTGGCCAGATTCACAGGAATGCGCACGCTATGGCCGATTCGGTACAAACCCCTGCCTGACGAACTACTCTCGTCATGGTTGGTGCGTCTCGCGCACGGTCACGGCTTGAAGGTCCAAACCTTCTGCAACCTCATTTTTGGCAACCGACACCAGGTCTGGAATAGAGACATTGACAGACTGGCCCCTGATTGGTTGCTCAATGAACTCAGTTCTCGCACAGGGACCCCTGCGAAAATGGCGCGCGCAACTACATTGCGAGCATATGAGGGTTGGTTGTATCCGCGATTCAAAGCTTCAGGAGCCTTGCAATGGATCCAGACCCTCAAGATGTATCACCGGAAATTTGAAGGTTTCGGACTTCAGTACTGTCCCGCGTGCCTGCGAGAGGGAACGGTGGCTTACTACCGAAAATCTTGGCGGGTTGCATTCAACACGATTTGTGTCCAGCATCAATGCATGCTGAGGGATCGCTGTTCGAACTGTGGCGCGGGCGTTGCTTTTCATCGCAGGGATATGGGGATCGACGCTGCGGCCACCGATTCACTGGCTGAATGCCATCAATGTGGATGCGATTTGGGTGAAGGGGAGATGGAGGAAATTATCAGCTATGACGAACAGACTTGTGCCTTGCATGTCCTGCTGTGCAGGCAGTTGATGCATGGCGATTGCCTTCAGCCCGCCCTTGACCTCGACTCACTTGCCGTCATGCATCAGTTGGCCATGCTGCTGACATCGCGGTATGCAAAGTTGCGCTTGCGTGAGCATGTTTGTGGCAGATTGGGAGTGATGGAGATGCCGATGACCTCGGGTCGAGTCGCCTTTGAAACACGGCCACTGAATGAAAGGCATCATCTTGTTCAGCTGATTTGTTGGTTGATGGTGGACTTGGAACCGAGGGTGAGAACAGCGTGGCGGGCTAAGGTAGTTCGCTACAACCATTTGACCAAGGACTTTAAGGATGCGCCGGCCTGGTATAAAAAAATTACGGGAGAGCTGGCAGATTGGCGACGACGTTGACTTCCAACCGCCACATTTTTGTCGACTCGGTATGCTCACGAATTCATGCTGGCACTCACGGCTCAACGGCATCTATGGTCTAACAATTCGACTGTACGCGGTCCAATCAATGGCGGGAACTGAACCGAGCGACTGGAGCCGCGAGAGTAATCGAAATAGGAAGAGCATTAGTGCGCCATGCTCGGTAACTATCAGTATCTTTCCGTCATGCTGATCAAAGCAACCATGCTCAAGTGCGCAAGCACAATCGAGCATTGTCTGCGCATCTGTTGACAAGCACTTTTCAAAAGCATTGCCGAAGCCATCGACCCAGTCTATCTTGGGTGCCAGCAGCCCGGCCACAATGTGGAACGGCTCTTTGGGCTTGAACGTGCCTCCCGCGTGGGAGATAGAGACCGACGTGCGCTGCATATTCCTCACAGAGGCAGCCTTTTCTTGAGCGTACTCCACATAGTTTTTATTGATGGTGGGCTTGCATTCAAAAATTGCATAAACAGCCTCTGCAGGGATGTATCGGTGATTCTTCTGATCGAGCAGCGTGGGTGTGAAATGTCTGTCGAAAATGATTACATCGATTTGATCACTTCGACGCCCTTGGCTGTCAATCACGATGCCTGTCGCGACGTCATAACGATTGGGTAGATATGAGCGCAATATTCCGATCCAGTGATCTTCATTTACTGAACCCATCGTGCCCGCATGACTAATTGAATGGCTGGCTAACTCCATCTGTGACAGTAAGTTAGTTTGCACCCGAGCAAATGCGTCTCGCAACCAGGATGTGTCGGTTGCTGGAGCTTGCAGGGCCGTGAGGGCCGCTAAATTGGAAGAGTTCATGTGGGGATCCCATCAAGACAAAGGAAATTTGGGACCGAAGAGCTGGCGCCAAGCCTTCAGCGCCTCTCCGTTTTGGCCTCGCTTTGCGAGTTGGATGGCATTGGTAGCCTCGTGCCCCGCAGCCTGCAGTAGGTCACGAGCTCGCTGCTTACGCTGCTCGTTCATGCCGTCGCTGACGGGAGAGCCGACACCGGCTGGGTCTGGCCACTCGTCAAATATTCGGTCGGCCAAAGCGCTGAAAAAAGCTTGAATTTCGTAGTCGAAGCGCCCTTGCCAGCCACCATGGAGGCACTGTAGGGCCATCACCTCAACGAGGAATGAGGGCTTTATCGGCTTGTCTTGCCCGTGCTTGGCGTTGTTGTTCCAGTACTTAACCATACGCACTAGACCCTTCCACTCATTTGAAAAAGCTTTATGCGCATCGCGAGCCTCTTGGGCGTGGATTTCCGGGTTAGTTTCCATCCATTTTCCGGTGTCGGCATTGGCTATCTCGTAGTCGCCGTCAAGCGTGAACGCGGGGACGACGTCAATGCTCAGGACTCGGTAGTTGGTGTTGTCTTCAGCATCAACCACAATGCCGAAGTCCACGTTTACCGAGCGGCCTTGCTTGCGGACAGCGGGTTTTCCGTACTTCTCCACTAACGCGTCATGGAAAGCATCAAGTACTACGTTTGGTGGCTTGTCGCGGTATTTGGTGCGCTCCGAGCTTGCGAGAACAAAGAAGATATCAATGTCTTTTAGCGGCTTGGTTTTTGTGTGCCTTGCATACGAGCCGGTCAGAAAGTCCCGCTCCAATTTGAACTTTTGCCGCAGATAGTCACGTACCTCGTTGTGGCGATCACTTGCATTTTTTTGTTCACGCTCGTTGAGTTCGAGTCGGCTCTTAAATTTCCGGAACGCTTCGTCGGTGGTCAACATTAACGTACCCTCCAATAGGCGGCGTTAGCGCCAAGGCCATTGTGCGAAATGGTCGATCCCAGACTCTGACGAATCAAACCATCGGTGGAGCGAAAAGACACGTTGGTCCAGCCCGAAACATCGGGACGGCCCGGCTTGTTCTTCAGCAGAATGTCATACGTAGCTTGCTCTGGTGCGAGCCCGGCCTTCTTGATGTGATAGCGGAGCTGGTCGGTGTCGGTATAGAAAGAACCATCGTCTGACGACCATTGGTAGATGATGTCAAGTTCCCACCGAACTGCCAGTTTGCCTGTCGAAGGGTTGTAGATTTCCAGCACGACTTTCTCGAGATGCTCGCTTTCAATCCATGCCTTCATGGCCTTGTGAGTGCTCTCCCAGCTGTTGATCAGCTTGGTGGGATCCATGCCGCTCAAGCGGATGATGTCCTTCAGGCTTTTGAGCACGTTGTCCGCTACATAGGTGACGGAGTGCGTGTAGGAATATGCAGAGACGGTGGTCATGATTTCATGAATCCTTCCACATCGATGGCAAACATTGATTCGCTGCTAGCCTGAGACTTCTCTTCTACCTCGATGCCCAGATACTTGTCGCGCGCTACCACCCGGCTGGAATTTTGTTTTAGGGCCGCTTGAACCCATTTCAAATCCTCTTCATCGCAGGGCAATGACACTTGCCAGTCGCCTTTTAGTGCATCAAAGCCAAGCTTCGCTTCATTGCTGTTTGAGTCGTCAGTGGCGTCATCGTCATAGTTGCAATAGATGCGCGTGCGCGTTCCATCGCACGTCGCAACGATTGGGCTGGTGCGCGGACCCTGGTCTGCAATTACGCTGCTTGCAACTCCAGACACCTTAAGCAGTTCCTGGCGCTTGGCTGCGTCATTGGAACCAGCAGTAAGGAGGTCGACAATAGCGACCCAGGTGGCCGAAGCATTGCGCTGAGGAATGCTTTGAAAATCCCGTCGAGCAACGGTTCCCATCACTGACCTCCTTTCTTGGCGGAGTTTTGGCGATGGGCGTTCTTGGCTGCTGCAGCCAGGTCTGCCAACGTCAGCTTGTTTGGGTCCAAGGCGGTTGTTTTGCGCATTGCAAGCGCATTAACAACGAGCTTGCGAAGCATGCGACCGTCCAAGCCGGCTGCCGCATGTGCAACACGTTCCAATTCATGGGATTGGGCCAGGCTCGCTATGGATGGGAACGTTTCACCTAGAGAGCGAAGGCATTGTTGGAGTATTTGCAGGGCGGCCTTCGGCCCAGGCGGAGGCACTTCGATGACCAGGTCGCAACGTGACGTAAAGGCACTGTCAATGGCTTGAGGAAAGTTGCTGGTTGCCAGGAAAAGCAACTGAGGATGGCTGTTGGCCAGCGCATCCAATTGGACCAAGACAGCGTCGGTCGCTCGGTGGATGTCAATTGGATTGGCTTCCAAGCTCATGCGGCTCCGGTCCGCAGCAAGCGTCTCGACCTCGTCCAGAAGCACTATGGTGGGGCCGTTGGCTGCTTGTTCAGCAATAGATTGGGAGAACACCTCGCTTACTGCTCGTTGTGTTTTGCCCATAGCAGAGCTCGTGAGGGCATGGGGATCAATTTCAACGAGTCGAAACGACGCGTTGGAAATCACTGAAGCGACTTTGCTTGCAAGGCCACGAGCCAGAGATGTCTTACCGGTACCGGGAGGACCGACCATCAAAATGACGCCGTGCAACGGTAGGGTGCTGCGTTTGATCTTGGGTCGCAGCGTGTAGTTCAACACCGCCTGAGCCAGCAAACGGTCTTTGATGTCGTCCTCGACCAGGATGCTATCCCACAGTGTCGCCAGATCGGGGTCGGGTAGAGCCCGTATAGCTTGAATGCCCCGAGGAAGGTCTTGGGTCTGCACCAAATGCAGCGGAGTAGGCTTATGCGTATTCATTAGATATTTCCGTTCTAGTGTGCTCAGGACCCAAACATGAGTACTCCAAACACATTTCCTTTCAGTCAAACTAGCACTCGTCTGTTTAGACTGCTGCTAAAAATTGCTGCCGACTTGGCTGTTCAAAAACCAATTTGCCATAGCTGGAAGCGCCCTGGCCGGGGAACGGGACTATGCGAGCTCCGAGGTCATGGGCATAGTGTAATACAAATAATTGGCCAAAACACAAAAATGTTTATTTTTAACTAAACACTAGACTCGCGGCGTAACGAACACGTGCGTGCATCCTCTTCCGGATTCGATTGGCGCTATGTTCTTGGATGTGATAACGGACGAGGCCGGATCACACGCATCATTACGGTAGCCTCTTGGGAGGCGCTTTCTCTGAGTGGGAGAACTGATGCAGTTGCACGGACGCGGGTCCGCCCAACGCGAGGAAACATTTCTAATTGGATCCAGCGCTTTACGAAGGCATCTTTCTGAATCGAATGGTCGTCATCAGTCAAGTTACACAGCCTAACGTCGCACAAAGTGTGCGGGGGGTGTCAACTTTCCTGAGGAAGCGGGTCTACGTCAAGCCGCTGACGCGAATATTCACTTATTACCTGATTGAAGTTTGCAATACAAATAGCTGTACACATTGTCCGTACTTGGAAGATAATTCGCTGCATTGGCACATCCCTGCTTTTTAGACTTGGAAAACATGACCGCTGACATTGCTCGGAAAGTTGACACGACGCAGATAGAGACCGGTAACGGAACACTAGATCCTTCCTTTCTTACGAAAAGAAAGAATTCCTCAGACCCTTTGCATCTGAATCTCCGCTTGGTGGGAGAAGATGCGCGTATTTACAAGTACTTGACCAGTCACACCGACCTAATTACTGACTCTCTACGAGTGCGCGATTGCATTCGAGTTGTGGCCTACTTAGTCGCAATGAAGCAGAAGGGAGCGGGGTTGTGTGTAGAGGGAGACTCTGGCGAACCGATGGAGATACTTGATTACATTGGCGCCTTCTCTCCTCAAAGCCCCATGGACAGAAAGAGAATGCCTCGTGCGTCAACTGTGGACAAGTCTTAGCCAATTCGGCGACTTCTTAGCTCCTTTCGTTAAGTCGCCGACTTTGCTTTAGATTTGATCTTTGGAGCGCGCTTCGAGAAGGTGATTGACTTCAGGTCTTCTTCGTTAGGCTTGCCGGGCACCTCTTCGGAACGACGAGTGGCTAAGTCCGAAAAGCTTAAGGACGGCAACAAGAGCTGTCCGTACTTTGACCGACTGGTAATGTTACCAACCATTTCCCGAACGATTCCATAGAGCAGCGACACTCCATTTACCAGGGCTCGCACCCGCCGCTCTTCTGCTTGTCCATCCGCTTGCACCAGATGCATGCGGACGACGCCACGAACGGTGACTTTCACCAAGTAGGGAGCTACTTTTTCCTCTTTGGGTTCGACTTGAATCGTCAGCGAAACTCCGTAATCGGAATATTTGTCTTCCTCACCCAATAGCGTTAGTCCGGTCTCAGCTGACAACGCCAACTTGCCAGGAAAGAAAACCAAATTTGTCGAGAAGTTTGCGTCAGGCTCATAGTCATCAACTGGAGTCACTGAGACCCCATCGAAGGCATACTCAACCAATTGCAACGGACTAAGCTGCATGTTGTAAATCCAAAAACATGAAGTCCTGATTCGATGACTCAGACAAGTTTAGTTGAGTCGACTCCATGGCCCCACGGAAATCGCTTCCAACGGCCGACTTCATCGTTGTTCTGCTCATCCAAGTCTTTAAATCTGCCAAGATGGCATCGGTGTTCATTGCCATGGGCAACGGATCAAACTTTTGCGACCATGGTTGCCGAGGCGCGGGCTCCTCGGCTTTCCGAAAGATCAAGTCGAAGGTGTAACCTAATGCTTGAGTGACAGAAGCAATGGTCTGCACGGTCAGGTTCCCTTCTCCGGACATGACTTGGGTAACCCGAGCCCGAGACCAATTCAGATCACGCGCCAAGTCCGCACGAGTCTTGCCGGACTGATGCAGCAGCAGTGCCAGATCTGCTGCGATATCGATTGTTTTCAGTTCCTCAGCCAGGCCTTTGTGGGCCTCGATCAATTCGCCGAAAAGTGGTTTATGTTGCGTATTAGTCATCTTCGGTTCCTCTTCTAAATCCATTGGATGCCGCCAGTACTGCGGAGTGCACCTAAAAACTCTTTTACTTCATGCATGGCCTTAGCTTTATCTGAGCTCTTAAGGTTGTCTGTGCGCTTCGCCACAACGTCCGCCAACAATACGACCTTGCCTTTCGAGTAAAAAAACAGTATCCGGATGTCGCCGTGACGATAACGCCAAACGGTTTCATGTTTCCGTGTAATTGGGCAATAAAACGATTCGAAAGCTTCATGTATGGCACCGTCGGCCAATTGATCGAAAGACACGCCCAACTGAGCCAGATTGAGAAGTTTCTTTAATCCTTTCACCGCAAGTCTTTGGTCGTTCGCACTCAATGCACTCAAGGACTGAAGTACTTCCGCGGTACTCCGGTCGGACGAATCAGTACAGCGTGAAACGAGCCTGAATCTCTCCGCCGCCATTGCCGTCGTATCGCCGAAGTCCTCCCCAATGATTTCGGTCAAATAGTACATTTGTTTAGCTAAAGCTTAACATTTTCAACTGATCGGTGTTGGGGAGAAACCCTAATGCCTACACTCAAGTAGGGTTGCAATTACTGTATGAAAAAACAGAAAACCAAGACTGGCGAAGCTTAAAGACCTGGACTTTCGGCTTGAGCAGTATGTAGAGACAGTGCGACATTTTTCCGATTGGCGCGAGATCCCGTAGGCAAGTCTCGCCCTGAAAAATTAGTGGCGGTAGTTACGTCAAAGGTCCTGGAGGAGTGGGGGACAGTCTGACGTGAAATAGCAAGGTCAAACTCTGGTGGGCGTTGAGCCACTTTGTCCGTAAGTTGGGGTTTGTGAATTCCTTGCTCGGCCGGCCTAAACGCGGTAGACCCATCTGTTGCGCCCTTAAGACGCTTCAACCCCTGAGTGACGTATTGTGAAACGGGTTCGGCCCCGACAAATCGGCGTTTCTCCATCAGGGCAGCCACCCCTGTAGATGAAACTCCAGCGAACGGATCCAATACGATATCGCCCGGTTTCGAAAGTGCTCGGACTAAGCGATGG
The DNA here is from genome assembly GCF_056521325.1 of Rhodoferax sp. ZS1R8. NCBI lineage: Bacteria > Pseudomonadati > Pseudomonadota > Betaproteobacteria > Burkholderiales > Comamonadaceae > Rhodoferax > Rhodoferax sp. ZS1R8. The sequence continues at coordinate 490,184 of NZ_JBWMBA010000001.1, read as the reverse complement.
GCAAGTCCAACAGGGAATTGGCATGGGTGCTCAGTCTTTTCAACGTGATTGGCCTTGACATTGGGGATGTCCCAAACATCGCCAGGGTTTTTTCCAAGCGGGTTGCCGCTCGGTTCTCCCTTTAAGGCCCCTTTCGCGTGTCGCTTACCTGGATATTTTTGCTCTACTCGAACCGCATCCAGGTTGAAATCATAGGTTGGGCCCTTGGTAAACCAAAGTACCACCTCATGCCGACCACTGAAGCGATTGCTGCAATGAAGACCGTGGCCAAAGGTCCACACAATTCGGTTTCTAAGATGCATCTCAGGAAACTCGCGAATCAGGTCGTAGACGAGAAAATCGAGCGGCGTGACAATGCCTTTTCTTACGTGAAATCCAACTTGCCAACAAAGTGAACCGCCATTGCTGAGTGCGTCAATCAGCATCGGCAGTACTACCTTATGCGAACTGACGAATGCATCCAAGTCGTGGCTGTTCTCATATTCTTTGCCCATGCAATAAGGCGGTGAACTCAGAATTAGTTGCACGCTTTCTTTGGGGAGTAAGGGAAGCACCTTTTCGCATGCGCCGTGAAATAGCACCGCGGCATTCTTTTCGTCTTTAAGTGCCGTGACGAATTTGGGTCTGCTGTCGACTTTGACAACGCCAAATGGAGTGACTGTTTCTTCTATGTGTGAATCCATACAGCGATGATAGATCCAAACGCTTTAGTGTGCGCGACTAAGCTGGAATTCTTTACCCTGAAAACTCCGTTAGAGCGAAATCTTTTGGATTCAGCTGTACCAATACCGACTCCCAACGGCCAGAACCCTGATCAATGGGCATATGAAGACCTATTTCCGTGCAAGTAAATATCACCCTCGATCGATCCGCCAGTCGCCAAACGTGCAATTGAAATTGCTCAGGATACCGGCATGCAGTTTCCCATTCATTGCGGGTCAAGAAAAATCTGCTCGATCGCCCCGCGCAGGCTTTCACCTCGATAAGGATTGGCAATTCATTGCCCTCCCTATCAAGGTTCCAAGACTCAACATCAAACCCAACCCTGTTGTCGTCCAACGCCACCCATCTTGGACTTTTTGCGATTGATAAGCTCTTGAGCCGTCTAGTCTCGGACTCAAGCGTGAGCAACTCTCCTTCTCTGCCGACTAACGTGTTGCAGCGATCTTCTAAGGAAAACTGAATTGCCGCCAATTCATCAAGCCAGAGCAACACATCTTGACTTGGCACTGGATCAAAAGCGCCCGCAATCCGAAAGCATTGATACGTATTTTCATCTACGCTCTCACCGAGTGAGACCCGCCCGCTTGACAAGGTCGAAAGCCATCCAGGTGCTGCCGACCGCGCTACCGCGGAAATACACTCCCTAAATACACCGGCTGGCGTCAGGGCCGGATCTAGCGACACCAACGTCAATATTTGGCAGCCACCTTCAAGATCAAGGCGAGCGCTGGCCACATCGGTTTGGAGAAGGAATGTTGCGGCCTGGATGGGGCTCAAGTCAGGGCGAGCGCAAATAACATTACGTAGCTTTAATGCCCCTGATATTGCCGACGCTCGAAGTAATGAGGCGATCACACGAATAGCTGATCTCTGTACGAATCGTTGGCAGTGGCACCCGTGCCAGATTCAATTCGAAGAATCAAGTCCTCCAAGTCTGCAAATTCAATTGATGCCTCTATGGGAAGGGCTGCATTCTCCTCGTCCAGGGCCAATTGATTGAGATCAGGGTCGTCCAGTAAGTCCTCCATTTTTCGAATTTTCTGCGCAAGTCGCATGCGGATCGAGTGATCAATGGAGGAAATACCGCTTGGCAACGAATTGGTGAGCACAGTGATGTTTGTAATTGCATCCTTGCTCATGCCCAATCTATGAATGCGATCAATTGATTGTAGGTAGTGGGTCGCGTTGTAGCTGCGATCAACATAGATTGCATCGTGACAGACCAGGTGGAGGCTGATCCCTTCCGATGCTGCAGCCGGTGTCGCTAGCAAAACCTTGCAATTTGGATTGGTCGAAAACTGGTGAATATTGAATTCCCGGCTTCCAGCCTGATTGACTGACCCGCTCGGTATTTCTCCGTGAATCTCAACCGGATTCAACGGTGCAAGGAGCGACTTGCATGCGGCTAGTGTCCCTTTGAACGTGGTCCAAATTAGCGTTTTCCGATCCATAGAGGCGTTGCGTTCTGCCAGAGCAACTGCTTTCAGAATACGGGAGGAGTAACCCTCTTCAATGGCAGCGGCGTATAGACGCTTTTGGTCTTCTGGAACGTTATCAAAAACAGCCGCGATAAGAGGTGGGTGGACCGCTGCTTGCATTAGTCGAATAACCGATTGACGGGCTCTAACAAGACTGAATTTTCCTGACCCCGTTCGAAGTTGACTAATTTGAGAGAGCGTTTCGTTCTGAATTACAGCGTAGAGCGCGCGATGTGCGGGCGCCATCTGCACAACTTCGGGGATGTAGTTTCTATCAGGCAGATCAAGGTCGGACTTGGTTGTTCGAACGTACAGATGTTGGACCACATTTCTTGGTCGCTCTCCACGCTCGAGTCGGCCACCAAGCCCCGCACCGGGCCATAGGAAGTTCATTTGCTGCGCCAAATCTCCGACACTTTGAGGCATCGGAGTTCCCGACAGAATGTCACGGCGTGCTGCCAGATGCCCAAGGCCCAATGCCATCATTCCTCGTTGTGAAGATTCGTTCTTAATGCGATGAGACTCATCAAGGACAAGATGGACGCGCCGTTTACTCAGTAGCATTGCGATAGTTGACTGAACAAGTACCATCTGTTCATAACCAATCAGAAGCCGACGATGACCCGCAGCGATGCTATCGGCGATATTTAATTCTCCATCTGTTAGTAGATGGAATGGCTCAGTGGTCACGGGCGAGGCGGTTGCGCCGAGATTGTCTCCAATTACATCAACCCATGCGGAGCGTGCGCTGGGTGGGCACACAACTAATAACGTATCGAATTGATTTGCCAGGAGCAAGTGGAGTGCCCATGTAACAGTAGTCTTACCAGCACCCGGAACCGAGAAATTGGCGCCGTTTGGCAATGCTAGGAGTGCTTGTAGATTTTCAATCTGCTTGGATTTAAGTTCCCGCACCCATCCCAATGAACGCAAAGCATCTTTGATTTCGTCGGCGCTGCGCACCGAACTGGCGCTGGCCGATCGAGTGGCCGTAAATTCTTGTTTGAATCGAAATATGCGTTGCTTTGTTTCTTCATCGGCAGAGGCAAAAGAGAATCCCAGGGTTGCCCGAACTTCGTTGAGCGTGCGAATCAGGTTGAGAGCATGGGGCCACGCGATGCTAAACGAACCGTCACCAAATCGAATGGAAGAATCGAACTGCTCCGCTAGCGCCGTTGCGCGGGACCAAGCCCCCGAGGAGACACCGTCTCCTCGGTTGAAATCGCCACGCGATTCAAACTCAACGTATTTGATGGTGATTGCGTCGCTCATGCCTGAACCGTTGTAACGACCTCGTCTAGCTGAGCAAATAATTGCTGCGCCTTCTGCGTGACGTTGGACAAGGCATTCAGCAAGTCACCATGTGTTGAGGTGCCTGCCGTTGATAGATCTACAGTGTTTAGAATTTTCAAAGCGTTACGCACCGCCGTGATGGCGGCCTTGTCCTTTCCTTTTACCTGTTGGCTCACGTTCAGACAAATGTCAGTAAGCTTTTCAACTGCTGCCTTACTTGCCTCTTCGTTCCCCCTAAGGCCTTTCAAATGCGTCACGATCGGGGCGTAGTCCAAGCGGACAACTCCTGGAGGGGCAGGGAAGTCAAACTCGTCTTGAGTCGAAGCTGGTGCGATTTCAGACAAAGCAATGTCAAAAGCACTGGCCAGTTCACGCAGCACCTGCTCAGGATTTTCCTCAATGGTGTTGATGTGGTTATAGGCTCTGTCAACGAGCCTTTCTCTGTTTTCTATCAAGAAGAAATCCGCAGCCAGGGTTGCTTCACGAAGCGGTGTATCGTCGGCGCGAGGTCTGTTTTTAATGGCAATCTGAACGAATGCTTGTTCTGTTTGGTCAAGTGCTGAAAAATTGTTAGGCGTCTCCAGCCATTCTGAGAGAAAACGATCGGCCGCATTTACCATCGCCACTGCTCTACCGAGTTCCTTTTTATCGCGGTTCATAATCTGCGCGATGGTGTCCTCGGTGTAATTGTCGGCCCGCATATCGAGGACGCCACGACCCAAGGCCGTCCAGTCATATGGGAGCTTCGTGTCAGGTTGCATCTGCAAACGGAATTCGAGATCACGGATGTCCTTTTGACTTGCGCTCTGTGGTAGCACCGCGCAACGCACGTGACGAAACGATTGATGCGCATTCTGATTTTCATCAAGGAGTTCGCGCATTGCGCTTAGGCGGCGATTCCCATTGACGACGATGCCCGTGGCCGTGATGATTAGCGCTTCGGTTTGACGCCCTACGCGTTCCATTTCGCTATAAATGTCTGTGGTGCTCTCGCCTTTTCCTTCTTTTGCCAGCTCAAACAGTAATGCGTGCTGCGCTCGTTGGGTTGCCAAATCTTCCGAGTGTCGAAGGTCAAAGAGGCCGGCTTTCGAAGGATCTTTCGAAACTAATGTCTTTTGGCGGTTCCCAGTTCGGTAGTTTTCCAGTCGATATAGGAGAAAGTCGATTGGCAATTCGATTAGCTTTAGCTTGGTGGCCCCATTCAAATATTTGGGTTCGAGCTGACTGTCTTCCGACTCGTCACAAAGTTGAGCAATACGTGATTCGCGAACTGTGACAAGTTCAACTTGAATTGGATACAAAAGCCTCTCCTTTAAATTGGTGTGGAATACCACCCCTGAATTTATCAGGAGTTACTATTTGATACAGGTTATTCTGCTGCTGGATGGCTCTCCCTAGGGCGTGGTGAGTGGCCATCTGGCGTGATGCCATCGTTGCTTTTATGATGAATCAATCCGAGCATCCCATAAATTGTGTCCACGAAGCTTTGAGTATTTGTATCGGGGACTGGGTCCGCTAAGAAGTCCGCCGCCGCGCACTGCAACGTCCTCCACACTCCATCTGAATTCTGTCCTGCTGTTTTGTAAAACCCGATGTGGACGGGCTGAGACTCAATAACCACTGCACAAACGACCTGGCCGCCGCGAGTAAAGGAAAGAACGCTGGCCCGTCGCAAACGAGAGTTTCCGTTTGGAGCGAAGATAAACAGCTCACTTGCGATTTCACCATCATCATCTGTGAGTATCGAAACCGGAACCGACCAGCCGTCATAAGCGCTTTCAGTAAGCAACTCAACATTCACACCTTGAAGGACACGCAACTGAGACACCGTATCGCGCAGAAACTCTGGGATCAGTTGTGACCTCAAAAATTCGGGAGTCGCCAAAAGCGCGAGATCCAGAGGCCGGGCCCGTTGTTCGGACCCGGGTTCGCCAACTGCCGCGTTCTCGGATGGCCTTGCGTTGCTTTTGCTCCTTGGGGCCTGATTTTGCTGGGAGATAGCTCTGTTTTTCCAGATCGACTTCGGGACCAGATCTGGGAACCGTGGTTCGATATGAAAAGAGCGTGTTCGCGGTGCCAGATTGCTGGAAGGGTCGTGCTCGACGATTGATTGATCTTCGGCATCCTTCGGGGACGCCCATTTTTGCCCGACATTATTGCAACTAGGCCGAGTTTCCGGCGAAGGCGGTTTCGGACGGTCGCCTTTTACCTCGTAACGAAGCGAGTTAAATGGGAAAGGGTGCGCGCAGGATCGCAAGTTGTAGACGAGGAACGTAGCCTGCGGCTGACCAGCAAAAGACAGCCATTTTCCGGAAGCTGTCAGAGTGGTCTTTCCTTCGAACGGGAAAAGCGCTTGTGCATAGATCGGCTGATTTGCCACAGACGCCTTCAGGATGGACGCGCCAACATGCGCAGCTGCCCGCCAAGCAGACGGCTCCAAATGAAGCCGTGCGATATCGGCGGCAGAGACACCAGACATTTTCTCGGCGAGACTGAGCATCAGTCTGCCGGTCTTTGTGTTCAGCTTGGCGCGTTCATACAGAGAGTCACGAGCAAGTGGCGGAAGAAAAAGTTTGGTGATTAAATTGCTTGACGAGCCGAAGTAAAACCTGACCATCTCCATGCACGGGATGATCAATCGGCGGGAATCCGGGAGATACACCAATAGGCAATACGATTGTGTGCACTGCATGTGCCAAGGGTGTTCCGACAACGGAAGCAAGAAACCGCCTTCGTCCAGGTTTAGTCCAGCCTTGATCAGCGTGGTCGTGTTCTGATCGATATGGATATCGGTGAACTCTTCCAGCTCATAGTCTGGCCTGATATCAAGCTGACCGTCACGCCAGACATCACCAACGCGCAGCAGTGGGAGCGTGCCAACCGAAACCCAAACTCGCCTCTGAAAATTGGGTGGCGCCGTGCTATGTGCGGACAGCAGGACTGTCGGGTCATCGCGAAACCGCGAGTCAATTACACGGGACAGATGGACGAATACGGACGGTTGCTTGCGGCGAATGGATCTGTCGGGAAACGCAATATCACCGAACCAGTCGAGGCGCCACGGGGTGGGGCCCTTCGGAAAGACAGCTATTCGCGGTGATTCATTCGGAGAGGCCCGGTTCTGTGAACCATCCCCAGGGCCGAATTCATCCAACTGTCTCACTAACTACTAAATTTATCTCAATAACTTCTGAAGTTTCTCATTAACTTCTAATCATTCACAGCGTCTGCAGCGCCCCATGCGCCTGCTGGTCCGCGTGGTAGCTGCTGCGCACCATGGCGCCCACGGCGGCGTGCTTGAAGCCCATCTCATAGGCCTTGGCTTCGAACATCTTGAAGGTGTCGGGGTGCACGTATCGCTTGACGGTCAGGTGGGATGTGCTGGGCGCCAGGTATTGGCCGATGGTCAGCATGTCGATGTCGTGGTCGCGCATGTCCTGCATGACCTGCAGCACCTCTTCATCGGTCTCGCCCAGGCCGACCATGATGCCGCTCTTGGTGGGCACGCCGGGGTGCAGGGCCTTGAATTTCTTCAGCAGGTTCAGGCTGAACTGGTAATCCGATCCGGGGCGCGCTTCCTTGTACAGGCGGGGCGCGGTTTCCAGGTTGTGGTTCATGACATCCGGTGGCGCGGCGTTCAGGATGTTCAGCGCGCGGTCGTCGCGGCCACGGAAGTCGGGCACCAGCACCTCGATCTGGGTAGTGGGAGACAGTTCGCGGATGCGGTTGATGCAATCGGCGAAATGCTGGGCACCGCCGTCGCGCAAGTCGTCGCGGTCCACGCTGGTGATGACCACGTATTTGAGCTTGAGCGCGGCCACGGTCTTGGCCAGGTTTTCGGGCTCGTTGACATCCAGCGGGTCCGGGCGGCCATGGCCGACGTCGCAGAACGGGCAGCGGCGCGTGCACTTGTCGCCCATGATCATGAAGGTGGCCGTGCCCTTGCCAAAGCATTCGCCAATATTGGGGCAGCTGGCTTCTTCGCACACGGTGACCAACTTGTTCTGGCGCAGGATGTCTTTGATCTCGTAGAAGCGCGTGGTGGGGGAGCCGGCACGTACGCGGATCCAGTCCGGCTTCTTCAGCACTTCACCTTGAACCACCTTGACCGGGATGCGCGACAGCTTGGCTGCCGCCTTTTGCTTGGCGCTGGGGTCGTAGTCCTGCTGTGACTGGGCTTCGCGCACGGTAGTGCTGGCGCTGACGTGGTTCAGGCCGCTGCCACCTGGGGCCGAAGGGAGGATGGCCGTGTCGGGCTGCGGGGCTGCGGAAGAGGGCGTCATCGTCGTGCTCATGGATGTGTCTTGGTTGTTGTGCGCTGCGCAGCGCAGTGTGGCCGTCAGGGCGCCAGGTAGGTTGCGAGCTTTTGGCCCAGAACGTCGGCGGCCTCGGCCCAACCGACAGATACCCCGATTGTAGAAAGGTCCACCGTTTGCAGGCCCGAATACCCACAGGGGTTGATCCGAGAGAAGGGTTCCAGGTCCATCGCCACGTTCAGCGACACGCCGTGGTAGGTGCAGTTGCGGCTGACCTTGATGCCCAGGGCGCCGATCTTGCCCAATCCGGTGAAGTCGGGTTGGCTCGGCTCAGAGCCGAAATCCGCAGCGCGCTCAACTTTCTTGGAACGTTGCCCCAGTGGTGTGTGGCCGAATGGATCTTCTAGCCGCACGTAAATCCCCGGCGCACCGCCCACGCGGTGGCCGGTCACGCCGAAGTAGAGCAGCGTGCGGATCACGGCTTCTTCAATCCGGTAGACATACTCTTTGACGAAGTAGCCTGCCCGCTTGAGGTCGATCAGCGGATAAGCCACCACCTGGCCCGGCCCGTGGAAGGTGACCTGTCCGCCGCGGTTGGTCTGTACCACCGGGATGTCGCCGGGCATGAAAATATGCTCCGCCTTGCCCGCAAGACCCTGCGTGAAGACCGCAGGGTGCTCACAAATCCATAGCTGGTCACGCTCGTCTGGCGTGGGCTGCAAGCCTCTTTGGCTTGTAAACTCCTGCATGGCGACATAGGTGGGCTCGTAGTCCACGCGGCCGAGGTGGCGGATGTCTATGGTCATGCCAGTAAGGCGTCCAGTTGGCCCGCCGTGCCAACGCCATCACGCTCTTTGGTAATTTGCCCAAACAGGCACCGCCCCTGGCTTTTGCGCGCCCATAGCTCACCCACCTGGCGTTTTTCGATCTCATACGGGTCGCTTACTAAGTGCGCGCCCTTGTATTCCACCACTGCAATGCGCCCGTCCAGCAACTCCGCCACAAAGTCCGGGTAGAAGTGTCCTTTGGACGTGGCCAACCCAAAGCCACAGGGCGCGGTGGTCAGGTTGCGCACCCAGTACTTGACCTTGGCATGGTTATCCAGCAACTGCGCACAGAAGAACTCCTCACCGCCATCTTTTAAATCCGCTTGCACGGGATAAAAGTGCTTGTTGAACTGGTAGCGCCCGCTGTAGCGCGACCCGGCGGGCACCGGGTAACGGTTGGCCTCAAATACCAGCGGACGCGACCAATCAGGTTCAATGTCCCACGCTTCCTCCAGCACCAATTGGCGGAAGTGCGATTTAGCGGCTTTGTCTTTGAGGTCGCCGACCCGGCCTTCTATGTCCTGCGCCAAGCGGAAACGGGTTTTCGCCAAGGTGACGAGCGAAACGCCTTTCTCATGAATCAGGTGGTTGATCACGGCCGCAAAGTACGAGGTACGTTGCCACTGCGTCAGTTCCGGCAGCTTTTGAAACAGCGATTGGTCCAGCCAGCGCACCAGGTCCTCCGCGGTAATGGTGGTGGAGCCATAGTCAAACGCGATTTGATTGGCGTCCGCCGCGCGTAGCTTGACGTGTGAGTCTTTAAGGTAAATCTCAAACGTGTTCGACTGCTCCACCACCTGAAAGCCGGGCAGGCTAATCGCCTCCGGCGTGAGCAAATCCAGCTCCACCGCCTCTAGCACCGCTTCGCGTTCCAGCGGCCACAGCTGACCCTGCGGGGTGCTGCGGTAGCCCAGCGTGGGAATGGGGGCAAAGCGCTCGCCGCGCGAAGCGGGGGACGACTGGGCAGCTACCAGCGCGTTGTGTTGCGCTACCTTGGCCTGCACGTGTTCTTGCTTCCTGGCGCCGCGCACCTGGGCCACCAGCTGCGCCCCCACTTCGGGGCTGATGTGGCCGGTCACCACCCAGGTTTGCTCTCCGCCCACCTGCGCCACCGTCACGCCCGCCGCAGTTTGTAGCTCGGGAGTCAATGAACTAGCTACAAAATTAGTAGTTACTTGCGCAATGTTGACGGGGGCTAGAGGGGTATTTTGTTCAAACCCCTCAAACAGGGGCAGGCTAGACTGCTGCACCACCATGGACGCCACATCCAGCGCCTCAAACCCCATGTTGTTGATCAGCCGGTCGGCCAATTCGTGGGCCGCCGTTGAGAACTTGGCTTCGCACACATGGGCGTAGGCGCGGTTCAGCGCAGCACGCCCACGGGGCTTGGCATACGGCATGCGCAGCACCCGGCCCAGCAATTGCTCCACCGCTGTAGCGCTGGACAGCTTTTGCAGCGAACACAACACGTAGGCAAATGGGCAGTCCCAGCCCTCACGCAGTGCCTGCACGGTAATCACAAAGCGCACCGGGCAGTCGCGTGCTGCCAGGTCCAGCCCTTCCAGTTCGCGGGTGTCGCCCGTGGCAACCTTGATGTGGTCAGCAGGAATGTGCAGCTCGTCTTCTAGGTGCTTGCGCAGGGCCGCAGGCGGCACTTCATCGTTCTCGTTTTGTGCTTGGAACAGCACGATGGGGCGCACGTAGCCGTGGCCCGTGGACTCATCTTTCAGGGCCTCGCCTTCCAGCGCACGTTGTGTCTGCACCGCCGCAAACACCGCCTGTTGCCAGCCTTGCGGATGCTCGGCCAGCGCGATGGGCAGCTTGATCATGCTTTCCGCCGCCAGCTCTTGCGCGCTCACGTGGTACAGCACATTGGTTTTGGTGGAGATGGGGGTGGCAGTCAGTTCCAGAATAGCGCTGGGGTTCAGCCGTCTGAGTGCTGTAAAGCTCTTGTCGGTTTTGGTGTTGTGCGCTTCATCCACAATCACTAGCGGCTCGTGCAGCGCCAGCCAATTTGCCAGGCTCCAGCGCGGTTGGCCTACAAAACCTGCCAGCACGCCGCTGGTGTCGCTGGCGGCCTCCTCTGCGGTAACTACCGCATCGGGCAAATCGCGCAGCACACGCAACTGCTGTTCGTCGCGCACTTTGAAATGTCGCTCAAAACGCTCGGAGAAGCTGTACACATTGCGCTTGTCCGTATCGTCAATGCGAAAACTTTGGATGGTTGCCACTACCACCACGGCGCGCTGGCCCCAGTCGGTCGGCGCAATGTTTGCCAAGTCCTCCAGCACGCAGACCCGTACATCTGCGCCGTAACTGGCTTCTAGCGCTTCGCGGTAGGGGTGGCCGGTGGTTTGCAATGCCTTGAGCGTTTGGCTGCGAATGGTGTCGCTAGGCACCAGCCATACCATGACTGGCGCATCAGTAGCGCGCCATTCCCGTGCCAATACCCGCACCGCGTGCGCAGCCATCAGTGTTTTGCCCCCGCCAGTGGGAATGCGCAGGCACACGCAAGGCACCTCGCCAAACGGGTCCGGGTTGTAGGGCCGACCCACTAGCTCACCGAACGCCAAGGCCGGGCCTTTTTGCTGGGCCGCACGGGCAAACGTGGCCAGGCAATCCAGGGCGGCTTGTTGGTAAGACTTGAGGGTTAGGGTGGACATAGGGAGTGGAAGTTGTTTAAATTGTTTTGAAAGACCCAATGTTTAAACAATGTAAGTCATTGATTTGAATGAATATTTTTTTCAAAGTTGTTTAAAACACGGGTTAACGATTGGTTCGGGGGGACAGTTAAACAACTCTCAATGCTTGATGCGCCACACCGCGCTTGGTCCTCGACTGGGGCCAGTGGGCACCACCTCAATGAAAACACCATCCAGCCCGCGCAAACGCAACGCTGTCCGCAAGTTTTTCACCTTCGTCTCTTTTTCCTGAGGATTCAGCACAGCGGGCAACTTGTCTATAACGAGCTGCCGCAACTCGACGCCTGACGTGGGCCCAAGTTGTAGGCGATTAACTAAGATGCGCTTGTAATAGTCGTCGTCGAATGCTTTGTTCAACACATACTGGTTCTGACTGTTAGTCGCATCCGCTACTTGCGCCGAGATGAAGATTTTTGCCCCCCGCCCTGCGACGAGGTTTTTGGCTCGCAACCGTTTCACCTGTTCGGGCATCAGTGGTTGGCTCTTCTGTACACGGTCTAACAAAATGGCGTCTTCCAGCGACAGCGCCGTCGCTGACATGAGTGCATGGACATACTTTTCATCCAGTGTCTTGCCATAGATACGCACGCTGACCGAGTCCGGAGCCTGCTCAAACTCAAAATCTGGCATTGGGAAAAACCGTTCACGTTGTAGCCGGAACATTTTTGGCAAGCCGCTGTTGAGCGTCTCCATCAAATCCAGCTCCACCATGGCGTTTGCCAGACAGGCATTGCGATAGCGTTGCTCGGGCTGGCGGCTGCCCAGTACGCGCGCAACCGTGCCAGGCAAAAAGCGGCCCAGGTTGAAGAAGGTCAATGAGTCCGGCGACTCCGTGACGCGAACTCGCCCACCTTGTGCATAGTCCTGGTGCGCGATGCAGTTGTGCAGGGCCTCGCGGATCACCCAGTCGTCGTAGTTGGGCAGATTCAGGGGCGCGGTTTGCCGTGGCGGGAGCAAGCTCACCTCAATGATGCGCAGCTTGGCGACCAACTGGTCAATGGCCATCACGAGTGGCAAGTCAAAGTGTTGGTGGGTTTGAATTGTGCCGGTGTGGTCATTCAAAACCCAGGTCGTTCGTGGTGTGGGGCCGCCCAAAGCGGTCGCTGCAGTGGGCTTGCCCATGAGCACCAAGGCTGCGCGGGTTAACTTGCCATCTTTTGCCAGCCGCAAACCGTGCAGCCAGTCGGAAACCGACTGATGCTGCAGCGTTGACAGAACCTGTGCGTGTGTCGCGTGGCGGCGTTTGTAGAGCGCCTGGCTGTGTTCAATCGCCAACGGGTCAAGCAAGTTCCAGTCGTCGGTTGCCAGCACTGCAGACCAGTCATGCAGGACAGACTGTGCACGCAAGGAATCTAGTTTGTTGAGTGGCAGTCCGCCCAAGGACTCTCCTGAACGGCCGTAATAATGATCCTTCCAAGCCATTGGCATACCGGGAGCGGCGGCGGGGATGCGCCACATCAAAACCCGGGAGCTTGGAGCACAGTCCGGGTGGGCGACTTCAATGGGGTCATTCAAGCCGACAGCGGGCGATGTGTGGCTATAGACCTGATGCTTCAGCGCATTGAGGTCGGCCATAGTTGCTGCATAGTAGCTACCTACTATCGGTCGCTCGCCGTTGTTGGAGTCAATCTTGTCTTTCACGCCAAAAATCAGCCAACCCGATTCGCGCCCATGCAGGTTTGCCTCATTGGACAAGGCCGAGACATATCGACCAAACGTGTCCGTATCGAAGCTGTTCTTGGCTTCCTTGAATTCCAACCATTCCGTTTCAGCTGGCATGCGTCTGAAGGCATCCAGTTGCGTTGCGTAATCTTGCATGGTGCTCACCGTGCCCTCACGTCATAGGGAATGTGTTTGAACGTCACCCGGGCTTGCTTCAAGCGCTCTTCACCCAAGCGGCAGGCTTCGCCGTAGACCAGCAGGGTGGCGTTGGGTTCGGCAGTGGTGGCGTGCAGCGCCAGCAGGGCGTCCAGCACGGCCAGCGTCAGCACGTTGCCGCTGGCCGGGCGTTTGTCGCCCAGAATGCCATTGAACAGCAGGTAGCAGGCAAACTGTGGTCGCTTTACAAGAAAAATAGCCTCCTGGCCCCCGCCTTCTGTGCACAAACAGCTATCAAAAACAGAGTGGGTACCCAAGTAGGGAGTGCCAGGTGCAGCCGCTTGCGGGTCAAAAGCGGCGCCGGTTTCCTGCTGCCACACAAACGCGGCCAGCGTGGCAAAGCGGACCGCAGGGTGAATGCGACCGCTCTCGTCAAACACCGTTGCGCCGAGCCGCACGAAACGAAATCCGCCGCCGCCAGTCCAGCTGAGCGCTTTGCTGACTCCTCCTTGTTCGCCGTCTATGACCTTTTGCAGGCGCGGCACACAGTGTGTGGCGGCGTGCTCGCCCAGCTCGATGCCAATCCAGCGGCGGCCCATCTTGTGGGCGACTGCTACGGTGGTGCCGGAACCCAGGAAGCTGTCGAGGACGAGGTCGCCGGGGTTGGTGGCTATGTGGAGGATGCGGTGCATCAATGTTTCTGGCTTTGGTGTTCCAAAAACCGTATCGCCAAATAATGCCAACGACTCGCGCTTTGCATCTTGGTTGTGACCAACCTCCTCATGTCGCCACAACGTAGCAGGCGTGATTCCGTCAGAGACTTCCTCTAGGAATATCTTTGGGGCTGGTACGTTGTTCCCGTCTTTCCCCCACCAAATTCTGCCTTCGGCATGCATTTGCATCAGCTTTTCGTGTGACACCCGCCAGTACGAACCTGTCGGAGGGCCAGCGATGACGCGCCCAGACGGGCAGGTTATGGAGTAAGTTCCCAGGCTGTAATGGTTTCGGGCCGCCAAAGGACCGGCGCGCCAAGGCCCTCGTGGATCGTTGTCGATATTACGAAATAGGGCTGCACTCTTGTCTGATCGAGGTATGCGGTGTGCGACCCAATGCGCTTTCGACTTTGCGAAAACGTGAATGTGGTCGTGCATGTCCGATAAGTGTTGGGCCGAACCTTTGACGGAGTAGACCTTTTGCCAAACCACGTTAGCCACAAAATTCCCTCGGCCAAACACCTCATCCATCAGCACCTTGAGGTAATGCCCCTCGTTGTCATCAATCGTCACCCAGATGCTTCCGTCCTCCCGCAGCAATTCGCGCAACAGCTGCAGGCGCGGCAGCATCATGCTGAGCCACTGCGCGTGCTCTAGGTTGTCGTCGTAATGCTCAAACGCACTCTTGGTGTTGTAGGGCGGGTCGATGAAGATGCATTTCACTTGGCCCCGGTAGAACGGTAGCAACGCTTTGAGCGCTTCAAGGTTGTCGCCGTGGATCAGCAGGTTGTCAGCGGTCCCCGTGTGGGCTGGGCTTGTCGAAGCCACAACTCCGTCGATGGGCTCTGGGCGAGTGGTCAACAAATCGGCTTGTGCAGGTGGCAGAGTTTCTACGGGCTCCACCCGAGTAGTAGAGGCGTGAACCGACACCTGCTCTAACAGCCGGTAGGGCACGCGTGCAGCGGTGGTGAAGGCGCTTGCGCGGTTGAGCCAGTCTAGGGTGGGCATGGGTTATTAGGTCGCGAAAAGTTGGGGTCAGCCCTGCTGGGCTGCAAAGGTAGCTTCCACTGTCTCGCGGTGGAAGAGTTCCATATAGGGCTGGTAGCGGTACAAGCGGTTGCGTTCAAAGCCGGTAACTTCACGCAGCCAGCCGCGCGCTTCCAGGTCGCGTGCCAGTTTGACGGCTGTGGGGTGGGTGCAACCCACAATCTCTGCAATGCGGTTGGGCGACACCAGCGGCTGTTGAAACAGGCTGTCGAGCAGCTTGAGCGCCTTGGGGCTTTTCATCAATGCGCTGCGGTGGGTTTCGCGCATGTTGACTATTTCTGTTGCGGTACGGGTGGCGGTGCGGGCAGTCTGGCTCACGCCACGCAGAAAGAACTTGAGCCACTGTTCCCAGTGGCCGTGGTTGCGGATGGCGGTGAGCCGGTCGTAATACTCAAGCCGGTGTGCCTTGAGAAACACCGACAGGTACAACAGCGGACGCGACAAGGCCTGCTCTTCGCACAAGATGAGTGTTATGAGCAGGCGCCCGACGCGGCCATTGCCGTCCAGAAAGGGGTGAATGGTTTCAAACTGCGCATGGGCCAGGCCGCAGCGGATCAGCACGGGCACGGTGGATTTGCCTTCGTGCAAAAACTTTTCCAAGGCGCCGAGTGCGTTCACTAACTCGTGAGGCGGAGGCGGCACAAAGGATGCATTTGACAGTGAACTGCCCGCCGGGCCAATCCAGTTTTGGGAGGTGCGGAATTCGCCGGGCGTTTTTTCTCCGCCGCGCACGTTGTGCATGAGCTCGCCGTGGATCTCGCGCAGCAGGCGCAGGCTGAGCGGCAGCTCGCCCAAGCGACGCAGCCCGTGGTTCATGGCGCGCACGTAGTTGATGACTTCTTCCACGTCCTTGGGGGAGTCGTTACTCGTGCCCTGGGCTTCAAAGGCGAGCACATCTTCCAGCGTGCTTTGCGTACCCTCTATTTGTGACGACAGCACGGCCTCGTGGCGTACGTACATGGCGACGAAGAGGTCTGGATTCGGAAGCAGTGCAGCGATAGCGTCCAGACGGGCGACGTCGCGGTCGGCCTGGGACAGTAGCGTACGCAGTTCGCCATCGAATTCAATCTCTGGGACTGGAGGCAAGGCTTCTGGAATGAACGCCTTGTAACCTGTGGTTTGCTGGATGTAGCGACCGGCGCGCTGCTGTGATTCAGTCATGGGGATTTCTATAAGACGCCCACGATGATATTTGTATGAAAATAAATGTCAAATTATTTTCACAAGAAACGATGCGCCGGTTTTTATAAAAGCAAATAACGCGCAATTTAAGAGCAGCAAGCGTCACAACACCACTTTGACCATCGGGTGCGTGGACAGCGTGCGGTACAGCTCGTCCAGCTGTTCGCGACTGGTGGCCATCACGGTAATGGTCACGCCAATGTATTTGCCACCCTTGCTCTCGCGCAATTCAATCGTGCTGGCGTCAAAGGCCGGGTCGAACTGGTGGGCGATGTGGGTGATGGCGTGGACCAGGCCATCCACCTTGATCCCCATGACCTTGATGGGGAACAGCGAAGGGTAGTCGATCAGCGATTCCTGGCGCGGCGCGGGCGCAGCGTCGGGGGGTGTGTTGTCGTCGGAGGATGGGGGGCTGGAAGAGGTCATAGGTTCGTGTTTCCGTGGGGGTGCCTTTGCTTGGCCGCCTGGTAGCCAGCGTACAGCGCGTGGTAAACCGGGCCGGGCCGGGCGCTGCCAACGGCTTGGCCATCCAGCGTGGTTATGGGCAGCACCTCTTTGGTTGCGCTGGACAGCAGCAGTTCGTCGGCCGCCAATACCTCGTCGCGGTGGATGCGGCGCAGTTCAAAGGGGATGCCCTGTTCTTGGCAGATGGACTCGATCAGGCCGTAGCGGATGCCTTCCAACACCAGGTTGTCGCGCGGAGGCCCCAAAACGGTGCCGCTTTTGACCACCCAGACGTTGCTGGAAGCGGCCTCGCTGAGGTAACTGTCCCTGAACATGACGGTCTCCATCGCGTCGGCGTCAATACTGATCTGGCGAGCGAAAACTGAACCCAGCAGGCTGGTGCTTTTGATGTGGGCTTTCTGCCAGCGGAAGTCGTCGGCGGTCACACAGGCTACGCCCGCAGCGCGTTGTTCGTCCGTTGGCTGGACCATGCAGTTGCTCATCGCAAACACGGTGGGCTGCATGTCGGCCAGCATGGCGTGGTCGCGCAGGGCCACGCCGCGGGTGATCTGGATGTACACCAGTTGGTCGGTATTTTCGACGCCAGCCCCCACGGATTCAGCGTAGCGTGCTATCAAATTTGATACAACACGTTGCCACTGCGTATCCGTCAGCGGGTGGGGCAGCCGCAGTTCCGTCAGGTTGCGGGCCAGCCGGGCCATGTGCTGGGCGAAGCGAAAGGGCTGACCGCCATAGACCGGTACCACTTCGTAGACCCCGTCGCCAAAGATGAAACCCCGGTCCATGACACTGATTTTGGCGTCCGGCAACAGCGTGAATTCACCGTTCAGATAACAGGGCAAATGGGGTAACGAGTGCATGTTCAAATTATCGCCCTGTAAGACAGCGGCCGGTTTGGGTCGGTACGTGAACGTACGTAAACGCACCAGGTAGGTGAAAATTTCTGGCCCGTTGCGGGTTTCTACGTATAATCAGGGGCTTTGCCGCAATTGGTGCATGTAACCGCTTGTTAACTGGCTGTGTTAACTGTCTATAACTCGAGATGTCGACGATGGCGCTTTCACACGGCTGGGATGAATATGGGGCAGACGAGCCGGACTTCAAGTCGCTGACCACGCAAGAAGCGCAAGCCCTTCGGTTGCGAGATCCGGCGGTATCGCCCTGGTGGATCGTGGGTTTGCAGTGTGTGGCGGGTCTGGTGGTTGCTTTGATTGCCTGGGGTGTCTCGGGCAACGTGTCTACCGGTTTGTCGGCAGCATACGGTGCGCTTGCGGTGATAATCCCGGCGGCGCTGTTTGCCCGGGGCCTGATGAGCCGGTTTTCGTCCATCAATGCGGGTACGGCAAGTTTTGGCTTCTTTTTGTGGGAAGCGGTCAAGTTGGTGGTGGCTTTGGCAATGCTTGCCTTGGCGCCCAAGCTGATTGCAGATTTGAGCTGGTTGGCCATGTTGGCCGGCCTGTTTGTGACTTTGAAGATGTATTGGTTGGCGCTGTTGAAGCGCCCCAAGCCTAAACAGATTTAAGAGCTTAAAAGAGTTGAATATGTCCGAAGTAGCGCACGCAGCACCCACGTCGAGTGAATACATTGTTCACCACCTGACGCATTGGCAAAACAAGCCGCAGACGGAAATCGTTGATTTCTCCGTCTTCAACCTCGATTCCCTGTTTTTCTCGATCACCTTGGGCTTGTTGGGCTCCTTCTTTCTGTGGAAGGCCGCCCGCAAGGCAACATCCGGCGTGCCGGGCCGTTTCCAGGCTGCTGTCGAGTTCCTGTACGAAATGGTGGACGGCCAGGCTAAGTCCATCGTTCACAACGCCAACAGCCGCAAGCTGGTCGCTCCGCTGGCGCTGACTGTGTTTGTGTGGATTTTCCTGTTGAACGCGATGGACTTGTTGCCATTGGACCTGTTGCCTGCGATCTGGTCTTGGGCCTATGGCGCTGCGGGTCACGATCCGCACCACGCCTATTTGCGCGTCGTCCCTAGTGCCGATCTGTCGGTCACCATGGGTCTGTCGGTATCTGTCTTGTTGATTTGCCTGTTCTACAACATGAAGATCAAGGGTCTGGGTGGCTGGGCGCATGAGTTGGTGACGGCTCCATTCGGCACCAGCAAGAACCCGATCTTCGCGGTCATCCTGGCGGTTGTGAATCTCGCTGAGCAGTTGATTTCGTTCACCGCCAAAACCGTGTCCCACGGCATGCGACTGTTTGGCAACATGTATGCCGGCGAGCTGATATTCATGCTGATCGCCCTGATGGGTGGTTCGTGGGCTTTCTCGGAAGCCCCGGGCGGCAGCATTGCGCTGATGTTGTTGCATGTGGCGGCCGGCTGGTTCTGGGCGGCATTCCACTTGATCATCATCTTGCTGCAGGCGTTCGTGTTCATGATGTTGACCCTGGTCTACATCGGCCAGGCACACGACGCACATTGATTTTTCTGAGTTTGTTTCTGGTTTAGTTTGTTTTTTTTCTTTGTTTATTTAGGAGTGAATCATGGAAGTTATTAGTTTTGCTGCTCTGGCTGCTGGTCTGATCATCGGTTTGGGCGCTTTGGGTGCTTGTATCGGTATCGGCATCATGGGTAGCAAGTACCTCGAAGCAGCTGCTCGCCAGCCAGAACTGATGGGTGAACTGCAGACCAAGATGTTCGTGTTGGCTGGTCTGATTGACGCGGCTTTCATTATCGGTACCGGTATTGCCCTGTGGTTCGCAACTGCCAACCCGTTCATTGCTCAAATCGCCCGCGTTATCGCCTCTGCAGCTGCTAAGTAATTCCTGGCTGCAAACCTCGCACTAGGAGACTTACTGTGAACATTAATGGAACACTGGTGGCGCAAGCCATCGTCTTCGCATTGCTTGTGTTGTTCACGATGAAGTTCGTGTGGCCGCCCATAGCGGCTGCACTGGACGAACGTGCCGGCAAGATTGCCGACGGACTGGCTGCGGCTGACAAGGCCAAATCCGAACTGTCGTCTGCCAACAAGCGTGTCGAAGAAGAACTGACCAAGTCGCGTACCGAAACCGCAGCCCGTTTGGCAGATGCCGAACGCCGTGGCCAGGCCATCGTGGAAGAGGCCAAGGCCAAAGCCACCGATGAAGCGAACAAGATCATCGCCGCCGCCAAAGCGGAAGCAGATCAACAGACGATCAAGGCACGTGAGGCGCTGCGCGAGCAGGTCGCCGCACTGGCGGTCAAGGGCGCTGAGCAGATTCTCCGCAAGGAAGTCAATGCTGGTGTTCATGCCGACCTGCTGGGTCGTCTGAAGACTGAGCTGTAAGAGGTCACGACCATGGCTGAACTTGCCACTATTGCCCGGCCGTACGCCGAAGCGCTGTTCAAGGCTTCTGCGTCAGACCTGTCCACGGCCGCTGCATGGGTCGACGAACTGGGTGTGATTGCGCAAAACGCGCAGTTGCTGCAGTTTGCCGATAGTCCCAAAGTCAGCGTGGATCAGGTTTTTGACCTGATCGCTTCGGTCGCCAAGACGGCATTGCCGGAACAGGCCAAGAACTTCTTGCGCACCGTGATTGAAAACGGACGCCTGGGTGCTTTGCCGGAAATCGCCCACCAGTTTCGCGTGCTCAAGAACGCACAGAGTGGCTCATCCGATGCGGTGGTCTACAGCGCCTTCCCAATTGATGGGAGCGCACTGGCTGAGGTGAGCGCGATGCTGGAGAAACGTTTTGGCCGCAAACTCAACACCAGTGTTGTGCTGCAGCCCGAGCTGATCGGTGGCATTCGTGTGGTGGTCGGCGACGAGGTGCTCGACACTTCCGTCAAAGCCCGTTTGGAACAAATGAAAGTAGCTCTTACTGCTTGAGGCGCAAGCCCTGGTAGAAGGCCACAATTTAACGAAAGAAGGAAAGAGTCATGCAACTCAATCCAGCAGAAATTTCTGAACTGATCAAGAGCCGCATCGAAGGCTTGGCCGCGACTAGCGATATTCGCAACCAGGGCACCGTGGTTTCCGTGACGGACGGCATTTGCCGCATCCACGGTTTGTCCGATGTGATGCAGGGCGAAATGCTTGAATTCCCGGCCGGTAGCGATGGTATGCCCACCTACGGTCTGGCCCTGAATCTGGAGCGCGACTCGGTCGGTTCCGTGATCTTGGGTGAATACGAGCACATCTCCGAAGGCGATATCGTCAAGTGCACAGGCCGTATTCTGGAAGTTCCAGTCGGTCCCGAGCTCAAAGGCCGCGTGGTCAATGCGCTGGGTCAGCCTATCGACGGCAAGGGTCCCATCAACGCCAAGATGACAGACGTGATCGAAAAGGTTGCGCCTGGTGTTATCGCCCGTAAATCGGTGGACCAGCCCATGCAAACGGGTCTGAAGTCCATTGACTCCATGGTGCCCGTGGGCCGTGGCCAGCGCGAACTGATCATTGGTGACCGCCAGACCGGTAAAACGGCTGTTGCGATTGACGCCATCATCAACCAAAAGGGTCAGAACATGACCTGCGTTTACGTCGCGATTGGCCAAAAGGCCTCGTCGATCAAGAACGTGGTGCGTTCGCTGGAACAAGCCGGCGCGATGGAATACACCATCGTCGTGGCTGCAACCGCTTCCGAATCGGCTGCCATGCAGTACGTGTCGGCTTACTCCGGTTGCACCATGGGCGAGTACTTCCGCGACCGCGGTGAAGACGCGCTGATCGTGTATGACGACTTGTCCAAACAAGCTGTTGCATACCGCCAAGTGTCCCTGCTGCTGCGCCGCCCACCAGGCCGCGAAGCCTACCCCGGCGACGTGTTCTATCTCCACAGCCGTCTGCTGGAGCGCGCCGCACGCGTCAACGAAAAATACGTTGAAGACTTCACCAAGGGCGCCGTGAAGGGCAAGACCGGTTCTTTGACCGCTCTGCCTATCATCGAAACCCAAGCAGGTGACGTGTCGGCCTTCGTGCCAACCAACGTGATTTCGATTACCGACGGCCAGATCTTCTTGGAAACCTCGTTGTTCAACGCCGGTATCCGCCCCGCGATCAACGCCGGTATCTCGGTGTCCCGCGTCGGTAGCGCCGCACAGACCAAGATCATCAAGGGCCAGTCCGGCGGTATCCGTACCGACTTGGCACAGTACCGTGAATTGGCCGCGTTCGCGCAGTTCGCGTCTGACTTGGACGAAGCCACCCGCAAGCAGCTGGACCGCGGTGCCCGCGTGACCGAGTTGCTGAAGCAAGCCCAGTACAGCCCCCTGCCCATCAGCCTGATGGGTGCTACGCTGTTCTCGGTGAACAAGGGCTTCATGGACGATCTGCCCGTGAACAAGGTTCTGGCCTTCGAACACGGTCTGCACGCCTACCTGAAAGACAAGCACGCTGCTCTGTTGGCCAAGCTGGAAGCCACCAAGGCGCTGGACAAAGAGGCTGAAGCCGAACTGTCTGCCGCTACGGCTGCCTTCAAGAAGACGTTTGCCTGATTCGGACTCTGTAACGGGTCTTTAACGAATCAACGCAAAAGGGGCACTTATGGCATCAGGCAAGGAATTACGCACCAAGATCAAATCGGTGGAAAACACCAAGAAGATCACCAAGGCCATGGAAATGATTTCCGTGTCCAAGATGCGCAAGGCGCAAGAGCGCATGCGCGCCGCCCGTCCATACAGCGACAAGGTTCGCAACATCGCCAGCAACCTGGGGAAAGCCAACCCAGAGTACGTGCATCCATTCATGAAGACCAACGACGGCAAGTCGGTGGGCTACATTGTGGTGACCACGGACAAGGGCTTGTGCGGCGGTTTGAACACCAATCTGTTCCGTGCGGTGACCCTGAAGTTGCGCGAATCCCAGTCGGCCGGCAAATCGCCGCTGACTGTGGCGATCGGCAGCAAGGGTTTGGGCTTTTTGGGCCGCGTCGGCGCCAAAGTGGTTTCGCACATTACCCACCTGGGCGACAAGCCGCACCTGGACAAGCTCATCGGGCCGGTCAAGGTTCTGCTCGACGCCTATGTCAAGGGTGAGGTCAGCGCGGTCTACGTGTGCTACAACAAGTTTGTCAGCACCATGAAGCAGGAGCCTGTTCTGGAACAACTGCTGCCTTTATCTGCCGAGAAGATGGCCGAAGAGTCCAAAGACAGTGGCGGGGAAACCAGCTGGGATTACATCTACGAACCCGATGCCCAGACGGTCATCGACGAGTTGTTGGTGCGCTACGCCGAAGCCATCGTGTTCCAGTCTGTTGCTGAGAACATGGCGTCGGAACACGCAGCGCGCATGGTGGCCATGAAGGCTGCTACCGACAACGCCGGCAACGTGATCGCCGAGCTGAAATTGGTCTACAACAAAACGCGGCAAGCGGCAATTACGAAAGAACTTTCGGAAATTGTGGCAGGCGCAGCGGCGGTTTAATCGAATTTATTTTTGGAGCAAACGTAATGGCTCAAGCAAATGTGAACGCAGGCGTTCAAGGGAAAATTGTTCAGTGTATTGGCGCCGTGGTCGACGTGGAATTTCCACGCAACCAGATGCCAAAGATCTATGACGCGCTCAAGATGGACGGTTCGGCACTGACGCTGGAAGTTCAACAGCAATTGGGTGACGGCATTGTGCGTACCATTGCCTTGGGCTCTTCCGACGGCCTGCGCCGCGGCATGATCGTCAAGAACACCGCTGACTCCATTCAAGTCCCCGTGGGCAAGGCCACACTGGGTCGCATCATGGACGTGCTGGGTTCGCCTATCGACGAGCGCGGTCCCGTCAGCTCTGAATTGACCATGTCGATTCACCGCAAGGCTCCCGCATACGACGAACTGAGCCCATCGCAAGAACTGCTGGAAACCGGCATCAAGGTGATTGACCTGGTTTGCCCGTTCGCCAAGGGCGGCAAGGTTGGCCTGTTCGGCGGCGCCGGCGTGGGCAAGACCGTGAACATGATGGAGTTGATCAACAACATCGCCAAGGCACACAGCGGTTTGTCCGTGTTTGCCGGTGTGGGTGAGCGTACCCGTGAGGGCAATGACTTCTACCACGAGATGGCAGACTCCGGCGTTGTGAACCTGGAAAAGCTGGAAGACTCCAAAGTCGCCATGGTTTACGGTCAGATGAATGAGCCCCCAGGCAACCGTTTGCGCGTGGCCTTGACGGGTCTGACCATCGCCGAATCCTTCCGAGACGAAGGCAAGGATGTTCTGTTCTTCGTGGACAACATCTACCGCTACACACTGGCCGGAACCGAAGTGTCCGCGCTGTTGGGTCGTATGCCTTCCGCCGTGGGTTACCAGCCTACACTGGCCGAAGAAATGGGCCGTCTGCAAGAGCGTATTACATCGACCAAGGTGGGTTCCATCACTTCCATCCAGGCCGTTTACGTGCCAGCGGATGACTTGACCGATCCATCGCCTGCTACGACTTTCGCCCACTTGGACTCCACCGTCGTGTTGTCCCGTGACATCGCATCGCTGGGTATCTACCCTGCGGTCGATCCACTGGATTCCACCAGCCGCCAGCTGTCCCCCAACGTGGTCGGTGAAGAGCACTACAACACAGCCCGCGCTGTGCAGGGCACACTGCAGCGCTACCGCGAACTGCGCGACATCATCGCCATCATGGGTATGGATGACTTGGCTCCAGAAGACAAACTGGCTGTGGCACGTGCCCGCAAGATCCAGCGTTTCCTGAGCCAGCCTTTCCACGTGGCTGAAGTGTTTACCGGTTCCCCCGGCAAGTACGTTCCGCTGTCGGAAACCATCCGCGGCTTCAAGATGATCGTCAACGGCGAATGCGACCACATGCCAGAACAGGCGTTCTACATGGTCGGTACCATCGACGAAGCCATCGAGAAGGCCAAAAAGGTCTAAGCCATGAACACCATCCATGTTGACGTGGTCAGTGCTGAAGAATCCATCTACTCCGGTGAAGCCAAGTTTGTGGCTTTGCCCGGTGAGGCTGGCGAACTCGGCATCTATCCCCGCCACACCCCCCTGATCACCCGCATCAAGGCTGGCTCGGTGCGCATCGAGAAGGCTGACGGCAGCGAAGAGTTTGTCTTCGTCGCCGGTGGCATTTTGGAAGTGCAACCCAACCGCATCACGGTACTGTCAGACACGGCTATCCGGGGTAAAGACCTGGATGAAGAGAAGGCCAATGCGGCCAAAGCGGCTGCTGAAGAAGCACTCAAGAACGCCAAAACGGAATTCGATGTGGCCAAGGCCCAATCGGAGATGTACGTCATTGCGGCAGAAATTGCTGCCCTGCGCAAGTACCGTCTCAAAAAGTAAACGCTTTGCACTAGCGCACAAAACCGCCTTCGGGCGGTTTTGTTTTTGGTGGCGTGGATAAACGCGTCACAATGGTACGAACAACCCCCCAGCCGCCCCATGCCCAAAGCACGCCAGCAAGCCGCCACCTTTGGCGTCACTCCCGACCAGGTGGAGGCTGCGTTTTACGAAGCGCTGCAATCGGCGGACATCGAAAAGCTGATGGTCTGCTGGGCTGACGAAGACGATATCGTGTGCATACACCCCGGAGGGCCGCGTGTTGTGGGCGCGTTGGCGATCCGCGCGGCTTTTGACGCCATTTTTGGCCATGAGGGTTCGATCCAGGTCCAGGCCGAATCCATTCGGCGTATCGCATCCATGGCCAGTGCAGTGCACAATGTACTGGAGCGTATCGAGGTGATGACCAGCGAAGGCCCGGCCCACGCCTTTGTGCTGGCCACCAACGTCTACCACCTGACACCCCAGGGGTGGCGGCTGGTGGTGCACCATGCCAGCCCCGGCACACAGGACGCGGTGCAGGAAATCAACCAGGTGTCCCAGGTTCTGCACTGAGTAAAATGGGGTCCGAGCCCCCGATTGGATTGATTACTCAGCTATGAATTATGTAGCACCCCGGTGGTTGCCCGGCGGCAACCTGCAGACCATCTGGCCCGCCCTGTATGCGCGCCGGGTCAAGGGCACGCTGCCGCAATACCGGCGCGAACGCTGGACAACGCCGGATGCTGACTTCATTGATGTGGACTGGATGGTAGCCCCCACGCTTGTCACTGCGTGTACTGCGCTGCCCCCCGAGGGGGCTGGCCTTGCTTGGGGCGGCCCTGCGCGGCGGCCGGATGTGCTTCCAACGCCTGCGGTTGGTGCGGCTCAAACCCTGCTCGTGCTGTTCCACGGTCTGGAGGGCTCATCCGCCAGCCATTACGCCCAAGCCTTTGCCGACTTCGCCCGTGAACATGGCATGGCCTACGCCGTGCCGCACTTTCGCGGCTGCAGCGGTGAGTTGAACCTGGGCCCGCGGGCCTACCACTCCGGCGACCATGTAGAGGTGGGCTGGGTGCTGCAGCGTTTCTGTGATCAGCACAGCGGCCCCATCCTGGCCGTGGGCGTGTCGCTAGGCGGCAATGCCCTGCTGCGCTGGGCGCAGGAAATGGGCGCCGCGGCGTCCGCAGTGGTGTCGGCCGTGGCGGCGGTCAGCTCGCCCATCGATTTGGCGGCCGGCGGCCACGCCATCGGCAAGGGCTTCAACCGGCTGGTATACACGCGTATGTTTCTGAACACGATGAAGCCCAAAGCCTTGCGCAAGCTGGCCCAGCACCCGGGGCTGTTCGACCGCGACGCGCTGTTGCAGGCTAAAGACCTTTACGCGTTCGACAATGTTTTCACGGCGCCACTGCACGGTTTCAAAAATACCGACGACTACTGGAGCCGGGCGTCGGCCAAGCCGCACCTGCGCCAAATCAAGATACCGGCCCTGGTGGTCAATGCCCGCAATGACCCGTTCGTGCCGGCGTCCAGCTTGCCATCGATACAGGAGGTCGGCTCGCACGTCACGCTGTGGCAGCCCTCACACGGCGGCCACGTGGGCTTTCCGCAGGGGCGCCCACCTGCCCATGTGTGGGCCATGCCGGACGCGGTCGGCGGCTGGCTGCTGCAACACCTACCCCATACAAGGACCTCCACCCATGGATGACATCGTTCGCCAGGCCATGGCCAAATGGCCGAACGTGCCGGATTGCTACGGCTGGCTGGGCCTGGATACCCGCGGCAACTGGTACATGCGCGACGACCGCGTGCAGTCACTGGGGCCGTTTGTCGGCGGGCAGCCAGCCGCCAAGGGGTCTTTGCTGACCCACGACAAGCTGATCGCCTTCATCAACCGCAATTACATGGCCGACGAACAGGGCCGCTGGTTTTTTCAGAATGGACCGCAGCGGGTGTATGTCGAATTGGCCGCCACGCCGTGGATATGGCGTGTGCAGGCCGACTACACGCTGCAGACCCACACCGGCCAGCCCACGGTTTGCACGGCCTGCCTGACAGACGAGCAGGGCTGGTTGTACCTGGAGACACCGCTGGGCTTTGGCCTTGTCCATACGCAGGATGTGGAGTTAGCCGCGCAGGCGGTTGAGGCCGGATTGTGGACCGTGCAAACCGCGCAGCGTGATGGATTGGCGGCCCACTATGGTTACGTCAGCAGTCCAGCATCAGTACAAGATTTGCTACAAAAATAGGAGCGGCTTACGCGTGACTGGCGAGGGCTGCAGGCCAATCTGACATGTAAAACAAGCGCCCAGAAAAAAGCCGGCGCTAAGGCCGGCAAATAAGACCTGGCCAAAGGAATTCAGGGTTTTGCGGCAGCCGGTGCAGCTTTTACAGGCTCTGCAAACTTGGCGCCACCGGCGTTGGCCATATAGACCACTGCACGGGCAATTTCAAAATCGTCAAAGTCACCACCGCTTTGCGCACCCATGGCACCCTTGCCCTTGAGGGCAGAGTTCCACAGAGCTTCAAAGCCGGTCTTGATACGGGGCGCCCAGGCGGCAGCGTCGCCAAACTTGGGGGCGCCAGCAACGCCGTTCGCGTGGCAGGTGGAGCATTGGGCCTTGAAGACCTCTTCACCAGCCTTCATGGGGCGGTTGGCATCGCGGATTTCGACGCTGCCGACTTTTTGGATGCGTGACACCGTGGATTGCTCCAGGTTGACCGAACCGGCCAGCGGTTTGTTGGCCGATGTCACGTAGTGCACCAAGCCGATGATCAGGAAAATGGGAACGACAAAAGAATAGAGCACGGCCAGCAACAGTTGCTTGGGATTCTTGATAGGGCCGGTGTGGGCCTCGTCGTCGTGGCCAGGTGCGTTGCTGTGGTTGCTCATGGGGTCCTCAAATGGTCGGATGCGCGCGCGTAAAGAACGTAGGATTATAACGGGCCGTCTCGCCCCGACTGGGGCAGCGGGCACGGCAGACCTGCACTTTTGCAAGCCGCCACGCCCTTGTGAGATAGCCTTTCCCAACGGGTGCCACAGGACGGGTTGTTTACAATGGCTACCGTTGTCCTTCCCCCTGAAGGGCGTGCCACAAAGCCCGGGCCAGGCTTCTTCCAAATTGATCTTCCAATTCGTTTCATGCTGAGCGCACACGGCCTCTGCTGCGTGCGCGGCGAACGCCGACTGTTTGCCCAACTGGACCTCGCCGTGGACGCGGGGGAGTGGCTGCACGTGCGGGGTGAAAACGGCGCCGGCAAGACCAGTTTGCTGCGCTTGCTGGCAGGTCTGTCGCATCCGGCCGAAGGCGAAGTGCGCTGGGGCGGGCGGTCCATCCACGATGCTGACTCCGGCTACCGCTACAACCGCCTGTTCTTTGGCCACCACGGCGCGCTGAAAGAAGACCTTACGGCGCTGGAAAACCTGGCATTTGCCGCTGCCATGGATGGCGCCGACCTCATAGAAAACGCGGCTCTGGCCGCGCTGGTACGTTTTGGACTGCGCGGCCGCGAGGAGCTGCCGGTGCGCGTGCTGTCAGCCGGGCAGAAACGTCGCGTCATGCTGGCGCGGCTGGCCACGCGCAAAGCCAGCCTGTGGGTGCTGGACGAGCCCTTTACCGCATTGGATACCAAGGCCGTGGACCTGTTGGCCGCGCTGGTTGGCGAACACCTGGCCGGAGGCGGCATGGCCGTCATCACCAGCCACCAGGCCGTGCCACTGGCCGACGGACGGGTGGTGCAGTTGTGAACGCGGTGCTTGCCACCTGGGCCACGCTGCGCCGCGACCTGCTGCTGGTCGTGCGGCGCAAGAGCGAGGTGTTGACCGCGCTGTTCTTCTTTGTCATTGTCAGCAGCTTGTTTCCGCTGGGCATTGGGCCGGAGCCGGATTTGCTGCGCAAGATCGCACCTGGCGTGCTGTGGGTAGGCGCCCTGCTGGCTACGATGCTCGGCCTGCAGCGCATGTTCGCGGCCGACCATGCGGATGGCACGCTGGAGCAGATGGCGCTGTCGCCAACCCCTCTGGTATGGTTGGTAGTGGGCAAGATCGCTGCCCACTGGCTGGTCAGCGGCCTGCCGCTGGTGCTGATAGCGCCGGTGCTGGGTCTGCAATTTGATCTGAATGCCAGCGCGTTGGGCGTGCTAATGCTGGCCCTGCTGCTGGGCACGCCGCTGTTGTCGTTGATCGGTGCCATTGGCGCCGCGTTGACGCTGGGTGTGCGCGGCGGCGGTGTGTTGCTGAGCCTGCTGGTGCTGCCGCTGTATGTGCCGGCGTTGATTTTTGGCGCTGGTGCGGTGGAGGCTCATGTCTCGGGCCTGGGCGCCGAAGGGCATTTGTCGCTGTTGGCGGCGCTGTTGGCGCTGGCTACTTTTTTTGCGCCGTGGGCAACTGCGGCGGCCTTGAGGATTGCATTGGAATGAGCAAGCAACAACCGACTAACTGGTTCAAATTTGCCAGTCCCCAGGCCTTCTACCCACTGGCGGGCAAGCTGATCCCCGTGTTCTGGGTGCTGACCGCGGTGTTTGGCATCGCCGGGCTGTGGCTGGGCTTCTTCGTGGCGCCCACCGACGCCACGCAGGGCGAGGGATACCGCATCATTTTCATCCACGTGCCCACCTCGTGGATGTCCATGTTCATCTATATGGTGATGGCCGGCTGGGCCGCGATGGGGCTGTCACTGAACGCGCGCCTGTCCAGCATGATGGCCCAGGCTTTGGCACCCACCGGCGCGCTGATGGCTTTCCTGTCGCTGTGGACCGGGGCCTTCTGGGGCAAACCCATGTGGGGAACCTGGTGGGTGTGGGATGCGCGGCTGACCTCGGAGCTGATCCTGTTCTTCCTGTACCTGGGCTTTATCGCGCTGCAGGCTTCCATTGACGACCCGCGCCGCGCCGACAAGGCGGGGGCTATTCTGGCGCTGGTCGGCGTCGTCAACGTGCCCATCATCTATTTCTCGGTCAAGTGGTGGAACACCTTGCACCAGGGTTCGTCGGTGTCGTTGACCAAGTCGCCGTCGATGGCCATGACCATGCTGTGGGGCATGCTGCTGATGGCGCTGTGCCTGTGGATGTATTCGATTGCCGTTGCGCTGACCCGTGCGCGCGCCATTGTGCTGGAGCGCGAGGCGCACACTGACTGGGTCAAGCAATTGCAGGAGGTCAAGGCATGAACTGGAACTCAGCGTCCGAATTCTTTGCAATGGGCGGCTACGCCCTGTACGTGTGGGGCAGCTTTGGCGCCTGCGCTTTAGCCTTTGTTGTGGAACCTTTGCTGGTGCGCCAGCGTCACACCCTTGCCGTGCGCACCCTGCGCAGGCAGGCTGCGGCCGAACAGATGGAAATGGATCACACGTGAAAGCCTGGAGAAAACGCGCCGCCATTATCGGCGGGGGCCTGGTGGCCGTCGGTATTGCCGCCGCCTTGTTGTTGAACGCGCTCAATAGCAATATTGCGCTGTACGTAACCCCCAGCGAGGTGAAGGCGGGCAAGGCACCCAAGTTGCGGGAATTTCGGATCGGCGGCATGGTCAAGGCCGGATCGCTGAAGCGCGACAACCTGACCGTGCACTTTGTGATGACCGATATGGTGCAGGACATAGCGGTGGCCTACACCGGCATACTGCCCGACCTGTTCAAGGAGGGCAAGGGTGCCGTGGTGCAGGTCAAGCAAAACACCGGCGGTGAATACATCGCCACCGAAGTCCTGGCCAAGCATGACGAAAACTACATGCCACCCGAAGCCAAAGACGCGCTGGACAAGGCACAAAAGAACAAAGGCGGCACCACGTTATGACCCCTGAGCTCGGGCAGTTTGCCCTCATCCTGGCCCTCTGCGTAGCCCTGGTCCAGGGCACGCTCCCCATTGCGGGTGCCCACTATGGGCGGCGCGAATGGGTGCTGCTTGCGCGGCCGGCCGCACAGGTCTTGTTCCTGTTGATGGCCGCATCATTCGCGGCCTTGGCCTGGAGTTTTTACACCAACGACTTCTCGGTGCAATACGTGGCGGCGCATTCCAATGCCCAGTTGCCGACGCTGTTCCGTTTTGGCGCAGTGTGGGGCGGTCATGAAGGTTCGCTGTTGCTGTGGGTGTTGATGCTGTCGGGATGGACGGTTGCGGTGGCGCAGTTCTCGCGCACACTGGACGATGCGATGGTGGCCCGCGTCATAGGCGTGCTGGGTCTGGTAACAGCGGGCTTGCTGCTGTTCGTTCTGTTCACATCGAACCCGTTCGATCGTCTGCTGCCCGCAGCAGAGAATGGGCGCGATCTGAACCCGCTGCTGCAAGACCCGGGTTTGATCTTCCATCCGCCGATGCTGTACATGGGTTATGTCGGTTTCTCAGTGGCTTTTGCCTTTGCCATTGCGGCGCTGCTGTCGGGCCGGCTCGATGCCGCGTGGGCGCGCTGGTCGCGGCCGTGGACGACTGCGGCCTGGGTCTTCCTGACGCTGGGCATTGCGCTGGGTTCGTGGTGGGCGTATTACGAACTGGGCTGGGGCGGCTGGTGGTTCTGGGACCCGGTTGAAAACGCATCTTTTTTGCCCTGGCTGCTCGGCACGGCGCTGCTGCATTCGCTGGCGGTCACCGAGAAGCGCGGCAGCTTCAAGAGCTGGACCGTGCTGCTGGCCATTGGCGCGTTTTCGCTGTCGCTATTGGGGACTTTCCTGGTGCGCTCCGGCGTGCTGACGTCCGTGCACGCGTTTGCGACCGATCCGCGGCGCGGTATCTTCATTCTGGTGTTGCTGGTGCTGGTAGTGGGCTCATCGCTCGCGCTGTTTGCATGGCGCGCGCCGAAGGTTGCGTTGGGTGGTTCCTTCGCCCTGGTGTCGCGCGAATCGCTGATGCTGGCGGGCA
This sequence comes from Rhodoferax sp. ZS1R8, assembly GCF_056521325.1. Classification (NCBI taxonomy): domain Bacteria; kingdom Pseudomonadati; phylum Pseudomonadota; class Betaproteobacteria; order Burkholderiales; family Comamonadaceae; genus Rhodoferax; species Rhodoferax sp. ZS1R8. The sequence goes on along the minus strand of NZ_JBWMBA010000001.1, from coordinate 458,631 downwards.
ATGTGTTACTGGTAGTGGCTTGCGCATCGGTGCTGTTGGGTACGCTGTACCCGCTGATCATCGACGCTCTGCATCTTGGCAAGATTTCGGTCGGCCCGCCTTACTTCAACGCGGTGTTTGTGCCCATCATGACGCCGGTGCTGTTTCTGATGGCAGCGGTGCCGTTGGCGCGCTGGAAGAGCGCAGACATCAAGGACATTGCATTGCGGATGTGGATACCCGGCGTGCTGGCCTTGGTGGCGGGCGGCTTGGTACCCAGCCTGATGGGTGGCTGGACCGTGCTGACCGGTTTGGGCGTGGCGCTGTCGGTGTGGATTGCCGCATCAGGCGTGATCCAAGTGGCGCGGCGGCTGAAATCGGGCATGCCGCCCGCGTCGTTCTGGGGCATGCATTTCGGCCACTTCGGCATTGCTGTGTTCGTGTTCGGCGTCACGATGGTTGGCGGTTTCCAGGAAGAGCAGGATGTGCGCATGGAGCCGGGCGACACGGTCAAGGTGGGTGGCTACGAGTTCAAAATGGTCGGCGTCAAGGATGTACCCGGCCCCAACTATAGTGCTGCCCAGGGCGCCTTTGAGGTCAGCCGAGTCGGGGGCAACAGCATCCAATTACTGCGCCCTGAGAAGCGCAACTATTTCTCGTCCACGATGCCGATGACCGAAGCGGCCATCGATGCCGGCTTCACCCGTGACGTGTATGTGTCGCTGGGTGAGCCGCTGGAAGGCAAGGCTTGGGCGGTTCGCGTGTACTTCAAACCCTTTGTGGACTGGATCTGGGGTGGCTGCGTGTTCATGGCCCTGGGCGGCCTGTTGGCCATGGCAGACCGCCGCTACCGCATCAAGGTGAAGGCCGGCGCTGCCGATGCCGTATTGGCTAGGGGAGCCGCCACATGAACGCAAAGACGCTGATCCCACTCGCACTGTTTGCTGTCTTGGTGGGTTTTTTGGCCCTGGGTTTGGGCTTGGACCCACGCGAAGTGCCGTCGCCGCTGGTCAACAAACCGGCGCCCGCCTTCAAGATCGACCAGCTTGAAAAGGCTGACGCGCAGTTCTCGCCCGAGGATATGAAGGGCCAGGTCTGGCTGTTCAATGTGTGGGCCTCGTGGTGCGTGGCGTGCCGGCAGGAACATCCGGTGCTGGTGGAGTTTGCCCGCGCCAAGGTGGCGCCGCTGATCGGCCTGGATTACAAGGACCAGCGCAAGGAGGCTTTGGGTGTCTTGAAGCGCAGCGGCAACCCATATGACCTGACCGCGTTTGATGCAGATGGCCGGGTCGGTATCGACTACGGCGTCTACGGCGTGCCCGAGAGCTATGTCATCGACAAGGCGGGTGTCATTCGCTACAAGCACATCGGACCCATCACGATGGAAGCGATGCAGAAGACCATCATTCCCCTCATCAACGAGTTGAAGAAGAAATCGTGAAAATTTTCTACGCCCTGTTGCTGGCGCTGCTGACCTGCGGTGGCGTTGCCGCCAAGGACGCGGTCTTGTTGGCGGAAGACCCGGTGGTGGAGCAGCGGTTGATAGTCATCTCCGAAGAACTGCGTTGCCTGGTCTGCCAGAACGAATCGCTGGCAGGCTCGCGGGCCGACCTGGCCATGGACCTGCGCCGGGAATTGCGCACGCTGATCAAGCAGGGCAAGACCGATGCCGAGATCAAGGAATTCATGGTCAGCCGCTATGGCGACTTTGTGCTCTACCGCCCTCCGGTCAAGCCCACTACCTGGCTGTTGTGGGCAGGACCTTTCGGGTTGATGGTGGCGGGTGTAGTGGGCTTGTTCGTATACCTGCGCCGGCGCAACGCCGAGATCAAGGGTGCCGCTGGTGGTTTGACGGATGAAGAACGCAAGCGCGCCGACGCGCTGTTACGGGAAGGCGATACATGACGGGTTTTTTGGCTGCCGGGTCACTGGCATTGGCGCTGGTCCTGGTTTTGCTGTTCCGGCCTTTCTGGTGGAAGAAATCATCCACGCAGGTGTCGCGCCGACAGTTCAACGCTGCCATCTACCGCGACCAGGCTGCGCGCCTGGACCGCGACCGCGCCGACAACATGATCGCCGAAGAGGACTACGTGCAGGCCCGTGCCGAACTGCAACGCCGCGTCATTGACGACACCCGTGAGAGCGACGATGCTGCCACCGTGCGCGCACCCAAGAAAACGATGCTGGCACTCGGCCTGCTGGTGCCCATCGTGGCCGTGTGCCTGTACCTTCTGCTGGGCAGCCCGGCCACGCTGGATGCCGTCAATGGGCCGCAACGCGCGGCTACGCCCCAAGACATGGAGCGCCTGGTCGCGAACCTGGCGATGAAACTGGAAAAGGAACCAGACAACCTGCAGGGCTGGGCCATGCTGGCGCGCTCTTACAAGATGCTGGGGCGTAATGCCGAAGCCGAGCGGGCTTTCGAACGTGCGGGGGCTTTCATGGACACCGATGCCCAATTGCTGGCCATCTATGCAGACCTGGCTGCGACCAATGCCAACGGTAACTTTGCAGGCAAGCCAGCCCAACTGATCGCCAAGGCGCTCAAGGTCGATCCGCAAAACGCGATGGCGCTGTGGCTGGCCGGCACGGCGGCATTCCGCGCCAACCAGTTTGATGCGGCGCTGCGCATCTGGGAGCGGCTGGTGCCGCAGGTGGAGCCGGACTCTGAAGATGCACGCATGTTGCAACAAGCCATTGAGGCGGCTTACGCGGCGGCCGGTAAGACGGCGCCCAAGGGTGCTGCCGTTCAACAACAGGCCGGTACAAAATCCAAACCCGTTACCGACGACAGCCCCAGCACCAAGGCTGGTGCGGCCTCGGCCAGTGTCAGTGGGCGGGTTGAGCTGGACGCCGCGCTGAAATCCAAGGCCGGTGCAGGTGACACCGTGATGGTGATCGCCCGCGTGCCGGGCACCCGCATGCCGGTTGCCGTCTTGCGCGTACCCGCCGTTGCGTTTCCACTGCAGTTCACATTGGATGACTCGCTGGCCATGAGCCCGCAAGCCCGTATTTCAACAGCCGGCACGGTCGAGGTAGAGGCGCGGATTTCCAAATCCGGCATGGCCCAAGCCGAACCTGGCGACTTGATATCGGCAGTGCAGACCGTCCAAGTGGGAGCCAAAGGCATCGCCTTGCAGGTCAACAAGGTCAGGCCTTAGTCGCAGCCGCGGAGTGCGCCAGGGGATGTGCGAAAATATGCGGTGTTGTTGATTATTCAGCCGTGCGGCTGTAGCTCAGTGGATAGAGTATTGGCCTCCGAAGCCAAGGGTCGTGGGTTCGATCCCCGCCAGCCGCACCATTAGTGAACCGCTAGAAGTATGGTCGTTGTACTGTCAAGCGTTCAACAGCCGGCAACTTCGCAAGTTGTCCATTGAAGTAACGGCGCTTTTGTGACGGCTAAGCCCTTGGTTAAGAAGAAGCCGTTGCCGATCACGGGCCGTGGTGCGTGTTCCTCATTTTCTCAAATGGAAAACATCGAAAACGGGCGGGCAGGCTCACCTCCGTAACCCCAGCAGATCGCGTGAAGTCTACGGTGTCCGCAACGCGTATTGCGCTTGCCCCGGAGTCGGTAGCGCTCGTGATCCATATAGGGTGTTTCCCGAAAGTATCGCTGTTGCATACTGGACGTTAGGGTCACTGCGGAAATTGAACGCCGATTGGTTGAAGTTCACTCTAAGACCGCGCGCCGCCGATCGCACAGGATAAGAAATCTGTATGCCGTTGGCATAGTCGCCATCATCGTCAACCGCCATCAGGAATGCCATCAAGTTTTCAACGGCAATATCGCTGTGCAGAGTCGCGTTGAAATAACGGTTCGCATCGTAAAGTGACGCGTATTCGTGCGGTAAATCCCCGGGTAGAGTGAACAGCAAGATGTCACCCAGCACGAATGCGACCGTGTCGTCGCCGGTGTAGCCCGTGTAGCCGCCGGCAGCTGTCGTGAAATGGGACTCTGACCCGGTCGCACTGTTGAGGTATTCCAGGCCGGAAATCGTTGGATGCGTTAAATATTCGTAGGTCGGCTGAACGGTGAACTGTGCCGCGGGCGCCGTCACTTCAACATACGCGTCTCCGCCACCGCCACACCCGCTGAGTCCCAGGCACGCCAACATCGAAAGAGCAACTAGAGTTTTCATAGCTATTAACGATTCCGTTTTGCAACTTCGTTGCCTATGTAGCCGCCACCCACTGCACCAGCGATGGTTGCCAATGTCTTCCCGTTTCCACTGCCGACCTGGTTACCAAGCAAACCACCGATCACTGCGCCCACTCCAATTCCAACCGGGCTGTTTTGCTGGGCCGCCGGCTGGGTTTGTTGTGCAGGTGCCGACGCAGGGGGTGGTGCTGCTTGGTTTTGCGCAGTTTGGGTAACGGGCTGTTGTTGCGAGCCCTTCGAATGCACCTGCACTGGGCGTGTAACAATTTTTTGCACCTCTGCCTTCGCTGGCATGTCGTGTTGGGCGGGCAGGGATGCGCGAGCCGGTTCTTCAGCGATTTGACTGGACAAGGCTGATGCGCGTGCGGTAACGCCATGGGAGCTGGGCAACAGACCCGTCAATGCGCCAATGCCTAACAAGCTCACCACAGTGACTGACACCGCTGCTACTGCGATGACGGGATGAATACGTTGGTTCGGATTTGTCATGCTCATAAAAGTCTCCTCAAGTGAAAGAACCTTTCGGTTCGGTGACAAACTTATAACGATCGTGTTGCGAAAGTGGATGTCGAACCCCATGGGATTGAAAGTAACAATGCGTAACCGAAGAGCATGGTCCAAAGGCCACCGGTAAGACGCGGGGCAAAAATTTGGCATACGAATGCGAGTTATTCGCATTTAATAGATACAATCTCCACGGTTGCGCCAGCTGTCATTCCGTAGGGCTCGCCCGTATGTCCTGCGCGAAGGCAACGTTCTGTGAGCACATTGGCCTCGCGTGAACGGAGGTCACACATACACCAACTCAAAAAGGGCCAACGTTAAGCGCTGGTAAATGCATGCTCGTCAGTAAGAGACCCGAAAACAGTCAGTCCAACGGAGGGGAGCGTTCCGTATTGCGCGTAGCCCTCTCAATCGCTTCAGGCTTAGTATTTGCAGTTGCGCTCACTGCGTGCGGCGGTTCGGATAAACCGACAACTGCCCCCGCTTCCGAATCACTGGGTGCGGTGGCTGCTCTTGGACAAAAGATATTTAGGGACCCGAGTCTGTCGGCGTCTGGAAAATTGGCGTGCGCCAGTTGCCACGATCCAGACATGGGGCATGCTTCCCCTTTTGCGACACCGGTGGCATTTGGCGGGGCTAATCTGGACCAGCCGGGAACACGGTTGCCACCGGCGTTGGGATACTTGCGCTTCAATTCGGCCTTTCGTTTTGCGCCCGACGGCACGCCCACAGGAGGGTTTACCTGGGATGGTCGTGCCAACACCTTGGCGGATCAGGCGCGTCGTCCGTTCTTGAGTGACAACGAGATGGGCAATCTGGACGTCGCCAGCCTGGTCTTGAAACTTGCCAAGGCGTCCTATGCCGATGAGTTCAAAGCTGTGTTTGGGGCGGACATTCTTTCTGACCCGAACACCGCTTTCGATCGGATGGTTATGGCGCTTGAGCGTTACCAGCGCGAGGATCCCGACTTTGCCGCTTTCAATAGCAAGTTCGATGCCTTCACCCGTGGTGCGGCCAAGCTGACGGACGCGGAATTGCGTGGGCTAGCATTGTTCAACCGCGAAGACAAAGGAAATTGCGCGGCCTGCCACCCCAGCACCAAACCAGCAAACGCGCCAGGCGCGCTATTTACTGACTTCACGTACGACAGTTTGGGTATTGCACGTAACGGCACCATCGCAGCGAACACAGATGCAACCTATTTTGATGTCGGGTTGTGCGGGCCTGCGCGCGCCGACTTGGTATCCCGTACGGATCTGTGCGGAAAATTCAAGGTCCCAAGCCTGCGCAATGTTGGTCTGCGCAAACGCTTTTTCCACAATGGACAGTTTGATTCGCTGGAGCAGGTGGTGCGCTTCTACGTTACGCGCGATACGAACGCGGACCTCTGGTTTCCGATGGATGCATTGGGGAACCCCACGCCATACAACGACCTGCCAGCCGAGCTACGCGGGAACGTGAACGTGACAGAGGCCCCATACAACAAAAAGTTTGGTGATGCCCCATCTTTGACGGAAGCAGAAATCCAGGACGTGGTGGCTTTCTTGCGCACGCTCACGGACGGCTACAAACCCTAAGAACGAATCAACATAAGGACAAGACCATGCAACACACTCTAAAACTCACCTTGATAGCCGCCGCCGCAGTCGCTAGCCTTCACACCACCGCCGCTGCGCAGAGCAATGCCGAAGTCTTGGGTGAAATCAAGCGCCTGCGCGAAGAACTGCTGCAGGTGCGCAGTGAACTGGACTCGCTCAAACGCAACAGCACGCCAGTTACAGCAATTGCGCAGGTCGCTCCGCCGGTAGCCGCACAAAATACCCCGGAACCTGCTCAAGCATCGGCAGCGCACAGTGCGCCCGCTTACAACGGCGGCAGTGGCCTGAACTTCTTTGGATACGGGGAGATGACCTACAAGCGACCTTCGAACGACCCGGCGGCCGCAGAGGCCACAGTGCGCCGTGGTGTTCTCGGTTGGGCCTACCGCTTTGACGAGCAAACACGGTTTGCAGCGGAGTTGGAAATCGAGAATGCGGTCGTGTCCGCGGGCGACCGCGGCGAAGTAGCCTTTGAACAGTTTTACGTTGAGCATGACCTGAGCAAAAACTTGACGGCCAAGGCTGGCCTATTTTTGATGCCCATCGGTTATGTGAATGAAGTACATGAGCCAACGCACTTCTACGGCGTGGATCGCAACCTGGTTGAAACGGCCATTATTCCCAGTACATGGCGTGAAATGGGCTTCGGATTGCGCGGAACCACGGAGGCCGGTTTGCGCTGGGACGCCGGACTGGTCACCAATTTTGATTTGACCAAATGGGATGCGGCCAGTACTGACGGCCAAACGTCACCATTGGCGGCCATTCACCAAGAAGGCCAATTCGCGAAGGCTAGGAACTTGGCTATCTACGGAGCGCTGAATTACAACGGCATCCCTGGACTGAACTTTGGGGGAAGCGTGTTCACTGGTGGTGTCGGACACCGTCAAGTTGGCTTCGCGGCGCCTGACGCCAACCTTTTGCTGACTGAATTGCATGCCCGGTGGCAACCCGGCAACTGGGACTTTTCCTTGCTGGCTGCTGCAGGCCAATTCAACAATGTTGACGAATTGAACGCTACTTTCGCCGGCCAGCCCACACCGGTACCCAGCACATTCAGCGGCGCATACGCACAAGCCGCGTACCGCCTGTGGCAGAAGGGTGACTATTCGCTGGCTCCGTTTGTTCGCTACGAGCAGTTAAACACTGCGCGTGGGTTCTCTGGTCTGGGTATGGGGCTTGCGCCATCGATACAGCCAGACACCCGCGTGTGGACAGTGGGAACCAACTTTTACTTGAATCCGCAAGTGGTCCTGAAGATGGATGTGCAGCGCTACCTGAACGACAGCAATCTCGACCGTTTCAACTTGGGAGTTGGCTTCCACTTTTAAGTGACAATGGCGGGATAGAGTCCTTAAGGGTGCAAGCATGATCTCTCGTCGCCAGTCGATACGACATCTCGCTGTCGTGGGTACAACTGTCGGTGCCGTGTGGAGTTTGCCTGCGTTCGCGACCACGTTTCTGGATATCGAACAAGCGCAGAAATTGCTACTGCCACAAGCCAGTGGCTTTACCGCTATGCCATTGGTTCTGGATGCTGCGCGGATTGCCGAGTTGGCCGCGATTACGCAAACCTCTGTGCCGCGGGGATTTGCACCGCAATGCTGGGTGGGCACGGCCGGCGGGCAGCGGCTTGGCTGGGTGATGGCCGACCGCGTGATTGGTAAGTACGAACTGATCGATTACGCTGTCGGATTCTCGGCAGACGGCAGCATGACGGGACTTGAAATTCTGGCGTACCGGGAGTCCCACGGAGCCGAAATTCGCAACGCTTCTTGGCGTAAGCAATTTGTTGGTCGAAAGGGCGCGGGGCAGATACGCGTGGGGGATGACATTCGCAACATTTCCGGGGCGACATTGTCATGTCAGCACGTCACACAAGGTGCCCAGCGCCTTAGCGCCATTGCCCAGACGTTGCAGGTTTCTGGAAGCTGACGTGCATAGTGGCGAAACTTGTGGTGCGCTGCATCGGCTGGTGCAAAGAGCGCGCGCGCTGTTGGGGACACTGGTCACGATACAGGTTCAGATCCCGGCAGAGACATTTGCAGACAGCCATGCGTTGGCCCGTGTGCACCAAGCCATAGACCAGGCTTTTCAGGCGGTTCACAGTATTGAGCAAGCCATGAGTGCCCATTGCCCGGACTCTGACCTGGCGCGAATAGCCCGCGCGGCGCCCGAGTCGCAAGCGACGGTTTCTTCGCACACGGTAAACGTATTGCGTCTTGCCAAATACTGGTACAGAACCAGCCTCGGTGCTTTTGATCCGGTGTTGGCAGCGAACCGGCTGTCGAGGCAGAGCAGGCGCCCGGCCTTCTTTGGACTGAGCCTTTCCCCTGACGTGTGCTTGCAAGATCTCTCTATTATGGGTGAGGATATTGTCTATCTCCGGCGTCCCATGCGCCTGGATCTGGGTGGAATTGCGAAGGGTTACGCCGTGGACCAAGCAATCACTGTCCTCAATGCCAGCGGCCTCCACACAGTTTTGGTCAATGCGGGAGGGGACCTCCGTGCTTCGGGTGTTTGGGACTGGCCTGTTCAAGTTCGCAGTCACAACGCGCCAAATCGCGTCAAGAAGCTCAACGGGCTGAAATCTATACGCAACGCTGCCTTGGCGACATCGACCGGGAAAGCACTCAACACGGAGTTTGTTCCCTCCGGACGCGCCAGGTCCATAGGCGGATGGGCTACCTGCACGGTCTACGCAAGGGACTGCGTAACGGCCGATGCGCTGACCAAGTGGGGGCTGCAATCTGCGCCGGTTTGTCCGCGCCTTCAGCGCATCTTGCGCACGCACGGCGCTTTGCTCTGGAGAGCTTAAGCATGCAAAACGCGCGTCGACACGCCGGATGGAGCACAACCGCTGTTGGGTGGCTAGTCACGCTCACCGTCAGTTTGTGGTTGACGGGTGTGACCATGCATCTTTTTGGTAGAGACTCCGTAGCCGAGTTGCCAGCCTGGCAGGAAAACCTGCAGCGATGCGCAACGGTGGCACATGGCGTTTTGACCTGGGTTTTTTTAACGATGTTAGGTCGTTGGGTATGGCCCCATATTCGTCAAGTCTGGGGTCGGCGCACGCGCGAATGGACTTGGGCCATGGGTGTTTTTACGGTCGTCTTCTGCGCAATTCTGTCTGTGGCGGGATTAGGTCTTTTGTACGGCCCGGGTTCGTGGCGAGACACACTTTCGGTAACGCATTGGTGGATCGGCCTGGTATGGCCTATTGTGTGTACGGTCCATGCATGGAGACGGGTCCTGCGCCGCTAGCCGGTCAACTACAATCACAATGAGTGATAACCACTCCCATTCTCATTTCTGAGGATGGTGTCCCACCCTGTGTGCCGTCTACAGCTGTAGGCCCACCGATAGGGGTTGACTGCTTGCTTTGTTAACGACGTGGTGCAGCCGCAAGGAATATCTATGTTGGAGTCTGTTTGCTTGTTGGATCTGATGCCGCAACGTGCCGCGACGGTGAAAGAGCTGCGTACGCCACGGGACTCTGCCCTGGACCCGTCGCTGCTGAGTCGCTTGGCTGAACTGGGATTTTTGCCAGGTGAGAGCCTGACGGTTCTGCGCAAGGGCCCGGGCGGTCGCGAACCCTTGGCCGTACAGATCGGTGACAGCATCTTTGCGCTGCGCGCGGTCGAGGCGGCGTGTGTACACGTCGACGTTCGATCGACCTCCGATCGTGCATTGCCCAACACCGAGGTACGGGCGTGAGAGCTATCGCATCACCAACACTCGCGGCAGAAGGGTTGGGCAAAGCTACGTTTGCCTTGGTAGGCAACCCCAACTGTGGCAAAACCGCGCTGTTCAATTTGTTGACTGGCGCAAGGCAAAAGGTGGCCAATTACGCAGGGGTGACAGTTGAGCGCAAGGAGGGTTGGGCCAAGCTTCCTGAGGGGCCTGTGGTCTCGGTGCTTGATCTTCCCGGTGTCTACAGCTTGAACCCCGCGACGGTGGACGAGGCAGTAACCCATGATGTAGTCATGGGGCAGCGCGCTGGCGAACCGGCACCCGACGTTATTGTTGCCGTGGTGGACGCGACCAACCTGCGTATGGGCTTGCGCCTCGTACTGCAGCTGTGCAACCTGGGGCGCCCGGTTGTGTTGGCGCTGAACATGATGGATGTCGCGCGCGCGCGTGGCCTGCGGATCGATGTAGCCCGGCTTGCCCAGGAATTGGGGGTGTTGGTCATTGAAACGGTGGCGGTTCGCAATAGCCCATGGCGCCAGTGGTTTGGCTCAGCGGCAGACAACGGGCGCGAGGCGCTGTTGACCGCTGTGCAGTCCGCGTTGACCGCGGCGCGATCCACGGCAGGTGGAGTGCCGCTACACGATGGCCGTACCTCTGCGCCGGATACGACGGCGTTGCAGTTGCGCGTAAACCAGATCCTCGCCGTCGCAGTTCCCAATGCTTCCCAGATCCATCGGTTTAACCACGGTGTGGATGCGGTCGTCATGCATCCGGTGTACGGTCTGGTACTGCTGGCCGCCCTGCTATTTCTGGTTTTTCAAGCGGTATTTGCTTGGGCCAATCTGCCGATGGATGCGATCAAGCAGACGGTTGCCGCCGCAGGGGATGCGGTCAATGGACATATGGCGGAGGGCATGCTGCGCAGCCTGCTGGTCGACGGCATCATTGCCGGGGTCGGTAGCGTTCTGGTTTTTCTGCCCCAGATCCTGATTCTGTTTTTCTTCATTTTGGTGCTGGAGGAATCCGGTTATTTGCCGCGCGCTGCATTCTTGCTGGACAACCTGATGGGCAAGGTGGGCCTATCCGGTCGCGCGTTCATTCCGCTGCTGTCGAGCTTTGCGTGTGCCATACCCGGAATCATGGCAACCCGCACGATACCGAACGCGCGGGATCGCTTGGCCACAATCATGATTGCGCCGTTGATGACGTGTTCTGCACGGCTTCCTCTGTACGCTTTGTTGATTGGCGCTTTTGTCCCGCAGCGCAATATCGGTTATTTCGGGCTGCAAGGGCTTACCCTTTTTGCGCTGTACGTTGCCGGGATCGTGTCGGCCATGGCGGTTGGATGGGTCTACAAAAAATTGTCCAGCGCACCGCACTACCAGCCTTTGATGCTGGAGTTGCCGCCGTATCGCATACCGAGTGTGTATAGCGTTGCGCTGGGTTTATGGCAACGCGTGACCATCTTCTTGTCGCGCGTTGGAACCATCATTTTTTCGTTGATGGTTGTATTGTGGTTCCTTGCCACCTTTCCCGGGCCGCCGCCCGACGCCGCTGGCGCGGCTATCCAATACAGTTTTGCAGGGATGATCGGCCGCGCCCTGGAAGTAGTCTTCCACCCAATTGGATTCAACTGGCAGATTTCCATTGCCCTGGTGCCCGGAATGGCCGCCAGGGAGGTTGCAGTGGGAGCCTTGGGGACTGTTTATGCCCTGTCAAATACCGGAGGCGAAACCGCCACTGCACTGACTCCATTGATCGCCGGTGGCTGGTCACTGGCAACTGCCTACTCCTTGCTTGCCTGGTACGTTTTTGCCCCGCAATGCCTGTCGACGTTGGCGGTGGTGAAACGCGAGACCAACTCGTGGCGTTATCCGCTGTTGATGGCGGGCTACTTGTTTGCGCTTGCCTACGTCGCTGCCTTTATTACCTACCGGGTCGCCCTATGGCTCACCTAAACCATTCGGCTATGTGGGAATACCTTATCGTCTACGCCCTCGTAGCGGTGTGCGCTGCGTATAGCTTGTTCTACATGCTACCTGGCACCTGGAAAGCGCGGCTGAGGCTGTGCGTGTTGTCGATCGCTGGCGATACGTCTGCTCTCGCAGCGGGTACCACGGTGAACCCATCAAAAGTGGCGTGCGGTGGGGGGTGCAAAGGGTGCTCGGGGCAGACAACCGCCACGGTGAAACCCATCCAGTGGCACGGCCCTGGCAGTCGAAGGCTCTGAGCGACGCGTTGACGACTCGCGAGCACACCCAAGGAGCCGTACCGTTTGACTCCGCGTGGGGGTTACGCCAGCTATTTCTTGGTAACTGCAGGTCCGAGCAGTTTCACAGTGACCTCGTCAGCCTTGCCGTTGAAAAAAATGTCTATGGCCTGGCTGAATACCGGCTCTTGGGGAGCCGTGACAGAAAACAGCGTCATGCAGGAGCGCAGCTTGACGTCATCAGGGGATCCAAAAATCTCAAAGGCGTTAGCGTTTCTCTGGGCCAGTAGCAGACGGGTGCATTCGACCAGACGTTGGCCCAGCACGGGATGCGCGAGGTAGGCCTTTGCCTCTTCTGCCGATTCAATGCCGTAGCGCTTGGCCATGGCGCTACGCCCCAACTCCTTGAGTTGCGGAAAGACAAACCACATCCAGTGCGTTTCCTTGTGCCCCATTGAAAGTTCGGCGACGACGTTTTGGTAAACCGGGTCTTGGGCTTCTACAAACCGTTCCAGTCCTTGGGTAGTGTGGTTCATGGGTTCTTCAGTAGCGACACAGAGTTGGTACCCTATTGGAACACGGCAACGTGAGGGGGTTATGCCCTACGGACGACGAAAGCTGGTCTGCTGCGCCGACCAGTATTTCGATGCCAAGTAGTCCAACCGCACGTCCCCGCCACTGGACGGCGCGTGTACAAACCGTCCCTGGCCCACGTAAATGCCTGCATGGGTGACCACGTCGCGCTGCGAAAAGATGACCAGGTCGCCTGAACGGATGTTTTGGGTCGCCACCGGATAGCCCCAGCCATTCAACTTGGCCACGGTGCGCGGTGGTGCAATCTGCGCGCGCGTCTGGTAGACATGGCCGATCAGTCCGCTGCAGTCAAAGCCCGATTGCGGGGTGTTGCCGCCGTAGCGGTAGGGCGTGCCCACCAAGCCTATGGCGTAGATCGTGACGTCACCGGCTTGCTCCGGTGTCAGCCGTGCCGGGTATTCGATGCCATCCGGCACGCCTTGCGCCCTGAGCGCGGTGGGCGTGGTGCCGCATCCACCCAGCAACAGCGCGGCAAGACCGACAACGGCAACGGAAAGGAGTCTGTGGACAGTCACAGTGGCGCAATGGTCGGGGTTGTGGTGGCAACGCATGGCATGCCGAGACTGTACAAGAACCGCGGCGGCAACGCGTGGCTAGAATGATTTTTACCGCCACCATACCCTGCGTACACGGCTACCGCCTTTCTGGAGTTATAAATGAACAAGCGTGATTTCCTGAGCCATTCCGTACTGCTGGGCGCCTTGCCGGTGGCGTCTGCACAGGCGGGCGTTCCCGCAGCCCGCGGGCCAGTGTTGCTGACCGTCAGCGGGCCGGCCATCAGCAAGAGCAACCGGGGTGCCTTGGATCCTGCGCTGGACCAGATGATGGCCAAGCATGGCGTGCAGTTCGACAAGGCGCTGACACTGGACGCCGCCACGTTGCACCGTCTGCCCAGTGTGCAGATCAAGCCCACGCTGGAATACGACGCCAAGGTCCACACGCTGTCCGGCCCGCTGGTCAGCACCGTGCTGGAAGCGGCGGGTGTAGCGCCCACCAGCGCCGTGCTGGTCGGCTTGCGGGCGGTGGATGGCTACAACGTCGCCATCAGCCTGGCCGATATCCGGCGCTACCGCATGGTGCTGGCGACGCATATGGATGGCCAGCCGCTGGCGCTGGGCGGACTGGGCCCGCAGTGGGCCGTCTACGACGCCGACAACATCGCGGACTTCAAGGACAAACCGCTGAAACAGCGCTTTGGCCTGTGTCCCTGGGGCGTGTACCACATCGATGTCAAACCGGCCTGAAGGCGGGGTTGCTGCAAATTGCTACATAAATCATAGCTGCTTACGCGCGTCCCACGAGGGCTACAGCCCTATTGGTCCAATGCAACCTCGACCAGGCAATCGTAGAAGGTCGGGCCTTGGCCCATGTCAGTGAGCTTCTGGCTGGTCAGTTGGTTGACGTTGGTGCCAGCCAGCCCCAGTTTGCGCCACCACACGCCCAGCCCGTTGACGACACCCGGGCGCGCCCGCTTGGAGACCACGGCCTTGCACAGGTATTCGCCGCGCTGGTTGAACACCCGCACCACGGCACCTGAGGGGATGGCCCGGGCCGCAGCGTCCTCCGCATGCATCTCCAGGATCGGCTCGCCCTCGATGTCGCGCAGGCTCTTCACATTGACAAATGTCGAGTTCAGAAAGTTGCGCGCTGGCGGCGAGATCATCGCCAGCGGATACGCCGTGGAGCTACCCGCCACCTCGTGGTTGGGCAGGTAGGTGGGCAGCGGATCCAGGCCCTGGGCCTGCAGGCGCGCGCTGAAAAATTCGCAGCGGCCAGACGGCGTGGGAAAACCGCCACTGGCAAACGGCGCGTCAACCCCTTCCAGCGTGGCAAAGCCCTGGCTGAGCAGCAGTTCGAAGTCGACCGCCGGACCATAGGCGGCGCGGCACAGGTCTTCGTCGGTGTCGGCGAAGCACGGGTCGAGAAAACCGGGGTCGTACTGGCCCATGCGCCGCGCCAACTCGCGGAAGATCTGCGTATTGGGCTTGGCCTCGCCCACCGGCGCGATGGCTGGGCGGTTCAGCAGCACATCGGTGTGGCCGTAGCTCAGGTGCACGTCCCAGTGCTCCAGCTGCGTCGTGGCGGGCAGGATGTAGTCGGCGTAGTCGGCCGTGTCGGTCTGGAAATGCTCCAGTACCACGGTGAAAAGGTCCTCGCGCGCAAAGCCCTGAACCACCTTGCTGGACTCGGGCGCCACCGCCACCGGGTTGCTGTTGTAGACCACCAGTGCTTCGATGGCCGGGCCAAACTCCGCCGAAGCGGGGCGCAGCAGGTCGTCACCAATCGTGGACATGTTGACGGTGCGCGGTGTGCGCCCGGCCAGCAGATCCGGGCGCTGCAGCGCCGCGGCATCCACCGGGAAGGTGCCAGAGCTGGACAGCAGCACGCCGCCCGCCCGGTGCCGCCAGGCGCCGATCAGCGCCGGCAGGCAAGCAATGGCGCGCACGGCGTTGCCGCCGCCGCGCACGCGCTGCAGGCCATAGTTCATGCGGATGGCGGCCGGCTCACCGCGCTGGAAGCAGCCGCCGTAGTCACGCGCCAGGGATTGGATCTGCTCGGCGGTGATGCCGCAGACCTCGGCCGCACGCTGTGGCGTCCACTCCAGCGCGTGGGTGCGCAACGCGTCCCAGCCCAGCGTGTACTGGGCAATATAGTCATGGTCCAGCCAGTCGTGGGTGATCAGCTCGTGCATGATCGCCAGCGCCAGCGCTGCATCGGTGCCGGGGCGCAGTGCGATGTGTTCGTGGCACTTGTCTGCAGTCTCGCTTTTGCGCGGGTCTATGCAGATGAGCTTGGCGCCATTGCGCTTGGCCACCTGGGCATAGCGCCAGAAATGCAGGTTGCTGGCAATCGAGTTGCTGCCCCAGATGATGATGAGCTTGGATTCGGCGAAGAACTGCACCTTGGTGCCGACCTTGCGGCCCAGCGTCTGAACCATGCCCTCGCCGCCAGCCGTGGCGCAGATCGTGCGGTTCAGGAACGAGGCGCCCATCTGGTGAAAGAAGCGCGCCGCCATGCTCTCGGCCTGCACCAGGCCCATCGTGCCAGCATAGCTGTAGGGTTGAATCGCCTGGGCCGCATCTGGCCCTTTGGCGGCAATAGCGGTTAGCTTCTGCGCAATGTCATCCAGCGCCTGGTCCCAGCTCACGCGCTCAAACTGGCCCGAGCCCTTGGGGCCGGTGCGTTTCAGCGGGTGCAATATGCGCTCGGGGTGGTAGGTGCGCTCGGTGTAGCGCGAGACCTTGGTGCACAGCGCACCGTCGGTGTGGGGGTGGGCGGGGTTGCCGTGCACCTTGATGGCGATGCCATCCTGCACGGTCGTCACCAGCGAACAGGTGTCCGGGCAGTCGTGCGGGCAGGCGCCCAGTACGTCACGGGTGCTTGCAATAGGGATAGAAGCGATAGAAGTGGTTGAATCTGGCATGGCCGTCATGGTAAAGCCTGCGGCGCAATAATGTCGTTTTAACCCCATCAATACGCCTGATATGAAGCTTATCCCCGAACTGGTTGCCGCAGCGCCGGCCATAGGCGCTATTCGCCGTGACATCCACGCACACCCTGAGCTGTGCTTTCAGGAAAAACGCACTGCCGACGTGGTGGCGGCCCAGTTGGCGCAGTGGGGCATCCCAGTCCACCGTGGCATGGGCACTACCGGCGTTGTCGGCATTGTCAAGGCGGGCACCTCCGGCCGGGCCATTGGTCTGCGGGCCGATATGGACGCGCTGCCGATGCAGGAGTTCAACACCTTCGCCCATGCCAGCCAACATGCAGGCAAGATGCACGCCTGCGGCCACGACGGCCACACAGCGATGCTGTTGGCGGCAGCCCAGCAGTTCTCCAAAGCGCGTAATTTCGATGGCACGGTCTACCTGATCTTCCAGCCCGCCGAGGAAGGCGGTGGCGGTGCACGCGAAATGATCAAGGACGGCCTGTTCGAACAGTTTCCCATGGAAGCCGTGTTCGGCATGCACAACTGGCCGGGCTCCGAGGTCGGCCAGTTCGCCGTCAGCGCCGGCCCGGTGATGGCGTCCAGCAACGAATTCAAGGTCACGATACGCGGCAAGGGCGGCCATGCGGCCATGCCCCACAACGGCCTTGACCCGGTGCCGGTGGCCTGCCAGATGGTGCAGGCGTTCCAGACCATCATCAGCCGCAACAAGAAGCCCATCGATGCGGGTGTTATCTCAGTGACGATGATCCACGCCGGCGAGGCTACCAATGTGATACCTGACAGCTGTGAGCTGCAGGGCACCGTGCGCACTTTCAGCATCGAGGTGCTGGACATGATCGAGCAGCGCATGGGCGAAATCGCCAAACACACGGCTGCGGCCTTTGGCATGGAATGCAGCTTTGAATTTGTGCGCAACTACCCGCCGACCATTAATTCGGCCAAGGAGGCGGAATTTGCGCGCAAGGTCATGGCCAGCATCGTCGGCGATGCCAATGTTGACGCCCAGGAGCCGACGATGGGCGCCGAAGACTTTGCGTATATGTTGATGGCCAAGCCGGGCTGCTATGCCTTTATTGCCAATGGCGACGGAGCCCACCGCGAAATGGGCCATGGCGGCGGTCCATGCATGTTGCACAACCCCAGCTACGACTTCAACGACAGCCTGATTCCGCTGGGCGCCACCTACTGGGTCAAGCTGGCTGAGGCCTGGCTTGCCCAGCAATAAAATTAGTACGATGCACACTTAAAGCGCTGAAGCGCAAAGGGAGCCGGCCGTGAGCAAGTGGAGTGAGTTGACTTCCCGGGAAAAGCCGGAAGGCTTGCCAGAAGCCATTCATCGGCAAATCTCCCCTGGCGTGGTGCGCTACGTGTTCATCCACGACGACCTGGAAGTGGATGACCCGGCCGTTGATTCCACCGGCCGTTTCTTTGTTTCTCCCCGTGAATATGGCTTCACGATACGCGGCTTCCAAGGCGGCAAGACGGCCTGGGCCAGGGACTTTGCCAATGGCACCATGCTGGTCGTCAACACCCAGGGCATGTCCCACGTGCTGTCACCCAAAGTCCCGGCCCGCATCCTGTTTGTGGGCCACGATGGCACGGCGCTGCAAGACACCGGCGCCGTACAGCGCCTGGCCGAACGCATACCCGACCTGACCACGGTCCGACTGACCGTGAACGCCACCTTTGACTTGCATGGCGAAAGCCCGGAGGTTGCCCGTGCGCTGATGATGCGCATGGTGGACCGCGCGCTGCTGGCCGGCCCACGCGACGGCGAGTCGGAGGCGACGATTGTCGACCACATGTTCGAATCCAGTTCCGTTGTCGAGGTCGAGCGCCGCCGCGCCACCGATACCGATACCGATTCTTCGCAGCTTCTGGATATTTAATTTATTTCGGGAACCGCACCGCAGCTAGCTGCAGCAGGCCGTCAAAAATCAGGTTGTCCACCAACTCAAACGGTACCGACATATGCGGCGCCATTTTCCAGCCTGCACCACCCGTCATCACACACATGGGCTCAGCCCCACAATGCTGGCGCACATGCTGCACCATGCGTTCTACAGCACCCGAAATGGCATAGGTGCCACCGCTGGTCAGTGCGTCGCTGGTGTTGGTCGGGAACAAGCTGACCTCACCGGTCGGCACGTGCAAGCCGGCCGTGCCGGACTCCATGGCGCGCAGCATGATGCCGTGGCCCGGCAGGATCAAGCCGCCGAGGAATTTTCCAGTCGCATCGACCGCTTCCACCGTTACCGCGGTTCCCACCATCACCACAACCATGGGGCGGGGCGCCCCGTGCAGCCGCACCCGGTGGTAGGCGCCTATCATCGCGACCCAACGGTCTGATCCCAAGCGCGTAGGGTGGTCGTAGCCGTTGCGCAGGCCGGCTTCGGCCTCGCTGGCCACCACCCACTGCGGCTCAACATCCCACAGTTCCATTTGCTCCTGCAGGCGGCGCTTGACGGCATCGGCCGCCACCACGCAGCCCAAAATATGCAGCGGTGCCGCCAAGCCCTTCCACGCACCTTCGGACAACTTGTCAATGTTTTCCAAAAACTCGGCACCCTGGGCCAGCAATTCGGCATGGGGTCGGGGAGATGCGTACTGCGCCCACTTGAGCCGCGTATTGCCAATATCCAGTGCGAGAAATGTCATGCCCGATTATCCCTGGCGCCAGGGCAGGCCCTGCAGCCGCCAGCCGCCTTTGCGACCGCGTTGGGCGTTGGCATCGGGGTCACCCTCAAAACCCTCCAGGATGTTGTAGGCCTCCAGTCCCAACGCGGTGGCGCGTTTGGCAGCAGCCACGGACCGCACGCCGCTGCGGCACAGCAGCAGTACTTTCTTGCCGACTGGCACCGCGGCGCACAGCTCCGCGTCGAAACTCGGGTTCATCACCATGCCCGGCCACTGCTTCCAGGCCACGGCGACCGCGCCAGGTACAAAGCCCACCCACTCGCGCTCGGCGTCAGTGCGCACATCCACCAGCACGGCATCACCCGCCTGCCACCACGCGTAGCCCTCGGCAGCCTGCACGTCGCCTGCGTAACCTGCGTAATCGGCGGCAGGGCGGGGGGCAGACGGCCCGCTGCTGCCCGCGTCCTGGCGCACGCCCGAACTCTGGTTGGCTGGCACGGCCTCGTCCATGCGTGTGGGCTTGGGCAGGTTCAGCGTGTTCATCACCGCAGTGAAATCCTCCAGGCTTCTGCCCGCCACGCGCACATTGCAGCTGCGCTCGGTGGCAATCGTCGAGTGGGTGCGCCCTTGGTAATCATGTCCCGGCCACACCGTGGTTTCGTCGGGCAGTTTGAACAACACCTCGGTCAGCGAGTGGTACAGGGCCTCGGCGCTGCCGGACTGGAAGTCAGTGCGGCCACAACCGTTGATCAACAGGGTATCGCCCGTAAACACATGGTTGCGCCACACGAAACTCATGCTGCCAGCGGTGTGCCCTGGCGTGTGCAGGGCCAATAGCGTCTCCCGGCCGAAACGCAGCAGGTCGCCATCCACCATCTGCAGCGCCGCAGTGCTGATGCCGCAGGCCTGCGGCGCGGCGGTTTGGGCCCCGGTGTGCTCGGCCAGCAGGCTGGCGGCGGTGATGTGGTCGGCGTGGGTGTGGGTCTCTACCGTCCAGCGCAGTTTGAGTCCGTATTGGCTCAGCACAGCCAGATCGCGCTCCACCTGCTGGTCCACTGGGTCGATGATGACGGCGTCGCGCGTTGCCTCGTCAAAGATCACGTAGGTGTAGGTGCTGGACGCAGTGTCGAAAAGTTGCAGGGGGTGCATGGCATTCTTCCGAAGGGCTGGCGAACCAAGCGTTCGCCCAAAGGAGTGCCACTGTAATGCAATTCACAACCCCGCCGCGGCCGCATGGCGACCCGCACAACGGCGGAGCGTGGGGGCAACAATTTCCCGCCGGGCCGCCCCAAGGGAAATTAGCCCCCTCGGGGGGCAGCGACCCGCGCAGCGGCGGAGCGTGGGGGCCATGTCTTCAGATGGGCTGGCCCAACAGAGCCTGCTTCAGCGCGGGGTCTGCGGGGTGCTCGCCCAGCCAGATGCCCATCATGGCTTTGAACAGGCGTGGATTGGCAAACGTTTGCGTAATCGGAGTTTTGTGCGCCCGGCTGCGCAGCGTCAGCGTGGTGCCGGCGGCGGGGTGCGCGTCGATTTCAAAGCTGTCGCCTGCAGACAGTTTGCCCTGCTCGCTGAGCAGGACGCCGATATCGAATATCTCGGATACCAGGGTCATCAGATCATCGTCGGTGGCGTTGGCGACAAGCCCCTCCGTGAGCAGATTTCCCATTTGGGCTGCTGTGACATCGTGCAACATGACCATGCGGAATTGCGTGGTACCGCTGTTCTGCAAGATATCAGCCGGGTTGGCGGTTTTGTGCTCCAGGTACAGCTTCGCCATGTAGAGATCAGACCTGGCATCGTGGCGAACGCCTGTGCCATTGAGCAGGAGCGGTGCTCGGGCAGCTTGTGCGGGTGTGGCGGCACCCACGGCATCCATCGCCAGGGCGGGTTGATGGGCCGAGACCAAGGCTGCGGTGAAGCAGACCGTGGCAGCTGCGACGTGATTTTTCAAAAAGCGGAATTTCATATGTGCCTTTCATCCAACAAGCAATATCGCTCTGAAAACTGTACCAAGCAGGAGACCGCAAATATAGAGAGCTCGCACTCGCCGCCTTATGAAGAGTCGCGCGGTGCACCAAGGTCGAGCGACCAGAACCATCAGTGGCGTGATAAATGTCACATCCTTGCACCAACGGGTATCACCAAACGGTGCCTGCGAGGCTGCCGCCACGCCTTTGTGCACCGCCGTGGGTGGGGAGATCTGCCTAGAACTGCGCTTTGAAATGTCGCATCCGGGAGACAGAAAAATCGTTTAAAGTTGACGTTTACGTAAACGTCAACTGCGCCGCACCGACAGGCCCAGTGATTCAGGAGCATCCCCACATGTCTGACCTCTCCGCAGAAGCCAAAGCCCTGGCCAACTACCGCCCCACGCACAAAGTGCGGTTTGTGACCGCTGCCAGCCTGTTTGATGGACACGACGCTGCGATCAACATCATGCGACGCATCCTGCAGGGTATGGGCGCGGAGGTCATCCACCTGGGGCACAACCGCAGTGTGGACGAGGTGGTGACTGCTGCGTTGCAAGAAGACGCGCAGGGCATTGCGATCAGCTCTTACCAGGGCGGGCATGTCGAATACTTCAAGTACATGGTCGATCTGCTCAAAGCACGTGGCGGCGCCCACATCCAGGTGTTCGGCGGTGGTGGTGGCGTCATTGTGCCCAGCGAGATTGCTGAGCTGCAAAGCTATGGCGTGACCCGCATCTACAGCCCCGAAGATGGCCAGCGCATGGGGCTGGCCGGCATGATTGGCGAGATGGTGATGCGCTGCGACAAAGACCTGACCGGCTTTGCTCCTGCTACGTTGGAGGCCATTGCGGGTCACACCACAGAATCCTGGCGCGCGCTGGCGCAACTGATCACCGGACTGGAGGCCTCCCAGGGAAAACACCCGCTAGCCCTCGAATTACGGGCTTGTGCTGCTACAAAAAAGATACCGGTACTGGGTATCACCGGCACCGGCGGCGCTGGCAAATCTTCGCTGACCGACGAGCTGATCCGCCGCCTGCGGCTGGATCTGGGCGATACCTTGCGCCTGGCCGTCATCTCCATCGACCCGTCGCGCCGCAAGAGTGGCGGCGCGCTGTTGGGTGACCGCATCCGCATGAATGCCATTAGTCCTTGGTCGGTCAAGGTCCCCACGCTCCCCTCTGCGAGTGGTTCGCTGCCCCCCGAGGGGGCTGGTATCGCCTTGGGGCGGCCCGGCGGCGACACCGGTGAGCGCGTCTTCATGCGTTCGTTGGCCACACGCGATTTTGGTTCGGAGATCAGCCAGGCTTTGCCCGACGTGATCGCCGCCTGCAAGGTGGCGGGCTTCGATGCCATCATCGTCGAGACCTCGGGCATAGGCCAGGGCGACGCTGCCATTGTGCCGCTGGTCGATATTCCGATGTACGTGATGACGCCCGAATTTGGCGCGGCCAGCCAGCTGGAAAAGATCGACATGCTGGACTTCGCCGAGTTTGTGGCCATCAACAAGTTCGACCGCAAGGGCGCCAGCGACGCGCTGCGCGATGTGGCCAAGCAGGTGCAGCGCAACAAAGAGGCCTGGACCACGCCGCCGGACCAGATGCCGGTGTTCGGCACCATGGCCGCGCGTTTCAACGACGACGGTGTGACCGCGCTGTACCAGGCGCTGTTGCCGCGTTTGCAAGCGCTGGGTCTGCAGGCAACGGCCGTTGGCGTGTTGCCCCGGGTGGACGTGCGCCACAGCAGCAACCAGACGCCGATCGTCCCCGCAGCCCGTACGCGTTACCTGGCCGAGATCACGGACACCGTGCGCGGCTACAAGCAGCATGCCCGCAGCCAGGCCCGCCTGGCGCGCGAAATCCAGCAACTGCGGGCAGCGGCCAAGATGCTTGAAGTAGGCAAGCCAGACAAGGCCCGTGCGTCTGAGGCGGCCATCGACCTGGCCCTGCAGCGCGAAGAAACGCAAGACCCGTCCGCCCGCAAGCTGGTCACCCAATGGCCCGAGATGCAACGCGCCTACGCCGGCGACGAATACGTCGTCAAGATCCGCGACAAGGAACTGCGCACGGCACTAACCACCAAGTCGCTCAGCGGCACCACGATACGCAAGGTGGCGCTGCCCACCTACGAAGACCACGGGGAAATTCTGAAGTGGCTGATGCTGGACAACGTGCCCGGCAGCTACCCTTACACAGCCGGCACCTTTGCCTTCAAACGCGAGGGGGAGGACCCCACCCGCATGTTTGCCGGCGAAGGTGATGCCTTCCGCACCAACACCCGCTTCAAGCTATTGAGTAGCGGCATGGCGGCCAAGCGCTTGAGCACCGCGTTTGATTCGGTCACGCTGTACGGCAACGACCCCGATCCGCGCCCGGACATCTACGGCAAGGTGGGCAACAGCGGCGTCTCCATCGCCACGCTGGACGACATGAAGGTGCTGTACGGCGGCTTTGATCTGTGCAGCCCCAGCACCAGCGTGTCCATGACCATCAACGGCCCCGCGCCGTCGATCCTGGCCATGTTCATGAACACGGCCATTGACCAGAACCTGGAAAAATTCAAGGCCGACAACGGCCGCGAACCCACGGACACCGAGAGCCAGAAGATCCGTGAATGGGTGCTGGCCAATGTGCGTGGCACCGTGCAGGCGGACATTTTGAAAGAAGACCAGGGCCAGAACACCTGCATCTTCTCCACCGAGTTTTCGTTGAAGGTCATGGGCGACATCGCCGAGTATTTTGTGCACCACAACGTGCGCAATTTCTACAGCGTGTCCATCAGCGGGTACCACATTGCCGAGGCCGGTGCCAACCCCATCAGCCAGCTGGCATTCACACTGTCCAATGGTTTTACGCTGGTCGAAGCCTACTTGGCGCGCGGCATGCACATCGATGACTTTGCGCCCAACCTGTCGTTCTTCTTCAGCAACGGCATGGACCCTGAATACACGGTCATGGGCCGTGTGGCGCGCCGCATCTGGGCCGTGGCGATGAAGGAAAAGTATGGTGCCAACGAGCGCAGCCAAAAGCTCAAGTACCACATCCAGACAAGCGGGCGCAGCCTGCACGCACAGGAGATCCAGTTCAATGACATCCGTACCACGTTGCAGGCGCTGATTGCGATTTACGACAACTGCAACAGCCTGCACACCAACGCGTTTGACGAAGCCATCACCACGCCGACCGAAGACTCCGTGCGCCGCGCGATGGCCATCCAGCTCATCATCAACCGCGAGTGGGGCCTGGCCAAGAACGAGAACCCCAATCAGGGCTCATTCATTATCGAAGAGCTTACCGAGCTGGTCGAAGAAGCTGTGCTGTCCGAGTTCAATGCGATCGCAGACCGCGGCGGCGTGCTGGGCGCGATGGAGACTGGCTACCAGCGCGGCAAGATCCAGGACGAGAGCATGACCTACGAGATGCTCAAGCACACCGGCGAGCTGCCCATCATCGGCGTCAACACCTTCCGCAACCCGCATGGCGACCAGGTCATGGACAAGCTGGAGCTGGCGCGCTCCACCGACGAGGAAAAGCAAAGCCAGCTCAAGCGTTTGGCCGAGTTCCACGCCACGCATGCGGCCGAATCCCCTGCGGTGCTGAAGCGCCTGCAGCAGGCCGTCATCGACAACAAGAATGTGTTCGAGGTGTTGATGGACGCGGTGCGCGTCTGCTCGCTAGGGCAGATCACCAATGCGCTATTTGAAGTGGGCGGCCAGTACCGGCGCAGTATGTAGGTGCAGGGCCGGGGGTTGGAGTCAAATCAGGCCCTAGCCCTCGCCGGATGAGCGTAAGCAGCTATGAAATCCATAGCGGGCGGCGCAATTGACGCGCAACCTGGGTACAGATGGGGAGGGGGCGAGGGAGCCGGGCAATTCAAGCGGTGGCTACCGCCAGCACCACAAAGCATCCCACGCCCAGAATAGCCAGTCCAACCGCCACTGACGACACAATCGCAAGAACCGCAGCCCTCCAAGGCGTCCGACCACCCGCGACCCAACGGCCGCTGAGCCGGTGCGCCATCCCCACGCTGCCCACGAGTGCCAGTACCACCAGCAGCAGGTTGCCTCCCAACACGATGCCGCCCCGGCTGCTGTTGAGGCCGTTGCTACCAATAAGCCAGGCAAACATCCAGAACGCGCCGAAGACGAGCATCGCGCTCCCGGTGATCCATCCTGCCCAACGCGCTGCCTGCATGCTGTGTCTCCTGTGACTGTGTAACGGTTAATTGTGCCGTGGGCCGGGTGGGAACCACGCCCCTGGTTGTGGCCTGGACGCTATCGATTGAATCCAACAGGCGATCCGCTGCGTATTCAGTAGGTACGCAATGTCCTGCCACCCGTATACAAAGGGAGTATTCACCATGTATTTGTCTTCCAGCCCGCGCGGGGCAAGCGTAAACAGCTACGTATACGATAGCGACTTCTTCAAGACCCTGGGTGCGTCCTTCTTCGCGAGCCGTCCCCGCGCCTTCGTTCACAATGTGGATATGAATACTGACAATAGCGACGCCTTGCTCATAGCTTTGTTGGAGCGCATAGCCCAGCAAGACGATGCGGCCCTTAAAGTTTTGTACCGGCAATGCGCACCCAAGCTGTACGGCCTGGCGGTTCGTGTAGTAACCAATCGTGAGTGGGCCGAGGATGTGCTCCAGGAGGCTTTCTTGTCGATCTGGCGCTCCGCACCGGACTACCGTGCGTCATTGAGCCCCCCGATGGCCTGGATGGGCCTGATCGTTCGCAGCCGTGGGCTGGACCTGTTGCGCCGGCGTGCCGCCGACCGAAGCCACGTCACCCAGGAGCTGGACGAGGTGTTGGCCGACACACTTGCCGCCGATACGCCTACGCCGATGGACACTGTTCAGGCGAGCGAGCAGGCATGGGCTTTGCACCAGTGCCTGGGCAAGCTGGACAACAAACAACGCGAGGTGGTCAGTCTGGCCTATGTGCGAGACATGAGCCATGGAGAGCTGGCAGAGCAACTGAGCCTGCCGCTGGGTACGGTCAAGACGTGGATACGCCGCGGGTTGGACCAGTTGCGCATGTGCATGGCGCGCTTTGCTTAAGGAGCCGCCGCCATGAACCTTTTACGCAACCCTGAATTACTGGAACGCCTGGCCGGCAGCTATGCGCTGGGCACCTTGCGTGGTGGCGCACGCCGCCGCTTTGAAGCACTGGCGCGCGAGCAGGCACCCGTTCGCGCTGCTGCACTGATTTGGCAAAGCCGCTTGGCCAGCATCACCGAGTTGCAACCGCAGGTGCAGCCCGACGCTGTTGTCTGGACGCGCATCCACAATCTGGTGCAAGGTGAAAAGACCAGCTCAGCACAGGCGGCCGTACGCGCCCAGGCGGCGGCCCCTCAAGCCACCGGCCTGGCCGCGTGGCTGCGCAGCTTGACGCTGTGGCGTACTGCCACGGCAGTCGGTGCCTTGGCCACCGTGGCGGCAGTCACCGTCAGCGTGGGCCAGCGTCAGGAGTTCGGGGGCGAGATTGCCCGCCTGCAAAACCAGCTGCTTGCGGCACCGCAAATTGAATATGTGGCGGTGCTGGCCGATGACAAAGCAGCCGCCTCCATGCTGGTCACCTTTGACCCCAAGGCCAAGAAACTGACTTTGCAACGCGTGGGTTCCTTTGAAGAGGCGGGCGATCGATCACTGCAGCTGTGGGCATTGCCGCCTAGCGGTGGTCCCAAGTCGCTCGGCGTGCTGGGCCGCGACAAGCTGCTGCGCCTGACCGCCGGCGAGCGTGATGTGCGTGAGGTTCCTACCTTGGCTATCAGCCTGGAGCCCAAGGGTGGCGTGCCCAGCGAAACGGGCCCCACTGGGCCCGTACTCTTCAAGGGTGCTTTGATCCAGAAGATGCTGTAGGCGGCAGCTTCAGACCCGGCGGCGCCGGGGCACCACGTCGAGTTGAACGGTCAGCTTGGCCGGGGCCGCGCCGACCACCAGGCTCTGCGCCGGCTTCTCCACCACCTGGATGGGGTGCCAAACCTTGACGGAGGCGGTTCCATCAGGCACATCCTCGATCACAGCCACGCCGTTGGCCTCGGTCTTCACTGTCCAGGGTGATTCGGCTACGTACACGTGGCCGCTCATCGACCCGTGGATAAAGCAGCCCAGCAGCACAGCACCGGTTGCGCCCGGCTTGTCCAGTGTCACCACCGCCGAGCTGGCGGGCTTTCCCTCGGTCTTGCCTTCTAGCCGCAGCGAAGTGCCTTCCGCACTATTGGCAGCCGTGGCACTAGCGGTTGCGCCCGGCACGGTCAGGCGTACATGGTGGTCCCAGGCGTCATTGTTGGTAAAGCGCACCTTGGCGCCCACACCCACGACGGACACATTTGGCGCAAACTGCATTTTTTCCTGGTTGACGGTTGCGCTCAGCGGCAGCGTCTTTTTGGGCGTGCCCGGGGCGCTGGGTTGCACAACGACAACCGCATCGGCCATGGGCTTGCCGTCCCGGTCCAGCACCAGCACTTCCAGAGTGCCGGCGTGCGCCAGGCCGCTCAACAGCGCGAGAACGCCGACACCTGCCGCGTATTTCGTCATAACAGTGGGCATGTCGCGGCTCACTTCACGGTAATCACGTCGCGGTGCATCGGCGCCAATGCCGCGAGCAACTGATTTTGGGCGCCAAATGCAATGCCCTGCGCATCCATGGCGCGTTGCAACACCTCGACCAGCGCGTTGAAGTCACTCTTGGTGATGTCCAGGTTGCCGTGTGCGGTCTTCATGTCGGCACCCTTGTAGACGCAGGGGCCGCCCATGACCACGCAGAACTGGTCGACCAGCTGCTCTTTGACGCGCTGCTGGTTGGCGGTTTTGAAATGCGGGCCGGTACGCGGGTCGGCTAGCAGGCGAACCATGAAGTCGTCCATCAGCTTGACCAGACCAGCTTTGCCGCCAAAGGTATCGAACAAGGCGCTGTTGGCGGCCGCGGGTGCAGACGCCGTGGCTTGCGCAGCGGCGGGCAACGCTATGCAGGCAGTCGTGGCCAGCACCAGGGTAGAAATAAGGGAGGGGAAGAATTTTTTCATGGGAGTCTCTAGGTGAAAGTGGGTTCGCTTCAGAATGCCAGCTGTGCCGACAGGTAGTAGCCGCTCTGGTTGCGCGCAGCCGTCACGCCGGGCACGATGCGGCCCAGGTCGGCATAGGCCAGCGTCACCGACACGTTCTTGTTGGGCGCCCAGGCGACAAACACGTCTTTCCACGCGTCTTCAGCCAGGCCCTTGCCCAAGCCAGCCGCTTGGCCCAAGTCTTCCAGGTTGTTGGGCTTGGCGCGGTATTCGGCGCCGACAGCCCAGTTCTTGCTCAGCAGGTAAGCGACGGACACCTCGGGCACCCACGAGCGATCGTCCTTGCCCGGCGCTGCAGAGCCAAAGCCCAGCAGACCGTTCTGGTTGGCGTTGGTGTTACGCAGCGTGGCATTGACCAAGATACCTTGGGCCAAAAACAGCTTGGTGGCGTTCACGTAAAAGTCTGTGCCATTGGTCTTGGTGCCCAGGAAGTTGAAGACCGAACTCAATGAGCCTGGGCTTACCGACTTGTATTCCAGCCCCACAGCGATCTGCGGCATCAGCGAATCGCTGTCCAGCACGGCATCGCCCGCCACTTTGACCTTGACACCGAACACGTCCATCATGATGTGCTGACCGGGTGTCACGCCAAAGGGCGCAACGCCGTTGAGTGCAATTGCGGGCGATGCATCAAAGTCCTGCCGGGCCAGTGACAGCTCCACGCGGTCGTAGAGGCCAACCGCAGCGCCATAGGCGGTCAGGCCGAAGTCTTGCGTTGTCGTGCGGGTCACGAAGGCTGAGCCGCCGATTTCTCCGGCGGTAGCGTTGCTACCAATGACCGCCCAGGGCGTCAGGCCCCCGCCGGCCGCGCCGTCAATGGAGCTGACGCCACCGGTCAGCAAGAGTTTGCCGGTGTCGGCGTGGGCCAGGTTGCAGCCGAGCCCAGCGGCACCGATGAGTAAAGCTGTCGTGAGTGTTTTCATGCGTGGTGTCCAAAGGTAGAGATGAAAGGCCAGCCAGCCACCGTGGCGCAATGCAATCGTGGCATGCCATGGCTTATACGCGCCCCGGCGGCGACTGGATTCAACTATATTTGTAATATTTGCAAAAAAGTGTATGCCGGCAATAGTCCCTGCGTTTCGTTGGTCTATTTCTGTGTCAGCATCTATTCATGAATATAGAAGAGCGTAAACGCGAGAACGCAATCCGGCTGGTAGAGGACCATATCGGCCGCCACCTCGCCCAGAGCGAAAAGACCGGCGAGCTGCAGGCCGCCCCCAGTTTTGGCAAGCCGCTGGACTATGGTGATGGTTACTTCGAGACGCCCGAGGCCCTGCGCATGGGCTTCAAGCTGCTGAAGGACGGAGGCTATGTGCCCCCCGAGGTGGAGTTGATGCAAGAGATAGAGGCGCTGCGCTGCGCCCTGGACGAGCAGCCCGACGCTTCGGACGCCGCCGCCCGGCGCCAGCGCCTGGCCGACCTGCGGCAAAAGCTCAGCATGCAACTGGAGCAGCTGCGCAGCACGTTGTAGCGGCTGCCGGCCCCCCGCGTCCGGCCCCCAATCGTGAAAATTTACTGTGCGGTGCATCCGGTAAAGCCGACAAGCCGCGGTATGCTCCTGACCGCATGCAAACCCCATGGTGATCCTGTGGGGTTTGCGGTATTGTCAGACTGAGCTTGGCTACCCGCCAAACGTTCAGTCCACCCTTGAAAAATGCTGCAGGACACGATCTTGCAAGGAGTAAATGCATATGGCACCGTACGAGCCGTTACGTCTGCATGTGCCGGAGCCCACGGGGCGACCGGGACACGACACGGACTTTTCCTACCTTCCCCTGTCTGAAGCTGGCGCCGTGCGCCGACCCCCGGTCGACGAACAGGCTGCGCAGACCAGCGACCTGGCCTTCACGCTGATTCGCGTGCTGGACAAGGACGGCAACGCCGTCGGTCCCTGGGCCCCGGACCTGGACGTGGCCGCGCTGCGCAAGGGTTTGCGCGCCATGGTCAAGACCCGCGCCTTTGATGCCCGCATGCAGATTGCGCAGCGGCAAAAGAAGATGTCCTTCTATATGTTGTCGCTAGGTGAAGAGGCCATCTCCTGCGCCCACGCCATGGCGCTGACGGATGGCGACATGTGTTTCCCCACCTACCGCCAGCAGGGCCTGTTACTCGCCCGTGACGACTGCAATATGGTGGAGATGATCTGCCAGCTGTTCTCCAACCAGAACGACCCGCTCAAAGGCCGTCAGCTGCCGGTCATGTATTCGAGCAAGAAGCAGGGCTTCTTCTCCATCTCCGGCAACCTGGCCACGCAGGTCATCCAGGCCGTGGGCTGGGCCATGGCATCGGCCATCAAGGGCGACACCAAGGTCGCATCGAGCTGGATTGGCGATGGCGCCACCGCCGAGGCCGATTTCCACACCGGCGTCACCTTTGCGCATGTGTACCGCGCACCGGTGATCCTGAACGTGGTCAACAACCAGTGGGCCATTTCCACCTTCCAGGCCATTGCCGGGGGTGAAGGCACAACCTTCGCCGCACGTGGCGTGGGCAGCGGCATTGCGTCGCTGCGCGTCGATGGCAACGACTACCTGGCCGTGTACGCCGCGTCCCAATGGGCGCTGGAGCGTGCACGCCGCAACCTGGGGCCGACGCTGATCGAGTGGGTCACCTACCGCGCCGGCCCGCACTCCACATCCGACGACCCCAGCAAATACCGGCCCGCCAACGATCCGGCCCGTTTCCCGCTGGGTGACCCGATTGCCCGTCTGAAGCAGCATTTGATCAAGCTCGGCGCGTGGACCGATGCCGAGCACGATGCCATGCAAAAGGAACTGGAAGCCGAAGTGACCGCCGCGCAAAAAGAAGCCGAACGCTACGGCACGCTGGCCGATGGCATGGTGCGCAGCCCGGCCGAAATGTTTGAAGACGTCTACAAGGACATGCCTGCGCACCTGCGCCAGCAGCGCCAGGAGCTGGGGATATGAGCATGGACAACGACAACACCACAACAACAACCATGAACGCCACTATTGTTGGAGCGGACAAGACCACCGCCATGACCATGATCCAGGCGCTAAGAAGTGCCATGGACGTGATGCTGGAGAAGGATGACAACGTCGTCGTCTACGGCCAGGACGTGGGCTACTTCGGCGGCGTGTTCCGCTGCACCGAAGGTCTGCAAAAGAAATACGGCACCTCACGCGTGTTCGATGCCCCCATCTCCGAGGGCGGCATTGTTGGCACCGCGGTGGGCATGGGCGCTTACGGCCTGCGGCCGGTCATCGAGATCCAGTTTGCGGATTACGTCTACCCCGCCACCGACCAGATCGTGTCCGAGGCGGCGCGCCTGCGCTACCGCTCGGCAGGTGACTTCACCTGCCCCATGACAATACGCATGCCCTGCGGCGGCGGCATCTACGGCGGGCAGACCCACAGCCAAAGCCCGGAGGCCATGTTCACCCAGGTCTGCGGTCTGCGCACGGTGATGCCGTCCAACCCGTATGACGCCAAGGGTTTGCTGATCGCATCCATCGAGAACGACGACCCTGTCATCTTTCTGGAACCCAAGCGCCTGTACAACGGCCCGTTCGACGGCCACCACGACAAACCGGTTGTGCCCTGGTCCAAACACCCCATGGGCAATGTGCCCGAAGGTTACTACACCGTGCCGCTGGACACCGCGGCCATCTTCCGTCCGGGCAAGGCTTTGACCGTGGTTGCCTACGGCACCATGGTCTACGTGTCGGAAGCGGCCGCCGCCGAGAGCGGTGTGGACGCCGAAATCATCGACCTGCGGTCCATCTGGCCGCTGGATCTGGAGACCATTGTGAATTCCGTGAAGAAGACCGGCCGCTGTGTCGTGGTGCATGAAGCCACCCGCACCAGCGGCTTTGGCGCCGAGCTGGTGTCGCTGATCCAGGAGCATTGCTTCTACCATCTGGAGGCGCCCATCGAGCGCGTTGCCGGGTGGGACACACCTTATCCGCACGCCCAGGAATGGGCGTATTTTCCCGGCCCCAAGCGGGTCGCTGAAGCGTTCAAACGCGCCATGGAGGCATGATGGGAATCCATATCATCAAGATGCCAGACATTGGCGAAGGCATTGCAGAAGTCGAATTGGTCGCATGGCATGTGAAGGTCGGCGACATCGTGGCCGAGGACCAGTTGCTGGCTGATGTGATGACGGACAAGGCCACGGTGGAGATTCCATCCAGCGTGGCTGGCAAGGTGCTGGCTTTGGGTGGCGCTGTAGGCCAGGTCATGGCCGTGGGGTCTGAAGTGATCCGCATTGAAGTGGAGGGGGCTGGCAACCTTAAGCCAGAATCGGCTGCAGCCCCCGTAAAACATGGTCAGACAGCTACTAATTCAGTAGCAGACGAAAAGCCTGCTGTCACGGCCTCCGCACCTGCGGCTTCAACACCGGTGGCCGCTGTTGCTGCTGCGCCCGCCAAGGCAGCGCCCGCATCCGCATCCCTGTCGAACACCGGCAACGGTTCAGCCGCCCCTGCCCGCAACGGCAACGGCGGCAACGGCAAAGCCCCGGCAGCCCTCGTCCGCGCCCCGGGCGACAAACCCATAGCCTCACCAGCCGTGCGCCGCCAGGCCTGGGACCTGGGCGTGGAACTGCAGTTCGTACCCGGCACCGGCACCGCAGGCCGCATCACCCACGAAGACCTGCAAGCCTATGTGGCCCGCGCCGCGCAGGCCCAGCCCGCCGGTGTGGCCGACCAGCGTTATGCACAGCGCCTGGACGAGCAGACCGTGCCCGTCATCGGCCTGCGCCGCAGGATCGCGCAGAAGATGCAAGAGGCCAAGCGCCGCATTCCACATTTCACGTACGTGGAAGAAGTGGACATGACCGAGCTGGAAGCCTTGCGTGTGCGCCTCAACGCGCAACACGGCAAGGAGCGCGGCCGCCTGACGGTGCTGCCCTTCCTGGTCCGCGCCATGGTGCTGGCCGCACGTTCGCACCCCGAGGTCAACGCCCGTTACGACGACGAGGCTGCCGTGGTCACGCGCTCCGGCGCCGTGCACTTAGGCATTGCGACACAAACCGAAGGCGGCCTGATGGTGCCCGTGATTCGCCATGCCGAAACGCTGGACCTGTGGGCCTGCGCCGCCGAGATCGGGCGCCTGGCAGAAGCCGCGCGCACCAACAAGGCCTCGCGTGACGAGCTAACGGGTTCTACCTTAACGCTGACCAGCCTGGGCGCATTAGGCGGCATTGTCAGCACACCGGTGATCAACCACCCCGAGGTGGCCATCGTCGGTGTCAACCGCATGGTCGAACGCCCCATGGTGCGCAACGGCGCGGTGGCCATTCGCCAGATGATGAACCTTTCGTCCTCATTCGACCACCGCGTGGTGGACGGCATGAACGCGGCGGAATTTGTACAAAAGATACGTGGCTACCTGGAATGTCCGGCCACCTTGTTTGTGGAGTGAGCATGGACATACAACACACTACGTTATTGGTCATAGGCGGCGGCCCCGGCGGCTACATCACGGCGATACGCGCCGCGCAACTGGGCATTGCCACTACGCTGGTCGAAGGTGAACAGCTGGGCGGCACCTGCCTGAACATTGGCTGCATCCCGTCCAAGGCCATGATCCACGCGGCTGAGGCTTTTCACCAGTCGCGCAGCTTCATGGGCGACAGCACGCTGGGCATCCATGTAGAAGGCGCGCGCATTGACATTGGCCAGACCGTGCGCTGGAAAGACGGCATCGTTGCGCGACTCACTGGCGGCGTAGGCGCCTTGCTGAAGAAGCATGGCGTCAAGGTCGTCAAGGGTTGGGCTACGGTTGTGGATGGCAAGACCGTCGATGTGGTGAAGGACAAGGCGGACACCAAGCCGGTACGCATCCAGGGCGAACACATCGTGCTGGCCACGGGCTCGGTCGAGCTGGGCTTGCCCGGCATGCCCTTTGGTGGGCGCGTCATCTCGTCCACACAAGCGCTATCTCCCGACAACATCCCCAAGAAATTGGTGGTGGTGGGCGGCGGTTACATCGGCCTGGAGCTGGGCCTGGTCTACCGCAAGCTGGGCAGCGACGTGACCGTGGTCGAAGCGCAGAGCAGCATCCTGCCGCTGTACGACGAAGAGCTGACGAAACCTGTCGCCGCGTCGCTGCGCAAGCTGGGCGTGCAGGTGTTACTGGGCAACAAGGTGCAAGGCCTGAACGCAGCCGGCGACGCTGTGCGGGTGCAAGACTCTGCCGGCCGTGACAGCGAACTCGCCGCCGACCAGGTGCTGGTAGCCATTGGCCGCGTGCCGCATACCCATGGCTGGGGGCTGGAGAAGCTGATGCTGGCCATGAACGGCCGCGCCATCAAGGTGGATGACCAGTGCCGCACGTCGATGCGCAACGTCTGGGCGATCGGCGACTTGACGGGCGAACCCATGCTGGCCCACCGCGCCATGGCGCAGGGCGAGATGGTGGCGGAAATCATTTCGGG
This sequence comes from Rhodoferax sp. ZS1R8, assembly GCF_056521325.1. Classification (NCBI taxonomy): domain Bacteria; kingdom Pseudomonadati; phylum Pseudomonadota; class Betaproteobacteria; order Burkholderiales; family Comamonadaceae; genus Rhodoferax; species Rhodoferax sp. ZS1R8. Next base: position 424,367 of record NZ_JBWMBA010000001.1, on the reverse strand, counting down.
TAAACGCCGCCATTTCGCCCCTGCGGCCATCGCTGCCGTTTGTTTCACCGACCCGGAGGTTGTGGTGGCAGGGCAGACGCCAACCGACGCTGCCAAGGCCGGGCTGGACTGCATCACGGCCCAGTTCCCGTTCGCGGCGAACGGCCGCGCGATGACGCTGGAATCCACCGACGGCTTTGTGCGCGTCGTCGCCCGGCGTGACAACCACCGCATCGTCGGCTGGCAGGCGGTGGGGGCGGGCGTGTCGGAGCTCTCCACGGCCTTCTCGCACTCGCTGGAGATGGGCGCGACGCTGGAAGACGTGGCTGGCACCATCCACGCCCACCCGACGCTGGGCGAGGCCGTGCAAGAGGCGGCGATGCGGGCGCTGGGGCACGCGCTGCATATCTAGCGCTGGCGCCAGCGGTTAGGGCACTTGGCTTACCAGCTGCCCCGTTGATAGCCATGCGGGGGTGATGCCGCGTCTGGCAGTAGAGTGAATAGCGAAATGAGCTCCAAGCCCCCGTCTAATAAGCGTCAACCGCTATTATTTAAGGAGTAAATGGTGATTGTGAATTGGCATGCACCCCCGAGCGCAGGCCGGGTGGACGGCCAGGGCTACCATCACACACCAAAGCGCCAAGTCCCCCAGGCGTTTCGCAAGCATCTGGCATGCAGCATCTTTACCCATGGCTTTCCCTCGCCCGTTGCGATGATAGTGGTCACGACTCCTCCTTGGACCTTTCATGGGCTATCAGCACAGCTACGAAATGTTCCCGCTGCTGCGTCCCTGGCCGGCCACAGTCCGAAGGCAGTCTTGCAGACAAACGTCTCGGCATTAGACGACTGAGCCAACTAAAAGGGTGCAGGGCAAAGGCGTGTAGAGGACCCAGCCACGTGCCCACTTGACCTCATACGCTTGAATTTGCGATCTGTAAGTACGAAGTGCAACGCGCCTATCGCCAAGCGTCGGCGTATTCTTTGATGAACGCCTCAAATCCACGCGCGGCTTGGCCGGTGATCTGGGCTACCGTATCGGTTACGCCAGCGGCATAGCCTGCCGCTACTGCGCGGTTCAAGCTGGTCATTTGCTCGATAGTCCAGTCGTCCATGCCCATGCCGCGCATTGACTCTTGCGCCGCCGCCTCTGGCACCGCCACGTATTGAATGGCCTTGCTCACCGCTTTGCCGATCAACTCGACTGCCCGCGCTTGGGTGATGGCCTGCGGACCTGTAATGGTGTAGGTGCGCCCGGCATGGGCCGCAGGGTTTTGTAGCACCACGGCATTCACTGCGGCGATGTCGCGCACGTCAATAATCGATGCAGCGCCATCCGCGTGTGGAAGGTACAGTGCCCCCGCCTTGAGCATGCCGGCGTAGTAATTCACATAGTTCTGCATAAATCCTGAAGGACGAACAAAAGTGCAGGCGATGCCAGATGCCTGAATCAACGCGTCGATCTCACCTTGTAAACGCAACAGTGCATAGGCCGAGGCAGGGTCCGCGCCCCCGCCCGATGAACGTACGATGTGCTTTACCCCCGCTGTTTTTGCTGCGTGCACGGCATTGAGTGCCAACTCTAGCTTGTTGGGTACCAAGGGAAACAGTAAGAACAGGGTGTCAATTCCCTCAAAGGCTTTTGGCAAGCTTTGGGGGTCATTGAAGTTGACAGTGCGCCCAGCAACAGCGCCCACCGGCGCGCCGCTGGGCGTGCCTGCAGTAACGTTGACGCCAGCTCGGTGCAAATTTTCTACCAGCGGTGTGCCTATGTTGCCAGATGCGCCTGTTACCAAAATATGTGAAGTCATCATCAAATCCTTTTTAAAGAGAGTTAAAAACCTACTGGCTTGCCAATAGCGCATCAGCCAATTGCTGCGGAGCCTCGACAAACGGAGAGTGACCGGTGTTCAACGTTATGGTCTTGCGTACCGGTGTTTGTGCCACCATTTTTTGCTGCAAGGTATAGCTCACCGCGTTGTCGTTGGTGGTATGGATGTAGACCTTGTCTACCTTGCCAAAGCGTGCGGCACTGGTTGCCACCGGTGTTGCAGCAGGTGCAAGCGGCTCGCGTTGCATGATGGCCAATGTGGTAGTTTTGCCTTGTGGCGTACATGAGTCGCAGAACAGCAGGAGCTGGTCCTCGGCCAACACACTAGCGGTTTTATAGTCTTTTGCCGGAATGAAGTTTTGCTTCGCTTTGTTGAACTGGTTCCATTGGTCCTTCTCCGCCATCTTGGCCATGCTTTGGTCAGGTGCACCGACTTCGGGCAAGTAAGCAGCTACATAGACCAGTGTTTTGATTTTTTCAGGCGCCACTTGGGCGACATTCGAGATAGTGATTCCACCAAAGCTGTGCCCTACCAACACGACGGGGCCTGGCTGTGCGTTGACCACTTTCAATACGGCATCACGGTAGCCGTCGAGGCTTGCAGCCTCTACGGCGGTGCCATCCCCCATGCGCCCGGGCAAGTTGACCGCTAACGCTTGAGCGCCGCTGGCTTTAAGTAGGGGTGTTATTGCATCCCATGCACGGCTGTCCTGAAAGGCGCCGTGCACGAGCACAAAAGTAGTGGGGGCGCTGGCAGGCGGATTCGCGCAGCCTGCGAGCGCCACAGCTGCGATTGACAATAGAAATTTACGTGTGTGGTCTTTGAACATGTATGGAGAGCTTTCTATGTTTACTGTGATCTGGGATTTGCCCTATTTGTTTGGCTTGGTAGTTCCAGGAATAAACGGATAGGTCACCGGCGTGTAGTCCAGCGGAGTTTCTTGATAAATAAAAATTGCGCATTCGGATTCGGCGCTGCAGTTGGTTTCATGCAATTGGCCGCCAGGTTGGTACCACCATGAGCCTTGGCGCAGGGTTTGAGCAGGTTTGCCATCCTTGACAGGATTAGTTATGGCTCCGCGCACGACTATCCCGTAGTAAGCCCCCGAGTGGCTATGCACACCTGACTTGAAGCCTGCGGGAAACTTCATAAGCAAGCCGTATTTGCCTTTGGTGCGATCCCCCCACAGGGCACCAATGCTATTGGCCCCAGGAAATGTTTCGTACCACGCCACTTTGGTAACAGGCAAGAAGACAGGTTCTTCTTTGACTGTCTTTGCTGCAGATGCTGGCAATGTATCCAAAGGACCGTCTTGGGTCACCAGGATGGTGCATTCACTACCTGTGGCGCAATTTGTCTCGTGCAGTTGTCCACCAGGCTGCATCCAATAGGAACCCGCAGGCAACGCGGGTGCAACAAAACCCGGGACTGGATTGGTGATGGTGCCTGACACGACGAGATTTTTGTACGACAGCGTATGAGCGTGGGGGCCTGACATGTTCCCAGCTTTGAATCGCATCAATAGTCCGTAGGGGCCTTTTTTAGGGTCGCCCCATACAGGAGTAATCTGTGGGCCTGTAGGCCCGAGTGCCTGCCAGTTCAAAGATTCAACGGGATGCTCTTCGAAGTTGGTTGATGGTTGCGCTTGTACGCTTGCGGCCAATGCCAGTGTGATGAGGGCGATCAATTTCATGGTGGTCTCTGTGTTTGTTACTTGGTTTTTTGAAGTTGGGCGATGACCAGGCGCGCCACGCTGCGGCCACTGTTTTGTTGTTGGCCGGTGATGAGGTTTTTGTCTGCAACCGCATAGTCGGCCCAAAGGCCAGCTTGGGTGTAGCGTGCGCCATGTTCCTTGAGGGCGGGCTCCACGTTCCATGTGAATAGCTTGGCGTTGACGGCTTTGTCAGCAAAATCGTCTTCTGCCAGGGAGAAGCCGGTGAGCTTCTTACCCTTTACCAAATATTCGCCCTTGGATGTTTTGACGCTTACCAGCGCGGCGGTGCCGTGGCACAGGGCTGCGGTCGGGCGTCCACTTTCATAAAACGTGCGAATCAAGTTTTGCAAAGTGATGTTGTCCCGGAACTGAAGCATCGGGGCTTGCCCTCCAGCGACGATGATGGCGGCGTAGTCTTTGTGGCTCACTTGGTCCAGCGCTTTAGTGGACTTCAGAAGTGCACTGGATTGTGGCGAGGTGAGAAAGCCCAGGCTTACAAAGTCGTGGGCCGAGTAGCCGCTCTCGTGGCGCGGGTCGGAGTAGGCGTCCACGGTAACTTCGCCGCCTTGCGGGCTGGCTAGCTCCACGGCGTAGCCAGCATGGGTCAGTTCGTCGTATGGGTGGCTGAGCTCGCTGGCCCAAAAGCCCACGGGCCAGCCCATGGCGTTTTGCCCAGGGCTTGCCACCACGATCAATACCTTTCCTTTGGCTTTAGGTGCAAGGGCTGCCCATGCGCTGCTGCCTGCGCTGAGAGAGGCGCCGGCAAGCAGTGCCGTGGTGATGAGAAAACTGCGTTTGTTCATGGTGCTACTTTCTGAATGAATCTTCGTGACTGCCTGCGCTTGCCTTGCACTGGCTACGAGTTCTCAATTGTTGGACTGACCAACACTTTCATCAATACCTTTAAAATCAAATAACTGTTCACGAATTTGGTAACAATATGGAGCTTTCAGAACTTCGCGTTTTTGTAAAGGTTGTTCAGCTCGGCAGCTTCACCCGCGCTGCAGATGCATTGCAAATGCAAAAGTCTGCCGTGTCGCGCGCGGTGAGCCAACTGGAGTCCGGGCTAGCCGTGCGGCTGTTGGAGCGCAGCACGCGTGCCTTGTCTTTGACCGAGGTGGGACGCGAGGTGTATGAGCGCGGGGTCGGCATACTGGGTGCGTTGGAGGAGACGCAGCAACTGGCTCAGCGGTTCAAAGGTGTTCCCAGAGGCGTACTCAAAATGACCTGTGGCGTGGAGTTTGGCATGCTGGCCGTATCCGGTTGGATTACCGCCTACATGGAAAAATACGCCGACGTCGGGGTTGAAGTGGACTTCACCGCGCGCCTGGTGGATTTGGTGCACGAAGGATTTGATCTGGCCATTCGGGTGGGGGAACTGCCGGACTCCAGTTTGGCGGCTAGACGCCTTGGAGTGATACGGTATGGAGTGTTCGCCAGCCCCCGCTATGTGGCGCGCCAGCCACCGCTCATGCATCCGTCTGACCTAGCAGGGTGTGCGTTACTCAATTTTTCAGGTGGATCTGCACGTGGTGGGTGGAACCTTCAGCGCGGCAACGAGTTTATGCGCGTGGAGGCCACCTCTCGCCTAAGCTCCAACAATGTGTACGCTGTGCGTGATGCCGCCTTGCAAGACTTAGGCGTGGCACCCTTGCCATGGTTGTTGGCAAAGCCAGAGGTAAGCAGTGGCCGCCTGATACAGCTTTTGCCAGACTGGACGCTGCCCGATGTGCCAGTGCACGCGGTGTTTCCCAGTAATAAGTATCTGACGCCCAAAGTGCGCAGCTTCGTGGATTACGCCTGCGAGGTCTTTGGGCCCTGATGGCCGCCAGTACTCACACGGTAAATCCATCCGCGGTGAACCCAGTCCCTATATGCGAGAGATCACAAAACGGTTTGTTTTTGGATTGCCCACAGCGACACGAGCGCGCCTGGGTGATGCGCGCCACGGTGCGGCCTGTGCCCGCGCACATTTCCAAATTACCAGTCACCTGTAGGGGCCCGTCTTTCAGTGGTGTTACCGCAAGCGGCCCATCGCGGCTGGCGAGCGCATCCACATTGCCAGAAGCTGGCTCTCCGCTGGCTACAAAACCCACTGTGGCATGGGTTCCATCGCACCAGGGCTTGTTACTGGATTGCCCGCAGCGGCACAGCGTGGCGCGAAAGCCGTCTTCTTGTCTGGCTATCGTCAGGGGCGCGTGAATGGCGTATGGGCCATTTTCCCGAATACGCAACTGGTTGACCGGTGGGGGAGCTTCGTTGGCGCCGTGTCTGTGGCGCTGATAGCGTATCGCCCCCGAAGGGCAGCTATGGGCCACGGCCACCAATGCTTCTGCGGACATGGTGTCGGGGTAGATCCATTCGCCGGGCGTGTTGGCCTTGAAGAAATTTGGCGCGTCTAGCACGCAGTGCCGCGAGTGAATGCAGCGCGTGGCTTCGAAAAATATAGTGACTTCTTTGCCTTTCGCCCTCTCTATTTTTGATTTGGTGGCGGGCATCTGGCGCGCGGCGCTAGTTGACTCCTTTCGGACTTGCGTGGTGATCGGTTGGGTGACTACTGGGCGCATAGGTTTAGCCTGTACCCCCGCAAGTCCCGTAAGGGCCGCTTGCTGCTGCGCGAGCAAATCAATAACGCCTTGCCACATCGCCACAGATTCCCCGGCCACAAGTTCTAGGGGCAGTTCCATCGCGCGTTGGCGCAACTGTCCAAAACGCTCCGCCACGAACTGTGCGGCCCCCTCGCTTGGCAGCGGCGCCAGTGTGCGCAGTGGCGTGAAAGTTAGCCCCGCGTGTGGCCCGTCGGGATCATTGGTTGCAGGGCGCGCAGCCAGGCCTTGCCCTACCGGTACAAGTGCACGCATAAGCGCAACGCTGACAGCCAGCCAGGTGGCCTTGGTGGTCCTGTCTTTCATGCCAAATCCTTGCAGCAGGCAACGCAAGTAGGGGGTGTACATCGCATTACTAATGTCAAGATGTACACCCCGAAGATGCGATAAGCGATCACGACCTCGGTGTGAAGACCGCGGACCAGGCATCGCGCACAACACTGAAGGTCGGGTATGTGGGCCGGGTGCACCCGATGAAGGCCCCGCTGCAGTGGATAGACGCGGTTGCGCAGGTGGTACGCCCGCTGGGTCCTGAAAGGGTAGAGGCGACCTGGCTGGGCGACGGGCCGTTAATTGAGGAAGCGCGAGCCCGCGTACCCGGACTCGGGCTCGGGCTCGGGCTCGAACAATCTATTACCTTCCCCGGCTTTGTTTCGGACCGCGCGAAACTACTTACTTTCTTGCGTGACCAGGATGTGCTGCTCCTTTCTCACATCACGCCTGAGTCGCCGCGCTGCCTGGTTGAATCGCTGATTTCCGGCACGCCGTTGGTCGGCTATGAAAGTGCTTATGCGCGCGATCTAGTCGGTGAGCGTGGCGGAGCCATGCTGTCGACCATGGGCAACCCTGCTGCCGTAGCAGCTAACCTTGTCCATCTTGCCGATGACCGTGCACTGCTTTGTCAACTAACTTCCGCTGCAGCCACCGCTCGTACGCTCTACAACGACGAGGCGGTGTTTGCACACCGTAGCGAGTTGATCAAGCGTTACCTGATCTGATTCGGCAAAATGCTGTAGACCGTCAGGGGAACTTCAAGAAGTTTGGCCAGCTCGATGGCGGCGATGTACAACGGCTTGCTGGGGGCTTATAACGCCTGACTGCGGCACGCAACTTGCGCCGAAACACAGCGTTAGCCAAAGAAGTCCAAGCCTTCACCTCAGCATGCGTCGCGTACGCGGAAGAAAATTTTTTACTAATTGAGATGGGGTGACTCAGGCCGGGTGGTGAACTTGGGTGTTGACCACGCTGTTTGCCAAAATCGATAGTCGAGTGTGATCGGGGAGACAAGAAAAAAGAGTCGCACACTGTGCGACCCCTTTGCTCATTTCGGCTCAACCGTGACGATTACCAAGTCAGCTTCAGGCTGTAGCTGCCAGAACCACCAGAGTAGTACGTGACCCGCACGTACCGGGCGTATGCATTCGTGCCGGTATTGGTGGTCGTTGCAACGTCCACCACGCCAACGTCTTGGTTGGACGAAGTCAATAGCGAACCGTTGCTGTCGTAAATGTAGAGATCGTAGTCCTTGGTTGCACCCGGGTTCAGGGTGGCTGTCAGCGTAGCGCCAGCCGGCAGAACCAGCTTGAAGTAGTCCGTGTCGGTCGAGCTCGATAGCGACCCATTGATATTGGAAGGAGCCGAGATGATGTTGGCCGTGGCCATCGAGTTGTTCGCCTCGGTCTCATTCACCTTTGGCAGCGTCACAATGTTTCCGGCAATCGCAGTAATAGCGGCCGGCGCGTCCACGATGCCTGTACCGCATTGGCTACAGGTGGCCGGAAACGCGCGCGTACTGTTCTTGAGCGCAGTCTCGATCTGGTCCGGTGTCGCCGAGGGCTTCGCGGCATACATCAGGGCTACCACGCCAGCAACGTGGGGCGTCGCCATGGAGGTGCCTTGGTAGTAGACGTAGTTATCCGCACCGGGCGTTGTGGTGCCAGCATTCAGCGTAGACAAGATACCGTTGCTGTTTCCGGTGCTCTGGTCCCCTCCAGGTCCGGCCACGTCCACGACGGAGCCGTAGTTGGAGTAATAGGCCCGTCCACCGGTGGGCCCAACGGCTGCCACGGTGATAACGCCCGCGCAGTTGGCAGGGTTGCTGTTCGAGGCGTTCTGGTTCTCGTTGCCTGCTGCCACCACCACGGTGGTGTTGCGCGAGCGAGCGCTGTTGATGGCACTTTGCGTAGTGGTGTCGCACGCGCCGCCGCCGCCCAGACTCATGTTGATCACTTTGGCTGGCGTAGCGTTGGCGGGCAGACCCGGCACTGTGCCGCCCGAGGCCCAGATCATGCCATCGGCAATGTCAGATGTGTAGCCGCCGCAACGACCCAGCACACGCACGGGCTGAACCTTGGCGCCAAAGGCCACGCCAATCACGCCCATGTTGTTGTTTCCGGCAGCAGCAATGATGCCCGCGACGTGGGTGCCATGCCAACTGGAGTTGCTGGCCGGCTTTCCGGTACCGCACTGGCCGGCGGTGGACCAATCACCCGGATCGGAGGGATCGCTATCGCGCGCATTGCCGTCGTTTGAAATGAAGGTGTCGGCAATCAAGTCGTAGCCGGCTACGGTCTGCCCCACCAGATCAGCGTGTGGGCGAATCCCGGTGTCCAGGACCGCTACAACAACGCCCGTACCCGTGGTGCGGTCCCAAGCCGTATTGGCGCGAATACCGCCGGCACCACCCTGTAGCCCCCACAGGCTGCTGTAGTTGGTGTCGTTCGGCGTCATCATGGGATACATCATGCGGTCGGGTTCGGCGTACTCGATGGTCGGATCTTCCGCCTTCATTTTGGCGGCCAGGGCAAGCAGTTCGTCCACGTGGGCAGCGCGATTGAGCTTCATGATCTGGGCGCCTAGGCCGTTGATGTGCAAAGTGCTCATGGCCAAGCCTTGCTCGGCAGCCAAACGACTGCGCACGGCGTCAGATTGACGGCTTGCAACCGCCGCTGTAGTAGTCATGGCCGTGGACTCCAGCGCGCCATTACGGTATTTCACAATCATGCGGTCGGTGTGGGTGCCACGAACCTGCGTACTAACGGTGCCTGCCGTATCAGGCGAGGGCACATTGGCACGGGCAACACTTACGACACCGGCAGCAACCAACACCGATATCAACGCCCTGAGCGGGACCTTCTTCGAAAATAACATGAGAACTCCAGTCAACAAACGGGTGAATCGTGGAGCCACGGGATTGCGACCCCACCGCCTAACCGACTGGGATCACCGGTCGGTGCCTTGGCGCATGTAATTTGTCGTCCGTCGGATCTCCTGGCTTGTGGCCCGATGGACGCAATGCTCACCTGCGCAGTGGCAGTTTCTCATCGGGGTATATTTCTTGATCCCCGTGATAACCCGCTCGTCATCGATAGTGTTGCTTCACTATCAGTTTTGGTAGTTGCCGAACCCGCCCGGCTGCGCTATACGGCTCGCCGGCGGCATTGCAGCAGGCCAGTGCGCCCTTGGGCAATTGGGGCGCACTGAGAAAGGTTTTGTGCATTGTGAAAGATTTTGCGGTTGACACCGACCAATTGGGGTACAAGCCAACTTGAAAGACCTAAATGAAACGACGTTTATTCACTTCCATCATCGCGCTAGTGGGCCTGGGTCGCGCCGGCGCAAGCCCAAGCCCGACTGCCAGTGCACCGGTTGCCCAGGGCATCGTGCCACTGCGCCTGTCGGATAGTGAGTGGCGGGGTCGACTGACCCCGGCGCAATTCCAGGTGTTGCGAGAGGAGGGTACCGAACGTGCTGGCACGAGTCCCCTCAACAGCGAAAAGCGCAAGGGGATCTATCAGTGTGCAGGGTGTGATTTGCCCCTGTTCGACGCGTCGATGAAGTTCGACAGCGGCACCGGCTGGCCAAGTTTTTTCAATTTCATCCCGGGGGCGCTGCTCACCAAAACAGACTTCAAGGCCATCTATCCTCGCAAGGAGTACCACTGCGCCCGCTGTGGCGGGCACCACGGCCATGTGTTTGATGATGGTCCCAAGCCAACGGGGCTTCGCTATTGCAACAACGGCGTGGCCCTCAAGTTTGTGGTGTCCGCATGAGCCCCGCCCGGTTCGTTCTTCGGGTTGGTGCGCTGGTTCTTTGCAGTCTGGCGCTGACTTCGGCCCTTGCGCAAGCTGCCGCGCCTGCTCCGGTCACGGCCAAGGCGGTGTTCGCCGGGGGCTGCTTTTGGTGTGTGGAGTCGGACTTCGACAAGATTCCGGGTGTCATTTCCACAACCTCGGGGTACACGGGTGGCAGCACAGTGAACCCGACCTATGAGCAAGTCTCGTCGCATTCCACGGGCCACGCAGAGGCGGTCGAGGTGTTGTTTGATCCCTCCAAAGTCAGCTACGAGCGACTGGTGGAGTACTTCTGGCGAACCATTGACCCGACCGTCAAAGACCAGCAGTTCTGTGACCGGGGCAGCCCTTACCGGACGGCAATCTTTGCCAACGGCCCCGACCAACTAAAAATTGCCCAGGCATCGCGCGCAACACTGGAAAAAACCAAGCCCTTCAAAGAGCCTATCGTGACCGAAATTGTGTCGGCGGCAATCTTCTACCCTGCCGAGGAGTACCACCAAGACTATTACAAGAAGAACCCGCTGCGCTACAAGTACTACCGCACCAGTTGTGGTCGCGATGCGCGCTTGCAGCAACTGTGGGGCGACAAGGCCGGCCGGTAGCACAGGCTTGCGATCAACACGATGAAAACAAAACAGTGGGTCATCGCGGCCTTGGTGCTTGGGGCGATGGCCGCCTTTGTGGCGCTGGACTTGGGGCGCTACCTGAGTCTGGATTACCTTAAACAGAGCCAGCAGGGCTTTACCCAGTTGTACGCCGAACGTCCGGCGGTTGTGCTGCTCAGCTTCTTCGCTGTCTATGTGCTGGTGACCGCACTATCGGTGCCCGGCGCTGCTGTGTTGACGCTGGCCGGTGGCGCAATCTTTGGACTGGGCTGGGGCCTGTTGTTGGTTTCTTTTGCGTCGACCCTCGGGGCCACGCTGGCCTTTCTGATGGCACGCTTTGTTTTGCGCGATTCCCTTGAGGCGCGCTTCGCGAACCGACTAAAGGATATCAACGCAGGCGTAGCCAAGGACGGCGCGTTTTACCTTTTTACCCTGCGCCTGGTTCCGCTGGTTCCGTTTTTTGTGATCAACCTGGTCATGGGTTTGACCCAGATGCGCACCGTTGTTTTCTACCTGGTCAGCCAGGTGGGCATGCTCGCTGGTACCGCGGTCTACGTGAACGCGGGTACCCAAATCTCCAAGGTGACCACTTTGAGTGGTTTACTCAGTCCAGCCTTGCTGGCATCGTTTGTGATGCTGGCCGTGTTTCCGTGGATTGCGCGATTGGCGGTAGATGGCATCAAGAAGCGCCAGGTGTATGGGCGGTGGAAGCACCAAAAGCCCAAGACGTTTGACCGCAATCTGGTCGTGATCGGTGGCGGGGCGGGGGGGCTGGTGTCGGCCTATATTGCCGCAGCGGTCAAGGCCAAGGTCACGCTGGTGGAGGCCCACAAAATGGGCGGTGACTGCCTCAACTACGGCTGCGTCCCCAGTAAAGCATTGATCAAAAGCGCCAAAGTTGCACACCAATTCCGGCATGCTGAACGCTATGGTTTTGATAGCTCGCTTGCCAGAGAAGACGAGGGCCAGAGGCAGTTTTCGTTTAAGAGTGTGATGCAACGTATTCACGCAGTGATCGCAGCCATAGAGCCGCACGACAGCGTGGAGCGCTACACCCAGCTAGGGGTGGAGGTGTTGCAAGGCTACGCCACCATCGTCAACCCCTGGACCGTGGAGATTGCGCTCGGCGACGGCAGCACCCAGCGGCTGACGACGCGCAGTATCGTGATTGCGGCCGGTGCCCGACCGTTTGTGCCACCCCTGCCGGGCCTGGACGCAGTGGGGTATGTCACCAGCGACACGTTATGGGACGCATTTTCCAAGCTCGATACGGTGCCAAAACGGCTCGTGGTGCTGGGAGGCGGACCGATCGGTTGCGAGCTGGCGCAAAGCTTTGCCCGCTTGGGCTCCCAGGTGACGCAAGTGGAGATGGCAGCACGCATCATGGCGCGCGAAGACGAAGAGGTCTCGGCATTGGCCACGCGCGCGTTGCAGGCTGATGGCGTGCAGGTGCTGGTGGACCACAAGGCGATTCGCTGCGAGTGGGTGGACGGCGAAAAAGTGCTGGTGGTCGAGCATGCCGCAGAGGTCAAGCGCATCGGGTTCGACCAGCTGCTGTGCGCGGTGGGTCGCAGTGCACGCCTGACCGGTTATGGTCTGGAGGCCCTGGGTATTCCCACCGACAAGACCGTGCAGACCAATGAGTACCTGCAAACCATCTACCCCAACATCTTTGCTGCCGGTGACGTGGCCGGCCCTTATCAGTTCACCCACACCGCCGCACACCAGGCGTGGTACGCCGCCGTCAATGCATTGTTTGGCGACTTCAAGCGCTTCAAGGTCGACTACTCGGTAATTCCCTGGGCCACCTTTATCGACCCCGAGGTGGCGCGGGTCGGTCTCAATGAGCTGGATGCCAAGGAAAAGGGTGTCGCCTACGAAGTCACCCGTTACGGTATCGATGGCCTGGACCGCGCCATCTGTGACAGCGAGGCCCAGGGTTTCGTCAAGGTGCTCACAGTGCCCGGCAAGGACAAGATTCTGGGTGTCACGATAGTCGGCGCGCACGCCGCGGAGCTGCTGGCTGAATACGTGCTGGCCATGAAGCACGGCTTGGGGCTTAACAAGATTCTGGGTACCATCCACACCTACCCCACCATGGCGGAAGCCAATAAATATGCAGCCGGTGAGTGGAAGCGGGCCCACCAGCCCGAACGCCTGTTGCAATGGGTGCGTAGATTCCACGCGTGGCGTCGGGGAGCCTAGCTTCCACGCTTACTCGTACTTCAGGTCCGCGATCCAGGCGATCGAGTGGCTGCGAGTGTTGTCTGCATCGGCCGCCACAAAAATGGCCGTGACCATTGGCGCTGGCGCATTGGCCGGCCACTCATCGCCGAATGCCAGGCGCAGGTCCTTTTGAACATCTCGCTTTTCGTCTAGCCAGGTAGCCCCTACATGGGTGCTACCCCGCAGCACGATGCTACGAACCCGGCGCGTGTAGGGGTTCTCAATCACCATTTCAGTCGCCTCGTTTCCCGCCCAGGCCCAGCACAGCGTGGCAGCAGGAAGGTCTTGCTCTGTGCGGCTGCGGGCGATGCGCAGCAGCTGGCGCTCCACAAATGGCACCCACTGATCCGGCCACGCCAGGCTCACACACACCTTGGCTGCAGTGTCATCCCCCGCCTTGGAGCGCAAATCAATGGCGGCGCTTTGCTGCACCACCCGCCACGACCACGCCACGCGTGTCAACGCTATCGGTGGCTGGAACGCTTTGACCAGGGGGCTGTAAGACTGTTTGGCTTCGAGGCGCAGCGCAGTACGACCGGCCTCCACGGTATCGGTGTAGCTTGTGAGCGGCATACGTTGTTGCGGGAAAGTCGCAATACGCCAGCCCGAGCCTACCGATTGAAAACTCAAATCAGCATTGTCGGCGGCGGCTGCAGCGCCACACGCCACCAAGGCCAGCGCAGTGAGGTACCCCACGGGCAGGTTTCGGCTCATCGCTGCAAAACCTGCATCCAGTCCAGCTGCTCGGGGGTGAGCGCCGACAAGGGGGTGAGCATGGCCGTCGATAGGGCGGTGCGCGCATGGGGATCCGGTTGCGGAACACCGGCCTGCAGCAGACCATCCAACACGCGTTGCGCAGCCACCAGACTCTTGCCATACAGCGCAAAGATGCCGGCAACACTGACGTGCTGCGCCGGGTCGTCCAGCCAGCAGTCGTAGTCGGTCACGATGCCGATCGTGGCATAGGCCATTTGGGCTTCACGCGCCAGAAAGACCTCGGGCGCGTTGGTCATACCTACCAGCTGGCAGCCCATTTGGCGCAAGAGGTTGCTTTCGGCCTGGGTGCCCAGACGCGGGCCATCCACACAGGCATAGGTCAGTCCCCGGTGCAACTTGATTCCCAGCGTGCGCGCGGCGTGTGCCGCAGCGTCTACCAAGCCCGGGCTGACCGGCTTGGCGGTAGAAACATGGGCCGCCACGCCTTTGCCAAAGAAGCTGCGCTCGCGCAAGCCACGGGTCCAGTCGATGTATTGCTCGGGCATTGCCAGGTCACCCGGAGCCACGTCTATATGCAAACTGCCCACGGCAGAAAACCCGAGCAATTGGGTGGCCCCCGCGCGTTTGAGCGCAAAGATATTGGCGCGATAGTTGACTTCGTGTGGCAGCAACCGGTGGCCACTGCCATGGCGGGCCAAAAAGAGCACGGGGGTGCCGTGCAACTGGCCCTGTATCACTTCGCCAGAGGCCAGGCCAAATGGGGTTTCCCCACTGTGCTGCGCTGCGATCTCCAAGCCTTTGAGTTCATACAGTCCGGTGCCGCCGATGATTGCCAACATAGCTTAGGTCTCCAATGCAATGGTTGTGGGGAGCGCGCAGCCGGCGCGCTGTGTGATTCGGTCAAAGTAGGACACATGCGCATCGCTGCCGGGTGGCCAGCGCCGCGAAAACTGGGTTAGCCAGCGCGCCTGATCGTAGTTAATCGCGATCGCCTCCAGTTGTATCGGCCCCATCTTGGCGCGAAACTGCAGTTGCGGTCCTTGAAAAGCCCGCGTGGCAATGCGTGTGAACAGGCCTCCCGGCAGGGTCTGCAGGTTGGGCATACCGGCCGCCCCGTTGTTCAGAACCCAATGTGGATCGGCCCCAACACCACAGGCAGCAAACACCGGAGCGCAGGTGTGCGAGGAGGCAAAAACGTCGACACCCGCGCTTTCGAACCAAGCCTGCACGCTGCGGCGGTGGGCCGCATAGCGCAAATTCTCACGCGCAAAGCCCCACCCGGCGAGCGAAGTGGCGTCGCCATGGACGATACCCACCGCAATGCCGCCCACATGGGCTCGCAGCCACATGGGGAGTTCGCCCAGACACTGGCGAGCTTCGGGCGAAACCACGGCGTGCAGGGCGCGCAAGATCTGGTTGGATCGGTCCACCGTGCCGTTGTCCACCCAGTCGGGGTACGCGCAGCCACAACCAGTGGTGAAGTCGATTTCCGCCTGCGCCAGTTCTGTCTCCACGTTGCCGCGGGTGGCGTCAAAACCGAGCACCCGTCTTTGTATGCGTTCGAACCAATCGGGTTCGGCGTCAAACCAGTGGAAGTCGCCATTGAAGACCAGTCTTTTTTTGCCGGTTTCCCGGTCAAACAGGCGCAGGATCTCTTCCAGCGCCAACTCGTTGCCGTACAAGCCGCCGACAACATAAAGCACTTCCAGATTGTCCATGCCGCGCGCAGCCGGAGCACGAAAATCACTCGGGTCGTAACGGTAGTGCAGCGGGCAGCTACGGCCTGCTTCGGGATCGGGGTTCATACGGTCGCTCCGTAAAGGGTGGTCAAGTGGGACGGGGTCACTTCGTGGACGGGGCAGTCCAGCACAATGCGGCCATCCTGCAACCCCACCACCCGGTCTGCAACCAGTGGTAGCAGGTCCGGCTGATGAACCACCGTGATGCTGGTGACGCCTGCGAACCCCTCGCGCAGCCATTGCCCGATGTGCAGCGCAGCGCGGGGGTCCAGTGCCGAGGTTGGTTCATCGGCAAGAATCAGGCGCGGTTGTTGCAATTTCAGCCGTGCCAGACTTACCTTTTGGCGTTCCCCGCCGGAGAGTTGGTCGGTTCGGTGATCCGCCCGATCCAGCAGCCCCACCTGCTCCAGCGCCGCATGCGCCTCGTTCACCAGCGGCTGCGGGAACCAGCGCAACCAGCTGTGAAAACCCGGCACGCGGTGCAGGGCGCCAATCAATACGTTTTCGATTGCGCTGAGGCGACCCACCAGATGCAAGGCTTGGTGCAATTGGCCCACCTGCGCGCACCACAGGCGCCCGTGTGCGGTGTGGCGCGGTGCCTGCACCTTGCGGCCCAGTACCTGCACGGTTGCCTCGCCAACGGGAATAAACCCGCCCAGCGCACGCAGCAGGGTGGACTTGCCCGCACCGTTCGGTCCGATCACGGCCACGCGCTCCCCCGCATTCACCTGCAGCCTGGGGATCTGCAAAACAGCCCGCCCACCCATGCGACAAACCAGCTTTTCAATCAGCACGTCGCTCATAGCAGCTGCGCCCGAATGCGGCGGGACAAGGTGTCAAACGCCACGACCATGGCAATGACCACCAGCAGCAAAGTGGCCAGTCGGCTCCACTGAAACAGTGACACCGCCTCGGAGATCAGCAGGCCCAAGCCACCAGCGCCTATCAGGCCCAGGATCGTGGAGTCGCGGATGTTGAACTCCCAGACGTATAGGTGGTGGGAAACCAGCTGGGGTAGCACCGCCGGCCATACCGACAGAAAGAACACTTGCAGTGGTGTAGCGCCTGTCGCGCGGGTGGCGTCGACCGAGCCCATGTCCAGCGATTCAATGGATTCGGCAAACAACTTGCCGTAAGTCCCCATGGAGTGCAGGGCAATCGCCAAAATACCGGCCGTTGGCCCCAGCCCCACGATACCAACCAACAGCAGGCCAAAAACCAGGGTGTGGACGGAACGAAATACGCTGAGTAAGCCCCGCGCCAGCATGGCAGCAGCGAAGGGGCCCTTGAGGTTTTTAGCGGAAAGCAGAGCCAATGGCAACGCCAACGCCGCACCGAGCAAAGAGCCTAGCGTGGCAATCTGAAACGTGGTCCAGGCCGCACGCGCCACGCCCTGCAGGTAGGCTGCTTCAATAACGCGCCGATTTTCCACACGCAGAAGCGTTCCGTCATCGCTGCGAAACTCGAGCGATGGCGGGCCCCACCAGACGTCCAGAAAGCTCGGGTGCATGAAGTCTGTGGCCGTTTGAACGAGGTTGCGCCAGGGCTGGCGCCCCAGCGATAAATCGCCTGCCGATAGCAGCGTGGCTACACAAAAGCCTACGAGGGCGGCGTACACCACCACCAGCGCGAAAAAGCGCAGTCGGCCGCTGTAACGCGAGGAACTATTCACGCTTGGGAGTCAGTTTGCCGGTAGCCAGGCCGGCATCGCGAATGGGCTTGTAAAACGTGTTGTCCGTCTTCACAAAACCTGTGTAGTGCGCCGGCAGTAGCGCCGGGTTGGTCTGCAGCTGAGGGCCTACGTCCAGCAGGCTTTGCAGCAGCTTGGCAACCAGCGGCTTGTCGGCAAATACCGTCTGGCTCACGGCAAAGGCATCGTTGGGCAGCGGATCTGACTGCCAGATGATGCGAGAACGCTCAGCCTTGAGCAAGCCCTGCTCAATCATGGCGTTGCGATTGCGGTTGTAGTCGGCACCCGCATCGAGCTGCCCCGCGGCCACCTGCGTTTCGATGGCCTGGTGCTTGGTGTACAGAACCCGCGAGAAATAAGTCTCAGGTGTGATGCCTTGCTGCATGAAGTAATGCAGTGGAATCAGATAACCCGAGGTGGAGCCCTTATCGCCAAATGCAAACGTGCGCCCCTTCAGGTCGGCAACGGTTTGGATGCCGGAGTCGGGGTGCGTCACCATCAGCGCAAAGTACTCGGGTTTGCCGTCATACAAGATGGTTGCAATGGCCTGAGCCCCCGCACTGTGGTTGGCCAGCACGTAGCCCCAGGGCCCCATCAGGGCGAGGTCGGTTTCGCCGGTCGACAGGGATTTGGCCAGACCTTCCCAGGTGTCCACGGTGCGCAGTTCGACCGGGCGGCCCAGACGCTGTGCCAGGTGATTGGCCAATGGTCGGTAGGTGGCATCGTTGCGTTCGCGATCTGGCTGAAACAGGCCTACGCCGAGTTTGAGCGGAGCGATTTGCGCGGTGGCGGAGCATGCAACGGACAAGGCGAGCGCGCCCAGTGCCAGGGCAACTTTTCGGCGGGATATTGCGTGAGATAGGTTTTTCATGGTGCAGTGCTTTTAAACGTCAATCGGAGCGGGTAGCCAAGCGGTTGGGACGTGTACCAAGTCCGCGGGTTCGTCAATGTCGCTGATCGGCGGCAGTTCATGCCAGTGGATGTGCGCCAGGGCAGCGCGGCGGCGTGTTTCCTGCATCACGGTGGCTGTGCTCCAGACCATGCCCTCGAACAACGCAGCGCACGTTTTGCGCAGCCCTACCAGCGCATAGCCGCCATCCAGCGCTGGTACGAAGACAGCATCGTGTGTGGCCAATGCGCCCAACGCTTCCGTCAGCATGGCAGCATCCAGCGTCGGCGCATCCGTGCCGATGAGGATCGCTACGCCGTGTGTTTGCAGCACCCGCTGGAATGCCCGGTGCATGCGGTCCCCCAAGTCGCCGTCGCCTTGGGCTGTGAGGGTCACGCCGTACTGCTTGGATAAACGCACCAGCGTGGGGTCCTGCAGATCGGGGGTCATACACAACTCCACAGCAGCGCCATGCACTTGTACTGCCTGATCCACCGTGTGTTCAAGCAACTGCTGCGCCAGCTTCGCGGCACCTTGCGCACCCAGCGCCGGAATAAGACGGGTCTTGGCAAGGCCGGCCACTGGCGCCTTGGCAAACACCACGATACATGCCGCGGCGTTCATCGGTACGCCCGGGCGAGGCTTGCGGCGGACTCACCGCGCCAGTAACGCCAGCGCAGGCGCCACATTAAAAGAATGGTACGCCACGGGCCGCGCGTATCCCAGCGACGCCCCGAAGTCTGTACTCGGCTGGTCAAGCAGGCGGGGCGCGCAAGATGGCGCAAACGTTTGGACAGTTCGATGTCTTCCATCAGCGGCAAAACGGCAAACCCACCCAAGCTTTCAAACGTATCGCGTCGTACAAACATGGCTTGGTCTCCGGTGGCGATGCCAGAAAGACGGGAGCGCCCGTTCATGAACAGCGCAACCACCGGCAGCCAAAGCGATTGCCCGATGATGCGGACGTCGAAGCGTCCCCACAGCGCGCCAGCTTGGATCGACTGCTGAATATCTACGACCGCAGTCGTTGGTAACTGGGTATCGGCATGCAAAAACACCAGCACATCCGCATCACACCGCGCTGCCCCGGCGTTCATTTGGGAGGCCCGCCCGGGCTGCGCCTGTACCAGCTGGTCGCACAGCGGCGCAGCCAGTTCGGCCGTGTTGTCGGTGCTGCCCCCATCCACCACGATAACCTGGTGGCCCTGTGCGCGCAGGGGCAGGAGCGCGTGCAAAAACGCAACAATGCCCGCCGACTCCTGCAGAACCGGCACCACCATGGCGAGCCGCAACTTGCCGTGTTGCATGGGTTAAGTGCGCCGCGCCGTCTTTACGTGGCGGATGAGATGGCACCGCCGCAGCTGCTGCCTTGCCCGGCCGTGCAGCCATAACAGTGGTCGGCAACCCGAATAGCACCGCCAGCCGGGTCGTGCGCCAGCAGGTCTTTGAGGTGCGACCGGGTCTTCTGACCCAAAGGCGTTGCCAGGCCCAGCATCTGATTGAAGTCGCAGTCATACAAGAAGCCTTGCCAGTCCACACTGAGCATGCTGCGGCACATCACTGTTGGCAGGTTGTGCGGCTGGTAGGCGGCTTTCAACAGTTGCATGTAGTCGCCAAAGGTGCCTTTGGACACCAGGGTGCTGCCAAAGCGCTGAATCGGCATGTTGGTCAGCGCAAAGAGCTGATTGAATCGAATGTTGAAATGCTGCATCAGTTCGCGCTTGTAGTCGGCCTCAAGCGGTCCCTGCGGTGGCGGCAACACGGCGCCTTGGGGGTTATAGACCAGGTTGAGCACCAGACTGGAGCCTTCTTGTCCGTATCCCAACGCGTTGAGTGCCTGCAGGCCGGCAATGCTGCGGTCAAACACGCCTTCGCCGCGCTGCCGGTCGACATTGTCAACCGAGTAGCAAGGCAACGAGGCCACCACCTCCACCCCCGCCGTCGCTAAAAAGACGGCCAATGTCTCCTGGCCCGGCTCGGACAGAATGGTGAGGTTGCAGCGGTCAATGACACGCACCCCCAAATGGCGCGCGCGGGTGACCAGGTAGCGAAAGTGCTCGTTCAGCTCTGGCGCGCCACCGGTCAGGTCCAAGGTGTCGATGTTGCGCACCACCAGCGCCTGCAGCACCTGTTCCACGGTCTCCAGATCCATCATTTCCGTGCGATGAGGCCCGGCTGCCACATGGCAATGCAGGCAGCTTTGGTTGCACTGGTAACCCAGATTCACCTGCAACGTGGTGACCTGTGCGCGCCGAAGCGCCGGGAAATCGGTGGATACGAGCAAAGGAAGGGTGGCGTGCATAGGAAAAAGCTGAATTTTTAATCAAGAAAGATCATAGGTATGCCATTTGGTCGGTGCTGGGTGGCATTTCTTACACCCCGTCATCCAGCAGGACAATCGGCTCAATCGCATCGGAATCTGCATAGAGGAGTGAGCATGTCAGCTGCCAACGGGACCATAAGTCGCGCTTTACAGTCGGTTTCAAACTGGGCCAGTATGGCATCTCACCCATCCCAGGGTGTGTGCCTAGGACAGTAAGATCTGTTGCCTGATCCTGGTGTAGTGCGCAATCGCACAGTACCGCACCAGTGCTCCCGATAGCATTGCGCGTCCCTACTTGTAAAAGCCATGTCCAATTGTGAAGAAGTGAAAGTTTTGCTCATCGGGCCTGGCCAACCGGATGCACTCCAGGCGCATCAGGTGCTGACAACATTGGGAAAGTGCTCTGTCGTTTTTGCATCGCATGAAGAGGCGGTCAGCCAGTCCAAGCGTGGGGGCTTTGCGCTCGTCGTGCTGGATGTGTCCTCAGCAGACGTCGATGCTCTTGAGACGGCCCGCATCCTCCGTGCGTCGGCGGCTGGAACACCCATTCTGTTTTTGATTCCTCCGGCTTGGGGCGACGCGGTTACCTGCGAAGCCCTCGCGCTCGGCGCCGTGGATGTGATGACCAAGCCCATACTGCCGGATTTGTTGAAGGCAAGGCTTACCCAGTACCTAGACTTGTACAGCACCAAGCTTGCGCTGGACTTTGCCCGGCAGAAAAGCACCAGTGATCTGGCATTTTTGGCCGGCGTCCTGGATTCTGTCGAAGACGCCATCGTGGCCTGCGACTCTGACGGCAACCTCACCATTTTCAACCGAGCCAGCCGCGAACTCCACGGCTTGACGGAAGAAGGCCTACCGCGGGAGCAGTGGTCGGCGCACTACTCGTTGTACCGAGCCGACGGGGTCACCGCCCTACCTGTCAACGAGATACCGTTGGTGCGTGCGCTGGCTGGCGAGCACGTGCGCGATGCCGAGATGGTCGTCGCACAAATGGATGGACAGCAACGGCTGCTCAGTGCGAGTGGCGGGCCCTTGATCGATGCGGATGGTCGCAAGCACGGTGCTGTGGTATCCATGCACGACATCACTGCACAGCGGGAAGTACAAGTTGCCAGGGAGGCCGCCATCCGTGGTCAGGCGCTCCAGAAGGAAGCCGAAGCCGCCGAGCGGGCAGTCCGCGAAAGCACGGAAAGATTCGCGCTGCTATTGAATTCCTCGGCCGAGGGCATCTACGGCATGGCGCCAGACAGCACATGCATCTTCCTGAACAATGCCGGCGCCCGCATGCTGGGATACCAGGCGGACGAACTGGTTGGACGCCCTATCCATGACGTTATCCACCACCACCGTCCCGACGGATCCCATTACCCCCAGAAAGAATGCAAGATTGGAATCGCGTCCCGGGCGGGTACCTTCATCAGAGTGGATGACGAAGTTTTCTGGCACAAGGACGGTTCCGCAGTGCCCGTTTCGTACTCCGTCAATCCCATGATCGTCGCAGGGCGTAACACGGGGTCGGTCATTACATTTACCGACGCCACGGAGCGACGCCGCGCCGAAGAAGCCTTGCGGGCCAGCAATGAGCGTACCCAACTGGCTGCAGATGCGGGCGGTTTGGGTTTGTATACCTGGGAGCTTGCCAACGATACGGTGGTCTGGCACAACGACATTCCGTTCGATATCTTTGGTATCCATAGGGGGGGTATGCCGCTCAACGCAGCTCAATTTGCGTCAGAGTTCGTGGTTCCAGAAGATGCTGCAGCCTTTGCTGAATCGATGGCTGCAACGCTTGAGAGAGCGCAGCCGTTCCACTTTGAAGGGCGCATTCACCGGCTGCCTGATCGCGAGATCCGATGGGTCGAATTCACAGGCCGCGTGCAGACTGTCAACGGTCTGCCCATACGGGTGGTGGGCACGGCCGCAGACATCACGCCCAGGAAACAGGCGGACCAGGCGCTGCGGCAAAGTGAGGAGCGGCTCACGCAACTCGCCAATATGGTCCCCAACCTGGTGTGGATCGCCAACGCCGACGGCTGGATCAATTGGTACAACGACCGCTGGTATGCCTATACCGGTACAACGCCAAGCCAGATGGAAGGCTGGGGTTGGCAGTCCGTGCACAACCCCGACACATTGCCGCTCGTTCTGGAGCGCTGGACCGCATCGATCGAAACCGGACAGCCATTTGAGATGACTTTCCCGCTGCGCGGAGCGGACGGAGTTTTCAGGCCGTTCTACACCCTTGTCGCACCGCTGCGCGATGCGGACGGCAAAGTGATTCAGTGGTTTGGTACCAATACCGACGTCACCCCCCTGAAAAAAGCCGAAGCAGAGTTGCGCGATGCCGATCGCCGGAAGGACGAGTTTCTGGCGATGCTGGCGCACGAGCTGCGCAACCCGCTGGCCCCCATCCGCAATGCAGCGGAGCTCCTGCGGCTGCTGAACAGCCCCGACCCCAGCATCAATCGGGCCAGCGAGGTGATTGCACGCCAGGTGAGCCACATGACAGGGCTGCTGGATGATCTTCTGGACGTGTCACGCGTCACCCACGGTGCGATCACGCTTGACAAGGAGAGAGTGGACTTGGCAAGCGCCATCGCCAATGCCGTCGAACAAGTGCGCCCACTCTTGGAGCTGAAGAAGCATCGGCTTTCTCTGGACAACTGCCACCTGGGCACTTATGTACTTGGTAGTCCGTTGCGGTTAATCCAAATCGTGACAAATCTGCTCGACAACGCAGCCAAATATTCGCCACCGCAGGCGTCGATCCGCATCGAAGTCCTCAGTTCGGGAAGTCAAGTCACGATCGTCGTGAGCGATTCTGGTATGGGTATATCGGCCCAACTCTTGCCCCATGTATTTGAACCCTTCAGCCAAGCCGAGCGCAGCACGGATCGATCGCAAGGCGGGCTGGGTCTTGGCTTGGCAGTCGTCAAGGGCTTGGTTGAACTGCATGGAGGAACCGTGTCTGTTGAAAGCGAGGGCGTTGGCAAAGGCAGCCGTTTCTCTGTCACTCTGCCGATGTACCAAGAGCCAGGACGTGGTGGCACCGCCGCGCCAGCGGCAGATCGATCCCACGCGGGCAATGATTCACTAGACGTGCTTTTGGTCGATGACAATGTAGATGCGGTCGAAACGCTGGCCGTTCTTTTGCAGGCTTATGGTCATCGGACCGTGGTCGTCCACACGGGTCTCGAGGGGGTCAAGGCTGCCCAACGCAAGCGGTTCCACGCAGCTGTGCTCGACATTGGGCTTCCGGACATCACCGGCTATGAAGTAGCCAGAACAATTCGGCGTTCGGTGAACCCGGGTCCAATACTGGCTGCGCTGACCGGCTATGGGCAACCCGAAGATCGCGCCGCCGCTTTGGACGCCGGCTTCTCTCGGCACCTGGTAAAGCCCGTTGACCCGCAGGCACTTTTGGAATTCCTCGGTGAATGTGCAGCGACATGGCAGGCTTCAACATTACGGCTATAGCCCTAATGGGATAAGCGTGAGCAGCTATCAAATTTGAAGCAAATTCTCGCTGCGAGCGTCAAGCTTGGGGTGGGGCTGCTCGTCAGAACCCACTCACCGGCATGTCCGCGCCGCGTTGGATCCAGTTGGCAGCGCAATAGTGTGCGGTCGCGTCCGTCACATGCAGCGTATACGCGTGGCGTGACGCGCTGGAGCGGTTGGGCGCGCTGTAGTGCGGTAGCAGGCCATGAAACACTACCAACGCGCCTGCCTCTACTTCCAGCGGAATGGCGGTCGTGGTGTCGGGCCACGGCGTAGCGTCCAGTTTTTGCATGGCGACCTCATCGCCGTGGCGCACGAAGCGTTCACGCAGCGGGCTGCGGTGCTCCCCGGGCTGCGTCCATAAACAGCCGTTGTGGACGGTCGCGTCTTCCAGTGCAAACCAGAAGGTCGTCACGGTGATCGGTGTGGTCTCGAAGAACGTGGCGTCCTGGTGCCACCCCACCTCACCACCGATGCCGGGTTGCTTGAAGATGTACATGGACTGCCAGAGTTCTGGCTGCGCAAGACCCAGGCCATGGGCGACTTGCTGCAGCTCTGGCCCGCGTGAAAAGCTTGAGAACACGGGGTCCAGGTCGTGCATGGCGTGCCCTATCTTGTTGATGGACAGTGCCTTGGCCTGGCGCAGTTCGCCATTGGGCCAAAAGGCCTCTTCTTCAAAGAAGCAGCTCGTGTTGGTGGCAGAGTCCAGGAAGTAGCGGTCGACCGAGCGCACCTGCTGGTTGGTTGTGAAAATGGTCTTGGTTGCCGGCGGCACAAAGTCGTTGACGATGTCCCCCGCCCGCTGGCGCAGCGCCTGCAGGGCTTGGGGCGATTTAAAGTCGGGCAACACGAGGTAGCCGTCGCGTTGGTACGTCGCTTGTTGTTCAGGTGTCAGCATGGGCACACGGTAGCATGTGAAGGATACCTGTGTACAGCGATGAAACCCCGGTTGTCGGCGAGCAGTTAGGCGGCAGGGCCGCTGGCCCGCCAGTAGCGCGAGTAGACCGCCAGTATCTGGGTTTTCACCACGTCGGCTCCGGTGCGGGCATCCCGCACGACGATCGCGTATTCGTCGGCGTTGGTCGTGTTCTGCCGCCATTGCCAGCCTGTGTAGCCCACGGCTGCGGCGTTCATGCGCGCAAGGCCAGCGTCCAGGTAGAACGCTGTGGGGTCATCACCCGTGCGCACGCCGAACTGCTGGATGAAAACCGGCACGCCGCGCGCCGCACGCATGGCTACCAGGGCGCCCAGGCGGGATTCCAGATTGGCGATGTTGTCCAGCTGGCTATTCCCCGTACGCAGGAACAGGTTGCCCGTGTACACCACACGGTTAGTCCAGCGGCTGGCAGGGATATACGCCTCATCGCATAGAGTGATGTTGTAACCGTCGCGTGCGCCCACCAGAAAGGGGGTGCGCGTGTCGCCGGCCAGGTCTTCAATGGCGACCATCAGCTCCTGGTAAAAGGCAGACACCTCGGCGCCGTGGGCGGCGTCCCGTGCGGCTAGCGGCTCCGGCAGCAACTCGTAGAAGGCGATCTGCGGATAGTTCTTGAGGATGCCCGCCAGGTAAACCCAGGCCTCCTTGAACAGCTGTCGTTGGCTCAAGTCGGTCCAGAAGTTTCGACCACCGGGGTAACTGCCGCGTGGGTCGCAGTAGTTGACCATGCCGGGGCTCTGCGTGCCGCTCTGGCCGCAGTTGGAGTCGATGACGGGAATTACCCACAGGCCGGCGTCGATGCACCACTGCACCTCACGCAAGAAGCGCGTCAGGTGGTCGGTCTGAAAGTGCCCGGGTGAGGCGTCGGCGCGGCTCTCTACGTCGGGGCTGCCGTACAGGCCCCACCAGCGTATCAACACCCTGACTACGGTGCCACCCTGGGCGGCGATAGCGGCTGCATCTGAACTCTGCATCTCGCCCCAAGTGCCCTCGTTTATGCCCCGTAACACGGCGGGTCTACCGTCGGGAGCCAGCAAGCTTGCGCCACTGAGTGAGAGCCGCTTGGGCAATGGCTGTGGTGGTTGTGCAGGGGTCGATGGCGATGGCGGTAGCGGTGGTGATGCAGCCGATGGTGAACCCGCAGACTGCGTCGAGCCGCCGCTGCCACCGCCGCCGCAGGCCGCTGCAGCGGCTGCACCCAAAATAGAGACCAGGGCCGCTCGGCGTCCTGGGAAAGAAGGCGAAGTGTTCCGGTGGGTCATATCGGTCATGTTCTCGTTGGCTCTGTTTAGCGAAAGGGCGTAGCGGCAAAATTGCAGCTATCCGCCCTGCTATTGAGCCGCCTCGCGCGTCCGTTTAACAGAGCCAACCCTGCCAAGCGCGATTCGGGACACCTGAACCGTCGAATCGACGCCGCGAGTGGGAGCCGCCAGAAGCTACCCGCAGGCAACTTGGGCTAGGCCGGCTGCCCAGCCCAGCGCCGGCATTGCTGGCGCACCACCTCGGGCAGCAGGTGCTCCCGCTCGGCCACACCGCGCAGCCAGGTTGCATCGTTGCCCAGGCCGGCCAGTTCGCCGCGTATCAGCGACAGCGCGTTCTCGGCGTGCAGCGCCGTCGCATGCGGCGCCAGTGCGGCCAGCGTCGTGTAGATGTCCTCGCGCAGCGTGCGGTGCTCGCCCGTCTTGGGGTCTACGAAGGTGCCGTCCAGCCCGAAGCGGCAGGCCTGAAAACGGTTGAAGGTGTAGGGCAGGTAGTCGTCTTCTGCCGGTTCGAACGGCCGCTCCATGCTGATCCAGCGTGCCAGGCACTGCACCAGGCCGGCCATGGCTGCAGCCTTGTGGATGGTCAGCGGCGTGTCCAGCACGCGCACCTCGATCGTCCCGTACTCGGGCTTGGGGCGTATGTCCCAGTAGAAGTCTTTCATGCTCTTGACGACACCGGTACGCGCCATCTTGTCGAAGTAGTGCTGGAACTCTTCCCAGGTCAGCACAAACGGCGCGCGGCCCGACAGCGGAAACGCGAAGACTGAATTCAGCCTTGCCGAGTGGAAGCCGGTGTCGGTGCCCTGCACAAATGGCGACGAGGCCGACAGCGCAATCAGGTGCGGTATGAAGCGCGACAGGCCGTGCAGCAGCACCAGCGCCTGGTCCGGGCTGGGGCAACCGATGTGCACGTGCTGGCCGAAGATCGTGAACTGCTTGGAGAGGTAGCCATACAACTCGGCCACGCGGTGGAAGCGTGGCGTGTCGTAGATGCGGCGTTCGCTCCAGTGCTGGAACGGATGCGTGCCGCCGCCACACAGGCCCAGGTTCAACTGCTCTGCGCACTGCACCAGCGCATCGCGGATCTCGGTCAACTGCGACAGTACCTCGGCGTGGGTCGTGCAGACACCGGTGCACAACTCAATCATGCTGTCGGTGATCTCGGGTGTCACCAGGCCCGGCAACTTGCGCTTGCCGACCAGGCGCAACAAGTCGTCGGAGCCGGGGCTCAGATCGAAATCGTGCAGGTTGACGATTTGCAACTCCAGCTCCACGCCCATGCTCAGGGCCTGGGATTCTGCGAAAGGGCCCAGGCTGCTCATGCTTGTGCTCCTTTGGTTGAAGTTGTCGAGCGGCTTGGCAGTTCGCCTGCTATGCGCAGGCCCCACTGAACGATGACGGGGCCTATGAGTTCCATGATGGCAATGGCGCTGAAAACCACCGGCCCAACCCGCGTCGCAAACTCCGGGTGGCTGAGTTGCAGGTCGGCAAACAGCACCAGAGCAGTCCCCGAAATCGGCGTCAGCGTCAGAGACAGCGCCAGTGACTGGCGCAGGCTGATGCCACTCCAGTGCGCGCCGGCGGCCACCAGAACCCCCTTGGACAGCGTACGCACCAGCAACAGCACCAACGCAGCCACGCCGCCCAGCGCCAGCGCCGGCAAGGACCATGCAGCACCGACGATCACGAAAAGCATCAGCACCAGCACGCCGCCGGCAGTGCCAAAGTGGCGCGGCCATATCCACGGCCGGTGCGAGGTATTGCGCAGCAGCACACCGGCCAGCAACGGCACCAGTAGCGTAGACAGGTTCAGCATGCGCGCGGCGGTCAGCGTCAGCAAAATCATGCCGAGCAACAGCAGCACCGAGTTTTCGTCGCGCAGGTCGAGCCGCCGGGCCACCCACGAGACCAGGCCGCACAGCAGGGCCGCCAGTAGAAACGAACCGCCAAAGGTGTACAGCGGTTGGGTGACTGCCAGCATCCAGTCGCCGCTGCCGTCCAGGTGTAGCCACGCAATCACCAGCCTGTGCAGCAGTACGGCAGTCAGCGTGTTCAACGCTGTCAGCATGATCATGCGTTCCGTGACTTGACCGGCAGAATGCAGTTCGCTGGAAACGCGCCCGATGACCGATGAGGAGGTGGCCATCGTCATCGTCGCGCAAGCCAGGGCCACGTTCACGCCCATGCCCAGCAGCCGCAGTGACGCATAAACAGCCAGCGCGCTGAACAGGCCCTCAGCCAGACCGGTACACAGCAGCGCAGGGTTGGCCCGCAGCCAGCGCAGGTTGACACGGCTGCCCAGCTCAAACAGCAGCAGGCCCAGCGCCAGGTCGACGATGACACGGATCACACCGCTGGGGTGCTGCGCACCCGCGCCCTCGCCCAGCGCCGCAATCACCATGCCAATGGCGCTGTAGCCAATGATGCGGGGCAAGCCAGCCTTGCGAAACACCAGCTCGCCCAAGCAGCCGCCCAATACCAGCGTGAGTGCGGACCAAAAGATAACGTCGGGCTGCAAAGGCCAAGGTGAAATTTGTAAGTAGGTTACGAGGTCGTCGATCATGGAAAAGCCCCCCGAATTGGGTCGGGGGGTGTCGGTGTTGTTGTCACCGGCGACCATAGCAGCGCAGTCCGCGCCAGCCCGTGCGGCAAAGCACAGACCGGTTTGTGCGCACTCAGGCGAAAACTGCGGCCAGGCGCTCGGTAGCGGCCAAAGACAAAGCGCGGTCCACGCGGGTGTCGTCGTTGCCGAAGTCGTGCGCGCCCTGGGCCTGCACCAGCAAGGTGTCGCGTCGCGACAGCATGAAAAGGTTGTGGCCCCGGTAGACCAGCGCATAGTCCACCTCGGACTGCGGCACCAGGCGCGTGATCTGGCCCCGCACGGGGATGACGGAGGTGTCACCCAGCAGCGCCCGTGCGCCATAACCCGTGCAGTTGACGACGGCGTGCTCGCGCAGCTCGGCAAACTGGCTGGCGTGTGCAAAGTTGCGCTGCACGATATCGCCTCCGGCCCGCAGGAAATCATCCATCAGCAGGCGCTGGTAGCTGGAGATGTTGAAATTCATTTGTGTGAAGCGCTTGACGTGGGGCACGCGAAATGGGTGTTCCCCGTTTTTGAGCAGCACGGCCTTGGGCCGGATGTCTGCCAGTTGCGCATGCAGGTCCGGGTAGTCCGGCTCGTCATCTTCGATGTCCAAGGGCTGGTCAAACGGGATGTCCGACAGCACATAGCCGTCGCGCCACTCCACGGGGTTGCCTGCCAGGCCCAGCAGGCTTTGGTAGGTTTTGAACGAGTGGCGGGCCATGTGCTCCCAGCGCTGGCTGAACGCTGGCGTGGCGTGCTCGGTGGTGCAGATACGTGAATCGGGGGACCAGGTGCCAGTGGCGAACGTGGACGCGACTTCGGGCGGACGTTCCTTGCAGTAGATGCGGACCTTGAGGCCGTGGAGTTGCGCAACCCGCGCCGTGGTCAGGCCGATGGCACCGCAGCCAATCACGGCGATCTGGCGCTGGCCCGTGGCCAGTATCAGCGGCAAGGCCTGCTGGGCCGAACCCCAGGACAGCGACCAGCCGCTGCCACCGTGGCCGTAGTGGTGAACGATTGTCTTGCCGTAGCGGCGCTCAGACTCCATGCGGGGGCCCTGGGCGCGAAAGGGCCGCAGGCACACCGTGGTATCGATGATGCGGTCCGTGCTGGCGCGCACCGGGGCCAGAGCTTGCGGGGCGGCGAAGTGGCGCTGCGCTTCGGGTGGTGCGGGCGGCGTGGCTGGAGCGTCGGGTGGCGCAGCGGTCAGTGCGTGGCTGGAGACGGGCAGGGCGGCGAGCGTGGCTGCGCCTGCGGCCAGAAAATTGCGGCGTTGCATGGTGGTTCTGGAGTTACCGGGCACAGCCCGGGTGGGTTAAGGGGGAATCAGGTGCGCAGCTTGGCCAGTGAGGCCCGGATGCGGGCTGCATCGCGCAGCCGATGGGCCGAGCCATCGGCATCCAGCAGTACTACGGTGAACCGCTTGGTGCCGCTCTTCATGCGCATCGTCAGGCATCGGCCGGCCTCGTCGGTGTAGCCGGTTTTGGAGAGCTCAATATCCCAGCCACTGCCGCCCACCAGTTTGTTGGTGTTGTGCACAGCGCGGGCACGGCCGCTGACGGGCACGGTGTCGCTGCGGTCGCTGGTGATGCGGGTGATCTCGGGGTAGCGGGACGCGGCCAACGCAATCTTGGCGACCTCGGTGGCGGTGGACATATTGGCCGGCGAAAGGCCCGTGGGGTCGGCAAACGCCGTGCGGGTCAGGCCCAGGCTGCGCACCTTGGCCTGCATGGCCTGCACGAAGGCAGGTGTGCCGCCGGGGTAGTAGCGCGCTAGCGCGGCGGCGGCGCGGTTTTCGGACTGCATCAGCGCCAGCTTCAGTGCGGCCAGGCGTGTCATCTTCGCACCGACCCGCAGGTGCGAGCCACTGTGCTTGAGCATGTCTACATCGTCCTGGGCGATGCGCAGCGTCTCCTGCAGATTGGGCCTGGCGTCCAGCACCACCATGGCCGTGACCAGCTTGGTGATGGAGGCGATGGGCACAGCGGCGTCGGCATCCTTGGCCATGACGACGCGGCCCGTGCCGTCTTCCAGCACCAGCGCGTGCTTGGCGTTGATGGGCAGCTGCAGCAGCTGGGGTGCGGTGGCCAGCGGGGTGGCCACGACGGGTGTCGCGGTGGGAGCGCTTGGCGCGGTATGCGCAGTCGTCGCACCGGTTGCATTCGCCACAGCAACAGGCTGGGCCACCGCCTGTACAGGGCCAGCCGGCGGGGTGCTGCTGGCTTGCACCCACAAGCTGCTGCTGGCCAGCAGCAGCGCGGGCAATGCCATTTTCCAGGCAGCGGTGTGGGTGGGTTGGGGTGCCATCAGTCGTTCCAATCGGTGAAGCAATTTTCCGCCGTTGGCAGCCATCGCAAGGGTGGGTGTTGCAGGGGGCGTGGGCTGCAGCGCCAATGCGTGCAGGGCCCGGGCCAGGCGCCGCGGGTCGCCCAGCGCGTCGGCAGCCAGCGCGTCGGCCACCTCTTCGCGCGCATCCCGCATGCGGGTTGACAGCCACCACACGACGGGGTGAAAGAACAGCAGGGCCTCGACCACGCTTTGCAGCAGGTTGGCCAGATAATCCCAGCGGCGCACATGGGCCAGCTCGTGGGCCAGCAGTGCCTCCAGCAACGGTACCGGCATGCCGCTGAGTAGCGCAGTGGGCACCAGCACCAGGGGGCGCAGAAAGCCAACGGTGATAGGGCTGGCCAGATCTGGCAGCACCTGCAGCAGCACCCTGCGCTGCAGGCCCAGACGTACAGCCAGCGCATCCAGCCGCGCCTGCCACGCCGCAGGGGCTGGGGCAGCACGGCGGCGCAGCACACCGACCCAGGCCAGGCCGGCACCCAGGCGCAGCGCCATCAGGCCCACGCCCAGGCTCCAGGCGGCGACCAGTGCCGGCAGTTGCAGGCGAATGGATTCCAGCGCGTCGGGTAGTTGAAAGTTTGGCGGAGCCAACGCATCGACCGTGGCCAGCATCCAGCCCATGTGTAGCAGGGGCAGGCCCAGGCAGCTGGCCAGCGCCGTTGCACACACGGCATAGCGCCAGCGTGGACTGGCATTGCGCAACACGGCCAGTGCCAGCCAGGTCATCGCGCCGACCAACAGGCCTTGCCATACAAAGTGCAGCAGCGCCCAGCCCAGGGCGGGCACGAATGATTCCATGGCAAGCGGGCTCATGCGGCGTCGTCCTGGCTGGTGTGCAGCAGTTTCTGGATGTCGGCGCGTTCCTTGGCGCTGACATGGCCCTTCAGCGCGGCCAGCACCAGGGCTTTGCCTGAGCCGGAGAAGGCCTTGGCGATGAGGTCTTTTAGCAAATGGGTTTGCAGCTTGTCCTGCTGGTGCGCCGGCGCGTAGCGCTGCGGACGCTGGCTCTCGTCGCGGCTCAGCAGGCCCTTGCCGTGCATGACCTGCAGCTGGCGCAGCACGGTGGCGTAAGTGGCGTCCGGGCGCTCGGTCAGCAGGGCTTCATGCACCTGTTTGGCGTCGGCAGGGCTGGTGCGCCAAAGGACGCGCAGCAGATCCAGTTCGGCTGCGGTGGGGTGGGGGATGCTTTTGGTGTGGGGCATGCATCCAGTATAAATGTTCTAGAACAAATATTCTAAAATCATGGCAAATTTATTCTTGTGAGCCAAATCAGCCGGTAGCCCTCGCCGGATGGGTGTAAGCAGCTACGAAATCAATAGCATTTCTACACCATCGCCAACAGTGGCTGCAACACGCTGCCACCCAGCTTGCGCGAGCGGCCGCCACTCCATCCGGTTTCCAGTTCGGGCAGTTGGGCGTTGTCCTTGAACGGCATCTCTACCGTCAGCGCCAAGCAGCCAAAATTTTGGGCGATCCAGTTGGTCGCCAGTGTCGGGTTGGCGGTGCCTGGCGCGCTGCGGCCGTAGTTGAACTGGTCCTGGAAATCCGGGCAATTGGCCAGCCAGGCGGACTTGAAGGTGTTTTCCAGCATCGCGATGCCTTCGGTGTAACCTGGGTTGCCTTCGGAGCCGACGACAAAGTTGTAGGGCAGGCCTTCGTCACCGTGCACGTCCAGGCACAGGTCGACGCCGGTCTTTTGCATGTGCTGGCGCACCAGAAAGACCTCGGGCGATGTCTCCATGCTGGGCGTGGCCCATTCGCGGTTCAGGTTGGCGCCGGCGGCGTTGGTGCGCAGGTTGCCGCGCACGGCGCCGTCGGGGTTCATATTGGGCACGACGTAGAAGACGCAGCGGTCCAGCAGCACGCGGCTGACGGCATCGTCCGGATCCAGCAGGCGCTCCAGAAAGCCTTCGACAAACCATTCGGCCATGGTCTCGCCGGGGTGCTGGCGCGCAATCATCCAGACCTTTTTCTTCAGCTCCAGCGCTGTGGCGCTGTGGGCGTTGGTGATGCGCAGGGCCGTCATGTCGCGGCCGTCCAGCGTGCTGCCCAGGCGGTGCAGGTCTACGTGCGGGGACTGGGCGGCGGTGGCCAACAAGTCCAGGTGCTGCTCGTAGGAATAGGGTTCGAAGTACGCAAAGTACATGCAATTGCAAGCCGGTGTGGTGCGGGCCGTCATCACCGTGCCGTCAAACTCTGTATGGATGCGAAACCAGTTCTGGCGGTCGTAGCTGGCCACGACGCGGTATCCCTCCCAGCCGTCCGGGTAGGCACAGGCGCCGGCATTCATGAAGCGCAGCGTGACGGGTTTGTCGGCCGCGCCGTGCAGCGCGAAGTGGAACCACTGGGCGAATGTGCTGGCGTTGTCAGCGCGGATGTTGAGCTGGATGTTGGTGGGGCTGTCCAGGCTCAGCACGTCGATCGCGCCGGAGTCGAATTGGGTGGAGATATGCAGTGCGGTCATTGCGGGATCTTCTTTTGATGGATGCGTCCACTGTAACGCTCTGGCCGATGCCCTTGCACTGCCCGATAATTGGGCATGACATCCAAGACCACCGCGCCTGACGCATCCCCCCCGACGAGCTTTGCCAATTTGGCGCTGAGCCCCGCCGCCCTGGCCAATTTGCAGCAGCTTGGCTACAGCGACATGACGCCCATCCAGGCCGCCAGCCTGCCGATTGCACTGGCAGGCAGCGACCTGATCGCCCAGGCCCAGACCGGCAGCGGCAAGACAGCCGCCTTTGCATTGGCACTGTTGGCCAAGCTCAACCCGCGCTGGTTTGCGGTGCAGGCCATGGTGCTGTGCCCTACGCGCGAACTGGCCGACCAGGTGACGGTCGAAATCCGCCGCCTGGCGCGGGCCGAAGAAAACATCAAGGTCGTGACGCTGTGTGGCGGCGTTGCGCTGCGCGGCCAGCGTGCCAGCCTGGAGCATGGCGCACACGTGGTGGTGGGCACACCCGGCCGCATCATGGACCACCTGGAGCGAGGCTACCTGACGCTGGAGGGGCTGAACACGCTGGTGCTGGACGAGGCCGACCGCATGCTGGACATGGGCTTTTTCGACGATATTGCCAAGGTCGCCAAGCAGTGTCCTGCCAATCGCCAGACGCTGTTGTTCTCGGCCACGTATCCCGAGGGCATTGAAAAACTGGCCAAGCAGTTCATGCGTGACCCCCAGCGTGTGGAAGTGGCACCACCCAAGACCGAGAGTCTTATCGAGCAGCGTTTTTATGAGGTGACCCAACCCAACCGACTGCACACCGTGGGCCAGCTGTTGCGGCATTTCAGGCCCGTGAGTACGCTGGCCTTTTGTAACACCAAGCAGCAGTGCAAGGATCTGGTGACGCTGTTGCAGGCAGAAGGTTTTTATGCGCTGGCGCTGTATGGCGAACTGGAGCAGCGCGAGCGCGACCAGGTGCTGGCCCAGTTTGCCAACCGCAGCTGTTCCGTGCTGGTGGCGACCGACGTGGCCTCAAGAGGCTTGGACATCAACCAACTAGAAGCAGTCATCAACGTCGACATCACGCCCGACCCCGAAGTGCACGTGCACCGCATCGGTCGCACGGGCCGGGCCGGCGCAACAGGCCTGGCGCTCAGCCTGGCCATCATGAATGACATGGGCCGCATCGGAAAAATTGAGCAGTACCAGAACAAGCCTTCGGTCTGGCACAAGGTGGATGAACTGACGCCCACTGGCGACGGCCCCTTGTTGCCACCCATGGTCACAGTGCAGATTTTGGGTGGCCGCAAAGAGAAGATCCGCCCCGGCGACGTGCTGGGCGCGCTGACGAGCGAAGAGGGCGGCCCGGCCTACACGCGAGAGCAGATTGGCAAGATCCAGGTGACCGAGTTCAGCACCTTTGTCGCCGTGACACGGGATATCGCCAAACAAGCCTGCGTCAAGCTGAATGCTGGCAAGGTCAAGGGCAAGAGCGTGCGGGCGCGCTTGATGTCGCTAGCGGATTACACGTAGCAAAATATGGCCCCACGGTGGCCGGGCGGTGAAACCCCTCAGTGCTACGGTTTGCCCAGATCCATCGTCCAGTAGGTGCGGTAGGTCGAGCTGTTGTTGATGACGCAAGCCACGCCCACTTCGGTGAAGTTGGCGCCCATGATGTTGGAGCAATGCCCGGGGCTGGCCAACCAGCCCGACATCACCGCGGCCACGTTGCCCTGGCCCGCGGCGATGTTTTCACCCAGGCGTGACCAGCCGTAGCCAGCCGTTGTGATGCGCTGGTCGAAGGTGCGGCCGTCCAGGCTGGTATGCGAGAAATAGTTCTGGTTCGCCATGTCGGCCGAATGCCCCGCCGACGCATCAAACAACTTGCTGTTCCACGCCAGCGCGGGCACGGCCGGGAAGGTCGTGTTGCCACAGGTCCGGCTGCTGGAACGGGCCTGGTTGATCAGCGCCATCAGGTCCGTCTGAAAATTGGACAGGTTGCAGGTATTGGCTGCAGTCAGCGTGCCGCCCGGTGTTGTGGGGGTGGTGGGGGTTGGCGGCGTGGTTGGCGTGGTTGGCGTGGTTGGGGTTGTTGGCGTCGTCGGCGTTGTTGGTGTCGTTGGCGTGCTGGAACTTGTCACCAGCGTAGCCGCCAGCAGCGTGAATGAGTTCAGTTGCACCCGCACATTGTTGAAGGTGTTGCCTTGAAAGACCACCGAGCCCAGTGTCAGCAGGTTGTTGGCCGGGTTGAAGGCGTCGGCGCCTGGAGTGCCGTTGTCCACGCCCAGCAGCGAGTAGGAGTTGATCGTGGCCGACACGTTCTGGTAGGTGGCCCCGTTCACCGAGACAGAAGCGATGAACAGGCGGTTGATCGTGGCGTCAAAGGCACTGGCGCCATGGGCATGGAATGCGCTCAGCAGCGCGAGGGCAGCCAGCGTGCGGGCCGTATGTTTGAGAGCGTGCTTCACAGTCCAACCCATCCTTTTTTTGTGTGCGGCCGCCGCAAATTGCGGCCCGGCAACGATTTTGCAGTAGTTCTCGCAAGCCCTCCGGGGTGCAATCGTAACAAGGCGTTTGCATTTGATCAGGCTGCGTTGTAAGGCAAATTCCTACATGCTTTCCATCCCGCGGCTGACTGCGGATTCGCGCCGCTGTGACTACAGTTGCACCAAGCGCCAAACCCTTTCAAACCTAGTTGGCACACGACGACGTAACCGGAGAACCACGATGACCACTGCAGCAACCCTGGCACTCAACCCCTTCAGCCTGATGATGGAACCCGAATTGGTTTTGCAAACCATGGAACGTTCACAGCAATTGCGCGGCTTGCGCCGCCACAAGCTGCGTCCACTGGACAAGCCGCTGATCCCTTACACCAAGGAAGCGCTGGCCACCCGCGCCGCCTACGATGCAGCAATTGATGCAGAAGACTTTGAGGCCCACGCCGATTCGTACCTGAACTGATGCGCTGACACAGGCGCACTCACAAGGGGCGGGGGCCCCGGCATGCGGAATAATCACTGCATCCTATCGCTTACACAAAGGCCCCCCTCCCATGCGCACGCTGTACCGTAACCTAGAGACCCAGGCGCAGATCGACGCCCAGTACAACCCCAGCCTGGCGCTAGTCCCAGGCGACCAGCCCGCGCTGCATTTCGCGGCACAGGCCGAGCGGGCGCGCAGCACATTGCGCAATACGCTGGCTGTGCCTTACGGCCCCACCGTCGAAGAAACCCTGGACATCTTTGCGGCCGATGCGCCCAATGCGCCGGTATTTGTGTTCATCCACGGGGGCTACTGGCGCGCCTTGTCCAGCCGAGACTTCCATGGCGTGGCACTGGGCCTGAATGCACGCGGCATCACCACCGTTGTCGTCAACTACGCACTGTGCCCCGTTGTCACCATCGACGAAATCACACGCCAGTGTCGCTCGGCCCTGGCCTGGGTGCTGCGCAATATTGGCCAGCATGGCGGTGACCCCACGCGCGTTGCGGTTGGTGGTCATTCAGCCGGTGGCCACCTGACCGCAATGTGCCTGCAAACCGAATGGGCGCGCGACTACGGCCTGCCGCAGGACCCGTTTGCAGGCGCTATTGCCTTCAGCGGTTTGTACGACCTGGAGCCGCTGCGCTACAGCTACCTGCAGCCCATGATCCAACTAGACGATGGCATCATCCGGCGCAATTCGCCTGCCTTCATGGTGCGACCCTGCAAGACACCGGCCTGGATCACCTGGGGTAGCCTGGAGAGCGCGGAGTTTGCGCGCCAATCGCAGACCTACCATGACGCCTGGCAGGCCGCGGGGAACACGTCCACGTTGCAACCGCACGATGGCACGAACCACTTCACGGTGATCCATGGTCTGGAGGACGGCAACAGCCCCGTCTGCCAGTGGCTGGCTCGCACACTGGGTCAAGCGTGATGCGCGCCCGTTTGGTGGCCAGCGTGGTGCTGGCAGGCGTTGCACTGGCGCTTGTGGGTGCGGCGGCAGCCAAGCCCACCCCGCGACAACCCGAACGCCCCAAGCTGATCGTCTTCATCGCCATCGACGGTCTGCCCCAGCGCCAGGTCATGGATTACCGGGACCAGTTGGCGCCCGATGGATTCAACCGCTTTCTGCAGCGCGGCAGCTGGTTTGCGAACGCCCACTACGGCCATGCCTTCACGGTCACCGCCGCCGGCCACGCGACGATGCTGACGGGGGCCTATCCGCACCGCACCGGCATCATCGGCAATGAATGGCGCGATGCCCAGACCGGCGCACGGGAATACTGCACCGGCGACACCACGGCCACCTACATCGGCCATGCCACGGAGCCGCTGGACGGCACCAGCCCGAAGAACTTGAAAGTGGAGACAGTTGGCGACGTGCTGCGCCGGGCTAGCCCCCAGTCCAAGGTCATCTCGGTCTCTGGTAAGGACCGCGGCGCTATCTTGCCCGCCGGTAAAACAGGCACGGCTTATATGTACATGTCCTCCAGTGGGCAGTTCGCGTCCACTACCTTCTACATGCAGCAGCATCCGGCCTGGGTCAATGCCTTCAACGCTGCGCGACCCGCCGATCGTTATTTCAAAAGCGAGTGGAAGGCCCTGCTGCCCGAGGCTGCCTACGCCCGATCGGTCGCGGACAACCAGCCTTGGTATGGACCGGCGGGGGGCGGCTTGCCAGCCCGCTTCAGCGCTCCAGACGATGCGCAGCCAGGCGCCAATTTCTACGCAGGATTGTTGCGTGGCCCGTTTGGCGACGCGCTGACGCTGGACTTCGCGCGTGCTGCGTTGCAGGGCGAACAACTGGGCCAGGACGATGCGCCGGACATCCTGGCCATCAGCCTGTCGGGCCATGACTATGTGAACCATGCCTTCAGCGCCGAATCCCGCCTCTCGCATGACCATCTGCTGCAGCTGGACCGCCTGCTGCAAAGCTTTTGGCAGACGCTGGACGCCACCGTCGGCAAAGACCGCTATGTGGCCGTGCTGACCGCCGACCATGGCTTTATGCCTGCAGTGGACTACAGCGCCCAGCAGGGCAAGGACAGTGGCACGGTAGACAGCACGCTTTCGCTGGCCGCCATCAACCAGGGGCTGGAACAACAGTTTGGCCCCGGCAAGTGGGCGTTGGGCTACTCCGGCTCCTCGTTGTTGCTGGACAAGAAGCTTTTGGCGAGCACTGGCCGGGACGCCACTGCCGTGGCCGATGCCGCGCGCACGCTGTTGCTGGCCCAGCCCGGCTTTGCTGCTGCCTACACGCGCGCGGAAATGCTGAGTGGTAGCCGTGCGGTCGAGCCCTTGTTCGCACAGATGCGCAAGTCGTGGCACCCTGACGTATCGGGCGACGTGCAATTTGCGCTCAAGCCGTATTGGCGGACCGGTGCGCGCGCTGGCGCCACCCATGGCTCACCCTATCCTTACGACACCCATGTGCCCATGCTGTTCTACGGCCCGCCCTGGATTGGCAAAGGGCGCATTGATACGCGGGTGGAGGTGGTGGACCTTGCGCCTACGCTTGCGGATCTGCTGGGTATTCCGGCACCCTCTGCGGCAGAAGGGCGGGCCCTGCCGGTTGCGAAATCCATCCGGCACTAGAGCGTTTGGGCCCCTAGTTCCTCGCGTGGCTAATCTGCAGGCTGTCCACGCCCTCCACCTCGCGCAGCTTGCGCGACAGCTCGAACAGCGAATTGGGCTCCGGCCGGCTCTTCAGCGCCACCATGACGAAATTCCATTGCACGACATGCTGGGTGGCGGTGATGTTCAGGGAGCCTTCTGCAACCAGGTAGCCCCACGCGCGAATCGTGGTTTTGAGTGCCGACTCGTGCGGCTCAAACCCCGGCTTGAACCCCAGCACCACACCCATGGCGCGCCGCGAGGGCAGGCGTGCCTCCAGCTTGGGCGCCCACATCATCAAGGCCAGCAACAGCAGTGTCAGCAGAATGGCCGCAGCAAAGAAGCCCAGCCCCACGAGCACACCAATCGCGCTGGACGCCCAGATGGACGCTGCCGTGGTCAAGCCGCTGATGTTGAGCCCTTCCTTCATGATGACGCCGGCGCCCAGAAAACCCACGCCAGTCACGATGCCCTGAATCACCCGCGTCGGGTCCACCGGTATTGACGTGTGGTGGACGCCGCCCCACCAGAAGTCTGTGTATCCGCAGAAGACCGTCAACGCGGCCGACGCCATGCAGACAATGCCATACGTCCGCATACCGGCTGCTCGCCCGTGGTAGGCCCGCTCGTAGCCCAACAGCAGACCCAGCGCCAAGGCGCCTGCCAGATACAGGAAGATGAGAAGGTTGACCTCGACCATGGATTGAGACCAGAACGTCGCTAGATACGGCGAATTCAATGACACCATCGCAAGGCTCCTTATAGGTTTTTGTGCGCTGGCCCTCGTGTAATGGGCGTAGGCAGCTATCAATAGTAGAGCTAATTTGAACTTGGCGGAAATGCTTGCACAATCGCCTGTGTAGAAAGTAACAAAGGTTGCCATGAAAATTGCTGGCCTCGCCCTCTATCCTCCCAACGCGCCGGAGCAGAGGACGCGCTTGCGCCGCTTTTTTGTCGGCGCGGCTGCACATGTGATGAACCAGGCATTTGTACTGCTGTGCTGGAGCCTGGGTTTTTTGGGTACCGACGTTGTCGTTGTGTACGCCACCGTTGTGGTTATCTTCAATCTGCTTATCTACAGTGTGATCCGCAGTGGGCTGAACCTGCGCTTCAAAGACCCCAGCCTGACTTTTCTGCAGATCGCCATTCCGGCGGTCATGGGCCTGTACATCATGTATTACGCCGGCATGGCGCGCGGCGCTTTTCTATTGCTGGGCCTGGCCATGTTTTCGTTTGGCATGTTCCGCTTCAGGGCCCGTGGGTTCATACAGTTGGCGGCCTTCATCCTGACGGTGTATGCCGCCCAGACCGGCTTGCTGCTCTACTTCCACGCCGACGAGGCCAACCTAAAGCTGGAGCTGTTGCTGTGGGTCGCGTTTGCGATGGCGCTGGGACAGTTCAGCTTTCTGGCCGACATGGTTGGCAATCTGCGCCACAAGGTTGCGGAGAAAAACCAGGCCTTGGCAAAGCAGAATGGTGAGCTGGAAACGGCCCTGCAGCGCATCAGCGAAATGGCCATCCGTGACGAGTTGACCGGTGTTTACAACCGGCGGTACCTGATGGAGCGGATCGCTGAGGAAGCGCACCGGTGCCAGCGCAACGGCAGTGCGTTTTGCATCTGCATGGTGGACATCGACTTCTTCAAACGCGTCAATGATGTCTATGGACACCAGCCTGGCGACGAAGTATTGCGCGGTGTGGCGGATGCCGCGTCCAAGGCGTTGCGGCAGCTCGATTTCTTTGGCCGCTACGGCGGTGAAGAATTCGTCATGGTGTTGACGGACACCGCGCTGGAAGGCGCCATGGTTACGGCAGAACGTGTGCGCCAGCGGGTCGCGCAATTGCAGTTCCCAGGCATAGGCCCTGACTTGTGCATTACGGTGTCCATCGGTGTGGCCGAACACGTGCGCCGTACAGACTCGGCTGCCACGCTCAAGCGTGCCGACGACGCGCTGTACTGTGCCAAGGAGAATGGCCGCAACCGCGCCATTGCTGCCCCGTTGGGCGACGCCACCTCACTGAACAAACCCCATTGATCCCTTCTTGCCGCTGCACCGCGGCAGATCCGCGGTGCTGATGGCGCTGCGCCCGTCCAGACGTGCATTGCCAAAACCCGTCATCAGCGCGCGGCGCA
The DNA here is from genome assembly GCF_056521325.1 of Rhodoferax sp. ZS1R8. NCBI lineage: Bacteria > Pseudomonadati > Pseudomonadota > Betaproteobacteria > Burkholderiales > Comamonadaceae > Rhodoferax > Rhodoferax sp. ZS1R8. The sequence continues at coordinate 383,166 of NZ_JBWMBA010000001.1, read as the reverse complement.
TGTCCCGCGGGGCCAGCAGGCACAGCTGATCCAGCACATCATCTGCGGGGGCAGGCTCGAAGCGTGTACCCCAGTCGTGGTCATTGCGTATGCCTTGGTACAGCTCCCGCGCAATCTGGCGCGCGGCCTCCAGCGTAGGGGCTTCCACGGTGAACACATTCATGCGATTCAAAATCGGCGCGGGGATGCCGCGTTCATCATTGGCGGTGGTAACCCAGATCACCTGGCTGGCGTCAATGGCCACCTCGGCAAACTCGTCGGTAAAGCTGAGTGCCGTGTCGTGCTCCAGCAGGCTGTACAGCGCGCCCAGCGGGTCGTACTGCGCATCGGCACTGGCTTTGTCAATCTCATCGACGACGATGACCGGGTTGGCGTATTCGCCATCCACCAAAGCTTCAAACACCTTGCCGGGCTTGGCGCCTTTCCATTGCGAGGATGAGCCTGACAGCAACCAGCCCGCCGTCATCGAACTCATGGGCACCAGGCTCATGCCGGTACCCAGCAAGTCGGCCAGCTTGCGGGCAAAGTGCGTCTTGCCAATGCCGGGTGGGCCTAGTAACAGCATGGGTGTTACCTCCAGCGCGTCGCGGCTATCCTGCGCCAGCGCCACGTGGCGTTTCACGTCGTTCAATACTTCGGTGAAATTCGGTAGTGAGTGGTACAGGCCGGCCATATTGGGTACGCCCGAAGGTTTGACCGAGAAACGCTGCGGCCCGCGCTCCAGCATGCGGCGGTAGGTGGCACGCAGGCTGTCGTGCTCGTGGTCCTGCAACTTGGCCAGCTTGCGTTCGACCTCGTCGGGCTGGAATACGCGGCGCATCTGCGCGATCGGCAACTGGAAGGTTGCCGACTGCGGAACAAGACTACGGGATGATGATTCCATAGCGACCTCCTGTGCAATGGCACCATTGAAGCACAGGTATTGCTACGGTGTAGGGCAGTAAATGATGGGCGTTGGAAGTGCACTTCTGCCCTTGGCCGTGTAGGCGCTACAGTGGCCAGCCACCGCTGTGGCAAAATCGCTGGCCGCAAAAAACTGGTTGGCGGCTGCCTCCTTCGTATGCACGCTCTGCCGCCCCATCCATGACCGCCAAAACTCCCCCGCCTGACTTATTGCTTTCTGCCGACTCCCCGTCGGATACGCCCGTGCCGGCGCCAGCAGCAGATGGACGGCAGCATCAGACCCCATCGCCCGTGCCTACTGCCTCGGGCGTTATTGCCAGGCGTGTCCGCCAAGTGGGTGAAGCTTTGCGCGGCGAGCACAATGGTGGTCAAAAACGCCAGGAATCAAAGGGGCTTGTTAGGCGCATGCTAACCCGTGTTCTGCGCGCCATTTATGTCGCGCTGCCGGTTTCCTTGCATACCAAGCAGAGGCTGGCAACCCGCCTGCTCAACACGTCGATGCGGCTGCGCAATGGCATGAAGTACTGGCGGCCGTGGACCCGCAGCCTCACGGGCGGCACCACCCACAAGTTTGTTCGCCAGCTGTACGCCACGGGCCGTTTGCAATGGGACCGTAGCGAGTACGTGCCCTACACCGACCAAGGCCTGAAACCCGAAGATCTGACGCTGCGCTGCCTTGCGTATTACTTGCCGCAATTCCACCCCATTCCCGAAAATGACCGTTGGTGGGGCAAAGGTTTTACCGAATGGACCAACGTCACCCGCGCACTGCCGCAGTTCCTGGGGCACTACCAACCCAAATTGCCGGGTGACATGGGCTTTTATGATTTGCGTGTGGTGGATACGATGCGCAAGCAGGCCGAGCTGGCCCGCCACTACGGGCTGGCCGGTTTCTGCATGTATTACTACTGGTTTGACGGCAAGCGCTTGCTGGACATTCCACAGCGCCAGGTATTGGACAACCCGGACCTGGATTTTCCGTTCTGCCTGTGTTGGGCCAATGAAAATTGGACACGGCGCTGGGACGGGCAAGACGCCGACATGCTGATGGCGCAGCGGTATTCGCCCGAAGACGACCTGGCCATGGTTGCGGATTTGGTACCGTCCTTTCTGGACCCCCGCTACATCCGCATCGATGGCAAGCCTGTGTTTCTGGTGTACCGGCCCATGCACCTGCCGAATCTGCGCGACACCGTGCAGCGCTGGCGCACCCACTGCCGTGAGAGCGGCGTCGGTGAGTTGTACCTGGTTGCAGTGGAGTCCTTCGAGCGGCTGGATCCGCATGCGTACGGGTTCGACGCGACCTGCGAGTTTCCGCCGCACCAGGCCAGTTTGCCGCCCGTCAACCACGAGGTCGAGCTCCTGAACCCCCGCTTTGAGGGGCGCATCTACGACTACACGCACATGGCCAAGTTCTTTACCGACCGGCCCGAATCGAACCATGTACGTCTGTCTGGCATCGCAACCGCCTGGGACAACGAGGCCCGCAAACCGGGCAAGGGCAATATCTTCATCAACTCCACTGCGCAAAATTACGCCAACTGGCTGGAGCATGCTGCCTCGCGAACCAACACCTGCAACAGCGGCGAAGAGCGCGTCATTTTCGTCAATGCCTGGAATGAATGGGCCGAGGGCACGTATCTGGAGCCAGACCGCCGCTACGGTTACGCCTATTTGCACGCAACTGCCAGCGTGCTGCGCCAATTCCGCAAAAAAGACGCCGCCACCGAGTCGATGTTTGCGCTGTCCCGCACCTCGTTTACCAAGAAGGCGTCGTCGGCTATCGTGGCCCACCTGTTCTACCGGGATTTGCTGGATGAACTGTGTGCGCTGATCGGCAATGTCCCGGGTCCCATGGACGTGTTCATCACCGTTGCCGATGATGCGCCGCGAGAGTGGGTGAGCCACCTGCGGGCCAAGCTGCCTGGGGCCTATCTGCTTGCCGTACCCAACCGTGGGCGGGATATCTTGCCGTTCTTCTCGTTGCTGCCGGTGTTGCAGCAGTTTGGATACGCCACCGCGTGCAAATTGCATTCCAAGAAATCCCCCCACCGCGAAGACGGCCAGGATTGGCGCTCCTTGCTGTGGCAGGGGCTGCTCGGCCCCCGTGCCGTTGCGGTCGCCAGCAAGGCTTTCGAGGGCGATAAAACCCTCGGGCTGCTCGCACCCGCCAATGCTTTGACTGACCTATCCCAACCGGATATCTATACCGACAACCGCCCCTGGCTGGACCGTCTGCTGCGACACATCGAGCCCAGGCGCAGCAAAGGGAACTACAGGTTGCACTTCCCTGCGGGCTCCATGTTCTGGTTCCGTCCGAGTGCGATGCCGACTTTGACTGAACTGGGTCTCCAGGAGACCGACTTTGAAGTGGAACTGGGCCAGGTTGACGGCACCTTGGCACACGCGCTGGAACGGCTGTTCGCATTCGGCGTGAAATCCCGAGGGTTCAAGGTCGACGATATTTCCGTCCGCACAGCCTGAACCAGGGAGCCTCAGGCATCCGCCTGCAGCACCACCTCCAGCGTCAGGCTTTTGCCCTGGCGCAGCACCGTGAGCTTGACCTTGTCGCCCACCTTGAAGTCATCCAGCCGCGCAGCCAGCTGATTGACCGAGGTGATGGGTTTGCCCTCCACGGCGGTGATCACATCCCCCAGCGTGATGCTGCCATTGCGGCCGAACGTCGTTTCCTTCAGACCCGCGGCTGGCTGCACGGCGGTGGCCGCAGACCGCAACACCACGACGCCCTTGAGACTCAGCACGGACTGCAGTCGCTGGTTGATGCCGTCGTCCATGCGTATGCCCAACGCCGGCAGCACATATTTGCCGTGGCGTATCAGCTGGGGCACTACGCGGTTCACGGTGTCCACTGGCACCGCAAAGCCTATGCCGGCGTTGGCGCCGCTTGGGCTGTAGATGGCGGTATTGATGCCGATCAGCCGGCCGGCGGAATCCAGCAGCGGGCCGCCCGAATTGCCGGGGTTGATGGCCGCGTCAGTCTGTATCAGGTGCTCCACGGCCGAGCCGTTGTCGCCCGACAGCGAGCGGTTCAGCGCCGACACAATGCCGCTGGTCAGCGTCCAGTCCAGGCCAAACGGATTGCCAATGGCATACACCTTCTGGCCCACGCGGATGTCGTGGCTGGTGCCCAGTGGCACCGGTGGTGCGCGCTTGTAGCTGGCGCTGATCTTCAGCACTGCGATGTCGTGCGTCGGGCTGGCACCCACCAGGCTGCACTTGAACTCGCTGCCATCGGCCAGCTTGACGGTGGCCTCGCTGGCGCCTTCGATGACGTGGTAATTGGTGACCACGTGGCCAGACTCGTCCCAGATGAAGCCCGAGCCGCTGCCCCGCGGCACCGAAAACACATTGCGCGACCAGAAGTCCTGCACGCGCGAGCTGGTGGTGATGAAGACCACTGAGTCGCGGGCGCGCTCAAACAGATCAATCGTGGCCTTTTCCTCGGCGCTTAGTTCACCGCGGGGGGTGATGGCGCGCGGTTGCCCGTCCTTGGTGTTATTGGTGGCGGCAAGCAGCGGCGCGCCGTTGAGCAGGGCCGCCAACAGTGCAGCGGCAAGTAGCAAATGGGGTAGGCGTAGGGTGGAGGGCATGGTGCAGGGGGGTACAACAATGTTTCCCGTTATTTTGCCGCGTCACGGGCTCTACCGGAAAGCCTTGCCGTGCCGGCCCCGGTGGTTGCACAATGCAGCAACAAGAGACACATACCCGCGCCGAGACCGTTGGATGAAAAACAAACACACCGACCACGACCGTAGCTTTGCCGTCAAACTGATGCAGGATCTGGTCGTCCCCACTTTTGTGCTGGACGCTGCCTGCCACGTCATCATCTGGAACCGTGCCTGCGAACGACTGACCGGCGTAGCCGCCAAGGACGTGGTCGGTACCGGCGAGCACTGGCGCGCCTTTTACGACGCCCCCCGGCCCTGCCTGGCGGATCTCGTCGTGCAGGGGCGCACTTCCGAAATCGAACAGCACTACACATCCTTCGACAAGTCCGGCGACAACGAAAGCGGTTTCCACGCCCAGAACTGGTGTGTGATGCCGAAACTGGGCCACGAGTACTACCTGGCCATAGACGCCGGTCCCATCTACGATGCGGACGGCGAGTTATTGGCCGTGGTAGAGACGCTGCGCGACATGACGGAGCAAAAGCAGACCCAGAGTGCGCTGGAGCGCCTGGCGGCCAATGACGGCCTGACCGGCATTGCCAACCGCCGCAGCTTCGATGAGAAATTGAACCTGGAGTGGCTGCGCGCCCGGCGCGACAAGACGCTGGTTGCGCTGCTGATGCTGGACGTGGACCACTTCAAACTGTTCAACGACCACTACGGCCACCTGGCGGGTGACGACTGCCTGCGCCGCATCGCCGAATGCCTGGACACGCTGGTGTTAAGGCCTGGTGATCTGGTCGCCCGCTATGGCGGCGAAGAGTTCGCGGTGGTGCTGCCGTCCAACGACAGCAACGGTGCGCTGATGGTGGCACAGCGTGTGCGCGACGCCGTGCGCGCGCTGGCTATCCCCCACGCCCACAGCCCTTTTGGCGTGGTGACGGTGAGCATCGGCGTGTCGTCGGGCGTACCCGAACCGGGTGTCAGCCACGATGCGCTGGTCAAGGCCGCCGATACCGCGCTCTACCAAGCCAAGCACGCCGGCCGCGACCGCGCGGCGGTGGAACCCATGCCGCAGCCGCCGGCTGGTAGCTGAGGGCGTAAAAACCCCCGCCAGTTTTGCAACTGCGGGGTTCGGGAGTGTGAGGAACCGCTACTATTTCAGTAGCTGCTTACGCTTGCTACACGAGGGCTGCAGCCCGATTTGGCTTACAGGCTCACACCAGCAGCGCATTCACCCGCTTCACATACGCCGCCGGATCCGCCGGCATGCCGCCCTCGGCCAGCAGCGCCTGGTCAAACAAAATGTGCGCCAGGTCGTTGAAGTGCACTGAGCCGTCCAGCTTCTTGACCAGCGCGTGCTCTGCATTCACTTCCAGCACCGGTTTCACCTCGGGTGCGGCCTGGCCGGCTTGCTTCAGCATGCGGGCCAGCTGGGTGCTCATGCCGTCGTCCTTGACGACCAGACACGCAGGGCTGTCCACCAGGCGGGTGGTCACGCGCACATCTTCGGCCTTGTCTTTGAGCGCTTCCTTCAGTTTGGCCAGCAGGGGTTTGAAGGTCTCGGCGGCTTCTTCTGCGGCCTTCTTCTCGGCTTCGTCTTGCAGGCTACCCAGATCCACCGCGCCCTTGGCCACGCTTTGCAGCGGGGTGCCGTCGAACTCTTGCACAAAGTTCAGCGCCCACTCGTCCACACGGTCGGTCATCACCAGCACTTCGATGCCCTTCTTTTTGAACACTTCGAGCTGCGGGCTGTTCTTGCCTGCTGCCAGGGAGTCAGCGGTGATGTAGTAGATGGCCTCTTGGCCTTCCTTCATGCGCGCCTTGTAGTCGGCAAAGCCCACGCTGGCCGAGTCGCTGGTGGTGGACGCAAAGCGCAGCAGCTTGCACAGGCGCTCCTTGTTGGCAAAGTCTTCGCCCAGGCCTTCTTTCAGCACGGCGCCAAATTCGCTGTAGAACTTGGTGTACTTGCCGACATTGGCCTTGTCTTCTTCGCTGACCACGTCGGTCACACCGTCGGCCGATGTCTCTGGCAACTTGTCGTTGTTCGCCAGGTCTTCCAGCATGGACAACACGCGTTTGGTACAGCCTTCGCGGATGGCCTTCACGTCGCGGCTTTCTTGCAGCAGTTCGCGGCTGACGTTCAGCGGCAGGTCGGCGGAATCAACCACGCCCTTGACGAAGCGCAGGTAGGTGGGCAGCAGCGCCTCGGCGTCGTCCATGATGAACACGCGTTTGACGTACAGCTTCAGGCCGCCCTTTTTCTCGCGGTTCCACAAGTCCATCGGCGCCTTGCCGGGGATGTAGAGCAGTTGTGTGTATTCGGTACTGCCTTCCACGCGGTTGTGCGTGTGGGCCAGAGGTGCTTCAAAGTCGTGGCTGATCTGCTTGTAGAACTCGTCGTACTGTTCGCCGCTGATGTCCTTCTTGGGGCGGCTCCAGATGGCGCTGGCCTTGTTGACGGTTTCCCATTCGCCGGTCTTGACCATGCCACCGGGTTGGCGGCCACCGTTTTCGTCGCTAGGGTTGATCAGCTCGCCGTCTTTCCACTCTTCCTTTTCCATCTGGATGGGCAGGCTGATGTGGTCCGAATACTTGTTGATGATGTTCTTGACCTTCCAGGCCTGGGCGTAGTCCTGGGCGTCGTCGCGCAGGTGCAGGATCACGCTGGTGCCGCGGGCTTCGCGGGAGATGGTCTCCACCTCAAACGCGCCGCCGCCGCTGGCACCACCGTCGCTGACCCAGCGCACACCTTCTGCTGCGGGCAAACCAGCGCGGCGGGATTCGACAGTGATCTTGTCGGCGACGATGAAGCCGGAGTAAAAGCCCACGCCGAACTGGCCGATCAGGTTGGAGTCTGCCTTCTGGTCGCCGCTCAACTTGGACACGAAATCCTTGGTGCCGCTCTTGGCAATCGTGCCCAGGTTGTCGATAGCTTCTTGTTGAGACAGGCCGATGCCGTTGTCGGTGATGGTCAGCGTCTTGGCATCCTTGTCGAAGGTGACTTTGACCTTGAGTTCGGGGTCGTTCTCGTACAGACCACCGTTGTTGATGGCCTCAAAGCGCAGCTTGTCGCAGGCGTCGGACGCGTTGGAGATCAGCTCGCGCAGGAAAATTTCCTTGTTGGAGTACAGGGAGTGCGTCACCAGGTGCAGCAGTTGGGCTACTTCGGCCTGGAAGGAAAGGGTTTGCTTGCTCATGGGGAGTAGGACTTTCGGTAAAACTAAACAAAAAATGGCTGGCGGACGCCCCTGCGTCGCACGCGAAGCCCTCAATTATGGGCGATGGGGTGGTTTTCAAGACCCGGGCGACTTGGCTAGTATTCGGGGCATGCCCGAGACTCCGCGCCCCGCCGTTACCGATTTCGCCAGCCTGGCCAACTTGGGTCCCAAGTCACAGCAGATGCTACAGGCCGCGGGCATAGGGACTTACGAAGAATTGTGCAGATTGGGTGCCATCAAGGCGTATTTACGGGTCAAACAGAGCGAGCCCAGCGCCAGCTTGAATCTGCTGTGGGCGCTGGAGGGTGCCATCACCGGTGAACACTGGCAGGTGGTGGCGCGAGAGCACCGCACGCGCCTGTTGATGGCGCTGGACGACGCGCAGCGCCAGGCTTAAGAAAGCCGGTGGTGCCGGCCTAGCGCGGTGTTGCGCCCAGCCACGTGAGCACCTGGTCGCACACCACGGGGCTGCGGAGCATTTCCATATGGTTCATGCCGTAGACCACGGTCTGGCGGTCCTTGGCAAAGTGCAGGTTGTGTTCTGGCACACCATGCTGACCCAGCGCGCTGCGCAGTGGCACCAGGCCATCGCCGATGACGCGCTCGGCCAGCGGGCTGCGTTTGGCAGCTGTGGTCGCGGCCAGGGTGTAGCAGGCCACGCCTTCGGGCAGCGGCAAAGGCTGGCGGCTGTCGGGTTTGTGTTTAAAGCGGTCCTGTCCGGCCCAGTCGGCGTCGAGCGCGAAGCCATACCGCAGGTCAGTAATCCCCGCGCTGCGTAGTTGGCCCAGTTTGGCGAAAGGTTTACTGAACGGCGTGGCACCCAGCAGTACATCGATCCAGTTGCCAGCGCGCTCCAGCGGGGCCCCATGGTGGGGCGTGCCCAGGAAGACGATGTTTTTAAGCCGCTGCGGCCAGTGCAGTGCTTGCTGTTGCGCAGTGTGGAAAGCGCTGCGGATGACCAGGCCGCCCATGCTGTGAACTACCACGCTAAAGTCCTCCACCGGTACCGGCCAGTGGGCCAGCAATTGCTCCAGCATGGCGGCTAGTTCACGTCCGCTTTGCGAGGTGTGGCGGCCAGTGTTGTAGCGCAGGTAGACCGGCGTGTAGCCCAGCTCGGCGGCCAACGTGGCAGGTATGTCGGCCTCGGGTGCGCCATCGGCAGCCGGGTCGCCCGGAGTCCACTGCAAATCGTTCATGCACAAGCCGTGGATCAAAAGCAGCACTTTGCCAGTGGCGTCTGGCATGGCGGATAGCGCGTGCAAGTTCAGCGCGTGGCCCTGGTAGCGCAGCGTCATCGGTGTGGCCAGCGGGTTGTTGTTCTGCGCCAGCTGATCGCCCAACACGCCATTCAAGGCAGCCAGTACCGCCTCACGCTCCGGTGTGTCGGGTGGGGCATCCACCAACGCAGCCAGCGTGGGCTCCAGCTTGGTGAAACTCGCCTGCAATGCTTTACCCACCAGTTCGGTAACACCATGCACCGTGCGGTAGACAAACCCCGTAATGCCGCTGGTCTGCTGCCCGGCCTTGCCACCCGCCAGGCCCATCGTGCCCAGCACCGCGTGGTGCACACCTTCGGCCATCGTGGCCACGCCGCGGGTGGCTTGGGTGGCCAGTTGCGCCACGCTGCGCAGGTCGGATGGGCGCAGGTGTTGGAGGGGAGATTTTTTGGCCGGTTGTGCAGGCGCTTGTTTGGGCATAGGGCGATTGCGGTGTTGGTTGTGCGGCTTAGAACGACTCGTGCGGCGCCAGATACCGCCATTGGCCCACCGGCAGGTTCCCCAGCATGACCTTGCCCACGCGCACACGCTTCAAGCCCACCACCTTCAGCCCGACCAGCTCACACATGCGGCGGATCTGGCGCTTCTTGCCTTCCACCAGCACAAAACGCAGTTGCTCGGGGTTTTGCCATTCCACCTTGGCGGGTTTCAACGCCTGGTCGTCCAGGCGCAAGCCGTGGCGCAGCAGGCGCAGTTTCTCGGCAGGGAACACGGACTGCACATCCGTGCTGACCGGGTCGTCATCGTCAATGCGGCTGAGCTGTGTGGGTGGGGCGGGGCGGGCCGCCGCACGCGCACCGTACGTCGCCGCAGGCGAGTTGGCCGCTGCCGGGTTGGCCACGCCGGTATAGACCACGCGCACCAAATACTCTTTTTCCATACCCGAGTCCTCGCCAATCAGCTGGCGGGCCACGCGGCCGTCTTGTGTCAGCACCAAGAGGCCAGTGGAATCAATGTCCAGCCGCCCGGCCGGCACCAGGCTTTTGAGCTGGCTGCCATGGAAGAAGAAGCGGGCGTTGTCGTCCACCCACCGGTTTTGCGGCTGGATCAGCGTGATGGCGGGCTCATGACCGTCTTCGGCCTGGCCGCTGACAATGCCAATGGGTTTGTTCAACAAGATGGTCACCTGGTTGGCCTGGGCGCCCTTGGCCTGTTGGGTCACCTCGATGCGCGCATCGGGCGCCACCTGCATGCCCATCTCCGCCACCTTGCCATTGACCTTGACCCAGCCCTTGGCAATCCAGTCGTCGGCCTCGCGGCGAGACGCAAGTCCCAGTTCGGCCATGCGCTTGTTCAACCGCATCGTACCGTTGGCGCCGTGCGCGGAGGTGTTGGTCTGCCCGGCCGGGATGGCGGCGCGGCTGGCGGGGGTCTTGCCCGCTACGGGCGGTGGTGCACGGCGGAATGCGGGCGGGGCGGGTGGTGGTTTGTTGGAATCTGTCATGGTGCTATCCTTTTCGTAGCTTTTTACGCAGGTTCTATGAGGGCTACAGCGTGATTTTGCATATTGTTTGGGTCTGCATGCCCCTATGGGCTTGCCGCGCCAAGCGCAGACGCCGGCACCCTACTGCGAGACAATGGCTTCATTTTCTCACGCGGCGAACCGACTGATCACCGACCACCGTGCCGAACTAGAACATGAGCGTGTATGGATGAATAACTACGGTCCCAAAGCCGAGAATTTCTCGAGTTTTAGGTACGCGATGCGGTTGTGAGGTTTTACCGTTGGCCTGGCCGCTCCATCGCAACTTGTGACTGCACGAAACCCAGCTTCTCGTAGAAGGCTGACACCCCAGTCCTGCCAGCCCGCAGCACCCAGGTCATGCGGGCGTCCCCGGTGTGCATAGCCGCACGCACCAATGCCGTTCCGACGCCTCGACCACGGTGGGTTTCGGCTACTACGACCATGGAGATGTAGGCGTTGAAAATCCCATCCGTTAGCGCTCGCAGGAAGCCTATGACCTGACCGTCCTCCCCAACGGCAACCATGGCGATTGCAGAGCGCGCCAGCAATTCACGGAACACCAAGGGGTCTTGCACGCGTGGCCCCCAATGGCTGGCAACAAGTAGCAGCCGCGCTGACTCGACTTCACTGGGGAAAATGGAACGGATTTGCATCAAAAAAAGTGACGACACACTTTGGGGCGACGGGAGGAGGAGTCCTAGGCCGATCGGACCTGCGCACAGGCACTGGCAAAAGCCCCTGCCGGGTCTGAATCTTGGGAAATCGACCGGCCAATGATAATGTGTGCCGCGCCTGCGCGGATGGCAGTCTGAGGGCTTGCGCTGCGATTCTGCGTCGGGCCTGAAGGCTGTGTTCCGGGTGTGACGATCAGCGTGTCAGCTGGCAGCGTGTCTTTGAGCATTGCCGCTTCATCCGGTGAAGCGAGCCGCCCTTGGCCAGACCCGCCGCGAAAGGCTCATCAGCTAGCATTGCTGAGACCTCTACTTTGAGAAGTTCACCTTTTGAATGAGTTTTTTGGAGATGCCCTTGCTTGTGACCAAATCCGTACCATCCACACCCTCGGGCAGGCTTGCTCTATTTGCGAGTGTTGGTTGCGCGGTGCTTCTGTTGAGCGAGCCCGTCGCTGCCTGCACACCTGCACCCGATTGGAAGCCTTTGACGGTGGAAGCAGCTTTTCGCGCATCGAATTTGGTTGTCCACGGCGTTGTTGAGTCCACCAACGGGGATATTTTCTATCCTGTGGCCCGGCTCAAGAACGTTCGACTGCTAAAAGGTAGAGACTTGCCGAACGGTGAAGTCAGAACCGTGCCAGGATCCATGTGCGGAGTCGACGCATTCCAGATTGGCAAAAGCTATGTGCTCTTCCTGAGAGGGCCTGGCGACTTTGTGACTCGTTTTGAGCAGCCGCCTGGGAGTACCGAAGATGTCTTGAGCGCACTAAAGGCATCCGGGCTAATCGAGAAGACGCAGACGATTCCGCCGAACTGATGCTGTCGCGTTGAATCTGTTGTCCACTACCGAAAACTTACCCGACTCCGCAGCGCCTGCAAATCCATGACCCGCAGCCCCCCATACTCCACCTTGATCGCCCCATTAGCCGCCAGCGCCGTCAACGCCTCGTTGACCCGCTGGCGCGACAGGCCTACCAGGTAGGCCAGCTCCTGCTGCGTGATGCGCAGCACCTCGCCCACGCCGGGGTAGAGCACGGGATTGAACAGCGATGCCAAACTGCGTGCGACGCGGATGTCGGGGTTGGTCATGCGGTCGATCTCGCGGGCGGCGATGAACTGGCCCAAGCGTTCGTTCAACTGGTTCATTACAAAGCGGTTAAAGCCGATGGAATGGTCCAGCAGCCAGTGAAAAGTGTCCACATGCAGGCCTGCCACCCGGCTCTTGCGCAGGGGCTGGATGTTGTAGCGGTAAGTCTCGCGCTTCATGGCCGTTCCCTCGCCAAACCAGCCGCCTGGTGGCACGCCGGTGAAGGTCATGGTCTGACCTTCGGCGTTGTCGCTGCTCATCTTCAACAGGCCGTCCACGACACCAAACCAGTAGGTCACCGGGCGGCCTACACGGCAGATGTATTCGCCGGCGTCGGCATCGGCAATCTTCAGGTCTTCGGTCGCGCGTTCTCGCTCTTGTACGGACAGCAAATGGATCCACGGAATGGCGTCCAACTCAGCCGCGGTGAGGGCGCGGCGGCGCTGAAAGAGCGATGCGTCATGGGCCATGCAAAACCTTTGTAAGTTAGCAATAAGTGAAGGGAAAACACCTAGCCAGAAACATTTAGATTGTCGTCCAAACGACAACTAGGCGTCAAACCCAAGATTAATATTCCACCCATACACAGACCCGTTGCCGCGCGGCATCAGGGCTGGGCAGAGGTGACAGACAGACAAGGATTTGGCATGCAGACGACTTTTCCGCGGCTACTTCAAAAGCACGCCAGTGAGCGCCCCAATGCGCCGGCCATGCGTGAGAAGGAATACGGCATCTGGCAGGCGCTGACTTGGGCTGAGCTGTTGACCATGGTGCAGCAACTGGCTGCCGGCCTGCACCAGGCGGGTCTGCGGCGGGGCGAACACATGGTGGTCGTCGGGGCCAACCGGCCGCGCTTGTACGCCACCATGCTGGCCGTGCAATCGCTGGGTGCCATCCCGGTGCCGCTGTACCAGGACTCTGCGGCTGCCGAGTGCGTATTCCCCATCAACAATGCCGAAGTGCGTTTTGCCTTTGCCGAAGACCAGGAGCAGGTCGACAAGCTGTTGGAAGTGCGTGAGAGCTGCCCGATGCTGGAGCGCATTTATTTCGACGACCCGCGCGGCCTGCGCAAGTACGACGAACCGTGTCTTGCATCGCTGGACGAACTGCAGGCGGCTGGCAAGGCCTTCATTGCCTTGCACCCGGATTTCTATGCGGCTGAGGCCAACCAGGCTACGCCCGATGACACGGGCGCGATGTTCTTCACATCCGGCACCACCGGCAACCCCAAGGGCGTGGTGCACACGCACAACTCGCTGCTGGACCGGGCCCGCGTGGGTGCGGAGTTCGACAAGCTGACCGGTGATGAAGAGGTGCTGGCCTACCTGCCACCGGCCTGGATCGGGCAAAACATTTTTTCCTATGCGCAGTGGCTGGCCTGTGGCTATGTCGTCAATTGCCCGGAGTCTGCCGCCACGGTCACCATCGACCTGAAAGAGATTGGCCCCACCTATTACTTCGCACCGCCCCGCGTTTTTGAAGGCCTGCTGACCAGCGTCATGATCCGCATGGAAGACGCCGGTGCCATCAAGCGCGGCATGTTCCATTACTTCATGGATGTTGCCAAACGCGTGGGGCCCCAGTTGATGGATGGCAAGGCGGTGTCGGCGGTGGACCGCCTGATGTATGCGCTGGGTGGCGTATTTGTCTACGGCCCGCTGCGCAACACGCTGGGCCTGAGCCGTGTGCGCGTGGCCTACACGGCGGGTGAGGCCATCGGGCCGGATCTTTTCAGCTTTTTCCGATCCATCGGCATCAACCTCAAGCAACTGTACGGATCCACCGAGACTGCGGTGTTTGTATGCTTGCAGCCCGACAACCAGGCCCGTGCCGACACCGTGGGCGTGCCCTGCGACGGTGTCCAGATCAAGGTGGCCGAGAACGGTGAGATCTTGATCAAGTCCCCCGGCCTGTTCAGCGCGTATTACAAAAACCCGGCAGCCACGGCCGAGGTGCTGACGGCAGATGGCTGGTACCACTCCAGCGATGCCGGCTTCATCGACGCCAACGGCCACCTGAAAATCATCGACCGCGTCAAAGATGTGGGCCGCATCCAAGGCGGTGCCAACGACGGCGCTATGTTCGCTCCCAAGTATGTGGAGAACAAACTCAAATTCTTCCAGCACATCAAAGAGGTGGTGGCCTATGGCGATGGCCGCGACCAGGTGTGCGTGATGATCAACATCGACTTCGACGCGGTGGGCAACTGGGCGGAGCGGCGCAACCTGCCGTATGCGGGCTACACCGACCTGGCGCAGAAGCCCGAGGTCTATGCGCTGATCAAGGAATGTGTGGAGAAGGTCAATGCCGACCTGAGCGTGGACACCTTGTTGGCCGGCAGCCAGGTCAGCCGTTTCCTGATCCTGCATAAGGAGCTGGATGCGGATGACGGCGAACTGACCCGCACCAACAAGGTCCGCCGGGGCTTTATCGCCGAGCGCTATGACGTGCTGATTGACGCACTGTACGGCGGCAAGACATCCCAGTTTATTGAAACCCAGGTCAAGTTTGAAGACGGTCGCACCGGCAAGGTCAGCGCCACGCTGCGTATTGAAGACACCAAGACCTTTGCACCGGTAAAGGCAGCGGCATGAGCACGACAAAGAAAATAGGCGACGTCATCCTGGACGTCAAGAACATCTCGCTCAGTTTTGGCGGCGTCAAGGCGCTGACGGATATTTCGTTTGATGTGCGCGAGCACGAGGTGCGCGCCATCATCGGGCCCAACGGCGCGGGCAAAAGCTCGATGCTGAATTGCATCAATGGGGTCTATACACCGCAGCAGGGTTCGATTGCGTTCCGCGGTCAGACCTTTAAACACATGAACAGCCACCAGGTGGCGGTGATGGGCGTGGCCCGCACGTTTCAGAACCTGGCGCTGTTCAAAGGCATGAGCGTGCTGGACAACATCATGTCCGGCCGCAACCTCAAGATCAAAAGCAACATACTGCTGCAGGCCCTGCGTTGGGGCCCGGCCGAGCGGGAAGAAATCATGCACCGCGAGGCGGTGGAGCGCATCATCGATTTTCTGGAAATCCAGGCCTACCGCAAGACGCCGGTCGGGCAGTTGCCTTACGGTTTGCAAAAGCGCGTAGACCTGGGCCGCGCACTGGCCATGGAGCCCCAAGTGTTGTTGCTGGACGAACCCATGGCCGGCATGAACGTTGAAGAAAAGCAGGACATGTGCCGCTTTGTGCTGGACGTGAATGACGAATTCGGTACCACCGTGGTGCTGATCGAGCACGACATGGGTGTGGTCATGGACATCAGCGACCGCGTGGTGGTGCTGGACTACGGCAAGAAGATTGGCGACGGCACGCCGGACGAAGTGCGCAACAACCCGGATGTCATCAGCGCCTACCTCGGCACCAGCCACTAAGGAAACATCAAGATGGCATTCTTCTTAGAAACTTTGCTGGGCGGCCTCATGGCCGGCATGCTGTATTCGCTGGTGGCCTTGGGCTTTGTGCTGATCTACAAGGCATCCGGCGTCTTTAACTTCGCCCAGGGCGCAATGGTGCTGTTCGCGGCGCTGGCCATGGCGCGCTTTGCCGAGTGGATTCCACAGATCACCGGCGTGCAGGACATGATTGTTGTCAACCTGGCGGCCTTTGCGCTGGCCGGCGCGGTGATGTTTGCCGTGGCCTGGGTCATCGAGCGCCTGGTGCTGCGCCACCTGGTCAACCAGGAGGGCACGACGCTGCTGATGGCCACGCTAGGCATCACCTATTTCCTGGAAGGCCTGGGCCAGACCATCTTTGGCAACAGCATCTACAAGATCGACATTGGCATGCCCAAAGACCCGGTCATGGTGCTGGAGAGTGCGTTCGAAGGCGGCATCCTGATCAACAAGGAAGACCTGTACGCGGCACTGATCGCCGCGGTGCTGGTGGCCGCGCTGAGCATGTTCTTCCAGAAGACCGCCACAGGGCGCGCATTGCGTGCGGTGGCCGACGACCACCAGGCCGCGCAATCCATCGGCATTCCACTGAACCGCATCTGGGTCATCGTGTGGTGTGTGGCCGGTGTCGTGGCCTTGGTGGCCGGCATGATCTGGGGCAGCAAGTTGGGCGTGCAATTTTCGCTAACCACCGTTGCGCTGCGGGCGTTACCGGTCGTAATTTTGGGAGGGCTTACCTCCGTGCCCGGTGCCATTGTGGGCGGCTTGATCATTGGTGTCGGTGAGAAGCTGTCCGAGGTCTACCTGGGACCTTACGTTGGTGGCGGCATTGAGATCTGGTTTGCCTATGTGCTCGCGTTAGGCTTCTTGCTGATCCGTCCCCAGGGTCTGTTCGGCGAAAAAATCATTGATCGCGTATGACCTACCGAATGAAAGATCTTCCGCGAACCGCAGCCTGCCCGATGAGCCGGGATGGGAGTGTGTTTTGCGCAGGTAAAGGAGGAGCCCGCAAAGCGGGCGGGGGACACGGAGCAAAACGCACTGCCGTCCCGGCTCATAGCAAATAGATTGCGAGAAGAACATGTTCTACAGAGAAAACGGCCAATTCAAAACCAACTATCGGTCAGACCAGCAGATCTTCCCGATCGCACAAGACCGCATCGCGCTGTACGCATTGTTGGCAGTGGCCTTTGTGGCCTTGCCCGCAGTCGCCAGCGACTACTGGTTCACCAACATCCTAATTCCCTTCCTGATCTTTTCACTGGCCGCCATCGGCGTGAATATTCTGGTCGGCTACTGCGGCCAGATCTCGCTGGGTTCCGGCGCGTTCATGGCGGTGGGCGCCTACGCGGCCTACAACTTCTTTGTGCGCATCGATGGCATGCCGCTGGTGCTGGCCCTGGTGCTCGGCGGTGTCTGCGCCATGCTGTTCGGCATCTTGTTTGGCCTGCCCAGCTTGCGGGTCAAGGGCCTGTATCTGGCCGTGGCCACACTGGCCGCGCAGTTCTTTGCGGATTGGATGTTCCTGCGCATCCAGTGGTTCACCAACTACTCCCCTTCGGGCTCGGTGTCGGTCAACAACCTGCAAGTTTTTGGCTTCTCGCTGGCCAGCCCGGTGTCCAAATACATCTTCTGCCTGACGCTGTTGGCGGTGATTGCGCTGTTGGCCAAAAACCTGGTGCGCGGCGCCGTGGGCCGTGAGTGGATGGCGATACGCGACATGGACGTGGCCGCGGCGGTGATCGGTATCCGCCCCATGTTCGCCAAGCTCAGCGCGTTTGCCGTCAGCTCCTTCATCGTCGGCATGGCCGGTGGCTTGTGGGCCTTCATCTACCTGGGTGCCTGGGAGCCGGCCGCGTTCTCGGTGGACCAGTCGTTCAAGCTGCTGTTCATGGTCATCATCGGCGGCATGGGGTCCATCATGGGCAGCTTTTTTGGCGCGGGCTTTATCGTGCTGCTGCCGATTTTTCTGAGCCAGTTTCTGCCGGCCTTGGCCGGGTTGTTGGGCCTGCAAATCTCCACGGCCGGCGTGTCGCATGCTGAGCTGATGATCTTCGGCGGGCTCATCGTCTGGTTCTTGATCGTGGAGCCCCACGGTTTGGCCAAGCTGTGGTCTATTGCCAAACAAAAATTGCGCTTGTGGCCCTTCCCGCATTGACCACTTGTCGGTAATCTGTTCGTTCCCCCGTGCTTCTTCCACCATCAATTACTAGGAGAGAGACCAATGAAGCTTCACTCAATCGCACGCGCTGCAACCGTGGTGGCCGTAGCCGGCGCCACGCTGCTGGCGGGCACCCAAGCCTTCGCCCAGGCCAAAGAGCAGTTCGTTCCCGTGCTGTCCTACCGCACCGGGCCCTATGCGCCCAACGGCGTGCCATGGGCCAACGGCTATGTGGACTACCTCAAACTGGTCAATGCCCGCGGCGGCGTCAACGGCGTCAAGCTGACGTTTGAAGAATGTGAAACCGGCTACGACACGGCCCGCAGCGTGGAATGCTATGAACGCCTGAAGGGCAAAAATGGCGGCGCGACCTTTGTGCAGCCGCTGTCCACCGGTGCCACGTTCGCCATTACCGAGAAGGCACCGGTCGACAAGATCTCGGTCGTGACCGTGGGTTATGGCCGCAGCGAAAGCGCAGACGGCACCGTCTTCAAATGGAACTTCCCCATTGCCGGCACCTACTGGGTGGCAGCCGACGCCATCATGCAGGCCATTGCCAAGAAAGAAGGCGGCTTCGGCAGCCTGAAGGGTAAGAAACTGGCCCTCGTCTACCACGACAGCCCGTTTGGCAAAGAGCCTATTCCGCTGCTGCAAGAGCGCGCTGCGATGCACGGCTTCAACCTGCAACTGCTGCCGGTGACGGCACCCGGCGTGGAGCAAAAAGCCACCTGGCTGCAGGTGCGCCAGAACAAGCCCGACTACGTGGTGCTGTGGGGCTGGGGCGTGATGAACTCCACCGCCATCAAGGAAGCCCAGGCCACCGGTTACCCCCGCGAGAAGATGTATGGCGTGTGGTGGGCCGGTGCTGAGCCTGACGTGAAGGACGTGGCCGACGGTGCCAAGGGCTACAACGCGGTGACCATGCAGCATGGCGCCGAGCCGCAGTCCAAGCTGGTCAAGGATGTGACGACGATGGTGCACGACAAGGGTCAGGGCACGGGTCCCAAGGAAGAACTGGGCCAGGTGCTGTACATGCGCGGTGCCATGAGCGCGATGCTGGGTGTGGAAGGCATCCGTGCCGCGCAGGAGCGCTTCGGCAAGGGCAAGACGATGACCGGCGAACAAGTGCGCTGGGGCCTGGAAAACCTGAACCTGACACAGGCCAAGCTGGATGCACTGGGCTTTGCTGGCGTCATGCGCCCCATCAGCACATCGTGCGTGGACCACATGGGTGCCTCGTGGGCCCGCATCCATACCTGGGACGGCAAGGCCTGGAAGTTCACGTCCGATTGGCTGCAGGGTGATGAGCAGATCATCAAGCCGCTGGTCAAAACGACTGCTGCCAAATACGCAGCCGACAAGAAGCTGACCCCACGTACTCCAGCCGACTGCCAGAGCTGATAGCGACAACGGTGGCCCTGCGGTGCCGCCAAATCAAAGGCTCGCCCAGCGGGTCTTTCATTTGGTCTGAACGGAAAACCACCATGAGTGATGCAAAGAATATTGTTCTCAACGTCAACGGCATCGAGGTCATCTACAACCACGTGATCCTGGTGCTCAAGGGCGTGTCGCTGCAGGTGCCTGAAGGCGGCATCGTTGCAATCCTGGGTGGCAACGGCGCGGGCAAGACGACGACGTTGCGGGCCGTATCCAACCTGCTCGCCGGGGAGCGGGGAGCAGTGACCAAGGGCAGCATCGAGCTGCGTGGCGAACGCATCGAGAACCTGAGCCCGGCCGACCTGGTGCAACGCGGCGTGGTGCAGGTCATGGAAGGCCGCCACTGCTTTGCCCACCTGACGATTGAAGAAAACCTGCTGACCGGTGGCTACACCCGCAAGAGCAAGGCCGAGGTGGCGGCGAATCTGGAAAAGGTCTATGCCTACTTCCCGCGCCTGAAGACCCGGCGCACCAGCCAGGCGGCGTATACGTCGGGCGGTGAGCAGCAGATGTGTGCCATTGGCCGGGCCATCATGGCCAACCCCAGCATGGTGCTGCTGGACGAGCCATCCATGGGCCTGGCGCCGCAGATCGTGGAGGAGGTGTTCGAAATCGTCAAAGACCTCAACGCCAAGGAAAAAGTCACCTTTTTGCTGGCCGAGCAGAACACCAATATGGCGTTGAAGTACGCCGACTACGGCTACATCATGGAGTCGGGCCGCGTGGTCATGGACGGCGCCGCCGACTACCTGCGCACCAACGAAGACGTCAAGGAGTTCTACCTGGGCATGGGCGGCGGTGAGCGCAAGAGCTTCAAGGATGTCAAAAGCTACAAGCGCCGCAAACGCTGGCTGGCCTAAATCTAAATGCGTTTTGAGCCCCTAGCCCTCGTCCAGTGAGCGTAAGCAGCTACTGTTTTTATAGCAAATAAATTGGCCTTGAACCATTGGCCTAGGAAGGGACCTGCATGACTTCTGTGTTTGACGCGCTCGAAACCCGCGCACCTGCGGAGCGCGAAGCCGCGCTGCTGGCAGCCCTGCCCGCACAGGTGGCCCATGCACAAAGCCGTAGCGGCGCTTTTGGACAGATATTGCACGGCGTGGACGCCAGTGGCGTCACCAGCCGCGCTGCGCTGGCCCGGTTGCCGGTAACGCGCAAGCACGAACTGCAGGCGCTGCAGCAGGCGTCGCGCGACCTGGGTGCCGGCGGCAATGTGTTTGGCGGTTTCAGCACGCTGGCCTACGGACCCGCTATGCCGCGCGTCTATGCCAGCCCCGGCCCCATCTACGAGCCCGAGGGCACAGCGCGCGACTACTGGCGCATGGCGCGGGCGATTTACGCCGCCGGCTTTCGCGCTGGGGATCTGATCCACAACAGCTTCAGCTACCACTTTGTACCAGCCGGCGCAATGATGGAGACCGGCGCCCACGCGCTGGGCTGCACCGTGTTCCCCGGTGGCACGGGCCAGACCGAACAGCAGGTGCAGGCCATGCGTGATCTGCAACCTGCGGGCTACATTGGCACGCCCAGCTTTCTGAAAATCATTGTCGAAAAGGCGGCCACCATGGGCGTGTCCCTGCCCAGCCTGAAGAAAGCCATGTTTGGCGGCGAGGCCTTTCCGCCCAGCCTGCGCGACTGGTTTCTGGCCCACGGCATCGATGGCTACCAGTGCTACGCCACAGCCGACCTGGGCCTGATCGCGTACGAAACCCCGGCCCGCGAGGGACTGGTTCTGGACGAAGGCGTCATCGTCGAGATCGTGCGACCCGGCACCGGCGACCCGGTGGCTGAGGGGGAGGTCGGCGAACTAGTGGTCACGACGCTGAACCCGGCTTACCCGCTGATACGTTTTGGCACGGGTGACCTGTCCGCCGTCTTGCCAGGCCACTGCCCCACCGGGCGCACCAACACCCGCATCAAGGGCTGGATGGGGCGCGCCGACCAGACCACCAAGGTGCGCGGCATGTTTGTGCACCCCAAGCAGGTGGATGAGATCGTCAAGCGGTTCGCCGAAATCACGCGTGCCCGTCTGGTGGTCACTGGCGAGATGGCCAACGATGCGATGACGCTGCGCGTGGAGGCTACAACAGGCGCCAACGAGGGCTTGGGCGCGCGCATCGAAGAGGCGATTCGCGATGTCACCAAGCTGCGCGGCACAGTCGAAATTGTGCCGCACGGCGCACTGCCCAATGACGGTAAGGTGATCGAGGACGCGCGCAGTTACCAATAGCCGTGCAAGGACGGCGCGAAGGCTTGCAATTAGCTTGCAATAGCTCCGCATTTCATGGGGTAGCTGGCGGTTTCTAAGTAGTTTCCAGCATGGAAATCGGCCGGGCTCGCGGTAGTCTGATGGGACTTAACCAGAGGAAAAACTATGAAAAAAATTGTCGTTGCGCTCGCCGCTGCATCTGCCTTGTTGGCCTATGCAGATACTTATCCCTCCAAGCCGATCACTATCGTCGTGCCGTTCGCTGCAGGCGGCCCCACCGACCGGGTCGCCCGTGATCTGGCGGAGGCTCTGCGCAAGCCCCTGGGCGGCGCCACCCTACTGGTGGACAACGCGGCAGGCGCCGGTGGCTCCATAGGCGCCAACAAGGTCGCCAAAGCCGCACCGGATGGCTACACCCTGTTGTTGCACCACATCAGCATGGCCACCATGCCGACGCTGGTGCGCAATATTCCGTTCAAGGTCGAAACCGATTTCGAGTATTTGGGCATGATCAATGACGTGCCGATGACGCTGATCGGCCGACCCAGCCTGCCGGCCAAAAGCTACAAGGAGTTGTCCACCTGGATCGGCCAGAACAAGGGCAAGATCAATCTGGGCAATGCTGGCGTGGGCTCGGCCTCGCACCTGTGCGGCCTGCTGTTCCAGTCGGCGCTCGGAGTGGACATGACCACCGTGCCCTACAAGGGTACCGCGCCGGCCATGACCGACCTGATTGGCGGGCAGATCGATTTGATGTGCGACCAGACCACCAACACATCCTCGCAGATCGAGGCCAAGAAGGTACAGGCTTACGCGGTTACCACGACCAAACCACTCACCACACCGGCGCTGAAAGACTTGCCTACGTTGCAAGACCAGGGCCTCAAGGGTTTTGAAGTGACGATCTGGCACGGTCTCTACGCGCCCAAGGGCACGCCTGCAGATGTGTTGACGAAGATCAATGCCGCGTTGAAAGTGGCCCTGAAGGAGCCCGAGTTCACCAAGAAGCAAGAAGGGCTGGGCGCTGTGGTCGTGACGGATAAACGCGTGGAACCGGCGGAGCACAAGAAGTTTGTTGCGTCCGAAATCGCCAAGTGGAGCCCGATCCTGAAGGCAGCGGGCGTCTACGCAGACTAGACTCCCCAGACGATCTCTTTGCCAGCTGCCTGGCAGCGCTTGAGCATGCCGATGAAGGGCAGGGCGCGCTGGCGCAATGAAACGGTCTCGGAGCGCGACGGTTTTTCACCTGCAGCCTTTGCCTCTTGCAGGCGCTGCTGCTGGGCAGCGTCATCCTCGGAAATAGCGCGCTCCAGCGCGGCGATGGCAGCGGGCATGTCGGGCGGCAACAAAATGCCTTTGGACAGGGATTCAGCGTCGCTTTTGCCAATCAGTTGCAGAACCTGGCGGCCGTTCGGCTCCAGCATGATGAGATCACCGGTGACTTTGGATTTGAATTTGTATAGCATGGCTGTTATGGGTCTACGATGTACTGGAGTATGGACCACCCCACAACACAACACCACCAACCTGGTTTTAGGAGCATGCCTTGGCAAATTTACATATTCGACGCGAACATACGCTGAGTCTGGCGGCCGCACGCAAGATCGCGCATTCTTGGGCCGACCAGGTGCAGCGCGATTTCGGCATGGAATGCGAGTACGCGGAGGGCGCCAAGGAAGACCGCCTCAGCTTCACGCGCTCGGGCGTCAACGGCGTGCTGGTAGTTACCGGTGACCATTTTGATCTGGAGGCCAAGCTGGGCTTTTTGCTGGGCGCCTTCAAAGGCAAGATCGAGGCAGAGATCGTCAAGAACCTGGACGACCTGCTGGCCCCCAAGGCAGCGGCGAAAAAGCCCAAGAAAGCCTAGGCGTGGCCACGGCGTCGGGAGCACGAGCCGTAAAAAGAGCGCCGAGGGCGCTCTGGTTTTAATAGCGGCTTACGCCCGCCCTGTGAGGGCTACAGCCTGATTCAGCTCAAGGATTCGATCAGGTCGACGTACTGCTGCATGGCGTCCTTGTTGCTCAGGCCCTTGACGCCGTTCCACGCATCCCACTTCGCACGGCCGACCAAGTCGGTAAAGCCCGGCTTCTTGTCGGCGTTGTCACCCACGCTGGCCTGCTTGTACAGGGCATAGATCTTCAGCATCGTGGTGTTGTCAGGGCGCTCGCTCAGATTCTTGGAATTGGCGACGGCGGCTTCGAATTGTTTTTTCAGATCGGCCATGGGGGTGCTCCTGGGAGTAGGTTGGTTTGATGGAAGAATATTACCGCAGAGAGGATGGTTTCAGCGCCGGGCCGCCCCAAGCTGAAACGAGCCCCCCTGGGGGGCAGAGAGCCACACGCAGTGGGCGAACGTGGGGGCACCGGTTTCAGCGCCGGGCCGCCCCAAGCTGAAACGGGCCCCCTTGGGGGGGGCAGAGAGCCACACAGAGTGGGCGAACGTTGGGGGCAACATTCAACTTGCCAACTCGGTCTGCGCCATTTCCACATCAAGGTGTTCAGCGGCATCGTTGGCAGTGCTGGTCGCCGCTTCCTCGTAGTACTGGGTGGCCTCGGCCATGCGCTTGTCGCCCTCCAGGATGACCAGCGCATTCGCGTATTCGATCTTGGCAATGGCCGACCGGGGATTCAGGCTCAAGGCCTGTGCGAACAGGTTCAGACTGGTTTCCTTTTTGGCTCCGTAGGTCATATTGGCAATCAGCGGGCCGACCTTGTCGATGACTTCGGCATGGAATGCGGCCAGCGCGACATGGGCGTCGGCGTGGCCGGGCCGCAGCCTAATGGCCACTTCCAGCGCGGATTTGATCTTGCCCCCTACCCCCTGGGCCAGCGCCTTGGCTACGCTGATGCCCTGGCTGTAGCGCCCCAGTGCATAGGCCTGCCAGTAGAAGGCGTTGGCATTGTCCGGCTCGGCGGCGGCCAGCACGGCGGCCCGCTCGGCGACCTGCAGGAACAGACGCTGGCGGTTTTTTTCCCGCGGCTCCAAGTAGTGCGCGTAGACGCTGGTGGCCTTGTTGACCACATTGGTACCTGCCAAGCCGGCTTGTAATCCGGCCTCGGCTGCTCTTTCGAACTCGCCCCCGTGGTACAGCACCCAAGCGGCCAATACGGCCTCGTCCGCGGGCAATGGCTCCAGATCACCCGCATGCAATTGGCGCCACTCTTGTCTGACGCGCAGCGCATCAAATCGGTAATCGCCACTGCGGCTAAAGACGGTCCATGGGGCCATGATGCGGTGTCTCCTCTGGGTGGCTGCGTTCTATTTTTCTAGGGCGGCTGAGCACCGGTGGGGGATGTGTAGGCATCCACCAGCTTCAGCAAATGGGTACGCTGGCTGGCCTCCAGGTAGGGGATCAGCAGGTTCAGCACGTGGTGGGCGCCGCGCAACAGGGCCGCTTGCGCACTGGCGGGCTCCAGCGCGTTGCGCGGGTCCTTGACGTACTCAAAGCTCAGCCAGTAGGTCAACACGACAACCATGCTGGTGGCAGTGGGCTCCATCTCGCGCGAATCGATGTGCATGGCGCCGGAGCGGTTCATGCTGTCGAGCATGGCCTTGACCGAGCGGGTCTTGTTCTTCAGCACCCATTGGAAGTGGGTCTCCAGCCGGCGGTTCTTGCTCAGCAGGTCGTTCAGGTCGCGGTACAAAAAGCGGTACTGCCAAATCAATTCAAACAGCGTGTGCATGAAAAACCAGGCGTCTTCCACATCGCGCACGCTGTCGCTGGCGTTGAGCAGTTCGTTGAGCGCCTTCTCGTAGCGGTCAAACAGGGAGTTGATCAGCTCGTCTTTGGCTGGGTAGTGGTAGTACAGGTTGCCGGGGCTGATGCCCAGTTCGGCTGAGATCAGCGTGGTGGAGACATTGGGTTCGCCAAAGCGGTTGAACAGCTCCAGCGTGACTTCCAGAATGCGTTCTGCGGTGCGGCGGGGAGCTTTCTTGACCATGATGGGGGGCTTCAGTGGGCAGCGCGGCGTGCGGCGGTGGCTACGGTGTCACCCAGGTCGTCCATCACCTCTTGCAGTGTGGCGATGGCGCGCCCAATGCGGGTAGGCGCCTTGGGCGGGGCTGAAAGGTGGCGTTTGGGGTCGTCCAGCACAGCGTGGTCCAGCGTGATGCCGTGGCGTGCCAGCTTGGCGGACAAGCCGGTCTTGCGCGAGCGCAGCATCTGGCGGGTCTGCTGGTAGGCGTGTTCGGCCAGTTGGCGTCGCTCTGCATAGCTGAAGGTGTTGGCCAAATACAGTTCGGGGTCGCGGTGGTCGGGCTCGAACAGGATGATGTCGGTGTCGGGGTAAGCGCGGTGGTAGTGCTTCATGCCCAGCTCCATACGGGAATGGATCATGGAGCGGAAGGTCTGGCTCAACACGGCGGGCAGGCCGCCGTCGACGATGCGTGGGATCTCACGCTTGTGCTCCGGCAAGCCGCGTTGCATGACCTTGGCCACTTGGGGCGCCGTCGCGTCGAACGGCACCAATGGGTTCAGGCAAATCAGCAGGTCCACCCCGTCGTCCAGTGCGACCGACGCGTGCATGGTCTTCTTCAACGCGCCGTCAACGTAGTACTTGTCATCAATCGCGACCGGGGGAAAAAGGCCTGGCAAGGCCGAGCTGGCTTGTACGGCCTGCGATATCGGCACATGGTCCCAGCCCGGCCGGCCAAAGGGCGCAGCCTCACCGCTGTCCAAGTTGGTGGCTACCAATGTGAGCTTGGTCTTGAGCTTGCGGAAATCGTTGGTTCGGCCTTCGCGGCTGAACAGGCGCGCCAGCTGCGTATCGACCGCTTGGTTGGAAAACACCCCGGTGGGCAGGGCCGGGCCTAAACGCTCCAGCGCGTTCATCAGCGATTTGCCGCCGACGGTGAATTGCCACAAGGCTGATAGCACCAAGCCTGGCAGCATGATGCTGCGTCGCAAAAATTCGCCATACGCGGGTTTGAGCAGCCAGGCGGGGTCGAAGGTCTCGGAGGGCTCGCTGTCGTTCTCTATGAAGGATGCGCACAACTCACGCGGCGACATGCCATTGGCCAGCGCCGCGACGATGAAGCCGCCAGCCGACACGCCGACATAATGGTCCAGCTTCGTGAAGTCAAGGCCGTTGAGCGATTCTTCCAGCGCGCACATGGCGCCCACTTCGTAGATCGCACCCAAGGGGCCCCCGCCAGACAAGGCCAGCGCAATTTTGGGAGGCTTAGAAGGTGTCGCGTTCATAGGTTCAAAGTGTAGGGTGCAGCGCTGCCGCTTTTTGCTGCGTCGCAGCACATGCATGCACGCAACAGGGCGCGTAAAAAAGGGCGCTTGCGCGCCCCCTCAAATGGGTAGCGGCTGGCCAACGGTTAGCCCTTTTTGGCCGCCGCCGCGGGCTTGACCTTCTTGGCCGCGCCTTTGGCTTTTTTGGCAGGGGTGGCCGGGCCTGCAGCCTTGGTCTTGCCGCTAGCGGCTTGCGCTGGGGTCTTAGCAACGGGGGCCTTGGCGGCAGACAGCTTTTGGACGGCCTTATTCAGCTCATCGATACGGGCGATCAATACGTTGATGTCTTTGGCCGACGGCACGCCCAGCTTGTTCAGGGCCTTGGCAACCCGCTCTTCAAAGATATTTTCCAACTTGTCCCACTGACCCGAGGCCTTGGACGTGATGTCGGTGGCCATGTGCGACATCTTGTTCGTGGCCTCTGAGAGCTTCTCTTCGGCGGCGGCCTGAGTCTTGCGTTGGATGTTGACGCCTTCCTTGACCAAGGATTCAAAGGCCTTGGAGCCCTCCGCCTGTGCGCGCGTAAAGGCGCCCAATCCGGCCTGCCAGATTTGCTGCGCCGAATCCTTGACCGATTCGCTCATCTGCGCGGGGTTGAGTTTGGAGATGTCGACTTTTGGTAATTTTCTGACCATGGAGTGCTCCTTATTAGTCTGATTGTTTGGCGTGCCGTTGCCGCGTGCACCTGCGGCGCATGCCCAACTTTACTTGACCGGCGGATTGTGTGTAGATCGCAGCTTCTAAATCGCTATCGGGATGGAAGCGCGCCGCGGGGCTTGCGTAAGCCCACGCCGTTAAACTATCGCTGTGAATTTTCTTCAACGCTCCTATCTTCCCATTCGCAACCGCTCCCTGCTGTGGCAGTTTGCCCGACGCGATGTCCTGGGCCGCTACCGCGGGTCACTCCTGGGGCTGACCTGGTCCTTTTTGACGCCGTTGCTGATGCTGGGGGTTTATTCCTTTGTCTTTGTCGGGGTGTTCCGGCAAAGCTGGCCCGGGTCGGCACAGGGCGGGGGCGTGGAGTTCTCGTTGCAGGTGTTTGCCGGACTGCTGGTGTTCAACCTGTTTGCCGAGGTGGCGGGCAAAGCGCCTAGTCTCATCGTGGAGCAGCCGAATCTGGTGAAAAAGGTAATTTTCCCCGTAGAGCTCCTAGCCTGGGTCACCGTGCTGTCGGGCCTGTTCCATCTGCTGATCAGTGCGGCGACTTTGTTGCTGGTGTTGTGGGTGGCCCGCGGGGGGCTGCCCGTGACCGCGTTCGCCCTTCCGCTGGTGCTGCTGGCTTTCTTGCCTGTGCTGCTGGGGCTGGGTTGGCTGCTTTCTGCTGTTGGGGTCTTCGTGCGTGACGTGGGCCAAGTCATGAGCATGGTCGTGAGTTTGACGATGTTCATGTCACCGGTCTTCTATTCGGTCAAGGCGCTGAGCCCCGATTTGCAGTTCTGGATGCACCTCAATCCCTTAACGTTGATCATTGAGCAAGTACGCGCCGTATTGCTGCAGGGCCAGTGGCCGGACTGGGCAGGCTTGGGCCTCTACGGGGCAGTGGCATGCGTATTCGCCATCCTGGGCGGCACCTTTTTTCAGTTGACGCGCAAAGGCTTTGCTGATGTCCTCTAGCCTTGCCATCCGAGCCCAGAATTTGGGCAAATCTTTTCAGCTCTACGATCGACCGATTGACCGCCTGAAGCAGATGCTGATGCGGGGCAGACGGCGCTACTACAAGGAGTTTGCCGCCCTGCACGACGTTAGCTTCGACCTGCAAAAGGGAGAGGTGCTGGGGTTGGTTGGGCGCAACGGCGCCGGTAAGTCCACGCTGCTGCAGTTGATATGCGGCACGCTGTCGCCCACTGGTGGTCAGGTGTCGGTGCACGGTCGCGTGGCGGCGCTGCTGGAGCTGGGGGCGGGCTTCAACCCGGATTTCACCGGCAAGGAGAACATCTACCTCAATGCCTCCATTCTGGGTTTGAGCAAGGCGGAAATCGACGAACGCTACGATGCGATTGTGGAGTTTTCAGGCATTGCCGACTTCATCCACCAGCCTGTCAAGACCTACTCCAGCGGCATGTATGTGCGGCTCGCATTTTCGATCGCCACCAGCGTGGACCCCGACATTCTGGTGATTGACGAGGCCCTTTCGGTGGGCGATGGTGCCTTTGCGCGCAAGTCGTTCGATCGCATCATGCAGCTCAAGGAAAAGGGTGCGACGATCTTGTTCTGCTCGCATTCTATTTATCAGATTGAGGCACTGTGTACCCGTGCGATCTGGCTCGAAAAAGGCGTCGTGCGCCTGATAGGGGACCCCTCCACGGTTGTCGCGCGTTACCAGAACTTCCTCGACAGGGATGCCGCACCGGCTAGCGTGGGGTCAGTAGTGGCTATCCCGTCTGCCGTTGGGCAGGCCCGTATACTGGGTGTACAGACACGGGCGGACGACACCGCAGGCACTTCCCTACAACTGCGCAGTGGGGAACAGACGCTGGCTATTGCAGTAGGTTTTGCGTCAGATCCCGCGTTGCCGTCCCCGGTGGTGGCCGTAACCGTGCACGCTCCCGATGGGCGAACGATTACTAGCAGCAGCACGCAGGCCGACGGCCTGGAACTCGCACGCGATCCGACTGGCCGCGGCACGGCGACGATTGAGTTTCCCAAGATCCCGCTGCTCAAGGGTGAATACTTTATTGGGGTCTATCTGCTGAGCGAGGACGGCATCCACGTCTACGACGGCGCTGCCAATGTCGCCACCTTGCATTTCAGCCAGAGCACCCTGGAGCAGGGGGTCGTCTCGCTCCCCCGCGGCTGGCTGAGCGCCGCCGGGGCTGCCACGCCCGGTGAGCATTTGACCCCGGTCGACGCCTGATCAAGGCCCTGCCCGTGTTGTCTGCCACGGATATTCCCGTATGACTGAGCGCATCCACAACGTGCTGATGGTCACCCGTGAGATGTCGGGCGATCGCCGTTATGGCCTGGGGCGCAGCCTCATGCCGGTGGTCGACGCCTTGACCAGTCAAGGTTGGCGGGTGCGCTATCTGTGCCAAGAAGACCTCGGCTCCCATGCCCGTGAAAAACGCAACCGGTGGGTCGAACGTTTGCACCGCTTACCCTTGGTTGCCAGCCGCCCCGCTGTTCAGCAGGTGCTGGGGGCGCTCCTTGAGCGCCTCCACATGGGTTGGTTTGCCGCCCGCACGGCGAAGGAGCAGGGCTATACGGCAGTTCACCTGCATGACCCATGGTTAGGGTTGGGCTTTTGGCTGGGGCGGCAGCGTTGGAGTTTGCGGGCTGTGCGCTGGGGTGTCACCGAGCATGGTTTTGGATGCTACAGCCGTGCCACCCATGAGGACGGGTTGGTGCAGGGACCTGGCATGCAGCGCTGGTTGCGGCGGCTAGAAGCCTTTGTGCTGCGCACAGCTTGCTGGGTCACGGCGCCCACCCAACTGGCCCTCAACCAGCTGGCGCGGGATCTGGCTCTGCCTTCCAATCCTCCGCACTGGCATGCCGTGAGCCATGCTGCGCCCCTCATCGAGCACGGGATGCGCGATGCAGCCTGCCAATCATTGGGCTGGGCAACCCAGGCTATCCACGTGCTGGGTGTCGGGCGCCTGGTTCCGCTCAAGCGCTTTGATCTGCTCGTAGTCGGCTGCGCTAGCTTGGCCGCGCGATACCCGTCCTTGCGCCTGCACCTGTTAGGCGATGGAGATCAGGGCGGTTTGCAGCGCATCGCGGATGCTGCTGGCTTTGGCGACCGCATACATTTTGCGACCGTCGACGATGTCAGGCCTTACTACGCTGCGGCTGATATTTACGTCAGCATGTCCGTCACTGAGTCGTTTGGGCTTGCGAATTTTGAGGCGTTGGTGGCCGGGCTGCCTTGTATCTGTACGGCGGTTGGCGGTGTGCCCGAGGTTATGGGTAGCGGGGCCTGGTTGATCCCCGTAGACCAGCACGCACTGGTGGCGGCGTTAGATGAACTGATCGGACAGCCGGCGCAGCGGCGGGCATTGTCTGACCGCGCCATCGCGCAGGCCCGGCTTGCGCCTGATCTGGAATCGGTGGTACAGCAATATGTTCAGCTTTATATCCACTAGACGTGTTCGCAAGCAATTGGCGGGCCTACAAGCCTGTCCGTTGCCCCAAGCGCTGGACTTGGGGCAGGCCCGCAAGGTGCTGGTATTTGTGCCCCACCCCGACGATGAAACCCTCGGCTGCGGCGGTACGTTGGCGCGTCTGGCGGCGCTGTGTCCGGTCAAGGTGGTGCTGGTAACCGACGGCAGCGGTGCCGGCGGCTTGCCTGAGGGTTCGGGCGCCGTGCGCCAAGCCGAGTTTGTCCGTGCGCTGGCCCGGTTAGGCGTGAAGGATTCCTTGCAGCTCAACCAGCCGGATGGGGCATTTGAATCCAGTCCCGCGCTGCGGGCCAAGGTGCTGCAGCTGCTGCAGGATTACCAGCCGGACTGGGTATTGTTGCCGTCGCCGCTGGACTACCACCGCGACCACGTCCGCATCGCTGCCTTTCTGGAACCGCTGTGCCGCCGCACGGCGAGCGTAGAGCAGCTGTTGTTCTACGAGGTTTGGGCTCCCGTGCCGGCCACCCATGTTGTGGATATCACCGATTACGTCCAGACCAAGCGGCAGGCGTTGGCAGAGCACGCTACTGCGATGGTTTGCGGCGATTACGAACGGGCCGTGGATGGCTTGAACAATTACCGCGGTTTGTATCTGGGCAAAGGCCGGGTCGCGGAGGCATTCTGGGTGGAGCCGGTGCGCACCGGGCGCCTGTTTCGGGCCGTGCAGGCCATGGCTTTGGACCTGCTGGACATTGTTGCCCGCCGCTAGCGGGTAGGGTGTTGGCGCCT
Source organism: Rhodoferax sp. ZS1R8 (assembly GCF_056521325.1). Classification (NCBI taxonomy): domain Bacteria; kingdom Pseudomonadati; phylum Pseudomonadota; class Betaproteobacteria; order Burkholderiales; family Comamonadaceae; genus Rhodoferax; species Rhodoferax sp. ZS1R8. The sequence continues at coordinate 351,623 of NZ_JBWMBA010000001.1, read as the reverse complement.
CAGGCGCATCGGCTGAACGGGTTCCAGCTCAACTGGCACAGGATGGACCAGACACTGGCTTTGCGGCTTGCTTGTACCGATCGCCGCTTTCGCCAATAGAGCGGTATACCGCCGATAGCGTCCCGCTTGGCGCGAACAATCAATCCCCCCTTGCCGCGCAATCCGAACCACAGCAGCGTTACGAGGTTAAGCGTTATGTGCAGTGGCAGGAATAGCCAGAACAGAACGCCTGGCATGTTCTTCACAAAAACCCACACCACATTGCGATGGCCGTGGTAGACCTGAGAGTCGCTGTTGCGTCCAACAAAGGCCGAGCCCACGTGCACGATCGTTGCCTGGGGGACGTACAGTGCACGATAACCTGCCAAACGCAATCTGAAGCCGAGGTCTACATCCTCGACGTAGAGAAAAAAGTCTTCGTCCAGCAAGCCGACGGCTTGCAGCGCATCAAACCGGTACAGCGCCGCCGCCGCGCAGGGGGCAAAGATCTCCCGCTCGATATCGTGCTGCGCAGTGCTCCGGCAGCCGTGTCCCTGTCGCCACGGTAGGCCGCTGACGTGGTACGCGTCGCCTACGCCGTCCAGCTGCCTGCGCTCTTCGTCGTTGTACATGCGTGAGCCAAAGGCCGCATAGCCCTGGTTCTGTTCGGAGGCGGCGACCAGTTGCTCCAGCCAGTCAGGCGCGACAAAGGCGTCCGGGTTCAGCAGTGCGACCAAAGGACCCCACCGGTTGTTGCGTAGCGCGCAATTGATACCGGCTGCAAAGCCCAAGTTGGTGGCTAGTGCCAATATTTCCACCTGTGGAAACTGGTTGCGGATGGACGCAACCGATCCATCGGCGCTGTTGTTGTCGACCACCACCGTTGCAAAGTCCTGGAAACTTTGTTGCATCAGCGCCGCTAGGCACCGGCAAACCATTTCGCCACCGTTGAAATTGACAATGATGACGGTTACCCTTGCTGGCGGCCGTGGGTTGGCAATGGGAGGCGCTTCAGACATTGGTTGCGGATGGTGGGGTGGGGTACTTCTAGGCCAACAGCGAGAAGTCAGCTGCCACGGGGTCCAGGTTTGGGTGGTATGCCGGATCCCGGTTCAGCCATTTGGCAGAACGCTCTCCATACCGATCCATAAAAATTTTGCGCTTTAAGTTTCCGTTGCTGTCGGGTTTCGCGGGCGTTTCTATCAGCGCAGTCCACGTTGCGCCGGGGCACCACACCAGTTTGTACCGGTCGTCCCGCAACCGCAAGCTCCAGGCTACTGCGCCCATAGGGTCTATACCCAGATCTGGGTCCAGGCCTCCGTGCAGGCTAAAGACCTCCTTACGGAACACAATGCAATCCAGATTCAGCGCGGATAGTTCTTGCGACAGGGAACCGCGACCCGCGTATCCATGGCTTCCGACTGGCAGGTGTTTTTGCAACACCGCTGCGATGGTCGTAGGATTGAGCACCAAGCCGCCTGACGCCAGCATTCCCGAGGTGTCGCGGACAGTACCTGCAGCCGCACCAGTTCCAGCTTCCAGTGCATGGCCAACGAGCTCAAGCAACGCCGCCGGATCTTGGGGACGGAGGTGCGCACCTATCAAGGCAACCAGCGGCCCCTGCGCAGAGGCCACCGCAGCGTTGATGGTTGCCCCCTGGGAACTACAGTTCAGCACCTCGGAGATCCGGTATGCTGGATCGAGAGTCCACGCTGGTGCAGCGCCATTTTGCGGGGAGCCCTCAGGGTGCACCAATACCACCGTGAGGCCTTGCTCCACACCCTCCGTGCTTCTGATGCACTTGCAGTCGAGACTGGGAAGCTGTTCCACCCGCGCGCTGCTGCCCACTCGGACAAGATGTTCTTGCAACGCCCGTTGCGCTGCATCTAATGCGTATGACTTGGCGTCAATCGTCAAAGCTGTACTGCCAGAAATAGCGCGCCAGTGGTAGAGCACCCTTGGGATGTGCACGATGTCTGTGGGCTCTATCCTCTCGATGCACCGCAGTGCTAAATCGTAGTCCTGCGACCCTTCCAGACCCTGGCGAAAGCCGCCAACATCACGTACCAATTGGGTGTGGTAGACGCCCAGGTGGCTGATCATGTTGTGGCCCATGAACAAGGTGTAATTCCAATCGGGCTTGAAGTACGCACCGTAACGCTCACCGTTCGCATCCAGCCGGTCTTCATCGGAATACATCACTTTTACCGTCGGGAACTGGTTCACCGTTTCAGCCACCCAATAAAGAGCAGTTGGGGGAAGCAGATCGTCGTTGTCCATCAAGGCGACAAACTCCCCGGAGGCAAGTTCGATTGCGCTGTTGCTTGCCAAGGAGATGTGGCCGTTTGTGTTTCGGCGAACAAGTTTGATGCGATGCTCAGTGGCAGCAAGTCTTTGCAACAGCTCCCAAACACCTGCATTCGAGGAAGCGTCGTCCGCTATGCAAAGCTCCCAGAAGGGATAGACTTGGGATCGCACTGACGCGATAGCGGCTTCCAACAGATCCAGGGGAGGGTTGAAAACCGGCATGATGATCGAAATCAGCGGTTTATGCTGCCAAGTTGTCATCTGCTGGCGATAGCGGCCCAAATCCTCTTCGGACATCGTGTCGTGTGTCTTAACCCACTCGCGATAGCCGATGGCGCGGTTTGGTTCCTCTGCAGAAGCAAGCGTATTAGATCTGGGGGCGGCCTCCGCGCCCACGGCTTTGGCGCTAGGGTTGCTCAGTGAAGTGTTCTTCAGTCGGGTACCAATGCTGCGCAACGGCTTGGTCACTCGCCAGATGCTGCTGTTGAGGATGGATAAGCGCTCTGTCTCACTGTGGGTCAGCGCTGCGGCGATAGCATCTCTGTGGTGGGTCAAAGCAGCGATTTGATGCTGTTGATGCGCCAGAGCAAGTGCCTGTTGGGCGGATGCGGAAGCTTGCTGCGCAGCGGCAGAAGCCTGTTGCGCGATAGTGGCCGCTTGCTGCGCCATACATGCCATTTGCTCCGCCATGATGGCCTGGTTGGCCGCCATGCGTTGCTCGGTCAGGGAAAGTTGCTTGAGTGCGTCGATCAATCGGCTTTCCATGTCGGGATATGCCCAGACGCGTTGCATGATCTGACCGATTTGTTGGGGCGTCCAGTCAGACTCCCATTTTTGGTAAACGCGGCGGCTTGCCGCACCGTAGGGCCCGGCGTCGTTGTGAACGCCTGAGCTTTCGTGTATGCGGTAGACAGCACTGATACCCGGCAGGTGCACCATAGGTGCAAGTTTCGCGACTTGAAGCCAAAAGTCCCAGTCCTCAAGACGGTCCAAGGACTCGTCAAAACGGCAACCCAAAGACAGCACCTTCGCGCGAAACAGTACCGCATGGATGGGTGTCATGTTTCCGGCCAATTGGCGCAAGGGATCGAATGGAAGGTCAAACGTTTGGCCCATGGGCTGACCGACTGCATCCACCAGTGCTACACCGGTATATACAGCCTGGGTTTCCGGAAGCTTGGACAACACATCGGCAAGGCGAGCGACGTGGTCCGGCATCATCCAGTCATCGTCGTCAAGGAAGATCATGAACTCGCCGCGCGCTGCCGCTATCGCAGCATTGGCCGCGACACTGCGCATCACCGGCTGATCGGTCGGAACCAGACGAAGCGGGAAGCGGCCGCAGTAGTCTCCCAGAGCCCTATGGCCGGGTCTTACTGCAAGCACTACCACTTCGATGTTGGGGTAGGTCTGTAATGCTACTGAATCCAGCGCTTGCGCCAGGAACGCTCGGTCTGCACTGCGAATGAGCAAGGACACCAGCGGCAGGGTTGGCTGGAGACCGATTTGTGTCAATGGCTCGGTACCTGTGGAAATAATGTTTTGATCGGGTTTCAATGGATTAAATCAGTGGCTGAACAAAGGGTTGCATCGGCAATGCACAGGGTGCGGTGTATCAGCTTGGCAAGTATTGCGCAAGAGTCAGCACGTGATTGCGGGAACTTCCCCACGCGTCGAAGTTTTTGACGCGCCCAATCAGGCTGTACGCTTCGCTATCCGTGTGCTTCGTCAATAAGTCAATCAGAGGCCAGGCGATTTCCAATGGCGTGGCACTAAACCCGGTCGATTGTTCAAACGCTCTGAAATGCCGTGCGAAAGCCTCAATGCCTTCACAAACATCCTCCGCTATTCCCTGGAGCGCAATGGTGTCCCCTCTTCCAGCGTCCATGACGGGTTGTACACTGTTGGATTCGATGCCAAAGCCAATAACCGAAGCATGCGGCGCGGAAAAGAATTGTTCAACCGCAACGCGGTTGGCGAAAATGGCGTCAAGGATGTCAGCCGATGCGTTCGCTTCGTCGATAAAAGCGCTCATCTTCTGTCGTGTCTGGCGTTGAAGGCGCTCGGGTGTGTTGGCCAGACAAAAGTAGTACCCGACTACATCAAGCTCCATCATGGGACGCACGGCAGCCTCGAAAGCCTCTTGGGTTGTTCCGTTCCAGCCGACGTCCACTACGGCCACGCGACTGCCTTGTCTGACACCCGCTCCTCGAAGGTACTGAAACAGTCCGCGGCGGTTGCGGTGACAAACTTTCAGAATCTCCTTTTTGTATGCGATCAGGAAACTGCCAAGCTGAGCGTAGTGGGCTGGGCCGATCTTTACACCCTCGCCCAGCCCAAGGTCGTCCATGACCTTCTGCGACGGAGCTCCGACGCCAATGCGGTCCAGCAGTTCGTGGGGCGAGAGCCCGCCCGCACCGGACAGTAGGAAGGGCAGATAGTTTTCAAAATTTCCGGCATGCATTGTTGCGAGCGTGAACGCAGTGCGTGAGCCTAGAAAGTAGCAGCTGCTTGGCATCCCCGGGTCTGCGCGGTCCGCAGCGATGCGTTGCATTGCGTAGCCATCGCGTGATAGGAACAGAATGTGGTCTACACTGTCCTGACGCGCCCGCTTCTTGATCCACTCCAGGAAGCCCACGTTTGCGGGGCCACCAAAGACGAACCCGAGCCCCGCATAAGCATGAGGGGTAACTTCTTGCGCGCAAGCGCTCAGCATGCCTCGGGCAATAGATGCCATCAGCGACGTAGTTTGTACTGCGTCCGCTGCACGACTGTTGACGTAGTGGTAGGCCATCATGCCTTTGTCGCGCGGGCGAACCACATCCGCAAGCTGACTGTCACCTATGTGCAGGATGGTCTCCATGGCCAGCCCCAACTGCTTAGCAATGCATTCAAACAGTTCACCCGTGTCGCGCTTGGTCGCATTCTGGTCAGCAGACGTGAATACCGGAACATGCTCCAGTCCGTAGGGTTTTAAGGCAGCCCTGAAAAAGTCACCATGCATATACATGTCAGACGCGATGACCACAGGCTTCCCAAGACTAAGCAATTCAAGGAAGAGTGAAAATATTTCGGGATTCGGACGCACCAGAGTCAACTCCAGCGCGTACTCAGCCTCCATCAAATCGACAGTGGACACCCCCGTTTCTGGCATGCAGTCGTAGATGCCCTGCAGAGTGATTTCCTTGCGACCGGCGACCACCATACGCCGAAAGGCCTCCGTTTGTGCGGCCCGCCGAACGGACGGGAAGTCATCCATTCCAAACTGCCGACCTATGAGTTCAAACGCGTCTTCTGGTTTTGCCAGGGGACGCACGAATAAAGTATCAAAAAAGTCAAAGGAAACGGCAGAGGCTTGGCCAATCAACGCCTCAAGATTTTCATCCACCAGCGAAGCCTTCCTTGCAAGTTCCTGTGGTCGGGGGGGAACGGTGCTTTGCATTACTGAGACACCTCGAAGTTCACCGTGGTCTGATCCAGGTTCGGGTTGTGGAAGGGGTCAAACTGGTAGTAGTCGGGATGTATCTCATACAGGCTGCGCAACTCGCCGCGCAAGCGATCAACCTTGACGGGGTCTTCACCGTCCAGCCCGCGGCTGACGGACTCGTGGTGTATGAGTGTTACTGCCTGGCATACGACGTTGAAGAGGCCATTTTTATAGGCACGGATGCAAAGCTCTATGTCGTTGTAGGCAATGGGCAAATTGGTATCAAAGGTTCCGATGGCGTTGAACTTTCTACGCTCCATCATCAGGCATGCTCCAGTTACGGCTAGCCAGTTGTACTCAAGCAAATTGCGCATGAAATAACCTGGCGCTGCGGCCTCCTGATTGTGGAAGGCATGCGCCGGCCCTACCGCCATGTTATTGATGACCCCGGCGTGCTGCGTTCTGGAACCCATGGGGTATATGAGTTTGGCCCCGACGGCACCTACGTGTGGAAGTTGGGCATACCCGCCCATTCTTTGCAGCCAATCGCCTTGGATCACCTCAGTATCATCATTTAGGAAAAGCAAAAGCTCACCCGCCGCGTGTTGTGCTCCGATATTGTTGAGGTCGGAAAAGTTGAAAGGGGCGTCATGGCGTATGACCGTGGTGTTCTCCAGGCGATCTAGTTGCTGGAGGTAGGCAAGAGTGTCCCCGTCGACTGAGCCGTTGTCTAGAACGATGATTTCGAAATTGCGGTAGCTGCTGATGTTCCGAATCGATTCCAAACAGCAACGCAGCACGCTGCCACCATCGCGGGTGGGGATGATGATGGAAATGCGCGGTGTTCCCTGCAGGTGGTAGTTGACCCGGAAGTACCCAGGGACCTGCTGCACTGGCTCAACGGTTCCTTGGAGGCCGCGCCGCCCAAGTGCGTCCGCCCTGACCCGTTGGGACGCTTCCAACACGTAAGGTTTGGCGGCGATGTCGGATGCTACGGACTCTGGAATGATTCTCCAGTGGTAAAGGACTTTTGGAATGTGGCGGATGCGTGTCGTCTGCTCTGCTACCCGTAGTACAAAATCCCAGTCCTGGCATCCGTTGACCTCATCGCGCAGCATGCCAACTTGTTCCAGCAGGCTCCGACGCACGCAGGATATGTGTCCCGTAAACATCGTGCTCATCATGGTGTCGGGGGACCAGTCTGGCTTGAAGTGTGGCTGTGTATAAGCGCCGAGCTCGTCCAATTTGTCCTCGTCGCTGTAAACAAAGTCAGGTTGGTCGCGATCAATGCAGAGCGCTAGTTCGTATAGGCAATCGACGGTTAGCTCGTCGTCATGGTCCGCAAAAACGACAAAGTCCTCCCGCGCTATAGCCAGTCCGGCGTTTGTCGCGCCCGCAATGCCCTGGTTTTTTTTCAGCCGTACGAGCTTGACTTGGGGATGGTCAACCCGGTACAACGCGTCCCGGGTCTCTGCAGATGTGCTGGCATCGTCCACTAGTATTAGCGTCCAATGCGGATACCACTGTGCCGTTACGGATGAGACCATCGCATCCAGCAATTCAGTCGCCGTGTTGTATACCGGAACCACTATGGCAAAAGAAACCGATGAGCCTTCAGCCGCGAGCTTGACATCTGTATTAGGGGGGCGTTGGGGTTCGAGGTAGGTATATCCGCCGGGCGTTTGCGATAGACCATAGCGCCCGGTCGCGTCTCGCACAATATAGGTTGGGCCATGTGGCGCGATGGCGGGGGGGGGCGTCGGCTCCGCCACTTCCACCATGGGCTGCGGAGCTTGCGCGGATGGTAGAGGGGGCTTGAGCCGATTCCGCAATTTTCTCTCAGCGTAGCGGGCGATCTTTACCGCAAACCGCATCGGCGCGGCAACTCTCCAACTGGTCGATGTCAAAATTTCTTGCAGTCGCGCATCGGCAATCTGGAGCGAGCGCTCGGTTTCCTGGAGTTGCACACGCAACTCAGACACTGTTTTCTCCAGGTGACTAATGGTTTCTTCCGTTTTCTGGGTTTGCTCCCCCGCTCCTGGCGTAGCGGGGCCCACGCTAGAAACGTCCGCGTGGGCTTGGGTGGGGGCGCCGTCGGTCTTGATTTCTACGTCTTGGGTAACAGGTTTACTTTGCATTGATTTCCAAACTTCGCTCCGTCAAGGATTTGCTCGTGGCCTCTTATACCGGCTGACTGATATAGTCAAGGTTTTTCGTCAGAGAAAGCCTTAGAGTCGAGCATGCGTCTGGGAGAAATTTTAATTGAACGGGGCAAGCTCGATGCGGCCAACCTTGAGCGCGCTCTGCGTGTGCAAAGCGCGGATGGGCGAGAGCGAATCGGCGCGATATTGACGCGTTCCGGCATGACCGCCGAACGGGATGTGGTGGAGGCACTTGCCACGCAATTGAATTTTCCGGTGGTTGCAGCATCTGAGTATCCAGAATTACCGGTTCTGGAAGAGCGTGTGACGGTTCGGTTCATTAAAGAGTCGAGGTCTCTGCCGTTGCATGAGGATGCCGAGCAACTGGTCTTGTCCATGGTCGATCCGCTGGACGCGTATGTCGTCAATGCTTTCCGTCTCTTGACGCATCGCACTGTTGTCGTGCGTTTAGCGGTTCCGTCAGAGCTGGACGCCGCTTTTGAACGCCTGTATGGTTCCGGCAAGACGTCCATGGATCAGATTGTGGGTGAGGTCGAGACGCGCGATGGCGATGCTGAAAACGAGGATTTGCAGCAGTTGAAGGAGCTGGCATCCGAGGCGCCCATCATTCGATTGGTCAGCCTCATCATTAGTCATGCTTTGCAGGCACGTGCTTCCGATATCCATATAGAACCGTTTGAGAATCGCCTTATCGTGCGATACCGGGTAGATGGCGTCATGCACGAAGTTGAATCGCCTCCTAGGCGATTCTCGGCTGCTGTCATCTCCCGCATCAAGATTATGGCCAGCCTGGATATTGCGGAGCGCCGTTTGCCACAGGATGGGCGCATCAAGCTGCGCTTGCAGGGTAAAGAGATTGACCTACGGGTGTCTACGGTACCGACCATGCATGGCGAAAGCGTCGTGATGCGTATCCTTGACAAGAGCGGAACGACTTTGGATTTCGCCGCGCTGGGTTTTGATGCGGTGGCTCTGGAGCGTTTCTCCCAGGTATTGAACCAGCCCCACGGGATTGTGTTGGTGACGGGGCCAACCGGTTCTGGCAAGACCACTACGCTGTACACGGCGCTGGACAAACTCAATAAGCCCGATATCAAAATTCTCACCGTTGAAGACCCGGTGGAGTACCAGATGGAAGGTATCAATCAGATCCAGGTCAAGCCGCAAATCGGCCTCACCTTTGCGAACGCTCTGCGATCCATCGTGCGCCAGGATCCTGACGTCATCATGATTGGTGAAATCCGTGACCTGGAAACGGCGCAGATCGCTGTGCAGTCTGCGCTCACGGGACACATGGTGCTCTCGACTTTGCACACGAATGATGCCGCTAGCACCATCAATCGCCTGCTGGATATGGGTATGGATGACTACCTGTTGACGTCAACCGTCAACGGCATCTTGGCCCAACGCCTGGTCCGCACGCTGTGCAGCCAGTGTCGTCAGGCCTATCCTGCGCTGCCCGAAGTCATAGAAGAAATGCAACTGAAGCGCTACACAGCTGCGAATCCTGTGACGCTCTATCGCCCAGTAGGGTGTGAAGAGTGTGGCGGTACTGGGTACTCTGGTCGGGTGAGCATCGTGGAGTTGCTGGTGATGACTGACACCATACGCGGAATGATCATGCGACATGTCACCTCGGGTGAGGTTAGGCAGCAAGCCATTGCGGATGGCATGCAGACCATGTATGAAAACGGACTCTCCAAGGCCGTCGCTGGCGTGACCACCATCGAAGAGGTCTTGCGCGTCACGCGCGAGGAGTAGTTTTGCCGCAATTTAGTTACAAGGCTGTCGCGCCGGACGGGGAGCCGCAGGAAGGCGCAATGGATGGGAGTTCCCAAGCCGCTGTAGTTGATCGTCTGCAAGGCATGGGGCTTATCCCCATTCGTGTGGAGGAAGCGGCCGCCAGCGTTCCCGAATCCAATGGTGGGGGGCTGTTTGCCAAAAACCGCATCTCCCAGGATGACGTTGCGGTGTTTACGCAGGAGTTAGCAACCCTGCTCAAAGCCGGTTTGCCGCTGGACCGTTGCCTGGAGATACTGATCAGTTTGTCCGCCAGCGAACCTGTTCGGCAACTCATGAGTCAGTTGCGCGAAGACGTACGCGGTGGCGCGTCCTTGTCCAAGGCCATGGACGCTCGCAAAGGCGTTTTTAATCGGTTCTATCTGAATATGATCCGCGCCGGGGAGGCTGGAGGTGCCCTGGACGTGGTGTTGCAGCGCCTGACCGAGTTCATGGAGCGGTCCAAAGACCTGCGGGACACTGTGAAGTCGGCGTTGATTTATCCGGCCATTCTGATTGGCGTGTCCGTGTTGTCGGTTGCCATACTGCTGGTCTGGGTGGTTCCACAGTTTTCGCAGATGTTTGAGGAGTCTGGTAAAGCCTTGCCCTTGCCAACCCAGGTGGTGATCGCCGCCGGGGATGCAGTGCGCCACTACTGGTGGGCCATGGTATTGGGCGTTGTTGGCGTATATGCTTGGTTTGGCCAGCAGATGCGAAAGCCTGCCAGCCGCCTTCGTTGGGACCGGCGCCTGCTCGATCTGCCACTGGTAGGGGATCTGGTGGGCAAGCTTGAAGTGGCGCGATTTTCCCGCACACTGGGCACTCTGATCGGCAATGGCGTGACCCTGCTGGCCGCACTCTCCATAGTGAAGGAAACCCTAAGCAATACGGTGATGGCCCAAGGCTTGACCGAGGTTGCTGCCCAGTTGAAGGAGGGTAAGGGTTTGGGTAAGCCTTTGTTCGAAACCGGACTGTTCCCGAAGCTGGCGGTACACTTGGTGATGGTTGGAGAGGAAACGGGCAAGCTGCAGGAAATGCTCATCCGAGTCGCTGATATCTACGATCGTGAGGTGCAAACCGCGGTCAAGCGCCTGTTGGCCCTGATGGAGCCCGTGCTGATTTTGGGGCTGGGACTGGTTATTGGCGGAATCATTATGTCAATCTTGGTGGCAATACTCAGCGTGAACGATCTGGCGATGTGAGCAGCCACTAGGCAATGAATTTCTGGAGAATATGTAGATGAAACGTAAGCAAGCAGACCAGGGGCAGCAGCAGCGGGGTTTTACCCTTATTGAGTTGCTGGTGGTGCTGGTCATTCTGGGCCTTTTGGCGGGCGTTGCAGGCCCGCGCATTATTGGCTACCTCGGCGGTGCGCGGTCGGATACTGCGCGATTGCAAATTGAAGAATTTGGCGGAAGCCTTGATCTGTTCAAGCTAGAGACGGGACGATACCCAACAACTCAGGAGGGGTTGCAGGCTTTGGTGCAGCAACCACCTGGCTTGGCTGGCTGGAACGGCCCTTACTTGAAGAAAAAAACCCTACCCAAAGACCCGTGGAATAACGACTATCGGTACGTGTCGCCAGGTCAACACGGTCCTTATGACATTAGTTCATTGGGTGCCGATAACAAAGAGGGTGGCGATGCCGAAAACAAGGATGTCAACGGTTGGGAAGACAGCAAAAAATAAGCCCCTCCACCCAGCAGGGCGGTTTTACCATCATTGAATTGCTGGTCGTGATGGTCATCATGGCGATGGCCTACACACTCGCAGGTCCATTGGTTTCATCTGGGGTCTCCGGTACTGAGTTGAAAGCCTCTGCGCGTCAGTTGGCCGCGGGATTGCGCAAGGCGCGTAGCGAAGCGATTGCACGTCGACACGAGACAGTCTTGACGGTGGATGTGGAGGGGCATCAGTTTCAACTTAGTGGCGACCCGCGTGTTTACCGCCTACCCAAGAGTGTTGTCTTGAGGTTATTTACCGCGCAGTCCGAACTGGTCAACGGTACGACCGGCGCAGTGCGGTTTTTCCCAGATGGCGGCTCCACGGGTGGTCGCATCACGTTGAGTGCACGCGATCGCAACTATGACGTGGATATCAATTGGCTGACCGGGCAGGTCGCCATCCTCGATTGACCATGCGCAACCATTGTCGCGGCATGACCTTGATGGAGGTGTTGGTCGCCTTCGTTGTATTGTCTTTGACGATGGCGGTGATCCTGCACATTTTTTCCGGCGGTATGCGCAATTCAAGGTTGACCGATAGCTATAGCCGAGCGGTGTTCCTAGCGCAGTCCAGATTGGCGGCGGCCGGGGTGGAAAATCCACTATTGCCGGGTGAAGAGAATGGCCAAATCGGCACCAATCTACGGTGGCGCGTCAGCATTGCACGTATGGATGACGGCGGCGAAGCGGATCGGCTGTTGATGCCGGTACGGCAATATATAGTGCGAGCGCAAGTCTCTTGGCAAGAAGATGGCCGTGACAAGCAGATTGAACTCTCGTCGGTGCGTTTGGGCCCCCGCCAATGACGCCTAGCTGTGACCGTCGCTCTTTGGCCCAGCGGGGATTCACTTTGCTGGAGCTTCTGATCTCTTTGACCCTGCTCGGGTTGATCCTTGTCCTGCTGTTTGGCGGCTTGCGGCTGGGTGTACGCAGTTGGGATACGGTTCAAAAGCAGGTGGACACGCTAAATTCGGTACGGTCGGTGGAGAGTTTTTTGCGCCGGGAGATGGAACAGATCCACCCCTATCGCTGGAGAGCAGGGCTACCCCAAAGGTTCGCTTTTGTCGGTGAACGCCATAAGCTCTACTTTGTCGCACCGTTGCCTTCGCGAATTGGTGTTGGCGGCCTCTATGCCATTGCCCTGGAGCTTGAGCAGACGGGGAGTGGCCGTCGATTGACATGGAAGCATATCCCGGTAGAGCCGACCATGCAGGACTTCTCGGCGCTCGAGCCAGTAAAAGAAATGCAGTTGGTTGGTACGGAACTCAATACTGTGGATGATATTTGGCTGAGTTACTTTGGTCGTGAAACGGAGGCCGCTACTCCGCGGTGGGTCGACCGTTGGGATAGCGTTGCCACCATGCCACTTTTGATCAAAATACAGGTCCGATTTGCAGACGGTTCGGAATGGCCGGATTTTGTGGTCGCTCCCATGCTGATGCCGGAGACACCGCGATGATCCGCCAACGGGGTGTTGCACTGGTGTTGGTCTTGTGGGTTGTAACCTTGCTTTCGGTGATAGCCGGCAATTTTGCGTTCAGCATGCGTGGCGAGGCACAGATTGCACGCAATCTGTTGTCCACGGCCCAAGCCCAGGCTCAGGCCGATGCGGGTATACAGCGGGCTTGGTACGAACTTATGAAGCCCCCCACAGAATTGAATCGTTGGATGGGCGACGGTACGGTGCATGATCTGGGCTTAACCGAAGGCGTTTTGCGAGTCTCGGTCCAGGATGAGTCTGGTAAAATCGATCTCAACACAGCGCCAGAAGCCCTTTTGGTAGGGCTTTTTCGTTCTGTAGGGATGGGTGCAGAGGCTGCGGTGGCGCTGGCAGATAGTGTTCAGGATTGGCGTGATGCCGACAAGTTAAGGCGGCTTCATGGCGCGGAGGAAGCAGAATACCTCGCTGCTGGCAAGACGTACACACCGTCTAACGCTCTGTTTGAAACCGTTGATGAGTTGCAACGGGTTTTGGGTATGACGCCGGAGTTGTTTCGCCGACTGGAGCCCGCGTTGACGGTTTACTCCCGGCAGCCCGGTATCAATACGGTCGTTGCGCAACGCGAAGCGCTACTGGCGATACCGGGTGTTAGTCCAGAGGCAGTTCAGCAGTTTCTGGAGCTTCGTCAAAGTATGGCTGCCAATCAGCAAAGTCCGCCAGTCTTTCCAGGAGCGGGGGGCTTTGCGTCAGGGGCGGCAGGTGTCCCTGTATATGCGGTGCGCAGTGAATTCAAAATGGCCGACGGTACGGTGTTCGTGCGCCAAGCCGTTGCGCGGATGACCCGGGACCCGAAACGACCCTTCACGGTGTTGGCGTGGGGCGAGGGTAATAGCGAACAATCTTCGGGACAGTAATGACTGCTTTATTGGAAAATTTCAGCGGATCGCTGACAAGTTTGCGCAAGCAACTTAAGACCAGCCGTTTTCTGGCCTGGTGGCTTGCAGAGTTGTCTGGTGTGGCGCCCAAGTGGATGCGTTCGGCCGGGCCAACACTCGAAAACTATGCATTGCTGCCTTTGGAGCAGGTCCATGTGCACATGGCAAAACCTAAAGTGCCGGACTCCCGTGCCCTGGCACTCACGGTGTCTGCCCGCCACATATTGCGTAAAAGCTTGACTTTGCCGCTCGCCACCGAGGAAAACCTCCGGCAGGTACTTGAATTCCAAGTGGAGCAGCATACGCCGTTCACGTTGCAAAGGGTATATTTTGGCTACCTCGTCAGGAGTAGAGATTTCGAGTCTAGACACCTGACGGTGGAGCTTGTGGTTGTTCCGCGCGAAGCCGTAGACCCGGCAATCAACTCGCTAAGGGGCATGGACACGGAGGTGCAAGGCCTGTTTGTAGACGAATTGCTGGAAGAGGGAGCATTGCTCAATCTTTTACCGACGGCAACATCGCGCAGTGCGCCTTCGTTGTTGAAGCGTGGAGCCAATCCCTGGCTCGCGGGTCTGGTGGTCATTCTGTCTATTGCTGCACTGGTGACGCCACTGCTCATCAAGCGGGAAGCGGTAGTGCGGTTGTTGCCCTGGGTCGACAAGGGCAAGGTAGCGGCAGAAGCAGTTAGTGCGGTGCGCCGTGGGTTGGAAGCCCGCGTAGAGCAGCACAATTACTTGCTTGAGAAGCGCCAGACTTCACCAGCTGTGATTCAGATCATCGAAGAGTTGACCCATATTCTTCCGGACGACACGTGGGTACAGGTTTTTGACCTGAAGGGAAAGAAGCTCCAGATACAGGGTGAGACAGCTTCTTCGTCTCGCCTTATTGGCTTGTTTGAAAAGTCCAGCATGTTTCGGGATGCGAGTTTTTCGTCTGCTCTTTTCAAGGGCCAGGTTGCTGGCACGGAGCGCTACCAGCTGGAGGTTCAATTGCGGTCAACGGCCAAGCCGGACGCGGGAGCCGTGCCACCAGTTACAGGCGTGTCTGCTCCTGGTGTTGCAGGAGGCAAGGCACAATGAAGCAGCTCGGACCCCGGCAAAAGAAGGCTGCGGCGTTGGCAATTCTGGTGATCGTGGTTGCACTCGCTTGCGCCGCAATTGCCTTGCCTGTGTTTTTGCTCAACGGGCACTATGACTTGGCTTTGGACGATGCCACCAGTCGGTTGGAGCGCTATTCCAAGATCGTGGGTATGCGAGATGCCTTGCAGAAGCAGGCCTTGGAGGTCAAGGCGCTTGAGGCCGGGCGTCATTTTCTTAAAAGTGCAAGCCCAGCGCTCGCTGCTGCCGAGTTGCAGGAGCAGGCGCAGGCTATATTTATCGCTACAGGCGCCAAGGTCAACAGCGTGCAGGTGTTGTCGCACAAGGATGAGGGCCTATACCGCCAGGTTTCTGTCCAGGTGCAGTTGCTGGCTCCATTGACTGGCGTCAGAGGGATCTTGCACGGATTGGAATCGGCGCGTCCCTACCTTTTTATCGACAACTTTTCCATTCGCGCTCCCAATATGCAGGTCAATCGTCCAGATACGCCCAATGAGCCGGATTTGATCGTTCAGTTCGATTTGACGGGCTATGCCCTGAAGGGGGCACCATGAGCGCCATGGGCCGGCAAAAGTATCTGTCTATTGCGCTGTGTATGGTTGCGTTGCTCTTGATTGCGGTACTTGTGTGGGAATGGAATCAAGGGCTGCGCTTGGAGCGTGAGCTGCTGAAAATGCGCAATATTCCGGCGGTTGCTGCCAGGCCGCTGAATGCATTGCCCGAATTTACGTTGCCGCCCGAGGAGGCCGGGTTCCCCGAGTTTGTATCCAGATCATTGTTTTCCATCAGTCGACGATCTTCGGCCGTGGCAACCAAAGGGGGGGTCTCGGCGATGAAGAAAGGTCAGTTCGTGTTGGTGGGTGTGCTCATCACGCCGCAGCGGAGTTCTGCGCAATTGCGTGATGTCCAGACAAATAAGGCAGAGACGGTGACTCTGAACGCAGTGGTGCGGGGCATGACTGTTGGTGAGGTGGGGCCGTCTAGGGTTGTGTTGCGCCAGGGCGCGGAGAGCGAGGAGCTCGTTCTCAATGTTCAAACTGGTCCCAAGGGCGCTACGGTTGCAAAGGCTCCAGCGGCAGCTGCACCTCCGCAGGGTGCCCCTGTAGCGAGCCCTCCCGCGCCGCCTAGCTCGGCGGCATCAGCGCCGGCGCGTGCGGCAAGTGGCATGGCCCCTCCGGCTACGGCGTCGAGCGCTCCGCCGCCCCCGCCCACGCCCCACATCGAATCAAAGAAGCAGCCGTGAACACTCTCGTGGTTATCCCGCGTGGGTCACCACTAAAAAGTCAAGGAACCCAAAATGAAAAAAACATCTAACAAGCTGACGAAGATTGCATTTGCGATCCTTTGCTGTATGCCGGTATTGTTTGCAGGCTGCGCATCACAGCCCACTGACGCCCAGGCGCAGGCACCATTTCCGGCAGTAGCGCCTGTGATGGGGACGGCTAAACCTATTCCGAAGACGGAGACTGTTGTTGCTGACTCTCCGAAGGTGGATGCCGACGCCCCAAAGATCATTCCTGGAACCGGCATTTTTGTGAAACCTGCGACTGCGGCCGCAGCGCCCCCAGGGCCGCAAGATATCGTGCTCAATTTTGAAGGCGCTGATCTACGCGAAGTGGTTCGCGTCGTGATGGGCGACATGCTGGGCGAAAACTACACGATTGATCCCAAGGTCAATGGCACGGTCACCATCCACACCAGCCAAGCCATTAACCGGGCGGCGGTGACGCCGATTCTGGAAACCGTGTTGCGCATGAATGGCGCCGCCATGGTGAAAGAAAACGGCACCTACAAGATCAGCCCGCTCAATAGCGCACTGCGGGGCTCCACAACGCCGCAACTGGGAAACCTGCAACCAGGCTACAGCGTACAGGTCGTGCAGCTGCAGTACATCGCTGCGCGCGAAATGGCCAAGATTTTAGAACCACTATTGCCGGAAGGCAGCGTTCTGAGAGTGGATGAGAGTCGCAATCTGCTCATGTTGGCAGGTGGAGAGGCCGAAATGCGGCACGCAATGGAAACTGTCAGTGTGTTTGATCTGGACTGGCTGGCCGGAATGTCGGTTGGGCTGTTCACCCTCAAAAGCGCAGATGTGAAAAGTATTTTGCCGGAGTTGGAAATCTTGTTTGGCGACAAATCCAAAACTCCGTTTGCGGGTCTTCTGCGGATCCTGCCGATTGAGCGCATGAATGCCGTGTTTGTTGTCAGCCCACGGCCGCAATATCTGGAACAGGCACGCCAGTGGATCGAGCGCCTGGACCGCAGCGGCGGCAAGAGCGGCACTCGCCTGCATGTCTATCCAGTGCAGAACGGAAATGCCGAGAAGATCGCGGCCCTACTGAGTCAGGTGATTGGTGGCAAGTCAGCTACCAGCACGCCTGCTGCTGCAACGGTAGCTCCAGGTTTGGTCGGGGCTTCACTGCAGTCTACGGGTGGCGGCACCAGTGGCGCGTCGGGTGGTCTGTCAAGTTCGACCAATAGCCCATCAACCGCGGGCACACCATTGAGCGCCAACGCAACAAATACGTCAGTCAGTGTTGTAGCGTCTGGTACCGGGGAGGCACTGGGCCTCAGTTCGGCCAACACCGTCAAAGTGATCGCAGATCGTGACAACAACTCGCTGCTGATACTAGCCAATGGGGCCGAATACGAAAAGATTGAAGAAGCCATCAAGCGGCTCGATGTGGTGCCGCGCCAAGTGTTGGTGGAAGTTACCATTGCCGAGGTAACACTTAGCGGCGCCCTGAGCTATGGGCTGGAGTGGTACTTCAACAATGGCAGCAATAACCTGACCGGATCGCTCTTTAACCCAGATAAACGCTCTTTACCGACAGATTCAAACGCAACCAGCATCACGCCTGCTCTCCCCTTTTCAGCCGTTTGGCGTACGACAGGCGGCAACGTGAATGCTGTATTGAGTGCGTTGGCTAGCAAAACAAACGTCAATATTTTGTCGTCGCCCCACATCATGGTGACAGACAACCAGGTCGCCAAGATTAATGTGGGTCAAAGTGTTCCAGTAGAGGGCCAAAGCACAGTGGTGGGGACGAATATCGTCCGCTCAGTGAGTTATGTCGATACCGGTGTGGTTCTGTCGGTGCGCCCGCAAATTAATGCGGGTGGATTGGTCACCCTGGAAGTCAGTCAAGAAGTAAGCGACGTTCAGGATGGACTAACCACCGACGGCATCAAATCACCGACTATCAATAAACGTTCCGCGCAAACAAGGGTCGCCGTGCAGTCGGGAGACACCATGGTGTTGGCTGGCTTGATCAAAGACGACAAGACCGTCGGTTCTAAGGGCATTCCTTTGTTGTCAGAAATACCGGTGGTGGGCGCATTGTTTGGCGCGAAAGCCGACACCAATAATCGCCGCGAACTCATCATCACCATCACGCCACGCGTAGTGAACGACAACCAGCAGGCACGTGACGTCACTGCCGAATTCCGCAAAAAACTCACGGGTATGAACAAGCTGAACATGGAGGCGGCGGCCTCGGCAAAGAGAGAGAGCGACGCAGCTGCACAAGCGGAAGGCGCAAAGGCGCAATAGTTTGTTGTTTCTGTGTTGCATTAAAAGCACAGAGCCTCAAAAAGCCCCACAAATCGCTTGGAATGTCTTTGACCTTGCTAGTGTTCTTTTGTACATTGGCAGCATGCGTCAGGGAACTGGCCATCCGGCAGAGGAGCTATGAGTTTTTTTGACCGGTTTAGTCAATCCATGTACAATGGATTTCGTTAGTGCAAAAAGGTAGTACACTAGTTCGGTAATTCTTTGCCGTTCGGGTGTATGAATTATTTTATTTTGGCCAAAATAGGAAACGTAAACATGAAAAAAACTTTTCAAAAGACTCTGATCGCTGCTGCTGCTGGCGCGGCTCTGATGTCTGCTGTCGGTACAGCTAACGCGGCTTCGCTGCTGTTCCCTTACTTCACCACTGCTACTGGCGCGCAAAGCGTTATCAGCTTGGCTAACACTGCGGTTAACACACAGTCCCTGCACTATGTGTACAACTACGGTTCTACTTGCACCCACTTCGACGCGTACGGTTCGTTGACTTCTAACGACATTCTGAGCCACTCCATCGCTGCTACAACAGCTGGCGGTTTTGGTAAGGTCGTTGGTTCTGATACATCGACACCTGTGTACTTCCCATTGGCTGGTCAGACAGGCTTCTTGGTTGTGAGCTCTGTTACTGCCGCTAACACTGCAACATCGTTGAACGGTAGCATGGCTATTGTTGACCCAGCGTCTGGCTTGGTTGTGTCTTATCCTGCTATCAGCAACAACGTGGTAACAACCGCTGGCGCTGGTGGTAACGAAGGTGACTTCTCTGCTGTTATCACTGACGTGAACTTCGCATTGACAACTATGCCTTCGGCTGCTGTGACAACATCTTGGTTCGGCATTGTTGCTGGTAACATGAGCACCGCTATCACAGCTGGTGCAGACTGGACTGCTAAGGCTACTTTCAGCAACAATGGTAACGTGTACAACAACGACGAAGTTGCTTTTTCTGGTACTGTTACCAAGGCAATCACTTGCTTGGGTTCTATCGCTTCTGCTGACCTGATGACCGGCGCGCAAGCTGCTGCTGTTGGTACAAACGGTGGTTTGATCAAGGCTACTGCTACTCTGACTACCAGTGCTACAGCCAGCGCCTCTGGTGTTGTGCTGATGAAGATCCAGACTGTGCAGCCTGCAGTTGGCGCTCCTTTCGCTGGTAAGCAGTTCCTGCACCGCGAAACTGCTGGCTTCTAATTAAGCTAGCTTTTTTGGAAGCACCAACCTGTTAACAGGTGGGTAAATCTGAGAAATAGAAAAGGCCCCGCTTGCGGGGCCTTTTTGTTATGTGCTGTAATTTGCAGTCGCATGTTTACGCACTATGAATTCCGATCTCAAGAGAAAGTCAGATGAATCGCTATCACTTTGCATTGTGTTTTTTTGTTGGATTGAGCGGTTGTGCTGCAAGCGCTCCAGACGCTGGCGTTCCGCAGTATTTGGAAATTTCAGACGCGCAAACAGGAGCCCTCGCTACCCGCCCTGTATTAGCTGATGTAAACGGTGATCTGGCGGTGCTTTACTCAACAAAGGCAGATCGCGTTGCGCTGCAAATTGGCTCGCAGGCCAAGCAAATGTTGGATGCAACGGCGCGTGTAAAGAATGGCGGGTCGTTTTTCAAACTTTGGTCACAGGGCAACCATACGCAAGCAGCATGGTGGTCCCACCAAGACGGTAAAAACATCTACTTTGCATCCTCCAGTGATAACGGCAAGTCTTTTTCACCGGTCAGCATGGTGAACCAGGCAAACGGTGTATTACCGCCATTTTCGCTTGTGCGTGGCACGGGCGGGGTGCTTGGTATGCTCTACTACGATGAGCGTACGCCGGGTTATCAAGCATACTTTAATCGCTCCACTGACAACGGAGTTTCCTGGCAGGCCCAAGATCAACGTTTGGACACACCGAACATTGAAGGTCGGTCAGATACCGTCCATGAACCACAGATTGTCCAGGCAGGAACTACCTGGATAGCGGCGTGGACCGACACCATTCAGGTCAGCGGAAAGCCTAACTACCGGATACTCAGCCGTCGCTCAATTGACGCTGGCGCTACATGGACAGCGCCCCTCGAACTCGCCACGTCAGACCACCACATGTCTGCCCTCGTGGTTCGTGCTGACGGTACAAATTTGGTCGTCGCTGCAGACGAACTGAATAGCGGCATCTTTGCGCTTGTATCCCAAGACGCAGGGACAAATTGGAAAAAGATCGAGCTACTCTCTGGTACCGCGGGGGTGAGCAATAGTGGAATTGAAATGGAATATCGCGACGGCAGAGCGCATCTAGTTTGGATGGCGCAGCGAAGCGAGGAAAAAATCCAAATCATGACCGCCAGCTTGGATATCGCCAAGCAAACATGGGTTAGCCCGGCCCGGCGTTTGAACCCTAAACAGTACGAAAACACCACGTCGTTGTCACCGGTTATTAGTGCAACCGAAAGCGGCGCCTTGGTTGCCGCTTGGGTCGACTACCGTGACATTCGACCAAACATCTACTTGGCAACTTCTTATGACAAGGGAGACTCGTGGTCAGCGCCTCAACCATTGTTGAAACCGGGCACGGTTTCCGCTGGCTGGCCGCAACTCGTCCAGGTCAAGGGAAAAACCTATATCGCCTATGAACGCTACCCGACGGAGCGAGTAGCCGAGGGAAGTCTTCATGTAACGGAACTGCCAGTGGCTGCGGGCGCGAATGCAATGGCGCAAATATCAGTCTACCCGTCGATTAGCGAGGCTGACCGCGCTGCTCGGTTAACTGCGCGCATTGATAGTTTGTGGTCAGACCGCGTTGCCGGCAACTATGCCAACGCATACGAGTCATTTGACTTTGCATACAAAGCGGCGACGCCAAAAAAAGCCTATACAGAAAACGCAGGGGTCATCACCTATATGGGCTTCACCACCGGCGAGATAAAGATCACAGGCAATGAAGCAAATGTGAAGATGAAGGTGAAATACGAAGTTAAGCCTACCATGCTGCCAAGCACGGGTAAGCCGATTACTCTCGCACCGATTGAAGTGGAAGTGCCAAATAGATGGGTTTGGGTTGGTAACGATTGGTATTTAGTCTACACACCCTCATTCGAGCCGCCTATCCTCAAATATTGAGCGGGTCACAGCTCCAGCGGCTGATACTTCCACTGGAAAATCTACATCTCTTTTCACGAAGGCATGGCAAGTATGACCATATCTGCGCAGTCCCAGATCGAAGCGCAGGTGTCGCAGATGGAAGCGCTTTTTCATGGCGCCAACTACTCCGAGCTAGAGGAATGCGCGCGGAAGTTCACCGCGACATATCCCACAATCGGTTTTGGCTGGAGTGTTTTAGGTACCGCGCTCCAGATGCAAAACAAAGACGCTCTGCCAGCGATCGAACGGGCGGCGGAGCTTCTGCCTGATGACCAGATTGCCCTTAATAATTTGGGTGATGCCTTTATGGCATGCGGCCAGCATAGAAAAGCAGCAGAAAGCTACCAAGCTGCAATAGCTCTCGATGCCAATAATGCAGCCGTACACAATAATTTGGCAAATGCATTGTCGGCACTTGGCGAATTCGATAAGGCACATGCAAGTTACCACACTGCGCAGGCGCTGCAACCTGCCTTTGCCGAAGCGTATTTCAACCAAGCCCTTGCGTTTAATCTGCAGAGACAGCTGGCCTTAGCTGAAAGATGTCTGCGCAAGGCGATCGAGTCGCGCCCTGGTTATACAGAGGCGCTGATTCAACTGGCCACGGTATTAAAAGAGCTAGGACGCACGGAAGAGGCGGAACTCAACGCTCGCATCGCTCTGGAGCAAAGCCCTACCTTTGCCGAGGCCCACAATAATTACGGCACCATCTTGGGTGACTTGGGAAGGGGGGAGGAGGCCGTTGTTGCATTCCGGCGTGCGATTGAATTGGCTCCAAATTTCAACGTTGCTTATAGCAATCTGCTCTTCCATCAAAGCCACAGCGAATACGTTAGAGCCGCGGACTTGTATAGAGCGCACACTGATTTTGCCGAGCATTTTGAGACGCCCCTGATGCCAGGGTGGCGTCCGCACACCAATGACCGTGACCCAAACCGGATCATTTGCTTGGGATTTGTATCCGGCGACCTGCGTCAACACGCAGTAACCAGCTTCTTCGAGCCTCTTCTGAATCGGCTAGCTGAGCACAAAACGCTTTCATTCTTTGCCTATAACAATAGCCCATATGAAGACGAAGTCACCCAACGTCTGAAGCTGAAAATACCTCACTGGCGTCAGGTTTCTGGTCTGACCGACCATGCTTTAGCGCAAATGGTAAGGGACGACGGCATTGACATTCTGATTGATCTGTCTGGGCACACTGCGTTCAATCGGTTACTGGCATTTGCACGCAAGCCAGCGCCTGTGCAGTTGAGTTGGATCGGATATGCCGGCACTACCGGGCTCAAAGCCATGGACTACTACTTTGGCGATCCATATTGGTTACCGCAAGGACAATTTGAAAGTCAATTTTCGGAAAAAATCATTCGACTTCCGGCCTGCTCCTTGTTTCGCCCCTTTGCCGGCTCGCCGGATGTCGGTGAATTGCCCGCGTTGCGAAATGGACATCTAACGTTTGGCAGTTTCAATCAACTTCGTAAGCTCACTCCCATAGTGGTGTCGGCTTGGTCAAAAGTACTGCTGGCAATCCCCAGCGCCCGTATGTTGCTGGCTGCCATGCCACGCGAGGGCGCGAACCAGATGGTGGCGGACATGTTTATGCGCGAGGGCATCCAGCCGGAACGACTGAGCTTTCACCCCAAGGCGGAAATGCAAGACTACCTTGCTTTGCATAACCAAGTGGACATTTCATTGGATACTTTCCCCTATCCAGGCGGAACCACGAGTTGCCATGCGCTGTGGATGGGGGTCCCCACTATTACGCTTGTGGGGGAAACCCCGGTGAGTAGAGTGGGCGCAGTCTTGCAGAACCAGGCGGGCTTACCGCAATTTGCTGCAAGCAGTATTTTGGAATACGTAGCGAAGAGTGTTTACTGGGCTAATCACTTGGCAGAGTTGGCTGAAATCAGAAGGAACATACGTACACAGTTTGGTAACTCGGCAATGGGGCGGCCAGAAATTGTCGGAACTGCAGTCGAGCATGCGTTGAGGCGCATGTGGCAAGCCTGGTGCGAAGGTAGGCACCCAGCATCTTTTGACGTATTGAGCTAATGTCTTGACACATACAAACTCTGCTGTAAAAAAGCTAACAGGCTCCCGCAGCGAACATAAAGACGATGACAACGATTGACAAAGACGCGCCTTGCCCCTGTGGGAGCACCAAAAAGTACAAACATTGCTGCCAACGCAAGGAGAAGCAGCAGCACGTCAACCCCTCACAAACGACTGCGATGGCGCAAAACTGGTTGCGGATGGGTATCGAGTTGTTGCATCAAGGGCGCCTGCAACAAGCCAAGACAATGTATGAACAGGCGTTGCAAATCGTTCCGCAATTGCCAGATGCCTTGCATGGGCTGGGTGTCGTCTACTACCGCCGAGGCGATAGCACGCGAGCGCTGGAGCATTTACGTAAGGCAATTGCTGCGAGTACTAGCAATGCTGTCTACCATTTCACCCTCGGCAACTTGCTTAAAGATTTGGGTCAAAGCGAACTGGCTGTGGAGAGCTATCGCAATGCCTTGTCGATCAAGCCCGATTTCGCGCAGGTGTATGACAGTTTAGGCACTGTGTTAGCAACCCAAAACAAACTTTCAGAGGCTGTCGATCACTATCGCATGGCACTCCAGCTAGCACCACAGTTTGCAGAAGCCTACAGTAACTTGGGTGTCGTCTTGTCCATGCAGGGGAGGCTCGACGAGGCCGCAGCGAGCCACCGTCAAGCATTGATTCTGAACCCTAGCCGTGCTGAGGCTTTCAACAATCTTGGTACCGTTCTTCAGGCACAAGGGCATGTTGATGCCGCCGTGGAGGCTTATCAAAAGGCAATAGCACTTGCGCCCAGTTACGGGCAGGCATATTTCAATATTGCCGACGCGCTATCTGAACGAGCCCCTGAGCAGGCACTGCCTTATGCTAAGAGGGCATTGGAGATTCAGCCTGAGAATTACTTTGCCCTGCTAACACTCGCATCACTTCTGCAAGGCCAGGGCGAGACTGACTTGGCGCGTGCTGCCTACGATGAGTGTTTTGCCCGCAAAGGGAGCCTTGGTATAAAAGTCCAGGCCGCATTGATACTCCCACCCATACTAGGAACGCAAGATCAAGTACTTACTACTCGAAAAAAATTCGAGGACAACCTTTTTAAACTGGCTCAGAGCGGGATCCGATTAGAGGATCCTGTTGCGGAACACTGCAGCCAAAATTTCCATCTTGCCTACCACGGTCTCAATGACAAGGCTGTACAAACTGATGTTGCAAACTTCTATGCTCAAGCATGCCCTAGTTTGCTGTTCGTAGCCCCTCATTGCAACCAGGCCAAGAGCGTAGGGGGCAAGAAACGCGTCGGATTTCTGTCTAAATTCATAACCCGCCATTCGGTGGCTTTAAGTTTCAGCAAAATAGTTGCAGGATTAGCGGCAACCCATGCCTTTGACGTGGTGCTCATCTCAACGGCAGATGCCGACCCAGCAGTCATTCAGGAAGCGTATCCGAACTTCGCTGGGCAGTATGTGAAAGTTACTCCAACTTTGGAGCGCGCGCGAAATCAAATAGCTGCACTTGAACTAGACGTTTTGGTCTACCTTGACATTGGCATGGAACCCTTTAGCTACTTTCTTGCGTTTGCAAGGTTAGCGCGTGTGCAATGTGTGCTCGGGGGGCATCCAGTTACAACCGGCATCGCAGCAATGGACTACTTTCTGTCCACAGAGTTGAGCGAGGTTGAGCATGCGCAGGAGCATTACAGCGAAACACTAGTGAGGTTGCCTCACGGGGCGCACTACTTTGATCGCCCGGTGCTGCCATCATTTAATAAGACCAAGGCCGAGTTGGGCCTGCCGGCGGTGGGGAGCATATATGCGTGCCCCATGACGCTGCATAAATTACATCCAGACTTTGATGCGGCCATGGAGCGCATCCTGCAGCTTGACCCCGCCGGCCATATCGTCCTGTTTGCAGACAAGAAGTTTTCTGCATGGCAGAAACAGCTGGAGCGCCGATTTGCACTAACCATCTCGGCCGATGTGCGAAGCCGCGTAATCTTTATCCCCTGGGTGACAGACCCCCAAGAATTTATCCGGGTGGTGGAAGCATCAGATGTTATTTTGGATCCGTTTCACTTTGGCATCGGCACTACTGCTATCCCGATTTGTGCGGTTGGGACCCCCTTTGTTACCAAGCCGAGTGAGTTTCTGCGTGGACGCGTGGGGCTGTACTACTGCAAACTGATGGGTCTGATGGAGTGTGTCACCGACGATGTGGAGCGTTATGCTACCAAGGCAGTTTCTATTGCCACCCAGCCGGCGGAGCGCGCGCGCATCAAAAAAATGATGCTTGACAATAACCATGCCTTGTTCCAAAACAGTAGAGGCATTCAGGATATGACCGATTTCCTGGCAAGCATTTTTTTACCGCCGGGCTTAGCCATCTGAAAATGAAGCCTACAGAGTTGTCACATACGCCAATCGACAAAAACGATGCCTGCCCCTGCGGCAGCACTAAAAAGTACAAACATTGCTGCCAACGCAAAGTGACGCAGCAGACTAAAAAGCCTGCGAATGGTATGGCAATGGTGCTTACGTGGCTCACACTAGGCATGCAGTCGTTGCGGCAAGACCGACTCCAGCAGGCTAAAACTTTGTATGAGCAAGTATTGGCAGTCAGCCCCCGTCAGCCAGAGGCACTGCTATGGCTCGGAGTTATCGACCACAAGCAGGGCAATAGCGACCGTGCGATGGGGCTAATAAACGAGGCAATCGTCGCGGGTCCTAACAACGCTTTTTACTACAGCACACTTGGCAACGTACAGAAAGACGTTGGCCATAATGAAGAGGCAGAAGAAAGCTATAGAAGAGCTATAGCAATAAAGCCTGACTTTGCTGAGGCGTATAACAACTTGGGTATCGTCCAATTTACGCAGGGCAGGATCCCTGAGGCAGTTGAGAGCTATCGAATTGCGATTTCATTGATTCCTGGGTATGCGGAGGCTTTAAACAATCTGGGTACTGC
The DNA here is from genome assembly GCF_056521325.1 of Rhodoferax sp. ZS1R8. Classification (NCBI taxonomy): domain Bacteria; kingdom Pseudomonadati; phylum Pseudomonadota; class Betaproteobacteria; order Burkholderiales; family Comamonadaceae; genus Rhodoferax; species Rhodoferax sp. ZS1R8. The sequence continues at coordinate 325,072 of NZ_JBWMBA010000001.1, read as the reverse complement.
GCTACAGGAGCAAGGTCAACCAGAAGCAGCCTTGGAGGCCTATAACCGGGCAATAGCGCTGGCACCGAATTATGGCCAAGCCCACTTCAACATCGGCGTCGCATTGCAGGATAAGAAGCCAGAGCAAGCGTTGCACTACATCCAAAAAGCAGTCGCGCTAACGCCTGGGCACTACGAAGCTGTACTCACCCTTGCCAAACTTCTACATGCGCAAGGCTCAATGAATCAGGCTCGGCCCGCCTATGCGCGATGCTATGCGCTCAGGGCAACGTTTGCCCTGAGAATCCAGATGACATTAGCGGTCCCACCCATCATGGGTACTCACGAAGAGGTATTGTTGGAGCGCACTCGGTTTGAAAGTGGCCTCACCGAATTGGCAAGTGCTGGTATCGCCATCGACGATCCGCTAAAAGAGTACTGCAATACCAATTTCCACCTTGCCTACCACGGTCTCAATGACAAGGCTGTACAAACTGATGTTGCAAACTTCTATGCTCAAGCATGCCCTAGTTTGCTGTTCGTAGCCCCTCATTGCAACCAGGCCAAGAGCGTAGGGGGCAAGAAACGCGTCGGATTTCTGTCTAAATTCATAACCCGCCATTCGGTGGCTTTAAGTTTCAGCAAAATAGTTGCAGGATTAGCGGCAACCCATGCCTTTGACGTGGTGCTCATCTCAACGGCAGATGCCGACCCAGCAGTCATTCAGGAAGCGTATCCGAACTTCGCTGGGCAGTATGTGAAAGTTACTCCAACTTTGGAGCGCGCGCGAAATCAAATAGCTGCACTTGAACTAGACGTTTTGGTCTACCTTGACATTGGCATGGAACCCTTTAGCTACTTTCTTGCGTTTGCAAGGTTAGCGCGTGTGCAATGTGTGCTCGGGGGGCATCCAGTTACAACCGGCATCGCAGCAATGGACTACTTTCTGTCCACAGAGTTGAGCGAGGTTGAGCATGCGCAGGAGCATTACAGCGAAACACTAGTGAGGTTGCCTCACGGGGCGCACTACTTTGATCGCCCGGTGCTGCCATCATTTAATAAGACCAAGGCCGAGTTGGGCCTGCCGGCGGTGGGGAGCATATATGCGTGCCCCATGACGCTGCATAAATTACATCCAGACTTTGATGCGGCCATGGAGCGCATCCTGCAGCTTGACCCCGCCGGCCATATCGTCCTGTTTGCAGACAAGAAGTTTTCTGCATGGCAGAAACAGCTGGAGCGCCGATTTGCACTAACCATCTCGGCCGATGTGCGAAGCCGCGTAATCTTTATCCCCTGGGTTACAGACCCTCAAGAATTTATGCGTGCGGTGGAAGCATCAGATGTTATTTTGGATCCATTTCACTTTGGCATCGGCACTACTGCTATCCCCATTTGTGCGGTTGGGACCCCCTTTGTTACCAAGCCGAGTGAGTTTCTGCGTGGACGCGTGGGGCTGTACTACTGCAAACTGATGGGTCTGATGGAGTGTGTTACCGACGATGTGGAGCGTTATGCTACCAAGGCAGTTTCTATTGCCACCCAGCCGGCCGAGCGAGAGCGCATCAAAAAAATGATGCTTGACAATAACCATGCCTTGTTCCAAAACAGTAGAGGCATTCAGGATATGACCGATTTCCTGGCAACCGTCGTCTCTTTCAACTGAAGTTTCCATTCATGCAGAGTACCCCAACCATCTCGACGCTACAGACATTCTTTCAGCAGGCAGTGCAATTGCATCAACAAGGGCGACTGGCAAATGCTCGCGCAATGTACGAAAGCATTTTGAAAGTACAGCCTCGTCATGCGGAAGCGCTGCATCTGTTGGGTGTAGTCCTCATGGACACTGGAAACCCCGAGCGCGCTGTCGAATTGATTAGTCAAGCCATTGCAATCGATCCGCAACAGGCAGTCTTCTACTCGAACTGTGGAAATGCCCTGCTAAAACTCAAGCAGTTCCAACCCGCAATCACCTGTTACGACAAGGCAATTGAACTCAAGCCAGACTATGCAAACGCATATTACAACCGTGGGGTAGCACTGAGGGAGCTGAACCAGCTCCCTGCGGCTGTGTCAAGCTATGACAAAGCCATCTCCTTGCTGCCCAACTTTTTGGGCGCGCTCTACAACCGCGGCATTGCATTGCAAGCGCTTGAAAAGTTTGAAGCTGCGGTTGCTAGTTATGACAGGGCCATTGCCGTACAACCCAACTTTGCTGAAGCGCACACCAATCGTGGGAACGCTTTTAAGGCCTTAGGAAAGCTTGCCGAGGCCAAGTTAAGCCATGACAGGGCAATCGCCCTCAGACCGGACTTTGCCGAAGCATATGTCAATCGAGGGGGAGTGCTTAAGGATCTGAAGGAATTGAGCGCTGCGATCGCCAGCTTTGACAAAGCGATTGCAATCAAACCTGACTTTGTTGGGGCCCATTACAACCGTGGCGTGGTTTTCCAAGAACTTGGCCAAATGGACGCGGCGCTCTTTAGCTATGACAAGGCAATTGCGCTAAAACCAGACTATGTTGAAGCCCACATCAACCGTGGATATGTGCTCCAGTACCAAGGAAGGTTGGCGGAGGCAGAAGCTTGCTACAGCTTAATCATCGACATTGAGCCAAATAACGTGGAAGCCCACACCAACCGTGGCAATGCGCTTAAGGATCAAGGGAAAATCGAAGAGGCACGGGCCAACTATTTGCGCGCAATGGCGATCAAACCCAGTGGCAAGCTCACCATCCTTGAGGGGCTGATGCTTCCTCCGATCATGGGGACACGCGACGCGGTATTGGCAAGTCGCACGAGGTTTGAACGCAACGTCGAAAGGCTAATAGAAGCAGGCATAACCCAGCTTGATCCCATCAAGGACGCGTGCAACACTAATTTCTACTTGGCGTACCACGGGGTCAACGATAAAGATATTCAGATAAGAGTTGCGCAGATGTACGCCAACGCATGCCCCAGTCTCTTATTCACTGCACCCCATTGTGCTTCGCCACCCTCGCCCGACCAAAAAAAGCGTATTGGTTTTTTATCGAAATTTATAACAAAGCATTCGGTAGCGTTGTGTTTCAGTCGCGTCATAGAAGGACTAGCAGAGCAGGATGATTTTGAAATTACTTTGATTTCTAGCGCGGAACCCCAAGATGAACTTCTGCGCGCGACCTATCCGAATTTTCGTGGGGCCTTTATACAGCTGGCCGACAGCCTTGCAGCGGCGCGAGAACAGCTCGCTGCTCTTAAGCTTGACGTTTTGGTGTACCTGGATATTGGGATGGACCCGTTCAGTTACTTTCTGGCTTTTTCTCGGTTGGCTCGTACTCAGTGTGTGTTGGGAGGCCACCCAGTGACAACCGGGATTGCCGCGATGGATTGCTTCATTTCCTCGGTTCTCATCGAAACCGAAGATGCGGAGGCGCACTACAGCGAAAGGCTCATTAAATTACCCTTGGGTCTATTTTATTTTGAGCGCCCTGTATTGCCACATCAATATAAATCACGTTCTGAACTGGGCATGCCAAGCAACGGACATATATACCTGTGCCCAATGATGCTTCATAAGCTGCACCCCGACTTTGATGCCGCAATGGAGCGGATTTTAGAGTTGGACCCTAGCGGGCACGTCATTCTCATTGCGGACAAGAAATACAGCGTATGGCAATCTCTCTTACAGAGCCGGCTTGAAAAAACAGTGGTGCAAAGCGTACGCGACAGAATCCTATTTCTGCCTTGGCTCTCCGATTGGAATGATTTCGCCAGCCTGTGCAAAGCTGCAGACGTGGTGCTGGACTCTTTCCATTTTGGTATCGGAACAACCGCCATAACAACCTGCGCAGTTGGAACCCCCTTCGTAACGAAGCCTGGCGATTTGATGCGTGGGCGCGTCGGACTGTTTTATGCCAAGTTGCTGGATGTGATGGAGTGTGTCGCGCAGGACAAAGAGAGCTACGCTCAAAAGGCAGTAGCTATTGCTTCGGATAGAGTTTTGAGGAAAAGCATCATGACCAAGATTCACGCTAACGACCATCGTTTATTTGAAAACAAGCAAAGTATCCAAGGTGGGATCGAATTTTTTAAAGATATTGCTTTGTATGGACATTGAATACTGTTTTCTGATTACGTGCGTATTACGTATCGACTAAACCTCGAACGCCTCTGCCGACAGCCCTTCACACCAGCGCCGCCACATGATCCGGAGTGCACGCTCCGCGATTGAGGGTACTACGCCCGTTTGTCCCAGCGCAGATTGACTAAATGTCTCTCGTAGCCCTGCCCTGATACTGGCAAGCTCAGTCAGTTGAGTCGACCAGTACACAGCCTTATTTACGAAGTCGACCTTGTTGTTGGCGACGAACTGATCTAATCCTGCATGACTCTGCAGTGCGGCCCCCACCCTACTTACGGGCGTCGCCCCCCCCATTGTGATGGTGGGTACTCCCATCCACAATGCGTGGCAACTGGTGGTCGCCGCCGGGTAGGGAAAGGCGTCAAGACACACGTCTAGCTGATGGTGTAACTGAAGGTAGTCTTTCATACTGCGTTTGGGCTCGAAAGATAGTCGGGCCTTCGCAATGCCAGCATCAGCAAACCATTTGGCCACTAATTCGATGTCGCCAGCTGAGTGCATCGCACCTATAAGCATCCTTGCGCTAGGAAGTGCATGCAAGACCTGGGACCATAGCGCAACTACGGAAGGATTGAGCTTCCTGACCATATTGAAGCTGCCAAAGGTCAAATAGCCTCTTCTGAGCGCAGGTAGCGCATTGATCAGCGGGGAATCGCTGAACGGCAAGAACGGTGCGCAAGCCGGCATGCGTACGAGTTTTTCTGAAAACTGGTTGTCCATGAGTCCAGGTGGAGCGAAAAAACGATCCGTAAAGTAGTAGTCCATCGCAGATAAGCCTGTGGTGCCAGCGTAGCCCATCCAACTTACCTGTATAGGGGCAGCTTTTCGTGCGAACATAAGTAACCGATGTCTGGAGGAGTGACCCGAAAGGTCGAACAATATGTCGATTCGGTCGCGAACGATCTGCTCTGCAGCAGCATCGTCTGATAGTTCCACAATAGATCGCCAGTAGGGTATATGTCTCTTTAGGCGCAGCGTAACCATATCTTGGTGTGCGTGGTTGTAGTACGCATATAGCGACAGTTTCGGATTGCCAGCAAGGTACTCCAAAACCGGCTCAAGAAAGTTCGCTACAGGGTGGGTACGCAAATCAGCTGATACGAAACCAACCCGTAATATTCGATCTGGGTCACGCGAGTTGGTATGGCGCGGCCAGTGAGGGATTAAAGAAGTCTCAAACTGCGTGGCAAATCTCTGGTGCTCCGCAAACAATGTTTTTGCATCCACAGCTTCCATGTGGCTGAGGTGAAAGAGCCGGTTGCTGTAAGCATCGACAAACTTTGGGTCGCATTCGATGGCTCTTTGATAACAAGCCTCGGCTTCCTCGTAATGCCCCAGCTCGCTGAGAAGTACGCCCAAATTATTGTGCGCTTCGGCTGAATGAGGGTCGAGTCTCAGTGCCGCCCTGCAACTGGCTACTGCCTCGTCGGGGCGGCCAAGACCCCGGAGGGCGGCTGAGAGACCACTATGCGCGTCCGCAAACGTTGGATTGATGTGCAGCGCTTGCCTAAAACTTTGTTCAGCCTCGCTAGAGAGGCCCATTTCTAGAAGCGCTGCGCCGAGATTACTGTGGGCCTCCGCGAGACCGGGGTCTATGGTAAGCGCCTGCCGAAAGCACGCGGCAGCTTCATGGGTGCGGCCCAACGATCGTATGGTGGCCCCAAGGTTAACGTGTGCCTCGGCATACATAGGCATTAACTGGATTGCCCGCCGCAGCGCGGTTTCAGCCTCTTTTGGCCGACCCAGCGCTTTGAGAGTTGTACCGAGCGCCCCGTAAGCAACTCCGAAATTCGGGTTTATGTCAATCGCTCTGCGAAAGCTAATTGCAGCGTCTTCGAGTTTTTGGCTATCAAGGAAGAGGACGCCCAGGTTGCAGTGTGCTTCGGCGAATTCCGGCCTAAGCTTCAATGCATGGTTGTAGTAGGCTTCGGCCTCGGCAAGCTGGCCCTGGGCTTTGAGGGTATTACCTAAATTGAGATACGTTTCTGCTGAATCTGGGTCAAGCTCTAGAGCCAATCGAAAGCTTGCCGCCGCTGCATCGTATTGCCCGGCAGATTGCAGTACATCGCCCAAGTTGCGCTGGGCCATGGCGTCATCAGGCAATAGCTCAGCCGCCTTGCGCACGGCGGGCAACGCATCTTTACCTTGAAGCTGAAGTGCAGTGCCCAACACACTCCACCCGAATCCCAGGCGGGGATGTTTCGCCACAAACACTTGCGCCAGTACCTCCAGCTGTCCGTACTGGCCACTGGTGAAAAGGCTCTCCAACTGACTGGCTTCGGCTTCAAGCTTATGCTGTTCTTCTAAATTCATGCTACTCCACGTGGACTTAAGTGCAACTAAACGCTTTTAGTACCCCGATATGATACTTGCCGACTGGAATCAAACGCCCTCCAAGTTTTTGGCCCGTTCACCAATGCTGCATGGCTGTCCAGCCCCCGTGAAATGGGCGAGGTGTGCTATGAATTGAGTAGCAGCAGCAATTGTCTGTCAGTGGTTGTTCGGAGTTCAAACATATGGAGCGCACCCAGTGGGTATATACCGCCGCCTACAATGGCATTACCACTCGCTGGCAGCTGGTTAGTATTACGAGGTTCCAGATGGAAAAAGAACGAAAAGCAGACTTCCCTGTGTACGTGACCCAACCGGTATTGCCGCCGTTGGAGGAATTTGTCCCCTATCTGCAGCAGATTTGGGATAGCAAATGCCTAACCAACGCAGGTCCGTTTCATCAAAAGCTGGAGCAGGCACTATGTGAATATTTGGGGGTGAAGCATATTTCGCTTTTTACAAACGGCACTCTTGCTCTGGTGACAGCGCTGCAGACGTTGCGGATTACGGGTGAGGTCATCACCACGCCATATTCATTTGTCGCGACGGCACACTCCCTGCTTTGGAATGGCATAAAGCCGGTTTTTGTGGATATCGATCCGGGCACTTTGAACTTGGACCCGGCGCGCATTGAGGCGGCGATTACTCCGCAGACCACAGCCATCATGCCGGTGCATTGTTATGGCCAACCCTGTGATGTCGACCGCATACAGAAGATTGCGGACACCTATGGCCTCAAGGTGATCTACGACGCAGCGCATGCATTTGGAGTGCAGTACCGTGGTGGGAGCGTATTGAACTATGGAGACTTGTCTGTGCTGAGCTTCCATGCTACGAAAGTGTTTAACACGTTTGAAGGGGGTGCCATTATTTGCCAAGATGCCAAGACCAAGGAGCGCATAGACCATTTGAAGAACTTTGGGTTTGTGGATGAGGTTACTGTCATCGCTCCTGGGATCAATGGCAAGATGAGTGAGATCAACTCTGCATTTGGCTTGCTTCAACTCAAGGGGGTAGACCAGGCGCTGGTTGGGCGCAAGCTTTTAGATGCCCATTACCGCCATGCTTTAGCGACGGTTGACGGAATCGAATGCCTTCCGGAGCTTGCCCTTAAAGAAGGAAACCACTCCTACTTCCCAATACTGGTGAAGCCTGCCTATCCGATTTCACGTGACTCTTTGTTTGAGAAGCTCAAGGCAAACGGTATCTTTGGGCGCAGATACTTTTACCCACTTATCAGCAATTTCCCCATGTACCAATCCTTGCCGTCTGCGGCGGCGGCAAATTTACCAGTTGCAACCAAAGCGGCAAATGAAGTAATTTGCTTGCCTATTTACCCTGATCTTTCCTTGCGCCAGGTTGAGTACATTGTGAGTTTGATCGCAGAATGACGTCGATCAGCACCCGACTGGCAATTATGCAGCCTTACTTTATGCCATATATTGGATACTTTCAGTTAATGGCTGCGGTGGATAAATTTGTCATTTACGACGATGTTCACTTCATAAACCGAGGCTGGATAAACAGGAATCGGCTGCTGATAAACGGGTCCGTTCACACTTTCACTCTACCACTGCGAGGTGCAAGCCAAAACAGGTTGATTTGTGAAATCGAACTTGCAGACGAGCAGGACTGGAGACTTAAACTCCTGAGAACTGTATGCCAAGCCTACAGCAAAGCGCCAAATTACATGGAAACATCCCGACTGCTAGAGCGCTTGATCTACTTCCCTGCGACGCACTTACACGCGTTTCTGCTCAACAGCCTTCGAGAACTAGCGAAGTACCTTTCGCTGAATGTGCAAATAGTGGGCACATCGCGTATTTACAACAACAGCCACCTCAAGGCGCAAACACGGATACTAGACATTTGCCGCCTAGAAGGGGCCAGTGATTATGTCAATTCGATTGGAGGAATAGATTTGTATGAGAAAACAGAATTCGCCAAGCACAATATAGAATTACATTTTTTACAGTCTACCGCTGCCCAATACTTTCAAGGCACGCAAGAGCACGTGTCAAATCTGTCTATCATAGATGTGCTTATGCACAACAAGGTTACACATGTGCAGGCCATGTTGAAAGCAGTGAACTTAGTTCAAATTTAAAGAACATAAATGACAAGTCAATCGTCGACCAACACACCGGAAATAAACATGGCTAACAACCCTGCAACTTTGGTTTTCCCCGCTACCCACCCCGATGGGCGCAATTATTTTGAAGCAGCACAAATGCGGCATGAAAACGTTATTGCGGCAACTTCTGAGCGAAGCTCCGAACTGTTTGACGAAATAACTAATCTGGCCTATCTGCCATATGTTTATGAAGACAGTTTTCCAGATTTTTTTCTGAATTTTATTATCACTAGGAAGATAGAACGAATCTACGCTCCCGTAGCTGCAGTACATTCGTGGTTGAACCGATTCATCATGGAAAACAAGCTTTCCATTCAATTGATTGGAGAGTCGCCTATAAAAAGGGAGATGGAGCGATTCAACAAGCTGATGCAAAAAGTAGCAAGCTATCGTTCGTTCATCGTCGATTGCTCGAATGGGTTTACCAATCTGAGTAATATTGAAATCGCTTCAGTATTTCGAATGATTGGTAATATCTATGGCGAATCCAATGACCAAAAAATAGCCGCCATGATGGCAATTTTTGCTAGTGCACCTAAGGGAGACGTCATCGAAATTGGATCTTTGGTGGGGAAGTCTGCATCCGTTCTAGCATTAATGTCTAAGCGATTCAAAATCGGTAACGTTTTGGCCATTGACCCATGGCATCAAGGAGCCGCAACGCAACACGACTCTCCGGACAACGTCAAAATCCATATGGTTAAAGAGTGGGATTACGAGATATTGCCCCAAAACCTCTCGATTAATATCTTGCCGATTGGTTTGGGGCATTTTAATTACCTGCGTATGGAGTCGGAAAAAGGGTGGAAATATTATAGTGAGAATCTAACTGTTACAAGTGAAGTATTCGGAACAATCAATTACACAGGTACGATATCCGTAATACACATAGACGGCAACCACGACTTTAGGAAAGTGGATCTCGATTGCAAGCTATGGCTGCCTCTTTTGGACAAGCAGGGTTGGCTTATATTAGATGACTATATTTGGGCACATGGCGATGGTCCTTATCGCGTCGGCAATACTTTGCTAGAAACACATGCATCAAAAATAGAACTTTCCTTTGTATGCGGAAAAGCGCTGTTCGTAAAGTTTCGGGAAGAGATTACCCCTGAGCTCCTGAGCTCCTGAGCGTCAACTGTTTTCTACCCTCTCAGCAACTACAAGATAGCAGGAGACTCGAATTCCGTAGAAGTCATCATCTTGGTGTCCGACGCTCAATACTCGAAACTCGGGGCCTAAAATCGCTTTTAGATCCGATGCATTTTCTGCCGCCATAAATCTCATTCCATTTCTTAGGCCGTAGGGGTCTGACGCAATCAAAAAGGTGCCGTCCTGATTACGTGTTGCGTCTGAAAGAACAAAATTGTTGAAATCCGGGAAATTTGCGATTAATAAACCTCCTGGCTTAATGACCCGCCCTAACTCTGCCATTACCTCAGACCATTTTGCGGTTGAGCTAAGGTAGTAGCAGCTTGCACAACATAACATGTAGTCAAAGTAATTGACCTCATAAGGAAGTGCTGCATTATTTCCGACATCAAACTTAACGGAAAGGCCGGCCCGGTTAGCGGTTGACTCAAGCTCTGCAACAATATCTTTCGATATTTCGCAAGCGTGAACATCAAAACCTAGATCTAGTAGAAGTGGGATATTTCGCCCATCACCACAACCCATATCAAGAATGCGACGTCCTCTGTAAAGAGACTTGTCTAAGGTAAGGGAAGGATAATTTCCTCCCGCAAGAGTTCTTACCACCCATTCGGTCGGGTATCGACCCGCAAAAGATTGCCTGCGCACGCTATAGAAATCTGCCCAGACTTCACCTTGCATCGCTATATTTGTCAATGTCGCTCCTTATACTTCGATGTGGGGTGTTAAGGATGATGGCAAGTTGCCAACCCGAAACCGTCTCGACCGAAGTGGTTGCCGCTGTAAAGCATCCAAAGCTCGTCATTGTGCGGAAACACATATGGATAGCAAACCATTTCAGAGTCCCAGCCAGAGTCAGACGGCGACATTGGGCTGGCCTCGTCCCGTCTATCCCAATGAATGAGATCCGTCGACGTCGCATACCCCATACGGTAACCACCGGCTTTGTTTCTAAATCCAGTCCCGTGGCGGTGGCAAAACCAAAGATGGTATGTGCCATCAATTTCAAGCATTGAGGGGTTTGTTTGGCACTCATGCTCGGTAAGCACCGGCATGCATGGAACTCCGTCCCGGACCCAGTGGATGCCATCATCCGACGTCGCATGCATCAGAACGTAAATCGATTCAGGACGACCATCGTGCATCAACCAGCGCGTGCCTGAGCTATACCACATATGGAATTTCCCATTTATAAGCACGACAGTAGGGCTGTTTTGCAAAAAAGGCTCCATCGTCGAGCGCGAAAGAATTGGTCCTTCCGAGTATCGCTCGAATGTCCTCCCCCCATCTTTACTAGTTGCAAGGCCGATTGCGTGGGAATATGGGGCGCCTTCGCATCGCATCCAACCGACGTAGTACAGCCAAACTTCGTCGCCGACCTGTAAGACGGCGCCTGGCATTACCCCGAATTGATCAAAAGCACCCAGTCCACCTGGACATAATACAGGCGCGTCATTTATCAGTAAAACCTGTTCGGGGTTGCTACGGTCTATTTCTACGAACGAAGTGACACTGGCGAAATACCCGCGCTCATCTGCTTCCGGTCGACAGGTGAAGTAGACACGGATCCGCTCTTCCAAAACCAATGCGCATGGATTTTGGTTGTGGGATCTCATCCACGGATGTTGACCATTTGATTGGAAAATTTGTCCTTTTTTTTCCCAGAAAAATGCCGATTGACTTGTTTGCATGGATATTTACAGGATATTTTGTTTTTCAACGCTTTGTGGCGGCTTCTCGGACGACGCTGTCCAACCAGTCGTGCATGGATTGGCCGGTCTTTGCTCTTGCTTCGTGGGCCAAGCGTTTTGCTTCGTCTGAAACTCCTTCTAACTGACCGTAGTATCGCGACCAGTGACTTCCACCGCGTGCGCTGGGAATTTGCATGTGGTAGTCCGGCAACGGCTGTTGTTCTATCTTGCGGAATTCAACAACAAAGAAGGCCCCCATCATGACGTACTCGAGCTTTACCTCAACTGCATTTGGGGGTAGGAGCGCCAATGGCGGTTCGCACTTCAGCAATGGATTCGAATTGACCATAATTCTCCCCATTTCGGTGTTTCGCAGCCATGGCCCTAGGCCCTCGTCCCCGATGACGATCTTGCCACCTGGCTTGACTACACGTGTCAATTCACTTAAACATCTTTCAATTTCAGCGAATGTATTGATTCCCCCAAAATGGTGAGCAGCGTCGAAAAAGTTGTCAGGAAAAGGAAGGTAGCTACCATTGGCCAACGATACCTCCGCCGACACCGAGGCATCCCTCAGTTTGTTTACCGCAATATTCAGCAACCTCGGTGAAATCTCTTGTAAGTACAACTCACCTCGTTCACCAAGCCGCCGCGCTATGTGCAAAGCGCCGCGGCCAGTTCCACAGCCAATTTCCAGAACACGAGAATCGCTCTTGAGTTCTAGAGCATCTACCATCCGCTCCCGCACGTCGTCCTCACTGGTCCGATATGTAACGAAAGGTAGTGCCGCGTAGCGGTCATAGTCTTTCGCCATATCCTCGTAAGACTGTTTGGTTTCGGCATCCGAATGCTGCAAAACTAACGGCCAAGTGAAATCGGGAATGCCGCTTTTGATTAGAAAATCCGTGCCTGTTGAGTTCTGCAGAACCCCTTCGACGATCTCGTCCCCAGCAGACGTAGTGACTTCCAGTCGCAAAGGTGAGCCGGTGGCAGGGCAAATGTATGCATGTGCTAATGATCTTTTCAAAAGAATACTCCTTTTAGATTGATAGGTTATTTGAGTGTGCGCCAATCATCTCAAAGTGATTTAAATGATGCCAAACCCCGTCCTTACGAAACGCATCCTTTTCTTGGCCAACGTATTCAAAGCCTAGTTTCTCAATAGTTTTTCCGGAGCCCGGATTGTCTGATGCGTGGTAAACCCGAATTTTATGGAACTGTAGGGTGCCAAAAGCGTATTCGACTATGGCCGTGGCGGCTTCCGTAGCATAGCCCAAGCCTTGAAAAGGACAGCCAATCCAGTAGGCTAGCTCTGCGCGATCAAGCGTCCAAGTACGATGGCTACGTCGCACGTCAATGAGTGAAACCAACCCAACAAGTCGGCCATTTGCTAATGCCACCCAATGGTATCCCGCGTCGGATTGTTGTGATCGAATCAACGACTTCAGCATCTCGCGGGTCTCTTCAATTGTGCGATGTGGTTCCCACGCCAAAAATGTGGTGAGACGAGCGTCGGAGACTAGGGGCCACAATTCTGTCGCATCGCCCTCAACGGGCGGGCGCAGGGTTAGACGGGGAGTGCAGATATGGAATGAATCGCTCGCAATGAAGTGTGGACTGGGTTTGTCGGCACTCATACATCGTCAAACTTCGACATCCGCAAAAATTGGCGGCTATTCAAACGAAATGCTTTCGTACTTTCCGCGAGGAATGTCTCTCCCGCTTTGGTTGACTTAACCACCAACGCGTTTGCACCAATAAAGCAATGATCCGCAATCTCAATGCCGTGCCCAACAGTGGCATTGACTGCTAGAAAGCAGTTCTTTCCCATAGACACAACACCAGAAACACTTGCGCTGGAAGTAAGCCAGCAGTTGTCTCCGATCGTGGAATGATGCCCCACCATAGCGCCCGACCAAACAAAAACATTGTTCCCAAAGCGCACCCGAGGGTGCACATGAACGTGGTTCATCACGAAGCAGTTGTCGCCATAGACGCAATCGGATGGCAAACCTGCGTCTGGGTGAATTAGAGACGGCAACGTATAACCTAAATCGCGGACCAGTTGGCACTTGGCTTCGCGCAGGCCATTCATATCCTGGTAACCCTGAGCCACAAATAGGTCATAAGCGTCGGGAGGATAGATTTGCAGTATCTCTTCAAATGCGACCACGGGCAGTCCGTTCCACACAGTTGCGGTTACATACTGCCGATCAACCGTACAAGCAACAACCTCACGATCACTGCTGTTTTTGAAAAAATACAGTAGCACTTCGGCGATCTTGCCGACTCCAAATAGAACAATAGGCTTCACATTTGTACCCTCCAATGGTGCAAATTGTAGTACCCAACGCCTTCCGTAAACGGTCGGTTTAGGGTGCCCGCTTGGATCACCAATTCCCGCTGGTAAAATTGGAAGTAACCCGGAGTGTCTCGCTCACCTCGCCGTCTTCAAACCAATCCCAATCCAAATCCCAATGTCCTTAGAAAAAAAAATTGCCGATGTCTTCGATATTGCCGAGGGGACCGTTCTAGACTCGCTAGCGCTGGCCGACATCCCAACCTGGGACTCTATGGCTCATATGATGTTTATTGTGCGGCTTGAAGAGGACTATCAAATCCAGTTCACCGGCGATGAGATCGCTGACATCAGAACGGTTGGCGATACGCGCGCGGCCCTGCTGTTGCATGGAGCCAAGTTGTGAAAATCGTCGGTACACATGTCCTGTTAACGGGAGGTGGCTCAGGCATTGGCCGTTTCTTGCTGGATCGCCTGATTGATGATGGGGCGGAGGTGAGTGTGCTGGAGTTGAATGAAAAACGGTGTGACGAGTTACGCACGACTTACGACGGACGTGTAAAGTCAATAGTTTGCGATGTATCCGACGCAAATGCTGTCGACGCTGCTCTAATGGACTTATTTGAGGGCGGTTTTGAACCAGCAGTACTGATTAATAACGCTGGGATCATTCACAGTGAACCACTGGTCAATTTAATTTCCAGAGGTGACAAGGCGCACTCCCGGGACTCTTGGCGTAAAGTGTTGTCCGCCAACTTGGATTCAGTTTTTTTTGTGACCAGTCGCGTGGTGGAGCGCATGCTATCCAAGCGGAGCAAGGGCGTGGTTATCTCCATTAGCTCGATATCAGCCAACGGCAATGCGGGGCAATCCGCCTACTCGGCCGCCAAGGCGGGCGTCAACGCCCTGACTAGTGCTTGGGCTAAGGAGTTGGGCACTTTGGGAATGCGCTTTGTAGCGATTGCGCCTGGGTTTATGGATACGCCGTCAACGCATGCCGCCCTCAGCGAAGCAGTTGTCACTCGCCTTAAACAGCAGATTCCCCTGCGCCGTTTGGGGGAGTTGGAGTGTATTTACCAGGCGGTGCGGTACGCCATTGAAAACGACTACGTCTCTGGCACGGTGCTTGAAGTGGATGGCGGGCTGACGCTGTAGCTTGGGGAATTGCCAATGGCTTTTATTTCGAACTTGTACCTGGCTTTTGAGCGCATCGCGAAGAGCAATGAAAGCCGCGTTGCATTGCTGTATCCCGCCTCGGGGTTAGAAACCAAGTATGGCGAACTCTACCTTCTGGTAGACCGCATCGCAAAAGAACTTTGGTCACGGGGTTTACGCCAAGGCCAGGTGGTGGCCTTCTTTCACGACAAATCGCCCCTGGGATTTGCAGCGATGCTGGCTTGTCTCCGGCTCGGCCTCATCTACACCAATCTTGATCCGGCCAGCCCCTGGGAGCGTGTGAGAAAGATATTGGCAAACTGCAAGCCAGTTTTAATTGTCAATGCATTTGAGTCGATCCCCTTCGCCCTGGATTTGCACGCCGCAGGTTTTGACAAGATTCTTGACCTGCCCAACTTACCTGAGTCAAACGCGGCAGCAGATCTTCCGCAGCCGGAGGCAATTTCTGGTGCTACACCGGCGTACATCATGTTCACGTCGGGCTCTACCGGCACACCTAAGGGTGCGGTCATATCGCACGCGAATTTGCTATGGTTCATTCAATGGGCTCAAGACCGGTTGGGTATCACCCACAACGACGTCCTTTCCAATGTAAACCCCATCTATTTTGATAACTCAGTCTTTGACTTTTACTCTGCAATATTGTCGGGCGCAACGCTAGTTCCGTTTACTCCTGAGCAGGTTAAAGATGGACGCCTTCTGCTACAACTCATTTCTAAAGCCAAGTGCACGATTTGGTTTTCTGTGCCTTCGTTGCTGGTTTATTTGCTTACGACACGAGCGCTCACCAAAGACCATTTCCCAAGTATTAAAAAGATCATTTTCGGTGGCGAAGGTTTTCCCAAACCTAAACTCAAGGAGTTGTTTGATCTCTTCGGTGCTCGCGCAGAATTGGAAAATGTGTATGGACCAACTGAATGCACCTGCATTTGCTCCGCCAAGACGATCAACGAAGATGATTTCTTAGATATGCAGGGGTTGGCACCGCTTGGCAAACTTTCTCAAAATTTCGAATACGAAATACTTGCGCAAGACGCAAGTAACCCAGATTTCGGAGAGTTGCTGCTACGGGGCCCCCAGGTCGGCCTGGGCTATTACGACGATCCCGTGCGAACCCGATCTGCGTTTGTACAAAACCCAACCCAAGACCGGTACGTGGATGTTGGTTATAAGACCGGTGACTTGGTTCAACGCGACGCGCAAGGTTGCTTGCATTTCCGCGGCAGAGCGGACTTTCAAATCAAACATATGGGGTATCGAATTGAGTTGGAAGAGATTGAAGCCGCTTTAAATGCCGTTCACGGTGTGTCGGAGTGCGGCGTGGTCTACCAACGCATGGACGGTGGGGGGGGGCAAATTTTGGCTTTTGTGAGCGGCGTGGGCGCTACCTCTAAGCAAATCCTAGTGGAATTAACCAAGCTATTACCACCCTACATGTTGCCCAGGCGGATAGAGGTTCTGGAGGAACTGCCCAAGAATGCGAATGGCAAGATAGACCGTGTTCAATTGCTGCGTTGTGTAAGGGTGGCGTAGCCTGACAGTTTTGGCTTTGGCGATGCGGCCGTTGATGTTCGATCAGTCCTGGGCCGTCGGTTATGGGACTTCGTCCGTGGAAGTTCTGCTTGGCAAGGTCTTCATTTTTCGAAGGTATTGCCATGAGGGTGCGCGTATTTGCTCCGGGTGGTGGCTTCTCAGAATTCACTTTAGGCGCTTCGCACCGTAGTGCGGATCCTTTAGACTCGATCCTTTGTTCGCTGTATGGTATGCCCGTCGATAAGCCTTTGGTAAATGCAAGTAGCAGTTTTATGCTCGACATAGAGTTGAGCGTAATTCTTCCTCCACCGCCAGCGCATATATTGCTAATAGGTCAACAGACGAGTGCAGCAGCTGCGGCCTTGCGGACGGAAGGTTACACCGTTGCCACGGTTCCGTTATCCACGCCTCTCGCGTTTGCCCAAACCCCATCCGCTACGCGTCAAGGTGTGTACGGCGTAAATTTACCCGAAGGGGATTACACGGTTGACGCGGTTTTGGTCTTGGTTTCCCCGCAAGTTCATCCATTGGCCCTGTTCGACCAACTGTCCCGCTTCCTATCGCAAGACACGCTAGTTTTGTTGACAGGCCCAGATTTGTTGTCTGAAGCTCCGCGGGTCAGCCGGTGGCTCGAATATGTACTGGCCATAGGTGCGCGGTGCGGCTTTATGTCCGTGGACCTACCGGTCGATGCCTCGCCAATTGGCCCCGGGAATTTTGTCCGGGCTTTTCATAAAAAGGCTGCACCACGCTGGCAACTGCGCCACATGCGTGACAACGACTATTTGGAAATTGCCGAGTTGTTTCAGGAAGTGTTCGGCCACCCCCTGAGCCCGGAGTTGTGGGCCTGGAAGTATGCAAAGGGGCGCGGCAACGCCGTACTTGCCAGCCGCGACGGGGTCTTGGTTGCGCACTACGGGGGCATGTACCGCGAAATACTGCTGTGCGGTAAGCCTGAGTGGGCCTATGGCGGCAGCGACGTGATGGTGCACCCTAAGGAGAGAGGTGTCATGACGCGGCAGGGCCCTTTTTTGCTAACCGCCGCTACTACCGCCGAACTGTATGGTCCTGTCGCGTTCGGCTTTCCGACCGAGCGGGCAATGCTTGTGGCCGAGAGGATGGGGCTCTACACCAAGGCGGGACAGATGGCCGAGGTCCGTTGGGAGCCCTCTGCTTCAAGGGCGCGTGTGCGCACGCAGGTGCGAAGCTTGAGTCGCGGCGCAGCGGCGGACCAGATGCTGGTTGACGAGCTATGGGCGGACATGGCGAGTGACTTCCGATCCAGTGTTATTGGCGTGCGCGACTGGAAATTCCTCGATCACCGCTATTTCGGTCACCCGCACAACCGTTATGAAATATTGGCCATAACGTCGCGCTTGACCGGAAAGCCGCTCGGAGTAATGGTGTTGCGCCGCTTGGAGGACTCTTGTGAGCTACTAGACGTCATTGCACCGCTGGCCAACCTTTCGCTGGTTATTGATCAGGCACGAAGGATGACAGCACGTTGGGCTCTGCCGTATCTGTACTGCTGGATCACCAGCAATCAGGCGCATCACTTCGTAGCCTGTGGCGGGGAGGAAAAGTTGCTCAATATGTTTATCCCCACCAGTTGCTGGACCGACGACCCCCGTGTCGACATGTTGATAGACAAATGGTGGCTGATGTCCGGCGACACGGATTTCCGCTAGACGCCAGCCAACCCGCAGTCCATGTCTCTCAAACGCAATACCCTGTGGAATCTCGCAGGCACTGTCATCCCTATGGTGGCAGGGCTAGCCCTGGTCCCCTTTACCTTGGATCGTTTGGGTGGTGAGGCGTTTGGTGTGCTGACTCTGATCTGGGGCTTGATTGGCTACTTCAGCGTATTCGATCTGGGCGTAGGCCGGGCACTGACGGTGCAGCTCAGCCAATTGGCCGCCAGCGGCCACACGACGGAGACGGGGCCAACGCTGCGTGCAGGCATGCTGTTGACCGGGTGCGCGGGGCTACTGGGTGTCGCGCTGGTCTGGATGCTGGCGCCGGGCCTTGCAACCCAGTGGCTCAAAATCAGCCCCGCTTTGCAAGACGATGCCCGCCAAGCCTTCCTGGTCGCCGCCGTAGGCGTGCTGCCCACCACGCTGGCCAGTGGCTTGCGCGGCGGGCTGGAGGGACTGGATCGCTTTGCAGCCTCCAATTTGGGCCGGATCGTGCTGGGGGTCTGGATGTTCGCGTTACCTGCCTGGTCGGTGTATTTCCATGGCCCGCAGTTGGCGGTTGTTGCGATGTATCTGGTTCTGGGTCGCTGCCTTGTGGTGCTGGCCATGGTGGTCCAGTTGCGGAAAAGTTTTTTTGCAGGGGGCATGTGGTTTGAAAAGCGCCACCTGCAGACACTCTGGAATTACGGCCTGTGGGTTACGGTCACTGGCATCGTGGGCCCATTGATGGTGTACGGGGATCGATTCTTTGTCAGTGCTGCAGTCGGTGCCGATCAGTTGCCCTTCTACTCGATCCCGCAAGACGTTTTGCTGCGGTTGTTGCTGATCCCTCTGGCACTGACGGGCGCGCTGTTGCCGCGCTTGGCTGCCATGGGTGCCGCGGAAGCGGCCCACGCCTACCGCCAGACCTACCAGCGCGTGGGTGTCGCCATGCTGGGCATTTGTGTGGCCGCCGCAACGTTGGCGTATCCGGCATTGTCGATCTGGATATCGGGGGAGTTTGCGCACGCCGCCTTGCCCATTGTGCTGGTTCTGTGCGTGGGCGTCTGGGTGAACTCGCTGGCATCCGTGCCCTACACCCTGCTGCATGCCAAGGGCAATCCACGGCTGACAGCCCTTTTTCATGTGGCCGAACTAGTGGTGTACCTCCTGGCTCTGTGGATTCTGTCATCACGGTTTGGCCTGTTGGGTGCGGCACTGGCCTGGGTGGCACGCGTCGCGCTGGACTGGGCCTTGTTGCACGTCGCGGTGCGGAGGCTCTATGGCATCTGAAACAGCCTCTTGGCCGGCAGAGAGTCTGGAGCCCGTCCACGCCTGTCCCTACTGCGGTGAAGCGGATCGTAGGTTGGCGTACGAGGATGTCGAAGACTGGGCTTTTGGGTGCGCACCGGGGCGCTGGAGCTATTGGAGTTGCAACCATTGCCGGGCCCTGTACCTGCAGCCCCGACCGACCCCCGAGACCATAGGAGACGCGTACGCCCGCTACTACACCCATAGTGGCGATCAAAAAGGCGGCGCACTGCGGGTGTGGAAGCAGAAGTTGCGTAATGAATACTGGTCCAACCGCCTGCAGACTTCCATCGCCCCCCGCTTGGGACTGCCGCATTGGGCGGCTGGTGCCACGGTCTTGCTTGCACCCTGGATTGCTGAGCCTTTTGGCCTTCGGCAGTTGGCGCAGCTGCCTAAGGGCCTGCTGCTGGACGTTGGGTGTGGAAATGGCGACAAGCTGAAACTGGCGAGCCAATTGGGATGGCGTGCCCGCGGTATCGAACTGGATGCCTCGGCGGTAAAGGCTGCCCAGGCGCAGGGCCTGCAGGTGGAGCAGGGCGGTTATGAGTTGCTGGACAACTATCAAGGGCGGGCCGATTGCGTGGTGTGCTCGCACGTGCTGGAGCATGTGCACAAGCCGCTGCATATGTTGCGCTTACTGGTGGCTTCGCTCAAGCCCCATGGCGTGCTTTTGCTGAGCGTGCCAAATGCCGCGAGCTTTTTGCTGCGCCACTATGGGGAAAACTGGCGGGGCTTGGAAGCTCCCAGGCATTTGGCCATCCCAGATGGGGCTTGGTTGGCGCAGCACTTGCAAAACGAGGGCTTCGACTGCGTGCAGGCTCCGTCCTACCCGTTAGAAACCGCGATTGAGTCCGAGCGTATGCGGCGTCGGGGTTTGAGTACGACCGCCGCAGATATCCGGGCGGCAAAAGCTTTGTTGCGTCGCCAAGCCAAGCCATCGCTTGCCGAACAGGATGTTACGCAATTGGTGTGTGTCAGGGGTCGAGCCTGATGCCCGCGCGCGTCGCCATTGTGGTGTTGAATTGGAACGGCTGGCAGGACACCTTGGCATGCGTTGCAAGTCTGCAAGCGCTTGACTATGGTGACTTCCAGATTGTGCTGGTGGACAACGGATCGACGGATGGTTCTGAGGACCAGTTCCGCCGCGCGCTTCCCCCTTCAATAGAACTGTTGCAAACCGGTAGCAACCTCGGCTTTGGTGGCGGTTGCAATGTGGGCATGCGGCATGCATTAGCGGGTGGTGCGGATTATGTATGGCTGGTCAACAGTGACGCAACGGTTGACAGCCATGCGTTGACGGCATTGGTTCAGGTTGCCGCTCAAAACCATGCTGTGGGGGCAGTAGGTTCTGTGCTGTTTGATGCTGACGTAAGAAGTCAGGTGCAGTTGTGGGGCGGTGGTCGCGTGGATCTGTGGCTGGGACGGTCCGTTCATCGCTTGCTTCCTGGAACCGTGGACTTCGTATCGGGTGCATCCGTACTCCTGCGCCGTGCGGTACTGGAGGAAGTGGGCCTGTTCGACGAGAACACTTTTTTCATGTACTGGGAGGATACCGATCTCGGCTTTCGGATGCGCAAGGCAGGCTGGAAGCTCGCGGTTGCGGACGAATCCAAGGTCTGGCATCGACAGTCGACCAGCCTTGGTTTTGGCAACCCCTTGCTAGACGAGTACGCCACGCGCTCCTGTGTACGCTTTCTGCGGCGCCACGCCCCCATCCCCTCACTGTCGGTTTTGCTCATGTTTGTCCGAATGGTGGTGAAGCGCATCGTGATCGGGCGCCCGGACCGGCTTCGGGCGGTCATTCGGGGCTACCGTTCTGCATGAGCAATTTCGCGCCGGTTTCCGTTGTCGTGCCTTGCTTCCGATGTACAGCAACCATTGCGCGCGCTGTGGCGTCGGTAGCCGGGCAGTCGCGGCGTCCTGCTGAACTGATTCTGGTCGACGATGCGAGTGGCGATGGGACCTTGTCACAATTGGAATCATTGCAGGCGCAGCATGGGACCTGGATCCGGGTTGATGCGCGGCCCGTTAATGGTGGTGCGGCGTCTGCGCGCAATGCCGGGTGGGCCCAGGCCACACAACCTTATATTGCCTTTCTGGATGCAGATGATGCATGGCATCCGCAAAAAATCGAAATCCAGTACGGCTATATGCTGCAGCATCCCGACGTTGCGCTGAGTGGACACCTGTGCCGTCAGCTACCTGCGTCGGAGTTCAGCGCACCTACTTGGCCGGTGGACGAAACGGTAGATGTGCTGCATATTTCCTGGCACCAGCTATTGCTGCGACACCAGTTCGTGACGCCATCGGTAATGCTGAAGCGCGACGTTAGCCCACGGTTTTTCGAAGGGGCCCGGTATATGGAAGACCATCGGCTCTGGCTGGAGATTGTGGGCGCTTCCTTGCCCACCGTTAGACTAGAGGCAGAACTGGCAGCAGTGTACAAGCCTGTGTATGGAGCATCCGGCCTCAGCGCCGATATGTGGGGCATGGAAAAGGCTGAGCTCGCCAATTATCGTTATTTCTACGGTATGGGCAAACTCTCAGCGATGCAATTACTTCTTCTACAAAGCTATTCTCTGGTGAAATTTATCCGCCGCCTGCTGATCGTCCAGCTTCAAGGTCGAGCGTGAAACGCATGTCCATGGTCCAGGTAAATATTCCCTCTGTTGCTGTTTGCCTTGCAGCCTTCAATGGGGTTCGCTACTTGCAGGAGCAAGTCGATTCCATTTTGCAGCAGACAGGTGTAGATATTACGCTGTTCGTTAGTGTAGATCGCTCGACAGACGGAACCGAAGAATGGTTTCGCAGTTTGCAATCAAGGGATGCGCGGGTTGTATTGCTGCCGTATGGGGAATTATTTGGTGGTGCGGCCCGGAATTTTTTCAGACTGTTGCGTGACGTGGATTTTTCGCCGTTTGGGTATATCGCTTTTGCGGACCAAGACGACGTATGGCTTGCGGGGAAGCTTAAACGGGCGACGGATTGCTTGATACAACACGGGGCCGATGGATACTCGAGCGATATTGTCGCTTTTTGGGAATCGGGGCGCTCCCGATATATCAAAAAATCGTATCCGCAGCGGCGCTGGGATTATCTGTTTGAATCGGCGGGCCCCGGCTGCACCTTTGTACTAACACGTCCGTTGGCGGTTGCAGTGCAGAGTCTGCTGCAACAGCATGTGCAGAAGTCTGCGGAAGTGGGTTTGCACGATTGGTTTACCTATGCGTTTGCCCGTGCGCGCGCATACCGATGGGTTATCGACGACTACGCCAGCTTGATGTACCGTCAGCACGGCCAGAACCAGGTCGGCGTCAATGCGGGGTTGGCCGCGCTGCTATGGCGCGCCAAGCAAGTGTTGAGCGGCTGGGGTTTGAACCAGGCGCGATTGATCGCTGACTTAGTGGGCGCCAGTGGAGATGATTTTGTTCGCACTTGGTACCCAGGGGGGCGCGGGCGCATGTTGGCACTTGCGCTGCAGTCGGTGCACTGTAGGCGCAAGCCTGGCGACAGGCTGTGGTTTGCCGTGTCGTGCATTGCCTTGGCTGTTTTAGGCTGGAATTGAATATGACTGGAATAGTGGCTATTACCGGAGCAAACGGGTTTGTGGGGCGCGCTTTGTGTACCGAGGCGCTTCGACGCGGTCTGAAGGTGCGGGGTATCACACGCTCGCCCTGCATCTTACCGCCGGGCGTCGAAAATATAGCGGTGGGCAACGTGGATGGCACCACGGATTGGGGTGACGCACTGGCCGGGTGCGACGTGGTTATTCACCTCGCGGCGCGCGTGCACATCATGCACGACAAATCCAGCGATCCACTTGCCGAGTTCAGACGGGTAAATACCGTGGGTAGCATCAGGCTAGCGCATAGTGCAGCGGCCGAAGGTGTGCGCCGCCTTGTAAATGTAAGTTCCATTGGTGTTAACGGTCCCAGTACCCAGGGGGAGCTCAAGTTTACGGATCAGGATACGCCCGACCCCCACAATCCGTATTCTGTTTCTAAGTGGGAGGCGGAACAAGCCCTGAAGGAAATACATGCCAGTGGGCTTATTGAGGTGGTGACCGTGCGTCCACCGTTGATATACGGGCCGGGGGTTGGTGGTAATTTTTTGCGACTTCTAGGCGCTGTGTACCGCGGAATTCCCCTCCCCCTGGGGATGACTCGCAATTTTCGCGATTTGCTATTCGTTGGCAATTTGGCAGACTTTCTGATTGTTTGTGCTTTCCATCCCGCCGCCAGTGGTCACACGTATTTGGTGAGTGATGGCACGCCGGTCTCCACCAACGCGTTGCTTCGGGGCCTTGCGCGGGCCCTGGATGTTCAGTCGCGGCTTTTTCCTGTGCCTCCATTTCTGCTACAAATTGTGGGTAATATGACTGGGCACACAGCTGAATTTGAGCGATTGCTCAGTTCTCTCCGGGTTGACGGCACCAAAGTATGCAAAGAGCTTAATTGGTTTCCCCCGTTTACTCTGCGGCAAGGCTTGCAAGCTACTGCCGACTGGTATCGGTTGGAGCGCAGCACGCAATAGCATGCATCGCATATGAAAAGGTTGTTTGATCTCGCGCTAGCCACGTTTGCGGCCATTGTTTTGTTTTTTCCCTGCCTCATCGTGGCCCTATTGGTGAAGGCGACCTCACGCGGGCCGGTGTTATATTGGTCCGACCGAGTGGGTCGCAATAACTGCATTTTTAAAATGCCAAAATTTCGGAGTATGCGAATGGGAACGCCAGCGGTTGCTACCCATCTGCTAGCCGATCCAGCGAGCCATTTGACGCCCATCGGGAGTTTCCTGCGCAAGAGCAGCCTGGACGAGTTACCCCAACTATGGAGCATTTTTGCTGGGGATATGAGTTTTGTAGGGCCAAGACCCGCGTTATACAACCAGGATGACCTCATCGCACTCAGAACTCAGCAAGGTATCCACACTGTTTTGCCAGGCTTAACGGGCTGGGCCCAGGTCAATGGACGCGATGAATTGCCGATACCGCAAAAAGTTGCGCTGGACAGCGAATATGTGCGCCGACAATCCCTGAGCTTCGATATCAAGATACTCTTCCTGACGGCAGCGCGGGTTATTATGCGCAGTGATGTGAGTCACTAAGATTTCAAACATGAAAGGTTGTATGGGTAATTTGCTGGATATTCAACTGCAGATCGAAAAGCTGCAAAAACAGGCGTCCGAAATTAAAGACCGGGAGTTTGATAAAACTGTCCAGGATATTCGCGACAAGATGAAAGCTTTTGGCATCACTGTCAAAGATTTGCAGGCCACGCCACCCGCCAATGGCAAGCGGCTTGGTAAAGGGGCATCCGTTAAAAAATCCAAAAGCACGCCTGCGAAAAAGACCACCGTTGCCGCGAAGTACCGTGGGCCGAACGGGGAAACCTGGAGCGGTCGTGGCCTGACGCCGCGCTGGTTGTCCGCACTGCTGGCGCAAGGGAAAACGAAGCAAGACTTCGCCATCTGAGCTATGACCAGGTAACGGAGTTCAATGCAGAGTTTGGTTCTTGGATGGTCGCGATCGGCGAAACGGCTGTTCGTGGTGGCGCTGGATATTGTGTTGGCCGTGGTAGCGACGTGGCTGGCCTTTTCGTTGCGGCTGGAAACCTTGCATTGGCCGGTGGACTTGCAGTGGCGGGTCTATGGCCTGACCTCGCTGTTGTTTGTGCCCGTGTTTGTCCGGTTCGGCTTATACCGCGCCATTTTTCGGTACACGGGGCAGGCGGCCCTGCTGGCGACGGCCAAGGCCACGGGCTTGTATGCCAGTGTGTTGTTTGGAATTTTGCTGTGGATGCAGTGGCCGGGCGTTCCGCGCAGTCTGGGTATATTGCAGCCTCTGGTATTTCTACTGCTGGTGGGCGCCAGCCGGGCATTCGCGCGGTTTTGGCTGGCGGGTCTGGGGCCGTTGGCAGATGGTGCCGAGAGTCGGTTCCTTATTTACGGGGCCGGTACGGCGGGCGCGCAGACCGCATCTGCCATGGAGATAGGGGCGCAGTCGGTACTGGTGGGATTCGTCGATGACGACCCGACCAAAGTGGGGCGTAGCATCAATGGCGTGCCGGTGTTTGCGGCTTCCAGCGTTGCCGAGTTGGTGCGGGACCAGGGGGTGACAGACCTGTTACTGGCAATGCCCAGCGCCCCACGGTCGCGCCGCAAGGAAATTATCGAAAGTCTGCATGCGGTGCCGGTGCACGTACGCACACTACCGGATTGGGCAGACCTGACTAGCGGGCGCGTTACCGTCCAGGACTTTAAAGAGTTGGACATCGAGGATTTGCTTGGGCGCGACCCTGTTCCACCCCACACCGATCTGTTGGCGCGGAATCTGGCGAGCAAAGTGGTGCTGGTCACCGGCGCAGGCGGCAGTATTGGCAGCGAGCTATGCCGCCAAATCGTGGGTCAGCGGCCGAGCCAACTTTTGCTCCTGGACCATAGCGAGTTCAATCTCTATACCATCCACCAGGAATTGACCGCGTCTGTAAGGAGCTTGGGGCTGGCGGTGGAGGTGGTGCCGCTGCTGGCCAGTGTCGCGAATCTCGCTCGGTTACAGGAAGTGTGCCGGGTATACCGGCCGCACACCGTCTACCATGCTGCAGCGTACAAGCATGTGCCCATCGTTGAGTCCAACCCGGCTGTAGGTATCGACAACAATGTATTCGGTACCTTGAATATGGCGCGCGCTGCGCTGGGTAGTGGTGTTTCAAGTTTTGTATTGGTGTCCACCGACAAGGCGGTCCGTCCTACCAACATCATGGGCGCGAGCAAACGCATGGCCGAACTGGTGCTGCAGGGCTTGGCTGCGCAGTCACCACCCCCAAACGGCACGTGTTTCAGCATGGTCCGTTTCGGTAACGTTCTGGGCTCCAGCGGCAGTGTGGTGCCCTTGTTCCGGCGGCAATTGGCCGAAGGGGGCCCGTTGACCGTAACCCACCCCGACGTAACCCGCTACTTCATGACGATTCCGGAGGCCGCGCAACTCGTGCTGCAAGCTGGCGCTATGGCGCGGGGAGGCGAAGTATTTGTGCTGGACATGGGCGAGCCGGTCCGGATCGTTGACCTGGCCCGGCGCATGGTGGAGCTTTCGGGCATGACCGTTCGCGACGAGGCTACGCCTGACGGCGATATCAGCATCGCCATCACCGGATTGCGCCCAGGTGAAAAGCTGTATGAAGAGTTGCTGATAGGCGACAACCCCACGGCCACCGTTCACCCGCGCGTCATGATGGCCCACGAGCATTTTTTGGACTGGCCCGTGCTCGAACAGCACCTGCTGGCCTTGCGCCACAGCGCAGATTCGGATGACATCGTGCAGATCAAGTCGGTATTGCGCACCTGTGTCCACGGTTACGTAGGCGACCCCGATACATCCGAATCCTCCTGACCTCTGGCAGAGGATTTCATAGCCAATGCGCTCTGGTAAAGACCGTTGCGCGGCTCCCCGGTGATGTCAGCGGCCAGTTTTACGGCCGTCTTAAGTGGCAGATGTTCCAACAGCAACTTCAGGATGCGGGTGTCGTGCGTTGTCGTTGGTGTTGGAGGCACCGGATGCAGAACCAGCGCAAATTCTCCGCGGAGTCGGTTGCTGTCTGCGGCCAGCCATGCCGGCAAGTCCTGGGCGGCGACGGTCGCCACTTCTTCAAATTGTTTGGTCAGTTCGCGGCCTACAGTTAGTGGGCGCAGCCCCAGCGCAGCCAATGCGGCGGCCAGCGCTTCTATTCGGTGTGGTGCTTCAAGCAAGACCACTGCTCGCTCCTCTTTTTGCAGCGTCAGCACGGTCCGTTCGCGCTCTGCGGTTTTGGTCGGGAGAAAGCCGACGAATACAAAACCTGCAGGATGGTCTTCTACAAGACCAGCTACCGACAGCAACGTGCTCACGCTACTGGGCCCTGGCAGCGGAATGGCGCGCAAGTTCTGCTGGCGCACCGTCGCCACCAAGCGCGCACCCGGGTCGCTGATGCCTGGCGTGCCCGCATCGCTTACATAGGCCACGCGCTGACCTTGTTGCAGGTGGTCTACCACGGTCTGTGCCGCCCGCGCTTCGTTGTGCTGGTGCACGGCAATCAGCTGCCCCCCGCTTTTGTCTATG
This sequence comes from Rhodoferax sp. ZS1R8, assembly GCF_056521325.1. Classification (NCBI taxonomy): domain Bacteria; kingdom Pseudomonadati; phylum Pseudomonadota; class Betaproteobacteria; order Burkholderiales; family Comamonadaceae; genus Rhodoferax; species Rhodoferax sp. ZS1R8. Next base: position 297,579 of record NZ_JBWMBA010000001.1, on the reverse strand, counting down.
CCATAGGCGCGCAGCAGCGACTGTGTGTGCCGGGTGTCTTCGCAGGCAATGGCGTCCGCCAGGCCTAGCACATGGAGCGCTCGCAGGCTGATGTCGGCCAAGTTGCCAATAGGCGTGGCGACCACATACAAGGTTCCGTGCGGATAATGCTGCGCAGAAGCGGCCTCGGCTGAGGCGGCAAGGGCATTGGCAAATAAAGCGCTCACATGGGATTCCTTTCATCAAAACCAAAGGGTGTTGGCACCACCCCACCCACGACCAAGGCGGTCGGGGACGGAGCCGAAGACCTGGCTCTGCACTACCTGCAAAAGCGGGGCTTGCGTCTATTGGTGCGTAATTATCGGACGCCGGGGCGGGGAGGGGGCGAGATCGACCTCGTCATGGGTGCGCCCGACGGCACTACGGTTTTTGTAGAAGTGCGCAAACGCAGTTCGTTGCAACACGGCGGGGCGGCCGCCAGCGTGGGTGGCATCAAGCAGCGGCGCATTGTTTTCGCTGCCCGCCACTACCTGATGCGCGTGCGCGAACTGCCGCCCTGCCGTTTCGATGTCGTGGTCGTCGAGCCAGACGGTATTCAGTGGCTGCAAGCCGCCTTTGACGCGAGCTGAGCGCAACGGAGGCTCAGCGTAGGGGTAATCTCTAGCGCGGTATCATCGCCCCCCATGCTTGAACAACGAATTCAACAACACTTTATCGACAGCGCTGACCTCAAATACCAGTCGGCGCTGACCCTGAGCAAACCCATTGCCGCGGCAGTGCAGGCCATGTTGACCTGTGTGACCAGCGGCGGCAAAGTTTTGGCGTGTGGAAATGGGGGCTCTGCCGCAGACGCCCAGCACTTTGCGGCTGAGTTTGTGGGCCGCTTCGAGCGGGAGCGCCCCGAGCTGGGAGCCATTGCGCTGACCACCGACAGCTCTATTCTCACCGCCATCGCCAACGATTACGATTTCAACGTCATTTTTTCTCGCCAGGTGCGTGCATTGGGTTCGCCTGGAGACGTCCTTTTGGCTATCTCTACCAGCGGCAACTCGGCGAATGTTTTGGCTGCCATTGAGGCGGCCCATGCGCGCGAGATGGTGGTGGTGGGCCTGACGGGACGGGGCGGCGGCAAGATGGCCCAGTTGCTGCGCGATACAGACGTACACATCTGTGTGCCACATGAGCGCACTGCCCGCATCCAAGAGGTGCACATATTGTCTTTGCATTGCATCTGCGATGCGGTCGATGCCCAGCTATTGGGTGAACAGGAACCTGCTAAATGAAATTTTCCATACGACACACCGGCCTGGCGCTGCTCTTGCTGGGTAGCGCGCTGGGGCCTCTGACCGCCTGCGTTCCCTTGGTAATGGGCGGAGCCGTGGTAACCGGCATGGTGGCGGCCGATCGGCGCACCACCGGAACCGTGGTTGAAGACGAGGGCATCGAGCTGCGGTCCGCCAGCCGAATCCGCGAAAATCTGGGCGAACGTGGACACGTGAATGTCACGAGCTACAACCGCCAGGTCTTGTTGACTGGCGAAGTAGCGTCTGCGCAGGATAAGCAGTTGGCCGAGCAGATCGTTTCCGGAGTGGACAACGTACGCAATATCGTCAACGAACTGGTGGTATCGGGCAATTCCACGTTGACACAGCGCTCGTCCGATTCGCTGGTCACTGGTCGTGTCAAGGCGGCACTGGTCGATGCCAAAGACCTTTACTCCACAGCCTTCAAGATTACAACCGAGCGTGGCACTGTTTACGTCATGGGTCGTGTGACTGCGCGCGAAGCCGCCCGGGCCACCGAAATCATCAGCGCGACAACCGGAGTGCAGCGCGTAGTCCGCATTTTGGAAACTATCACTGAAGACGAGCTGGCCCGCATGTCGGCAACGATGTCCAGATAAGCTTCCAAGCAATCACGCAAGGCACCTTTCCCGCGCCCCCCAAAGACCCGCTCTCAGGCGGGTCTCGTTATTTCAGCCGTTTGATCAGGCTGGATGTGTCCCAGCGATTCCCGCCCATGGACTGCACGTCGGCATAGAACTGATCTACCAGAGCGGTCACGGGCAAGCGGGCGCCATTGCGTTTGGCTTCGTCCAATACAAGCCCCAGATCCTTGCGCATCCAGTCGACGGCGAATCCAAAGTCGAATGTGTCAGCCACCATCGTCTTGCCGCGGTTGTCGAGTTGCCAGCTCTGGGCCGCACCCTTGCCAATCACATCCAGTACCTGGTTCATATCGAGTCCCGCACGGTCACCGAACGCAATGGCTTCGCTCAGGCCCTGAACCAGTCCAGCTATGCAGACTTGGTTGACCATCTTTGCCAATTGACCAGCTCCACTGTCGCCCAGACGCGTGAAGGCGCGGGCGAACGCCATCCCCACTGGGCGTGCCCGGTCAAAGGCCGCCTGCTCGCCACCGCACATAACCGTCAGCATGCCGTTTTGCGCGCCGGCTTGGCCGCCGGAAACCGGGGCGTCGACGAAGTGCAGACCGCGCTGCTGCGCGGCGGTGTTGAGCTCACGGGCTATGCTGGCCGACGCGGTGGTGTGGTCCACAAAGATGGCGCCCGCTTGCATGCCGGCAAATGCACCATCGGGCCCGAGTGTGACGCTGCGCAAATCATCATCGTTGCCGACGCAGCAAAAAACGATATCGGCCTGCTGGGCTGCCTGGCGTGGCGTTGCGGCATGGGCATTTATGGAATTTTCGTTGCTAGCCCTCGCAAACTCTCCACACCATGCTATCGATTTGCTAGCGGTGCGGTTGTAGACCGTGACCTGGTGCCCGGCCAGAGCTAAGTGCCCTGCCATCGGATAACCCATCACACCCAGGCCCAGAAAGGCCACGCGGGTTGGGGGAGTGGCTTCGTAGGTTTTGCTATTGGTCGTGGGCATCGTAGAAATGGAGTCAATCGGTTAATGAATAGCGACCCGCGCAGCGGCGGAGCGTGGGGGCCGCAATTTCTCGCCGGGCCGCCCCAAGGGAAATTAACCCCCTAGGGGGGGGCAGCGACCCGCGCAGCGGCGGAGCGTGGGGGCCAGTCTGTCACATGATTGCGAAGTTCTCGGTGCCCGCAGCCAAGTCACTCGACTTGGCACGTTGGCTGTTGAGCTTGATCTGCAGGCGCAGGTCGTTGACCGAGTCCGCATTGCGCAACGCATCTTCAAAAGTGATCTGGTTCTTCTCGTACATGTCGAACAGAGCCTGGTCGAAGGTTTGCATGCCGGCTTGCCGGCTCTTCTTCATGATTTCCTTGATTTCGGTCACGTCGCCCTTGAAGATCAGGTCCGAAATCAGCGGTGAATTCAGCATGATCTCGACCGCGGCCACGCGGCCTTTGCCATCCTGCTTGGGTATCAAACGCTGGGATACCAGAGCCTTCAGATTCAATGATAGATCCATCAGCAGCTGGGCGCGGCGCTCTTCGGGGAAGAAGTTGATGATGCGGTCCAGGGCCTGATTGGCGCTGTTGGCGTGCAGTGTCGCCAGGCACAAGTGACCCGTTTCGGCAAAGGCCACCGCGTGCTCCATGGTTTCACGGTCGCGAATTTCGCCCATCAAAATCACATCGGGAGCCTGGCGCAGGGTGTTCTTCAGCGCCGCCTCCCAGCTATCGGTGTCCAGGCCGACTTCACGCTGTGTCACCACGCAGTTTTTGTGCATGTGCACAAACTCCACCGGGTCCTCAATCGTAATGATGTGGCCATAGGAGTTGTCGTTGCGCCAGTCCACCATGGCCGCCAGCGTGGTGGACTTGCCAGAGCCGGTAGCGCCCACCATGATGCACAGGCCACGCTTGGACTGGGCGATTTCCTTCAACACCTGGGGTACACCCAGGCCGTCAATGGTTGGCAGGACCATGGGAATGGTCCGCAGCACCATGCCGACTTTGCCCTGCTGGATGAAGGCGTTCACGCGAAAGCGCCCGATGCCGGGCGGCGAGATGGCGAAATTGCTCTCTTTGGTGCGCTCAAAATCCGCCACCTGCTTGTCATTCATGATCGAACGCGCAAGCGACAGGGTGTGCACACCCGTCAGCGCCTGCGGCGACACCTTGGTCACTTTGCCATCGACCTTGATCGCCGGCGGAAAGTCCCCGGTGATGAACAAATCGCTGCCGTTGCGTCCGACCATCAGCTTGAGCAGGTCATTGATAAATTTCGTGGCTTGATCGCGTTCCATAGAACACCTACCTTTCTAAATCATTACCGGAGTGTGCGCCCATTCCCGGCCGGGCCGCCCCAAGGGAAACACGGCCCCATGGGGGGCAGGGAACACACGGAGTGAGTGACCGTGGGGTCATATCTACCCTGGGAAGTTTTCCGGAATCTTGGCCTTGCCGCGTGCTTCGGCGGGGCTGATCACATTGCGCTTGACCAGCTCCGTCAGATCCTGGTCCAGTGTCTTCATGCCTACGCTGTTACCGGTCTGGATGGATGAGTACATCTGTGCCACCTTGGCCTCGCGGATCAGGTTGCGGATGGCGCTGGTGCCCAGCATGATCTCGTGGGCAGCGACGCGACCTTGGCCGTCCTTGGTCTTGCACAGCGTTTGCGAAATAACGGCCTGTAGTGATTCGGACAACATGGCGCGTACCATTTCCTTTTCATCTGCTGGGAACACGTCGATGATCCGGTCAATCGTCTTTGCCGCGCTGGAGGTGTGCAGCGTGCCGAACACCAAGTGACCGGTTTCAGCGGCCGTCATAGCAAGGCGAATGGTTTCCAGATCGCGCATTTCGCCGACCAGAATACAGTCCGGATCTTCTCGCAAAGCGGATCGCAGCGCTGCGGCAAACGACAGCGTGTGCGGCCCCACTTCGCGCTGGTTGACCAGGCACTTCTTGGACTCGTGCACAAACTCGATCGGGTCTTCCACTGTCAGGATGTGGCCGAATTCGGTCTCGTTAAGGTAGTTCACCATCGCGGCCAGCGTCGTGGATTTACCCGAGCCCGTGGGGCCAGTGACCAGCACCATGCCGCGCGGCTTCAGGGCCAAATCGCCAAAAATCTTAGGCGCATTGAGCTGCTCCAGCGACAAGATCTTGCTGGGAATGGTTCGAAACACCGCACCGGCACCGCGGTTGTGGTTGAAGGCATTGACGCGAAAACGCGCCAGGCCGTCGATCTCAAACGAAAAGTCAATCTCCAAGAATTCTTCGTAATGCTTGCGCTGGCCGTCGTTCATGATGTCGTACACCATGCCGTGCACCTGCTTGTGGTCCAGCGCCTCCACATTGATGCGGCGCACGTCGCCGTGGACCCGGATCATCGGGGGCAGGCCGGCTGACAAGTGCAAGTCGGAAGCCTTGTTTTTGACGCTGAACGCCAGTAGTTGGGTAATGTCCACGGAGTTTCCCCTAGTCAGTTGGGGACAGAGCTGAAGGTCTGTCCCGCAAGTTCTTCGTTTGTTACGCTAGACTGATTATGACTATGATTGCCGAGAATCTCCATCACGTTCGAACCCGACTTGCACACGCTTGCACGCAGGCCGGGCGGGCAGCGGATGCCGTGGCCTTGCTTGCGGTTTCCAAGACCTTCGGCGCGGATGCGGTTGCACAGGCCCACGCAGCCGGGCAGACAGCCTTTGGCGAAAACTACATCCAGGAGGCAGTGGAAAAAATCCAGGCATTGCGCCAGCTGCCGTTAGAGTGGCACTGCATTGGCCCCATCCAGAGCAACAAGACGCGGCTGGTGGCCGAACACTTCGATTGGGTCCACACGATCGACCGGCTGAAGATTGCCCAACGCCTGAGCGAGCAGCGGCCCGCGCATCTGGAGCCGTTGCAGGTATGTATTCAAGTCAATGTGGATGGGGGAGCCAACAAGTCCGGTGTGGCGGTATCAGAAGCCTTGGGCTTGGCCCAAGCGGTCGCCGCCTTGCCCCGGTTGCGTCTGCGTGGATTGATGTGCATCCCCGAGCCTGCTCCTGATTTTATAGCTGCTTGCGCGCTCTACACGAGGGCTACAGCCCTATTCGATACTTTGAAAGCAGCCCAAATGCCATTGGATACTCTGTCCATGGGCATGAGCGCAGACCTGGAGGCCGCCATCGCCAGCGGCTCTACGATGGTGCGTGTGGGCAGCGCGATCTTCGGGGATCGACATCCCCCACGCTCCACCGCTGCGCGGGTCGCTGCCCCCCAAAGGGGCTGACCCGCCTTGGGGGCGGCCCGGCGGCGGGTCGCGTGTCTTGCTCGGCCCGCCGCTACATCGTTTACTTCTTCGGCATCTCAATCGGCCTGACCGCACCACAATCGCCGCCCAGCCAACGGCCGTCGGTTTGCATGTCCATCTTGGTCGGCTGGCCTTTGACGAGGCTGGTGGACGTCATTTTCATGCTGTAAGCCTCACGGCTGGTGAAAGTGAACTGGCCCTCGCCACTGCTGGGAGGCTTGGTGCAGACAAACGCGAACTGCATGGTGTTTCCGCTTCGCGGGCTATTGGTTTGCGTGCAATCGGTTTGGTTGTGATTGGGGTTGCGGACCGACATCTCGTTGCGTTCGACCATCTCCTGCGTCAGGCAGATCTTGATGCTCATGCCGCCCGCGCCATTGCTACCCATCTGCACGCCGCGTTTGGCCATCATGTCCTGCATCATCTTGCGCTGCTCGGGGGGCATGCTTTCCATCTGCTTTTGCGCTTGGGCCATCGCTTCGGCCATTTCACTGGAGCCGCCGCCATGCATCTGCGTGCTGATTTCCCATAGGCCGGGTTTCATCGTTTGAGCACTGGCGTAGCCCGCAGTGGCTGCCAGCAGGAGCGTTGCGATACCAAGTTGCACTTTCATGTTTTCCCCTTAAAACGGCGATTGTGGCAAAGCTTGCTCCGTTTGGGAATGGGCCAGCTGGTATTCGCCCGCCTTTGCGGGCAATCACTGTATAGAATTGCTGCCAAGCCTATGGCCAACACAGACCCACATCACTTTGCCCCCGGAGAGACCGTGCTTGCCGGTATCTCCAGCCCTGTGTCGGTGCGCCCTACAGCCAATCTGGCAGTCCTGTTTGCCGATGTGGTGGGCAGCACCAAACTGTATGACAGGTTCGGCGATACGACGGCCAAGCAGATGATTGACGACTGCCTGGCGGTTTTGCGAAGCGTGGCAGTGCAATACGGCGGCCGCGTCGTCAAGACCATCGGCGACGAGATCATGTGTGTGCTGCCCAGTGCCGACGCCGGTTGCCTGGCTGCCACCGACATGCACCACAAGATTACGGCCTTGCCCGAGGTTTCCCAGGTCAAGCGCAGCGTGCGCATAGGCTTTCACTTCGGTCCGGTCATTGAAGAGAACGGTGACGTCTTCGGCGATACGGTCAATGTGGCGGCCCGCATGGCCGGGCTGGCCAAGGGCGCCCAGATCATCACGACCGGCGCCACCGTGGCCTGCATGTCGCACATGCTTCAACTGTCCACGCGCAATATCGCGGCTCTGGCGGTCAAGGGTAAGGGCGATGATGTCGCGGTCAGCGAGGTCATCTGGCAGGGCGGTGAGGAGCTGACCATGACCACCTCGTCGCTGGCCTACACCAGCAAGACCGTATCGCTGCGCCTGGAGCACTGCATGCAGGACCGCGCCTGGGTTGTGGACACCGCCCACGCCTCCTTTGTGCTGGGGCGGGACGCCAGTTGCGATATTGTCATTGCCGATCGCAATGCCTCGCGCCAGCATGCCCGCATCGAATGCCGGCGGGACAAGTTTTTCCTCATTGACCAAAGCACCAATGGTACGTCGGTCGTCATTGCCGATGAGGCTGAAGTGCTGTTGCGGCGCGAAGAAATCATGTTGCGTGGCAGGGGTCGCATCGGCTTTGGGCGGTCCGTGAAGCTCCCCGACTCCGAGTTTGTGACCTTCACGATCCTCGGGTAAGGCTGCGCACCCAACGCTGGGCCGCTGTGCAGGTCGCGGCCCCCCCCCAAGTGGCTAGTTTTCCCCTGCGGGCTGGGCGCTTTCGCGGCGGAGGTCAGGTGGTTTTGCTGGCCAGCTTGCCACGCGCTCCAGGTGCACTCTGCAATCCGGCCGGTGGCAGGGCATCGAGCTTGCTGCGTACAGCAGACTCGGAGCAGGCCGCTGAGAAGCTCACATTGACATCCGCACCATTGGAGCCGGCCAGCGCAAAGCAGGCCTGGCCCATCTTGGTATTCAGCGGTTTGAGCACGCCCTCATTGATCAGCTCGCTGGCATTGCCGTCGGCCAACTGCAGCTGGTACTGGCCATTGTCGGACGTCGATTGGGCGTCCAGCACCTGGCGGAAGCCCCGCAACTCGCGCAGCAGCAGCTTGGCACTTTGCTTGTCGGGCAGGCCGGCAATGTTCAGGTTGACTTTTTGGGCGTTGAAATTGAAGTGTTCAAGGAAGAAGTTTTTGGAAAACTCATCGCCGACCATCTTGCCGATCTCCGACAGCGCCAGGTCTTCCGAACCCCAGCTTTTGCCCGTGGGGTTGACGGTGTTCAGGTAGACCTCTTCGCCAGTCGCTTTGTCGATGGCCTTGACGGTCCATGAGGTCAGCGCCGTCTTGCTGATGGTCAGCCCCGATGCCGGCAGCTTGGCAGACAAGACTTTGAGCTTGACCTCACCCTCGATTTGAAAGTCCGACGGCTGCACCTTGGCACCGGCCTTGACCTCGCCATCGGCCGACCAGACCCGGAAACCAAAGGACTTGATGCGTTCCTTGACCACATTCTCGGCCACCATGGAGCGCTCGGCAGGCAGGGCCTGCGTGGTGTCTGCATTGCGAATGGCCATCAGGATGGATACCTTGGGGTCACCATTGTTGCGGATGAATTCGATGCGCTCGTCCTTGGACAACTGGTTGAGTGACTTCTGCACGTCACGCACACGCACCACTGCCCGGGCCTCGGTCTCTACCAGGCCGTCCTTGCCGGTGGCGGCAGCGCCTTCCTGGATGACGGTCTTGATGAAGGCGTTGGGCTGCGACAAAAGCTTGCGATCCAGCACCGCATAGTTCTTGTTGATGGAGTCCTTTTCCACATACAGGGCGACGGCTTTTTCGACCAGCTGGCGCATGGCGTCCGCGCGCGATTCGCTTTGCGCGGCATTTGCATCGCCATTGAAACGGGCGTCCTTGGGGTCCACTAAGCCAATGGCGCTGATGACCATGGTGCCCGGCTCCAGCGCAATGTCGGTGGGCGCAGGCGTTGCCGCAGAGGGAATGGTTGCCGCCGCCGATGTTACGTTGCCGCTGCTGTTGTTCGCCTGTTGCGACATGGCAGGGTTGCCGCCGTCTGCTGGTTTGCCGCGAGTGGCCATATAGCCACCGCCACCCACAATTACCGCTCCCACTACGGCTACTGCCGCAATCAGGGCAGCATTGGATTTGCTTTTGGCAACCGCGGCAGGAGTCGTTACGGCAGATTGCTCCCACACAGGCGGTGGGCTGGCCTTGGAGCCTGGGTTAGCCAAAGGCTGCGGCGGCATGCTCAGCGCGGTGCGATCCGGGTCCGCTGCAGCTGCGGCCGCCGTTGCACTACCACCGATGGCGTTGGCTGGTGCCGCGCTCAGCGTGGTCTTGATGGCCTGCGCAAACTCCTGCGCGGTCTGGTAACGATCGTCCGGGTTCTTGGCCATGGCCTTGCGCACGACCACGTCAAAAGCCGCAGGCAGGGCCACGTTCAGCAGCGAGGGTGCCAAGGGCTCCTCGTGCAGCACCTTGTACATGATGGTCGTGGAGTTTCCGGTGAAGGGCTTCTCGCCAGTGAGGAACTGGTACAGGATGACGCCGCAGGAAAAGATGTCGCTGCGTCCATCCACCGGCTGCCCCATGAACTGCTCGGGCGACATATAGGCCGGTGTGCCCATCACGGTGCCAACCTGGGTCAACTCGGACTTCTCGACGCGTGCAATGCCAAAGTCGGCAACCTTGACCTTGCCGTTTGCCAGCACGATCAGGTTGGCGGGTTTCATGTCGCGGTGCACGACGCCGTTGGCATGGGCGTGGGCCAGCGCGTCCAGGATCTCGCCCATCAGGCGCTCTACGTCTTTGAGGGCAAAGCGCTCATTGGCCTCGAAGAACTCGCGCAGTTCCTTGCCCTTGACAAACTCCATCGCAATAAAGGCGACGCGTTGGCGCGCCTTGTCTGCTGCTTCGCCAGCCACCATGGTGTGGTCGTCGTCTACGACCACTTCGCCGTAGTCGTAGACCGCGACGATGCCGGGGTGGTTCAGCCGGCCGGCGGCCTGCGCCTCGCGCTTGAAGCGTGCCAGCACGTTGCCGGCTTCGTCCACGCTGAGCTGCTGCGGCAGTATGGTCTTGATGGCGACCGTGCGCTCTATGACCGGGTCGAAACCCTCATAGACGATGCCCATCGCACCCTTGCCCAACTCGCGGCGGATGGCGTATTTGCCAAGTTTGGTGAGATTGGTCATGGTGTGGTGTGCAGCGAAGGACGGAAGGCGAAGGGCGTGGAGGCCATGCGTGTAGCGTGTGTTTACTTGAGTTTGGCGTCAATGTCCCAGACCAGGGTTTGCACGAGGCGCTGGACCATGGTGTCCAGACCCACGCCGCCCTTGGCCGAGCTGGATACACCCAGCACGCTGGTACCGGTGGCGCCGACTTCCATCTTCAGGTCCTTGTAGCCCTGCGCGACCTGCTCGGTGGTGTTGGCGTCCATGATCTTGTAACGCATGCCAATCAGCCATACGCCGGTGGAGTCACCGGTCTGTACGGAGCCGGTCACCGAGCCTGCAACCGATGTTGCAACACTGCCGCCAAAGGCTGAGAGCAGTCCACCAATCGCGCGGCCGTCGAAACCCTTTTGGTTCTGGGCAATCTGCTCGGCCTTCAGGATGTCGAACTTGACGATCCACTTCGTGGTCTTGAGCTTGCCCATCTGCATGGTCTTGCGCGCTGCAGCCGGGTCACCCAGGTTGTAGGCCAGCGAAATCTCATTCATCAGCGGGCCCAGGTTGGTGCGCTCCAGCACGCCAAAGTTGGCGTTGGACAATTCCAGTTCCGCAAAGTCGGCAATGTTGTTCGGCAAGAAGCGCTGCGTGAACGTCGCGTTGTTGCTCTTGATTTCGCCGGGGATGACGACCAGTGCTGGGCCGCGCACATTGCGGTTGGTGTACTGCACCTCTTGGTAAGCGGCGGCATCCGCGGCGGCATTGGCCTGGTTGGATGTGGAAGTGCCAGCGGTGGGCGATGGATTGCCAAAAGTGGGCTGTGCCTGCACGGCGCTACCCAGTGCGCAGAGAATCAGCAGGGCGGAAACAGCTGCGCCCCGGGCGGTGTTGTTGAAACGTTGGCTCATCGACATAACTCCAAAAATAGAAATCTGACTGCACCCACTGCCTTGTTGGGCCGTAGCGTACACACTACCAAAAGCAGTGGCTAGCCGCCAATGCGGCAATAGTCACTGTACAACTGCGCGACCACTGCGTCGGCCTTCTCGTTGATCAGGGTCAGGGCCATGCCTGACGTGTCCATGCCCGCGTAGCTGGCATTCTCGGCACTGGCCTGCGCCACCGTTCGGCCACTGGCGTCGGTCAGCGTGAAGTTCATGCGGATGTTGACCTGGTTGACGCGCACGATCCGGTTATACGCCGTTTCGCTGGAGATCAATCCGCGCAGGATGTACTGGGCCGACAGGCGTTTGGATGCGCTTAAAGCGGCATCCGGGTCGTTTTTGAAATACGCATCGATCTCAGCCTGTGCTACCTGCGCCTTGATCTGCGCCTGGGTCACAGTCTTCAGGCCCATGCGCTGCAGGCGGGCGTTGAGTGCATCGAAATGGCCGCCGTAGCTGGACTGGGCTGCCTGGATGTAGCCATCGCGGCTTTCACCAATCAGCACCATGACCTTCTGGTTCTTGATCTTGCTGCGGCAGGGGCTGGCCAGTATGGCTTGTACCCTGGCCTGGGTTTCCGCTTCGCGCTGCTGGTCGGCGTTGTCTTCGTTGGAGAACTTGAAGCCTTGTGCAGATACCCCGCAACTCAGGGTGGCTGCTGCAAACAAGACAAACAGTGCATGGCGCATAAAGTGGTGGTCCAAGTGTGGAGCAAAGCGTTGTTATAGGCCTATTGGGCCTAACGCGGTAGCACTTTTTGAGGGTGCTGGGGTTTTCCCTTGAACAAATTATAGGGAGCGGGGTTGGGTCGTTGTATCAGACATGTATCAGTTCGCACGCGCGTGTACGGGTGCCTAAAACAAGCTTAGTTGCGTGGTGTTTTTGACTTCTTCCATCACAGGGTAGGTGCGTGTTTCGCGCACGCCAGGCAGTTGCCACAGCACGGTGCCGGCAAAGTCGCGGTAGGCGGCCATGTCGGCCATGCGGGTCTTGAGCAGGTAGTCAAAACCGCCGGCCACCATGTGGCATTCCATGATTTCACCGCGCACTTGCACGGCGGCTTTGAAGGCTTCGAACACGTTGGGGGTGGTGCGGTCCAGCAGCACTTCTACAAACACCATCATGCCGGCACCAAGCTTCAGCGGATTGAGCCTTGCCTCGTAGCCGAGGATGTAGCCGTCTTTGGTGAGTCTTTGGACCCTGGCCAAAACTGCGGTGGGGGACAAAGACACGGTCTCTGCCAGCTTGAGGTTGGAGACGCGGCCGTCTTCCTGCAGGCAGGTCAGGATTTTGAGGTCTATGCGGTCTAGGTCTGTTGGGTTGTTTGCCATGGTTGTTTGTTTTTGTGGGCGCGGTTGGGGCGTGGGCGGCCGCTGTGTGTTTTGCTCCGTGTCCCCCGCCCGCTGCGCGGGCTCCTCCTTTACCTGCGCAAAACACACAGCGGCCGCCCACGCCCAAACCGGTCAGTTGGATGTTTCACTATTTCAATTGCAAATTTTAGTGAGAAATTGCAGTCGTATTCAACGAACATAGCTACATCATCAGTTCGATGGCGTGAAATCAGTCCATCTAGCAAGTAAACCACCAGGAGCCTCCCATGCCCGTCACGCAACGTCTGCCTTTCCCCTACCGTCCCGAGGCTGAAGTCGTAGCCCGCCACTTGCAGACCGTGAGCCAGGCTTTGGATTGGGCAGATGCTGCGCGCTCTGCCGCGCCTTGGGTGCGGGCCGTGCGCGACAACCCGCCTCCGTTCTGGGCCATGGAAAGCCTGCTGAAGGAATACCCTATCTCCAGCGCCGAGGGCCTGGCCCTGATGCGGCTGGCCGAAGCGCTGTTGCGTGTGCCGGATGCCGAGACCGCCATTGCGTTGACGGCTGATCAGCTGGGCCGCGCCGACTTTGACGGAAGCGGCGACAAAGTGTTGGCGCGGCTGTCCAGCACCGCCATTGCGCTGTCCAAACACTTCCTGCCGGGCGCGGCCGACAGCAATGCCAAGAGCGAGCCCGGGCTGATGGGTAAATTGGGTGCCAAAACGGTAGTGGCTGCTACGCTGCGCGCCGTCCAGTTGCTGGGCCGCCAGTTTGTGTTGGGCCAAAACATGAAAGAGGCGCAGCGCGAGGCCGACAGCGCCCGCAAGCATGCCAATCTGACCTTCTCGTACGACATGCTGGGCGAGGGTGCGCGCACCGACGAAGATGCACTGCGGTATTTGCAGAGTTATTCGAATGCTATTGATTCCATAGCTGCTCACGCGCGCCAGACGGGGCCTCTGGAGCAAAATGACGGTATCTCCATCAAGCTGAGCGCACTTCACCCACGTTACGAAGATGCCCACAGCGCGCGTGTCATGGCCGAACTGGTGCCCCGCGTCTGGGGCCTGTGCCAGCGTGCCGCGGCCGCCAATATCAACCTGACGGTGGACGCAGAAGAGGTGGACCGGCTGGAGTTGTCGCTGGAGCTGTTTGAAGCGTTGGTCGCCAAGGTCGCCGAGCACCATCCCAAATGGGGCGGCTTTGGCCTGGCCATGCAGGCCTACCAGACCCGGTCGCTGGACCTGATTGGCCACATCGTCGGCCTCGCGCGCCGCTACAAGGTGCGCCTGATGTGCCGCCTGGTCAAAGGCGCGTATTGGGATGCCGAGATCAAGCGCGCCCAGGAGTTTGGCCTGCCGCACTATCCGGTGTTCACGCACAAGCACCACACCGACGTTTCGTACTTGGCCTGCGCCAGCGCTTTGCTGGCAGCGCCGGATGCGGTCTACCCCCAGTTCGCCACGCACAACGCGGCCACCATTGCCGCTATCCTGCAAATGGGTGCCAAGACCGGCGCCAAGTTTGAGTTGCAGCGACTGCACGGCATGGGCGAGGGCGTGTACCGCGAAGTGCTGAAGAACCCGCTGGTCACCTGCCGCGTCTATGCCCCGGTGGGCGCACACCGCGACTTGCTGGCCTACCTGGTGCGGCGCCTGTTGGAGAACGGTGCCAACTCCTCGTTTGTACACCAGCTGGCCGATGAGTCGGTGGGCATGCAGGAGCTGTTGATCTCGCCGCTGCGCCTGGAGCCGCATTCCAGCCTGCCGCTGCCGCCTGTCCTGTTTGGTGCACACGCCGGCGCCCGCAAGAACAGCACCGGGCTGGACCTGACCGTGCCGACGATGCGCGAGCCGCTGATGGCCGCGCTGACTAGTACCACCGTGCCCGTGGTGCCGGAGTTCAACACCCAGAACACCCCCAGCGCCTTTGCCGCCGCCCACGCCAGTTACAAGCAGTGGAGCAAGACCGCAGTGTCTGAGCGCGCCACCATCTTGCGCCGCGCTGCCGACTCCATGCTTGAGCAGACGCCTGTCTTCTGCGCGCTGTTGGTTAAGGAAGCCCACAAGACGTGGGGCGATGCCGTCAGCGAAGTCCGCGAGGCGGTCGACTTCTTGCGCTACTACGCCGATGAAGCCGAGCGCATCATGCAACCGGTGGCCATGCCCCAGGTCCATGGCGCACCGCCCATGTTGTCCAGTTACGCCTTTGGCGTGACCGGCGAGACCAATACGCTGTCGCTGACCGCACGCGGTGTGTGGGTCTGCATCAGCCCATGGAACTTCCCGCTGGCCATTTTTGTAGGCCAGGTCGCAGCGGCACTGGCCACTGGAAACACCGTGCTGGCAAAGCCCGCCGAACAAACCTCGGGCGTGGCCCAAGTCGCTGTACAGCTGATGCATGCGGCCGGTGTGCCCACGGATGCCTTGCAACTGATGCATGGCGCGGGGGAAACCGTCGGCGCAGCGCTCGTCGCCCAACCCGGCGTGGCCGGCGTGGTGTTCACCGGCTCTACGCAGGTCGCGAAGATCATCAACCGCGCATTGGCCGCCAAAGACGGCGCGATTGTCCCGCTGATCGCCGAGACCGGCGGCATCAACGCCATGGTGGTCGACTCGTCCGCGCTGCCCGAGCAGGTGGTCGATGCGGTCGTGCAAAGCGCCTTCCGCAGCGCTGGCCAACGCTGCTCCGCGTTGCGCCTGTTGTGTGTGCACGAGGGAATAGCCGATGGTGTCATCGCCATGCTCAAGGGCGCCGCCAGTGAACTGGTGGCTGGCGACACGGCCGACCTGGCCACCGACGTGGGCCCGGTCATCGACGCGGAGGCGTATGACAACATCCAGAAGCACATCCAGCGCCTGCGCCTTGAGTCAAAAGTGCTTCTAGCCCCCGCAGAATCTGATCAAGACGCTACTAAAACAGTAGCAAATCTGATTGCGCCCCATGCTTTCGAGGTGAACAGCATTGCCGACGTCAAGGCCGAAATCTTCGGCCCGGTGCTGCAAGTGGTGCGCTGGGGCGGCGACCCGGCCGACATCATCGCCCAGGTGAACGCTCTGGGCTATGGCCTGACCTGCGGCATCCAGACCCGCATCGACAGCCGCGCCCAGGCCCTGGCCCACGCCGCCCACGTGGGCAACATCTACATTAACCGCAACATGATTGGCGCCGTGGTCGGCGTGCAGCCTTTTGGCGGTGAAGGCTTGAGCGGCACCGGGCCCAAGGCCGGCGGCCCGCACTACCTGTATCGTTTTTGCGCGGAGCAAACGATTACTGTCAATACGACAGCAGCGGGGGGAAATGCAGCGCTGCTGGCAAGCGCCCACTGAAATTTACCTTTGGAGAGGGCGTGCGGTTAGGTGGCGGTTGCTCGGCGAGATTTTCGACCCGAGCAACCAAGCGGAAATCAGTATCGATAAACCAATTCAACGGCGCGCTCAGACCATTCATTCCAACTTATCCTCAAAGGTCTTTAGCGCTTTCATCACGGCTATGTCCTTGGAGTAGCGGCGCCGCAGTGCTGCTAGTTTCCTATCTGTTCCAGCGCAATAGATGTCGATGCTGTCGTTTACAAACGTCTGCCTCTCTTTACGTTCGGAAGTGTTGCCTTCCACTGGCTCGCCGATAAAGTGCTCACACGTTTTGCGTTCAAGGATGAACGAACGCACTTCATTGGGTAACTGGCCGTTATCGGCGAGAAGGGGAAGAGTAACAAGAGCGAGGCTAATCGCAACTATGGTTCTCATGCCACTGAACTCTGTATAGTGAAAAACATTCGAACTATTTTAGTAACTGCGAGATCGGCCGGCCATGGTTTTTCCTGTGCGTGAAGTACAGCACTGCCTGCATTTCGACAAACCCAGAAAATTTCCTGCCGAGAAATCTAGACTCCATCTAGAGAATTCCTGAAATTTCGGGTGCCTGCTGCTCCGCCCCCTGTATTCAAACACCATTTTCAGGCTGCAAGAGAA
Source organism: Rhodoferax sp. ZS1R8 (assembly GCF_056521325.1). NCBI lineage: Bacteria > Pseudomonadati > Pseudomonadota > Betaproteobacteria > Burkholderiales > Comamonadaceae > Rhodoferax > Rhodoferax sp. ZS1R8. The sequence continues at coordinate 281,012 of NZ_JBWMBA010000001.1, read as the reverse complement.
CTCTAAGCCCCAAGCAACTGCTGCACCCGCTGTTGCAGTAGCGCCGGCTGTACGTCTTGCGGTGCCACGGGGGCTCCCACGTTCAGCCCCACCGAGCTCCACAGCCCGCGCCGGAAGGGCTTCACCATCGCGTTACCTTTTTCCACCCGGCTGAAAAACGAGCCCCACAGATTGGTCAAGGCCATCGGCACGACCGGCACAGTCAAACCCTGCTGCGCGGTGCGCTCCAGGATCTTCATGATGCCGCCCTTGAACTCCTGCAGCGTGCCATCGCGGGTCAGCCCGCCTTCGGGGAAGATGCACAGCAGATCACCCTCTGCCAGCACCTTGGCGGCGGCGTCAAACGCTGCTTCGTAGGCGGCAGGGTCTTGTGCACGCGGCGCAATCGGAATCGCCTTGGCCAAGCGGAACAGCCAGCCCAGCACCGGCACCTTGAAGATGTTGTGGTCCATGATGAAGTAGATGGGCCGGGGGCTGGCCGCCATCAGCAGCACGGCATCAACAAAGCTCACGTGGTTGCACACCAGGATGGCGGCCCCCTGCGTAGGGATGTTTGCGTCGCCCTTGACCTTGAAGCGGTAGATGAAATGCGACAGCACCCAGGCCACGAAACGCAGCAGGTATTCGGGCACCAGCATGAAGATGTAGAACGCCACCACTGCATTGGCCAGCCCGGTGAACAAAAATATTTGCGGGATGGTGAAGCCGCTTTTGAGCAGCGCACCGGCAATCACCGAGCTGCCGATCATGAACAGCGCGTTCAAAATATTGTTGGCCGCGATGATGCGGGCGCGGTGCGTGGCCTGGCTGCGCAACTGGATCAGTGCATACATGGGCACGCTGTACAGGCCGGCAAACAGGGAGAGCAGGGCCAGGTCGGCCATTACGCGCCAGTGTGCGGGCTGGGCCATAAACGCGGACAGGCCCATGATCTCCGAGGCGGGCAGGCCGTTGGACGCAAAGTACAAATCCACCGCAAACACGCTCATGCCGATGGCGCCCATGGGTACCAGGCCGATTTCCACATGGCGCTTGCTTAGCACCTCGCACAAGAGTGAGCCGGTGCCAATGCCGATGGAGAACACCACCAACAGCAGCGACGCCACCTGTTCATTGCCATGCAGCACTTCCTTGGCCAGGCTGGGGAACTGGCTCAAAAATACGGCGCCGAAGAACCACATCCAGCTGATGCCCAGCAGCGAGCGGAACACGACCAGGTTGCCATGCGCGAGTTTGAGGTTGCGCAGGGTTTCGCTGATGGGGTTCCAGTTGATCTTCAAGCCGGGGTCAGTGGCAGGCGCAGGGGGGATATACCCAGCAATGACACGGCCGACCAACGCCATCGCCACGCAGGCAAACGCCACTGTCTGGTGGCCCACGCTGGGAATGGCTACCAACAGGCCGCCGACTACATTGCCCATCAGAATGGCCACAAACGTACCCATCTCCACCATGCCGTTACCACCGGTCAGTTCGCGCTCGTTCAGCACCTGGGGCAATAGCGCAAATTTGACCGGACCAAACAGCGTGGAGTGCACGCCCATCAAAAACGTGCAGAGCAAGAGCACGGCCACCTGGTCGGCGACAAAGCCGTAGGCGGCAATCGCCATGATGACGATCTCCAGGTTCTTGACGAAGCGGATCATCAGCGTCTTGTCGTACTTGTCGGTCAGCTGCCCGGCTGTGGCCGAGAACAGCAGAAAGGGCAGTATGAACAGCGCACCGATCGCCAGGCCCGCCATGGCCGGCGGCAACCAGCCCACGCTGAGCTGGTAGGTCACCATCACCGTGAAGGCGAACTTGAATAAATTGTCGTTCGCGGCACCGGCAAACTGCGTCCAGAAGAAGGGCGCAAAGCGGCGCTGGCCGAGCAGCGCAAACTGGTTGGGGTGGGCGTCGTGGTCGGCCGGACCGCTGGCTGTGGCCGCTGCAGGATTCAGGGTTTCGGTGTTCACAGGGTTTCCTCGGGTCGGTTGTTGTTGTGCGTAACTTAAGTCCGGACCGCCGTGCGCGACCATGCGCGGGCCTGAGCGGGCCTGAGCGGGCCTGAGCGGGCCTGAGCGGGATTTTCACCATTTTGCATGACGGCGATGACCGGCCAGGCTGCCATGGCCGCGGCGATGTGTTTCAGGCTGTGGCCCGATACCCAGCCCTGGGTCAATGCCAGGACGTGGTGGTCGCCAAGCTCCAGTACCTTGGCCAGCACGTACCACGCAATCACGGATGCCAAGGCGATACCCCAGGCACCGATCAGCGGCCTGCGCAGTGCCAGCACCACCACCAACAGCATGCCGCCTCCCTGCAATACGGACCATGGAAGCAGATTGCCGGTGATGGCCCATGTGCCAACTGCGACGGGGCCAAGCGCCAGCACCGCGCCGGCCGTCCACTGGCCCGCCCATGCGCTGATGCGGTCGGCGGCGGCCAGGCCCATCAGGCCGGCAAAAGGCACCAGCATACCCATGCGGTCAACCAGCAGGCCAGCATCGTCGGGTTGCAGGTGGTAGTAGCCCGAGCACAGCGTGGTGATGATCAGCCCGGCAAAGAACAGCAGGGCCAACGGTTGCTGGGCGTCGCACGGCAATTGCACGGCATAGCCCACGCGGCGGGCCAGCGGCCTTTGCCACCCACGCAGGCGGAGCAGGCCCCAGACACCCAGCAGCGCAAAGGGTAGGTTGCTCAACACGTCCATCGCATGGGGCAGGCCCCACAGCGTGCGCTGGTCGGCAAAGGCGTGGTAATGGTCGTACTGCGCCACAGCAGGGCCGAGGCAGGCCACGGCTATGGCCAAGACCAGCGCGACCACCAGGCCGGTTTCAGAACGTGTCAGTGGTATTTTCATCAGCAACTCCAGAGGGTAAGAAGGCGCCAGTGTGTTGTGCAGGGGCACAACGGCGCCATCAATTCCTGATACAAGCTTGCGTTCGGGTACGAAAAGTATTAATAATCGATACCTATGAGCACCACCGCCGACCTCGTATCCGCACTGAAGCACGAGCTGAAGTCCGCCCACATGACCTATGCCGACCTCGCCGCCGCGATGGGCATGGCTGAATCCAGCATCAAACGCATGCTGGCCAAGGGGGACATGCCGCTGTCGCGCATAGACGCAATCTGCCGGGCATTGAAAATCGACTTTGCCGATCTGGCGCGCCGCGTGGCCGACGCGCAGCCGCTGCTGGCGCAACTGACGCAGGAGCAGGAGCGGGCCGTGGTGGCCGACAAGAAGCTGCTGCTGGTGGCGATTTGTGTGCTCAGCCAGTGGACGCTGGAGCAGGTGGTGTCCGCCTACCGCCTGACGGAGGCGGAGTGCATTGGCTACCTGGCGCAGCTGGACCGCATTGGCATCATCGAACTGCGCCCGCTGAACCGCTACCGCCTCAAGTTAGCCAAGACTTTCCGCTGGCGTCCGCATGGCCCGGTCATGGATTACTTCCGCGACAACGCGCTGCTGGACTATTTTTCTGGTGATTTTGATGGCGACGGGGAAGGTCTGCTGCTGGTGCACGGGTCGATCAGCCGTGCCTTGGCGCCATCCTTCAGGGAGCGCATGCAACGCGTGGCGCAAGACTTTGCGCAGCAACACCTGGCAGACCAGAAGTTGCAGGAGAAAGACCGCCAGGGCTACACGCTGCTTCTGGCCATGCGCAGCTGGGAGTTCGAAGCCTTTGCTGCACTGCGCCGTTAATTGCTATCAAAAAATGAGCTGGTCACGCGCGCCGGACGAGGGCTAGCGCCCCATTCTCTAAATGCAGGGCGATCCGCCGCTTACAAATAGCCCAGCCTGCGCAGACTGGCGGTAGCCAACGCGAGCGACGTGTCAATCGCCTGGATCTCGCTGTGCGGATCACCGGCCCGCGCGACGTAAGCGATAGGTAGTTCCGTACAGCCCAGGATGGTAGTTTTCACGCCGCGTGCGGCCAACGTTTTCAGCAGCCCGCGCATGCTGTCGCGTGCGGGGCCCACCCGCGCGCCCTTGACGTCGTGGATGATCTGGTCAACAACGGCCTGCTCGTCTTCGGTGATGACCGCCAGCTCAAAACCTTTGGCCAGCAGCCGTTTGCCATATATACCTGCCTGCACCGTTCCACGCGTCGCGAGAATGGCGATAGCACCTAAAGGTCCCTCCAGGCGTTGCAACTCCTCGATTGCGGCGTCTGCGATATGCAAAATGGGCGCACTGGATGCCGCTTGCATTTGGTCGAACCAGAAGTGGCTGGTATTGCAGGGTATTGCAATCAGCTGCGTACTCTGCGCGGCAAGCCATGCCACGCCTTTGATCAGGTAGGGGGCCGGGCCGTCGTTGCCGGCCTTGATGGCGGCGCTGCGGTCGGGTATTCCCGGCTGGCTAACGGTGACCCAGGGAACGTGGTCCTGGTCGCGGGTGGACGGGGTCAAGCGCGTCAACTTGCCGAGAAAGTCCACCGTGGCCAGCGGCCCCATGCCCCCCAGGATGCCCAATACTGCCTGTTGCTGGGTGTCCATCAAGCGCTGCGGGCCATCAACTGATCGTCACCCTCTACCTGGTCCGCCAGCGGCGTGATCAGGGCCACCAGCGCATTGATGGACAACACCAGCAGCACGGTGCGCAACGTATCGCAGATGGGTTCTACGGCAACAAACAGCACGAAGGCCGCCTCAAAGGGCAGTCCCAGCAGCGAGCAGACGATGGTGGTTTGCGAGATAGTCACTATGCCGTTCATGCCCGTGGACGAGAACCCGGCAATCAACGAGGCGAACAGGATCAGCAGGTAGTCCGTTGTAGCAAGGTCTCGACCATACAGCTGGGCAATGAAAACGGTGGCCATGCAGTAGTACAGAACCGGACCCACCCGAAACAATGCCGTTCCCAGGGGCACCAACAGCTCGGTAATGGGCTTGTCGAAGCCCAGCTTGTCGACCATGGCGATCAGCATGGACGGCATGCATGAAGCGCTGTTGCGCGTGGCCACAGCGAGGAAGAACGGCCCTTGCTGCGATGCGACCGTGTCGGACAGCTTGCGCCCGGACTTTCGCCAGATGATGAGCACGCATCCCAGCAGCAAGATCGCGGTGACTGCGCCAAAGGCATAGATGAACTGCACCATGACCTTGAAGGGCTCGAACCCGGTGTTGGCGATTTGGTCGGCAGCCAGCGAGAACGAGGCAATAGGCAGCACATACAGCAACCAGGTGGTCAGCTTCTGGCAGGCTCTGAAAACGACTTCGCAGCCCTCAAGAAACCCAATAGCCGTGTCGGCCGGAGACTTGGTTAGCGCAAAGCCAAACAACAGCGCAAAGAACAGGGTCTTGAGCGTGTCGCCCACCGACAGCGCGCTGAAAATGTTGTTGGGGATCATGCGCGACATCAGCTTGATCAGCATCCCGTCGTTCTTGTCCGTGGCCACCGGCGACAGCAGGTTGATGCTGCTTTCCACCCCACTGATGTCCGACTGCACCAGCTTGCCGAAGGCTTGCATCGTGTTCTGGTCCATGTTGGTACCCGGCTTCACGGCGTACATGTAGGCGAGACCCACAACCCCGGCCAGCGTCATACCTGCAATCAGGCACACCACGATGCGCGCCACATAACGGGACGCCTTAGGGTTGCTGGCCAGCCGGTTGATACTGACAATGACGGCCGAGACGAGGAAGGGCAGGATCACCATCTTCAACAAGTCGACATAGATGTCGCCAATGAATTTGAGCCCTTTGGCGAGTTCCGGTGTGTAGACCCCGGTGACGATGCCCAATGCAATTGAGCCGACGATGGCCACCGGATGGGTGGCAAGTTTTTTCAGTTCCATGGTGCGCGCCTGATGTGTCGGTCAATTGAGGAATTTCTCATACTTGGTCAATATCTGCTCTGAGGTGTATTTGACGTTCTTTTGTTCGAGAAACAGGTTGAGGAAATTCAGCAGCAAATAGTTGTTGCGGTTGACGGCAATGCCAATAGTGTCCTTGATGTCCTCGATCATGACGGAGCGCACGGTAAGGACCAGATCGGGCTTGACCTTGAAGATGCGTTTAACCTCGAAAGCATCTCTGTAGGCCATGGTCACCGTGCCCTTGGCCACTGCTTCCACGACCTGGTCCCAGGTCTCAAACTCCACGATTTTGGCCCGGGGGAAATAGGTTTTGGCGAAGCCGACGAAAGACGAGTTGGCAATCACGCCCACCGTGTCGCTGTAGTTTTGCATCACCTCTGCGACCGGCTTGCCCCCAGAAATCTGGGCGAAGCGCAGACGGTTGACCAGCATGGCGTGGGGCAGCGTGATATAGGGTGTACTGAACAGAACGGTTTGAGAGCGCGCGAGGGTGCGGCTGATCTTGGCGGCCGACATGTCGGCCTGGTCATCGGCCACCAACTTGACCGCGTCGTTGAAGCTCTTGCCACTGCGATTGAAGACCGCCTCTACGCCCAAGGCTTCGGCGACGGCTTTGGACAAATCAATGTCCAAACCCTTGAGCTCGCCGCGCTCCTCAAAAAAGAAGGGCGGGTTACGCTGGTCCGGAATCGCGACGATCAACTTGCCACTGGCTTTGATTTCTGCCATTTCGCGCGCACAAATGTTCCCTACGCTCAGCAGCAGCACCAGGGTCGACAGCACAAGTCGCCAGGTGGCGTGTTGGGATGGGATGCGGATAGTCATTTTGGGGTCTCGCAAGTTCGGTTCTCAGTGTCGGTGAAACGCTTTGTTGATGGCTGTGTCGCTCTTTTCCATCATTCTGCGTGCAACAAGGTCATGGGGAAATTTCTCAAGGATGGCCGCGTAAGCCGCTTGTGCCTGCACGTAGGCTTCTTCGGCGTACAGGGCGTAGGCCGCCGTTGTCATATTGCACAGGTTGATTTCATCTTGCGTGGCGCACACCTCTTCGTCGCCGTCGCGAATGGCCAGCAATTCGTAAATCAACAGTTCGCCTTTGCGGCCTTTGACGGTGACGGTGTCGATGGGGCGCAGCCAGAGGCGCTCTCCGGCCTCGCGGAATACCGCCTGGCTGATACAAACCCACGTTCCCATTTCCTTGTTGATGCCTTCCAGGCGCGCGGCCACGTTCACCCCGTCACCCATCACGGTGTAGCTGACCCGCTCGGCGGAGCCCACATTGCCGACCAGCACGGCGTCGCTGTGGATGCCGATGCGTACCTTCAACGGGGGCAGGTCGCGTGCTGCCCAATCACGGTTGCGTATGGCCATGCGCCGTTGCGAGCGCACGGCGGCTACGCACGCCAGGTAGGCGTGGCTGTCAACGCGGTTGGGTGCACCCCAAAATGCCATGACCGCATCGCCAATGTACTTGTCGACGGTGCCGCGCTCGCGCTCGATAGCGCTGGTCACGCTGGAGAAGTAGTCTGACACGCGGGCCAGCAATTGCTGGGAGGGTTCAGACTCGGACAACGTCGAGAAACCCTCCAGGTCCGTAAAGAACAAAGTCAGGTAGCGACTTTCCACACCCAGCTTGGTGCCTTGCCCCGATTCGATCAGCTGTTGCACAAGGCCCCGTGGAACATAAGATGTGAAGGATTTGAGTGCGCGGGTCAACAGATAGACGGCCTTGGCCAAATGGTCGATCTCTGCCACGCGCGACGTCACGGTCTCCGCGTCGGAGAAGCGGAATGCCCGGATGTTGGATACCTCGTCCGCCAGGATTTCCATCGGCCGGGAGATGGCCTTGGACAGCCTGTAGATAAGAACGAGTTGCAGACAAAAGGCCAGCACGCCAAAGATCAATAACCTTCGGTTCGTATTCTTGACCACGCCGACGAAGTCATCGGTGGGTGTGAGTATCAACAGCTCCCATGGCTTATTGAAGTCCTTGGGGAAGGGGGAGAATGTGACGATGTACTCGGTGTTGTCCGGTCCGGCGGTGAAGTGGAAGCGGTCCTTGCCGCTGCGCAATCTCTCACCCAACGCCGCCAGTACGCGTGAATCCCCCAGCTTGTCGAGCCGGTTTTGAACCAGTACGCCTCCCTTTTGCACCACGCCCATCTCCAGCTCGGGGTGGGCGATGACGCCACCGCTTTCGTCAGCCATGATGGTGACGCTGTTAGCCGTGACCCGGTTGTCGGACAGGTAGTTCGACAGGGTTTTAAGCGTCAGGTCGACCGCGAACACGCCCACGACGCCTGCGTCGCTCACGATCGGCGCCGCGACCGTGATTCCCAATTCACCTGAGCTTGCAAACGGGTAGACGTCAGACACGGTGAGCGTCCTCTGCCGGATGGCATCCTTGTAATAGGCACGCGTGCGCGGGTCGTACGCGGCCGGGCCTACATCACTGCCTATGACGTTGCGCCAGTCTGAGTGGAAACGGTAGACGTCGGGCGTTGTGCCGTTGGCGGATTTTTTGCGGGTGTCTATGTACCGATCGATGATTCGCGTATCCGTTGCTATGGGCTTGTCCAGCACAGTCTTGCCCTTCACGGCCCGGCGAACCTGGCGGAAAGAGCCATCCTCAAAAGCAGCATAGGCTGCATAAACGGCCTCGTTGGACGCGACAATTTCGTGCAGGTAGTCGATGGACGAGTCTTCTCGAAAATAGTCTGGCTTGTCACGCATCAAGGTGCCCGCCGAACGTGCCGAGCTGATGATCGGGTTAAGCAGCCGGGTGGCGTTGTTAATGTTGTCTTTGATGGACTTTTCGATGAATTTTTCGGAGTAGTCCTCTATCACCAGCGTATTGGATCGGTAGCCGACGAAGACAAAAATTGCCATGACCGGCAGGGTCAGCAGCACAAATAACCAGCTAATGGTGATGTGCAGCTTGATGTTTCTGGTGTAAGTGGACATGCAAATAGGCGCCGTCAGTCGTGCAGTTGATCTGCAACTATAGGGGAATTCTCAGAGCGATCAGCATCATTCTGGACCGCCGCCATGGATCGCTGCAATGAGAATGTCGCACTGCGCAGCACCCTTCGCGAAGTCAAAATCCCGTATGGCTTCGTCCAGATCGTTGAAGCCCTGCTCCCATGGCGTGGCAGGGACCGCATGCAGCCGGGCGTGTACCTCCAGAGCCTCCATGTCTGATTGCATCAGCAGGGCCTGCAACTCCCGTAGTATCGCCACCACATCCAGCCTGGCCAGCGGTTCAGGGCTGCGAGGATGGGGTTGCGCACCGTATTGATCGAGCAGTGGTTCCATAGCGCGCTGGGTATCTTCCATCGCCTCCGCCACACGCACGCAAAGGTGCTCGCGTTGCTGGCGCGTGCCCGCATTTCGCAGCTCAATTTCAGCGGCCTGGGCTCTAGCTGACATATGGGTCGCTCCCACGGTTGCGGAGACGCCTTTCAGCGCGTGCAGCAACTCTGTTGCACCTGCCACATCTTCGCGCTGCAGCAGCTCCAACAGCTGCGAGGATTGGTGCGGCAATTCTTCCAGATACGAACGCAGAACCGTGGCATAGAGCGCCCTGTTGCCGCCCAGGCGGGCGATGGCCCCGTCTACATCCGGTTTGTCCGGCACAGGTGTCGGGGCTGCAACCACCTCTGCCGGCGCAGGTAAGCCCAGCGTGGCTGCCAGCGGCCGCGGCGGGTTGTTGCTAGCGCTGCGTCTGACGTGCGAGCGCAATACCTCCACGAGGTGGTTCAGGTCAAAGGGTTTGCCAATGTGGTCGTTCATTCCCGATTTCAAACATGCTTCACGGTCTGCCGCCATGGCGTTGGCGGTCATCGCAATGACAGGTAGCGTCGACAGACCCAAGGTCTCGCGTATGGCACGTGTGGCCGCATGCCCGTCCATGACCGGCATCTGCAGATCCATCAGCACCGCATGAAAGGGTGGCTCTGCACAGGCGATGGCATCCACACCGAGTTGCCCGTTGTCGGCGATGCAGACGCTGGCACCCTCCTCGGTCAGAAGTTCGCGGGCGACCTGTTGGTTGATCAGATTGTCTTCAACAACCAGCAGTCGCATGCCCTCCAGACGACCCATCCGGTCGGACCGTGTCCTTGGCCGTGCGCGCAAATTGCTGACACCAGCGCGGGCTCCTACGATGGTGTCGGAGAGCATGGACGCAGTTATCGGTTTGATCAAAAACGCGTTGAGCAGCGACTGTTCATGGGCGCTGCGCTGGGACAGCATGTCGCGTCCATGCGCCGTCACCATAACGGTAATCGGGCTGATGGCTTGATAACCCATCTCGCGCACCCTGGCAACGGTCTCCCATCCATCCATATCCGGCATCAGCCAGTCGACAAACATGGCGTCGTAAGGACGCTGCAGTGCCTTGACCCGCGCAGCTACCATGTCCAGCGCAAGGGCTCCGCCGCTGGCAATATCCACCTTCCAGCCCAATGACCGGGCCATCGCAGCAAGCAGTTCACATGCCACCGGGTTGTCGTCCACGATCAGGACCTGCATCGAACTATCCAGGTTTGCCGGTGGCGCTATAGGGTCGCCAGGCACCTCTCGCGCGGTAGCGAACTCCACGCTGAAGTGAAACGTGGTTCCGCGGTTTGGCACGCTGTCTATTTCCAAGCTGCCACCCATCAGTTCAACCAAACGCCTGCAAATGGACAAACCCAGCCCAGTACCGCCGAAGCGGCGCGTCGTGGAGGCCTCGGCCTGCGAAAACCCGTCGAAGATGTGCGTCAAATGTTGGGGGGCGATACCAATGCCGGTGTCGCTGACAGCGATGCGCAGCCGCGTGTGTTCGCCGCTGCGCTCCACAACCCTGAATTGCACCACCACCTCACCGCGGTCAGTGAATTTGATGGCATTGCCGCCGAGGTTGATGAGCACCTGCTGCAAGCGCATCGCGTCTCCCACGATGACTTGGGGCATGGCAGGATCGACGTCAAACAAAACCTCAACCGGTTTTACGCCGACGTTGGCCGACAGGATCACGGAGAGGTCACGCAGCAGCCGGTCCATGCGAAATGGCTGGGGATCCAGGCCCATCTTGCCGGCCTCGATCTTGGAGAAATCCAGCACGTCATTGAGCAACCCCAGCAATGACTTGGCAGCCCCTTCGGCCTTGGTCGCGTAGTCCAGCTGTCGTGTCGTCAGCTCTGTATTGTGCAAGAGCTTGAGCATGCCCAAGATGGCGTTCATCGGGGTGCGAATCTCATGGCTCATGTTCGCTACGAACTGGCTCTTGGAGCGCGAGGCCTCCTGCGCCGCTTCAGTCGCCCGGGTGAGTTCGGTGATATCCGTGTACGTCGTGACAAAGCCGCCATCGGGCATGGGCGCACCGCGCACCTCCAGCGTCCGGCCGTCCCCCCGCTGGCGCTGGAAGCGGTGCGCCTGCGCCGAGCGGGCCCGGGCCACGATGTCCTTGACAATGGAATCCTGGTCGCCGGCACCGTATTCGCCCCGCGCCGCATTGAAGCGGATGATGGACTCGAAGGATGTGACCTCGCCGGCAAACAACGTGTCCGGAAAGTCGAGCAGGGTCCGAAAAAGCGGGTTGTCCACGACCATGTTGAGCTTGCTGTCCATCACGCTGAGCCCCACCGGGATATTCTCCAGAATGTTCTTCATCAACACGTTTTTTTGGCGGACCTCTTCCTCCAGTTTGTGACGTTGCGAAATGTCCTGGAAGATACCCACCAATCGGATGCGTTTGCCATCCCGGTATTCGGCCTCAGCCGCGCAGCGAACCCAGATGCGCCTGGCCATGGCGGTGATCAAGGGCAGCTCAAGGTCCCAAGGCCTGCCGGTCTTCTTTGCGTTTTCAATCGCGGATGTAATCTCGCTCCGTGCCTCGGGGGCAAAGAAGGCGATCGACTCCTCCAGCGTAGGTGTGTAGCCCTTCACAACATCGTGAATATGGCAGGTCTGGTCAGACCAGGTAATACCGCCCAGCTCCAGATCGTATTGCCACCGACCGATACCCGCAATGCGCCCGGCGCGCGCCAAAAAGGCCGCGCTGTCGCGAAGGCTTGCCGCCTGTTCCCGGCGTTCAAACTCTGCACGCTTGGCTTCGGTTATGTCCAGCGCAATGCCGTAAATCCATTCCGGTGCTCCGTCGGCGGTATGCGTGCACACGCGTCCACGCGTCAGGTGCCAGCGCCAATGCCCATCCTTGTGGCGCAATCGACCTTCAAATTCATACGCTTCGCGCTGACCGGCGAGGTGCTCCTGCAGGTTGACGCTGGCTGCCAGCAGATCGTCTGGGTGTACGCAGTTGCGCCAGAGCTTGTTCGGGTCACCCGACACTTCCTCCAGTGTGTAGCCCAACATTTCCGCCCAGCGCGCATTCACAATGGCCTGATCCGTCTGGTGGTTCCATTCCCAAGTACCCGCGCGGGTGCCGGTGATAATGTTGTTCAGACGCTGGCGCTCAGCGTCCAGCACCTGTCGGGCCTGCTTGTTGGCGGTGACGTCGGTGCGAATCGAGATGTATTTCTCTATGCCGTGAACGCCGAAGTAGGGGGCTATCACCGTGTCCACCCAGTAGAGTGAGCCGTCCTTGGCGCGGTTGCACACCTCGCCCCGCCATACGTGTCCGCTGGAAATGGTTGTCCACACCGTCTTCCAGTAGCCGTCCGGTTGCGTGCCGGAATTGAGCATGCGGTGGTTCTGCCCCACCAGTTCCGCATTGCTGTAGCCGCTGACCTGCGTGAACATATCGTTGGCGTGCGTGATGCGTCCTGCGGTGTCTGTGGTTGACACAATAAAGTGCGTGTCGATTGCTTCCATCAACGTCTGGGACTCGCGCAAAGACTCCAACCGTTCGGCCTGCGCCTGACGGCGTTCTGCGTCCATATTGTCCAGATTGACTTGCGTTTGTGCCAGTCGGCCCAGCACGCTGGCCTCCATGCCTTCCTGTACCGCGATGGGCGTGGAGAAATCACCCTGTCCCATGCGCGTGATATGCGCGTAGATGGCCTCCAGCGGCCCTCCCAAGGTGGCGCGCATGGCCCAACGTGTGCGTACCAGCATGCCCAACAACAACAGTCCGCTAGCGATAAGCCCGTACCGTAGAGCGGTAGCCCTGTCCTGGGCCACCTGGGCGTCCATGCGTGTTCGCTCATCCACCATGGCAACGAAATCCCGAATGGGACGCATGACTTCGGCCTTGCTCTGGTGGTAGGGCCCATCAAATAACCGCGACGACGCAGCGGCGCTGCCACGCAGCAGGTCTGCACCGCTTGCGTCAAATGACGCCATGGCAGACAGTTCAGTCTGGATCAGTCGATCGAACTGGGCCTTGGCCTGGCTCAATTTCTCCTGCTCCTGTTGCGTTGCGCCCGCTTCGTGTGCTCGCTCCAGCAGGCTGACTGCCGCTCCCAGAACGCTGTGGGGGGCCATCTTGGGGTTGCGGACATCGTCCCAGTAAATGTCCTGGTAGTCCAACGGGCGCGGCTGACGTCCGTCGCACACAGCTGCGATGTACAGGTGATGGCTTTTGTAGCGTGGGTCCCCGGTGGCAATGTAGGTACGCGCCATGCGGGTCAGTTCATCAGAGGAAAGGCGCAACTCGTCGGCCAGGCGAACCAGCCGGTAGCGCCGCGCGTCAGCGCTGTGGAAGATGCTTTCCTGCGCCATGTAGGCAAGGAACAGCGCCGCCATGGCCACCACCAGGCCTGCTGTAAGCCATACGTTGCGGGAGAACGGGGACCGTTGTAGGAGCATTTACGCAGCCGATCCAGGCGTTGGGGGTGGGTGAATCACATTCTACGCATGGCTACTGCTAAGCTTTGGGGATTATCACCAACGGGAAAAACATGGCATCTACGCTCATCCGGAACCTGTGCACAACCGTAGCGCTACTTGCCAGCGCCTGGAGTGTGCAGGCCGCGCTCAATTTGTCCGATGCGCTGCCCACCAGCCCCGAGGTCACGGTGGGGCAGTTGCCCAATGGCTTGCGCTACTACATTCAGAAGAACAACCGTCCCGAGAAACGACTCGAACTGCGCCTTGTCGTCAAGGCCGGGTCTATCCTGGAAGATGAAGACCAACTCGGCCTGGCCCATGTGGTGGAGCACATGGCGTTCAATGGCTCCACCAACTTCAAGAAGCATGAGTTGGTGTCCTACCTGCAATCCATTGGTCTGAAATTCGGTGCGGACCTGAATGCATACACCAGCTTCAACGAGACGGTGTACATCCTGCCCATCCCGACCGAGAACCCCGAGAACGTCAAAAAAGGCTTTTTGGTGCTACAGGACTGGGCACAGGGCGTCAGCTTCAATGACGCCGATACTGACCTCGAACGCTCCATCGTGCTTGAGGAATTGCGCCTGGGAAAGGGAGCGCAGGACCGCATGAACAAAGTCCTCATGCCCAAGATATTCAGCGGATCCCTTTACGCCAAGCGCCTGCCCATTGGCACGGAGGAGAGCCTGAAAGGTTTTCACCACGATGCCATCAAGCGCTTTTACAAAGACTGGTACCGCCCCAACCTGATGGCGGTGGTGGTAGTGGGCGACATTGAGCCCGCCACTGCCAAGGCTCTGGTGGAAACCCATTTTGGCGCTTTGAAAAACCCCCAGAACGAGCGGCCCCGCCTGTACCCCACGCTGGCGGCACGCACTGACTCGGAGGCCGTTGTCGTGACCGACAAGGAAGCCACCAGAAACGCAATGATGATCCGCTACCCCGTGCAACCCGCGCGGACCGTACGTACGTTGGGCGACTACCGCCAGTCCATGGTGGAGAACCTGTTTGGCACCATGCTGGGGCAACGTATGCAAGAGTTGACCCAGCAGGCCACCCCACCGTTTGTGGGCGGTGGCAGCGGCGTGGGTCGTTTGGTGCCGGGCTATCGAACCTTCAGCTCAAGCGCAGTGTTGGGGCGCCAGGGCGTGGTGCCTGCAGTCGATGCGCTGGTGCAGGAAAACGAACGTGCACGGCAGTTCGGGTTTTCCGCCGCTGAGCTGGATCGCAGCAAGAAGACCCTGCTGCGCAACACGGAGCAGGCCTACGCTGAGCGCGAGAAGACAGACTCCGCGCGTTACGCTGCCGAATACCTGCGTAACTTTTTGGAGCAGGAAGCCATTCCCGGTATTGGCAGCGAGCTCGCCTATGCGCGGGAGCTGCTGCCCACCATCACGCTAGCCGACGTCAACGGTTTTGCGCAGACGGTGATCCCGGAGAAATCGGCCAAGCTGGTTGCCTACACCGGCAACGAGGGTGCCGAAAGTACCACGCCTACCGAGGCTCAACTGCTGACCAGTGTCAGCCAGGCGGAGCAGCGCACCGTCAGCGCCCGGGTTGAGAAAGCCGTGGCCACCCAATTGATGGCCAAGCTGCCCACCGCGGGCAGCATCGTCGCCGAGCGGCGCAATGCCGCACTTGGAACCACCGAGTGGGACCTGTCCAACGGGCTTAAGGTCATCCTCAAACCTACGGACTTCAAAAACGACGAGATCATGATTGGCGCCAACCGCTTCGGTGGCCAGTCCCTGTATGGCCAGGCGGACATGTACAACGCGGCGATGGCCAGCTCCGTGGTCCAGGCGATGGGACTGGCGGACTTTGCGCCCACCGACTTGGAACGAACACTGGCCGGCAAGGTGACCTCGGTGAGTGCCGGTTTGGCCGGATTCAACGAGGCTGTCGTTGCTTCATCCAGCAACGCCGATCTGGAGACTACGCTTCAACTGTTGAGCATGAAGTTTGCACCCCCCAGGCGCGACGCCGACCTGTACCAATCTTTTGTGTCCCGCTCGCAGGATGCGGCTCGCAATGCGATGGCGCGCCCCGAGTCTGTGTTTTTTGATGCGGTGCAGACCACGCTGTTCAACAACCACCCGCGCCTGCTGCTCACGCCCAGGCCGGAAAACTTCAACCAGCTCGACATGGAGCGCATGCGCAGCATCTACCAGGAGCGTTTCTCCAGTGCCAAGGGCTTGACGTTTGTAATGGTTGGCAGCTTCTCCCCCGAGACAGCCAAGCCTCTGGTTGCACGCTACTTGGCCAGCCTGCCCACGCCAGATATTTCCACCGACTTCAAAGACCTGGGTATACGCCCTGTGACCGGGATCGTGAAGAAAGATGTGCGAGCCGGCACGGAGCCCAAGAGCCAGGTCTCCATCAACTTCACGGGTGCAGCGGCGTATTCTGACGAAGAGCAACTGCGGGTGAACGCGCTGGTCGAGGTGTTGAACATCAAGATCATCGACGTCTTGCGCGAGAAGCTCACGCTGATCTACGGCGGTGGCATGCGGGGTAACCTGGTGCGCACCCCGTATGAGCACTACCAACTGACGTTGACGCTGCCCTGTGCACCCGAAAACGTGGACAGGGTGATTACAGCTGCCTGGGAAGAGATCCGGAAAATCCAGGAGACGGGGGTCGAGGCTGCCGACTGGGCCAAGGTCAAGCAAAATTGGTTGACCACGCACCGCAAGAACCTTCGCGAAAATAGCTTCTGGGCGTCGCGCCTGCAGTCCGCAGCCCTGTATGGCACCGATCCAGCCAAAATTCTGGATTACGAAAACCAGCTGGCTGCCATCACGCTGGCAGACTTACAGACTGTCGCCAAGCGCTACCTGAAGGGTGACAACTATGTGCAGGTAGTCCAGTATCCCCAGAAGTAGAAATTCGTTCCTAGGCTAACCGGCGGGGCCGGGCCAGGAACTTTCGAATCTCATCAAAAGCTTGGCGGGCCTCGGCCAGATCGGGGTCGAAGATGTGCCACACATGCACCATGTTGCTCCAGGTTTGCAGCGTGACCGCGGAGCCTGCGGCCCGCGCCTTGTGGGTATAGCGCACGCTGTCATCGAGCAGCATTTCGACCTCGCTGGCCTGTATGAGCACGGGCGGCAGACCGGCCAGGTTACCAAAAATCGGTGACACCACCGGGTGGCTGGGGCGAATGCGCGTACGCAACCAATACAGCCCCAACAGTGCCGCGCGCGGCACCCATGACAGGGCGCCAAACGCCGGGCCCAGCATCGCGTCGCTGTGCAAGTTGGTGCGCAAGCTGGGGCTGCCCATCGTGCCATCGGTAGCGGGGGACAGGGCCACCGCAGCGTCTGGTGCGTGCAAGCCCTGGTCCCGAACCCAGGCGATCAATGACAGCGTCAGGTTTCCGCCGGCAGAGTCGCCGGCCACATACACGGCGCTGGCAGGGGCGACGCTGGTGGCGTCGTCCGGGCCGTGATCCAGCATCCAGCGGTAGCTGCTACGGCAATCTTCGATGCCATCCATGCGGCTGTGTTCGGGCATCAGCCGGTAGTCGATGGCTAACACGGCGCCGCCGGTGATTTCGGAAAAACGCGTGGTGATCGCGCGGTGGCTGCGCGCGCTGCCCATGACCCAGGCACCGCCATGGATGTACAGCGTACGGCGGCGGCTGTCAGCGCCGGGGGCGACCACCCATTCCGCTGGCACACCGCCAGCGTCTACGGGTATGAACTGCGCGTCAAATACGCGGTCTGCACTTAAATTGTCCATGTGCTTGCGCAACACGCGCAGTTGCTGCAGACGCGGTGCTTTCTTGGCGAGGGCGGAAGTGCGCTTCAGCGACGCGATGACAGCGCGCTGGTCTGCATTTCCTTTGGGCCCGCTGGAGAAACGGTGGTGATAGGTACATGCCTTACCGCCCGCCGGCGAGTCAAACGACTGCAACCCCTCCAACCGCGAACCCAAGCCCGGTACTACCGTATCCACTATCGATCGAATCAAATGCGTCTCCCGAAAAAGCACGCAGTGTCCGGTGAAAGGGTGGGCCAGGTCTGTGTGGGGCCACACGCACGGTGGTTATTTGCGCATCAGCGTGCTTTTGCCAAACAGCGACTCGATCAGGTCCACCGCCACCTCGGCCGTGCGGTTGCGTTCGTCCAGCGCGGGGTTGAGCTCCATGACGTCGAGCGATGCCAGGCGGCCGGTGTCGGCAATCATCTCCATGCACAACTGCGCCTCGCGGTAGTTGGGGCCGCCACGCACCGTGGTGCCCACGCCGGGGGCTATGGCAGGGTCCAGGAAGTCCACGTCAAAGCTCACATGCAGGTGGGTGTTGGCGTCCACCAGCGCCAATGCCAACTCCATCGCTGCGCGCATGCCCATCTCGTCGATGTAGCGCATGTCGAACACTTCCAGATCCATCTCGTGCACGAAACGTTTTTCGCCCTCGTCCACGCTGCGGATGCCGATCTGGCGTATCCACTTGGGCGAAATGGCCGGCACGTGGCCGCCGATTTCGATCAGCTCCTTGGGGCCATGGCCGCACAGGCAGGCTACCGGCATGCCGTGGAGGTTGCCGCTGGGCGTCAGCGTGTTGGTATTGAAGTCGGCATGCGCGTCCAGCCACAGGATTCGCAGCTTCTTGCCGGTGTCGCGGCAGTGGCGGGCCACGGCGCTGATCGAGCCTATGCCCAAGCAGTGGTCGCCGCCCAGCAGGATGGGCAGGCGGCCATCAGACAACTCGGCATACACCGCGTCGTGCACGGATTGGTTCCAGTGGGTGACTTCGGCCAGGTGGCGGTAGCCGTCCACTGGCGGTAACCAGGGGTTACTGGGGCCGACTACATTGCCCTTGTCGACTACGTCCAGGCCCTGCGCAGCAAGCACCGGGGCGATGTTGGCCACGCGCATGGCCTCGGGGCCCATGCTGGCGCCGCGGCTGCCCGCGCCGATGTCGGTGGGCGCGCCTATCAAGCTGATCTTGGTATTGGTCATGGTGGGGTGCAGTAATTAAGTTGTTTGTAGTTGAAAGGCCGGGCGGCGCTCGCCGACGTGGATGCCACGGGCGTTGACGATGGCTTGGGCGCGCCAGGGGCGCAGGGCCTCGCGTTGCGCGTCATTGAGCCAGCCCAGTTGTTCCATGACCTCGACGCTGGCGGCAAATAGCGCGGGCTTGTTGGCGTCGATGATCTTCAGCGCAAAGGCTTGACCGCGGGTGGTGCTGCCAACTACTTGCACGCCGTCGGCACCGACCTTGGTCACCCAGTCGCCATTACCGGCTTCCATAAATGCCTTGTCGTTGCGCCCGGTGCCGCTGACCAGATCTGGGTGGGCAGTCATCGCAGCGCTGAGCTGCGCAAAGCTGTTGCCAAACTGGCTGTCAAGCGCGCCACTGGCCAGGCGTGCATAGCCGTAGGCCAGGCGTGACAGAGGCATGGCGTAGTTGGGTGCAGAGCAGCCGTCCACACCCGCCTTCAGGTCGGCGGCATCCATGCCCACGACTTGGGCCACGTCGCGGCGAATCGCCTGTTGCAGCGGGTGATCGGGCGCCTCGTAGTTGTCCAGGCTTAAGCCATGCTGCACGCAGTAGGCGACAAAGCCTGCGTGCTTACCGCTACAGTTGTTGTAGCGCTCATCAAAGGTTTCACTCGGGCTGGGAGCCTTTCCGGCAATCTCGAAGTGGTAGGGCACGTGGCAACCGCAGCGCAGCACCTTGTAGGTTTGGCCAGCTTTCTCCAGCATCTGCTGCGCGGTCTGCACATGCATGGGCTCGCCATTGTGGCTGGCACACAGCAGCGCAACGTGCTCGGGCGTGAAGCCAAAGTGCTGCGGGCCGCCGGCCTCAACAAACGGCAGCGCCTGCAACGCTTTGAGCGTGGAGCGGGTAAAGGTCATCCAGTGCGGATCGCCGGCATGGGCCAGCAGTTTGCCCTGGGTGTCGACGACGGCGAGCGAGCCAAAGTGCTGGTTTTCCAACGTGCCGCCGCGGGTCATTTCTATCAGTGGGGTGTGTTGCATGCCGCGATTGTGGAGCAAATCGGATAGACCCTTTGCGGCTGTCGCTTGCTTGACCCGGCCGCATCGGGGCTTGCTCCACAATGCCGCCATGACCCACATCCGCTCCCCCTTGCAGGCTCAAGTTGTCCAATGGCTGGTTCAACGTGGCGACACCGTACGCGCAGGCGACGTGGTCGTGGTTCTGGAGGCGATGAAGATGGAGCACGAGGTGCGCGCCGAGCGGGAAGGCCGTGTCACCGAGCTGCTGTTTGCACCGGGCGAGATGGTCAATGCCGATGAGGTGCTATTGATTTCAGAGCGGCTTACGCACACTGCGCCAGGGCCAGAGCCCGAAAACACCCCAAACAATTCCGCCAACCCAGCGACAGAAGCAGATGCGCCGGGTGCCCCGCGAGCCGACCTGCAGAAACTACTGGAGCGTCAAGCCTTCACCTTGGATGCCAGCCGCCCCGAGGCGATGGCCAAGCGCCACGCCCTGGGCCTGCGCAGCGCCCGCGAAAACATTGCCGACCTGTGCGATGCCGGTACCTTCACCGAATACGGCGCCCTGGCCGTGGCCGCGCAGCGTAGCCGCCGCAGCGCCGAGGACCTTATCCAGAACACCCCCGCAGACGGCATGGTCACTGGCTTGGGTCAGGTCAACGGCCAGCCCATCGTCGCCATGGCCTACGACGCTACGGTGCTGGCCGGCACGCAGGGCGCGCGCAACCACCAGAAGACCGACCGCATGCTGGGCATTGCGCTACAAAACAAACTGCCGGTCGTATTGTTTGCCGAAGGCGGCGGTGGTCGGCCGGGCGATGTGGATGTGCCCATCGTTGCCGGGCTGAACATGGCCACGTTTGCCAGCTATGCGCGACTCAACGGCCAGGTTCCGGTGGTGGGTATCGCGGCAGGGCGTTGTTTTGCCGGCAACGCGGCACTGCTGGGGTGCAGTGATGTCATCATCGCCACAAAGTCCAGCAACATCGGCATGGGCGGCCCGGCCATGGTGGAGGGTGGTGGCCTGGGTGTGTTCAAACCCGAGCAGATTGGCCCATCCAGCGTGCAGCATGGCAATGGCGTCATTGACATTTTGGTGGACGACGAAGCGCAGGCCGTGGCCGCGGCGCGCCATTATTTGTCGTTCTTCCAGGGGCCTGCGACGGACTTCACCGCACCACCCGCGCTGGCTCTGCGCGATGTGGTGCCCGAGAACCGGCTGCGGGTCTACGACATCCGCACTGCGCTGCAGGGCGTTGCCGACGTGGGCTCGCTGCTGGAACTGCGCACCGGTTTCGGCAAAGGCATCCACACGGCGCTGGCCCGCGTGGAAGGTCGGCCCATAGGCCTGCTGGCCAACAACCCGCTGCACCTGGGCGGCGCCATAGACGCGGATGCCGCCGACAAGGCCGCGCGTTTCATGCAGCTGTGCAATGCCCACGGCCTGCCCATCGTCAGCCTGGTGGACACACCGGGCTTCATGGTCGGGCCGGACACCGAGGCCACGGCCCAGGTGCGGCACGTCAGCCGGCTGTTCATCGCCGCTGCGCACTTGCGTGTGCCCTTCCTGAGCGTGGTGCTGCGCAAGGGCTATGGTCTGGGCGCGATGGGCATGACGGCCGGTGGCTTCCATTCGCCGCTGTTCACCGTAGCCTGGCCCACCGGCGAGTTTGGCGCCATGGGGCTGGAAGGCGCGGTGCGGCTTGGCTTCAAGAAAGAACTGGAGGCCGTGCCCGAAGGACCCCAGCGCCAGGTCTTGTACGACCAACTGGTCGCCCGCCAATACGACAACGGCAGTGCGATGAACATGGCCGCCATGCTGGAGATTGATGCGGTGATCGACCCGGCGGACACCCGCGCCTGGTTGGTGCGCGGCTTGCAGGCCGGTCGGGTTGACCCCTCGGCCATAGGCCCCAGCATTGATACCTGGTAGGGGCGCTACGTGGGCTGTCGGCCCATGCTAAGCTGGTTGTCTGCCTAAAACCAAAGAGCCAAGGAGACCGCCATGCCCGGACTATTACCCCAGATCGACCCCGAGGGCCTGCTCGAATTTTCGGTGGTCTACACCGACCGCGCGCTAAACCACATGTCGCAGCGTTTCCAGGGCGTCATGAAGGACATTTCTGCGATCCTCAAAGAGGTCTACCACGCCAAGTCCGCCGTGCTGGTGCCCGGCAGTGGCACCTTTGGCATGGAGGCCGTGGCCCGCCAGTTCGCCACTGACAAGAAAACACTCGTCATCCGTAACGGCTGGTTCAGCTACCGCTGGACGCAAATTATGGACATGGGCCGCATCCCCAGCGCATCCACCGTGTTGAAGGCCCGCCGCGTGGGCGAGGGCAAACAGGCGCCGTGGATTCCGTGTCCCGTGGATGAAGTCGTGGCCACGATTGCACGCGAGAAGCCCGACGTGGTGTTCGCGCCGCATGTGGAGACCGCCGCCGGCATGATGCTGCCCGACGACTACCTGCGCGCCGTGTCTGATGCCGTGCATGCGGTGGGGGGCTTGTTTGTGCTGGACTGCATTGCGTCTGGCGCCATGTGGGTGGACATGCAAGCCACGGGTGTGGACGTGCTGGTCAGCGCGCCGCAAAAGGGCTGGAGCGGATCACCCTGCTGCGCGATGGTGTGCTTGAGCGAACGCGCTCGCGCCGCGATCGACGCCACCACCAGCACGAGCTTTGCCTGCGATTTGAAGAAGTGGCTGCAGATCATGGAAGCCTACGAAGGCGGCGCCCACATGTACCACGCCACCATGCCCACCGACGCTCTGACCCGCTTGCGCGAAGTGATGCAGGAGACGCGCAACTACGGATTTGAAAAGGTGCGGGCGGAGCAGATCGATCTGGGTGCCAAGGTGCGGGTCCTGTTTGAGAGCAAGGGCATCGTCAGCGTGGCGGCCGAAGGTTTCAAGGCGCCGGGCGTGGTCGTCAGCTACACCGAAGACCCAGGCATGCAAAATAGCAAGAAGTTTTTGGCGCAGGGCTTGCAGACCGCGGCTGGCGTGCCCCTGCAGTGTGATGAGCCTGCCGATTTCAGCACCTTCCGCGTGGGGCTGTTCGGGCTGGAGAAGCTGCACAACGTGGACCGGACGGTGGCGCAGTTGGCTGAGGCATTGGAGAAGATTGCGTAGCTTGGATCTGGGGTGGCGGTCCCAGATGTCTGCCGTTTGGGGTCGGTAGCAGTCATTTGTGCAAGTCTTCCAATCGAGCGATGATGACTCCTATCATCAAGCAGTACCTTAAATGAACACTGTTACTCGCATCTTTTTGATCGCAATTGCGGCATTGACTGCTGGTCTCTTAATATTTCAATTCGAAATTGCTCTTCGAATGCCTGGCTTCTGGGCCGGGACGCTCCCTATCTACTACGACTGGGTTGGCAATTTCATCATCTTGGGCGCCATCTACCTTATGGTGCCATTGCTCGTCCTTATTGCCTCATCGGTGTGGCGTAAAGGCCATCTTTCCCTAGTCTCAAGTTGTGGAGTGCCAGTAGTTTGGAGCGGACTTGTAGTTTTGTTGTGGGCTCGCAAACCTTGGGCCTACTATGGCGAATTTCCCTGGTGGATGATGACGCGAGATTTCGTTCCCGCCTGTGGCGCCGCTCTAACAATGGGCTGGGCATACTGGCGTCTTGCAAAAGTAGGTTGACCAACCCGTCATTCGACTGGACCTGGGAAAAGGTCCGCGCAGGTCGGTCAATTCAAACGCTAAAGGACTGCGTCCGAGCGCCGCTAAAGTCGGCAATGTGTCTGCTATCGGCGCTGCCGTGGGGCGGAAGCAGACTTTCGTTGCGGCAGTCCAGTTGTGACGAAGATTCAACGAATTTCGAAAACCAAGACTGATCAATGAAACGCACAACAATTAGAAATGCAGTCTTAATTGGAACAATTTGGGTAAACATCCCGGCCTTACTTCTGTTGGTCGGTCCCATGGTCTTATGGGCAATCTTTCTACCGCCAAACTCAACACACCCGGCTACCCTGCCGGAATTGGGGTTAATTTTTGCACTACTCATGTCCGGATGCTGCATTGCTTGGATGTGGTGGTCCTTGATGATCCCGAGGTGGCGCATCTGGGCGTGGCGACGCGTGGATGACCTGAGGGACTTGCGATTGAGAGCGGTTCGCGCCGGGTTAATTTGGCCGAAAGGACATCTGTTCGAAAAAACGGAGTTTCGACTTACTGCTCTTCGAAAGGAAATTGAGATACTCGAGAATACGGAAATATAGAAAGAAGCCGTTGCGGAGCATTCACCGTCTCATGTGGGTGAAACCGGTCCTTCAGGGGCGTGGACCAGTTTGAGTAAAGACCCACTTGCCGCCTAGAATCGGGTAAAAGCAATGTGCGGGGTTTGTCGAAATATTTATACCTGCAAAAGAATGTATGAATCCGTAGAAACCGAGGCTGCGCGCGGGCCTGCAGGAATTTTTTAGAAATGTATTGTCAGGGCCCGGATGTATCAACCGGGTTTTGCAAACTATATTAAGTTGGGCATGAGGAAGCAAGCTATGAATTGGAAAGGTACGTTGTTAGTGCTTATTGCATGGGTATCTGTGTCTTGCTTTGCGCAACACATTGTTGGGCCTGCGCATCAAACCGGGGACACAAAGTTAGCAATCTCTACGAGAACATGGAGCCCGATATTTTCCGCTATTGATCTCGACAAACGAATCCAAGGACGTCCTGTTAAGCGGGAAGATATTCAGCGCCTCAATGATCGTTTTTATCAAGTGTATGCAGAGTACCTTGAGGAGCCTGAACTCTTACTTCAGCAAAAAATGTATGGCACTGCTGTTGGCAAGAGGATCGGAGAGAGCATGGTTAGAGAGTTATTCGGGTTTCAGTCAATTACTTTGAAGTACGAGGACTTCTCCAAGGCTGAGCAGGACGAGTGGGAAAACTTTTCCAGGGCCAATCACCTTCAAGTCAAACAACTTGAGGGCAAGATGAATGGTTTCCCGGACTTCGTGCGAAGTAAGATCGCTCAGAAGGGTTTGACGTCGAAATAGATCGGAGGTCTATCAGCAAACTCAAGAGCCCAACAAATTCATCAAATTCGCACGCCTTGCGTGCCCGACTGGCAAATCGCTACGCGCTTCGCCAGCGGTTTATGAATGGCGTTGAAGCCACAATTCTCGTGATTTGAACGTCCGCTTTCTGGAAACATGGATGACTGCAATGTGTCTATAGCCGGAATCCTTCGCGCATCAAATCTTTGCACTTCCCGAGTAAAAAAGCCACTGACATAGCTTGAAACCCCTGGCAGCCGGAGTGGGCAGAACTTTATTTATCCAGGCCGCTAAGTGGCATGGCGCACAGTCAACTAGCCGTTCCTGGCGCAATGTCAATGTTTGGGTCTCGCCGCATCCACGACGCATTCCTGTCCGATACCGCTTGTTAACTGCCTAGGCTGTCCCGGATGCCGAACATGGAGAAGCAAGAGAGGGACCCACGTAATGACTACTACCACCACCACCCCACAGCACCTGCCACCCGCCGCCGAACTGGCAACCAGGAACGCAGTGCGCTTTCCGAACGAGAGCAAGGAATACCGCACTGCACGCACCGCGCTGCTGGCCGAAGAGATTGAACTGCGCCGCCATATCGAACGTGTTGCGCAGCAGCGCCGTGCCCTGCCACCGGGGGGTATGGTCGCCAAGCCTTACCAGTTTGTCGGCGAGCATGGGCCCGTTACTTTTGCCGACCTCTTTGGCGACAAACAAACTCTGGCGGTTTACAGCTATATGTTCGGCCCTCAGCGCGAGCGGCCGTGCCCCATGTGTACCTCGTTATTGTCGGCCTGGGATGGCGAGGCGCCGGATGTCGAGCAGAACATTGCGCTTGCCATCTTCGCGCGTTCACCCATCGAGCGCCTGATGGCCTTCAGGCAAGAGCGCGGCTGGCATCACCTCAACCTCTATTCCGATGCCGCCGGTGACTACACACGAGACTATGTGAACGCGGACGACGCAGACGTGCCGGCCTTCAATGTCTTTACGCGACGCGATGGCAGCATCCGCCACTTCTGGAGTGGTGAGATGGGTGGCGAGACCGCAGATCCGGGTCAGGACCCCCGCGGCGCACCCGATCTGATGCCACTATGGACGGTTCTGGACAGCACACCAGAAGGTCGTCCGGCCAACTGGTACCCGAACCTCGGTTACGCCAAGTAGCCGGCGTGTCTGGCTTCTGATTTTTGTGGCGGTAGCCCGCGTTTTGCTGGGATACCGATTTAACATCTGCACCGACCGATGCGCCCCTTGCGCCGGTCTCTTTTTGTTATTTCAACTGTCACACATCTGTAGAAAGAAAATTCCCATGAAGAAATTTGTCGCTGTAGCTTTTTTGGCCCTAAGCCTTGTCGGCTGTGCAACGGTCAATATGGGTGATGCCAAGCAGGACGCAGCCCTCAAAACGTTCACGGCTCCCAAGGACAAAGCCGGTGTTTTTGTCTACCGCAATGAAACCATGGGTGCGGCCATCAAGATGAACGTCGAAGTAGACGGTCAAATGATTGGACAGACCGGGGCCAATACTTATCTATACAAGGAAGTGGCGCCGGGCAAACACACCATCACCTCCAAAACCGAAAACGAAAGCTCGGTTGAAATCGACGCCAAGCCTGGAACATTGTTGTACTTGTGGCAAGAAGTGAAAATGGGTTTCGGCAGCGCGCGTTCCAAGTTGCAAATCGTAGACCCAGCGCAAGGGCAAAAGGGCGTGTTGGAAACCAAACTCGCCGAAACCAAATAAGCGACTACGAGATCGTCATTGCAGCCTGCAACCGCAGGCTGCTTTAAAACCGCGGCAGATCCGGGTGCTTGATCTGCCCGCCACGTACCAGCATCTTGCCGTACTCGGCACAGCGCTGCAGCGTTGGTATCACTTTGCCGGGGTTGAGCAAACCCTTGGTGTCAAAAGCGTGTTTGATGCCCAGCATCTGCGCATTTTCAGCCGCAGAAAACTGCACGCACATCGAGTTGAGTTTTTCCACACCCACACCGTGTTCCCCGGTCACCGTGCCGCCCATCGCTACGCTGGTTTCCAGGATGTCGGCACCAAACAACTCGCAACGGTGTAACTGGTCAGGGTCGTTGGCGTCGAACAGGATCAGCGGGTGCAGGTTACCGTCACCGGCGTGGAACACATTGGCGCAGCGCAACTGGTACTTCTTCTCCATCTCTTGAATGGCCAGCAGGATGTCGGCCAGCCGCTTGCGTGGGATGGTGCTGTCCATGCACATGTAGTCCGGGCTGATGCGGCCGCTGGCGGGGAAGGCGTTCTTGCGGCCACTCCAGAACTTCAGGCGCTCGGCTTCGTTCTGGCTGACGGCGATCGCGGTTGCCCCATGGGTGCGCAGCACATCCGCCATGCGACCGATTTCTTCCTCCACCTCTTCGGGCGTGCCGTCGCTTTCGCACAGCAGAATAGCCTCGGCTGTCAGGTCGTAGCCCGCCTGCACAAAGTCTTCCACTGCGGCTGTCATGGGCTTGTCCATCATCTCCAGCCCGGCAGGGATGATGCCGGCCGCAATGACCGCGGCCACCGCATCGCCCGCTTTGCGCAGGTCGTCAAAGCTGGCCATGATGCAGCGCGCAAGCATGGGCTTGGGCACCAGCTTGACGGTGACTTCGGTGATGACGGCCAGCATGCCCTCACTGCCCACGACCAAGCTCAGCAGGTCATAGCCCGGCGTGTCCAACGCGTCGCTGCCAAAGGTGATGGGCTTGCCCTCCACTGTGTAGCCCTTGACCTTGAGCACGTTGTGCAGCGTCAGCCCGTATTTGAGGCAATGCACGCCGCCCGAGTTTTCAGCCACATTGCCGCCTATGGTGCAGGCGATCTGGCTCGACGGGTCGGGCGCATAGTACAGGCCCAGCGGCGCGGCCGCCTCGCTGATGGCCAGGTTGCGCACGCCACACTGGACAACGGCCGTGCGGCTGCGCTTGTCCATCTTGACGATTTTGTTGAATTTGGCCAGCGACAGGGTTACGCCCAACGCATGCGGCATGGCGCCGCCCGACAGACCCGTGCCCGCACCGCGCGCCACGACGGGCACGCCCATATCGAAGCAGGTTTTGAGGACTGCCGCTACCTGCGCCTCAGACTCGGGCAGGGCCACGACCAGCGGGCGCTGGCGATAGGCGGTCAGGCCGTCGCATTCATAGGGCGTGGTGTCTTCACGGTTCCACAGCAGGCTGCTTGAAGGCAAATGGGCCTCTAGCCCTTGCACCACGCGCGTAAGCAGCTCCTTTTTTTGTAGCAGAATTTGACTGTCGTCGTTTATCATTGCGTGCGGGTAGATAGTGTTTGATAACTGTAGGCCAATACTGCGATGTTCAGCTGAAAGAAATGCAGCGAGTTCGTGAAATTAGATCGTCAGCGGGCAAATGTCGACTGCGGTAGCATGCCGCATCGATCGTCGTTAACCATCCGTCCATGAGAGTAGCTATGTCAGATACAACCGGCTTTGCCCCAACCCGATTGAACAGCCTCGCAGAGGAGGACACGGACTATGAAGCAACGCAGCTCGCGGGTCTGCATACAGACAACGGTCTCGACGAGGAAACACGAAGACTGCAAATACTGCAAAGCTACCGGTTGGTGGACACTGCTCCCGAGCCGGCCTATGACGACATTGTCAACGTGGCGTCCCTGATATGCGGTACACCGACGGCAATGGTCTCCCTGATCACAGAAGATCGCCAGTGGTTCAAGGCGCGGGTAGGTATGGATGTGGAGGAGACGCCGCGCGACCAGGCTTTCTGTGCGCACGCGATCCGCAACCCCTCCGCCATCATGGAAGTGCAGGATGCCACGCTGGACCCGCGCTTCATGCACAACCCTATGGTTGTGGGCGAAAATGGCATCCGTTTCTATGCGGGGGCTCCTTTGCTGTCGCCTTCTGGCGCTGCACTAGGCACCGTTTGCGTCATTGACCGCGTGCCGCGGCAATTGACGCCAGCCATGGCTCAAGGTCTACAAGCTCTAGCGCGGCAGGCAGGGGAGTTGCTAGCCCTGCGCCGGGCCAATTCCGATTTGGAGACGCTGAACCAGTCTGTGATGGAAATGCAGGTGGAGTTGGAGCAGTACCAGATTCAGCTGGAGAGCGAAAACGCGGATTTGGCCCACGCGAACCCCATTGACGCAACCACCGGCCTGTACAACCAGCGTAAGTTTGAGCAGTCACTGGCGGAAGAGCTGCACAGGGTGGAGCGCAACCATTCCCGCTTGGCCGTGGTGCTGGCCGATATTGACCACTTGCGCAACTTTGGCCGAGACTTTGGTGCTGTGGCGGCAGACGATGCGCTGCGCCGTGTGGCTCGTGCATTCAAGGCCCAGGCGCGCGGGTATGACACCTTGGCCTGCATGCAGTCGCGTCGCTTTGCCGCACTGTTGCCCGGAGCAGACGATGCAGAGTTGGTTGCTGTTGCAGAGCGGTTGCGCCTGGCTGTTGAGGCGCTGCCGCCCATCGGGCGTGCGCTGCGCGTAAGCATCGGGGTAGCGGTCGCCCGGCCTATCGACGCGCCGTTGGACATCATGGAGCGCGCAACGTCTGCGCTGAAACTGGCCATCGCGCAGGGCGGCAACCAGGTAGCCGGTGCCCCGGTGTAAGGCCAGGCCTGCGTTGATCAGGCCGTGACCTGGCGAAGCCAATCGGCAAAGGCCACGCACTCCCACCGGTCCATAGTCCCGGTGCGCCAGCAAAGGTAGTGCGCATGGGGGCTCGGGACGTTGCGGCTGAACACATCGTTGCTCCCCAGACGGACCAGTGAGCCATTGTCTAACCAGGGCGCTCCGAGTTTCATCCGGACCAGGGCAACACCCATGCCCGCGGCGGCAGCGTCACACATCAGGCCGATGTCGTTGAACTGCGAGCCATCTACAGGTTCGGGCCAGTCCAGGCCTCGGGCGGCAAACCAGGTGCGCCATGGCTCCAGTGGGCTGCGCAGCAGGGGTATCCCACCAAGGTCTTGGGCCACCTCAAACGGCCCGTGTTCTCGCAAAAAGGCGGGCGAGGCCAGCGGGGTCACTTCATCCTTGGCCAGGCACACGAATTCCATGTCGGCGTAGCGGCCGGGGCCAAAGCGCACGACCAAGTCAGCGTCTTCGGCCACCACATCCAGCAGCGGTATGGAGACTTGCAGTGTCAGGTCGATCTCGGGGTAGGCCTCAGTAAACTGGCGCAGCCGGGGGATCAGGATGGAGCGTGAGAACGTCGGCGTGACAGCCAGCCGCAGCTTGCGCTTGCCGGGAGCTGCGGCCGAGCTGGGGAATTTCTGCAGGCTGGCCAAGCCCTCGCGCACATGGGCCAGGTATTCGCTACCCTCGGTGGTCAGCGAAAAATCGGCGCGGCCAAACAGCTTGGTGCCAATGGTCTGCTCCAGTTGGCGCACGCGGTGGCTGACCGCGCTGGGCGTGACGCACTGCTCTTCGGCGGCCAGCGTCACACTGCGCAGGCGGGCCAGGGCCTCAAAGGTCAGCAGGCATTGGATCGGGGGGATGCGTGCCGTGCCACTGCCGCTGGGCCGCCCCGCGGCAGTGGGCGCCCCCACGGGGGGCAGCGCACCACGCGCGTCGGGAGGCGTGGGGTTAGTATTCATTGGCTTACTATAATCCGGCCGCATTCTCCCGCGCCACACGTCCCAACATCTATAAAGGAACTGCCGTGTCCGACACCCTGGCGGTATTGCCGCAGTACCTGATTCCCAAACAAGCCATCACCGCATTGCTTGGCAAACTGGCCAGCGCCCGCGCCGGTGGTACGACGACCTCCGTCATCCGCTGGTTCGTCAAGCGCTACAACGTCGATATGGCCGAGGCCGCCAATCCCGACATCGCCAGCTACGCGACCTTCAACGATTTTTTTACCCGGCCCCTGAAAGACGGCGCTCGCCCGTTGGCACAGGCGGATCTGTTATGCCCCGTGGACGGCGCCATCAGCCAATTCGGGTCCATCAAAAAAGACCAGATTTTCCAGGCCAAGGGCCACAACTATTCGACGACCGCGCTGGTGGGTGGCGATGCAGCACTGGCCGCGGAGTTTGAGGATGGCCACTTCGTCACGCTGTACCTGAGCCCCAAGGACTACCACCGCATCCACATGCCCTGCGCCGCCGTACTGCGGCGCATGATTTATGTGCCTGGCGATCTGTTCTCAGTCAACCCGACTACGGCGCGTGGCGTGCCGGGGCTGTTTGCACGCAACGAGCGCGTGGTCTGCGTGTTCGATTCGCCGCAGGGTCCGTTTGTGCAGGTGCTTGTGGGCGCCACCGTCGTGGGCAGCATGGCCACGGTCTGGCACGGGCAGATCAATCCGCCGCGGCCGGGTCATTTGTGGGAGCGTCTGTATAAAGATGGTGGTGTAAACCTGGCCCAAGGCGCTGAGATGGGACGATTCTTGCTCGGCTCTACCGTGGTGCTTTTGTTTCCGCGCGGCCCCTTGGCTTTCAACCCCCAATGGGCGCCTGGTGGCTCCATCCGCATGGGTGAAAAAATGGGTACGCGTGCGTAAAACCCGGCTATCCTGATGCTTTAGCATCTTCTGCTTGGGAACCGCACGATGGAATCTGATTCAGCTGAGAACTTGCAGCCCGCGTTGGCCGATTCGATTGTGCAAGTCCGGCTGCCGCAAAGAAACCAAGCAATGAAAGCCTTGGGAGGCGTTGCGCAAACCGTGCGTGATCGCTTGCTCAAGCCCACCAATCCTGCAGCGGACGGCATGTCGGTTCGTGCCAGCCTGCGCCTGGCGTTCGCCATTGTCGTGGCTGGCGCGTTCATCATTGGCGTGTTCTCGCTGTTCCAGATGGGGCGTCTGAACGCATCCACCAGCACCATTTATGAGCAGGAATATATGGCTGGCCAAGCGGCCGAACAGGTGCGCAGCAATGTGTTGCGCGCCAGCCGTGCACAAACCCAGTTGCTGACCGCCAGCACCGCGGCCGAGCGTGAGACGCTGGCCAAGGACGTAGAGGGTAGCCTGGCCGAGGTTGGCAAAAAAATCGAAACCATCCAGGGCCTGTCCACCAATGAGGAATCGATGGCTACCGCCAAGCAGCTGGGCGAGGCGATTGCCAAATGGAGCAAGCGCCTGCGTGACTACATCAAGCTGGTCAAGGAGCAGCCGCTGTCCTTCATGGAGTTGAGCCCCGACGTGGCGTCCGAGGATGCTGGGCTCGTCAATGAAACGCGCAAGGTCGAGAAGATTGTCGACAGTCTGGTCGCCCAGCGCGGCCAGTCGGCCCAGGCCACGATGCAGCACACCGGCGAGATCTACAAGACCTCTGTCGTCTGGGTGATCGGCATTGTGCTGCTGCTGATCGCCTTGTCGATCGGTGTGGGTAGCTGGGTGATTGCACGCCTGACACGCCAGCTGGGTGGGGAGCCTGCCTATGCCAAGTCCATTGCCAGCCGGATTGCTGATGGCGACCTGTCGATGGATATCGAGCTGGCCGACAACGATACCCACAGCCTGCTGTACTCGCTGCACGAAATGCAGACCCGGCTTGCTGCAACCATGGGCGAGATTGCCGACAGCTCGGCCCAGGTGGCCAACGCATCACGTGAAATCTCCATGGGTAATCTGGACCTGTCCAACCGCACGGAGCAGCAAGCGTCATCGCTGGAGCGCACGTCTACCAATGTCGAGCAATTGACGTCGATTGCCAAGCGTTATGCCGATAGCTCCACCCGTGCCGCCCAGTTGTCGAGCAGCGCGACGCTGGCTGCGCGCCAAGGTGGAGAGGTGGTGGCCAATGTGGTGCTGACGATGGAGAAAATCAGCCAGAGCACGCAGGCCATTCA
Source organism: Rhodoferax sp. ZS1R8 (assembly GCF_056521325.1). Taxonomy (NCBI): domain Bacteria; kingdom Pseudomonadati; phylum Pseudomonadota; class Betaproteobacteria; order Burkholderiales; family Comamonadaceae; genus Rhodoferax; species Rhodoferax sp. ZS1R8. The sequence continues at coordinate 248,647 of NZ_JBWMBA010000001.1, read as the reverse complement.
TTCCAATATTGGTGCCATCCAGAGCATTGCCTTTCAGACCAATATCCTGGCGCTGAACGCCGCGGTGGAGGCTGCCCATGCCGGTGAACAGGGTCGCGGCTTTGCGGTCGTGGCCGCCGAGGTGCGGGACCTGGCGCAGCGCAGTGCCACCGCAGCCAAAGAGATCAGTGCGCTGATCGAAAACTCGACCCGTCAGGTCAAAGAAGGGTCCCAATTGGCACGCAGTGCGGGGCAGACCATCGCCGACATGGCCAAGACCGTCGAAAAAGTTAGCACGGTGATGGAAGAAATCTCGGGCGCGTCGCTGGAGCAGAGTGAAGGCATCGCCGAGATGAACCGCGCCATTGCGCAGATCGACCAGACCACACAACAAAATGCCGCGCTGGTGGAGCAAGCCGCCGCGGCGGCACAATCATTGGATGAGCAAGCCCAGTCGTTGGACCAGTTGGTGGGGCGGTTTGACCTGAAGAGCTAAAGAGAAGAGGCCCCCACGCTCCCGCTGCGGGTGGTTCGCTGCCCCCCGAGGGGGCTGCTTGAAATCGTGCCCCAAGGCTTTGGCTTACTTGAAAATCACGGTTTTGTGGCCGTTTAGCAGCACGCGGTGCTCGCTGTGCCATTTGACCGCGCGGGCCAGCACCTGGCTCTCGGTGTCGCGGCCCTGGGTCGTCAAATCTTCCACCGTTTTGCTATGGTCCACGCGCGCCACGTCCTGTTCGATGATGGGACCTTCGTCCAGATCGGCCGTCACGTAATGCGCTGTGGCACCAATCAGTTTCACACCGCGGTCGTGCGCCTGGTAATAAGGCTTGGCGCCCTTGAAGCTGGGCAGGAACGAGTGGTGGATGTTGATCGCGCGGCCCGACAGCTTGCGGCAAAACTCATCGCTCAGAATCTGCATGTATCGAGCCAGCACGACCAGTTCTGCGCCCTCCGATTCAATGATCTCCAGCTGGCGGGCTTCGGCCTGTGCCTTGGTCTCGGGTGTGACCGGAATGTAGTGGAAGGGAATGTTGTAGCTGGCCGCCAGCTGGTAGAAGTGTCGGTGGTTGGACACGATGGCACGTATGTCTATGGCCAGCAGGCCGCTCTTCCAACGGAACAACAAGTCATTGAGGCAATGGCCTTCCTTGCTGACCAGAAGCACCGTGCGCATGGGCTGCGACGTGGCGTGCAGGCCCCATTGCATCGAATAAGGTTTGGCAAAAAAGGCCAGTTGGCTGCGCAGGTCTGAAAAGGTCAGGCGCACGCAGGTGAACTGCACGCGCATGAAAAACAGACCAGTATCCGGGTCGTTGTACTGGGCGGCTTCTTCGATATTGCCGCCGCGCTCCAGCAAAAAGCCCGATACGGCGTGGACCAATCCCAGGCGGTCTGGGCATGACAGGGTGAGTATGTAGGTCTGGCTCATGGAGCGACATTGTCGCAGTATGTGTAGCCCCCACGCTCCGCCGCTGCGCGGGTCGCTGCCCCCCCGAGGGGGCTAAATCCGCTTGGGGCGGCCCGGCGGCGAGTTGTGGCCCCCACGCTCCACCGCTGTGCGGGTCGCTGCCCCCCGAGGGGGCTAACTCGCCTTGGGGCGGCCCGGCGGCGAGTTGTGGCCCCCACGCTCCACCGCTGTGCGGGTCGCTGCCCCCCGAGGGGGCTAAATCCGCTTGGGGCCACCCGGCGCGGATTTGTTGCCAGCAACCGGCGCCGCCGGGATGGCTACAGCCTAGTGGACGACGACGGGGTTCTGCGCCAACTCGGCGTACTGTTCCAGCGTGTCTTCGACTTCTTCCTGCGTCGGGGTATTAACCTGCCAGGCCATGATGTGCTGCTGGAACAATTCGGCCCACGAGCCGTCCAGGTACACCTCTTTGCCGGAACGCTTGTCGACGATTTCAAAGCCGTGGCGCGCCATGGTCGGCACGCCGCTGGGGTATTGCACCGTTTTGATGACACCCGACCCGGTAGCCTTGCCATCCGTTTCGGCGTTTGCCAGCATGTGGGTGACCGAATAGGTGTCTGAATCGTAGAGCGTTTGCATGTTTTTAATAGTAGAGCTTCTATTGCAATTGAGCGCAATAGTTGAAAAATCAAGGGCGCGCTATTTTTGAGTCGACTTCCACTGCTGATCCGCCACGTCCCCGTTGGGTTGGGTCAGCCGTATGCGCACCGGCAAGTAGCCTAGTTCGGGTGCAAACCAGACCTCAATGCGGGAGTCATGTTCGCCCAACGGGTCGCGCCAGAGGCGCAGCGCGCTCAATTCCCCACCCGGCAGCGTCAGTTTTTCCGACGTGCCGATGTTAAAAACCCAGGATTCAGCCGACCGCGGCCCTACCGCCTGGAATGACAGCGTGCTGCCCTGCGTGAACAGTTTGGGTTCGGCAGCCAGCATTGACGCGATCTGCAGCATCACGCTCAACTGGTCCTGAGCCCCCGGCAGCATGGGCACGTCGGGCGTGTTGGCGCTGAACGTGACCTGGTTCTTGTCGTAGTCAAAGTGGGCGGCCACTTCACTGCGAACCTTGTCGCCAAAGCGTATGGGCTCCAGGCCGTGCGCTCCCAGGCGCCCGGTGCTGGTTTGCAGGCGCGTGCCCAGCAAGAAGTGGCTGATTTCCATCCGCGCGTTATACGTTTTTCCGTCTTGGGACCACTGCAAGTCGCCACTCACATGGTACGGAAAGCCTTTGATCTCGCCCGTGACGTTGTACTTCAACCGTGCGGACGGCGGAAACACAAACTTGCGCACGGCCTTGGCGGTCGGCAATGTGGCGGTGTCTTGTTTGGCGGCAGGCGCGGCAGGGATGTCGTTGCCCTTGGTGGATGGCACTGTGGCGGCAGCCAGCAGCAGATCGTCTGAGGCGCTGGCCGCTGTGTCCGATGTTTCCATTGGTGCTATTGTTTCGATAGCTGCTTGTGCTCGCTGTTCGGGGGCTACCGGGCTAATTGGCTCAAAGGTTTCCACAGGAGCGGCACCTTCGGCGGATGCAACGGGCGTCAGCTTTCGCGGTTTGCGTACCGGTGCGGCCGCCGGTTCGGGGGCGGCAGCCGGCGCTGAGATTTGGGGGGGGTCTTCGGCAATGGTGCGGGTGGCAAAGGCCCAACTGCTGCCGGCATCCGTACTGGCGTGTGCGGCCAGCGCCAGCGGCGCGGCCCGCAATATGGCCCAGTGCGCCAACAGCACGACAGCCGTCAACAGCAGCAGGCGCCACGACGGGCGGCGGCTGTGGGCAGGAGCAAGAGAGGGGTGGGGCATGGATTGGAAAAGAGGCCGGAGGCAGTGGCGGGGTAGGGGTGGGCCTGTACCGCGCCGCCAGTTTAATTCAAGCGACAATTCCCGCATGAAACTCGCAACTTACAAAGACGGTTCGCGCGATGGCCAACTGGTCGTGGTCTCGCGCGACCTCAGCCAGGCAGTGCACGCGTCCAATATCGCCAACCGACTGCAGCAGGTACTGGACGACTGGAACTACCTGGCGCCCCAGCTGCAGGACCTGTACGACACCCTGAATAATGGCCGGGCGCGCCACGCCTTTGCGTTCGACGCCACACAGTGCATGGCGCCGCTGCCCCGCGCCTACCAGTGGGCCGATGGCTCAGCCTACCTGAACCATGTCGAGCTGGTGCGCAAGGCGCGCGGCGCCGAGGTGCCCGAGAGCTTTTACACCGACCCGCTGATGTACCAGGGTGGCAGCGACGATCTTCTGGGTCCACGCGACCCCATCGTCTGCGCCAGCGAGGCCTTTGGCATCGATTTTGAAGCCGAGGTGGCCGTCATCACCAGTGACATGCCCATGGGCTGCACGCCTGAGCGCGCGCTGGATGGCATCCGCCTGCTGATGCTGGTCAATGACGTCAGCCTGCGCAACCTCATTCCAGGCGAGTTGGCCAAGGGCTTTGGTTTTGTGCAGAGCAAACCGGCCACCGCCTTCAGCCCGGTGGCCGTCACGCCTGACGAGCTGGGTGTTGCCTGGATACAGGGCCGTGTGCACCTGCCGCTGGCCAGCACCTGGAACGGCCGCAAGGTCGGCCTGTGCGATGCCGGGCCGGATATGACCTTCCATTTTGGTCAACTGGCAGCCCACCTGTGCAAGACCCGTAATGTGCGCGCCGGCTCCATCATCGGCTCCGGCACGGTAAGCAACAAGGGCGTCTCCAAGGGCAGCGGCGAGCATGCGACGACCGAATGGCCCAATGGCTACAGCTGCATTGCCGAGAAGCGCGCGATGGAAACCATCCAGAACGGCCAGCCCAGCACCGAGTTCATGCAGTACGGCGATACGATCCGTATCGAGATGAAGGGCCCCGACGGGTTGAGCATTTTTGGTGCGATCGAACAGGAAGTAGTGGCGCTGGAGAAATTGCAGCCCTAAAGGCCTACACATCTTCACTTTCTCTGTTACGTGTCGATACAACAATGGGGCAAGACACGAAAACCGGGAGAAATTTTATGGATGCCACTGTGAAAAAACTGCTGTCACAAGGCGAGTTGGCTAAACGCTGGGGCCGTTCGGAGTCGGCCATCAGCCTGGCCACTGCGGTAGGCACCGGGCCGCGCTACATCAAGATCGATGGCGCCATCAAATACCCGTTTGACGAAGTGCAGCGTTACGAGCGGGCCTGCATGTTCGCTGACGCCACCGAGACCCGGCTGCAGACGGTGAACTAGCACCCACGCTTGGCGCTTCGCCGGGCGGCGACAATCCTCGCAACACGAAAAGGGTTGCCATGGATTTCCAAACCGTACTGGATGACATCACCGCGCAGATCAAGCCCCAATTAGGCCAAGCCGGCAATGTGGCCAGCTACATCCCGGCATTGGCCCGGGTATCGCCCCACCAGTTTGGCATTGCGCTGCGCACCTGTGATGGCCGGGAGGCGGCGGCCGGCGACGCGGCAATACCGTTTTCGATACAGAGCATGTCCAAGGTTTTCACGCTGACGCTGGCCATGCGCAGCCTGGGTGACAGCCTGTGGGAGCGCATTGGGCGCGAGCCATCTGGCAGCCCATTCAACTCATTGGTGCAATTGGAGACCGAACGCGGCGTCCCCCGCAACCCTTTCATCAATGCCGGTGCTATCGCCGTCGCAGACCGTTTGCTGAGCCTGGGCGATGCCAAGGCCGACATCCCGGCCCTGCTGTCCAGTCTGTGCGGCGAGGCGGTGGCGGTGGATCCGGAGGTTGCGCGGTCGGAAGCTGAAACCGGCTTTCGCAATGCCGCGCTGGCCAATTTCATGAAAGGCTTCGGCACGCTGGACCATGCGGTGGACAGCGTGCTGGACGTGTATTTCAACCAGTGCGCGATCCGCATGAGCTGCCAGCAAGTGGCGCGCGCGGCCGGCTATTTGTGCCGGGACGGGGGGCACCCCTATGGCGGGGCGCAGGTGATCAGCGCGGCGCAGGTGCGGCGCATCAATGCGCTGATGCTGACCTGTGGCACCTATGACGCGGCGGGGGAGTTTGCGTTTCGCATTGGCCTGCCCTGCAAAAGCGGCGTGGGCGGCGGCATCATGGCCGTGGTGCCCGATACCCTCAGTGTCTGCGTGTGGTCGCCTGCGCTGGACAATACCGGCAATTCCCACCTGGGCCGCATGGCGCTGGAGTTGTTTGCGGCAAAGACGGGGCTGTCGGTGTTTTAACGCGAGGCTAGCCCGGGATGGAGCGAAAAAAAAGAAGCGCAGACCAAACCAAAACGAATGCTGGCTGGTGACCATCTGGGTAGTCTGCGCCCTGGGCCATATAAAACCGCTACCCAAGAGGATAACGGTTTATACGATTTCTTGCAGGGTTTCCCCCGATCTATTTCACCGAGTCGAAGACCGCCCGGGCTTGCACATGGCAGAACGGTGGTTCATAGGTCCCATGGTAGTTGGAGTAGTAGGTGGAAAAGGCGGCCGATGTGGGGTCGATGGGCGCCTTGCCGCCAGGGCCAAACGTGGCTTGCACCGCGAGGTCCACATCCACGGAGCTGACGTTGGTCAGGCCGCGGCTGTCGAAATCGGCCTTCATCACGGCCTGGTGCACTGCCGGTGGCACGGTGGGGTCACCGGAGCCGCCGCACAACAGCAGCTTGGACTTGGGGTTCCAGCCCAGCAGGTCGTTCTTTTTAGCCGCCAGGTAGAACGGGCTGTTGTTGTTGGTCTGCACGTCTGTCGTAAAGGCGGTCTGGAACACTGCGTCCCGGGCCTGGTTGGGTGTCTCGCCCTTGGCGCCGGGCAACTTGCCTGTGGTGATCAGCGTAGCGTAGGTGAGCGTTGGGCTGGGCAACAAGGTCTCGATATAGCTGTCGTAAGGCGCCTTGAATGCCACTGAGGGGCTGCTGTAGATGTTGCCGTAAACCTTTTGGTACGCCGTCACCATATAAGGCACGAAGAACTGCACGCCGGCAATGGCGTTGGTGAGCTTGGTCGAGCCCGACAGGTTGTAAGGGCCGGCCAAGTGGGCACCGGCCACGACATTGATCTCGTTCGCATACTCGCGCTCCACCGCGCGGTGGGCTGCCATCGATGAGTGGCCGCCTTGGGAATAACCGGTGAGCATGACCTTGCCAGACAGGCTGGCGCCCACGGCACTGGATGCGTTGCGCGCGGCCCGGATTGCGTCGATGACCGACGTGGCTTCCGAGTCGGCGTGCAGGTAGGGGTGGTAGCTGTAGCTGGATTTGGCGAAGCCCAGGTAGTCGGTGGCTACGACTGCGTAACCCTGTGCGGCGTACATTGCGGCCAGGAAAAAGGTTTCGGAATCCGACGGGTTGGCCAGCGTACGGGGTTTTTGCACATCCGTACCCTTGGCGTAGGCCACCAGCGCTGCGGGGCTGGTGCAGCTGCCGGCGGGCACCAACATCACGCCCGATGCGTTGGTCTGCTCGCCGGAAACGCCAACCGTGTTGTAGTTCAGCGCGACCACTTTGACGTCGCATTTGGCCGTGCCCGACAGCGCCTGCAAGCCGCTGCTGGCCGTTGCAGCGTTGAGCTGCGAGATGGTGAGCGTGGTGACGACAGCCGCTGGCTCTGCCAGCGTGCCACGCAGTGACGTGGGTGTGGGGGGGGTACTAGTGCCGCCGCCGCAGGCGGTCAGCAAACACGCAGCAGCCAGTGCCGACAATGGGTAGCGTTTAAAACCGGTTGTTTTCATCATGGTCTCCAAAAAATGGGGGTTTGTGGGGGGGGCTTGAAGGGGACAGGCACATGCTAGGGGCCGAGCCAATGGCGGCGCACAGGGTTACTACCGAGCCAGGTGTCAATGCAGACACCTGCGGGACAGCAGCCCCGCGATAGCGGGGCGTGATCTGGAACGTGGCGTGGCTAGCCGTGCGCCAGCTGCTGTGCAAAGGTCTTGAAGCCGCGCAGCATCATCTCGATGGCCACCGACACCAGAACGAGCCCCATGAGCCGCTCCACTGCCACCACTAGGCGTGTGCCGATGATGCGCTGGATGCGCTCGGCCGACACCAGCACCACGGCGCTGACCAGCATGGTCACGCACAGCGCCCCGATCCACTCCAGGCGCCGCTCCGGCTGTTGGGATACCAGCAGCAGCACGGTGGCCAGCGCGGACGGGCCGGCGATGGCGGGCACGGCCAGCGGCACGATCAGCGGCTCCACCATTTGCTCTTCATCGGCGGCTCCAGCCGGCGGCGGAAACACCATGCGCAGCGCGATCAGAAACAGGATGACGCCGCCCCCAATCTGCAGAGACAGCTCGCTGAGGTTCATGACACGCAAAAAGCTATCGCCTACAAACATGAAGGTCAGCAGCAGCGCAAAGGCGATCAAGATTTCACGCAGGATGACGCGCGCCCGGCGCTCAGGTGCTACGTGCTTGAGCGCATTGGCAAAGATGGGAATATTGCCGATCGGGTCGGTGATCAGCACCAGCAAAATGGTGGCGGACAGGAAGGTGTAGTGCATCATGGGTACGAGTCCTTGGCTGCGTTCGCGCGCCCCCGCCAGTCTAGCGGTGATTCCCGTCCGAGGGGCAAGCCCCGTACGCGCAGCGAAAAGCGTTGGGGACTGGCTCTAGCCCGGGTCGGCGCATTGGAGTAAGCTGTACACAGTTTCGAGTTGACAACCTCCCATGGAGTGCATATGAGTGACGCAGACACCACCGGTTTTGGCAAATACGTGCCCGGCTTTGATTTCTTGCAGAATTTGGCCAAGGGTGCGACGAACAACATCCCCCAGATGCCCAATCTTGGTAATTGGGTGGCCCCCACACTGAATGTGGAAGAGCTGGAAAAACGCATTGAAGAGCTCAAGGCCGTGCATTTCTGGCTGGAGCAAAACTCCCGCGCACTCGGCGCCACCATCCAGGCGCTCGAAGTGCAGAAGATGACACTGGCTACGCTGAAGGGCATGAACTTCAACATCGGCGATGTGGCCAATGCGCTGAAGCTGAAGGCGGCCGAGTCGGTGCAGACCGGCGTGCAGCGCGTCAGTGACCGCGCGGCCTCCACAGCCAAGACCATTTCCGACGTTGCCATTGGTAACAGCAGTGCGTCGTCCAAGGCCGGCAAGGCCGCAGCGGGCATGGGCGCGCTGGTCGACCCGTTGCATCTGTGGGGTTCGCTGACCCAGCAGTTCCAGCAGATTGCGGCCGGCGCTTTTAAGGAAGCGACCGCCAAGACCGCGGTCGACGTCACCAAGAACATGGCCACCGGCATGGCCAAAGAAGCCCTCAAATCCGCCAAGGCTGCTGGCAAGAAGGCCGCCAGTGGCGCCGTAAAGCGCGCCACCGCCAAGCCTGCAGCCCGCAAGACCGCGTCACGTGGGCAATAGAGCCAGTAGACTCGGACAGACCCAGCGGGCCCCATAGCACCCGGCCAGTCGGGTCTGTTAGCAGGGGTACGGTATGAAACTTTTTCCTTACGCGCACGCCACCCACCCGCAGTGGCAGATGGCATCGGCGCTGGTGCTGGCGCAGTTGCGGGCGCAAATGGCGCTGCATGGTTACTGCAGTGCGCCCACGCTGGCGCTGCTCTACATTACCGACCACTATGCCGACACCGCCCAGGGCATACTGGACCACCTGGCGGCCGAGCTACCGCTGGTGACCGACTGGTCCGGCACGGTGGGCATGGGCATCGTGTCCAACAATGTCGAGTATTGGGACGAGCCCGCCATGGCTGTCATGCTATTGGAGCTGCCCAGCGACCAGTACCGCGTGTTCTCCGGCGTAGCGCCGCTGGGGCTGGGCTTTGAAGCCCATACCGCCCTGGTCCACGCCGATCCGGAAACGGCCGATGTGGGCGAACTGATTGCCGAAATGGCAGCCCGCACAGACTCCAACTACGTATTTGGCGGGTTGGCCAGCAGCCGGTGGAAGTCGGTGCAGTTTGCCATCGGCGGTAACGGCAATATTGGGGGCCATGGTGGTGCCAGCGGCGTGTTCAGCGGTGGCCTGAGCGGCGTGGCCTTTGGTGCCGATGTGGCGCTGGTGTCGCGCGTTACGCAGGGCTGCATGCCGGTGTCCGCCGTGCGCCGTGTGACCGAGGCCGAGCACAACGTCGTGCTGTCGCTGGATGGCGAGCCCGCGCTGGACACCATGATGCGCGACCTGCAGATCTCGCTGGACGAACCCCAGGAAGCGCTGGACGTGGTGCGCGCTACGCTGATCGGCCTGGTGCCGGCCCCGGACTCGCTGGCGAGTGCGGTTGGCGCCGATGTCGCCACGTCGGCCGTGCGCAAGACTGGTAATTTTGGTGAAGACGTGCTGGTGCGCCACATCATTGGCCTTGACCCTGGGCGGCGCGGCGTGGCGCTGGCCGACCGCGTGGAGGCCGGTGCGCAGATGGTGTTTTGCCGGCGCAATGTGCAGGCCGCGCGGGCCGACCTGACACGCATCTGTGCCGAGATACGCGAAGAGCTGGAGCCGCAGGAGCAGGCCCTGGAAACCGCCCATGCCGTGCAGGTGTCCATGCTGGAGGCCGCGCCGCACCCGGCGCGGCGTGTGGCCGGCGCGGTGTATGTCAGCTGCACCGGGCGCGGCGGCGCGCACTTTGGCGGGCCAAGCGCCGAGATGCAATTGGTGCGCCGTGCGCTGGGCGATGTGCCTTTGGTCGGCTTCTTCGCAGCTGGCGAAATCGCACACCACCACCTCTACGGGTATACCGGTGTGCTCACCGTCTTCATTGCTGCTACCGAGGAGCAAGCGGAATGACTGGGCCAGGGCCATTCGGCAGGGGGCCGCACCCGGCGAGTGAACACGATAGAACGCCGCCCGAGCAACACCTCTTGGCTGGCCTGACTCCGCTGGCCAGCGACCTGGCCGGTGGCGAACTGTTGCTGCAGCAGATTTTGGACACCTCCAGCGTCGCCATCTTCCTGGTCAACCTGCAAGGGCGCATCACCCATGCAAATCGCCGCATGGCGGAGATGTTCGATTGGTCGATCGCTGAACTGGTTGGCATGGAATATGTGGCGTTGGTGGACCCTATTGAGCGCGACATCGGACGCATCAAGATGCTCAAGCTGCTGGGGGGTGAGGTCGCTGTAGTTGATGTGGAGCGCCGCTACCAGCGTTCCGACGGCAGCGAGTTTTGGGGCCACCTGACGGGCAGGCGCTTTGTCGATGCCGAGAACCACAACATGGGCCTGGTGGGCGTGCTGGCCGACATCACCGACCGCAAGCGCGCCGACCAGCGCGAGCAGCACCACAACCGCGTGCTCAAACTGTTGGCCGAAAAAGCGCCGCTGGCCAGCGTCCTGGACGTGATGGTGCGGGATGTTGAAGCCATCAACCCCTCCATGCTGTGCAGCATTCTGCTGCTGGATGCCGATGGCAAACACCTGCGCCATGGCGCGGCGCCCAGCCTGCCCGCGTTTTACAACGCTGCGCTGGACGGCGCCTTGTTTGGGCCGGGCACCGGTTCCTGTGGTACGGCGGCCTTCACCGGGCAGCGGGTGATCGTGGAGGATATTGCCAGCCACCCTTGGTGGGAGCAGTACCGTGAGCTTGCGGAGCTGGCCGATCTTGCGGCTTGCTGGTCCGAGCCCATTTTGTCGGCACAGGGCCAGGTGCTGGGCACCTTTGCCATCTACCACCGCAAGATCAGTCGCCCTGCCATCCAGGACCTGCTGCTCATAGAGGACGAGGCCCGGCTGGCTGCGCTGGCTATTGAAAAATCCCAGGCCGATGAGCGCCTGCACCTGGCGGCCACCGTGTTCAGCCATGCGCGTGAAGGCATCATGATCGTGGATGCGGCAGACCGCATCATCGACGTCAACGCCATGTTTACCGAGATCACCGGTTACAGCCGCGAGGAGGCCATCGGCAGGCGCCCGCGCGGCCTGCTGAACTCGGGGCGCCACGACGACGATTTTTACGCAGCCCGGGCGCTCGCCTTGCGCACCGACGGCCACTGGAGTGGCGAAATCTGGAACCGCCGAAAGAACGGAGAGGTGTTTGCCGAAATGCTGACCATCAGCATGGTGCCTGACGCCGAGGGCCAACCGAAAAGCTATGTTGCGCTGTTCACCGACATCACCCCCATGAAGGACTACCAGCGCCAGTTGGAGCACGTAGCCCATTTTGACGGGTTGACCGGTCTGCCCAACCGCGTGCTGCTGGCCGACCGATTGCAACAGGCCTTGACGCAGTGCGTGCGCCGCGAATGCTCGGTGGCGGTAGTCTATCTGGACCTGGACGGCTTCAAGGGGGTCAATGACCTGCACGGCCACGGTTTGGGCGATGAGCTACTCGTGGCGCTGGCGCAGCGCATGAAAGCTGCTCTGCGCGACGGCGACACGCTGGCGCGCATTGGTGGCGATGAGTTTGTCGCTGTGCTGGTGGACCTGCAACGCGTGCAGGATGCCGAGCCAGTGCTGGAGCGTCTGCTCAAGGCGGCTGCGGCGCCTGTCTTGCTGGCAGACGCGGTTTTGCAGGTTTCGGCCAGCATTGGCGTTACCGTTTATCCGCAGGACGGGTCTGAGGTAGACCTGTTGCTGCGCCATGCCGATCAGGCGATGTATACGGCCAAACAGGCTGGCAAGAACCGCTACCACTTGTTCGACGTCGTGCAGGACACGGCGGTTAAGAGCCGCCGCGAAAGCCTGGAGCGCATACGGTTGGCATTGGATGAGCGTGAACTGGTGCTGTATTACCAGCCCAAGGTGAATATGCGGACGGGGGCCGTCACGGGCGCGGAGGCCTTGATTCGGTGGATGCACCCCGAGCGTGGTCTCCTGGCTCCCGCCGCCTTTCTGCCGGTCATCGAAAACCATTCCATCAGCGAAGCGGTGGGGGAATGGGTTATCGATACAGCGCTGCAGCAGATGGCGCACTGGAAAGCCGCCGGACTGGACATTGCGGTCAGCGTCAACATCGGTGCGCGTCAGCTGCAGCGGGGCGACTTCACCGAACGATTGACTCAGCTTCTGGCGCGTTACCCCGCAGTTCGCCCCGAGGCACTGGAGCTGGAGATCTTGGAGACCAGCGCGCTGGAAGATCTGGCCCAGGTGTTCCAGGCCATCTTGACCTGCCAAGGGCTGGGCGTGCGTTTTGCGCTGGACGATTTTGGAACCGGCTACTCGTCATTGACGCACCTGCGCCACCTGCCGGCTGAGGTGATCAAGATTGACCAAAGTTTTGTGCGCGACATGCTGCACGACAACAACGACCTTGCCATCGTGCGCGGCGTTATTGGCCTGGCGGCGGCGTTTCAACGCGAGGTGATTGCCGAGGGGGTGGAGACCACCGCCCACGGCGTGCAGTTGCTGATGCTGGGCTGCGAACTGGCCCAGGGCTATGGCATTGCCCGACCCATGCCCGCGGCCGACCTGCCCGCCTGGGTGGCCGGCTGGCGGCCCGACACGGCCTGGACCGGCGAAGCGGCGGACTGCTATCCCAACGGAGGCCTGTAGGCCGGCTGTGGCCGGAATCTATATGCCAAATCGGGCTGTAGCCCTCGTGGGATGGGCGTAAGCAGCTATCAAATGTATAGCGTCTATCAGACGCCCCGAGCCCGATCCGCCTTGAACTGCGCCCTAAACGCGCCAAACGTGCCGGCATCCAGCGACTCACGCACCTCGCGCATCAGGTTCAGGTAGTAGTGCAGGTTGTGGATGGTGGCCAGCATGGGCCCCAGCATCTCGCCACAGCGGTCCAGGTGGTGCAAGTAGGCCCGGCTAAAGCCCTCGCGTCCGCCCTGGTCCCAGGAGATTCCAGACGTGCCGGCGCAGGCATGGCAGGTGCAACTGGGGTCCAGCGGCTGCGGGTCAATCTTGTGGCGGGCGTTGCGCAGTTTGAGGTCGCCATAGCGGGTAAAGATGGTGCCGTTGCGCGCATTGCGCGTGGGCATCACGCAGTCGAACATGTCTACACCCTCGGCCACGCCCTGCACCAGGTCCTCGGGCGTGCCCACGCCCATCAGGTAGCGCGGCTTGTTGGCCGGCAGCAGGTGCGGCGTGTGCGCCATGATGCGCAGCATCTCGTCCTTGGGCTCGCCCACACTGACGCCACCCACCGCGTAGCCGGGGAAGTCCATTTCCACCAGCTGGTCCAGCGATTCCTGGCGCAGGTTCTCGAACATGCCGCCCTGCACGATGCCGAACAGCGCGTTCGGGTTCTCCAGCTTCGTGAACTCGGCCTGGCAGCGCTTAGCCCAGCGCAGGCTCAGCTCCATCGATGTGCGGGCCTCGCGCTCGGTCGTGATGTGGCCCTTGGTGTCATACGGCGTGCATTCGTCGAACTGCATCACGATGTCGCTGTTCAGCACCGTCTGGATCTGCATGCTGATCTCGGGTGTGAGGAACAGCTTGTCGCCATTGACCGGGCTGGCGAACTTGACGCCTTCCTCGCTGATCTTGCGCATCTCGCCCAGGCTCCAGACCTGGAAGCCGCCGGAGTCGGTCAGGATGGGTTTGCTCCATTTCTCAAACGCATGCAGGCCGCCAAAGCTGGCCATCACGTCCAGGCCGGGGCGCATCCACAGGTGGAAGGTGTTGCCCAAAATGATCTGCGCCCCCATTTCCTCCAGGCTGCGCGGCATCACGCCCTTGACCGTGCCGTAAGTGCCCACCGGCATGAAGATCGGTGTTTGCACCACGCCGTGGTTCAGCGTCAGCGTGCCGCGGCGGGCGTGGGAGCCGGTATAGCCTTCGCGGGCAGGATCGGTCTTCAGGAGTTCAAAGTTCAGCATGGGACGGTGCGGGAGAGAGAGAAGGGCCGGGCGCGGGCTGCGCGGGCCGGTTGGGGAGGGCAGATTTTAAAGGGGGTGTTTCGTCCTGGGGGCAGCTGCGGGGCGATACAGCCTTTTCGCGTATCCATATATTGTCAATTCCATAAAACTGGATAAAATATCCATAAATATGGAAAATAATCCAACCCCCGCGACCATCGATAACCGCATTGCCGCCAACCTGCGGGCGCTGCGGGCAGACCGCAAGCTGTCATTGGAGGCCCTGGCGCAGGCCACGGGTGTCAGCCGATCGGCATTGTCCTTGATCGAACGCGGCCAGAACAGCCCCACCGCGGTGGTACTGGACCGCATCGCCGTGGGGCTGGGTGTCACGCTATCCGATCTGGTCGGGCAGCCGGGCGGCGCTGCACAGGCAGCCGCTAGTGCATCGCCGCTGGCGCGCCAGGCTGAACAGGCCGTCTGGACTGATCCCGGTTCCGGTTATGTGCGCCGCGCCGTGTCGCCGGCTGCCTTTGCGTCTCCCATCCAGTTGGTTGAGGTGCTCTTTCCGGCGGGTGCCCGCGTGGCCTTTGAAACCGGCCCGCGCAACGTCCAGGTGCACCAACAGGTCTGGGTGCTCGATGGACGCATGGACCTGACCGTGGGCGCTACCACCTGGCAACTGCACAGCGGCGACTGCATGGCCATGGCGCTGGACCAGCCCATGGTGTTCTTCAACCCCACCGATCGCACGACGCGCTATGCCGTGGTGCTGGTCAGTGACGCTTCAACGAATACTAGGAAGTTCTGAAATGACAGCCATCACGTTGGAACGCTTGCACACCCTGAACGGCGACCATCTGGCCCAACTGTCCGCGGTGCTGCTGGACTGTGTGAACGGCGGCGCGTCCGTCGGCTTTATGCAGCCTTTGACGCCGGACCAGGCCCTTGCCTTTTGGCAGCGCGTGGCAACCGGCGTAGTGGCGGGTGAGCGGGCACTACTGGTGGCTTGCGATGGGGCGGGCATCGTCGGCACTGTGCAGCTGGTGCTGGACCAGCCGGACAACCAGGGCCATCGCGCAGATTTATGCAAGATGCTGGTGCACCGCCGTGGCCGCCGCCAGGGGCTGGGCGCGGCGTTGATGCAGGGTGCGCAAGACTTGGCCCGCGCCAGCGGCAAGACACTGCTGGTGCTGGACACCGCCACGGGTAGTGATGCTGAGCGGCTGTATGCCCGCCTGGGCTGGAACCGGGTGGGGGTGATCCCCGACTACGCCCATTGGCCCGAAGGCAATCTGTGCGGCACGACGATCTTCTACAAGGCTGTGTGAGCCAAGCGACGGCGTTTGCGGCGGGTGACGGCGCCGATCAGCCCCAAGCCTGCCAGTAGCAGGGCACAGCTTTCGGGCTCCGGAACGGCCGACACCGTGTTGATGTAGGCGGTTGGAAACCCTTCGGTGTGGCCGAAAAACTGTACGTTTGGCGCGGCACTGTCCACGTTGCCACTGAATACAACCCGTGTTCCCAAATGGGCGTTCAGAAAGTTGATGCCAACTGTGTTGAACACGATGTCTACGGAATGGCTGTCCCCCGTGTCCGCAACGCTTGCGGTGATGGTGCCAAAGGACCCGCCGCCCGTCAGACCGGCAAAACTGAAGCCGGTGGCTGCGCGCAGCGAATAGACCGCAAGCGGGTCGTCACTGAAGTTTCTGCCGTCACTCCAGATGCTGACCGTGGCAGCCGAGACCTGCTCGTTGGCGATGTCGAAGGCAAACCAATTGCGGTAGCTGACTCCGGCATAGTTGCCGGCAAAGGTATTTGCAAATGTCTCGGTATGGGTGTTGCTGCAATCGCCGGCAGTGTTACACCATCCGCTACCAACCGCCAAGGATGCGGTGTCTGCAAAAGCCCCGGCACTGGCAGCGAGTAACCCAATGGCAAGCAGGCCATTTTTGAGTGGTTTGAACATAAGCGAATCTTCCCTCGTTTTGAAATTTGAGACGAGGTTATTGGCTAACGCGGCGGTACTCAATAGTCCGTTCGGACCTGCATGGCGCGTGCGAGCAACATGGCGTCACCGTAACTGAAGAAACGGTATTCCCGTGCTATAGCGGTGCGGTATAGCGCCATGATGTGGTCGTACCCCGCGAATGCACTGACCAGCATCATCAGCGATGACTTGGGCAGGTGAAAGTTGGTCACCAGCAGGTCGATCAGCTTGAATTCAAATCCCGGCGTAATGAAGATGCGCGTATCGCCGCGGGTGATGCCGCTGTGCGCCCAGGATTCCAGCGTGCGCACCGTAGTCGTACCCACGGCTACGATGCGGCCGCCGCGGGCGCGGCAGTCGGCAATGGCCTGTTGCGTGGCGGCTGGCACGTCGTACCACTCGCTGTGCATCTGGTGCTCGGCCAGGTTTTCGGTCTTGACCGGCTGGAAGGTGCCGGCCCCCACATGCAATGTCACATGCGCCTGGTGCACACCCATCGCAGTCAGCTCGTCCAGCAGGGCCTGGTCGAAGTGCAGCGCAGCCGTCGGTGCAGCCACAGCGCCGGGGTTTTTGGCGAACACCGTCTGGTAGCGCTGCGCGTCCTCAGCCGAGTCGGTGTGCGTGATGTAGGGCGGCAGCGGAACGTGGCCGTGGCGCTCCATCAGCGTATACGGATCATCGCCCGCGTTGTTGGAGAGCACGAAGCGGAACAATGGCCCCTCAACCGCATCGGGCCAGCGACCCAGCATCGTGGCGCTGAGGCCATCGGCATGGCCCTGTGCACAGACCAGCTTCAGCGTGGCGCCTACTTCCGGTTTCTTGCTGACCCGCATATGGGCCGCCACCTGGTTGCCGCCCAGCACGCGTTCCACGAGCAGTTCGACTTTGCCCCCGGTGGCCTTTTCACCATACAAACGCGCCTTGACGACCTTGGTGTCGTTGAAGACCAGCAGGTCGCCGGCACGCAGCAGCGTGGGCAATTCCTTGAAGATGCGGTCAACGGCTGTGGGAGATGTGCCATCCAGCAGGCGGGAGCCCGTGCGGGTGGCAGCGGGGTGCTGGGCGATCAGCGCCTCGGGCAATACAAAGTCAAAGTCGCTGAGCGTATGGGTGGTGGTGACGGTGTTGGCGACAGCGGCGTGGTCGGGAGCAGAGTGGGTCATGGGTACTTGAGGGTTGGACAAACCCGTGCCAAGGAGGTTGTAGGTGAAAGAACGGGCAGAATTGTCCCATGCCGCGCAGCACCACCGCCACACCTCCACCCAAAGCCGGTGCCAAGGCCAGCGCGGCCACGCCCAAGAGCCTGACCCAAAAGGCGCTGGAAAAGCTGGGCCTCAAGCGCGACATCGACTTGGCCCTGCACCTGCCGTTGCGCTACGAGGACGAAACCCGCATCACACCGCTGCGCGATGCGCGCGAGGGCGACACCATACAGATCGAAGGCCGGGTCACCGATTGCGAGGTGACGTTCCGCCCGCGCCGCCAGCTGGTGGTGACGCTGGACGACGGCACCGATACCTGCACGCTGCGCTTCTTCAGCTTCTACCCGTCCCAGCAAAAGGCGCTGGCCGTGGGCAACCGCATCCGCGCGCGCGGCGAGGTCAAGGGTGGTTTCCTGGGCTTCACGATGCTGCACCCGGCGTTCCGCACGGCGGGGGGCGACCTGCCCAAGGCGCTGACCCCCATCTACCCCACGGTGGCCGGCCTGTCGCAGCCCGTGCTGCGCAAGGAAGTGCTGGCAGGGCTGGCCCGTGCCGAGCTGTCGGACACCTTTGCGCCTGGTGACTTAAGCCAAATCAGCCCACAGCCCTTGTGGACGCTGCGTGAGGCGCTATCATTTTTGCACCACCCCACGCCTGACGTGTCATTGGATACGCTGCAGGACCACACCCACCCGGCCTGGCAGCGCCTGAAGGCCGAGGAGCTGTTGGCCCAGCAAATCTCGCAGCTGCAGTCGCGCCGGGAGCGGGCCATGTTGCGTGCACCGGTGCTGGCCATGGTGGCGCCCGAGGTGCTCGATCCGCCCAATGAACCCGAGCAACCGGTACTGCTGCCGCTGTACACCGAACTGGTCGCCACGCTGCCCTTTCAGCTGACCGCTGCGCAGCACCGGGTCTGCGCCGAGATTGCGCATGACCTGGCGCGGCAGGTTCCCATGCACCGGCTACTGCAGGGTGATGTAGGCTCCGGCAAGACCGTGGTCGCCGCGCTGGCAGCCTGCATCTGCATAGACGCTGGCTGGCAGTGCGCGCTGATGGCGCCCACCGAAATTCTGGCGGAGCAGCATTTCCGCAAGTTGCTGGGCTGGCTGGAGCCGCTGGGCATCACCACGGCCTGGCTGACCGGTAACCAGAAGGCCAAAGAGCGCCGCGAGGCGCTGGCCATGATCGAAAGCGGTGAAGCCGCACTGGTGGTGGGCACCCACGCAGTCATCCAGGAGAAGGTGCAGTTCAAGAACCTGGCGCTGGCCATCATCGACGAGCAGCACCGCTTTGGTGTGGCCCAGAGATTGGCTCTGCGCAACAAGATGGGCGCGAGCATCGCCGCCGGGCCGCCCCAAGGCGATGCAGCCCCCTCGGGGGGCAGCGACCCGCGCAGCGGTGGAGCGTCGGGGCCAATGCCTATGGAGCCCCACATGCTGATGATGACGGCCACACCGATCCCGCGCACGCTGGCGATGAGCTATTACGCCGACCTTGATGTATCCACGATTGATGAACTACCGCCGGGGCGCACACCCATCATCACCAAGCTGGTCAACGATGCGCGGCGCGACGAGGTCATAGAGCGCATACGTGCCCAGATTGCCCAAGGGCGCCAGGTCTATTGGGTCTGCCCGCTGATCGAAGAAAGCGAGGCGCTGGACCTGACCAATGCCACGCAAACCCATGCCGACCTCGCCGAAGCGCTGCAGGGTGCCACACGGGCCGATGGCCAGCCGGTGCTCATAGGTTTGCTGCATTCGCGCATGCATGCGGACGACAAAAAGGCCGTGATGGGTGCTTTCACGGCCGGCCTGATGTCGGTGCTGGTCAGCACCACCGTCATCGAAGTGGGTGTGGACGTGCCCAATGCGTCGCTGATGGTCATCGAACATGCCGAGCGCTTTGGCCTGTCCCAACTGCACCAGCTGCGCGGGCGGGTGGGGCGCGGGGCGGCGGCCTCGGCCTGCGTGCTGCTGTACTCCACTGGCGACGCGCCGCGGCTCAGCCAGACGGCCCGCGCACGGCTCAAGGCCATGGCCGATACCAATGACGGGTTTGAGATCGCCCGGCGCGATCTGGACATAAGGGGCCCCGGGGAGTTCCTGGGCGCGCGACAATCAGGGGAAGCCATGTTGCGCTTTGCCGACCTGAACCGCGATACTGTGCTGCTGGAGTGGGCACGGCGTGAAGCTCCGATGTTGTTGGACCACCACCCGCAGCTGGCAGAGCGGCACGTGACACGTTGGTTGGGCGGAAAAGCAGAATTTTTAAAGGCCTGAACGCGATGCAAATGACCGAATTTCTCCCTCTGATGTGGTGGGCCCTGGGTGCCGCCGCCGCGTTAGGTGCGGCCGTGTACCTGTACATGGAATACCAGGCCTACCTGCTGCGCACCAGCGTCATCAGCGTGCCCGGGGGCCTGCGCTTTGTCGCCCAGGGGCTGACCGTGGAGTCGCGCCACGCGGGCAAAGAGGTCAAGATCACCACCAAAAACGGTCGCTACGTCCGCCAGCCGCTGGCCGGCGGCGACGAGGAAGTGCAAAGCGGTGCGCTGGTGGTGACGTTGGTGGCCATAGGTCTGCAGATTGAGGTGGCGCGGATTTCGGTGAAGGACGCCAAGGGCGGCGCGGCCAAGGCCACGGGGTTCAGCCGCATCGTGTTCGCGGCGACCGATGAACCGCTGCACAAGGCCATGGGCCGCACCGGCGGACACCGGTCCGAACTCCGCATCGACCGCGTGCCCGACGCCATTGCGACCCAATTCCAGCAGTTTGCCAATGGCCTGAGAGTCTGGATTGACAAGGTGGAGCAGCAGTTGCAGGCCAAGGTGGAAGAGCAGCGCAAACTGGAGCGGGCGGCCGCTGCCGCTGCGGCCGGGCTTGCCGTGGTGCCGGAGGAAGACGCCACCGTACCATTGACCGATGCCGACCGCCAGGGTCGCGCCACAGCGCAGTTGGAAAAGTGGCGCGCCGCGGCTGGCTTCAAGGGAACATCGACGGAAATGCATTTTGATGACCGCGGAAAGATCATCTGGCTGATCGACCTGGAGCCGTCGGGCAAGGTCATCCTGCACGCCAGCCCACGCACTTTCTACGGCAGCCTGAAGGGCGCAACCGTCAACGGATTCGGGCCGGAGCTGGAGGTGGCAGTGCGCGACGAGTATTGGACCGAAGACGACCCGCGCCTGGCGGCATTCCGTATCCTGAATGGCGCCAAGGCCGAGGTACGCCGGGCCTGGAAGGAGCGGCTGGACCTGACAATTCAAAACCTGGGTGGCGATGCGGGCCAGCAGCAGCGCTAAGGCCATGTCCATTCCAACGAGACCCCTATGACGCTGACCGAGCTCAAATACATTGTGGCAGTAGCCCGAGAGCGGCACTTCGGCAAGGCCGCGGAGGCTTGCTACGTGTCCCAACCCACGCTGTCCGTTGCCGTCAAGAAGCTGGAGGAGGAGCTGGAAGTCAAGCTGTTCGAGCGCAGCGCGAACGAGGTAACCGTGACTCCGCTGGGCGAGGAGATCGTGCGCCAGGCGCAGAGCGTACTGGAGCAGGCGGCCAATATCAAGGACATCGCCAAGCGCGGCAAGGACCCGCTGGCCGGGGCGCTGAAGCTGGGCGTCATCTACACCATCGCGCCCTATCTGCTGCCCGACCTGGTGCGCCAGGTCATCAAGCGCACGCCGCAGATGCCACTGGTGCTGCAAGAGAACTTCACCGTCAAGTTGATGGAAATGCTGCGCACTGGCGAGATCGACTGCGCCATCCTGGCCGAGCCTTTTCCCGATACGGGGTTGGCCTCCGCCCCGCTGTACGACGAGCCTTTTTTGGCGGCCATTCCAATGCAGCACGCGCTGGCGTCGCAGACCCGGGTCAGCGCCGACGAACTGAAGAAAGAGACCATGTTGCTGCTGGGCAATGGCCACTGTTTCAGGGACCATGTGCTGGAGGTCTGCCCCGAATTCGCACGTTTTTCCAGCGACACCGAAGGCATACGCAAAAGTTTTGAAGGCTCGTCGCTGGAAACCATCAAGCACATGGTGGCCGCCGGCATGGGCATCACGCTGGTGCCGCGGCTCAGCGTGCCGTCGGGTGCGCTGGTGGCGAAGACGCGCAGGCATGCTGATTCGCTGGTCAAATACCTGCCGGTGGAAGACGGCCTGGGCGGCGAGCCCCCGTCGCGCCGGGTGGTACTGGTGTGGCGGCGCAGTTTTACCCGTTACGAGGCCATTGCCGCACTGCGCAATGCGATTTACGCCTGCGAGCTGCCAGGCGTGAAAAGACTTTCATGAAGACAACTACATAGGAACACAGGCAATGGCATATGCTGCCCAGAGCGGAATTCTGGCTCCGGTACCCCCCGTCGGGCGTTATTTGATTTTTACTTTGACTGGTGCACCGCAGACCGTTGGCGCTGCATTGACACGTTTGGTTCCGTTGGCAGATGGCGAAACTACCGTGGTGGGTTTGGGGGCAGATTGTGTGTCGGCGCTGGGCGCCACCGTACCGGGCTTGCGCGGCTTTCCAGACCTTCGTGCGGCACCTGTGGCAGTGCCCGCCACGCCCACTGCGCTGTGGTGCTGGCTGCGCGGAAACGATACCGGAGACCTGGTGAATCTGTCACGGCGCATTGCCCAGGCCCTGGCGCCAGCCTTCGAGCTGGGCCAGGTCGTCGATGGTTTTCGCCATGGCAAGGGCCCGAACGGCCACGGCCGCGACCTGACCGGCTACGAGGACGGCACCGAAAACCCCGAGGGCGAAGCGGCGCTGCAGGCCGCGCTGGTGCAGAGCGGTGCGCCGGGCTTGGAGGGCGGCAGCTTCGTGGCTGTGCAGCAGTGGGTGCACGACTTTGCCGCCTTTGAGGCGCTGGACTCGCAGGCCCAAGACCATGTGATGGGACGCCGCCGTAGTGACAACGAAGAGCTGGACGATGCGCCCGATTCATCCCACGTCAAGCGCACCGCGCAGGAGAGCTTCACGCCCGAGGCCTTTGTGCTGCGACGCTCGATGCCGTGGGCGGCAGGCATGCAAGCGGGTCTGATGTTTGTGGCGTTCGGCCATTCGCTGGACGCGTTTGAAGCGCAAATGCGGCGCATGGCGGGGCTGGAAGACGGCGTCGTAGATGGTCTGTTCGGCATGTCCAAGCCTGTCACCGGCGCCTATTTCTGGTGTCCGCCACTGCGTGAGGGGCACCTGGACCTGCGGGCCGTGGGCCTGTGACGCGGGCAATGCTTCGTCAAAAAATTGCCCTGTACTTGCAGCTGATCCGCTGGGATCGCCCTGCGGGCTGGCTGCTGCTGCTGTGGCCCACGCTGAGTGCGCTGTGGCTGGCGGCGGGCGGCTTTCCGGGCTGGCATCTGTTGAGCGTGTTTGCGCTGGGCACCATACTGATGCGCAGTGCCGGGTGCTGCATCAACGACGTGGCTGACCGCGAATTCGACAAGCACGTCAAGCGCACGGCGCAGCGGCCAGTGACCCGTGGCGCGGTATCGGTGCGCGAGGCGCTGCTGCTGGGCGCCGTGCTGGCTCTGCTGGCCTTTGGTCTTGTGCTGACGACCAACACTGCGACCGTACTGTGGTCGTTTGCCGCCTTGGGGGTGGCGCTGGTCTACCCCTACGCCAAGCGTTTTGTGTCCATGCCGCAGGCGGTTCTGGGTGTGGCCTTCAGCTTTGGCATTCCGATGGCGTTTGCCGCCGTGCTGGGAGGCGATTCCATCAGCTGGGCAACTGTCCAGGGCAGCGTTCCGCCCGAGGCCTGGCTGCTCTTGGTCGGCAATCTGTTCTGGGTGCTGGCCTATGACACCGAGTACGCCATGGTGGACCGTGACGATGATGTGCGTATCGGCATGAAGACCTCGGCCATTACGCTGGGGCGTTGGGATGTGCCAGCCGTTATGCTGTTTTATGTCATTTACCTGGTGCTCTGGTCTTGGGTGGTACTGCCCCGTGTACAGCCGCTGGCCTGGTGGTCGGGTGTCGCGGTCGCGGGCGTGCAGGTGGTCTGGCACTACGGTTTGATCCGCGCGCGCACGCGGGATGGCTGCTTCAAGGCTTTCCGCACCAACCATTGGGTCGGTGCAGCGCTGTTTGCTGGTATTGCGGCCTCGTTTTTGCTAGCGTTGGGCTGATCCCTCAGCGAACTTCGTACCCATGCAAGACCATAGCGACCCAACCCCGGACACCGCCCAGGCAATGCGCGCGTTGCGTTTGGCCCAGATATCGGCCATTGCCACCGTGGCCTTGGGTTTGGCGCTGCCTTTTTTCATTTACCAGGCGCGGTGGGCTGCTGTCTGGCCGCTGCTGGGCGGGCTTGCGATGGCGGGGCTTTGCTATGTACTCAACCGTGTCGGGCACACGGCACGCGCGACGTTGTTGTTGCTGTCTTCATTGACGGCAATGGCATCGGCCCTGATGTGGATAGGCGATGGATTGAAAGACGCGGCAATTCTGGCCTTTCCGGTGTTGTTGACCATGGCCGGGCTGTTAGTGGGCAAGCGCGGATATTTCATCTTGTGGGCTTGCATGATGGCCCTGCTGGCGGTATTGACGGTCGCCACGGTCATGGGTTGGCGCGCCTCACCCGACCGGCCCAGGGATCCAGTGGAGTTGTGGCGAGACGTCTCGATGATTCTGGTCGTGGGGGCGCTTGCTGTGTGGACCGTGGTCAACGACATGCACAAGGCGCTGCTATATCTGCAGGAGCAGGTTGTCAAAGTCACGGCCTCGCAAAAACAGCTTGCCTACCTGTCGCAGCACGATGCGTTGACCGGGTTGCCCAACCGGTCCATGGGGCGCGACCATGTTCAACAGGCCATCGCCCATGCCGCGCGTCGCCAGACTCGGGTGGCGTTGTTGTTTGTCGACATGGACAACTTCAAGGCGGTCAACGATTCGCTGGGACATGCCACTGGCGACGAATTTCTCAAGCAGATCGCCCAGCGGCTCGCATCGTCGGTGCGCAAGTCGGATGTCGTAGCGCGCCATGGCGGAGACGAGTTCGTGATCGGCCTGACGGATATCGGTGATGTGGAAGACGTGTCCAAGGCCGCAGGCACGGTGCTGGCCAGCCTGGGCCGTCCAATCGCACTGGGGGACGCCGAAGTGAGCACTTCATGCTCGATAGGCATTGCGCTGTTTCCAGATGATGGGACAGATTACGAGTCCCTGCTGCGTGAGGCCGATATCGCCATGTACCAAGCCAAGGAAGCCGGCCGCAATGCCTACCGCTTTTTTGACCAGGCCATGAACGCCAAGGTCCAGAGCAATCTGTTGCTACTGTCGGATTTGCGGACTGCGCTCGTGCGCAGCGAATTTGTACTGCACTACCAGCCAGTCGTGGACTTGACAACGGGGGCGTTGGTGGGGGCCGAGGCGTTGGTCCGATGGCAGCAGACGCCGCACAGGCTGGTGCCACCGGGGGACTTCATCCCGGCAGCGGAGAAATCAGGCCTGATCGTGGAGATGGGGGAATGGGTGCTGCGCGAGGCCTGCCGACAGATGGTGGCTTGGCAGGCGCAGGGGCATGAAAACTTTGTGATGGCGGTCAACCTGTCGCCGGTACAGTTCCGCAGAGGCAATATCGAAGCCGTGGTCGGCCACGCACTGCACCAGTCCGGCTTGAACCCGGCATGCCTGGAACTGGAAATCACCGAGTCCACCTTGGTGCAGGATACCGAGACGTTCATCGCGTCGCTGCAACAGCTAAAGGCCCTGGGCGTCAAGATATCGATTGATGACTTTGGCACCGGCTATTCCAACCTCTCCTATCTCCAGCGCTTTGCCGTGGATAAGCTGAAGATCGATCAGTCTTTCGTCAAGCGCCTGCTGCTGGGGCCGCAGGACCGGGCCATCGTGACCGCCATCATCCAGATGGCCAAGAGCCTGAATCTCAGCACCACAGCCGAGGGCATAGAAGACGATGCCACGCGCCAGATCCTGCTGGACCTGGGCTGTGTCCAAGGACAAGGCTACTTCTTTGCCCGGCCCGTCCCCGCAGCCGACTTTGACCGGGCAGCGATTGGTATGGCGCAATAAAAAGCCCGGCCAGTGCAACGGGTCGGGCTCGGGTTCAGCGGGTGTGTTGACTTATTTTTTCAGGCAATCGCTCATGAATTTCTTGCGCTCATCGCCCTTCATCCCTTTGGCGTCTGCATTGCAGGTTTTCATTTTTACCTGCTGGGCCTTCTTGGCATCGGTCTTGGCGCTCAGGCATTCCTTCATGAATGTCTTTCGCTCATCACCCTTCTTATCGCCTGCGTCTTTGTTGCAGGTGCCCATCTTGGATTGCTGAGCCGTTGGCGCATCGGCCGCGTGAGCAGCGCCAAACGACAGAGAGAGACCCAAAGCCAGTAGTGGAAGCAATTTTTTCATGTTCGTCCTATGAGTTGAGTGACAGCGGTGCCGCCGTTGCGGTGGTAAATCCACAGATGGATTCAAACATACAACGCCCCAAACGACAATGTGGCTGACCCCCTAATCCGCGCCCTGAGCCGCCCCCGTAAAATCCTGGCATGCTGTCTGTAAAACATGAACTTCTGGAGGCGCTGGCCGCTTCCCTCGAAAAACTCTCCCCCGGGAGCGGTGCCAAGGCGGCGTTTGAGTCGCCCAAGGTAGCGGCCCATGGTGACTTGGCTACTACTGCGGCCATGCAGTTGGCCAAGCCGCTCAAGCTGAACCCCCGCCAACTGGCAGAAAACCTCAAGGCTGAGATGCTGAGTCACTCCGCGTTCCAGCGCTGGGTCGATGCGATCGAAATCGCCGGCCCCGGCTTCATCAACATCCGCCTCAAGCCCGAGAGCAAGCAAGAAATCGTGCGCGAGGTGTTGGGCCAGGGCGCCCAGTTTGGTTACCAGGCCAGCAATTGCCAGCGCGTCTTGGTCGAGTTTGTGTCGGCCAATCCCACCGGTCCGCTGCACGTGGGCCACGGCCGCCAGGCAGCGCTGGGCGATGCCATTTGCAACCTGTTTGCGACCCAGGGTTGGAATGTGCACCGCGAGTTCTATTACAACGACGCCGGTGTGCAGATCCAGACGCTGGCCAACAGCACGCAGCTTCGCGCCAAGGGCTTCAAGCCCGGTGACGAATGCTGGCCCACTGACCCTGATAACCCCGCCAGCAAAGCCTTTTACAACGGAGACTACATCCAGGACATTGCCGACGATTTCCTGGCCAAAAAGACCGTTGCAGCCGATGACCGCAGCTTCACCGCCAGTGGTGATGTTGATGATTTGCAGTCCATCAGCAACTTCGCCGTAGCCTATTTGCGCCACGAGCAGGACAAGGACCTGCAGGCCTTCAACCTGAAGTTTGACGAGTACTACCTGGAATCCAGCCTGTACACCAGCGGCCGCGTCGACCAGACGGTGGCCAAGCTGGTCGCCAACGGCAAGACCTACGACAAGGACGGCGCGCTGTGGTTGAAATCCACCGACTACGGTGACGACAAGGACCGCGTCATGCGCAAGCAGGACGGCAGCTACACCTACTTTGTGCCGGATGTGGCCTACCACATTGCCAAGTGGGAGCGCGGCTTTACCAAGGTCGTCAACATCCAGGGTACCGACCACCACGGCACCATCGCCCGCGTGCGCGCCGGCTTGCAGGCGGCTGGCGTGGGCATCCCAGTGGGGTACCCCGATTACGTGCTGCACACCATGGTGCGGGTGGTCAAGGGTGGTGAAGAGGTCAAGATCAGCAAGCGTGCTGGCAGCTATGTGACGCTACGTGATCTGATTGAGTGGACCAGCAAGGACGCGGTGCGCTTTTTCCTGTTGAGCCGCAAGCCCGACACCGAATACACGTTTGACGTAGACCTGGCGGTGGCCAAGAACAACGACAACCCCGTTTACTACGTGCAATACGCCCATGCGCGCATCTGCTCGGTGCTGGCAGCCTGGGGTGGTGATGTGGCCAGCCTGAAGGACGTGGATCTGTCGGCGCTGCAAAGCCCACAGGCCCAGGCCCTGATGCTGCTGTTGGCAAAATACCCCGAGATGTTGACGGCCGCGGCTCATGACGAAGCGCCACATGACGTGACCTTCTACCTGCGCGAACTGGCCGCCTGCTACCACAGCTACTATGATGCCGAGCGCATTTTGGTGGACGAAGAAGCGATCAAGCTGGCACGCCTGGCTCTGGTCGCGGCTACTGCGCAGGTGTTGCACAATGGCTTGGCCGTGCTGGGCGTCAGCGCCCCGCAAAAAATGTAAAGACACGTTCGGTGGCTTGCGTGACAGATCTTCATCTCTGTCCTCCACTGTTTAGATAGAAAAAAGGTAGTGCATGAAGCAGCAACTTGGCGGAACCATCCTGGGATTCATCATCGGCGTCGTCGTCGGGCTGGCCGCTGCATTAGCGGTTGCGGTCTACGTCACCAAGGTGCCGGTGCCCTTCATGAACAAGGGCCAGAGCCGTTCGGCCGACCAGGACGAAGCCGAGGCAAAGAAGAACAAGGATTGGGATCCGAACGCGCCGCTGTATGGCAAGAATCCGGCCAAGACCGCTGCTCCGGCGGTTGCCGGCACACCATCTGCCAGCGCGGCAGTACCAGCCAAATCTGCGGACGCCAAGGCTACTGCCAAGACTGATGCAAAACCTGACGCCAAACCTGACGCGAAGGGTGAAGTCAAGCCCGCAGTCTCCGCCGACCCGCTGGGTGACCTGGCTAAGGCCAAGACGGCCCGCAGCAGCAATGCTGCCGAACCCTTCATTTTCTTTGTGCAGCTGGGGGCCTTCCGTACGGCGGAAGACGCCGAGGCCCATAGGGCCAAGCTGTCGTTGAGCGGCATAGACACCAAGATCACCGAGCGGGAGCAGTCCGGCCGTGTGGTGTTCCGCGTGCGCACCGGGCCCTTTGAGACCAAGGAAGATGCGGAGCGGAACAAGGAAAAGTTGGAGAAGGCAGGCCTGGAGACCTCGCTGGTGCGCGTCCAGCGCTGAGCAGGCGCCACTTTCCGTGCGCGGGAACTTATCCAGCTATCCAGCAATCACATAGACACATTTTTTGGAGTGGCTTTTGCATGAATATCAAACGTCGTGAATTTTCCCAAGTGGCCGCAGGTGCTGCGCTGGCGTCGTCCGCACTGTGGTCGCCGCTGGCCCATGCGCAAGCCCGATTCACTGCCGGCAAGGAATACCATGTGCTGGACGCGAAGGCGCCCGTCGAGGCACCTGCCGGGAAGATTGAAGTGGTGGAGTTCTTTTGGTACAGCTGCCCGCACTGCAATGCGTTCGAGCCCACACTGGCCAACTGGATCAAGACCGTGCCCAAAGATGTCGTCTTCCGCCGCTCGCACGTAGCCTTCCAGGACAGCTTTGTGCCGCAGCAGCGCCTGGCCTTGGCGCTGGAGGCTTTGGGTCTGGTGGAAAAGCTCCATGCCAAGGTGTTCCACGCCATCCATGTCGAAAAGCTGAAACTCGATACCGGCGAAGCCATTGCCGAATGGGTCAGTAAACAAGGTGTCGACAAGGCCAAGTTTCTGGAGCAGTACAACTCGTTCACGGTGCAGACCAAGGCCACACGCGCAACCCAGTTGCAAAACGCCTACCGGGTCGAAGGCGTGCCCGCTTTGGGTATTGCCGGCCGCTTTTATACCGACGGTTCGATGGCTGGCAACATGGAGCGTGCCCTCCAGGTGACTGAAAGCCTCATCGCCGAAGTTCGCACCAAGCGCTAAAACCGGTTCACGACGCTTTAGCGCATGAAGCTGCGCAAGGCGTCCGCCGTCGGCTCCGGTAGCTCCTCGGGAATGAAATGCCCGGCAGGTAGGGCTTGCCCCTCCACGGTGGCACTGCACTGGGCCTGCCACAGGCCCATAGGCTTGAACAGCCGCTGCACCACACCGCGTGCACCCCATAACACCAAGGTATCGCAAGTGATTTTTTCGCCACGCGTGCGGCTGGCGCGGTCATGCTCCAGGTCTATGCCAGCGCTGGCACGGTAGTCTTCACATGCGCTGTGGATGGCTTCTGGCCTGCAGAAACTGCGCTCATATTCGGCCAGTGCCTGCGGTTCAATGTGGGACAGGCCGCCGGAGCCCCAGCCGCCCAGCTTGTGGTGCAGATAGGCCTTGGCGTTTCCGCCAATCATGTCCTCAGGCAGCGGGCTGGGCTGTATCAGGTGGAACCAGTGGTAGTAGGCGCGCGCAAACTCCATGTTGGTGCTGGCGTACATGTCCAGCGTGGGCGCAATGTCGATGACACACAGTTTGCGAACCCGGCTTGCATGGTCCAGCGCCAGGCGGTGCGCCACCCGGCCGCCACGGTCGTGGCCGCACAGGAAGAATGCGTCTAACCGCAGTGCGTCGGCGATCGCAACCACGTCCGCTGCCATCGCGCGCTTGCTGTAGTTGCTGTGGTCCCCCACGCCCGGGACATGCGAAGAATCGCCGTAGCCACGTACGTCGGGCAGCACCAAAAAGTAGCCGTTAAGCAGCCGTTGCGCCACGCGGTGCCACATCACATGCGTCTGTGGAAAGCCGTGCAGCAGCACCAGGGCCGGCTTTTGGGGGTTGCCGCCGCAACGGAAGAAAATATCCACACCGTTGGCTACAAAGGTGCGGGCTTCGAAATCTTTGAACCAGGTCATGGTGGTGTGTGGCGGGGCGAGGGTGAGCGCATTCGTCTGCGTGGCGTAAACCGTTCACCCGACAGTGTGCCGCAAACTGGGTCCAGCACTGAAAAATATTGAAACAAACCGATACCCTGCCGACAGGACACGGCCCCCGTGCCCCGGCACTATCAAGGCCTGTTCAACACACTCCTTCAAAGGAAAATTCAATGAAATCCTGGATCAAACGCAGCCTCTATTCCCTGGTCGGCGCCAGCATTCTGGTGGGTGGCCTCTCGGCCTGCAGCCACAACCGCCACGCTTTCGGCAGCGCCACAAGCGCCGAAGACCCTGCCCAGATGCGCGGCAAGATTATTGAGCGCGTCGCCGGCAAGCTGGACCTGACTGCCGACCAGAAGCAGCGCCTGAACGTGCTGGCCGATAAGCTGCAAGAGCAGCGCGCCGCCCTGGTCGGCAAGACCAGTGACCCGCAGGCCGAGGTGCAGGCCCTGGTGGCGGGCGATAAGTTTGACCGCGGCCGCGCCCAGACCCTGCTGTCCGAGAAGACCGCCGCTATCACCAGCAAGGGCCCTGAGGTCATCGCCGCCATGGCTGATTTCTACGACAGCCTGACGCCGGTACAGCAGACCAAAGTGCGCGAGGCCATGCAAAAAGGCCGCCACGGCTGGTGGCACCGCAGTTGATGCACAGCGGGGAGCGATGCCATGCAAGCCATACACGTGCTCTTTGCCAGCGTGCGCGCCCACGGCCCGGCGCTGCTGGCATCCACCAGCGAGCCTGCCGCCGAGCTGCTGGCCCTGGTCTGGGGCCCCCGGTTTGACCGGGAGCATGCCCAGCACCTGGCCCAGTCCGCAAGCCAGGACCAATCCGGCCTGCAGTGCGCGCTGGCGCAGGCAGCCGACAGCTTTGACCGTTTGCCGGCCCCGCGCCAGCAACGCCTGCGTCGGCTGCTGCGCCACCAAGCCAGTGTGACAATCGACGCATGACGACGATGCGCATCCTGCTGATTGACGACGACGAGCAACTGGGCGAACCCCTGGCCGCTTATGTAGCCCGCTTTGAGATGCAGTTGAGCCATGCCACGCTTCCCAGCGCGGGGCTGGCCCAGCTGCGCCAGGGCGGCTTCGACGCCGCCATTCTGGACGTGATGCTGCCGGAGATGGATGGCTTTGAGCTATGCCGCAGAATACGCAAGGAGAGTGATATCCCGCTGATCATGTTGACCGCGCGCGGTGACGTCATGGACCGTGTTGTGGGCCTGGAGCTGGGGGCTGACGACTACCTGCCCAAGCCCTTTGAGCCACGCGAACTGGTGGCGCGGTTGCAAACTGTGTTGCGCCGCCGCCAGGCCCGTGGTACCCCGTCGGTGCAGCATGCCGAGCCACCCGCCGATGGCCGCCTGCACTTTGAAGGCCTGACTGTAGATGCCACCACCCGCAGCGTGCAATGCCTGGACCTGGATGTGGAACTGACCAGCACCGAGTTCGATCTGCTGCACCTGCTGGCGCGGGAGCCCGGCCGCGTATTCCACCGCGACGACATCCTGAACCAGCTGCGCGGCCATGACGCCGACCTGTTCACCCGCGCGGTGGATATTGTGGTCAGCCGGCTGCGCAAAAAGCTGGAGCCGCTGGACGCGATCAAGACGCTGCGCAATGCCGGCTACGCGCTGGCACTGCGCCCACGCAAGCCAGCGCCACCCTATGTTTAGCCCGCGGCACCGCCCCTGGCACCGCCGGGCGCGCCATGCGCTGGGGCATTCGCTGCGGGTGCGGTTGGTAGCGGTTTTTCTGCTGTTGGCCGTCGCGCTGGCCACCACGTTCACCTTTGGCATGCAAAAAGCGCTGAGCGTGGGTTGGCGCGTGGCGGCCCGCCCGCTGGTCAGTGACTACGTGGACCGCCTGGCTGCCGAGATCGGCAACCCGCCCAGCATTGAACGGGCGCAGGCACTGACCCAGCGCTTGCCTGTTAGCGTGAGCATCTCCGGCCCGGTGGTGAACTGGCGCAGCAAGCCGCAATCCGACACCATTGCCCACCACCACCGTGTGGCCCCTGACGATTGGCAGGACGGCCCGCCCCGCCTGCTGTCCCGCACCACGGCTGATGGCCACCGCATAGACCTGGGCGTCAGCGTGGCCGCGTGGGAGAACCAGCCGCACCGGGTAGGTTGGATGACGTTGGCCGGTATTTTGGCGCTGACTGCCTTAGCCTACGGCTACATACGCCGCCTGCTGCGACCGCTGGACGACATACGCATCGGTGCACAACGTTTTGGCAGCGGCGACTTCGACCAACCCATCCCGATTCGCCGGCGCGACGAACTGGGCCAGCTGGCCACCGATGTCAACACGATGGCCCGCAGCATCCACCAGATGCTGGAGGCCAAGCGCGGCCTGCTGCTGGCCATCAGCCACGAGCTGCGCAGCCCGCTGACCCGCGCGCGCCTGAACACCGAATTGCTGCCCGAGGTGGGTGACGTAGCCGCGCGTCGCGAGGCGTTGTTGCGCGACCTGGGCGAGATGCGCGACTTGGTCACTGACCTGCTGGAAAGTGAGCGCCTGGGCCAGGGCCACGCCGCGCTGCAACTGGAGTCTGTCGATCTGGCGGAACTGGTCCGGGAGGTAGCCCAGGCCGCGGTGCCGGATACCGCAGCAGCATCTGCAGTGGTATTGGAATTGGCACCCGATCTGCCGCTGCTGCAACTGGACCGCACCCGCATGCGCCTGATGCTGCGCAACCTGCTGGACAACGCGCTGCGACACAGCGCAGATGCCGTGCAACCCCCAATGGTCCGCTTGCAGGTCAACGCTGATGCGGGTGACCAAGGCGTCCGCATCGCCGTGCGCGACTATGGAGTTGGCGTCGACGAGGAAACCTTGCCCCATCTGGCCGAACCCTTCTACCGACTCGACTCTGCGCGGGGGCGGGCTGCGGGGGGCGTTGGCCTGGGCTTGTACCTGTGCAGGTTGGTCGCTCAGGCCCATGGTGGGCGGCTGGAGTTGCGCAATGCCCAGCCAGGACTGGAAGTGCGCGTGGATCTGCCCACCCTGTCTGGTGCACGCCCGTCGCGCTGAGAAGAGGCTGGGCGGCAGGGCGTTCTGCGCAGGTAAAAGGAGGAGCCCGCAGAGCGGGCGGGGGACACGGAGCAGAGCGCTCTGCCGCCCAGCCTCCTACCCCTTCTTGCGTTTGGCTGCCTTGTGGGGCTTGTCACTGTCCCTGGACTTTTTGGACTTCTTGTCTTTCTTGGGGCGTGCCGGTGAACCCTCTGCACTACGCCCTTCCAGTTCCGCCTCCACCCGTTCACACAGCGTCTGCAAAATCTTAATGCGGGCGTAGTTCTTGTCGTTGGCCTCCACCAGCGTCCACGGCGCGTTGCCGGTGCTGGTGCGCTCCACCATGTCGCACACGGCCTGCTGGTAGGCATCCCATTTCTTGCGGTTGCGCCAGTCTTCCTCGGTGATCTTGAAGCGCTTGAACGCGATCTGCTCACGCGCCTTGAAGCGTTTCAGCTGCTCCTGCTGGCTGATCTGCAGCCAGAACTTGACGACGATCGCGCCGGACGCGGCCAACTCGTGCTCGAAGTCGTTGATCTCGGTATATGCGCGCAACCAGTCGTTCTCGCTGCAAAAGCCTTCGACGCGCTCCACCAGCACGCGGCCGTACCAGGTGCGGTCAAAGATGGCGACCCGGCCCTGGCGCGGAACATGGCGCCAAAAGCGCCACAGGTAGGGCTGGGCACGCTCTTCTTCGGTTGGCGCAGCGACCGGTATTACCTGGTACTGGCGGGCATCCAGCGCGGCGGTGATGCGGCGGATCGCACCGCCTTTGCCGGCGGCGTCCGCCCCTTCAAACGCACACACCAGCGATCGGCCCAGGAAGCGCGGATCGCGCATCAGCTCTGCCAGCCGGCCCTGCCAGTGGGCCAGCGCGTCCTCATAGGCCTTTTCTTCCAGGTGCAGATGCAAATCCAATGCCGTCAGCACCGTGCGCCCATCCGTGTCCACGCGCACCAGCGGCGCTACGGGGGCGTCCTGCTCATCAGTGCTGGCGAGCTTTTTCTGCAGGGCCTGCAGCAGCATCTGCGCCACGGTCACCGAGCGGTAGCGGTCGTCCGTGCCTTCAATCACCATCCACGGAGCCCACGGGGTGTTGGTCACACGTAGCAGGTGGCCGGCCACGTCTTGCAGCTTGTCGTAGGTCTTGAGTCGGTCCCAGTTCCACTGCGTTACCCGCCAGGCAGTAAGCGGGTCTTTTTCCAGTGCTTTCAAGCGTTTGACCTGGCCTTCCTTGGTCAGATGCAGCCAAAACTTCAGCACCAGCGCGCCTTCACCGACCAGCATGGCTTCAAAGCGGTTGATCTGGTCGGCCTTGGCGTCCAGTTCCTTCAGAGAAATTTCGTCCTCAATCCGCTGGCGTATCGGTTCGGAATACCAGGAACCAGCGAAGACTCCAATGCGCCCCTTGGGGGGCAAGGCGCGCCAGTAGCGCCACATGGGCGGACGCTCGCGCTCTTCGTCGCTGGGCTGCGAGAAGGCCAGCGTGGACAGAAAGCGCGCGTCCATCCATTCGTACAGCACGTTGATGGTTTCGCCCTTGCCGGCACCGTCCTGCCCGCTGATCAGTACGACGACGGGTATCTTCTTGCCCTCGTGCAGGTCGACCTGCGCTTCCAATAGTGCGGCCCTTAGTGCGGGCACGGCGGCCTTGAACGCGGCCTTGTCGAGTTTGTGGCCAATTTCTGCGGATTCGAACATACGCTGTCTCCAGTAATACCTGGACCATTCTAGGGGCCGCGTAGACCGGTCAACGTGGCGCGGAGTACCAAGGCGGGCGAGTTTTAGCGATAAAGTGGGGTGCGCGCGGGGGAAAGTTATCAGTGGTAAAAAAATGCCTGTAGCCCTCGTGCTATGTGCGTAGCCAGCTATTAAAAATGTAGCAAATTACAAGCTTTTTGCTAGGTGGACGCTGCAGGCGGCGCGCGCTCAGTACAATCGCCGATGCTCCCGCTGAGCAAGTTCCGTGCCTTTATGAAAAAAACATCTTTATACCTATTCCTGTTGCCGCTGGTTGTTACCGCGTTGTCGGCTTCGCCAGTGTGGGCAGAAAGGGCCGACCAGAAAAAACCGATGGCTTTCGCGGCAGAGAGCATGCGCATCGACAACGTCAAGCAGCTCACCGTTCTTGAAGGGAATGTCGAGATGACCAAGGGCACGATCCTGGTCCGTTCCTCCCGTTTTGTCGTACGCGAGGGAGCGGACGGCTACCAGTTCAGTGTCATCACCGGCACGCCCGACAAGCCGGCGTTTTTCAGACAAAAACGCGAAGCGGTAGACGAATACATTGAGGTCGAAAGCGAGCGGATCGACTACGACGGCAGCATCGACGTCATGAAATTTACCGGTAAAGCCAAACTGCGCCGCTTGCGGGGCGATGTTCTGGCCGACGAGATATCCGGCGCTGTGATCGTCTACGAGAACCTGACCGACAAATTCAGTGTGGACGGCGGTGCACCCGGTGTAGGCCCTGCTGGCACGCCGGTCCCCGGCAGTGGCCGCGTGCGGGCCATACTGACGCCCAAGCCCGAAGCCGGGGCTTCCGCACCGCTGGTCAGCAAGGCCGCAAGCCAGCCCGGCCCCAGCCTGCGCGCCACACCGACGCTGGGGAGTACCCCCCAGTGAGCGAGGTGGCAGCGGCAGCGCCCGACAATAGCACCAACAGCAACGGCCCGGATTCCGCGATAGGCCGGCTCGAAGTCAGCCATATCCAGAAGGCCTATGGCAAGCGCCAGGTCGTCAAAGACGTGTCGCTGACCGTGCGCACGGGGGAGGTCGTGGGACTGTTGGGACCCAACGGTGCCGGCAAGACCACGTCGTTCTACATCATCGTCGGGCTGCTGCGCGCCAGCGCCGGCGACATTACGATAGACGGCCATTCGATCGAACACATGCCCATCCACCGCCGCGCGCGCCTGGGGCTGGGATATTTGCCGCAAGAGGCATCAATCTTCCGCAAGCTCAACGTTGAGGACAACGTGCGCGCCGTGCTGGAATTGCAGCACGACGACGCCGGCAAGCTGCTGGGCCATGTCGAAATAGAACGGCGCCTGACTGCACTGCTGCAGGATCTGCGCGTAGAGCATCTGCGCGAATCACCGGCGCTGGCACTGTCGGGCGGCGAGCGCCGCCGCGTCGAGATCGCCCGTGCGCTGGCTACGCGGCCGCGTTTCATCCTGCTGGACGAGCCCTTTGCCGGCATCGACCCGATCGCGGTCAT
The DNA here is from genome assembly GCF_056521325.1 of Rhodoferax sp. ZS1R8. Taxonomy (NCBI): domain Bacteria; kingdom Pseudomonadati; phylum Pseudomonadota; class Betaproteobacteria; order Burkholderiales; family Comamonadaceae; genus Rhodoferax; species Rhodoferax sp. ZS1R8. Next base: position 212,516 of record NZ_JBWMBA010000001.1, on the reverse strand, counting down.
CGAGATCCAGCGCATCATCAATTTCCTGAAGTCCCGTGGCATTGGCGTGCTGATCACCGACCACAACGTACGGGAGACGCTGGGTATCTGCGACCACGCCTACATCATCAGCGATGGCACGGTGCTGGCCCAAGGCACCCCCGCCGAGATCGTCGCCAACGCCGATGTGCGCCGCGTGTACCTTGGCGAACACTTCAAAATGTAAATCTAGATGGCCTCCGTATGAAACAAGGGCTGTCCCTACGCGTCTCGCAGCATCTGGCGCTGACGCCACAGTTGCAGCAGTCCATCCGGTTGCTGCAACTGTCCACACTGGAACTCAGCCAGGAAGTGGAGCAAATGCTGGACGAAAACCCGTTCCTGGAGATGACCCAGGACGAGGCCGTGCGCGAGGATTTTGGGCTGGCCCAGGCCGATACGCCGGTCAGCGCAGGCGAGCGCGAATTCGAGGCTGCTCCTGCTTCGATAGCAGACTATGCAGACTCCGCGGGGGCTAGCAGTACAAAAGACGAAGACACCACGCCGCTGGGCGGTAACGACGACGAGCCCAACTGGGACGGCGACGGCACGACCGAACTGGTGCCCGACGACGGCGAATGGGGTACAGACGCCAAGGCGAAAGCCAACAACCTGGGCGACGGCGAAGACACCGATGCCACCGAACTGGCCCGCACGCAGGAATCCCTGCAATCCTTCCTGCACCGCCAGGCGCTGAGCCTGCGCCTGGGCGAGCTTGACGCCAGTGCGCTGCGCTTTTTGATCGAGTCGCTGAACGACGAAGGCTACCTGGAAGACCCGCTGGACAGCCTGGCCCGCGGCCTGGCCGGTGATGACGAGGAACAAGCCGAAGACCTGGTGCACCATTTCACCGTGGCGCTGGGTTTGCTGCACAGCCTGGAGCCTGCGGGCGTCGGCGCGCGCGACCTGGGTGAATGCCTGCGCCTGCAACTGCGCGCCAAACTGGACGACGCACTGGACCCGCCCGAGCCCGAATACGCGACGCTGCTGACGCTGGCTCTACGCATCTGCGGCCAACCCATGGATTTGCTGGCGCGTCGCGATGTCAAAAATTTAGTACAACGCTGCGGTGGCACCGACGCGCAAACGCGTGAAGCCATTACGCTGATTGCGCGCTTGGAGCCCAAACCCGGCCGCCGCTTTGTCGATGTGGAGCGCAACATCGTCGTGCCCGACGTGCTGGTTGTACCCGTGGGCAAAGTGCGCGCCGGCATTAACCCGCAGTTCCGCGTGATGCTGAACCCCGAGGTCATGCCCAAGCTGCGCGTGCACGACATTTATGCCAATGTGCTGCGCAACCACCGCGGTGGCAAGGATAGCGTCAGTTATGCCGGTCTGCAGCAACGCCTGCAAGAGGCCCGCTGGTTCATCAAGAACATCCAGCAGCGCTTTGACACCATCTTGCGCGTCAGCACGGCCATCGTCGACCGGCAAAAAAGCTTTTTCACGCACGGCGAGCTGGCCATGCGCCCCCTCGTCTTGCGCGAGATCGCCGATGAGCTGGGCCTGCACGAATCCACGATCAGCCGCGTCACCACCGCCAAGTACATGGCCACGCCGTTTGGTACGTTTGAGCTGAAGTACTTCTTCGGATCCGGCCTGGGCACAGAGTCTGGCGGCAATGCATCCAGCACCGCGGTGCGCGCGCTGATCAAGCAGTTCATCAGTGCCGAGAGCGACAAGAAGCCGCTCAGCGACAACCAGATTTCCGAAATGCTGAAAGAGCAGGGCATCGAATGCGCCCGCCGCACCGTGGCCAAATACCGCGAGGGGTTGAAGATTGCCCCCGCTTCGCTGCGCAAGGCGCTGTAGTGCAGCGCATTAGCGGATGCTGTGCCAATAAATAGCTTGATTGTGCTAATATTTGGCATGAGCATCGGCAGCGCCATTTTCACCGATAGCCAATCACGCCTGTTTAGCTGGCTTTTTGGCCAGCCTGAGCGTTCCTACCATCTCAATGAGTTGCGCCGCTTGACGGGGTTGGGTAGCGCCTCGTTGCAGCGAGAGCTCAACCGCCTGGCCACAGCGGGTTTGGTCGATACACAAACGGTTGGCAACTTGCGCCGGTTTCACGCCAACACCCAATCGCCCGTGTATGCTGAGTTGGTGTCCCTGACCCGCAAGACACTCGGCACGGTGCCGGTATTGCGCAATGCCTTGCAGGCCTTGCGACCCCATTTGCGATCTGGCTGGGTCTATGGCTCGGTGGCCAAACGGACCGACACGGCCCGCAGTGACATTGATGTCATGCTGGTGGGCGATGACCTGTCGCTTAGCCAGGTTTTGGCTGCGCTGGAGCCGGCCGAGGCCCAATTGGGTCGGAAGGTCAATCCCAGCTGCTACTCGCCCCAGGAGTTTGCGCGTAAGCGGGCCGAACCCGATTCTTTTGTCAACCGTGTGTTGTCGCAACCCACGTTGTTGCTGATGGGAGATGCCAGTGAGTCTGCCTGAATTGGATAACTTGGTGCGCATCGGCCAACTTAAAGCCGAGCCGCGCAACGTCCAGGAAGCTACCCGTATGATCGCCATGGCGCAGACGCGACTGGACGACGCTCGGTTGGATAGTTTGTCGCTGGAGGGGCGATTTACCAGCGTCTACAACGCGGCCCACGCAGCCGCTTTGGCAGCACTGCGCTGGCATGGCTACCGTAGCGAAAATCGCTTTACCGTCTTTCAATGCCTGACACACACGGTGTGCTGGCCCGCCAGCCGCTGGCGGGTGTTGGATGCCGCGCACCAGAAGCGTAATCTCGCTGAGTATGAAGGCTATCTGGAGGTGGAAGCAGCCACGGTGGATGAGATGTGCACCTTGGTCCAAAGCCTGGTGACTGATGTGCAAGGTCTGATGGGCAAGTAGGGCGTTGGCCCTCGTTCAACCAACGCAAACAACCCCAAAAAACATAGTAAGACGTCCGTGCCATGAACTCACTCCAAATTTTCCTCCCCTGCGCCGCCGGCGTAGAAGACTTGCTTGCCCATGAGGTCCATGACCTGACCGGCTTGATGGGCGAAGACCTGCTGACCCGCCGCGGTGGCGTCATGGCGCGTGCGTCGTGGCGCGATGCGATGCGGCTCAACTTGCACAGCCGCCTGGCGCAGCGTGTGCTGGTGCAGCTGTCATACACCGACTACCGCAGTGAGCAGGATCTGTACCGCGCCGCTAGCGAGGTGGCGTGGGAGATCTGGTTCACACCCAAGCAATCCATCAAGGTCGAAGTGACGGCGCAGCACAGCCCACTCACGTCCCTGAACTTTGCCGGGCTGAAGATCAAGGACGCCGTCTGCGACCGCTTCCGCGACAAGGCCCACGGCGTGCGCCCTGACGTCAACACGCAGTGGCCCGATGTGCGCATCTACGCCCATCTGACCACCGACACCTGCTCGCTGTACATCGACACTTCCGGCGAGCCGCTGTTCAAGCGCGGCTGGCGCGAAGACAAGGGCGAGGCGCCCCTGAAAGAAACACTCGCGGCGGCCATGATTGCCGCCAGTGGCTGGGCCGATGGTGACGAGGACTTGTTGCCGCTGTACGACCCCTGCTGCGGAAGCGGCACCATCGCCATCGAGGCGGCCCAAATCGCCTGCAATATCGCACCGGGCAGTCTGCGCCGCTTTGCGTTCGAGAAATACATCCCGTTTCAGCAGCACGTCTGGGATGGCATTAAGGCCGAGGCCGCAGCGGCGGTGGTCAAACCTGAGCCTGGCCAGAGAGCGCTGATCTACGGCAGCGATGTGGCTCACCGCATGGTCGACTTTGCACAGCGCAATGCCGAACGTGCGGGCGTGGCCGATGTCATTGAATTCCGTGGCGGCGATGCGCTGCAGCGCATGCCGCCCACTGACGTACCTGGGGTGCTGTTGCTAAATCCGCCCTACGGCGACCGTATCGCGGTGGCTGGTGTCAGCGGTGCAGGTGCACGGCGCTCCGGTGCGCCAAATCGCGGTGATCGCAACGATGCGCCGCTGCCCGATTACGAAGCGCAGAGTGGCGGGCGTGAGGAGGCGGTGACCGAAGACGGCGGCGAATTCTTCAGCCAGCTGGCCACGCACTGGAAGAAGAATTTCAGCGGCTGGACCGGCTGGATTTTGACGCCGGACCTGAAGCTACCCAGCAAGATGCGCCTCAAAGAATCCCGCCGCGTGCCGATGTGGAATGGCCCCATTGAATGCCGCATGTTCAAGTTCGACATGATCAAAGGCACAGCTCGCAAAAATGCAGGCTGACCTCCGCACGGTCATCCTGGACACCAACATCGTCCTCGATACCTTCGTCTTCAATGACCCCGCCGCCAAACCGCTGCGGGCAGCGCTGGATGCTGGCACGCTGCAATGGATTGCCACCGCCCCCATGCGCGAAGAGCTGGAGCGCGTGCTGGCATATCCCAAGATCGCCAAACGCCTCGCTTTTTACCAGCTGCAGGCGGCCGATGTGCTGAAGCACTTCGACACCTTGGTTCAGACAGTGGCGGTGGCCGTCAAGGCTCCCATCGTCTGCAAAGACCCGGACGACCAGAAATTCATAGACCTGGCAGTGGCGCACAAGGCCTTGGTGCTGAGCAAGGACAACGCCGTGCTCTGTATGAAAAAAAGGCTTCTAGCCCTCGGCGCACAAGCACAGTGTGCTATTGAAAATGTAGCAGCTGCGATACCGGCTGTGACACCGGTGGCAGCGGGGCTTTAGACCGGCAGCGCCTGCAGCGGCTCGCTCTGCAGCAGAAAGGTCTGCGCCACGGCCAGCGGCCAGGTCTGGCGGTAGATGATGGGCAGGGCCTGCAGATCACTTTCTAGCAGCGCCCGGTCGGGCAGTTGCGTCAGTATCAACTGGGCCAGCGACTGCACCTTGTGGTCTCCCGAGCGGCGCACGATATGGTGGGCCGTGATTTCGGCCGGATGGTTCACGCCGGCGGCTTGTACCAGCTCTTGCAGCGCATACAGCGTCTGTTGGTGGAAGTTGTAGACACGTGTCGCCTTGTCGGGCACCACCAGGGCCTGTTGGCGTACCGGGTCTTGTGTAGTGACGCCGGTCGGGCAGTGGCCCGTATGGCAGGTCTGGGCCTGCAAGCAGCCCAGCGAAAACATGAAACCCCGCGCGCTGTTGCACCAGTCGGCGCCCAACGCCATCATGCGGGCGATATCAAACGCGGTGACCACCTTGCCGGCGCAGCCGATTTTGATCTTGTCGCGCAGGCCCACACCGCGCAGCGTGTTGTGCACCAGCAGCAGGCCTTCTTGCAGCGGTGAGCCCACATGGTCGGTGAACTCGACCGGTGCGGCCCCGGTGCCGCCCTCCGCGCCGTCCACCACGATGAAGTCCGGCGTGATGCCGGTGACCAGCATGGCCTTGACCATTGCAAACCATTCCCAGGGGTGGCCTATGCACAGCTTGATTCCGGTGGGCTTGCCGCCCGACAAATCGCGCAGCCGTTCCACAAATTGCATCATTTCTATCGGTGTCGAAAACGCGCTGTGCGATGCCGGTGATATGCAGTCCACGCCCACGGGTATGCCCCGTGCCTCGGCGATTTCGGGTGTGACTTTTGCGCCGGGTAGCATGCCGCCGTGGCCCGGTTTGGCACCCTGGCTGAGCTTTATTTCTACCATCTTTACCTGGGGATCGCAGGCGTTGGCGGCAAACTTGTCGGCGTTGAACGTGCCATCGTCGTTGCGGCAGCCAAAGTAGCCCGAGGCCACTTCCCAGATCAGGTCACCACCGTGCTTGCGGTGGTGGATGGAGATCGAGCCTTCGCCGGTATCGTGGGCAAAGCTACCGCGCTTAGCGCCGGCGTTCAGTGCCTGGATGGCGTTGGCACTCAGGGCGCCGAAGCTCATGGCCGAGATGTTGAACACACTGCAGCTATAGGGTTGGGCGCGGCCCTCGCCTATGGTGATGCGAAAGTCGTGGGTAGTGAGCTGGGTGGGGGCCAGCGAGTGGTTGATCCACTCATAGCCCTCGGCGTGCACGTCGAGCTGCGTGCCAAACGGGCGCTTGTCGGGGTCGCCCTTGGCGCGCTGGTAGACCAGCGAGCGCTGGGCACGTGAGAACGGGTTGGCATCGTTGTCGCTTTCGATGAAATACTGGCGTATTTCAGGTCGTATGAACTCCATTGCGAACCGCAGGTGGCCAATGATGGGGTAGTTGCGCAGGATGGAGCGCTTGGTCTGGCGCAAATCGTATACGCCGGTAGCCACCAGAGCGGCAAACAGCAGGAAGGCCGGCAGGCCCACGCCAAACGCCACCAGGCTGAAAACGCTGAGCAACAGCCCGAAGCAGCTCAGGCCCATGGCCGTGTAACGCACGGGGAAGATCGTGTTGAGGTAGTACAGCATCACCCGACAATAGCAGGCAAACGCAACAAGGCAAAATGGTAAAAACCCGTTCCGTGTTGCGCCCCCACACCCTGAAGACACCTTATGAACCCCACTCCAGACCACCCCGATGCCGCTGCTGGCGACCCCTCCGATCTGCCGGCCGAACCGGGAGGTGGGGTGACCGCCGACCAGTTCGACACCGTAGATGCCATCCTCGACGATATGCGCACCCGTTACGACGAGACCCCACAATGGGAGTTTTGTGAAGGCTTCATGGCGGCGCTGATCTGCTGCCGCCGACCCATCCCGCAGGCCGAGTACCTGGACGTGCTGCTGGCGGTGGCCGACGCGGCCGATGACGCACCCCAGGTGGTGCAAGACGGCGAACAAATGCCCGAGGTGGGGGGCTCCTTTGCCGACGCCGCCCAGCGTGCCCAGTTTCTGCAGATCTGGGAGCAGCGCTGGGCGGAGATACAGACCGCGCTGGACACGCCCATTGAATCACTGGAAGACACGCACGCCTACCACCCCGAAGTCATGGACGTGCGCGGCGCGATGGCAGAGTTGTCGGATGCCGAGCGTGCGGAAATGTCCGATGAAGCCCTGCCGGCCTTCGGCCAGGTCTGGGCGCTGGGCTTCATGTTTGCCGTCGAAGCATGGCCCGACGAATGGGCCGAGCCCAGCGACAAGAAGGCTGCCAAGTGGCATGACGTGGCGCTGCAGGCCATTGTTGCGCTGACCGAAGACGACGAGGGCAAGCCCGAGCTGTCGCCGTTCAGCGAAGACGGTCCGCCATCCATGAGTACGGCCCGGCTCAACGCCTTTGCCGATGCCGTCTGGTCGGTCTATGACCTGCGTGAAATTTGGCGCGGCATAGGCCCGCGCGTCGAGACCTTGCGCCGCGCCGATGTGCCCGGACGCAACGATCCTTGCCACTGCGGCAGTGGCAAAAAATACAAGAAGTGCCACGGCGCCTGAGCGATTTCAGGGTCTCCCGGAGGTTTGATTTAAACCGCTAAACCACGTGTTTTAGCGATTGCCACCCGCATATAGGCACGTTACGATGTGTCGGACACATGGCGCAAGCCTGCGTTGCTGTGCGGGTGGTCAGGAAAATTGAATTCCCTTTGGAGACAACAGATGAAAAGTTCTTCTATGACCGCGCGCGCGCGGCTGAGCCTGGGGTTTGGTGTGGTGTGCGCCCTTCTGATGGTGATATTGGGCGTAGGCCTGTTTTCGATGAATCGCATCGAAAACGGAATCGTCAATATCGTCGATGACCGCCTTCCAAAACTCGACGCAGCCAACACGGTACTGGACCAGACCGCCGCCATTGCCATTGCTTTGCGCAACATGATGCTGGCAGCAGACGCTGCTGAGCGCAAAAAAGAGGCCGAGAACGTGATGGCGGCGCGCGGCATCATCATCAAGAACATCGAACTGTTGGATAAGTTGATAGTGATGCCAAAAGGCAAAGAGTTGCTGCAAAAGGTCAAGGAGCAACGGACCAAATACGTTGCTGGGCAGGATGCGCTGATGGCCTTGGCGACCGCCGACAAGGCGGAAGAGGCCAAGGTATTTCTCGCGGGAGATTTGCGGACGGCTCTGGCTGGCTACACCACTGCACTGAGCGCTCTGGTTAACTTCCAGACGGAGCTGATGGACGCTACCGCAAAGGAAAGTGTTGAGACATACCAGCAAGCCCGCACGGCGATGTTGGCCTTGGGCTTGTTGGCAGTAGCTGTGGCGGTAGGCGTTGCGTACTTGATCATTCGCAGCTTGCTCAAGGAACTGGGGGGTGAGCCCAGCGATGCAGCCGAGTTGGCACGCACCGTTGCCCTGGGTGACTTTACCCATTTGGTCCCGGTCAAGCCTGGTGATACCACCAGCTTGTTGGCCCATCTGGCCAGCATGCAAATCAGCCTCGCGAAAGTGGTCAATACCGTGCGCCAGGGGTCTGATGGTGTGGCCACTGCCAGTGCGGAAATCGCGCAGGGCAATAGTGATCTGTCAGCCCGCACTGAGCAACAGGCCAGTGCGCTGGAAGAAACTGCGGCATCCATGGAAGAGCTGGGCTCCACCGTCAAACAAAACGCCGACAGCGCCCGCCAGGCCAACCAGTTGGCGCAAAGCGCTTCGACTGTTGCCATCAAGGGTGGCGAGGTGGTCGGCCAAGTGGTCGAGACCATGAAAGGCATCAACGAGTCCAGCCGCCGGATATCGGACATCATCAGCGTCATTGACGGCATCGCGTTCCAGACCAACATCTTGGCGCTGAATGCTGCGGTGGAAGCCGCCCGCGCCGGTGAGCAAGGCCGTGGCTTTGCGGTGGTGGCCAGTGAAGTGCGCAGCCTGGCCGGCCGCAGTGCCGAGGCTGCCAAAGAAATCAAGCAGCTGATCAATGCCAGTGTGGAGCGTGTCGAGCATGGCACGACCCTTGTGGACCAAGCGGGCACCACGATGGCCGAAGTGGTCAGCTCCATTCGCCGCGTGACCGACATCATGGGCGAGATCAGCGCTGCCAGCAACGAGCAGGCCAACGGCGTGGCCCAGGTTGGCGAAGCGGTTTCGCAAATGGACCAGGCTACGCAGCAAAATGCCGCCTTGGTGGAAGAGATGGCAGCGGCGGCTGGCAGTCTTAGAGGCCAGGCCAATGAACTCGTGCAATCGGTCGCGTTTTTCAAGGTGGCCGGCCAAATGGGGGCGCCTGGCATGCCCCGCACTGCGGTACGCGCTGCGCCCGCACAGGCCAAGCCCTTCAAGGGCGACGAGCGCCGTGCCATCGGCACATCTGCCAGTACCCCTAAAACGGGCAACCCTTCATCGGCAGCGCCCCGGCCCACGGCAGCAGCGCCCAAGACCCAGACCAAGCCCGCGCCCGCCGGTGGAGATGACGACTGGGAGACCTTCTAGATCACCTGCGGCAGCGCCTCGGCCAAAAAGTCGTAGACCGCCCGTATGCGGCGGTTGGTGCGTATCTCGCGGTGCACGGCCAGCCACATCGGTAGCGCGGGTATCGGCAGCTGGCCTGGTAGCACGCGCAGCACGTCGGGCTCGGTGCGGGCCACGTAGTCGGCCACAAAACCCACGCCAAAACCGGCACACACCGCCTGCCACTGCGCAATAAGGTCGTCGGTGCGCAGCGCAAAAGCCTCTGGCCCCACCGGGAACCCCATGGCCTGGAAGCCCCGCAGGATGGCGGTGTCGGTATCACCGCCGATCAGGTCATGCTGCAATAAGTCCGGCGGTTGGCGGATCGCGCTGCGCCGGCCCAGGTAGCTGCGGTGCGCGTAGGCGCCCACCCCGACATCGCCAATCTTTTTTGCGACCAGCGTGCCCTGGTCCGGGCGCACCATGCGCACCGCAATATCGGCCTCACGGCGCAGCAGGTTGGACACCTGGTTGCTGGACACCAGCTCCACCTGGATATCGGGCAGGGCCACACGCATGCGTTCCAGCAGTGGGGGCATCAGCTGCACTGCCACCGGCTGGCTGGCCGTGATGCGCACTGTGCCCACCGTCTGGGCCTGCGCGCCGGTCAGTGTGCGGGTCAGTTGCAGCGCACCGGCCTCCATGCCACGGGCGGCTTCGGCCAGTTGCAAGGCCGTGGCGGTGGGCACCAGGCCGCGCCCGGTGCGTTCAAACAGCACTACGCCCAGTTGGCTTTCCAGCTCGGCAATGTGGCGGCCCAGCGTGGGCTGGCTGGTTTTCAGCACGCGTGCTGCGCCGAGCAAGCTGCCCTGGTCCAGCGCCGCAAGGAATGAGCGGATCAGGCTCCAGTCAAAGGCATTCGGGTTGGGCATGTGGTGTCTCTTGGTATTCAATATTGCATAGCTGGTGTGAGCATATATGCAATTGTGCAAAGTGCCCGGTGTTTCCACAATCACTCCATCGACCACCCAGGAGACACCACCATGCAAGCCAACCCCAACACTGTTTTGATTCTCGGCGCCCGCGGCCGCTTTGGCCTGAGCGCCGCCCGCGCCTTCGCCGACGCCGGCTGGCGCGTGCTCGGCCAGACGCGCCCCGGGGCTAGCAGGCCCCAGGAAGCCTCCATCGAATGGCTGGGCATCGACTTGAACGACACGCCAGCCCTGGCCAAAGCGGCAGCGGGCGCTACTGTCGTCGTCCACGCACTCAACCCGGCCTACACCAACGCTGCCTGGCAGGCCCAGGTGCTGCCGATGACCGATGCGGCCATCGCCATCACCCGGGCACTCAGTGCCACACTGATGGTGCCAGGCAATGTTTACAACTTTGGCGCTGCCATGCCCGCCGTGCTGCGCGAGGACACGCCGCAACTGGCGCAGACGGTCAAGGGCCAGGTGCGTATCCAGATGGAGCAGCGCCTGCAACGCTCCGGCGTGCGCAGCATCGTCATCCGCGCTGGCGACTTCTTTGGCGGTGGCACCGGCACCTGGTTTGACACGGCCATGGTGAAGGACATCCGCAAGGGCCAGTTCACCTACCCGGGCGCGCCCGATGTGTCGCGGGCCTGGGCCTACTTGCCGGACCTGGCGCGTACGTTTGTGGCCGTGGCCCAGCGGCGCGCGCAGTTGGCTGCGTTCGAGGTCTTGCACTTCGCCGGCCACCGCATCACCGGCCAGCGATGGCTGGACGTGCTGGCGCCGCTGGCCCATTCGCAGGGCTGGGTAGCGCCAGGTGCGGCGCTGAAACTCTCCAAATTGCCGTGGCCCATCATCCGTATCGGCGCGTTGTTGATGCCCACGTGGCGGGCGTTGCTGGAAATGCGCTACCTGTGGAACGCCCCGCATGCGCTGGCCAATGCCAGGCTCGTCGCGCTGATCGGCGCTGAGCCCTCTACGCCGCTGCCCCAGGCCGTGCAGGCCGCGCTGGTGGATCTTGGCATGCTGCCGGCAGAGGTGGTGGCACCCCGCACAGGTTTGACCCCAGTCCACCGCGCCGCGCTGGCCCGCTAAGCCCAGGCGCCATAACCATACGGAGCACCCTATGCACTTTCCTCCCCATAACCCCAAACGTGGCGAGCCGCTGCGCCGCCGCCAGTTCATACGCCTGGTCGGCGGTGGCGCAGTGTCTGCCATCGCTGTTGCTGGAACCGCGGGCCTGGCCGGCTGCGCACAGGGCATGCCGCCGGAGGCCATTGAAGCGTGGACCGGTCCTGGCAGCGATGTGACCCAGCAGGCCGATGTGCGGCGCTGGCTGCTGAGCTACGCCATCTTGGCGCCGCATTCGCACAACCTGCAGTCCTGGGTGGCCGACCTGCGCACACCGGGTGAGATCACGCTGTATTGCGATCTGAAGCGCGTGCTGCCGCAGACCGATCCGCTGTCGCGCCAGATCATGCTGAGCCACGGCACCTTCCTGGAGCTGCTGGACCTGGCCGCCCGCGAGCGGGGCTTGCGTGCCGACACCACGCTGTTCCCCCAAGGCGCATTCGGCCCGGGCAAGCTGGACGCGCGGCCGGTGGCCATGGTGCGCTTGACGCCCGACGCCAACGTGCAAAAGGATCCGCTTTTTGCACAGATATTGCGGCGCCACACCAACCGCAGCCAGTACGACATCAACCGTGCCGTGCCATCCACGGCCTGGGCGGCGATGGGTGCAGCGGCAAGCGGTGCCACACCCGTGCGCACAGGCTTTGCTGGCCTGGAGCAGGGTGCCGACGCGCTGGCCCGGCACCGCCGCATTGCGCTGGATGCCTGGCGCATTGAGCTGACCGTGCCACGCACCATCATGGAATCGTTTGACGTGCTGCGCGTCGGCCGCTCCGAGATCGCGGCCCACCGCGACGGCCTGTCGTTGACGGCTCCCGTGGTCGTGGCCATGGACACGCTGGGCCTGTTCGACCGCAAAAACGCACCCAAGCCGGATGACTACGCGACCACCAGCCAGATCAAGGACTTCGACGCCAAGCTGGCCTCCACGCCCGGGTTCTGGTGGTTGGTCACACCGGGCAATGACCGTGTCACCCAGGTCAATGCCGGCCGCGCCTATGCCCGCGCACAACTGGCGGCCACGGCACAGGGGCTGGCACTGCACCCGCTGTCGCAGGCGCTGCAGGAGTATGCGGAGCAGCAAAAACCCTATGCCGACATCCACGCGCTGACGGGTGCTAGCGCCCCAGGTGAGACCGTGCAAATGTGGGTGCGCGTGGGTTATGCGCAACCGGTTGAACCAGCGCCGCGGCGGCGGTTGCAGGATTTCATCCGGGCCTAGAAGAAGGGGGGCCAGGTGTCCGGGCGCCAGAGCGTTTTGCTCCGTGTCCCCCGGCCTTGCGAGCAAGGCCTCCTCCTTTACCTGCGCAAAACGCCCTGCCGCCCGGACGCCTGGGGGTTAGGCCGCTTGCAGTAGCTCGGTCAACCGCTGTAAAGCCCTTTGCAAGGTGGCTGCGCGCACTTGTGCCCTGTCGCCGACAAAGTGCTGCAGCTCGGTCACCACGCCGGCCGGCGTCGCCCAGCCCAGCCACACCGTACCGACCGGTTTGGCGGCGCTGCCCCCGCCAGGCCCAGCCACACCGGTCACGGCCAGTGCCACCTGCGCGTCCGAGTGTTGCTGGGCGCCTTGCACCATGGCGCGCACCACGGCTTCGCTGACGGCGCCGTGGTGGGAGATGAGTTCTTCGTCCACACCCAGCATCTCGGTCTTGGCGGCGTTGGAGTAGGTTACAAAGCCGCGGTCAAACCAGGCGCTGGAGCCGGCCACATCGGTGCAGCAGGCGGCGATCATGCCGCCGGTGCAGCTCTCGGCGGTGGCCAGCTTCCACTGATTCTTCATCAGCAAATCGGCCGCTAGCCCTCGTGCAGCGTGCGTAAGCAGCTCTGAATTTGATAGCGGATCTGTGGCCGGTGCAGTCATGTGGCGAACCGCCACAGCGCGACCACCAGCACCGTACAGCCGGCCGCCACGATGTCGTCCAGCATGATCCCAAAGCCGGCCTTGCGCCAGGTCCCACGGTCGGTGGCCGGGTCCAGGTCGTGGTACAGCGCGTCGGCCCAGCCTACCGGGCCGGGCTTGGCGGCATCAAAGAAACGGAACAAGCCAAAGGCCAGCACCTGGCCAACCGGGCCGGTGGGCATGACCAGCCACAGCACCAGCCAGAAGGCGACTACCTCGTCCCACACAATGCTGCCGGGGTCCAGCACGCCCATGTTGCGAGCGGTCACCGTGCAGGCCCACCAGCCTACCGGCAGCGACAGCGCAATCAGCAGGGCCCAGCGCGCATCGTTCATCCAGGGGGCCAGCGCCAGAAACGCCACCCAGGCCCACAGCGTGCCGGCCGTGCCGGGTGCGATGCGGGACAGGCCCGAGCCAAAGCCCAGCGCAATCCAGTGCGCGGGGTGGGCCAGCATGAAGCGCACGGTGGGCCGCGCCATGGGCGGGGGTAGGCCGGCATCGGCCGCAAACACCGTCACGGGGTCGGCAAACGGGTCGGGCCGGGTGGGTTGGCTCACAGACTGACTCACGGGCTGGGCAGTTGGGCCAGATAGGCGTCAAGCTGCTCAAAGCTGGCATTGCAGCCCTGGGCCATGGCGGCGTGGCCGGCTTTGAACACGGCGATCTCGTCGATGTCTGACTTGTAGGGCGCCCAGTCGATGGAAATGCGGGTCTTGCCATCGCCATCGGCCTCAAAGGTGGTGGTAGACAGCGTCTGAAGCGGCCACGCGGGCGACATCGGGTGGCGGGTGATGCCACCGTTGGCATCGGAAAAGGCAACGACCATGGACAGCGTGTGGGGCGCAACGATGTCGACAAAAGTCCACTTGCCCCACATCTCGAAACCGGTGGGCGTGCGCAGGCAGTAGTGGAAGATGCCGCCGGGTCGCAGGTCGAACGTGCTGACCGGCATGGAGAACCCGGTGGGGCCGAACCACTGCATCAACGGCTCCTGCTCGGTGTAGGCCTTCCACACCGCGTCCAGCGGGCCGTTGACGGTGCGGCTGATGTGGAAGGTGGCACCGGTGTTTTCTTCGGTGGGGCTGGGTCGGGTTTCGGTCATGGCGGGGCTTCCATCGTGGGCGGCAGGGCGTCGCTATTATCAGCGGCCGCAGGCAGCGCAAGGTCTGGTTTTTCGGGAATATCAGGGCGTTTTGCCGCGCTGGTGGTTGCACACCGCGTGGCTGATGGCCAGGTTCTCCAGGTGGCTGTTGCCGCCTTCGCTCAGAGGCTTGATGTGCTCCAGCGTGGCATCTGCCTGCAGCACCGGCAGGCCACAGACCCAGCAGGGCACCACGCCATGCAGCTGGCGGGCTACGGTCTTGTAGATCTTGTCGCGGGTCAGTCCTAATCGGCTCATGCGCAAAGTTTAGCGAACGCCCCGGCCTGCGGCGCCCGCGTGGAGGCCCGCCTACTGTACGTAGGGGTTGTTGGGTGCACGGTCCCGGCCGTTGCGCACGCCGTCGTTGTCGGCATCACCCCGGTTCCAGCGGCCGCGGCGCAGTTCCCAGCGGTCACCGCTCTGCACCCAGGCCGGCTGTTCCAGGTAGTAGCCGCGGCGCGAGCGTTCCCAATGGCCTGCACGCCACACGTGGCGGTTGCCCCGCAGGTCCCAATAGCCGGAATGCCAGACATAGCCGCGGCGCGGCGCAGGCACCACCTCGCGGCGCGGCTCGGGCGGAGCGGAATTGAAGAATATCGACGTATGGGCAAGGGCCGCAGTAGGTACGGCTACGCTGGCGAGCGACCCGACGCAGATCGCAGCGGCCAGCAGGATTTTGCGGATTTTCATGTGCATTCCTTTCAGGGTCGGACATGGCACGGCTGCTAAGGACTGGTTCCGTGTGAACCGTACCTGTCTGCCTGCCAGGGTATTGCCAAGCGGCGCAGTGGTCTGTGCGACCGGCCACCAAACCTTCGCATGGCCCGGCTTGCATCTTCGCCCCTTCAGCTGGCGAAGTGGTCGAAGGAGGCAAAGTTGTTGACCACTGGCGCTCCCTGTGCATCGACCAGGCGCAGGCCCGGCGTTGCGTCGATCTGCCCGATGCGGGCGACCGGTGTGGCGCTGGCTTGTGCCGCAGCCTGCACGGCGGTGCGCTGGTGGGGTGGGGCGCAAAAGACCAGTTCGTAGTCGTCGCCACCGGCCAGCACGCAGCGCAGGGCCGTTTCTGGCGAAAGATCAGAGCCAAATGGGCCGCTAGCCCTTGTAGAGTGAGCGTAAGCCGCTAGCAAATGTATAGCGGCTTCGGTGTGCAGCGTTGCACCAACGCCCGAGCGCCGCAGGATGTGGCCCAGGTCGCCGAGCAGGCCATCGCTGATGTCCGCTGCCGCGCTGGCCACGCCGCGCAGTGCCAGACCCAGCGTTACGCGCGGCGTGGGTTGCTCCAGCCGCTGGCGGGCGGCAGCAAGCACTGCGTCGGGCAGTTGGATGTGGCCTTGCAGCGCCTCCAGCGCCAGCCGGGCATCGCCCAGTGTGCCGCTGGCGTAGATGTCGTCGCCGGGCTGTGCGCCGCTGCGTAACAAAGCTTGGGTGGCCGGCCGGCCTGCGCGCTGGGGCTGGCCGACAGGCACCTCGCCAAACACGGTGATGCAGATGTTCAGCGGCCCCTGCGTCGTGTCGCCACCAATCAACTCGCAGCCGTGTTCGTCGGCCAGCGCCAGCATGCCGGCCGCAAAGGGCTCCAGCCACGCGGCATCGGCCGTGGGCAGGGCCAGCGCCAGCGTAAAGGCCAACGGCCGTGCGCCGCAAGCCGCCAGGTCGCTCAGGTTGACGGCCAGCGCCTTGTGGCCCAGGCGGTGCGGGTCGGTGTCGGCAAAGAAGTGCCGGCCAGAGGCCAGCATGTCGCTGGAGATGGCCATCTGCATACCGGGTGCGGGTTGCAGCAGCGCGCAGTCGTCGCCCACGCCCAGCACGGCGCGCGGCGTGGGGCGGGTGAAGAAGCGCTGGATCAGCTCAAACTCGCCCATGGGCCTTCCCTTTGCGCTCAGCCTTCTTCGCGCGCGGGCCGCAGAAAGCTCAGTGGGGCCTGGCGCAGCCGCTCCAGCACGGCACGGCGTATGCGCACGCGGCCCAGGCCGGTGACGCTATGGGCCTGAAGCGCCACGTTAAAGGCCAGGTAGAAACTGACGCCCAGGTTCAACATGCCAATGAACGGAATGCTGGCCGCCGCCCACCACAACGCAGGGTTGCGCACCACGTCCCAGCCCAGGCTGGCGCAGGCCGCAGCCAGTTGCCCGGTGGACAGCGTTACGTGGCGCACGTCCAGCCCCAGGCCCAAAAAGCCGAGTATGGGTGGTAGCAGGCCCAGCATGAAGCCCAACGAAATATTGGATGCAAAGCCCGAAATGTTCTGCCGCAGGTAGTGCGCCCAGCGGTCGGCGCGCGCTGCGCCCAGGCGGCGGGTGACGTGGGGGTTGTAGCGTATGGCCGAGTCCAACCGGTGCAATACAAACCAGTTTTCCACCCAGCCGGCAACGATGCTGGCAGAGAACAGCAGCACGCCGGTAAAAGCGGCAAACAGCAGGCAGGGACCCAAGAGCGTCAGCGCATGGAAGACATGGTCCGCCTCGGCCGCATTGATCATCGGCTTGCCGCTGACCAGCTGTATGGCGCCAGATATCAGCAGCACGACCGGGAACACAACGACCACATTGCCCAGCACGGCCGCCACCTGCGAGCGCACCAGGTGGGTGACCTCGTCGACAAACTCTTGCAGTGCCGTGGCGTCCGAGAAATCGCGCAGCTTGGCGGCCATGGCCGGTGCCGTCATCGCCGGTTGCTTGGTGGCCAGCGTGAAGTGCATCAGCTGGATCAGCACAAAGCTGGCCGCGTACATCAGGCCAGACCAGAAGCCCTGCCAGAACGCGGTGAGCCCTACGGCGACGATCGTGAATTTCAGCAGCGTGGTGAGGGCCGTCAGCGCACCGCCACCGGCCGCGCTCTTGAGCATGGCGCGGTACTGGCTGCGGGTGCGGGTGATGTAGTGCTCACCCACCTCGGAGCTGCGTTCGGCCACCTTGGCCGCCAACAGCGATGTGCTGTGCGAGAACAGCGCCCGCAGACTGCGCTGGTACTGGCCCACGCTGGCCAGGTGCGAGAAGAGTTGTGCCGTGTGCACATGCGTGGGCTCGCCCAGCAGGCAGTCCAGCAGCGCGCGTATGCGCAGCACGCGCTCGCGCAGCTGCCGCAGCCGGAACACCAGGTCCACCGAGATGCCGTGCGCGTCCAGGTGGGTGTAGACGGTGGCTGCGGCGTGGCGGCAGGCATCGAGCTTGGCGCGGAAATGCCGCACGGTGTGCTCCACGGCATCGGCGGTACCGCTGCCGTCCAGCTGGGCCAGCCACGCATCGCGCAGGGCATCGAAGTCGGCTGACAGCGTGTGAAACGGGCTGGCCTCCAGCGCTGGCGCGCTCATGCGCAGGCGTATCTCCGGCGAGAAGCCGGCGGCGCGGATCTGGCTGGTGCAGAAGTTAATGGCCTCCAGCACCGTGTTTTGCCAGTAGGTCAGGTTGGGGTAGGCCTGCACGTGGTGGCCGGTGGCCGGTGCGGTTAGCAGGCGCGCCAGGCGCTCCAGCGTGGAGGGCGACAACGCGGCCAGCCACTGCGAATCGCGCGCGCTGGGCATGACCAGCGTGAACAGCTCGGACGCATCCGACGTCTCGGGCGACACCGGCAGCAGCTTGTAGTGCAGGCGCTCCACGAACTCGCTGACGAAGGCGTTGCGCGATGCGAAGCCGTAGTCGGACAGCAGGGTCGTGCCGTCCACCGAATCAATCAGCGTGCGCCACCAGACCTGCAGGCGCACGGCCACATCGGGCCGCGCCTCGACCACGTCCAGAAAGATATCCATGCGCGCCGAGGCTTTTTCGGGGGACGCCTGGTCACCGCGTATCCAGTCCAGCAGCGCAATCAGCCACAGGTGGCGGTGCACCTGGTCGGCATCGGGGTCCATGGCCTGCAGGATGGCCGACAGGTCCAGCCGGCGCGAGTGGTCGGGCAGCGTGGCCGCAGGTGCGGGCGCGGGCGAGGTTGCGGGGGTGGGATGGTCTGGGGTCATCAGTGCAGGGTACGCGACCCGCCCACGCCGGCTTCGCCGCTCAGCGCGTCGAGCACAAACATGGGCACATCGGCATCAAACTTTTCACCGTCTTCGGCCACGCAGAAAAAACTGCCGTGCATCGTACCGGTGGGCGTGCGCAGGCGTGTGCCGCTGGTGTACTCAAAGGACTGGCCGGGTTTGAGCAGCGGCTGCTGGCCGATGACGCCCAGACCCTTGACCCTCTCGGTGTGGCCCCGGGCGTCGTTGACGTTCCAGGTGCGCGATATCAGCTGGGCTGCAGTTTCTCCCGTGTTGGTGATGGTGATGGTGTACGCGAATACATACTGGTCCTCGTCCGGTGCGGACTGCTCGGGCAGGAATTGCGGTAAAACTTCGACGGAAAATTGGTACTTGGCCATGGCGGACGAGTGTAAACCGCGCGCCGCCGGGCCGCCCCAAGGCGCGCGACGCCCCCCTGGGGGGCAGCGACCCGTGCAACGGCGGAGCGTGGGGGCTTAACAAATCCGCGCCGGGCTGCCCCAAGCGGATTTAGCCCCCTTGGGGGGCAGCGACCCGTGCAACGGCGAAGCGTGGGGGCTTAGCAAATCCGCGCCGGGCCGCCCCCAGCGGATTTAGCCCCCCCGGGGGGCAGCGACCCGTGCAACGGCGGAGCGTGGGGGCTTAAACTCCTGCCATGACCTTCCGCATCGCCCCTTCCATCCTCTCCGCCGACTTTGCCCGCCTGGGCGAAGAAGTCAAAAACGTCATCGCCGCCGGTTCCGACTGGATCCACTTCGACGTCATGGACAACCACTACGTGCCCAACCTGACGTTCGGGCCGATGATCTGCCAGGCGCTCAAGCCCCATTCCAAGACCGTCGCCGGTGTGGCCGTGCCCATTGATGTGCACCTGATGATTTCGCCGGTAGACGCGCTGGCCGCGGCCTTTGCCGATGCGGGGGCCGACTACATCAGCTTTCACCCCGATGCGTCGGGCCACGTGCACCGCAGCATCCAGGCCATCAAGTCCAAGGGTGTCAAAGCAGGTCTGGTGTTCAACCCGGCCGAGCCGCTGGATGTGCTGGACTGGGTCATTGACGACATCGACCTGGTACTGATCATGAGCGTCAACCCGGGCTTTGGCGGCCAGAGTTTCATCGATTCGGCGCTGCGCAAGATCGAAGACGTGCGCAAGCGCATCACGGCCAGCGGCAAGGACATTCGACTCGAGGTGGACGGCGGCATCAAGGTCGACAACATCCGCCGCGTGGCCGATGCCGGAGCGGACACCTTCGTAGCCGGCAGCGCCATCTTTGGCAAGCCCGACTACAAGGGCGTCATCGACGCCATGCGCGTGGCGCTGGCGGCTTAGAGCGCCGCGGTGGGATTACTTGGTACCCAGCATGGCGTCCTTGAGCATGAAATCTGCCGGCGAAGATCCGAACCAGATCGACATCATGGCTTTGTAGAAATCCGGCGACGTGAACGGCTCGCCCTGCACCTGGCCCTTGGCGGTTACCACCATGCCGGTGCCCGGAATCCAGTCCAGCGTAATAACGTCACCGGGCACCAAAACCTTGTTGGTCGTGAAGATGTCGCCCATGCGGATCAGGCCTGGAACCAGCTTGGACATGTCGGACTTGGGTACATTGTCTTCCACACCCCGCGTGAGCAGCTTGCCAAAGGGGCCAGCCTCTACTTCGCGCAGCATCGTCATCGACAGGCGCTTAGGTCCGGGTGCGGCGATCAGCTCGTCCAACGAGCTGACCTTTTTACTGGTGTACAGGTCGCCCACGTAGACTTTGAACGGACCTTTGTAACGCGTCCCTGCGCCGTTGAGCTGCAGTGTCGCACCGCCCACGGTGGCGGTTTCCTGGACCTTGACGCCGTGGATGACCAGTGGTGCGGCCATGGCGCTGGCCCCGAAACACAGAGCGGCGGCGGCCAATACAAACTTTTGAATCAAACGCATGGGTATATCCATCCAGAAATAAACGATTGTTCGTTTTAATGTCATATTCTGCGCCGTTTACAACTAGTAACACCTAGGGTTATTGCGGAGATTGCCCCTATTTGGTGCGTAATCGGCAGCATCGCCCGGTTTGATACACTGGCCGCATGTTCGTTCACCATATTTTTTTGACGGGTTGTAGCGACCGGGGAGCCTGGCCCTGGCGTACCTGCACCGCCATGCCCGGATCCGTGGCTGCGCCACTCGCCTGAACCTGCAGACGAGCCTTGCGCAGTTCCCCGCGGATTCTGCGCGACCAAGCGGCACGGACCCCTCACTCCGATACCTTGCGCGCACCCAGTCTTCCCCGGTGAAATCCTTGCTGGGGAATCGGTTTGAATGAAACGCTGCGTCCGGGGTGAACCCAGGCAGCGTAGGCGGCGCCTCGGTGCCGCCCTGCAACGAGAGGAACGCAACCCGTGATTTCCGAATCCGAATTCCAGGCCCTGGCCGCCCAGGGCTATAACCGCATCCCCCTGATGGCCCAGGCCTTTGCCGACCTGGAGACACCCCTATCCCTGTACCTGAAGCTGGCCCACACGCCGGGGCAGCATGCCGATCCCGACAACGGCAAATACAGCTTTTTGCTGGAATCTGTCGTCGGTGGCGAGCGCTTTGGCCGCTACAGTTTCATCGGCCTGCCTGCGCGCACGCTGTTGCGTGCCAGTGGCTTTGGCGCCAACGCCCGCACCGAGGTGGTGACCGACGGCGTGGTTGTGGAAACTTCCACCGCCAACCCGCTGGATTTCATCGCCAGCTACCAGCAGCGCTTCAAAGTAGCCTTAAGCCCCGGCTTGCCGCGCTTTTGCGGTGGCCTGGCCGGCTATTTTGGCTACGACGCGGTGCGCTATATCGAGAAGAAGCTGCAAGACACTTGCCCGCCCGACGAATTGGGCTGCCCCGATATCCTGCTGCTGCAGTGCGAGGAGCTGGCCGTTATCGACAACCTGTCGGGCAAGCTGCATTTGATCGTGTACGCCGACCCCGGCCAGCCGGATGCCTTTGCACGCGGCGGGCAACGTCTGCGTGAATTGAAGGACCGCTTGGCCCGGGCGGTCAGCATTCCGGCCGTCAAACCCACGACCAGCCACCCGGCCCAGCGCGACTTCGCCAAGGCCGACTACATCGCTGCGGTGGAGCGCGCCAAGGAGTTGATCGCCGGTGGCGACTTCATGCAGGTACAGGTGGGGCAACGCATCAAGAAGCGCTACACCGAATCACCGCTCTCCCTGTACCGCGCGCTACGTTCGCTGAACCCCAGCCCCTACATGTACTACTACCACTTTGGAGATTTCCATGTGGTGGGGGCGTCGCCGGAAATTCTGGTGCGACAAGAACTCGTTACCGCTGGTGATGTGAGCGTCGTCGGGCCGCCCCAAGACGCGAAGGCCCCCTCGGGGGGCAGCGCAGCACACGCAGTGGCAAGCGTGGGGGCCACATCCACCAAAATCACGATTCGCCCTTTGGCGGGCACGCGCCCAAGGGGGGCCACGCCGGAACTCGACAAAGCCGCCGAGGAAGAACTGGTCGGCGACCCCAAAGAACGCGCCGAACACGTGATGCTGATTGACCTGGCGCGCAACGACATCGGCCGCATCGCCGCCATCGGTAGCGTCCAGGTATCCGACGCCTTTTGCGTGGAGCGTTACAGCCACGTCATGCACATCGTCAGCAACGTCGAAGGCACGCTGTTGCCCGGCATGACCAGCATGGATGTGCTCAAAGCCACCTTCCCGGCCGGCACGCTGACCGGCGCACCCAAGGTGCACGCGATGGAGCTGATCGACCAATTGGAGCCCACCAAGCGCGGCCTGTACGGCGGTGCGTGTGGCTACCTGAGCTACGCCGGTGACATGGACGTGGCCATTGCGATCCGCACCGGCATCATCAAGAACCAGACCCTGTACGTACAAGCCGCCGCCGGTGTGGTGGCCGACAGCGTGCCGGAGCTGGAATGGAAAGAAACAGAGGCCAAGGCGCGCGCACTGCTGCGGGCGGCGGAATTGGTCGAAGAGGGATTGGAATAAGCATGAGCCAGAACACCACAACCAAAGCAATTGAACAGGTGCAGCACTGCACGACGATGACCGACGTGCGCCGCTGCGTGGACGCGTTGGACGATGTGCTGGTGCCGCTCTTGGTGCAGCGCAGCGGTTATATGACCCAAGCCGCCCGCATCAAGCAGCACGACAGCCAGGTACGGGACGAAGCGCGCATCGAAGCCATCGTCGACCGGGTGCGCAAACAGGCGCTGGCCGAGGGCGGCGAGCCCGCCGTCATCGAAGCCATCTACCGCAGCATGATGGAAGTCTGCATTTCTTTTGAGCACCGCGAGTTTGCGCGGCTGCGTGAAGGAGAAGCGGTATGAAATTGCTGATGATCGACAACTACGACAGCTTCACCTACAACATCGTCCAGTACTTCGGTGAACTGGGCGCACAGGTAGAAGTCTTCCGCAACGACGAAATCTCGGTGGAGGGCATCGCCGAGCGCCGCCCCGACCGCCTGGTGGTGTCACCCGGACCCTGTTCGCCAGCGGAAGCGGGCATCTCGGTAGCCGCCATTCGCCACTTCATGGGCAAGCTGCCCATTTTGGGCGTGTGCCTGGGCCATCAGAGCATTGGCGCGGCCTTGGGCGGCACCATCATCCGGGCCCAGCAGCTGATGCACGGCAAGACCTCGGTGATCACAACGACGCAAGAGGGCGTGTTTGCTGGCCTGCCCAGGCAGTTCACCGTCAACCGCTACCACTCGCTGGCGATAGAGCGGTCTAGCTGCCCTAAGGACCTGACGGTAACCGCGTGGACCGATGACGGCGAGATCATGGGCGTGCGCCACACCGGCCTGGCCCATGGTGTGCGCATGGAAGGCGTGCAGTTTCACCCAGAGTCGATACTCACCGAGCATGGCCACGCGATGTTGAGGAATTTTTTGCTATGAAAACAGTAGCTGGTTACGCACGTTTGGCAAGGGCTGGAGGCCGATATGACTACTAGCTATCCGGGCAAGACGGTAGACCTGCGCAGCGACACCGTGACCCAGCCCACACCCGGCATGCGGGCCGCGATGCTGGCCGCGCCGCTGGGGGATGATGTGTTCGCCGACGACCCCAGCGTCAACGCGCTGCAGGACAAAATCGCCGCATTGCTGGGCTTCGAGGCCGCGCTGTTCATGCCCACCGGCACGCAGAGCAACCTGTGCGCCATCATGGCCCACTGCCAGCGTGGCGACGAATACATCGTTGGCCAGATGGCCCACACCTACCGCTGGGAAGGTGGTGGCGCGGCCGTGCTGGGCAGCGTGCAGCCGCAACCGCTGGCCCACCAACCGGACGGCAGCTTGGCGCTGGCGGACATTGAAGCGGCCATCAAGCCCGACGACGCCCACTTCGCCCGCAGCCGCCTGCTGACGCTGGAGAACACGATCGGCGGCAAGTTGCTGCCGTTCAGCTACGTACAGGCCGCGACCACGCTGGCGAAGGAGCGCGGATTGAACCGCCACCTGGACGGTGCCCGCTTATTCAATGCGGCGACTGCGCAGGCGGCCCAGTCCGGTGGGGATGTGTTCACGCAAGCGCGGCGCATTGCCCAGTGTTTTGACAGCGTGTCGGTCTGCTTCAGCAAGGGCCTGGGCGCGCCGGTGGGCTCGGCGCTGTGTGGCAGCCGCGAGCTGATTGCCCGCGCCCACCGCGTGCGCAAGATGGCGGGTGGCGGCATGCGCCAGGCGGGCCTGTTGGCCGCAGCCGCATCGTACGCACTGGACCACCACGTGCTGCGGCTCGCCGATGACCACGCGCTGGCGCAGCGCCTGGCCAACGGCTTGTCAGGCATAGAAGGCCTGGTCGTGGAGCCTCCGCAAAGCAATATCGTATTCGTCGACCTGGAGGGTGCTGCGCGCAGCCATTCAGCAGGATTGATTGCGGCCTTGGCTGAGCAGGGCATACGCGCCACCGGCCTGTACCGGCTGCGCTTTGTCGCGCATCTGGATGTGGATGCCGAAGGCGTGGACCGCGCCGTGGCCGCCATCCGCCAGTTCTTTGCCAACGCGGCATAAGGCGCCGCCATGCCCATCGACCAATTGCTGTTGTTTGTGGCCGCCGGTCTGCTGCTGAACCTGACGCCCGGACCGGATGTGCTGTACATCGTGTCCAACGCCTTGCGCGGCGGCGCGCGGGTCGGCATGGTCGCGGCGCTGGGCATTACCGCCGGCTGCTTTGTGCACATCTTTGCCGCCGCTGTGGGCGTCAGCGCTCTGATGGCGGCCTCTGCCACTGCGTTCACGATCCTGAAGTGGCTGGGCGCAGCTTACCTGGTCTACGTCGGCGTGCGGCTGGTGTTGTCAAAGCCCGAAGATGCTATGAATTTGGAAGCGCCTTACGCGCATCCCACGAGGGCTACAGGCCCAAAACACTATAAGACTATCTTCCTGCGCGGCTTCTGGACGAATGCGCTGAACCCCAAGGTGGCGCTGTTCTTTCTGGCGTTCTTGCCGCAGTTCATCGCGCCCACGGTCGAGCACAAGCCGATGGCGTTTCTGATGCTGGGGCTGCTGTTCAATTTCAACGGCCTGTGGGTGAATATTGGCTGGGCACTGGCCGCGGCCTGGCTGGCGGGTCGCGCATCGCTGGTGCAACGCAGCATGCACTGGCTGGACCGTTTCGCTGGCGCGATGTTTGTCGCATTCGGAATCAAATTGGCGCTCACCGAGTCGCCCAACGCATAAAACCAAAGGAATTCAGCATGCCCACACCCCTTGGTCACATCACGCCGCAAGAGGCCCTGCAGCGCACGATTGAACACCGCGAGATCTTCCACGACGAAATGCTGCACCTGATGCGCCAGATCATGTCGGGCGAGATGTCCCCGGTCATGATGGCGGCGCTGATCACCGGACTGCGTGTCAAGAAGGAAACCATTGGCGAAATCAGCGCCGCAGCCCAGGTGATGCGCGAGTTCTCAACCAAGGTTGAGATCGCCGACAAGACCCACCTGGTGGACATCGTTGGCACCGGTGGCGATGGCTCGCACACCTTCAATATCTCCACCTGCTCAATGTTTGTCGCCGCGGCCGCTGGCGCAAAGGTCAGCAAGCATGGCGGGCGCAGCGTCAGCAGCAAGAGCGGCAGCGCCGATGTGCTGGAGTCGCTGGGGCTCAACATCAACCTGTCGCCCGCGCAAATCGCCCAGTGCGTGGCTGACACCGGCATTGGCTTCATGTTTGCGCCCAACCACCACCCGGCGATGAAAAACGTGGCACCGATACGGCGCGAAATGGGTGTGCGCACCATCTTCAACATCCTGGGCCCGCTGACCAACCCGGCCGGTGCGCCCAACATCCTCATGGGCGTGTTCCATGCCGATCTGGTGGGCATTCAGGTACGCGCGCTGCAACGCCTGGGCGCCGAACATGCCTTAGTGGTTTATGGCCGCGACGGCATGGACGAGGTCAGCCTGGGGGCTGCCACGCTGGTCGGCGAGCTGAAGGACGGTGTCATCACCGAATATGAAATCCACCCCGAAGACTTCGGCATGGCGATGGTCAGCAACCGTTCGCTGAAAGTGGAAACCGCCGAAGATTCCAAGGCCATGCTGTTGGGTGTGCTGGACAACCAGCCCGGTGCGCCGCGCGACATCGTCGTACTCAACGCCGGGGCTGCGCTGTATGCCGCCAATGTGGCGCCCGGCATGGCAGAGGGCATTGTGCTGGCGCGCGAGGCGATTGCGTCAGGCGCCGCCCGGGGCAAGTTGGATGCATTGATAAAACTGTCGGCCGAACTGGCCGCCAAGGGAGCCGTATGAGCGATATTCTGGACAAGATTGTGGCGGTCAAACACCAAGAGGTGGCAGAGGCGCGCAAGCGCAAGCCGCTGGATGGGGTGCGGGCCGATGCCGAATCGCGGGTGCTGACACGCGATTTCGTTGGTGCGCTGAAAGCCAAGATCGCGGCTGGCCAACCGGCAGTGATTGCCGAGATCAAGAAGGCCAGTCCCAGCAAGGGCGTGCTGCGGGAAGACTTTATCCCCGCGGACATCGCGCAGTCGTATGCCGAGGGCGGCGCGGCCTGCCTGTCGGTGTTGACCGATGTGCAGTTTTTCCGAGGCCAGGTGGACTATCTGAAGCAGGCCCGCGCCAGCTGCCAGTTGCCGGTACTGCGCAAGGATTTCATGGTCGACCCGTACCAGATTTACGAATCCCGTGCCATGGGTGCCGACTGCATTTTGCTGATAGCCGCTTGTCTGGATGATGCGCAGATGAAGGATTTCGAGGCCATTGCCCGCAGCCTGGACATGGCGGTATTGGTAGAAGTGCACGACGGCGCAGAACTGGAGCGTGCGCTCGGGCTCAAGACGCCGCTGATCGGTATCAACAACCGAAACCTGAAGACGTTCGAGGTCTCGCTGGACACCACGCTGGCGCTGCGTGCGTCGGTGCCAAAGGACCGCATCCTGGTCACCGAAAGCGGCATCTTGAGTCGTGACGACGTGTTGCGCATGGGCGCAGCCGGCGTCAATGCCTTCTTGGTCGGCGAAGCCTTCATGCGTGCGCCGGAGCCGGGCGAAGCGTTGGCAGTGCTATTTGGCTGAGGGCGTGCAAACCATGCCACACGACGTCTTGGACCAGTTGCAAAGCGCCGACCCTAAGGCCTGGCCGGTGGCCGAGGGCTGGCAGCCGCTGGTCGACCGATTCATCCAGTCGGCGCAGGGACAGAGCCTGCTGGCGTTTCTGGACCAGCGCTTACAGGCAGGGGCGGTCGTTTTTCCGCCATTGCCGCTGCGGGCGTTAGAGTTGACGCCGCCCGGCGCCGTGCGCGTTGTCATCCTGGGCCAGGACCCGTACCATGGGCGCGGCCAGGCCGAGGGGCTGGCGTTTTCGGTCGCACCCGGTGTGCCGTTTCCGCCCTCGCTGCGCAATATCTTCAAGGAGTTGCTGCGCGACCTGGGCACCCCTATCCCGCCCCTGCCGCAGCCCGGTGGCAGCCTCGTCAAATGGGCGCAGAAAGGCGTGTTGCTGCTCAACACCTGCCTGACGGTGGAGGAGGGGCAAGCCGCCAGCCACTCCGGCAAGGGCTGGGAGCTGCTCACCGATGCCATCATCCGCCATGTGTCCGAAGAGGCAAAGCCCACCGTTTTCATGCTTTGGGGGGCGCATGCGCAGAGCAAGCGGGCGCTGATCGACGCCAGCCGTCATTTGGTGTTGACAGCCAATCACCCATCGCCACTGTCGGCGCTGCGCCCGCCGCAGCCCTTCATTGGCTGCGGCCATTTCTCACAAGCGCGCGACTGGCGTGACCAGCACCAGGCGCAGCCGTAACCCCGCTCGCGCATGTAGATTTCGACCCTGGAGTACGAAAATTCTTACCGCGCTGATATGACAAGGTCAAAAACCCGTGGCATAATCCGGGGTTCACCTTAGGAGAGGTGGCCGAGTGGTTAATGGCAGCAGACTGTAAATCTGCCCTCTTACGAGTACGCTGGTTCGAATCCAGCCCTCTCCACCAAGTGATGAGCTTGATTGTTTTGGATGAACCTCTGCGGGGTTCGTATAGTGGTAATACCTTAGCCTTCCAAGCTAAAGCGAGGAGTTCGATTCTCCTACCCCGCTCCACAGTCGGTTAGTCACGATGGGTTTGTAAAGAATTTGCCCTTTTGGCTCAGTGGTAGAGCACTCCCTTGGTAAGGGAGAGGTCGCGGGTCCGATTCCCGCAAAGGGCACCAGTTTTGTGTGCTGCCGATGTTGTGTCGGTGGTGCGGCGAATATTATTGATTTGAACCATTACTTTTCGGAGTCTGACAATGGGAAAAGAAAAATTCACACGTACCAAGCCCCACGTCAATGTGGGCACCATTGGCCACGTTGACCACGGCAAGACCACACTGACAGCCGCCATCACCACCGTGCTGGCAGCCAAGTTCGGCGGCCAGGCCAAGGCCTACGACCAGATCGACGCGGCTCCCGAAGAAAAAGCGCGCGGTATCACGATCAACACCGCCCACGTCGAATACGAAACCGCTAATCGTCACTATGCCCACGTGGACTGCCCTGGACACGCTGACTATGTGAAGAACATGATCACTGGCGCTGCCCAAATGGACGGTGCTATTCTGGTCTGCTCCGCAGCTGACGGCCCTATGCCCCAGACCCGCGAACACATCCTGTTGGCCCGCCAGGTTGGCGTGCCTTACATCATCGTGTTCCTGAACAAGTGCGATATGGTTGACGACGCTGAACTGCTCGAACTGGTCGAAATGGAAGTTCGTGAGCTGCTGGACAAGTATGACTTCCCAGGCGACGCAACCCCCATCATCCACGGCAGCGCCAAGCTCGCCATGGAAGGCGACAAGGGCCCATTGGGCGAAGAAGCCATCTTCAAGCTCGCAGAAGCTTTGGACACCTACATCCCCCTGCCAGAGCGTGCTGTTGACGGCGCATTCCTGATGCCTGTGGAAGACGTGTTCTCGATCTCTGGCCGCGGCACCGTCGTGACCGGTCGTATCGAACGCGGTGTGGTCAAAGTCGGCGAAGAAATCGAAATCGTCGGTATCGCTGACACCCAAAAGACAACCTGCACCGGCGTGGAAATGTTCCGCAAACTGCTGGACCAGGGCCAAGCTGGCGACAACGTCGGCATCTTGCTGCGCGGCACCAAGCGCGAAGACGTGCAGCGCGGCCAAGTGCTGTGCAAGCCCGGCTCCATCAAGCCCCACACCCACTTCACCGGCGAGATCTATGTCTTGTCCAAGGATGAAGGCGGCCGCCACACACCATTCTTCAACAACTACCGCCCCCAGTTCTACTTCCGTACAACGGACGTGACCGGTGCGATCGAGTTGCCAGAAGGCAAGGAAATGGTCATGCCTGGTGACAACGTGTCGATCACTGTGAAGCTGATCAACCCCATCGCCATGGAAGAAGGCCTGCGCTTCGCGATCCGCGAAGGCGGTCGTACCGTGGGCGCGGGTGTGGTTGCCAAGATCCTCGCTTAAAGAAATTGCGAAGGGGTATAGCTCAATTGGCAGAGCGTCGGTCTCCAAAACCGAAGGTTGTAGGTTCGATTCCTACTGCCCCTGCCAACCGGTCGTTGTAAGACTGGTGGCAATCAAGCCCGCTACGCCGTAGCGGGCTTCTGTGTCTTGAGCTAGCTGAGCTGGATTCAAACGAGAAACGCGAAATAGAGAAATTATGGCCACGTCACAAATTCAAACCGTTAATACCGGGGCAGACAAGGCCAAGCTGGCTGCTGCCTCTGTCATGGTGGTCGCTGCGTTGGCCGCGTTTTACATGCTGGACAAGCAGGGGGCGTTGGTTCAATGGGCCGCGCTGCTGTTGGGCCTAGGCGCAGCAGCTGCCGTGTTCTTTATGTCTGAGACAGGCAAGCAGTTGATCGCGTTTGGCCGTGATGCCTGGCGTGAAGTTCGCAAGGTGGTGTGGCCTGCCCGCAAGGAAGCAATCCAGATCACGGCCTATGTGTTTGGCTTTGTGTTGATCATGGCCATGTTCTTGTGGTTGACCGACAAGACGCTCGAATGGCTTCTCTACGATTTGATTCTGGGGTGGAAAAAATAATGACTGATGTCGTAGAAACCACGGTGGCCGATTCGTCGGCCACTTCGCCTGTCAATCCCGATTTGCGTTGGTATGTTGTGCACGCCTACTCCGGTATGGAAAAGGCGGTTGAGCGCAATATCCTCGAACGCATCGCGCGCGCCGGTATGCAGTCCAAGTTCGGCCGTATTCTGGTTCCGATGGAAGAGGTTGTGGAAGTCAAAAATGGCCAGAAGAAGACAACCGAGCGCAAGTTTTTTCCTGGCTATGTGCTGGTTGAAATGGTAATGGACGATGACACCTGGCACCTGATCAAGCACACCAACAAGGTGACGGGTTTCGTTGGCGGTGCCAAGAACCGTCCCGCGCCTATTTCTGAAGCCGAAGTGCTGAAGATCGTCAACCAGATGCAAGAAGGTACCGAAAAACCCCGCCACAAGGTGGAGTTTGTGGTGGGCGAGTTCGTGCGCGTCAAGGAAGGCCCTTTCACCGACTTCAACGGCTCCGTCGAAGATGTGAACTACGAGAAGAGCAAAGTGCGGGTGTCTGTCACCATCTTCGGTCGTTCCACTCCGGTTGAGCTGGAGTTTTCTCAGATAGAGAAAACCTGAGGTTTTGCGGGACAGACCGCAGTTTGCGCAGCAGGCAAGCTCTGTCCTCAACTGATTAGAGGTTTTTGTTCGCATTTTCCGACTCGGTGCGAACAGTAGTGAAGAGTCGTTAACCCCGGGAAGCTCAGGTCTGAATGGTTCAGTACCCAGGCGTTATGACCCGTAAGGAGAAATCATGGCGAAAAAAATCGTCGGTTTTGTCAAGCTGCAAGTGCCAGCTGGTAAGGCCAACCCATCCCCCCCCATCGGCCCAGCTCTGGGTCAACGTGGTTTGAACATCATGGAATTCTGCAAGGCATTCAATGCGCAGACCCAAGGTGTTGAGCCAGGCCTGCCTTTGCCCGTGGTCATCACCGCGTACGCAGACAAAAGTTTCACTTTCATCATCAAGACGCCGCCCGCGACTGTTTTGATCAAGAAGGCTATCAAGCTGGACAAGGGTTCTTCCAACCCGCTGAAGGACAAGGTTGGCAAGATCACCCGTGCTCAGCTGGAAGAAATCGCCAAGACCAAGATGAAGGACATGAACGCTGCCGACCTGGAAGGCGCCGTTCGCACCATCGCTGGTACTGCCCGTTCCATGGGCGTGAATGTGGAGGGCGTGTAAATGTCCAATCTGACAAAAAAGCAAAAGACACAAGTCGGCAAGATCGACAGCAACAAGCTGTACCCCTTGGTTGACGCTTTGGGTCTGGTGAAGGAATTCGCCACCGCCAAGTTTGACGAATCCATCGACGTTGCTGTGCAACTCGGTATCGATGCCAAGAAGTCGGACCAAGTGGTTCGTGGCGCTGTCGTGTTGCCTAATGGTACCGGCAAGACCAAGCGTGTCGCGGTTTTCGCCCAAGGCGCCAAGGCTGAAGAAGCCAAGGCTGCAGGTGCGGACATCGTCGGTATGGACGACCTGGCTGCCATGGTCAAGGCTGGCGATATGCCGTTTGACATCGTGATTGCTGCACCAGACGCTATGCGCGTGGTCGGTACCCTGGGTCAAATTCTGGGCCCACGTGGTCTGATGCCTAACCCCAAGGTTGGCACCGTGACGCCTGATGTGGCAACTGCTGTTCGCAATGCCAAGGCTGGCCAAGTGCAATTCCGTGTCGACAAGGCCGGTATCGTGCACTCCACCATCGGTCGTCGCTCGTTCGAAGCAGCTGCTTTGAAGGGTAATCTGGCAGCGCTGGTTGAGGCTTTGAACAAAGCCAAGCCAGCTTCCAGCAAGGGTGTGTATCTGAAGAAGGTAGCTGTTTCGTCGACGATGGGTGTGGGTGTACGCGTAGACATCCAATCCATCGCGGCGTAATCGCAAAGAGAAATTCAAGCGGCCGGCAACGGCTGCTTGGTGTGGTGGGCTGCTGATGCTTCAGGGTGTCGGCAGGTCATCCAAGACCGTTGGCGTGCAGCTGGTCTGCACTTAAACCATCAGCCAACGCAGATGGCGATCCCGCTGCAGATGGAAATTAAATTTCTGTTAACAGTTGGTCGCTGCAATGTGGAGCGTAACGTGGTGCAAACCGCAATGCGCATTTAAAGGAGTAGACCTTGAGTCTGAATCGCAGTGAGAAAGAAGCGGTCATCAGTGATGTGACCGGCCTCGCCGCTAAAGCTCAAACGCTCGTGATCGCGGAATACCGCGGCATCACGGTCGCTGACATGACCAAACTGCGCAACAACGCGCGCAGCAACGGTGTGACGCTGAGTGTGTTGAAAAACACACTGGCCCGCCGTGCTGTTGCCGGTAGCGCATTTGAAGTTGTGTCCGACCAGATGACCGGTCCTCTGATCTATGGCTTTTCTGTCGACGCCGTGGCTGCCGCTAAAGTGGTGGCCGAGTTCGCGAAAACCAACGACAAGTTGGTGATCCGTGCTGGTGCGTATGGTGGCAAGGCTCTGGACGTGAACGGCGTTAAGCAATTGGCAAGCATCCCTTCCAAGGAAGTGTTGTTGGCGCAGTTGTTGGGCTTGATGCAATCCCCTATCTCCCGTACGGCCCGTGTGCTGGCGGCGTTGGCGGAGCAACGTGGCGCAGGTGCAGCAGTAGAAGAAGCTGCTCCCGCAGAGGCAGTCGCCGCTTAATTGCGCACTGTCTGTAGTAACCAAAATTGTTAGGAAATAAAAAATGGCATTCGATAAAGACGCATTTTTGACCGCGCTGGACAGCATGACGGTCATGGAACTCAACGACCTGGTGAAAGCCATCGAAGAGAAATTTGGCGTGAGCGCTGCAGCTATGTCTGCTCCTGCTGCTGGTGGCGGTGCCGCTGCTGCAGTTGCAGAAGAGAAGACAGAATTCAACGTCATGTTGCTGGATGCTGGCGCCAACAAGGTGTCTGTCATCAAGGCCGTGCGTGAAATCACTGGTCTGGGCTTGAAAGAAGCCAAGGATCTGGTCGACGGCGCTCCCAAGGCTGTCAAGGAAGGCATTGCCAAGGCTGACGCCGACGCTGCTTTGAAGAAGCTGGTTGACGCTGGCGCCAAGGCTGAACTCAAGTAATTGAGCCATCCACAAGGGCTGGAGGTTCCGATGAGGGCCTCCAGCCTTTGGTGCTTGTGAGAGTGCACTAAAAAGTTGCGTCGCAACGCGATTTTTTAGTGTCTTCTGACCCCGACTGCAGAAGATGCCTTGGATCGGGTTGCGTGCAATGCGTAACCGTCCGCCAATGATTGGTAGTGGCCAATCGCCAAGAATGCCGAGCGTGATGATGGCGCCCGGTACTTCAGTCGCCTAGGACCCCCAGGTTCCTTTAGTCTTTGCCCGGAGATCTAATGGCTTATACATACACTGAACGCAAGCGAATTCGCAAAAACTTCGGTAGTCGCGATAGCGTGCTCGAAATTCCATACCTGTTGCAAATGCAGAAAGATGCCTACACGGCGTTCCTGCAAGCGGATACCGCGCCTAAAAAGCGGACCGCCGAAGGTTTGCAGGCTGCGTTTGAAGCAGCATTCCCCATCGTCTCGCACAACGGTTTTGTCGAGATGAAGTATCTGGAATACAGCTTGGCCAAGCCCGCCTTTGACGTGCGCGAATGCCAGACGCGGGGCCTTACGTTTGCCTCCGCCGTGCGTGCCAAAGTCCAGTTGATCATTTATGACCGCGAGTCCTCCACCTCGCAAAACAAGGTGGTCAAAGAGGTTAAGGAACAGGAAGTCTACATGGGCGAAGTGCCCCTGATGACTGGCAAAGGCTCCTTCATCATCAACGGTACGGAACGCGTGATCGTGTCCCAGTTGCACCGTTCGCCAGGCGTGTTCTTTGAACACGACAAGGGCAAGACCCACAGCTCGGGCAAGCTGCTGTTTTCCGCGCGCATCATCCCCTACCGCGGTTCCTGGCTCGACTTTGAGTTCGACCCCAAAGATCTGTTGTATTTCCGCGTCGATCGTCGCCGCAAGATGCCGGTCACGATTCTGCTGAAGGCTATCGGCCTGACCAACGAATCCATTCTGGCGAATTTCTTCGTCAACGACAACTTCCGGCTGATGGACAGCGGCGCGCAGATGGAGTTCGTAGCCGAACGCCTGCGCGGTGAAGTGGCACGCTTCGACATTACCGACAAGAGCGGCAAGGTCGTGGTGGCCAAAGACAAGCGCGTGTCCGCACGCCACACCCGCGAACTGGAGCAATCGGGAACCACGCACATCAGCGTGCCCGAAGACTTCCTGATTGGCCGCGTGGTTGCCTGCAATGTGATCGACGGCGACACGGGTGAGATCGTGGCCAAGGCCAATGAAGAGCTGACCGAAGCGCTGCTGAAAAAGCTGCGTCTGGCCGGCGTGCAAGACGTGCCTTGCATCTATACCAATGAGTTGGACCAGGGTGCCTATATTTCGCAAACACTGCGCACCGATGAAACCGTGGACGAGTTTGCTGCCCGCGTTGCCATCTACCGCATGATGCGTCCTGGTGAGCCGCCCACCGAAGATGCGGTGCAAGCGCTGTTCCAGCGCCTGTTTTACAACCCCGACACGTATGACCTGTCGCGCGTGGGTCGTATGAAGTTCAACGCCAAGATGGGCCGTTCCGAGTCCACTGGCCCGATGGTGCTGACTAACGAAGACATCTTGTCTGTAGTCAAGATTCTGGTGGATCTGCGCAATGGTCGCGGCGAAGTCGACGACATCGACCACTTGGGTAACCGCCGCGTGCGTTGCGTCGGTGAGTTGGCCGAGAACCAGTACCGCACAGGTCTGGCTCGTATCGAAAAGGCGGTCAAAGAGCGTCTGGGTCAAGCCGAACAAGAGCCCCTGATGCCCCATGACCTGATCAACAGCAAGCCGATCTCGGCTGCGTTGAAAGAGTTCTTCGGTGCGTCGCAACTGTCCCAGTTCATGGACCAGACCAACCCTCTGGCCGAAATCACCCACAAGCGCCGTGTATCGGCTCTTGGCCCAGGTGGTTTGACACGTGAACGTGCAGGCTTTGAAGTGCGTGACGTGCACGTGACCCACTATGGTCGCGTCTGCCCGATTGAAACGCCTGAAGGTCCAAACATTGGTCTGATCAACTCGCTGGCTTTGTACGCTCGCCTGAACGAATACGGTTTCATCGAAACACCGTACCGCCGCGTGGTCGACAGCAAGGTCACCAATGACATCGACTACCTGTCGGCCATCGAAGAAGGCAAGTACGTGATTGCCCAGGCCAATGCGGCCCTGGACAAGGACGGCAAGCTGACTGAAGACTTGGTGTCGGCACGTGAAGGTTCGGAACGCGAATCTATTCTGGTCAGCGCTGAGCGCGTGCAATATATGGACGTGTCGCCCGCACAGATCGTGTCGGTGGCTGCATCGCTGGTTCCGTTCCTGGAACACGATGATGCGAACCGCGCGTTGATGGGCGCCAACATGTCCCGCCAGGCAGTGCCTGTGCTGCGTCCCGAGAAGCCCATGGTGGGCACTGGCATCGAGCGCGTGGCCGCAGTTGACTCCGGTACCGTGGTCGTGGCAACACGCGGCGGTCTGGTTGACTACGTCGACGCAACCCGTGTCGTCATCCGCGTCAACGACGCCGAGGCGCAAGCGGGTGAAGTGGGTGTGGACATCTACAACCTGATCAAGTACCAGCGTTCCAACCAGAACACCAACATCCACCAGCGTCCCATCGTCAAGAAGGGCGACAAGCTGTCCAAGGGTGATGTGATTGCCGACGGCGCTTCTACCGATCTGGGCGAAATCGCGATCGGCCAGAACATGCTGGTGGCGTTCATGCCATGGAACGGCTACAACTTCGAAGATTCGATCCTGATCAGCGAGCGCGTGGTGGCAGAAGACCGTTACACCTCGATCCACATCGAAGAACTCGTCGTGATGGCGCGTGACACCAAGCTGGGTGCGGAAGAAATTACCCGCGACATCCCCAACCTGAGCGAACAGCAACTGAACCGCCTG
The DNA here is from genome assembly GCF_056521325.1 of Rhodoferax sp. ZS1R8. Lineage (NCBI taxonomy): Bacteria > Pseudomonadati > Pseudomonadota > Betaproteobacteria > Burkholderiales > Comamonadaceae > Rhodoferax > Rhodoferax sp. ZS1R8. Next base: position 176,680 of record NZ_JBWMBA010000001.1, on the reverse strand, counting down.
GACGAGTCTGGAATCATCTACGTGGGTGCCGAGGTATTGCCTGGCGACACGCTGGTTGGCAAGGTCACCCCTAAGGGCGAAACCACGCTGACGCCAGAAGAGAAACTGCTGCGCGCCATCTTCGGCGAGAAGGCCAGCGACGTGAAAGACACATCGCTGCGCGTGGACCAGGGCAGTTCCGGCACCGTGATCGACGTGCAAGTCTTCACCCGTGAAGGCATCACCCGCGACCGCCGCGCCCAGCAGATCATCGACGACGAACTGAAGCGCTTCCGCCTGGATCTGAATGACCAGCTGCGTATCGTGGAAGCTGACGCCTTTGACCGTATCGAGAAGCTGTTGACTAATAAGGTTGCAAACGGTGGACCGCAAAAGTTGGCTAAGGGAACAAAGATCGACAAGGCCTATTTGGCTTCCGTCGAGAAGTTCCACTGGTTTGACATCCGTCCAGCAGACGATGAGGTGGCGACGCAACTGGAAAGCATCAAGAACTCTCTGGAGCAGACCCGCCACAGTTTCGACCTGGCTTTTGAAGAAAAGCGCAAGAAGCTGACACAAGGTGACGAGCTGCCTGCTGGCGTGTTGAAGATGGTCAAGGTCTACATCGCGGTCAAGCGCCGCCTGCAGCCTGGTGACAAGATGGCCGGTCGCCACGGTAACAAGGGTGTGGTCTCCAAGATCACACCGGTGGAAGACATGCCCTACATGGCTGACGGTACACCCGTGGACATCGTGTTGAATCCGCTGGGCGTGCCTTCGCGTATGAACATCGGCCAGGTGCTGGAAGTGCACTTGGGCTGGGCTGGCAAGGGCTTGGGTCACCGCATTGGTGACATGCTGCAACGTGAAGCCGCTGCTACCGAGATCCGTGCTTTCCTGGAACGCATCTACAACGGTGCGGGCCGCAAGGAAGACCTGGGTCAGTTGTCGGACGATGAAATCCGCAGCATGGCGCAAGAGCTGACCAACGGCGTTCCGTTCGCTTCGCCGGTATTCGATGGGGCGACCGAAGCAGAAATCGGTGACATGCTGCAGCTGGCCTATCCGGATGACGTCGCCAAGGCCAAGGGATTGACCCTCGCACGGACGCAGGCGCAGCTGTATGACGGTCGTAGCGGTGATGCTTTCGAGCGCACCACGACGGTCGGCTACATGCACTACCTGAAGCTGCACCATTTGGTGGATGACAAGATGCACGCCCGCTCGACAGGACCATACTCGCTGGTCACGCAGCAACCCCTGGGTGGTAAAGCCCAATTCGGTGGACAGCGTTTCGGTGAGATGGAAGTGTGGGCGCTGGAAGCGTATGGCGCTTCCTACACGCTGCAGGAAATGCTGACAGTCAAGTCCGATGACGTGCAAGGCCGTACCAAGGTGTACGAAAGCATCGTCAAGGGCGAGCACTCCATCGAAGCCGGCATGCCGGAATCGTTCAATGTGTTGGTTAAGGAAATCCGTTCCTTGGGCATCGACATCGAACTAGAGCGTAGCTGATCGCGGACAAGAAAAGGATTTAACCCATGAAATCATTACTCGACCTGTTCAAGCAGTTCACGCCCGATGAGCACTTCGGTGCCATCAAAATCGGCATGGCTTCTCCCGAAAAGATCCGTTCGTGGTCTTTTGGCGAAGTGCGCAAGCCCGAAACCATCAACTACCGCACGTTCAAGCCCGAGCGTGACGGCCTGTTCTGTGCCAAAATTTTTGGACCCATCAAGGATTACGAATGCCTGTGCGGCAAGTACAAGCGTTTGAAACACCGCGGTGTGATCTGCGAAAAGTGCGGCGTTGAAGTCACACAAACCAAGGTTCGCCGTGAGCGTATGGGTCACATCGACCTGGCCGCGCCGTGCGCCCACATCTGGTTCCTGAAGTCCCTGCCGAGCCGTCTGGGCCTGGTGCTGGACATGACGCTGCGTGATATTGAACGCGTGTTGTACTTTGAAGCCTATGTCGTCACCGACCCCGGCATGACACCGCTGAAGAAATTCAGCATCATGTCCGAAGACGACTTCGACGCCAAGTTCAAGGAATACGGCGACGAGTTCCAGGCCAAGATGGGCGCTGAAGGTATCAAGGACCTGCTGCAAAGCATTGACATCGAAGGTTCGATCGAGAAGCTGCGCAACGACCTGACCGGTTCTGAACTGAAGATCAAGAAGAACGCCAAGCGTTTGAAGGTTCTGGAAGCGTTCAAGAAATCCGGTATCAAGCCCGAGTGGATGGTGCTGGACGTGCTGCCCGTGTTGCCACCGGACCTGCGTCCGCTGGTGCCGCTGGACGGCGGTCGTTTTGCGACCTCCGACCTGAACGATCTGTACCGTCGCGTCATCAACCGCAACAGCCGTCTGCGCCGTTTGCTGGAGCTGAAGGCACCGGAAATCATTGCGCGCAATGAGAAGCGCATGTTGCAAGAAGCGGTGGACAGCTTGCTGGACAACGGCCGCCGCGGCAAGGCCATGACCGGCGCCAATAAGCGTGCTCTGAAGTCCCTGGCCGACATGATCAAGGGTAAGTCGGGTCGTTTCCGCCAGAATTTGCTGGGCAAGCGTGTGGATTACTCCGGTCGTTCCGTGATTACCGTGGGCCCAACGCTCAAGCTGCACCAGTGCGGTCTGCCGAAACTGATGGCTTTGGAGCTGTTCAAGCCTTTCATCTTCGCGCGGCTGGAAGCCATGGGTATTGCGACCACGATCAAGGCTGCCAAGAAGGAAGTCGAATCCGGCACGCCAGTCGTGTGGGATATCTTGGAAGAGGTTATCAAAGAGCACCCCGTGATGCTGAACCGTGCGCCTACGCTGCACCGTTTGGGCATCCAGGCGTTCGAGCCTATTTTGATTGAAGGCAAGGCCATTCAACTGCACCCCCTCGTTTGCGCGGCCTTCAATGCCGACTTCGACGGTGACCAGATGGCTGTTCACGTGCCTTTGTCGGTGGAAGCACAGATGGAAGCCCGCACGCTGATGCTGGCTTCCAACAACGTGCTGTTCCCCGCCAACGGCGAGCCTTCCATTGTTCCGTCTCAAGACGTGGTGCTGGGTCTGTACTACACGACCCGTGACCGTATCAATGGCAAGGGCGAAGGTTTGATCTTTGCCGACACCGGCGAAGTGCAGCGTGCGTTCGACGCGGGCGAGGTCGAGCTCAATGCACGTATCAATGTGCGTCTGACCGAGTACACCAAGGACAAGGACACGGGCGAGTTTGTGCCTTCCACCAAGCTGTGGGAAACCACTGCCGGTCGTGCGCTGCTGTCCGAAATCCTGCCCAAGGGACTGCCTTTTTCCAACATCAATAAGGCGTTGAAGAAGAAGGAAATCTCCAAGCTGATCAACGTGTCTTTCCGCAAGTGCGGATTGAAAGAGACCGTAGTGTTTGCCGACAAGCTGCTGCAAGCCGGTTTCCGCCTGGCGACACGTGCTGGTATTTCCATCTGTATCGACGACATGCTGGTGCCGCAGGAAAAGCACGGCATCATTGCCCGTGCCCAGAAGGAAGTCAAAGAGATCGAACAGCAATATGTGTCCGGTCTGGTGACCTCTGGCGAGCGCTACAACAAGGTGGTGGATATCTGGGGCAAGTCGGGTGACGAAGTGTCCAAGGTCATGATGGCCAAGTTGTCCAAGGAAACGGTCACCGACCGCCATGGCAACCAGGTCCAGCAGGAATCCTTCAATTCCATTTACATGATGGCCGACTCCGGTGCTCGCGGTTCCGCGGCCCAGATTCGCCAGGTGGCTGGTATGCGGGGTCTGATGGCAAAGCCTGACGGCTCCATCATCGAGACACCCATTACCGCGAACTTCCGCGAAGGTCTGAACGTGTTGGAGTACTTCATCTCCACCCACGGTGCCCGTAAGGGTCTGGCTGATACGGCGTTGAAAACAGCGAACTCGGGTTACCTGACCCGTCGTCTGGTCGACGTGACGCAGGACTTGGTCGTCACCGAGCAGGATTGCGGAACGCACGGTGGTTATCTGATGCGCGCCATTGTCGAGGGTGGTGAGGTCATCGAATCCCTGCGCGATCGTGTCCTGGGTCGTACCACGGCCGAAGACGTGCTGCATCCAGAAAACCGTGCAGTTCTGGCTACCGCCGGCGCCATGCTGGACGAAGACTTGATCGAAGAGCTGGAAGTCGCCGGTGTGGACGAGGTCAAGGTACGTACCGCGTTGACCTGCGAAACCCGCTTTGGCATTTGCGCCAAGTGCTATGGGCGCGACTTGGGTCGTGGTGGTCTGATCAACGGCGGCGAAGCCGTCGGTGTGATTGCTGCCCAGTCCATCGGCGAACCTGGCACGCAGCTGACCATGCGTACCTTCCACATCGGTGGTGCAGCATCGCGTGCGGCGATCGCCTCCAGTGTCGAAGCCAAGTCCAACGGTGTCATCGGCTTCAACGCTACGATGCGTTACGTGACCAACAGCAAGAAGGAACTGGTGGTGATCGCCCGTTCTGGCGAAATCATCATCCACGACGAGCACGGCCGTGAGCGCGAGCGCCACAAGGTGCCATATGGCGCGGTCCTGACCGTCAAGGCTGACCAGACGATCAAAGCTGGCGCTATCCTCGCCAACTGGGATCCACTGACACGCCCCATCATTACCGAGTTCGCCGGCAAGGCGCATTTCGAGAACGTGGAAGAAGGCTTGACGGTTGCCAAGCAGGTCGACGAAGTGACCGGTTTGTCCACCATGGTGGTTATCGATCCGAAACGCCGTGGTGCGACCAAGGTAGTGCGCGCCCAAATGAAGTTGATCGACGCTACGGGTAACGAGGTGAAGATCCCCGGAACCGACCACTCGGTGACCATCGGCTTCCCGGTCGGATCGCTGATTCAGGTGCGTGATGGCCTGGAAGTGGGCCCTGGCGAAGTGCTGGCGCGTATCCCGATCGAGGGCCAGAAGACGCGCGACATTACCGGTGGTCTGCCACGGGTTGCCGAGTTGTTCGAAGCTCGTACACCCAAGGATAAGGGAACGTTGGCCGAGATCACGGGTACCGTGTCCTTCGGTAAGGAAACCAAGGGCAAGATTCGCCTGCAGATTACCGATCCCGATGGCAAGGTCTGGGAAGACTTGGTGCCCAAGGAAAAGAATATGCTGGTGCACGAAGGCCAGGTGGTCAACAAGGGCGAGTCCGTGGTGGACGGCCCGGCCGATCCACAGGACATCTTGCGCCTGCTGGGTTCTGAAGAACTGGCCCGCTACATCGTCGACGAAGTGCAGGACGTCTACCGTTTGCAAGGCGTGAAGATCAACGACAAGCACATTGAAGTGATTGTTCGCCAGATGTTGCGTCGTGTGGTGGTCGAAGCCGCAGGTGACTCCAACTACATCAACGGTGAACAGGTTGAGCGTTCCGAAATGCTCAACACCAATGATGCACTGCGTGCCGACGGCAAGATCCCGGCCACATTCACCAACTTGCTGCTGGGTATTACCAAGGCTTCCTTGTCCACCGACAGCTTCATCAGCGCGGCTTCCTTCCAGGAAACCACTCGCGTGCTGACCGAAGCTGCCATCATGGGCAAGCGCGACGAGTTGCGTGGCCTGAAGGAAAACGTCATCGTGGGTCGTCTGATACCAGCTGGTACCGGTCTGGCCTACCACGAAGCACGCAAGGTGCGCGAAAACATGGACGATGCCGAGCGTCGCGCCATCGCGGAAGCCGAAGCTGCTGAGCTGGCCGGTGATGCCGAGGCCGTTGCTGAACCACAGGGGCTGGAAGGCGCGACTGGCGAGTAAGCCCGCACTGCTACACTAAACGTAGCGCCCCAAGTCCATTTCACGGGGGCTTGGGGCTTTTTTATTGTAGGAGTTCATGGAAAGTTCGCTGATTTTGTGGGGGATTTTGGCGCTGTGCATATTCTGGAGCGTCGGGGTGCACAACCGCCTGATGCGCATACGGGCACGGGGCTTGAGTGCCCTGGGCTCTGTTGAAAAGCATATGCGCATCTACACCGACCTTGTGCGCGAGAATCTGGCGCAGGGCGCAACGGGTCAGTTGCCTTCGGCTGCAGACCACCCCGCTGATGACGACTGGGCCCCCCTGTTGTCTGCGCTGCAGGTGTTTGAAGATGCGTTGAAGGGCACCCAGGCGGGCGCTCTGCGCGACGAGACGCTGTCGCACCTGGGCCAGTCTTTCGACGCGGTGCAGACAGCGTGGCAGAGGTTGAATGAGGTCCCCCCCGATCTGGCGGGACCGGTGGTGCCTGCCGCGATGCGGACCCAATGGGATACCGTCACGCAGCGTGTCGAAACTGCCCGTAGAGGCTTCAACCAGATACTGACCCAATACAACGAGGCCTTGGCCCAGTTTCCGGCCCGCTTGGTCGCGGGCATGATGGGTTTCAAGTCCGGCGGCACAATTTAAGGACAGCATGACCCCAAAGGACGAACAGATCCCGCTGTGGCGCCAACTCAGCGCCACAGCATCGGTCATACAGGCCGTCCGGGAGGGCGTGTCGGGCACGGCCGCTGTCGAGGGCGTACCCACAGAGTTGCGGCCCGGCGTGCAGGCGTTGGCCTTCCATGTGTGGCGAAATTTGGGACGGGCCCAGGCTTTGCGCAAGGCCCTCGCCGCCAAGTTGCCTCCACCGCCGGTTGACGCCTTGTTGTGCACGGCCTTGGCGCTGGCCTGGAATGATGACCAAGCCCCTTACGACATGTTCACGCTGGTCAACCAGACCGTGGAGGCGGCCAAACGAGCCCCAGCCACCCAGGCGCAGGCCAATTTTTTAAATGCCTGTCTGCGCAGATTTTTGCGCGAACGCGAGGCTTTGGTAGCCGATACCGATGCCGATCCGGTCGCGGTCTGGAACCATCCTGGATGGTGGATCAAGCGGTTGCAGAAGGAGCAGGGTACGCGCTGGCGCGAGATTCTTGAAGCCGCCAATCGCCATGCGCCGATGACATTGCGTGTCAACAGCCGCAAAACTACGCCCAAGGACTATCTGGCACTGTTGACCCAGACCGGGATTGCAGCCCGGGGCACAGCCGGTCCCACCATCGTGCTGGACCACCCAGTCGGCGTGCAGCGCTTGCCGGGTTTTGAGCAGGGTCTGGTGTCGGTGCAGGACGCCGCCGCCCAAATGGCAGCGCCTTTGCTGTTGGATGGCCTGTCGCAAGACCGGCCGGCGCGCATTTTGGATGCCTGCGCCGCACCCGGCGGCAAGACGGGGCACTTGTTGGAGCTGGTGGATGCGCACGTGCTGGCCTTGGAGTTGGACCCGGCGCGCACGGGCCGCATCGCCCAAAATCTGGAACGCCTGGGGTTGCGGGCCCACGTGGTGACCGCAGATGCTTTGCGCCCGCAGGATTGGTGGGACGGTCAGGCATTCGATGCCATCCTGCTGGATGCCCCTTGCACCGCGTCGGGCATCGTCAGGCGGCACCCGGATGTGCGATGGTTGCGGCGCGAGTCCGATATTGCCCAACTCGCCGCGATTCAGAAGCGCATGCTGCAAACACTATGGGGCCTGGTTCGCCCCGGCGGACGCTTGCTGTACTGCACCTGCTCGTTGTTTTTGGCCGAAGGGGAGGGCCAGGTCCAAACGTTTCTCCGACACAACACCGACGCGGTGTTGCTGCCATCCCCCGGGCATTTAATGCCCCAAAATGTCGCAAAAGCGGAAGCTGTCCCGGACAATGGGTTTTGTGACCACGATGGCTTTTATTACGCATTGCTGCAGAAACAAATGGCTTGATCGGGGCCTGCGCCAGCTATGCATGCTGGTTTTTGTCGCGTCTGCAGGGGTTTGCCAAGCCCAGATCGCGGCCGAAGTATCCCAATACCAGGTGGAGCGCCTGGACGAGGAGGTCCTGGTTTCGGCGCAAGTGGCGTTCGAGCTGCCATCCGCGGTAGAGGAGGCCTTGCTCAAGGGCATCCCAATGTTTTTTGTGACCGAGGCCAATGTGCTGCGTGAGCGCTGGTATTGGTATGACAAAAAGCTGGCCTCTGTTCAGCGTCACATGCGTCTGGCGTACCAACCTTTGACGCGGCGCTGGCGTCTGAATGTTTCTGCAGGTGCCGGGCGCGAGGTCAGTGTTGGATTGGCACTGAACCCCAGTTTTGACACGCTGGAAGATGCGCTGTCCGCCATCAAGCGGGTCTCCCGCTGGAAAATTGCCGACGTTGCAGATCTGGAAAGTGGCGTCAAGTACCGTGTCGACTTTAGTTTCAAACTGGATCTGAGCCAGCTGCCCCGACCCTTCCAGATCGGGACCTTGGGCCAGTCCGACTGGGATCTGGCGGCCAGCAGGACCACCACATTGATGCTTGCCCCGGTCAAATGATGGCTGACTTTCGCAACAGCGAACCTGCGCCATCCCTGCAGAGTTCCCGGGCACTGCGTTGGACAGTGGCTGCAGGCTCGGTTGCCATGGTCATCATTGGTCTGGTTTTGCTGTATCTGTTGACCCAGGCCACCAACAATCGCGAGCTGAACGAGCGCAACTATGCGCGCCTTTTCATTGTCAACATGGTGGTTGCGTCCGTGCTGTTCGGCGCAATTTTGTGGGTGGGCTACCGCTTGGTCGTGCGCTTGCGGCAAGGCCGCTTCGGCAGCCGTCTGTTGGTGAAGCTGGCGGCCATCTTTGCGTTGGTTGGCGTGGCGCCCGGGCTGTTGGTGTTCGGTGTTTCTTACCAGTTTGTGTCCCGCTCCATCGAAAGCTGGTTTGACGTCAAGGTCGAAGGGGCTTTGGAAGCCGGTCTGAATCTGGGGCGGGTTACGCTGGATACGCTGTCCAACGATCTCACGACCAAGACCCGTACCGCTGCGGTCCAGATATCCGAAACCGCAGAAGTTTCGGTAGGGCTGACGCTGGACCGCCTCGTCGAGCAATTGAGTGCGGCCGACATCACGGTCTGGAGTGCTTCGGGCAAGCTGTTGGCCAGTGCCGGTCAGTCTCGATTCCAGCTGACCCCGGACAAGCCCACCCCATCACAGTTCCGCGCCGCCAGGGCTGACCGGGCGCTGTCCTGGATCGAGGGCCTGGACGACACGGCAGTGGCAAACCCCAGTAATGTGCGGGTGAAAGTTCTGGTGCCTCTGTCGAGTTCCGTATTGGGACTCGCGCCAGAAGGCCGTTTTTTACTGGTTTCCCGTTTGCTGCCGCCGAATCTGGTCGCCAACGCCTTGGCGGTGGAGAGTGCCTACCGCGAGTACCAGGAGCGCGCGCTGGGGCGAGAGGGACTCAAGCGCATGTACCGCGGCACGCTGGCCTTGAGCCTGTTCCTCGCGGTATTCGCCGCAGTGCTACTGGCTGTGATTCTGGGGGACCAGATCGCGCGACCGTTGTTGATGCTGGCCGAAGGGGTCAGCCAAGTCGCTGCCGGTGACTTGACGCCCAAGCTGGCTTTGCGCGGAAAGGACGAATTGGGCGGGCTAACGCGGGCCTTCGCATCCATGACTGAACAGCTGGCCGACGCCCGCCACGCCGTTCAGCAAAGCATGTCGCAGGTGGATGCGGCGCGTGCCAATTTACAGACCATTTTGGACAATCTGACGGCCGGCGTCATTGTGCTGGATGCAGATGGTGCCATCCGGTCGTCCAACCCCGGAGCGACCCGGATATTGAATGTGTCACTGGCTGATTACGAAGGACAGTCGCTTTCGGCCATTGACGGGTTGCAAGAGTTTGGCCAAGCCGTACAGACACAGTTTGCCGACTTTCTGGTTCAACGCGCCGAGCAGCGCCTGGACCATTGGCAACGGTCGTTTGAACTGGGTGGCGGTGGCGCGTCCCCGCTGCATGGGCCGTTTGACCGCACACTGACCCTGGTTGCGCGGGGAGCCGAACTGCCGGGCGACGCTCGACTATTGGTGTTTGATGACATCTCCGACATCGTGTCGGCGCAACGGGCGCAGGCCTGGGGTGAGGTGGCGCGCCGGCTGGCACACGAAATCAAGAATCCTCTGACACCGATTCAGTTGTCCGCGGAGCGGTTGGAAATGAAGCTGTCCGGCAAAGTGGGTGCCGCTGAACAGGCGGTGCTGACCAAATCCGTAAAAACTATTGTGGACCAGGTCGATGCGATGAAGCGTTTGGTGAATGACTTTCGCGACTATGCGCGCCTGCCAGCAGCCGAGCTGAAGCCAGTGGACCTGAACGCTCTGGTGCAGGATATCTTGCAGCTTTACGAGAGCGATGGCCAGAGCGTGCCCGTGCGTGCTGAGCTTGACCCTGCAGCCCCCTGCGTCATGGGGGACGCCCAACAGCTGCGCCAGGTCATCCACAATCTGTTGCAAAACGCGCAAGACGCCAGCGAGGCGGGTCGTGCTGACGCGGCGGGCGAAGACCGCAACGTCATCGTGCGTACCCAGTACCAGCGGACATCCGGGCGTGTACGCCTGAGCGTGCTGGATTCCGGTGGCGGTTTTCCCGAACACATTCTCAAACGCGCGTTTGAGCCGTATGTCACCACCAAGGCCAAAGGCACGGGCCTGGGATTGGCGGTGGTGAAGAAAATTGCCGATGAGCATGGCTCGCGCATTGACATTGTTAACCGTGTAACAGACGGTGTCATAGTGGGTGCGCAAGTATCGTTATCATTGTCGGTTGACGATAGCGCGTCGGCTTGAGCGCGACATTAGCTAAGAAAGACACAACGCATACACCATGGCAAACATTCTGGTTGTTGATGACGAGCACGGCATTCGGGATTTGCTCTGGGAAATTCTGAACGATGAGGGTCACAACGTCGAGTTGGCAGAAAACGCTGCGCAAGCCCGTTCCGCGCGCGCGCGCGAGCGTCCAGACTTGGTGTTGCTCGACATCTGGATGCCAGATACCGATGGTGTGACCTTGCTCAAGGAGTGGTCCTCCAACGGATTGCTGACGATGCCCGTCATCATGATGAGCGGACATGCCACGATCGATACCGCGGTTGAAGCCACGAAGATTGGCGCGTTGGCCTTTCTCGAAAAGCCGATCACGCTGCAAAAACTACTCAAGGCCGTCGAGCAGGGCTTGGTGCGCAGCAACCTGCACAAGGCCCAGCCCGCCGTAGTGGCGCGGCCGCTGGTCACTACGCTCGAAACTTCGTCAGCGTACGTGCCGCCGTCTGCCAGTGTGTCTGTAGAAGCGGGCCTGCAGGCCACGCAAAATTTTGTGCTGGACAAGCCGCTACGCGAGGCCCGTGACGAGTTCGAGAAGGCCTATTTCGAATACCACCTGGCGCGGGAAAACGGCTCCATGACACGTGTTGCCGAGAAAACAGGCCTGGAGCGTACCCACCTGTACCGCAAGCTCAAGCAGCTCGGCGTGGACCTGACACGCGGCAAGCGCAACGGAATTTGATGGCTGTTAGCCAAAACAGCGAAATCTTCCTGCTATAATCGATGGCTCAGGCCCGGTAGCTCAGTCGGTAGAGCAGAGGATTGAAAATCCTTGTGTCGGTGGTTCGATTCCGCCCCAGGCCACCAAATTTAAGAATCTGTCGTTTGATAGGTTTTTATTTTGACCACCTCGGTGGTCACATGCGGGAATAGCTCAGTTGGTAGAGCGATACCTTGCCAAGGTATAGGTCGAGAGTTCGAGCCTCTTTTCCCGCTCCAAATTTATGCAAAAGCCCGTCCGTGTGACGGGCTTTTTGCTTTCTCTCTGCAAACAACTCTGTGCTCGGCCGAAAAGTGGCAAAGATTCCCCGGCTGGAGTAGCATTGTCAGAAATTCTGGAGAAACGCCATGTTCAACGGTTTTCTGGGCAAAAGCAAAAAACCGGATGGTCCACCGGATGCGGTGGATTCGCGTGGGCTAGAAGTAGTGGAAGACGATCCCAACACGGCGTGGGGCTTGTGGGAAGACGCTGTAGCCGAGCAGGACTCCAAATTCAGTTCCCTGCCGCCGCTGGACCCTTCCTTCCAGAATACGGTTCCAATGTCGCTTCACGCAGAGGGTAGCAACAGCAGCGCTGACGCAGCCCTGTCCCGCGAAGAACGCACGCTGGAGCAGCGCAAGGAAGACGCCTTGTCCACCGTGGAGTTGCACCACCACCGCATTGCCAACACGATACGCACGCTGTGGGGCTACAAGGAATGCAGCGATTACATCTCCAAATTGATCCTTGCCGGCGGTGATGGCATGGGCCATGCCCGCATGGGCTTCAACCAGGACGCGGCCAACGCCATGATGCTGCTTGCAGAAATACACGACGCGCAATTCGGTGCGGCCGAGCCCAGGGGCGGTAACGGCTTCTCCGATTCGGTGATGCGGGGTACCGGCTGGGACGCCCTTCGATAGAGGACTGGCCTAACGCACTTGCGCCGCAGCCGCTGCCGAATTCAGCGCCTTCGCAGCAAATTCGGCACGTAGCGCCTTCAACTTCTCACGCGGGTCCTCACGCACCGTGGCTTGGTCCAGGCCCATTTCCGCAATAAAGCGGCTGGGCAAGGCCGCCACCATCTCCCGGCCCTTTTTACGACGGCGCGTCCAGCTGACGGCCAGGCTGCGTTGGGCGCGGGTGATGCCCACATACATCAGGCGGCGCTCTTCCTGCAGGCGCTGCGCCATGTCTTCGTTGGCGGACTCGTGGGCGCGCTCAGAGCCGCCCAGCGACCCTGCACCATCGCCCAGCTTGAACGGCAGCATGCCCTCGGTCACACCTACCAACAGCACGTGCGGCCACTCCAGGCCCTTGGAGGCGTGCAGCGTGGACAGTGTCACGACGTCTTGGTCCTTCTCGCGCTCGCTGATCGTGGACAGCAGCGCAATGGTCTGCGCCACTTCCAGCAAATTCTTGACCTCACGCACGGTGGCTACGCCAGCGGTGTCGTCCAGTTCACCGCCGCAGCGCTGCGCCATCCAGTCGCAGAACTCCATGACATTGCCCCACTTGGCAGAGGCAACCTTTTCGCTGTCCTCGCCGTCCATCAGGTGCTGCTCGTAGCCAATCTCTTTGAGCCAATCCAGCATGAAAGTCTTGGCGGCTTCCGCGCCCTCTGTGTGGCGAGCGCGGTACTGCAGATCGTTGATGTAGCGTCCAAACTCGTGCAGGCTACCCAGCGCTTTGGCGGCCAACACCGATGCCAGCGAGCCGGCAAACAGCGACTCGAACAGGCTCAGCTTGTACTGCGTCGCAAAAACACCCAGCGTACCCAGCGTGGTGTGGCCGATGCCACGCTTGGGCGTGGTCACGGCTCGCAGGAACGCAGGGTCGTCGTCGTTGTTGGCCCACAGCCGAAACCAAGCGCACAGGTCGCGGATCTCGGCGCGATCGAAGAAGCTCTGGCCACCCGACACCTTGTACGGAATGCCAGCCCTGCGCAGCGCCTTCTCAAACGGTTTGGCCTGGTGGTTGGCCCGGTACAGCACCGCAAAGTCGCGGAACTCCTTGTACTGCTTGCCCTGTACAGGCAAGCCGTCGGCACGCAGACTCTGGATGCGGGCCACCACCCGCTCGGCCTCGTGTTCTTCGCTGTCGGCGTCTACCACGCGCACCGGTTCGCCTTCACCCAGCTCGCTGAACAACGTCTTCGGAAACAGCTTGGGATTGGGGCCAATGACGTTGTTGGCGGCCCGCAGGATGGCGCTGGTGGAGCGGTAGTTCTGTTCCAGCTTGATGACCTTGAGTGCCGGAAAATCAACCGGCAGCTTCTTCAAATTGTCCAACGTAGCGCCCCGCCAGCCGTAGATGGACTGGTCGTCGTCGCCCACCGCGGTGAAGCGTGCCGCATCGGGCGGGTTGCCGCCCACCAGCAGCTTCAGCACCTCGTACTGCGTCGCATTGGTGTCCTGGTATTCATCCACCAGCACATGGCCCATCATGCTTTGCCACTTCTGGCGCACGGCCTCATGGTCGCGCAGCAGCTTCAGTGGCAGGCTGATCAGGTCGTCGAAATCCACGCTCTGGTAGGCGGTCAGGCGCTCCTCGTAGCGACCCATGACGACAGCGGTGAGGCGCTCGTTGTCGTCGGCCGCCTGGGCCAGCGCCTGCGCCGCGTTCAGGCCGGCACTCTTCCAGGCGCTGATGGTCCACTGCCACTGGCGGGCCGTAGCCACATCAGTGCTGCCGCCAGCGTCCTTCAGGATGCTGGTTACATCGTCGCTGTCCAGGATGCTGAACTGGGGTTTGAGCCCCAGCACGCCGCCGTCCTGTCGCAGCATCCGCACGCCCAAAGCATGGAAGGTGCACACCACCACGTCCTTGGCCGCCCGGCCGATCAGACCCTTGGCGCGCTCGCGCATTTCGGCCGCCGCTTTGTTGGTGAAGGTGATGGCGGCAATCTTCTGCGGCGGCATGCCGGCCTGGATCAGCCGCCCGATCTTGTGCGTGATGACCCGGGTCTTGCCTGAACCCGCACCCGCCAGCACCAGGCAAGGCCCGTGCAGATAGTTCACCGCCTCCTGTTGGGCGGCATTCATGCGTTGGGCCAGGGGGGAGGGCGGGGAAGATGGGGGAGACGAAGCAGACATTGCGGCAATCCGGGCAGACAAGCGCGCCATCTTACCGGGGTGCGCCCCAGGGCCTGCGCCGCGCCGGTCGCTGCTGGTGGCGCCGCTGTGCGTCGCTGGGCCGTTTACGCCGAAAGGTTTAAGCCAAATCGGGCTGTAGCCCTCGTGGAACGAGCGTAAGCCGCTATGCATTTGATAGTAAATTTCCAGAACCAAAAGGCCAAGCCGCAGCCCAAAATGCCGGACAATGGCCCCGTGCTGCAAATTCTGACCATCACCTTCCCCTTTTTTGCGCTGGTCCTGTGCGGTTATGTGGCGGCCCACCGCGGCATGCTGCCGCTGCCAGCCATCCCCGGCCTGAACGCCTTCGTGCTGTTCTTTGCGTTGCCGTGCATGCTGTACCGCTTTGGTGCCACAACGCCGATTGCGCAGCTGCTGGACCCCAGCGTGGCGCTGACCTACCTGCTGTGTGCGCTGGTCATGGTCGGCTTTGTCGTCGCGGTCACGCGCCATGGGCGCATAGGCTGGAACGATGCCGCCTTTGGCGCACTGGTCGGCGCCTTTCCCAACACCGGGTTCATGGGCGTGCCGCTGCTGGTCGCGTTGTTAGGTCCCAAGGCCGCCGGGCCGGCCATCGTGACCATTCTGGTGGACATGGTCATCACCACCTCGCTGTGCATCGCGCTGTCCCGCCTGGGCAGCCATGGCCCCGGCGAGGCGTCGGCCAGCCAGGCGACCAAAAACGCGCTGAAGGGTGTGGCCACCAACCCGATGCCCTGGGCCATCCTGCTGGGGGCCGTGGTGTCTGCGTTGCAATTGGATTTACCCAAACCCGTCGTTCAAACCGTGGGCCTGCTGGCCGATGCCGCGTCGCCGGTGGCCCTGTTCACGATTGGTGCGGTGCTGGCCCGCTCCCAACTGCTGGCCAAGGCGGGCAAGGCGCACCCTGTGCACTGGCTCGAAGTGGTGCCGGTCGCCGGCATCAAACTCTTTCTGCACCCGATCTTGGTGCTGCTGATCGGGGCCGGCGCGATCCAGATGGGCGTGCCGCTGGACCGCTTTGCGTTGACCGTGCTGGTGCTGCTGGCCGCGTTGCCCAGCGCCAGCAATGTGTCGCTGCTGGCGGAGCGCTTTGGCGCGGATAACGGGCGCATTGCCCGCATCATCCTCGTGTCGACGGCCGCGGCGTTTTTTACGTTTGCGGGTGCTGTGGCGCTGATGACCTGAGTTTGCAGATAGTACGCTGCAGATTCATGCTCCAGCCCAAGCCGATACTACATATGATGCTATATATTTCATAGTGAGCTGATGCAGTGAACCCGGCATCATTCGCCTGGAAACTACCCCTGGAGAGTTGTAATGCCGCTTGACGATTTTGATAGCGATCCTGAGGACCCCCAGCAGGTGTCAGCCGAGCGCGCGGCCGCCGGGCGGCGCAGCACCTGGGTCAGTGTCTGCGTCAACCTGGCCCTTACCGTAACCCAGATCGCCGTCGGCCTGATGGCAAAGTCACAGGGCCTGGTGGCCGATGGCATCCATTCGCTGTCGGACCTGGTGGCCGATTTCGTGGTGCTGTTCGCCAGCCACCATGCCCAGAAGGACGCCGACGAAGATCACCCCTACGGACACCAGCGATTTGAGACCGGTGCGTCCCTGGTGCTGGGCGCGCTGCTGCTGGCGGTAGGCGTGGGCATGCTGTGGTCGGCGTTTCGCAAACTCGAAGAGCCTGGGCTGGTGCAGCAGGTCCACGTGATCGCGCTGTGGGTTGCAGGCGCAGCGCTGGTCGCCAAGGAGCTGCTGTTCCGCTACATGCTCTCGGTTGCCAAGCGGGTGAAATCCAGCATGCTCGTGGCGAACGCCTGGCATGCACGCTCCGATGCCGCATCGTCTTTGGTGGTGTGCATAGGCATCGTCGGCAACCTGGCGGGGTATCCCATCCTCGACCCCATTGCCGCGCTTATCGTTGGGTTCATGGTCGCCCGCATGGGCTGGGGCTTCGGTTGGGATGCCATGCACGACCTGATGGACCGGTCAGTGGATACGGCCGAGGTGGATGCCATCCGCCAGACGCTGGTGGATACGCCCGGCGTGCGGAATGTGCACGATCTGCGCACCCGCAAGATGGGCGACATGGTCGTCGTGGACGCGCATATCGAGGTCGATGCGGCGATCAGCGTGGAAGCCGGCCACGACATCGCGGTCGAGGCGCGCCAGCGTGTGCTGCAGCGACACCGTGTGCTGAATCTGATGACCCACGTGGACCCGTGGCGGCGCCCGGACGCGGACCATAGCCCCCCAGATTTTGCGACCAGTCTGTAGCATCGCCGCTCGGCCCAACCCCGCATTGCTGGAACGTATCCAGGTCGTGCTGCAGGGCGCCCTGCAGCCGCGGGCGAGGGTCGCCAATCCGTGGCAGGATAGGACATGTCTACACAGCGGGAGGGGTAAACCATGGTGACCAGAAAAACACACGCAGCGAAGCCTGCAGCAAACCCTAGGAACGGAAAGGTGGCGACAAAGGCTCTGCCGGGCAATGGCCTGAAAGCGTTCTCGCTGCATAGCAAGGACGAGGCGGCCAAGCCGGGTATCACGGCATTGCGGACCACGCGCCTGGATAACCCTGCGTTCGCTTTCGCCGACGCAGCCGGGCACAAAGCCCTGGACCCCGAAACCGCAGCCCGTAACTACCTGGACCAGGCGCTGGCCTGCAGCGCGCTACCAAGCTTCACCGCGCCAAAGGCGGATGCGGCGCCCAGCGAGTTCAGGACCCTTGGCACAGAGTCCATTGCGCTGACGGGTACCACCATCGTCAAGTTCCGGCAGAACTTCAACAAGATCCCCGTCTACGGCTCGCTGGTGGTGGTGGAGTTGGACGAGTCGAACAAGCTGCTCAACATCAACGCCGCGCTGGGCGCGCCCGCGGCGGTCAACCCGGTCGCCAAGGTATCGGCCGCCGAAGCGGTGAAGGCAGTTGACGCGTATCCGGGACACACCAAGGACCTGAAGCAGGTGGTGCCCCGCCTGCACTACTACTTTGATACCGGCGCGTCCAAGTGGCGGCTCGTGTTTATTCTGGAGGATGTGCCGGTCGTTCCCGAGACAAAGGGTCCGTCTCCTGTGCTGATGGACTACGTGGTCGATGCACACAGCGGGAAGGTTGTAAGGGCCACGCCACGCACGCCCACCCTTGGCGTGCAGGATAGCGCGGTGGACGGGCGTGGCCAAACCCGAGGATTTGAAGTGGACAAGACCGGCAAAACCAAGACGCTGAAGGATGCGACGCTGAACGTGCAGACCTTCGACTTCAAGTTCAGCGACCCCGTGCAACAGGCCGCGACCTTGCCCGGCAAGCCCATCAAGAATCCGCCCAAGTTCCCGCCGTCGGCAGTCAGCGCCCATGCCAATGCGGCGGCCGTGGCCACTTTCCTTCGCTCGGTGTTGAAGCGCAACAACATCGACAACAAGGGCGGTCTGATGGTGTCCAGCATCAACTGCGTGGACAAGAGCGACAGCCCCGACGGCAAGGAGTGGGTCAACGCATTCTGGAACGGTGAACAGATGGTCTATGGGCAGCGGCACGATGGCAAGGGCTTCATGTCGCTGTCGGTCGCGCTCGATGTGGTTGGGCACGAGATGTTCCACGGCGTGACCGACACCAGTTCGCGCCTGGAGTACGCGCTGCAACCCGGTGCGCTCAACGAGTCGTACTCCGATATCTTCGGCATCATCATCGCCAACCAGCCGAACGCGGACCCGCGCACCTGGAAGTGGCAAGTGGGCGCGGGCTTGCTGCCAGACGGCACACCGTTCCGTGACATGTCCGACCCCACGCTGTGCGGCCAACCGGCCCATATGCGCGACTTCAAGGTGCTGCCCAATACGCCAAGGGGCGACAACGGCGGCGTGCACACCAACAGCGGCATCCACAACAAGGCGGCCTACAACATCCTGACCGCTGTGGACGCAAAGGCGCTGGTCTTCACGCCAGATGAGGTGGCGGCTTTCTTCTATCTGGCCCTGACCCAGCGGCTTTCGCGCACGTCACAATTTGCGGACAGCCGTGTTGCCGTGCTGGACAGTGCCCGTACGCTGTTCCGGGCGCTCGCTCCTGCCGCACTGGCAACCAAAATCTCTGCCATCGAGGCCGGCTTTGCGGCGGTGGGCATAGACTGAAGAACGAAAGCAGTACTCGCGCCGCAGTTTGGGAAAATTGGTGCGAGGGGTATGTGACAGGCATGACTTGTGCATAGCGCACGGACACCACTATGCGTTACAGTGGCGTAAACACCCCACTCCATGAAGCGGATAACCGAACCCCTCACTGTTCGCCTGCGCAAGCTGTGGCTGCGGCTGCGCTCCTTGCGAGTGGCAATTGCACTGACCGTGGTATCGGGTGTGCTGTTTGCATCCTTTCTCTCCTATGTGGAGCAGACCTCGGATCTGCGTGAACAGCACGTAGCCCAGATCCGCACAGAAATGAACCATCTGGGGGCGCTGACTGCGTTAGCGTTGCGCGAACCGCTGTGGCAGTTTGAGGCCGAGCAGGCCAATTCCATTATGGAGGCCGCGTTTGTGAATCCGGACGTGGTGTCCATCGCCATTTGGGACGACAAAGGTGCTCCCTTTGCCACCCGCACCCGCGCCGCAGAAGACCCCAGTTTGGTGGATGCCACCACACATGTGGTGGAGCGCAACAAGACCATGGTTGGCAAGCTGACGATACAGATGTCCACCGCCGGTTACCTACGCAAGGTTCACGAAGTTCGCATGCAGTATGTGAAGCATGGCGCACAAACTTCCGCTGGCGCGCTCTTTGTAATCTTGCTGCTGATGCACTGGCGCCTGGTGCGGCCGCTGGAAGCATTGGTGCGGGCATCCCGTCGGCTGGAAAAAGGGCAGCTGGACGTGCCGATACGGCCTGTTTTCCGTGATGAAGTGGGCACGCTGGCCGATAGCCTGGAGTCCACACGGTTGGCCCTGCTGAACCTGATCGCGCAGCTGGAGAGCCGAAATACCGAGCTGACCGATGCCAACGAAAACCTGGAGCGGCGTGTGGCCGAGCGCACTGAATCGCTGGAGAAAACCCTGCTGACGCTGGAGCGGGCGCAGGAGGAAATCATCCAAACCGAGAAACTTGCGTCGCTGGGCCGCGTGGTGGCCGGAGTGGCGCACGAACTGAACACACCGATTGGCAATGCGCTGACGGTGGCCTCGACGATACAGTCCGAGTTGCAAGACCTCAAGACCGAGCTGGCAGGTGGATCGATGCGCCGCTCGGCACTGACGCAGTTCATCGCGCGCGCCGATGAGGGGTTGGCCCTGTCGCTGAAGAATCTGCAACGGGCAGGGAATCTGATCTCGGACTTCAAGCAAGTCGCCGTGGACCAGACGAGCGACCAGCGCCGGGAGTTTGACCTGGCCGAAGTGAGCACCGAAATTCTGAACATGCTGCAGCCCATGCTGCGCAAGTCAGGTTGCCAGATACAGAAAAACCTGAGCCCGGGCCTGGTCTGCGACAGCTTCCCCGGGCGCTATGGGCAGGTGCTGACCAACCTGGTCATGAACGCCACGATCCATGCCTTTAACGACGGCGCTGCCGGCAGCATCTCGGTCAGTGTCGGCGCCGTCGATGCAGACACCATGGAACTGGTCGTTGCGGACGATGGGCTGGGCATGGAAGACGCTGTGCGGGCGCGGATCTTTGATCCCTTCTTCACGACCAAGATGGGGCGCGGTGGCACTGGCCTGGGGATGAATATCGTGCATGGCATCGTGACCCGCATTCTGGGCGGACAGATCACGGTGCACAGCAAGCCCCGCGAAGGCAGCCGCATCCGCGTTCTATTCCCTCGCGTCGCCGCCGGTACTAGCGACGCTTAAATCGCCAGCGGATCGACGTCGACAGCCCAACGTATCAATCCCTTGCCCTCTGGTCCCTGGCGGGTAGCGTGCAGCACGGCTTGCCAGGCCGTCAAGAACTGTTGCAGCGCAGCGCGTGACGGGCTTTCGACCAGCATCTGGGCGCGCTCGATATTGGCCACGCGCTGGATGCTCATGGGCACGGCCGGGTACAGCGTGATTTGGTCCAGCACCGGTGCCCAACCTTCCCAATGCGCCATATTCTCTCGTGCTGCGCTGCTGGCGGCATTTAGAAACGCCTGGGCCACTTCTTGCGTGCGGGCCTCGGCGCGTACCAGGGCTTGCGCGGTGAAGGGCGGCAGCCCGGCCTGGGCGCGTTCTTTCAGTTGTTGCGTTGCAAAACCCGGGTAATCATGGCGTTTGAGTGCGGCGTACAGCGGGTGGGCGGGCTGGAAGGTCTGTATCCACACCTCGCTGCGCTCACCTAAAGTGGCGTCACGCCCGGCACGGCCAGCGGCCTGCATCAGCAGGCTGAACAGGCGCTCCGGCGCACGGAAATCGCTGGAGAACAGCGCACCGTCGGGGTTGACCGCCGCCACTAGCGTGATGCGCCGGAAGTCGTGGCCCTTGGCAATCATCTGCGTGCCGACCAGCACGTCCACATCGCCGGCATGTACGGCTGCCAGCTGGCTTTGCAGTTCGCCCTTGAGGCGTGTCGTGTCGGCATCGATGCGGGCTACGCGCACCGGCTCGCCGTCCGGGAATTGCTCGCTGACCGTGTTGGGGCGGCGCACATCGGCCAGCAGTTCGGCCACGTGTTCCTCCAGCCGCTCGGTGCCACGGCCCAGCGGTGCGATGTCGGGATTGCCGCAGGTGGGGCAGGCGCGCGGCACGCGTTCGGTAAAGCCACAGTGGTGGCAGCGCAGTGTGCGGTCGATTTTGTGGAACACGCGGAACGCGCTGCAGTGCGGGCATTCGCTCTTCCAGCCGCAGTCGGTGCAGTGCAGCACCGGTGCATAGCCGCGCCGGTTCAGGAACACCATGCTTTGCTCGCCCCGGGCCACCCGCTCCTTGATGGCTTCCAGCAACGGGATCGAGAACACCGCGTGGCGGTGCTGGTGGTTCATGTCCACGCGGCGCACCAGTGGCAGACCCTCGGGCGTGGCCGCCGTGGTGCGCATGGTCTGCTGTGCCGTCGGGGCGTTATCGCTCGGTGGCATAGCAGGCGCGGCGCCGATGCGGCTGGGCATGTGCAGGCGCAGGTAGCGTCCGCCTTCTGCCGCCGGGCGGCTGTGGTGCCAGCTCTCCAACGACGGCGTGGCGGAGCCCAGCAGCACCTTGGCGCCCTCCAGCCGGCCCCGGTATACCGCCAGGTCGCGGGCCGAGTAGCGTGCGCCTTCGCTGCTCTTGTAGCTTGGGTCGTGTTCCTCGTCGACGATGACCAAACGCAGATGGGGCAGGGAGGCGAACACCGCCATGCGCGTGCCCAGCACAATGCGCGCGGTGCCGCAGTGAGCGGCGAGCCAGCTTTTGAGCCGCTGCGGATTCGTCATGCCGCTGTGCAGCGATACGACGGCGTCCTCGCCATACAGCGGCGCAAAGCGCGCCTTGAATCGGGCTTCCAGCTGCGGTGTGAGGTTGATCTCGGGCACCATGACCAGTGCCTGGGCGAGTGGGTCATTTGCCAGCAGAGTCTGCACGCTGTGCAGATAGACCTCGGTCTTGCCGCTACCGGTGGCGCCAAACAGCAGAAACGGGCCGACCTCGGCCTGGATACGGGCCAGAACCACCGTCTGCTCGGGGCTCAGGGCAGGCAGGGCTTGTCCGTCTGCCGGTTGCTGGCTATCCGCCGGGCTGTGCCTGGCCCCCTTGCCACGCTGTAGGCGGCGCTGCACCTGCACTGGAGACAACTCGCGCAACTGGGGCGGCAGTGCAGCCAGCGCAACTTCTCCGATGGAGCGCTGGTAATACTGGGCTGCAAATGTAAGCAGTTGTTGCCACGCGCTGCTGAGCGGCGCAATGCCTTCCAGCACCCCTGCAATGGCCCGCACCTTGCCAGGGTCCACCTCGCCGGTGGCTTGCGCGGCGTCGGCATCCCAGACCACGCCCAGTGTCTCGCGCTTGCCCAGTGGCACCCGCACCAGCGTACCCGGCGCTAGTGGCGACTCACTTCTATAGCTCAGCACCGAGCCCAGCGCAGCGTGGGCCGGTGTCTGGACGAGTACGCATAACCAGTGCGTCATAGGCACTGGCACGCGGGTCTGCGGCGGGGGGTGGGACGGCGTACCACTTGGGTGAAGATGTTGATGTTGACTTGCGAAAGAGAGTCTAAGTGCTTGATTTGGATAGACTTTGCGCCTAACCCAGTGTTTCTGTGGATAACTTTGTTGATATGTTGTCCGTGGACTCCGCCAAGCCTTGAAAATCAAGGCTTTAGCTGGAATGCCCGGAAAAAAAGCAAAATCCAAAATCCTTATGAATCAACCACTTGCACGCGCTATTGCTTTCATAGCGCCTGCTGTCCAAATCAGGGAATGCCCGCATAGCGCCACCCTGTTTTTGTGCATAACTGTAGAGCGCGGGCTTGGATCCGGCCCAAAACAATGGTAAGAAACTTATGCCCGTGACGCGCGGGAGTGGCGGTGCACGGCGTCCACCAGCGCCGCCACATGGTCGGGTGGCGTGTACTGGCTGATGCCATGGCCCAGGTTGAAGATATGCGTGGGGCCGGTTCCCGTGCCCTGGTACGGCTGGCCAAAGCTGTCCAGCACCCGGGCCACTTCAGCCTCGATCTGGGTGGGTTGGGCAAACAACACATTGGGGTCGATATTGCCCTGCAGCGCTTTGCCGGGGCCATTTTCGACACCGCCAATGGCGGCGCGCGCCTTGCCCAAATTGACAGTCCAGTCCAGACCCAGCACCTCGCAGTCCAGCCCGGCCATTTCTTGCAGCCACAGGCCGCCGCCTTTGGTGAACACGATACGGGGAATGCGTACGGTGTTGCCGGCGGCGTCGGTGTGCGTCGTCTTCAGCTGTGCCAGCACGCGGGCTGTGTAGGCCAGGCTGAACTCTTGGAAGGCACCGTCGGCCAGCACGCCACCCCAGCTGTCAAAAATCATCACTGCCTGGGCGCCCGCGTCGATCTGCGCATTCAAATAAGCCGCGACGGAATCTGCGTTGGTGGCCAGGATGCGGTGCATCAGGTCCGGGCGGCTGTACAGCATGGTCTTGACCAGCCGGTAATCGCTGGAACCGGCACCCTCGACCATGTAGCACGCCAGCGTCCAGGGGCTGCCGGAGAAGCCTATCAGCGGCACGCGGCTCTTGCCATCGGGCCGTGTTAGCGCCTTGCGGATTGAAGACACGGCGTCAAACACGTAGCGCAACTTGTTGAGGTCGGGCACGGCAAGCTTGTCGACCGCAGCCTCGTCGCGCACGGGGGATGCAAAGCGCGGGCCTTCGCCCACACCAAAGCTCAGGCCCAGGCCCATTGCGTCGGGAATGGTCAGGATGTCGCTGAACAAAATGGCGGCGTCCAATGGATAGCGGTCCAGTGGCTGCAGCGTGACCTCGGTGGCGTAGTCCACATTGGTGGCCAGGCCCATGAAGCTGTTGCCGGCCTTCACGCGGGTGGCCAGGTATTCGGGCAAATAGCGACCGGCCTGGCGCATCAGCCACACGGGTGTGTGGGCGGTAGCCTGGCGCAAGCAGGCCTGCAGGAAAGTCGGGTTGTGGTGGGAGGCGAAAGTCGTGTCGGTCATGGACTGATTGTCGCAGCCCTTCGCGGATGTCAGCCCGGGGAGTGGTTTCGGTGTTCGACCATCAAACAGCGGTTTTGTACCACGCGCGGCCCGGCGTCACGCGCCTTTTGCGCTGCACCATCGTGCACCACGCCCATTTGCAACCATACGGCCTGTGCCCCGGTAGCGATGGCTTCATCCACGACCGGCGGCACATCGGCGCTGTTGCGGAATACATTGACCAACTCGATACGGTGGTGGCGCGCGGCCTCGGTCAAGGTTGGGTAGGCCGTCTCCCCCAGAATGCTGCTGGCATTGGGGTTGATGGGAACGATGCGCCAACCCTGGGCCTGCATGTAACGGCTTACCGCATAGCTGTCGCGGTGTGGTTTGGGCGATAGCCCCACCACCGCTACGGTGCGGCAGTGTTCCAGAATGTGCGTGATGTCGGCGGAATCGGTGTGCATGGGGTCAGCCTACAGCGCGGCCAGCGCAGTGCGCAGGGCTTGGGTGTCCAGGATTTCCGAGAACACCACCGGTGGCTTGCCGGCCTGGTGCAATACGTAAACCGGCACGCCGCTACGGCCCAGCGCCTCCAGCGCGACGGTAATGGCAGGGTCGCGGCGCGTCCAGTCGGCGCGCAGCAGGCTGACGTTGTGGGCGCGCATATCGGCCAGCACGGCGGCGTTGCCCAGCGTGGATTTCTTGTTGTATTGGCAGGTAATGCACCACGCGGCCGTGAAATCGACAAACACCGGCCGGCCCGATGCCAGTTCTGCCTCTACCTTGCCTGGGGCCCACGCCTGCCACCCGGCCTGCGGGTTGTTGCCGGTTGATGGGGCGGTGGCCACCGGCTCTTCCACCGTCAACACCAATGGGCCGATAGACCCCACGAATGCAAGCAATACTGCTACAGAAATCGTAGTAAAAACCATGCGACTGCGGCCAGCCTGGTTCAGTGACCAGACCAGCAGGCTGACCGCCAACAGCAGCGCAAGCAGCGCGCCGGCGCCATTTACGCCGGTCAAATGGCCCAGCACCCAGACCAGCCAAATGACGGTGGCCAGCATCGGGAAGGCCATGAAGCGGCGCAGCGCATCCATCCAGGGCCCGGGGCGGGGGAGCCAGCTACCCACAGCCGGAACCCAGGCCGCGGCCAGGAACGGCAGCGACAGGCCCAGGCCCAGTGCCGCAAAAATACTCAGCGCCTGGTAGGCAGGCAGGCTGATCGCATAACCCAACGAAGCGCCCATGAATGGCGCCGTGCAGGGCGAGGCAATCGCCACGGCCAATACACCGGACAAAAAGGCATCTACCACCGGATGTTGCGCCTGCATGCAGGCGATGCGGTTGGGCAGCACGCTACCCACTTCAAACAGGCCTGCGAGGTTCAGGCCCAGCAGCGTGAACAGCATGGCCAACACCGCCACAACGGCCGGCGACTGCAGATGAAAGCCCCAACCCAGCTGTTCGCCACTGGCCCGCAGGCCTAACATCAGGGCGCCCAGTGCAGTGAACGACAGCACGACGCCGGCGGTGTAAGCGAGTCCTTGGGTGCGCTGCGAGGCGCGGCTGTGCGCGTTGCGGCGGGCAAAGCCCAGCACCTTGATGGCCAGCACCGGCAGCACGCACGGCATCAGGTTCAGTATCAGGCCGCCCAGCACAGCGGCCATCAGCGCCATGCCCCAGCTGCTGGTCATGCTGCCGCCATTGGCATTGCCGCTCCCCGCTGTATTACCGGGACTGGTAGCCGGGCTGCCGGCGCCAACGGGCGCAACACCCACTGCGGTGCCTGTCGTACCCGCGCCGGGCAGGGCCGGCCAAGTGCCGGTGATGGGGGCGACACTGCGCAGGCTTTCGCTACCCAACGCCAGCACTACAGGCAGGCTGGTCGGCGCGGATTCGCGCTGTGCGGATAGGGGTAACTGTGCCGTCCAGACCCCTTTGTTCCAAAATTGGGTGGCCGGCTTGCCGTCTGTCGGTGCACTGCTGGCCACAGCGTCACTGGCCTGCGGAGTTTTCACCGGCTCGGCGATGTGTGCGGTCTCGGGAAAGGCCAGCAGCGCGCGGCCGTTCCAGCTGGCGGGTAAGCCGGTTACGGTCAACACCAGCGCATCGCCGCGCAATATGGCCTGCGAAGAGCCGCTCAGCGCTTTGGGGCTGACCGTGCGTGTGGCGTCAAAGGCCGCGCCATGGGTGGCCGTGGAGCCCTGCGTGGGCAGGCGCAACACGAATTTGCCCTCTTGCGGGATGCACTCCTGGCGGCAGACCAGCCAGTTGGCGTTCAGCCCAACTTCGAGCATGCCATTGGGACCGGCTTTGAAATCTTTGCCAACGGTCAGCGGCACCGGTAGCAGTACCGTGTCTTCATACCCAAAATTGGCAAGGGTGCCGATGGGGATGCGCTTGGGCGTAGGCCAGGCGATGTCGCCTGCGGTGAGCCCGGCGGGCAGCGTCCACTGCAACATCGTGGGCAGACCCGAATCGCCAGGATTGGTCCAATAGGTGTGCCAGTGTGGCTGGTGCTGGATTTGCAGGCCCACCCAGATGGTCTTGCCGGGGTCGACGCCGTCTGGCGCGTGGGCCAGTAGCTCCGCACGCACCTGTTCGGTTTGCACCACGGCGGACACGCTGGCGGTCTGGTGCGAATTCCTTAGCAGAATTTGGGCGCTAGCCCCCGTCAACAGCGCGTAAGCAGCTATGAAAATAGTAGCAATTCGCAGGCTGGGGAGGGGCAGACGGAAGGTGCCGGCGCGGCGCGGCAAGGTGCGGGAGGCGTGGGTCATTGCAAATTGGGAGCTTGTGGCAGCCTAAAAGTTCCGCCGCAGCGCCAAACGCCGCAGGCCATGGCCCGATTGTGGCACTGCACCCGAGCGCGTTACCATGGTCGCTTCGTTGGACAGCCGATTTTGACCCATGCCTGAAGCACCCCCTTCTTCCGCTGCCGCGCCCGCCCCTTCGCGCTACTGGGCTGACTGGAGCACGCGCGACTTTGCCCAACGCCAAGCCAGCGGTATCTTGCAGCAGACGATCGCCGTGCTGCCGGTGGCTGCCACCGAGCAGCATGGGCCGCACCTGCCGCTGCAGGTTGACCGCGCGCTGGTCGATGGCGTCATTAGCGCTGCTTTGCACCACCTGTCGGCCGACGTGCCGGCGCTGTTCCTGCCCACGCAGGCCGTGGGCCTCAGCCCCGAACATGCCCGCTTTGCAGGCACGCTGACACTGAAGGCCGAAACCACGATACGGCTGTGGACTGATATTGCCGAGAGTGTGGCGGCCAGCGGCGTCAAAAAGCTGGTGCTGCTCAATTCCCACGGCGGCCAGGTGGGGGTCATGGACATCGTGGCCCGCGACCTGCGCGCGCGGCTGGGTATGCTGGTCTACAGCGTCAACTGGTTCGGCCTGCCGCTGCTGGGGCCGCACGGCGAGGATGTGAATGCGCTGTTCAGCGCGCACGAGCACCGCTTTGGCATCCACGCTGGCGACATCGAAACATCGATGATGCTGGCGCTGGCCCCGGATTTGGTGGACATGGCGCAGGCGCAAAACTTTGCATCCACGTCGGAAGACCGGTCGAAGGCGTTCGCCATTCTGGGCAATGGCAAAAGCGCCAAGCTGGGCTGGCAGATGCAAGACTACAACCCCCACGGCGCAGTGGGCAACGCGGCCAATGCCAGCGCCGACAAGGGGCGTGCCGTGTTGGACGCAGCCGGCCGCGCGCTGGCAGGTCTGCTGGCCGAGCTGCACCAACTGCCGCTGGACACGCTGAGCAACGGCGTGGCCCGGTAAACCGGGTGCTGTGACCCTGCAGATTCACGCCATGAATACGGACCTTAGCAAAGCCGCTTTGGGCCGCATGGACCGCCTGGTGGGCTGGTTTATCCCGCACCGGCTGGTGCTGGATGAACATGCACTCACGGCCAGCCGGATGTTTGTCTATATTTGCCTGATCAATTCGGTGTTCTCGCTGCTGTACGTGTTCACGTCGCTGGCCATCGGTTTTGCGATGGGTGCGCTGTTGATGTCCACCGGCATCGTTTTCTTGTTTGCCGCGCTGTTCTACTTCCGCACCACCGGCAGGCTGCGGCCCAGTGTCAACTGGTATATGGCCAACGTGGCCTTTGTCGCGGTCATGGGCTGCAGCTTTTTCTCTGGCGGCCTGCATTCGCCGGTGCTGCCGTGGTTCACGCTGATCCCGGTGGCGGCGGTGCTGCTGCTGGGCTATGGCGTGGATGCGCTGGTCTGGTTTCTGGTGTGCTTCGCGATCTCGGTATCTTATGGTGCGGCCAGCCTGCAGGGCTACGAGTTCCCACGGATGTATGACCAGGACTACGCCACGGCGTTCAACATGGTCTGCATCGGCGGTCTGGTGGCCGTGCTGTTCCTGTTCGCGTTGACCTTTGACCACATCAGCAGCACCGCTGTGCAAGAGGTGCTGGACAGCCGAAAGGCGCTGGAGCATCTGGCCCGCAGCCAGGAGCGCATGGCCGAGCGCGGGCGTATCCTGCGCAATATGCACGATGGCGTGGGCGCCCACATCAGTTCGGCCATGCGCCAGCTGCAGGGGTACGACGCCGATGATCCCACGATGGACGCGCGCAACGAAGTGCTACAGACATTGCGCGACGGGCTGGACCATCTGAAGCTGTCGATAGACGCCATCCACCTGGCACCGGGCGATGTCACGGCCCTGCTGGCCAATATGCGCTACCGCATGGGGCCGCGCTTTGCCGGTATGGGCATTGAACTGCAGTGGGATGTGGACCTGCTGCCGATTTGCGAGAAGCTGGACGCCAGTGCCATGAGCGAGTTGCAGTTCATGCTGTTTGAGGCCTTGTCCAACGTGTTGCAGCATGCAAAAGCGCACGTTTTGCGCGTTGAAGGCCATGTACAGGACGGCAACCAGGTCTTCGTGCGCCTGGTGGACGATGGGTGTGGTTTCGACCCGGCCAAGCACACCCGCAACGGTTTGGCTACGATGCGCGAGCGCGCGCTGTCGATCGGCGCGCAACTGCACATCAGCAGTTCCCCTGGCAACACGGTTGTCGAAATTCAGTTGTCGGTCTAGCCCCCCACGCTGCGCTCCTGTGGGGGTCGCTGATCATGCCCCGGCAGAGACTCGGCTCTTCAGGCTGTCTAACGCCACGCGGGTGGCTTTGGAGCCGTGGCCTTCAGCCCCTTGGTAGCTAGGGGCGGCTTGGCGGGGTAGTGCTTGTTCCGCGATCAGTTGCCTCTAGCACGAGGCGGATGCCCACCAGCGTGTAGCGCGTCTCTGGAGAGTTCCAGTTGCGGTAGCTGGACCTCACATACAGCGGCCAGCTGTGCCAAGAGCCCCCGCGGCGTACGTAGACCGTGCCTTCGGCCGGGCCTTGTGGATCGTCCACCGGAGAGTGGGCGTAGTAGTTCTCATCATGCAAGTCGCTGGTCCATTCCCAGGCATTGCCATGCATGTCGTACAGGCCAAACGCATTGGGCGCAAATGACGCTACTGGTGCCGTGAACGCATAACCGTCATCGCCCAGCAGCGCATGGTTGGCGAAAGCCGGCCACATGGGTTTTGCGTGCGCGTCGAACACATTGGCGACGCGTACCAGGCCTTCGGGGTCGTCGCCATGGTGGTAGCGGGTACGCGTGCCGCCACGGGCCGCGTACTCCCATTCGGCCTCCGTGGGCAGCCGGTAAACACGGCCCTCGGTGGCACTGAGCCAGCGGGCCATGAACTGGGCATCGTTCCAGGTCACATTGACGACTGGGTGCGCATCGGTCTGCGCAAAACCGGGGTTGTTCCAGCTGTAGCGCGGGTCGCGCCCCTCAAACTGCTCGCCGCGCGCGCCTCTGGCCGGCACGTAGCGCGGGTTGTAGCCATAGCCACCGGTGCCATCGGCAACAGACTCGGGAACATACCCGGACGCGGCGATGAAGCGTCGGAATTGGCCCACGGTGACCTCGGTGCGGCCCAGGTAGAAGTCGCGCGTGATGCGCACGCGGTGCACCGGTGCCTCGTCGCCAAGCGCCTCGAGGCGCCGGCGCTCCATCAGCGGGTACGCTTGCTCTAGCGCTGCGACGGTTTCGTCGCTACCCATCATGAATTCGCCGGCCGGTATACGCACCATGGTCATACCCAGGGTGTTGACCACTGGTTCGCCACGCGGGCCTGCGGCGTGCGGGTCGGCGGCGCTGACGCTACAGCTGGCGCCGACCAGCAAAAATTTCAGGAGTAGGTGATCCATGGTGCATATTCTGCACCGTCCAGATGGGCCAAGGTGTTAAAGCTCAGTAACAAATGGCGCTTGGGCGTGTACTGAAATTCGGTCACTGCGCTGTTGCGGATCTGCAGGTTCAGCTCGATCGTCTTCTCAGGCAGCGTGCCCAAAATGTGACCGATAGCTGTGGAGATGGGTCCGCCGCTGCTGACCAGCAGCACATCGCCGGTGTGTTGTTTGCGCACATGGTCCAGCGCACTGGTTATGCCCGCCACGAAGGCGTCATAAGTGGGCATGCCCTTGGGCGTCAGCACGCCGTTCATCCACTGCGTCAGGCCATCACGCAACAGGCGGAAGTGCAGCTTGTACGACTCCGGCGTGGTTGGCGGCTCCAGCGGGCCGGGGTGGATGGCCGTGATCACCGCGTCGGCATCGTATTCGTTGAGGCCGGGCCACAGCGTGGGCTGCAGCTCCAACCCCGCGCCCTTGGCAATGCCGGCGTAGGTCTGCGCGTGGCGCCGGAGCGTGCCGGTCAGCACCGCTTCAAAACGGTTGCCCTTGGATGCGAAGTATTCACCCAGGCGAACGCTCTGCTTGTGGCCGAGTTCGCTCAGGTTGTCATAGTCGGCGGCACCAAAAGACGCCTGCCCGTGTCGTACCAGATAGAGTTTTCCCATGTCGGGAATCTAAGGCACGGTGCGGGGTTTCCGTTGTCATTGGGGCGACACGTGCCCCAGAGTTGCCCCCTGCTTGTAGGGGCGCATTGAACCTAAGCCTGCTTTGTCCCCGACAAGACGTTTGCAAACGTTGCGCTGTCGACATTGCCGCCGCACAAGGTCAGGCCCACGGTGAGCCCTTTGAGCGTGTCGCGCTCTTGCATGGCTGCAGCGAAGGCCGCGGCGCCTGCGCCCTCAGCCACGTTGTGGGTGCCGGCAAAGATGTCTCGCATGGCCTGGGCGACTTGGGCGTCCGTCACCTGCACGATGTGGTCGATCTGGCCTTGCAAAATGGCCAACGCCTGGGCATCTGCCACCCGGCAGGCCATGCCGTCGGCCAGTTGCGTGGTTACCGGGGCTTCAACAACCCGGCCAGCGGCCAGGGAATCGGCATAGGTAGTGGCGTGGGCGCTGACGACACCGACGATGCGCACGTGGTGGCCCAGTGCGCGTTTAGCTGCAATGGCGGAGCAGGCCCCCGAACCCAGGCCAATGGGCACGTAGACCACATCCAGTGCTGGCACCGCCCGGAACAGCTCCCACCAATAGGTGCTGACGCCGCGCAACAGATCCACGTGGAAGCTGGGCACCATGTGGGCGCCACGTTGCTGGGCCAGCGTGGTGGCGTGTTCGCGGCTTTCCTGAAAGTCGGCCCCGTGTTCGATCAGCGTAGCCCCCAGCGCGCGCATGGCCGCATTCTTCTCCACCGAGTTGCCGTGGGGCACAACGATGGTGCAACGCACACCATGGGCGCGCGCTGCCCAACCAATGCTCTGGCCATGGTTGCCCCGCGTGGCGCTGATAACCTCTGCGGGCAGCGTCTTGTTGCGCGCCAGTTGGTCAAAGTAGGTCAGGCCACCGCGAATCTTGAAGGCGCCCACCGGGGTGTGGTTCTCGTGCTTGAGCCAGCAGGCCGTGCCCAACTTTTCCGCCAGCAGCGGCCACGCGTACTGCGGGGTGGCGGCGAAGGAGCGGTAGACAACCTGGGCGCTGTTTTCGATGTCGTGCAGGTTAGGCAGATTCATGGTGCAGTGGAGTGGAGGGTGACGAGGCCCTTAGGCGTTGTCAGGGTTGCGCTCAGGCATGGCGGGCCCGTGATCGCTGTGGTGGATGACAGGCCCAGTGCCGCGTAGGCGCAGTTCAATGCCGCGGCCTGCGGGTGCTGCGCACGCAGGCTGTGCAGGGTGACGCCGCTGGCAGGCATCGCGTTGGTTGGGTGGGTGTCACCCCACTGGATCAGTGTCGGCAGGCAGCCGTCGAACAGGCGCTGGCCGTCGCTGCGCACACTGATCTGCCACTGCAGCAGGCCACCGGGCGTGGGGCGGAACGCCTGCACCGCGTCGCCACGGTCTATGCCCTGGCTTGCCAGCGTGGCCAGGGCTACGCTGATGTCGGGCACGCTGGCGATCCAGTGTGTGAGCCGGGGGCCGTGCTGCGTGATCTGCGCCTGCAGCGCCAGGTCATCCATGTCAAACCAGCGTCTAGCCCCCGCGGGGAGCGCGTGAGCAGCTCCTGAATTGATAGCAATTATTTCCAGGTATGCGGTGCGGTGTTGGTCCGTGGCGATCTTCAGCAGCCGGTTGTGCGTGCCCATCAGCGGGTGTTCACCGCCGGGGCCGGGCGTGACGCCCAGCGTAGCCTCGCACCAGGCCACGCCTTGGGCGAGGTCGCTGGCCATCACCACCAAGTGGTCTACCGAAGCTACCCGGCGGTCGATGGACGCCATGGCTACAACAGCACGGTGCCGTTGATGCAAGTCACCGCATCACCGCCCACCCATACCTGGCCGCTGGTGTCCTGGCGGATATGTACGCGGCCTTGCACGCCCAGGCAGGTGCCTTGGGCAGCGGTGTACTGTTTGGGCGCGTGGCCATCGGCAATCAGCCACTGGGCCAGGCTGGCGTTGAAGCTTCCGGTGACCGGGTCTTCGCCAATGCCCTTGCCGTGGTCGAAAAAGAAGCGCACTTCCACGGTCGGTTCCTCGCTGGTGCCGCTCTGCGCCGTGCTGGCACCACCACCACCGGCAAAGGCCCGCGCCTCGCGGTTGGAGCGGCCGATCAGGCCTGCGCCGCGCGCTGCTACTGCCGTGTCCGCTTGCACGGTGGCCACACCCACGCCGCTGATACCGGCCGCGCTGAGTACGGTGTTGAGCTTGGCGGCGTCGGGCTCCAACCCCAGCAGCACGGCATGGTCGTCGATCAACAAACCGAAGTGGGAGGGGCCATTGTTCTGGTGCTGGCTGGCCACGATGTGGGCTAGGGGCAGACCCAGTGCATCGGCCAGGGCTGCCACCAATTCTGGTGTGGCATCGCTACGGCGCAACGGGGGCGCGGCAAACGCCGGGCGGCCGCCGGTCTGGTTGATGCGGATCAGGCCGACCTTGCACTCTTGTACGACCAGCCCCGACTGCTTGGGAACACCGCCGTGCTCCAGCCAGGCGTGGCAGCTGCCCAGCGTGGGGTGGCCGGCAAACGGCATTTCGTACCCGGGCGTAAAGATGCGCACTTGGTAGTCCGCACCCTGGGCTGCGCCGTCGGGTGTGGGTGGCAGCAGGAAGGTGGTCTCCGACAGATTGGTCCAGCGGGCAAATTGCTGCATCACCTCGGTGCTCAGGCCCGTGCCATCCAGCACCACAGCCAGCGGGTTGCCCAAGTAGGCTTGGGCGGTGAACACGTCGACTTGTTTGAAAGGGCGTTGGTGCATAGAAATCTATTTTGATGAATGAGTGCCGCCGGGCCGCCCCAAGGCGCGAAGGCCCCCTCGGGGGGGCAGCGACCCGCGAAGCGGTGGAGCGTGGGGGCAATATGTCAGCTCAGGGTTACATCCAGCACACCACGGCTGGCCGGGCGCTGCTGCAGCTGGCCGAACCAGCGCTGCACGTTGGGGAAGGCCTGCAACTCCAGGCGGGTCACGCCATAGGCATCAAACTGCGCGGTGCGCATGCCCCACCAGCGGTGCATTTCGCAGCCCAAGGGGATGTCGGCCATGCCAAAACTCTCACCACCCATGTAGGCATGTTTTTGCAAATGGTTGTCCAGCAGCGCCAGCAGGGGCTCGGTTGCTGAAACCGATTGCTGGATCACATCGGCATTGCGCGCGTCGGCGGCCGTGCGTACCAGTTGCAGGAAGGCCGGGCCACCAGCGCGGTTGAATGTGGTTTGTTGCCAGTCCATCCAGCGCTCTGCGTCAAAGCGCGGCTCTAGTTCATCAGGATAGAACTTGAGTTCGGCGCCATAGCGCGCGCACAGGTAGCGCAAGATGGCGTTGGACTCCCACAGCGTGAAGTCGCCAATCTCCAGCAACGGCACCAGCCCATTGGGGTTCTTGCTCTGGTACTCCGGCGTCGTCGTGATGCCATAGGCTGCCCCCGCATCGGTACGTTGAAAGTCCAGGCCCAGCTCCTGCGCGGCCCACACGACTTTGCGCACGTTCAAAGAGCTGATGCGTCCCCACAGGCGGATGGTGGTGTCGTCCGTCATCGCTTCAACTTGTCCTGTGTTCGCGGATGGCAGCCGCCAGCGCGGCCACGCCGGTGCGGATCTCATCCACATTGGGTGTCACGAAGGACAGGCGCATGGTGCGCGGATCCGCATGGTCGTTGTAGAAGGCGGCACCCGGAACGAAGGCCACCCCCTTGTCCACGGCCTTGGGCAGCAGTTCTTGTGCGTTCATGCCTTCTGGCAAGCGGGCCCACAGGAACATGCCGCCCACCGGGGTGTTCCACGTCACATCGCTGGGCATGTCTTTTTGCAGGGCAGCCAGCATGGCGTCGCGTTGCGACTTGTAGAGCGCGCGGATGGTGGGGATGTGGCGGTCCAGGAAACCATCCTTCATGACCTCGGCAATCATGCGCTGGTTAAAGCCGGGGCTGTGCAAATCGGCCGCCTGTTTGGCCTGCAACAGCTTGGGGTAGATGCCGTTTGGCGCCACGATGAAGCCCAAGCGCAATCCCGGTGCCAGCACCTTGGAGAACGAGCCCAGGTAGATGCAGCCCTCAGGGTTGCGCGCAGTCAGCGGCGCGGGCGGCTCGCCGTCAAACCACAGGTCGCCATAGGGGTTGTCTTCGATCAGCGGCAGGCCCAGTTCGGCCGCCTTGGCCACCAGCGCGGCGCGGCGAGCCTCGGTCATCGTGCGACCGGTGGGGTTTTGGAAATTGGGCAGCACGTAAAGGAAGCGGGCCTTGTTGGCGCCTGTGCCAACCTTGCTGGCCAGGTCGGCAATGTCAACACCTTCGTCATCGCTGGCCACGCTGACGACTTCAGGTTCCATCGGCGTGAACGCTTGTAGCGCGCCCAGGTAGGTGGGGGTTTCGACCAGCACGCGGCTGTCGGCGTCGATCAAAATTTTTGCGACCAGGTCCAGGCCTTGTTGTGATCCGGTGGTGATCAGAATTTGTGCCGGGTCTACATTCCACGGCAGGCGGGCGGCCACCATCTCGCGCAGCGGGCCAAAGCCTTCGCTGGCGGCGTATTGCAGCGCGGCTTGCGCATCATGGGTCAGCACCTGGGTACAGGCGGCCGTGAATTCGGATACGGGGAAGGTTTTGCTGGAGGGCAGGCCACCGGCGAAGCTGATGATGCCGGGTTTCTCAGTGACCTTGAGGATCTCGCGGATCACAGACGGGTTCATGCGCGCGGCGCGGCGGGCCATGGTCCAGGGGGCGGCGGTGGGGAGGTCGTTGGGTTTCATGGTTTTCGGTCTCTTTTTAGGTAATGGGGGATTTTGCTCTTGGTTTTGTCTGGGTCACGGTGCGCGTAGGGCTGTGGGTGGCAAGGGCCAGCGGTGTGCCGGGTTCCTCATGGTGCGGGTACGCACAAATCGGGACCCGGCACACCGCTGGCCCTTGCTGCGCGCGGCGCGGGAGCGCGTGAGAGGAAAGACAGCGGGGCCCGTTGCACTCGCTACAACGCCGGATTGGGCGGAGCCCGGGGGCCGACTTGGCAAGCGCAGCGCCTCTGAGGCCCCCGGGCTCTGCCCACTCCGGCAGGCACGCGACAGTAGCGAGCATGTGTTCATGCTCTCACCTGCTGCGACACAGGCATCTTCTTGCCGATAAAAACGGTAGCAATCACCGCCAACCCAAAGCCGACGGTAACGGCATCCAGCTTCTCACCCAGCAGCGGCACAGCCACCAGCATGCTCAAAAAAGGTTGCACCAGTTGCACCTGGCTAACCCGCACTGTGCCACCCAGCGCCAGCCCCCGGTACCAGGCAAAGAATCCCAGCCACATCGAAAACACCGCCACATACGCAAAACCCCACCACGCGCTGCTCTGCAAGGGCGCGGTAGGCCAGTGGTAGGCGGACAGCGGCAACGTGACGGGCAGGGCGATGACCAGTGCCCAACAGATCACATGCTCGGCCTGCATGTGCTGTGACAGCCGTGCGCCGTAGCCATATCCAACGGCAGCGCACAGCACGGCGGCCACCAAAAGCAGGTCCGCACCGCCCACCGAAACGCCGCCTGTGGCTGTGGACGCTGTAGAAGCAGCACCACCATGCATCGCCGCAAAGACAGCAACCAACACACTGCCCAACGCCGCGCACAACCAGAACCCGTTGGATGGCCGCTGGCGGTGCAGCAGCGCACCCACGGCAGCGGTAGCCAGCGGCAACACACCGATGATGACGCTGGCGTGCGTGGCCTCCACATACCGCATCGCAAAAGACGTGAACAGCGGGAAGCCAAACACCACGCCACCGGCGGTGATGGCCAGCGGCAGCCAGTCTTCGCGGCGGGGTATTGGTGCACGGGTCAGCAGCAGGAAGGCACCCGACAGCGCGGCCGCCACCACGGCGCGACCCATCGCAATGAAGAAGCCGGACATCTGCGGCGCGTCGGCCGTGCCCACGGCCATGCGCGTCATCGGCAGCGTCACCGAGAAGATGGCGATGCCCAGCAGACCCAGCCACAGGCCCTGGTTGATCTGGCGTTGGTTGGCAATGGTGGTCGTTGTCATACGGTCAGCATCCACAAGGCAGTGGCGACCAGCACCACGGCCATCACGCGGTTGAAGGCCAGCAGGCGTTTGCCGGTTTCCAGCGGGCCGCGCAGCCATTCGCGCAACAGCGAACCCAGCGTGGCGTACAGCATATTGCTGGCAAAGGCGAAGACCAGCATCGTGGGCAGCACCACGGCCAGGCGTTGGGCCGGGTCGGCGCGGCCAGCGATCCAGCCGCCCACTATGGCTAGCGCCAGCATCCACGCCTTGATGTTGACAAATTGCAGCGCCACGCCCTGCCAGAAACCCACCTGCAACCGCGCAGCATCAGCCTCGCCCAGTTGGCGGGCCTGGCTCATCTTGAAGGCCAGCCACAGAAGGTAGGCCACGCCGATGATCTTGACGACCCAGCTCAATAGCGGCACGGCCAGCACCAGGGCGCCCAGGCCCAGCGCGCAGACCAGCAGCAGCGCGCTCCAGCCCAGCGGCACGGCGCACACAAATGGCATGGCGCGGCGCAGGCCACCGTTGGCCGCCAGTGCAGTGGCCAGCGTGGTGTTGGGGCCGGGCGTGAAGCTCATCGCCGTAGCCAGCACCAGTAAAGCTGTGAATTCTTGCCAAGTCATGCAACAGACTTTATAGTTGAAATCAACACACTACCAGTACAGTTTCGAGGTCATTCAATAAAACTGTACTGGTGGTTGGGGCAACACAGGCAAACGCCGTCTGCGCGTTGCCCACTGCCACCCACAGCCCGAGGCTCGCACCATGCTGATGAAAACCGCATCCCAATCGCTAACCGAACAGCTGTGCACCCGCATTGCCGAGCGCATCCGCACCCGGCTGCTAGCGCCCGGCACCCGCCTGCCTTCGGTGCGCCAGTGCGCGCAGCAGCAGGGCGTGAGCCCGTCTACCGTGGTGGCAGCCTATGACCAGTTGCTTGCCCAGGGGTTGGTGGAAGCCCGCAAGAACCGCGGTTTCTATGTGCGAGAAATGGCTGCAGCCCTCGACGGACGGCCACAAGCAGCTCTTGATTTGATAGCGAATGATCAAACCGCAAGCCGGGGCTTCCAGGCGCAGCATGTGCCGGTAAACGCCACTGCGTTGATACGCGGCATGTTCCACGGCAGCTCGGACAAGCCCCAACCCGGGATGGGCGTGTTCCCGCCGGACTGGCTGGAAACAACGTTCATGCCTGCGGCCGTGCGCAAGGTCACCAGCAACCGTTCACTGCAATCCTTCTCCTTGCAATACGGCGAGCCGGCCGGCGACAGTGGGCTGCGCCAGTCGCTGTCGCACAAGCTGGTGGCCTACAACGTGCACGCTGCGCCCAGCCAGATCGTCACCACGGTGGGCGCCACGCATGCGCTGGATATCGTCAGCCGCACCCTGCTGCGTGCCGGTGACTATGTGATGGTTGAAGAGCCCGGCTGGGCCATCGAATTTGCCCGGCTGGCTGCCCTGGGCATGCGCATCCTGCCGGTGCCACGCCGTGCCGACGGGCCAGACCTGGACGTGATGGCGCGTTACTGCGAACTGCATGCGCCCAAGCTGTTTGTCAGCGTCAGCGTGTTCCACAACCCCACCGGCTATTGCCTGACGCCCGGCAGTGCGCACCGCGTGCTGCAGCTGGCCAATGCCTACAACTTCCACATCGTCGAGGACGACACCTACAGCCACATCGCACCCGACCACGCCACGCGGCTGTGCGCACTGGATGGTCTGCAGCGCACCATCTATGTCAGCGGTTTTGCCAAGATTCTGGCGCCGGGCTGGCGCGTTGGTTTTCTGGCCGCACCGGCTTCGCTGGTGGAGGCCTTTGTCGACACCAAGCTATTGGCCACGCTGACCACGCCGGCCCTGCTGGAAAAGGCCTTGGCCTGGTGCATAGACCAGGGCCAGCTGCGCCGCCATGCAGAACGCATCCGCACCCGGCTGGACGAAGCCCGTGCGCGCAGCGTCAAGCTTGCACTGGCCCATGGCTGCACGTTTGCCACGCCACCGGCGGGATTGTTTGGCTGGGTCGAGACGGGGGTGGATACCGATGTGCTGTCGCAGCGCATGCTGGACGAAGGCTACCTGCTGGCGCCTGGGGCGCTGTTCCATGCAGAGCGGCAACCGAGTACGTTGATGCGCGTCAATTTTGCGACCACGCAGGATGCGCAGTTCTGGAATACGTTTGAGAGGTTACGGGCGGAGCAGTGAGGCGGCTAGTCAGCACTCTCAGCGGGCCGAACAACGGTGCTTTTCGCGACGGCCGCCGAAGCCCGCCAAGAAATGAATAACCTCTCTTCTGAAGAGGCTCACTCTTGAGCTTGGTGGCCCATCGCACAGAATCAGCAGGGAGTCCCCCATAGGATGCATCGACTTACATTTCGAGGAGATCTCCAATGGCAGACAACAAGCAAAAGACCGGTCCACAAGACAGTTCACGCGTCAATACCAGCGAAGACTACGAAGTTCGGTACTGGTCTGAAAAGTTCGGTGTAACGGCCGACAAACTGAAAGAAGCCGTGAAGGCCGTGGGCCCATCCGCCAAGGCGGTCGAAGACCAACTGAAGAAGTCCCGCTAGGCACTGGCCTGTTTTAGCCATGGCGACCGCAGACAAACTTGGCCCCTACAAGGCCAAGCGCAACTTCAGCATCACGAGTGAGCCAGCAGAGGGCGGACAGGAGAACAAGAATGCGCTGACCTTTGTGGTGCAGAAGCACTGGGCCTCACGTCTGCACTATGACTTCCGATTGGAGCTCGATGGCACGATGAAGAGTTGGGCGGTCCCGAAGGGCCCAAGCTACGACCCCCGTGACAAGCGAATGGCAGTCCACGTTGAGGACCACCCGATTTCCTACTCGTCGTTTGAAGGCACGATACCGCCAAAACAGTATGGTGCTGGCAAGGTCATCATCTGGGATGAAGGCACTTGGCATCCGATTGGCGACCCCGAACAAGGCTACCGCGACGGCAACCTGAAGTTCGAGATGCGTGGCCACAAGCTGATGGGCAAGTGGGCTCTCATCCGCATGAAAGGCAAAGGCGAAAAGCAGGAGCCGTGGCTCTTGATCAAGGAGAAAGATGACCTTGCCAAGCCAGCCAGTGAATTCAGCGTTGTGGATGAATTGCCCGATAGCGTCAAAGGTCTGCCACCACCCCTGCGGCCCAAGTCCATTGCGGTCGCGCCACCAGCGCAATCCCCGACAGGAGCCAGAAAAACCGCTGCGCGCAAGACCAAGTCAACTCCACAGGTGCCGGAAGGTGCCATCAAGGCCGAACTACCGGAGAAGATGGCACCGCAGTTGGCAACGCTGGTTGAAGGGCCGCCCAGCGCCACCCAGGACTGGGTGTACGAAGTGAAGTTTGATGGATACCGTCTATTGGCGCGCATCAAGGGCAAATCCATCAAGCTGTTCACCCGCAACGGCAATGACTGGACAGCAAAGCTTGGCCCGCTGCACGATGCGCTGGCCAAGTTGGCGCTGCCCGATGGTTGGTACGACGGCGAGATCGTCGTCTTCAACGACCATGGAGTGCCGGACTTCGGCGCGTTACAAAACTCTTTCGACAGTGCCAAGACCCAGGACATCAACTTCTTTGTGTTCGACATCCCTTACTGCGACGGGTATGACCTGCGCAACGTACCGCTGGAGTCCCGTCGCCTGCAGTTGAAAGCCGTTCTAGAAAAGTCAGACACCGACGGCCCCATCCGCTTCAGCGATGCTTTCGATGCGCCCCCGGAAAGCATGGTCGCGTCCGCCTGCCAGATGGGTTTGGAAGGCGTCATCGGTAAACGGCGGGATTCGCTATACCGTTCGAGCCGATCGCCTGACTGGATCAAACTCAAGTGCAGTCAGCGCCAGGAGTTCGTGATTGGGGGGTGGACCGACCCCAAGGGCAGCCGCAGCGGGCTGGGCTCATTGCTCCTGGGTGTGCACGATGACAAAGGCGACCTGGTTTATGCCGGAAATGTGGGCACCGGGTTCAGCGAAAAGGTGCTGAAAGATCTGCAACTGAAGCTCGACAAGCTGTCCGCCAAGAACAGTCCGTTTACCCATAGCAACGGCATCGTAGGCAAGCCCCACTGGGTAGAGCCTCGGCTGGTCGCGGAAGTCAGCTTTGCGGAGTGGACCAGTTCAAACCACATTCGGCACTCCGCCTTCCATGGCTTGCGCACGGAC
Organism: Rhodoferax sp. ZS1R8; assembly: GCF_056521325.1. Classification (NCBI taxonomy): domain Bacteria; kingdom Pseudomonadati; phylum Pseudomonadota; class Betaproteobacteria; order Burkholderiales; family Comamonadaceae; genus Rhodoferax; species Rhodoferax sp. ZS1R8. The sequence goes on along the minus strand of NZ_JBWMBA010000001.1, from coordinate 135,652 downwards.
AAAGCCCCCAGCACCATTATTCGAGAAAAAGCTGGAAGTGCACCGCGGTCCGCGAAGCCAAGTGCCAAGTCAGACAGCGCAGCTGAACTCCAGTCGCACTCGCTGCTAAGCAAGCTTCGCATAACCCACCCTGACCGTGTCATCGATGCAAGCACGGGTATCCAAAAGATTGACCTGGTGCGGTACTACGCCCTGGTAGGGCCATTGATGATGCCCCACCTGCAGAACCGTCCGGTGTCTCTGGTGCGGGCGCCCAGCGGGGTTGGAGGTCAATTGTTCTTTCAGAAACATGCCGAGACCGAGAAGCTGCCAGGGATCGAACAGCTGGACCCGGCGCTGTACATGGGCCACCCATCCATGCTTGCCGTCGCAACCGAAGAGGGATTGCTGTCAGCCGCGCAGTGGAACATGGTGGAAGTGCATACGATGAACGCGCTTGCCCAGTCGTTCGGCAAGCCGGATCGGATTGTTTTTGACTTGGACCCGGGGGAGGGCGTGGAGTGGCCAGCCATCCTGCACGGCACAGAGGCCATTCATATTTTTCTGACCCAGTTGGGTCTGCCTTCGTTCCTGAAGACGAGCGGAGGTAAGGGCCTCCACCTGGTCGTCCCCATCAAGCCCGTCCATGATTGGGCAGCAGCGAAGGAATTCTCAGCGGCTGTGGTTCGTCACCTCTCCGCCACCTTGCCGATGCTATTCGTGGCGAAGAGCGGACCGAAGAATCGTGTGGGCCGCATATTCATCGATTACTTGCGCAACGGTGTTGGAGCGACTACCGTGTCGGCCTGGTCGGCGCGGGCGCGTCCCGGCATGGGAATATCAGTGCCTCTTGAGTGGAGCGAGTTGGCAAAATTGCAAGGGGCCAATCAGTGGAACATCCGCAATGTTCAGACGCGACTGGACAAGGGCAATGCACCGTGGGCGGATTACGGGACGTCAGCAAAAGCTTTGACGCAAGCAATAAAGGTTTTGGCGGGAGAGTAGGGTGCACATTTCACCAAGTTACTCGGTGGGCTCTATTCCTATTCGACGATTCTGTCGGCCTAACGTGGGCGCTCGCACATACAGCCTTGGCATACACACATACCGTTTGTCTTCACATTTTTAAAGGAGTAGGCGATGCAAGGTTCAACAGCGGCGAATGCAGACAGTGTCACAACACGTGACCACGGGGATGCCACAAACGCCAGTGAAGCTCAAGAGCAAACGTCCAAACCGCAAAGCGTGCCAGTTCAAACCTTTAACCCAGTCATTGACGAAGTCACTGCTGCCCGTCTACGCAGAATCGCCACCGGCAGAGGCTCCGCTGGTCATGGTGAAGGTTGGTTCCACCAAACAGGGAATGTCCTAGTAGAAGCTGGGAAAGCCTCGGTATCAAAAGCCCGAGAGGTGGTCATAAACAACCCTTGGGCGTCAATCGCAGGCTCAGTTCTGGTCGGCATGATGTTAGGCCGCCGGGTGCGGTCGGGGTCGGCAAGAGCGAAACGCTGAACGGCCCGCGCCGTGAGACACCGCGCGCAGCTGCTCCGCCGGATACGGGCGCATGGGTGGCACCAGCCGCAGGTATTTTTTGTTCTTTAACCGTTCGGCTCAACGAGCCCTTCACAGGAGTAGACCATGGGGATTATTTGGACAATCGTTATCGGGTTTATCGCAGGCGTGATCGCAAAGTTCATCATGCCGGGCAGCAACGAGCCTTCGGGTTTCGTATTGACGACCATCCTCGGAATCGTGGGGGCGCTGGTTGCGAGCTTTCTCGGGCAAGCGCTTGGATGGTATGCGCCTGGTGAAGGTGCGGGGCTCATCGGCGCGGTTATCGGTGCCATTGTCCTTTTGGCTATCTGGGGGGCCATCGCCAAGCGGCGCGTGTAGGGTGCGCCGGGCGCCTTGCTGAAGGATGAATCAGAGCAAGGACCGAAAGCCGGTGGTCAATTTAATGCTTTTCATGTGGGGTCATCAACAGTCGTTGTTTCACACACAACATCAAGGAGAAATGATATGAGTCGAGGAATGCCGTCAATGGTCGCACTTTTGGGATTGCTTGCAGTCGCGGGTTATCAAAACCGGGACAAAATCGCCGACGTGATGGGGGGGCGGCAGCAAGAACCTGACGGTAGACCCGACCCAAGTGAACCGCAAAGTCAGGGAGGATTGCTCGGCAAGCTGGGCGGGCTGCTCGGCGGTGCGGGTGCTGGCAGCATACTGAGCGGTGGGCTACGCGACTTGGTCGATCGTTTTAAGCAGAACGGCCACGGCCCAGCGGCGGATTCCTGGGTCAGCACCGGTCCCAACCAACAGCTCCAGGCCGATCAACTGGAGCAGGCGATCGGCCCCGAAGCGTTGAACGCGCTTTTGAAGCAAACCGGACTCTCGCGGGAAGAGCTGCTATCCAGGCTGACCCGGGAATTGCCCACAGCGGTGGACAAATTAACGCCTGCGGGCCGGCTGCCCACAGAAGAAGAGGCCCATCGTCAAATCGAGGAAGTTCATGAGTCAAGTATTTGGTCGTGAAGTGCCTGCTCGGCATATTCACACGGCACATCGAGAGGTAGCGAAGTACTTGGTCGTCATACCAGCTGCGGAGGGCTTGATTGCCAAGCTGCTTCTTGCCAACCGAGAGCAGACAGCGGAGTTGGATGCCAATACCGAAGAGGCAACGTCAATGACCCATGGGCTGACTGCTTCGATCGGCGCTACCGGCCCGGAGTGGGACCAAGCGCTGTCAGGCTATGGCGCTGCGGAACGCGCCGCCGCAAAGGTCTATACATTTAAGACGTAAGGTCGTTCCGGTCAGACGGATAGCAGCACGCGGTGGGCGGAAAGTGTCATATTTTTTGCTTCTGATGGAGACATTCAGAGTCTATCAAGTTGGGGCCGATGGCAGTCGTTCATCGATTGTGTAACCAGCCCAAAGCATATGCAGGTCGTGGTATGCCGAGGGTCTGCTTCGCTGGGGAGTCTTGCGGCCCTTATATCTCCACATCCATCTAAACCGTTGCCAATGCCCGCAGCAACGTCCGATTCACTTCATCCGCTGGCATCTTGTGCGCCTTGCAAACCTCACGGATCATCCGAGTGTTGCTCGATTCCAGCGCACTGGCCACGGCCAGCCACGGCGCGTACGCGCCAGTCTGGCCAACAACAGCCGAGGCGATGCGGCCGGGCAGGGGCAGGCGGTGGATCGCCGCACCCAAAGGTTCGCCCAGCAACACATCCAGTTGCGATAACACGCCGCACAAAAATACTTCATGCCGCAGCGCGTCTTCTATGCCGGCATCTGCCAGCCGTTCCATGATGCGGGCGCGCAGCACCATGGCGCAGCGTATGGGTTCCAGGTTGGGGTCGGTGCTGGCTTGGGGGATCTGCTCCATCAGCCACGTGCGCAGTTTGCTGGTGCCCATCACCATCAGGCCTTGGCGCACGCTGGTGACTTCGGTGCGGGCACCCAGGTGCGCGGAATTGGCGTACCGCAGGAAGCGGTAGGTCAGCAAAGGTTCTTCACCCATGCGGTGCTCCAGCATCTCCAGCGATTCGTCGTCTTCTATGGCCTTGACCAGGGCGCGCAACATCAGGCGGGAGGGTTGGATTTGCTTGAGCCGGTGGGCATGCACGATTTCATCGGTGGGCCAGCCCGCAACGGCCCATGCGTTTCGGTGGTCCAGCGCATGCTCCAGCAGGGCCTGGCTGGCCAGCCCTTGGTAGATGCTGTCGGCCACGACCGGGCTGTTGTGCCCGGCCCGTTGCGTCTGCGGCTGTTGTGGGTTCAGCGCAAGGCGCAGTGCGGCCAGCGCTTCAAGGGGCGTCAGTGCGCGCAGGATTTTGTGGAAGCTGCTTTGCAGGGCGGGGTCGGGCGCTTCGCCGGCTTCACCGCTCCAGACCAGTGGTAGCCCGCGGGCCTGGGCCGCGCGCAAGCGGCTTGCCAGTGCGGGGTTGGCCGACAGCTGGTGGTCTTGCACCTCCAGCCACAGCGGTCCGCGTGCGGGTGCGTGGTCCAGCAGGCCGCGCAGCAGCGTGGTGTCGCACACCTGGACGAGCAGCTTGGGGGCAGCCTCGGGCCACAGCTCGGTGACGGCGTTGACTAGATGGCGGGCGTCGACGCCGCTGTGGTTGTGGTGGGTGTCTACAAACAGGCGAACGCCGCAGCAGTGGCGCTTCTGGTCCCAGATCAGTTCGTAGCCGAGCGTGACGCTGCCGAGCACCGATGGGGTCATGGGGCGTCACCCGACCGCGCGTGCCGGCCTCACTTAACTGATGTAGTTGAACAGCGACAGCTTCTGCACCTGCGCGTACGACTGCAAGGCAGCCTGGTAGCCGGTCTGTTGGCTTTGGAAATCGGATATGCCTTTAACCATGTCTAAGTCTTCCGCGCGGGAGCGGGCACTTTCGAGCTGTATGCTGCGTTTGGACTGGTTGTCGGTAATCCGATCAGCGCGGTTGAGCAAATCACCGGCTTGACCGCGTACAGCGGCAACCCGCGACATGCCGATATCAATGTTGTGCAGTGCTTGGCCGACCGCCTGCGTGGCCGCATTGTTATTGGTGGCGCCACTGATATTTTTGATCGCATCATCCAATACGCTGAAGACGCTGGGTCGTGCCCCAATAGTGATCGTGTCGCCCACGGCGGGGGTCCCGGTAATTGAAAAAGACAGACCGGGGATTCCAGAAATCGGGCCAGCGGACTTGCTGGGATAGCTGATAGTGACCGGTGCAAAGGGCGCCGGGACACCCAAGGGCGTCACAGATGGAGTTTCGGTAATGTTGTAGGTCAAAGTCGTGGTACCGGGCACTGTAGTTGTGTCCACAGCGGTGAAGGCTATGTTGTAGACGGGGTAAGGTACACCGGTTGCGGCAGTCGCCGCGCTCGCCGTTCCGGCCACAATTGGTTGGTTGGTTATGACCACGTTGTCCGTCGTCAGTGTGCGGTTCGCTGGAATGTTGCTGACGGAGACGTTGAACACGGCATCGCGTGACGGTTGGTGCATGAATGCGCTGTCCCCGTCCAGTGCGATGGGGATTGATACTTCGGAGCTAGCGAGTTGCCCCGGAAGACCGTTGAACGTGTAGTCAGGTGCGACGGCCTGCGGTCCTACAAAAGGGGTCAATGCACTTGCCAATGCTCCAAACAATGGTTGCCCGTTGGTATCCTTGCGATTTGCGAGTCCAAAAACCTGGTCACGTAGACTTTGCAGCTCTCCCGCAATGGTGGTGCGATCCGCGGGCGTATTTCCACCGCTGCCAGCCGCCACCACCAACTCGCGAAAGCGCTGTATTGCAGTATTGACGTCACCCAAAGTACCTTCGGCCTGGGTAATGGAGTCGCGCTGCGCTTCCAGTGCACGCTGGTCCGCTTGTATTCGGCTAATGCGGGTCATCGCGCGTTCGGCTTGGGCAGCTGCAGTGGGGTCATCGCTTGCAGTGTTGACACGCTTTCCGGAGGTCAGTTGCTCCTGCAGATTGCTCAGCGCGGTTTGGCGCTCCAGGAGATGGCTACGCGCGCTGTCGTAGGTGTTGGCGGTGCCTAGGCGCGAAAAGGAAGGGGTGGACATATTTTCTCTTTCTTCCGAGACCGTATCAACGAGACAGGCCCTGAATCAGCGTCTCAAAGATACTTTGTGAGATTTGAATCATCTTTGCTGAGGCTTGGTATGCCTGTTGGAATTGCAGCAGCTTCGCTGCTTCTTCGTCCAAGTTCACACCCGACACACCGGTGCGGTCCTTTTCAAGATTGGCAGCTATGCTGGTCGAGCTTTGGGCGGCGTAATTGGCGCTCTGTCCGCGAATGCCAATTTGCGCTATGAGGCCCGCGTATCCATCGGTTAATGCCGCTCCATCGAACAATGGCATGTCGCGCAAGTTCATCATGGCGGTGGCATTGCCTGCGTTTAGCTTGAGGTTGATGATGCCCGCTGCGTCGAGCACTTTGGTATTGCTAACGGTAATCGTGTCACCGGCTTTTGGCGACCCCTGCAGTGTTAGGGACCATTGCGAGAGAGGAGTGGTAGGCGGCGTTGTGCCTTCGATAGGCACGCCGGGCATGTACGCAAAGGTTGTTGCGTTTGGAATGGGCAGTTCGTCGCTGCGGGTGAAGCTATTGCTGCCGGTAAAGGTCAATTTCACGGGCGTAACTGACGGTGGATTGCTCCGGGCCAACAAAGACGTTTGCTGCAGACTTCCGGTATTGGAGCTTCCCATTTGCCCGACTACCGGACTGGCAACCGCCAGGGCGCTGGGTGTAGAAAACTGGCGTTGAATTGCGCTTGCCGAGGTACTAAAAGGTTTGAGCAAAAAGCGGTCACCAGCAGCAGCTACACCCGCGCTTTTGGCTATGTTGATTCCATCCAAAATCACAGGGTTGGTTACGGAGAAATCAAACCCAGTGACCAATCCATCGGACTTGCGTGTGATGGACCCGGCCGTTGCGGTGCTGAAACTCACTTCATAATCCGACGCCGCAAACTTGGTGGGGTCATTGATCGACAAGGTCAGGTTGGTAGCCCCTGTGTTTAAAGTTGCGGGAGCAGTAGGTAGCAAGACGTTTTGACTGGTGAATGTAGTGGGCGAAAAAATGTTGCCACCCACGTTGCCATTGAGATCTAGACCCAGCGCGTGCTGGGTATTCATTTCTGTGCTGACCGCCATTGTTAGACGGCCCAGTAGATTGCGACCTTCCACCAAATCTGCATTCTGAAAGCGCAGTAGGCCGGGAACTTCCCCTCCGCCCATCGTGTTTTCGTCCATCAAGATTTGTTGGCCGTTGCGGTTGACTGCAAGCTTGTTGTTCGTCAATCCGCCAAAGTCTTTCACCAGTGAAACCGATGAAGCCGTTGATCCCAATACCAGCGACTGGCTTCCGCCAATAAAGATACCAACTGTGCCATCACTCGCAGGGATGGATGTGGTTTGCACATACTGGTTGAGATCCCGCACCAACTGATCCCGTCGGTCCAGTAAATCATTGGGTGACTGGCCGCTGCCGTTTGCGCGCGCGATCTGGGCGTTAACAGCGGCGATGCTTTGCGCAAGGCTGTTGACGCTATTGATTTTTTGGTCGAGCTCTTGTGCAACACCCGTTTGCAGATCATCCAGCTGTTGTGAGGCGGACCGCATCCTCGCTGCCGTTTCGTCAACGCGTGTTAACACCACGGTACGGGCGGTCAGATCTGTGGGTGCGCTGGCAACATCTGAGAATGCGTTGAGCATGCTGCTGATCGACGCACCCAACCCACTTGCCCCTCCGTTAAAAAGCCCTTCCAGTTGTTTGAGCTTGTCTGCTCGCACGGTGTCGGCAGATTGTGTGGATGTTGCCAGGGTGGCTTGGCGGGTTAGAAATTCGCTGAAGTTGCGTTGAATAGTCTTAACGTCAACACCTTTGCCAATGTAGCCGCCGCCAGTAAACTGACCCTCCACGGTTTGAAACACTACCGTCTGGCGTGAATAGCCCGGTGTGTTGACATTTGCAATATTGTTGCCGGCGGTCTGCAAGGCAATCTGGTTCGCCTCCAGTGCGCGCGTTCCTATGTTGAGTATGCCCATAGCGCTATTCCCTTAGGCCTGCGCGCGCTGGATTTGCAGCGTTGTGTTAATCGCGCGGCTCAATTTGGCGGCATAGTCGGGGTCAGTGGCGTAGCCCGCCTTTTGCAGGCCGCTTGCAAATGACTGTGCCGACCCCCCGGTCTGGGTCAGGGCCTCGGCTTTGGCTTTGGCGTAACGAGGGCTTTCGGTGATCATGCGCGCATAGTCCTTGAAGGCATCCGCATAGGAGTCATACGAACGAAATTTAGCCAGCTTCTTGGTGGCCACGCCGTCTACAAATTCGGTAGTGGTCACCTCGGCCACCTTGCCGGTCCAACCCGGGCCGGCCTTGATACCAAAAAGATTATGCGACGAAGCGCCGCCCTTGTGCTTGATTTCGAACTTGCCCCAACCGGTCTCATGGCCTGCCTGGCCCAGCATGAAGCTGGCGGGGATGCCGGTGGCCTTCTCGACCTCGCTGGCGACACCGGAGTGCTGCTGCACAAAGTTCGATTGGCTCTCGGTCGGTGCGCGGGGGGTCTTGCTGATCGTGGGTGGCGGCGTAGTTTGCGCCGCCACCTTGGCCGACTTGGCTGCGGTGACCGGAGTAGCGTTTTGGCCCGCACCGGCTACGGCCCCATCCTTGGGGGTGCCGGCCATCTGGCGGGTCAGTTGGAGCGCGATCATGTCGGACAGCCCGCCAGGCTGACCAGACATTTGCACGGCAAACTGCTGGTCCAGGAGATCGGTCCCCAGATCGCTGCCAGGACTTTCCAACATGCCCGATTTCATGGTGGCTTCGCGCATGCTCTTCATCAGTTCGCGCATAAACAGGGATTCGAACTGCTTGGCTGTTTCGCGGATGGCGGCCGGCGTGCTCTTACCGGCCTCCAGCTTCAGGCTACCCAGGGACTGGGCGTCGGCAGCGAGCGACTGTGCATTGGAAGGAGAAATGGATCCGTAGCCCATGTTAAATCACCTCCAGTTCCGCATTGAGTGCGCCAGCTGACTTGATAGCCTGCAGAATGGCCAGCAGGTCTTGGGGTGTCGCTCCCAGCGAATTAAGCGCCTTGACCACATCGGCGAGTTGGGCTGCTGCGGGCAAGCTGATGAGCTTGCCTGCGTCCTGCTTGATCTCGATATTGGCCTTCTCAGCCACCACGGTTTGGCCGCCGGTGGACAGGGCATTGGGTTGGCTAATAACGGGTGTGGAAGAGATGCTGATGGAAAGATTGCCGTGGGCAATCGCGCAGGCGCCGAGTGATACAGCCTGGTTCAGCACGATAGAGCCAGTTCGCGCATTGATGATGACTTTGGCCGCCGCGACCGAGTTCTGCACCGGCAGTTCTTCCAGCTCGGCCAGGAAGCTGATGCGGTCGTTGGGCGTCATAGGGGCTTTGACCTGCACGGTGCGGCCATCCAGTGCCTGTGCCACATCGGGGCCGAATTTGCCGTTGATGGCAGAGGCGACCTGGCGGGCGGTCTGGAAGTCACTGGCGCGCAAGCTCAGGTTCACAGTGGGGCCGTCTTGCAGGGCGGTAGGTACTACGCGTTCGACCTGGGCACCGTCGGGAATGCGTCCGGCGCTCAGGTGGTTGACAGTTACCTTGCTGCCGCCGGCTGCTGCACCAGCGCCCGCGACGATGAGGTTGCCTTGGGCCAGGGCGTAAATCTCGCCATCCGCACCCTTGAGTGGCGCGGTGATCAGCGTGCCGCCCTTTAAAGATTTGGCGTTACCGACCGAAGATACATTCACATCCAGCATTTGGCCGGGACGGGCGAAAGGGGGCAGTTGGGCAGTGACCAGTACGGCGGCCACGTTTTTCATCTGCAGCTGGGCCAGCGTGGTGGCAGTCAGGGTGATGCCCAGTTGTTGCAGGTAGTTGCTCAAGCCCTGCGTGGTGTAGGGCATTTGCGTGGTCTGGTCGCCGGTGCCGTCCAGACCGACGACCAGCCCAAAGCCGGTCAACTGGTTGGTGCGCACGCCCTCGACGCTGGCCACCTCCTTGATCCGCATAGCGTGGCCGGCGGTGGCAAAGCCAAAGCACAGCGCCAGGCTGAGTACCAGGCTCAGTAGCCTGCGCAGTTGACCCCATAGCCGGGGGGCAGTGGTGTTTGCCGATTGGGTCCAGGGTGTCATGTGCAGAGTTGGTTAGTGGGCAGATCCAGGTGGATCTGTTACCCCTCGGCACTATTCTGGATAACTTTAGAAAGGCTGAAAGCTCAAAAAGAACCGGGAAAGCCAGCCTACTGTCTGTGCCTCGCCCTGGGCACCGCGTCCGCGGGATTCGATCCGTACATTAGCCACCTGGGTGGAGCTGATGACGCTGCCCGGTTGCACCAGCCTGGGGTCAATGGTGCCCGAAAAGCGCAGCACGTCAACATTCTGGTTGACGCCAATTTGCTTTTCACCGGCCACAACCAGATGGCCGTTGGATTGAACCTCAATGACGGTCGCAGTGATGGACCCTGCAAAGGTGTTGGCACTTTCGGTGCCGCCCTTGCCGGAGAATGCGTTGTTGGTCGTCGCGCCTATACCGAGTTTGCCCAAGCCCTCGACGCTACTCAAAGGAAGTGCCTTGATGCTGGAGTCGATCGAACTGGCGCGGTTGACCGTGGAGGTGGATTTCTGGCTGGCTGTGACGTTTTCCACGATTTGCACCGTGACGGTGTCGCCGATGGCGCGTGCACGGCGGTCTTCGAACGCTGGCCGGTAACCGGCCGCTTGAAACAAACTGCCGGTCGCTGGCCGCGCCGCTGCGGGGGTGGCCATAGGTAGAGGGTTGACCTTGGGCTCTGCAAAGTCCACGACCACCTTTTGCGGAATTTGCTGGCAGGCTGTCAACGCCAGGGCGGCTGACAGCAAGAAGGCGAAACGGCCTGTAGCCCTCGTCGGATGTGCGTAAGAAGCTCTGTTTTTCATAGCAAACCTCACAGCTGACCGAGCTTTTGCAGCATCTGGTCGGACGTCTGGATGGCCTTGGAATTCATCTCATAGGCGCGCTGGGTCTGGATCATGGTGACCAGTTCCTGCACCACATTCACATTGGACGTTTCTACAAACCCTTGCATCAGCGTGCCCAGGCCGTTGGCGCCGGCGGTGCCGACATTGGGCTGACCGGAGGCGGCGCTTTCCGCGTAGATGTTTTGCCCTTTGGGGTCCAGCCCGGCCGGGTTGATGAAGCTGGCCAACGCAATCGTGCCGATGGCCTGTGGCGCTGTGGTGCCGGGGATGCTGGCGGACACTATGCCATCCGGGGCCACGCTGACAGCTGTCGCATTGGCCGGCACGGTGATACTTCCCGCCAATGGCAGACCACCAGAGTTAACCATTCGACCCTGGTTATCGATCTGGAATGCGCCGTCTCGCGTGTAACCAACGGTGCCGTCGGGCATTGTGAGCTGGAAGAAACCATTGCCTTGAACAGCGATGTCCAGGTTGTTGCTGGTTTGTTGCAGGTTGCCCTGGGCGAAACTGCGGCTGGTTGCTACCGCACGCACGCCCAATCCCACTTGCAGGCCGGTGGGCAGCGTGGACTGCTCCGAAGTGTTGGCTCCAACCTGCCGCAGGTTCTGGTACATCAGGTCTTCAAACACCGCATGCGATTTTTTGAAGCCGTTGGTGGAGACATTGGCCAGATTGTTGGAAATGACGTCCAGCTGCATTTGCTGGGCTTCCATGCCGGTTTTGGATATCCAGAGTGAGTTGATCATGTCAGTTTCCTATAAGGGTTGGCCTGCCGAGTGGCATCAGCCTTGTAGACCCAGCAACTGGCCGGCCGAGCGGTCGTTGGATTCGGCGGTTTGCAAGAGGCGCATCTGGGTCTCAAACTGTCGCGCTGTTTGGATCATGCCCACCATGGTTTCGATGGGGTTGACGTTGGAGCCCTCCAGTACGCCGGTTTGCAGTTTGGCCGTTTCGTCGTTGGGCAGCGGATCGCCGGAGTTGGCGCGGAACAGTCCGTCCGCGCCGCGCCTGATCGGGTCTTCGCCATTGGGTGTAACCATTTTCAAGCGACCAATGCCATTGGCCGGTTGATTGCCAACTTTGGCGGTGACCGTCCCGTCGTTGCCTATCGAAAGTGTGGCGCCGGCTGGTGCTGTCATTGGTGCGCCGCCGTTGGACAAGACTGGCAGGCCGATGCCGGACACCACAGTGCCGTCTGTCGAGACCTCCAGATGGCCGTTGCGGGTGTAGGCCTCGGTGCCATCCAGTGACTGCACTGCAAACCAAGCATTCCCGCCGGCCATGACGTCCAGGCTGCGGTCGGTTCGCATGGCTGGGCCTGGGCGGTCCAGGTGGCCTGCGGTAGCTTCCACTGCAAAGACCCGCGTCGTGGCGCCTTCGCCTTGCAAAGGGACTGCGCGGTAGGTCGACAGCTCGGCGCGAAACCCATTGGTCGAGGCATTGGCCAGGTTGTTGGACAGGACGGCCTGGCGGCTTGCGGCCGCGTTGGCGCCTGACATCGCGGTGTAAATGAGACGGTCCATGGTCGTTTAGCGTAAGTTCACCAAAGTCGATAACACCTGATCCTGTGTCTTGATAGTCTGGGCATTGGCTTGGTAGTTGCGCTGAGCTGTCATCATGTTGACTAATTCAGCGGTTAGGTCCACATTGGACTCTTCCAATGCTCCCGCACGCAATGCACCAAATTTGCCAACGCCCGGTACTCCCTGAACGGGTTGTCCAGAGTCTGCGGTCTCAATCCAGTTGTTGCTACCAACGGGCCTCAGGCCCTGTACATTACGAAAATTCATCAATGCCACCTGGCCAGCAGTTTGCGTTTTACCGTTGGAGTAGGTGGCTGTCACTGCTCCTGTCTCAGCAATACTGACTCTCGTCAGTTCTCCGGACGTATAGCCGTCCTGTGTCAAGTTGGAAACGGAGAATCCTGTGCCAAATTGCGTTGCTCCGGTAAAGTCCACGGTCGCGGAGAAAGTGGTGGGCGCAGCGGGAGGTGGTGGGCTCGTCGCCGGGTCGGGTAGATTGATCAGAGTTGTGGCGACAGGCGGCACAGGGCTTAACTGGCCGTTTGCGTTGAATGTCAGTGATGCGATCACTACGCCAACCACAGGCGGCACGGCTGCAGGGTTGTCCAAGTTGTCATACACGTCCCAGGTGTTCGCCCCAGTCTTAACAAAGTACATGTTGGCTGGCACGGCAGTGCCCTGTGAGTCGTACGCTGTTAGTGAGGTGCCGTATGTGGAACGCGGGGTCGGAGGGACGGCCGTTGCAGCTATGGGCGCACCTGCAGGGAGGTTGAATTGGGCGGCTATGGTGGTAGTCTTGCTTGCCGCAACGGGCGCACCCGTTGGTAGCTGGAGTGGAGCGAGCGTGCTGCTGGTACGTACACCCGACGTCGTGGTGGGGTAGCCCATAAGCTTGCCCCCGGAATTGGTTTTGATATACCCGGCTGAGTCAAGCTTGAAATCGCCCGCCCGCGTGTAAGCAAATGAGCCATCTGGCATGGTTTCTTGGAAGAAGCCGCCGCCGTTGATTGCTACGTCTAGGCTGTTGCCGGTGATATTGATATTGCCCTGAGTGAATTGCTGGGAAATAGCGGCAATGCCAACCCCTATGCCGGCTTGATTGCCGCTGGATGCGCCCAGTGAAGAAGCCACGATGTCGGAGAATTCGGCACGCGAAGCCTTCATGCCGGTAGTGTTGGCGTTGGCGATGTTATTTCCAATGACGTCTAGGTTTTTGCTCGAAGCGTTTAAACCAGAGAGACCTGTTTGAAAGCTCATGATGTATTCCTCAGGGTTGCGTTGTCACCAACAATTTTTTCACTGCATCGTTCACAAAATTGACAGAATCGCATCGTATGTAACTGCGGCACGCCCCTTCAGATCGACTCCACCGCTGTTGATCGATACGACGGTATCGCGTGCCAGAGCGGTCGTAGGCACATCCTTTCCGCCACTGCTAGCCGTAATTTTGAAACTTGGGTTGCCACCCGCGTAGTTTGATGCGTCCCATTCGAAGGCGTGGCGCCCTGCGGTCATGGCACCCAAACTACGGGTGTCGATAACCTGGCCACCCGGGGACAAAATTTCTAAAGTGACTTTGTCGGCAGATCCTGTGACTTCGACTGCGCCCTTTGCCTTGCCGGCGTCCACTGACAGAGTGTTGCTCTGAAGAAGCACATCATGGCCAATCATGGCTGTTCCTTGCAACAGGCGGCTTGCAGTGAACTGGCTCGCCATCGATTTCATTGTTTCATTGAGTTGCTGAATTCCCGAGACTGTGTTGATCTGCGCCATCTGACTCGTCATCTGCGCGTTGTCCATTGGGTTCATCGGATCCTGATTATTCAGCTGAGCAACTAGTAGCTTCAAGAAACGGTCTTGTGAGGCGTTGGCTTCGCTTTGCGCATTGGTTGGCTTATTCGCGCCGTTCAACATGGTGACGGCGTTACTGGCGGTGGGGGAGACGGTGGTGGTCATGCTGTGGTTCCTAAGGTCTATTGACCCATTTGAAGGGTTTTGAGCAATAGCGTCTTGGCAGTGTTCATGACCTCGACGTTGTTTTGGTAAGAGCGTGAAGCCGAGATCATGTTGACCATTTCCTCGACTGGATTGACGTTGGACTGCATCACATAACCATCCGCATCGGCTGACGGGTGTGCGGGGTTGTGGACGCGCTTCATGGGCTCGTTGCTCTCGCGGATGCCATTGACCCGCACGCCGGACGAGGCGTCTGAACCCATGGGGGCCGTCTCAAACACCACCTGGCGACTCTTGTAGCCCTGGCCATCCGGTCCGGCGACAGCATCGGCATTCGCCAGATTGCTGGCGACCACATTGAGACGCTGGGACTGTGCACTTATAGCGCTTCCCGATACGTTGAAGATGGAAAACATGGACATGGTGTATCTCCGCAAGCTTCAGGCGCTACTGCCCCTGAATGGCGCTCAGCAAGGTTTTGGATTGGCCATTGATAAAACGCAGCGTGGCTTCGTAGCGGACCGAGTTGTCTACGAAATTGGCCCGTTCGCGGTCCATGTCCACGCTGTTGTTATCCATGGCCGGCTGGCTTTGGGTGGTGTAGCGCAGGGCGTTGGAGCCCAGACTGGAGGTGCTGGCCTGAAGCGCGATGTGGCGCTGGTTGCTCATGCCACCCGAGGGGGCGCTTGGCGTTTGCATACCGGTACCGTTGGCCGCCTCCATGGCTTCCTTGAAGTTGATGTCGCGCCCTGCGTAACCGGGCGTGTCAGCATTGGCGATGTTGCTGGCAATCACCCGCTGCCGTTCGGCGCGCAGGACCAGCGCTTTGGAGTGAAAGTCCAGTGTGCTGGTTAGATTGGCAAACATTGATCACCTCCGAAAGGGTTTGCGAACCCACTGGACGGACCAGTTTGTTCGGCGTGGGGCAATTATGGGAAAACCTTTAATTTTTTAGCCATGGAATACGGGGGGTAAACCGGACCAATTGGAGGCTTTGTTCCATGGTCGACTCCCTATAGTTGACGGACTCCAAGTGCTAGGTGTCACCTCTGATGGTCTGGATATCTTGGAGAGAATGGAGATGTGCCATGTTGAATTTTTTAGGACAACTGCTGTACGCGCGGTGGTCCGGCGTGGTCGTCAGCGCGCTCGGTCTTATCGTGGTTGTAAGCGCTGCGCATGCGCAAGCCGTAGCGGAGCCGAATTTCCAGGTGATGGCGCAGGACTGGTTGCGCGATACCGCAGCGTCCTCTCAGCCCAGGGGACCTGCTGCATTGCGCCTAGAAGTCAAAGTCGGAAACTTCGACAGCCGTCTCAAGTTAGCACCCTGCGGCAGTGTTGAGCCCTACTTGCCTCCGGGATCCCAGCTCTGGGGACGCACCCGCGTCGGCTTGCGCTGCATCGATGGCGTAAGCCGCTGGAACGTCTCGCTGCCAGTAACTGTGAATGCCTATGGCAACGCTTGGGTGATCAGGGGTTCCGTTGCATCCGGCGCCACCGTTACCGAGGACGACGTGATCGAGGCTGAAGTGAATTGGGCAGAAGAGACCAGTCCGGTGATCCGTGACAAGGCGTTGTGGGTAGGGCAGATTGCCACCCGACAACTAGTAGCCGGCCAAGCACTGCGCCAGAGCATGGTTAAGCCCGCACAAGTGTTTCAGGCCGGCGCGCAGGTCCGTGTGATGGCGCAAGGCCCGGGGTTTCAAGTTTCGTCTGATGCGCAGGCCTTGTCGGTTGGCGTGGTAGGTCAAGTGGCCAGGGTGAAAATGGAAAATGGTCGAGTGTCTGCGGGGTTGGTGCTGGATGCAAAAACAGTACGCATCGATCTTTAGAACAGACTTCGGTTCAATTCTCATGCAAATTTCTCTAAAGTCGGCCATGATGCAGACGATAACCATCACACGAGACTACGCATTCTGTGGTTTTGGAGAGCTTTATGAAAATCGGTCAAACCCCAAACAATTCGGTTCAAATACAAAGCAGCACCACTGGTGCCTCGCAAAGAGCGGGGCAGGGAGCCCCCACCTCGGGCGCAGTGCTCCTGAAAGCTTCTACAGGTACCGCCGCGGAGGGTTCGGCTGTAACCGTTTCAATATCGGCAAATGGATTGAAGCAAGCAGGGCGAGGCGAATTAGCCGATATAAATTCTCAAAAAGTGGCCGCAATGCGGACCTCCATTCAAAACGGAACTTATGTAGTGAATCCCGAAGCTATTGCAGACAAGCTGCTGTCAAATGCACAGGAATTGCTGAATCGGACGAACGCCTGAGATATTTCAGGCGTTGCGCGTCTTCTATTACTCAAAGGAGCTGACGTGCCCACCGTTTCAATCGATAAACAACTTGAGCTGTTGCAAACCCAAGTTCATAGAGTTGCCGAAGCGCTTATCCGTCCAAACCCCGCAGCAGTGCAGACAGCCAGTGAGGAGCTTCAATATTTCGCGATCGAGTTAGTGCGAATGGCGGACCAGCTAGGACGAAACGCATTGGCTACGCCCGGTCGAATTCGAACCGTTGTCGCGTTATCGAATAGCGTTCGGACACTACGGGAAAATCTTATGCGCCACTCTGCCTATGTTGATCGCGCGCTTGAATTGCTTATTCCTACAACCAACCAAAACGCTACTTATTTTGGCAGTGGCGCATTTGGTGGCCCGATACGGCAATCGGGTACCTTTTCTGTGGCGGCGGCTTAAGGGGCAGAGTTCACCCGGCGTGTGAAGTGTCTATTTCGATGAAACTTCGCAAACACAAGTTATCTTCGAAAAAGGCTTAATGTGAGGCGACAGACCGCGGATCAAGCCTTATAGCAACCACTACCGCCCGTCTAGGGTAGAAAGCCAGGGCCGCAAATAGTTTTGGTCTTGCCTGCCCACGGTTTACCCACTACCAACGTAGTGGTATCCCAAGCAGACCAGGTTGTTGGGTCTTCAAAATCTACGGTGTTCGAATTTGCGAGTATTCCTACCACTTGCCATGTCCCTGTCGGAATCGATCTAAGGCTTATGTACCCACCAAAGAGTGTTTCGGTCTGCGCTCCTTGTCCGAGATTGTCCGCCGCAGGAAGGTAAATATTGTCTGCAACGGATCCTACCAAAGTCGACGGTATGAATGGACCGCGAATGGCTGGCGCTGCACCTAACGTAAATTTTTTGACTGGATGGAGGAAGCCGGAAGGGGAGTGCAAAATGATGAAAAGATCACGCTTTTCCATCGTCGTTTTGCCGGCATCGTATGTAATTGTGACGGTGACTTGGTCTGGTAACGTGTCCGAACATGGCGTCGTTTTTGTACTGCTTGGCTGGGTGGCGGCCAGCTTTTCTGCTGCAGACCCCTTCGGTGCCATGATTGTCATGCTCACCTTATAAGGGTAATCCACCGCCCAAGCGGACGGTGCAACAAAAGAGGCGCAGAGCGCGGTTCTCGCCAATAAATGACCGATTGAGGGCTTGATTTTCATGACAGAACTCCCGGTTCAAGTGGGCTTCTAGTGTGATCGCATTTTTGCCCGTAGACGGGCTATGGACTGGCTGTGCAGCTGGCAGATGCGGGATTCGGTGACGTCCAGCACAGCAGCGATTTCCTTGAGATTCATATCCTGCTCATAGTACATACTCATGATGTATTGCTCGCGCTCCGGCAGACTCTTGATGGCGGAAACCAGGGACTCACGCAAGCGGTGGTCGCGCAGCATATTCATCGGGTCTGCTTCACTGTCAGCAACGTGACGATCCAAGAAGTGGTCCTCGTCTTCGCCATTGCGCGACATGTCCTCCAGGTAGACAAGTTGCGTGCCGCGCACCTTGCCCAACAGGCTCTGGTAGTCGACCAGGCTCATGCCCATTTCGGTGGCGATTTCGGATTCGATGGGACTGCGACCCAGCCGGTGCTCTAGGCGCCGCATCGTGGCTTCAATTTCCTTTTGGCTCTTGCGCGATCCGCGCGACATCCAGTCGCTGCCGCGCAGTTCGTCCAGCATGGCGCCCCGTATGCGCTGGGTGGCAAAGGTCTCAAATTGAACGCCTTGGGCAGCTTCGTAGCGAGAAAGTGCGTCAGCCAGCCCTATTAGCCCGACCTGGATCAGGTCGTCCACTTCCACACTGGCGGGAAGCTTGGCCATCATGTAGTGCGCCAGCCTCCTGACCAGCGGCTGGTATTGCTTGATCAGTGCAGAGCGATCGAGTTGTCCCTTCTCGGTGTACATCAATGGCCCCTCGGAAATTGGTCAAGATGGTGCGTGCGCGGCACGCGGCGAACCAAGGCGCCGTCGGATGGCAGTTGAGTCCCCAGCGCCACAGCGCTCTCTAGCAGACGCAGCGCGAGGCCCTGTACTTCACCGCGAGGCTGCGACTCGCCCCGCTGCTCTTGAATGTCCAAGCTTTTGAATTCGCAGCCCAAAAACCGCTTGGCGCATTCGCTCAAGCTTGCGGGCGCGGCCGCCGGGGGCGTTGGCGGTTGCAGGTCAAAATCTTGCAGCATGTTGATGATGGTAGGCTTAAGTTTGCCAGTAATCAACAGCCGTTTCAGCGCGGTGTAGCCCGTTAGCAAGGATGTATGTACCTGCGATACCGCCAGCAGCGGTTCGATGCGCCAGTCGTTGAGCAGGCTAACCATGCTGTCTGCGGTGCAATAGAGGACCACGATGCCCTCTGCGGGAAACAGGTGGCGCAACTCGTGCAGGCTTCGCATGCTAGATCCCTGTGCCGAGCATAGGGTTTGAACGCCCTTTGCGGAGGGCAGCACCGTCCACGCCGGTATGTCCCTTGCGCCGTCATCGCGCCAATGCAGGTTTCCCAGCAATTGTTCCAGGCCTGGGTTGGTTTCCGATTCGGCTGTCGTGGCATCCAGCACAGTGACCGAGTAGCCGAAATTGACCAGCGACAGGCACAGCTGCCACAGCAGTGGCAGTTCCGCACGCTCGTCCCCATGGCTGACCATGGCGATCAGTCTAGGCCCCGGCTGACAACCCAATCCGAGCAAGCCGGCGGCCTGGTTGGTGTAGTGGTCAAGCATCCATACGCCCCTTGGCGAGGGAATGGGCAGAAGGCTGGCCAAAGTAGAAGCCCAGATCGCTGACTTTGGGATCGTAGGCAGATACGCCGACGGTGCGCATGGACTGGCGAACCAGCTTGCTGGCACTTGCGCTCTCCCAGTCTTCGGGAACACGTTGACCGGTAGTAATTCCGCGCAAAACCAGCTGGTTGCGGATGGCCGCGTCAATTGCTGGCCCCAGCTTTACAGCCTCATCTGTCTTGGAGAAGATGGCATGCTGCGTACCAGTGGACTTGAATGCGGACACAGCTTCGTCCAGTGTGTCGCCGTGGCTGCCGGCATTGAGCACCAGCAGGCGTTTGACGCTGGGCAAGTCGAGCAATTCCATCATTTCGTGTTTGCGAGGATCGCGCGGGGCGAGCCCCGTGGTGTCGATCAGCACCATCTTCTTGCCGGACAGCAGGCCCAGCAAATCCTGCAGCGCGGTCCTGTCGTGGGCCAGGTGTGCGACGACGCCGAGCATCTTTCCATAGGCACGCAACTGTTCATGGGCGCCCACCCGGTACGTGTCCAACGTGATCAGCCCCACGCTGGCGGCGCCGTGGGCACGGGCACACAGGCCGGCCAGCTTGGCCGTTGTGGTGGTCTTGCCGACACCGGTGGCACCGATCAACGCGAAGACGCCGCCTTCTTCATGCAGAGCAGGGCCGTCCGAGTCGGTTCGCAGGTTGCGTTCCAGCACATCCATGACCCAATGCACAGATTCGGATGCACTCATCTCCTCAGGCATTCTTTCCAGTATGGTGCGGGCCAGGTTGGGGGAGTAGCCCGAGCGGATGAGCTTGAGCATCAGGTTCGCCTGGAGGGGGTTCTGGCGCGCCTGACCCAGCCAAGCGAGCGTGTTGAACCGGTCCTCCATCATCTCCTTCATCGCATGCAACTCGTCCACGATACCTTGGGGCACAGCGCCCGCCGCAGGCTGTGACACCGGGGCCTTGCGCGAGGTCTCGTATTTTGGGGTTGCCGTTTCTTTTTTGATCGGAGGCCGTTGCTCGACCACGGACGCGCGGGCACGCTCGGGCGCCATGTCCTGGGCGATGAGTTCTGCGCTATGGGCCGAGCTTGTCTCGTGGCGCTTGCGCAGCATGCGTTCACGCACGTAGTCCTGGAACGACAGCGTGCTCATGGCCAGTTGCGCGGCATCGTCTTCCACCTTGGTGGCCACTTCTTGTGGCGCGGGCTTGATGCTGCGCGCAGGGTTGCCACCAGCTTTGGCAATAGGGGTGCTGGGCATCTGGTCCAGCGCGGCCAAGCTGTCTTCGGCCGTGGCCACCACTTCCACACCATTTTCGGTTGGACGGTTGGACAGAATCAGTGTGCCGTCACCAAAGGCCATGCGTGCTTTGGCGAGTGCCTCGCGGGAGGTTGGGGCGGTAAAGCGTTGGATGTTCATGGTGTTGCGCCTCTGAGAATCGGACCGATGCGTATCGTGTGGGTTTCAGGAATTTCGCTGTGGGCCAGCACCTGCAGCCTTGGGGCAACGCGCCGCACCAGGCGGGCGATAGCGCTGCGGATCTGGTCTGGTACCAGCAGGCAGGCCGGTACGCCCACCTCCTCTTGTTTCATAGCAGTTTCTGCTGCGCTGCGGGTCAGCATGTCTGCGACACCGGGGTCCAACGCAGGGCCGGATGCGCTGCCCAAAGCCTGCACCAGCAAGCGCTCCAGGCTAGGGTCGATAGCGATGACATTCAGCTCCCGGGTGGGGCCATAGATTTGCTGGACGATGGCGGGTGACAAGGCTACGCGCACCCGCTTAGCCAACTCCGCAGGGTCGGTAGTAGTACTGGCATGCTCTGCAATGGATTCGATGATGGTGCGGATGTCGCGGATGTGCACGGATTCGTCCAGCAGCAACTGCAGCACTTTCTGGAATACGGCAACCGAGACCATTTTGGGGACCACTTCTTCTATCAGTTTGGGAGCCAGCTTGGCGACGTGTTCCACGAGTTGTTGTGTCTCTGTGCGACTGAGTAATTTGGATGCCTGAACTTGCATCAAGTGTGACAAATGGGTGGCCATCACAGTCTCGGAATCAACCACGGTAAACCCGACCATTTGCGCCGTTTCTTTTTGTTGCTCGTCAATCCAGTGTGCTGGTAAGCCAAATGCAGGGTCGGTCGTGGGTGTGCCTATCAGCGGTGTGGTGATGCCACCCGGATTAATGGCCAGATACATGCCGGGGAAGGCCTCGCCCTCTCCGACGATGACACCGCGCAGCGTGATGCGGTAGCCGCTGGGCTTGAGCTCCAAGTTGTCGCGCACATGCACTGGTGGCGGCAGGAAGCCGACCTCTTGCGCAAACTTGCGGCGCACGCCCTTGATGCGGGTTAGCAAATCACCTTGGCGCGTCTTGTCCACCAGAGCGATAAGACGGTAACCCAGCTCCAAGCCCAACTGATCCACCGGTTGCAAGTCGTCCCACGACGCTTCGCCATCGGTCGTGGCTGGTGCCATCTGAGCCTGCGGGTCGACGGGCGGTGGCTTATGGGCCAGCAGCCATGCACCGTAGCCCAGTACCGCAGAGATGGTCAGGAATACGAAGTGCGGCATGTTGGGAATGACGCCCAATACGAACATGATGATCGCCGTGATGCCCAAAACCTTGGGCGATACAAACATCTGGCCGACGATCTGCTTGCCAATGTCGTGTTCCTTGCCCACGCGGGACACCACCATGGCCGCAGCGACGGAGATCAGCAGGCCCGGAATCTGCGCAACCAGTGCATCACCCACCGCCAACAGGATATAGGTGTTGGCCGCCTGCGAAGCGGTCAGGCTGTGCTGCAGGATACCGATCGCAAAGCCGCCAAAGATGTTGATCAACAAAATCAGGATGCCGGCAACCGCATCCCCCCGCACGAATTTGGATGCACCGTCCATCGAGCCGAAGAACTCGGCTTCTTCACCGACTTCTGCGCGCCTGCGCTTGGCCTCTTTCTCGTCGATCAGACCAGCATTCAAATCCGCATCCACGGCCATCTGCTTGCCGGGCATTGCGTCTAATGTAAAGCGCGCCGACACTTCAGCAATCCGCTCAGAGCCCTTGGTGACCACGACAAAGTTGATGACCACCAAGATGGCGAATACGATCAGACCTACCGCGAAGTTGCCACCGATCAGGAAATGCCCGAACGCCTCGATCACGGCGCCTGCCGCGCCGGGGCCCGTGTGGCCCTCCAGCAGCACGACACGGGTGGACGCGACGTTGAGTGACAGGCGCATCAACGTGGTCAGCAGTAGCACGGATGGAAATGCAGCAAAGTCCAGGGGCCGGATCATGTAGGCCGCCACCATCATGACCATCAGTGCGACGGCGATATTGATCGTAAAAAACGCGTCCAGCAGCAAGGGTGGTAGCGGTAGCACCATCATCGCCAGAATAGCCACCACCAACATGGGTGCCGAGGCACCTTGTATCAGGCCAGAGTTCGTGCTGAACCAGCGCCGTAGAGATTGGATTTGCGCGTTCATGCGTGTGCCGCCTTAACGGTTTTGGACAGTGGATCCAGGTCCGGGGGTACAAATGGGTGTGCCAGCTCTCCAGGCATAGGGCCATCCCCACGCATGGCCGCGCGCAGTTTGTAGACATAGGCTAAAACCTGGGCTACCGCGGTGTAAAGGCTGGACGGGATGTCCTGGTTCAGTTCCGAGTTGGCGTACAAAGCCCGCGCCAGCATCGGCGACAGCAGGACTGGTATGGCGTGGTTCTTGGCCACGTCCCGGATCTTCATGGCCAGCAGATCCGTGCCCTTGGATATGACCTGCGGCGCAGCCATGGTTTTTTCGTCGTATCGGATGGCCACGGCAAAGTGTGTGGGGTTCATGACGACGAAGTCGGCCTTGGGTACCGCGTTGACACTGTTCTTTTGCGCCATTTCGCGCTGTTTTTGCCGGATTTTGGCCTTGATCTGGGGATTGCCGTCGGACTCTTTTCCCTCTTGCTTGACCTCTTGGTGCGACATCTTCATCTCGCCCTTGTGTAGGAAAGTTTGCAGGGGAACATCCACCAGAGCGGCTAATAGCACCACCAGTAGCAATAGGCCCATGCCACTGGTCAGCCACTCCGTCAGGTGGCGGATAGCCGAGCTGGAGGGTTGCAGGATCAGCGCGGATACGGTCTGCAGGCCGGAACTCAAAAACATACCGGCGATCGCAAACAGAATGCCGGTCATCAACGCCATCTTCAGCACGGACAGCAGCTTCCTCTTCGTCAACAATCTGCCAAAACCTGCCAGCGGGTTGACCCGGCTGAAGTCAGGCATCAAAGGCTTCAGGCTGTTGACCCAGCCACCGGACGCTACTGCAGCAAAAATTGCAGCGGCCGAGATGATGCCTGCGAATGCAGCACAGCCCGCCAAACCGATGCTAGTGGCGTCTGACAGGCGTGTGAGCATGCTGCCCGTCTGCTGGACCGCGACGGCGTCAAAAGACAGTTGTTTGCCCATGCTATGTTGCAGGCGCTCGAACAGAATGGGTGCGAGCACCATGACGCTGACGGCGCCGGCTCCCAAGATTGCGAGGTGGGAGAGATCTTCTGAGCGTCCTACCTGACCGTCATCCCGCGCTTTTTTTAGCTTGCGCTCGGAGGCGGGTAGGTTGCGATCTTGACTGCCTTGTTCCATGGTGGGGCTCTATAGTTGCCACCATTGTCGTAACGGACCTATGGAACTAAAGGTCAATAAGCGAGGGTATATGCCTGCTTATTGGGAGCCCTGCAATCGCACATCTGGCCGGCAAACCGTTGGCCGCCAGCAGATGGGTTGGAAGGCTTATTTCAATCCTGTTTTGGTCAGGATGTGGTTGACTTTGTCTTCCAGTGTTGCCTTGGTGAAAGGTTTGACGATGTAGCCTGCGGCACCTTGCTGCGCTGCCA
Source organism: Rhodoferax sp. ZS1R8 (assembly GCF_056521325.1). Classification (NCBI taxonomy): domain Bacteria; kingdom Pseudomonadati; phylum Pseudomonadota; class Betaproteobacteria; order Burkholderiales; family Comamonadaceae; genus Rhodoferax; species Rhodoferax sp. ZS1R8. The sequence goes on along the minus strand of NZ_JBWMBA010000001.1, from coordinate 111,766 downwards.
GCACAATGTCTTCCTTGCGGGCTTCGGCAGTGACCATCAGTACGGGAAGATGTTTGAGCTTGTCGTCTTTCTTGATTTCGCCGAGCAACTGGAACCCGTTCATATTGGGCATGTTGATGTCGCTGACGACGAAGTCGAAAGTGGAGCTGCGCAGTTTCTGCAGCGCCACAACGCCGTCTTCTGCCTCGTCCGCGTCGACGAATCCACTTTCCTTGAGCAGGTTGCGCACGATGCGTCGCATAGTGGAGAAGTCATCGACGACTAAAAAGCGCAGTTCTTTTGACATGGATTACCCTTTCCCGGGTGATTTTTGCATATGGCTAAGTATCACCGAATTTTGCGTTGAATCAATGGGCTGGTTACGCAACCGCAGCGGCCTTGGGTGTTTCAATTTTCCCCCGTGGCGTCGGCAAGGACCCGTTGCCCGCCCAGCAGGCGGTCTTCAGCGTCTTTGGTCATGACCAGTATGCTGATGCGGCGATTGCTGGGGCTTAAAGGATCGTCTGCGTCCAGCAACAGGCTGGAGGCCATGCCCACTACGCGGGCCAGCTTGTCCTCCGGCATGCCAGCGTTGGCCAGTTCGCGCCGTGACGCGTTGGCGCGGTCCGCCGAGAGCTCCCAATTGCTATAGCCCTTGCCAGCATTGCCATAGGCGCTGCGATCCGTGTGGCCGTCCAGGCTGATCTTGTTTTCGACACCCAGTAGAGCGTTGCCGATTTCCCGCAGGATGTCGCGCATGTAAGGTTTCAGGGTTGCGCTGCCACTGTCGAACATGGGGCGCTTCTGGTCGTCAACAATCTGGATCAGCAGACCGTCCGGGGTGATCTCCAGTCGGATTTGCGACGCGAATTCGGCCATTTTGGGGTTGTTGGAGATGGCGGCGGCGATTTTTGCGCTCAGCTCGCCAAGCATTTTGGCGTCGCGCTTGGCGGCCTCGGCCTTTTTGAGTTCGCCGGACATTTTTTTGGCCTTCTTGTCGGCGCCGTCCCCCCGCTTGGCCTGGCCCGTGCTTTGGGTCAGGTCGCTACCACCGCCGTTGATGACGCTGCTGCTTGCACCGGCACCCGTACCGCCCTGTATGGCAACTTTGAGCGGCGATTGGAAATAGTCTGAAATTCCCTTTTTGTCGCCTTCAGAGGTGCTGCCCAAGAGCCACATTAACAAGAAGAATGCCATCATGGCAGTTACAAAGTCGGCATAGGCAATCTTCCAGGCACCCCCATGCGCAGCGTGGCCACCTTTTTTGACCCGCTTGATGATGATGGGCTGCAGCTTTTTGGCGTCAGCCATGCTCAGGTATCCATGGCCTTCATTTCTTACCCTTCACGTAGCTTTCTAGCTCAATGAAGGTGGGGCGCTCCGTGGAGTAAAGAACTTTGCGGCCAAACTCAATGGCGGTGGTCGGGTTGTATCCCTGCATGCTGGCCAGCAGGGTGGAGCGAATGCATTGCAGTTCCTTGCCAGCTTCTTCGACCTTTTGTTCCAACACACCAGCCAGGGGCTCAGCAAACGCGTAGGCCAGCAAGATGCCCAGGAAGGTACCGACCAGCGCCGAGCCGATCATTCCGCCCAGCACGGCCGGCGGTTGGCCCACCGAACCCATGGTGTTGACCACGCCTAGCACGGCCGCCACGATACCGAAGGCAGGCAGGCCACCAGCAACGCGCTGGATCGCCGCAACGGCGGCGTGCTCTTCGTTGTGGTGGGTTTCGATTTCGCTGTCCATCAGTGATTCGATCTCGTGGGCATTCAGGTTGCCCGAGACCATCATGCGCAGGTAGTCGGTGATGAATTCCACAACGTGGTGGTCATGCCCCACGGCGGGATACTTCTTGAACAGCTCGGATTCGTGCGGCTCTTCGACATCTTTTTCGATCGCCATTAGCCCCTCCTTGCGGGCCTTCTGGAGGATGTCGAACATAAGTGCCATCAGCTCCATGTAGCGGGCCTTCGTGTACTTGCTGCCTTTGAAGCACGTGCCCAGACCTCTTATTGTGGCCTTGACCACCTTCATTTGGTTGTTGGCCAAGAAGGCCCCCACTGTCGCGCCGCCAATCGTGATCAATTCGAAGGGCAGAGCGTGCAGGATCACCATGATGTTGCCACCGTGGAAAATGTACACGCCGAAGACGCACACCAGAATGACCAGCCAGCCGACGATTACGAACATAGGCGCATTGTGACAGGGAGGCCTAAAACCTCAAGGGTTGAACAGACTGGCTTTTGATGGCCTATCAATATCATATCGGCGCTACCCGGATGTGCTTGAGAAATTTGACCAAGGCTTGGTGTAGCGTGTATGGGCTGCGCTCCGCACTGGTTGAGCGTGATGGCCTGTTGGCAGAAACCTTCAAGCCAAATCGGGCTGTAGCCCTCGTGCACAGAGCGTAAGCAGCTACTAAATTTATAGCGGCTAGTGCAGCAGGATTCCACCGGCTGCTGATCCCTTGCCAGCCCGTGCGGGCGGCGTGCACAGGCCACACTCGAAGTGGCGGCTGTTTTCGTAGGCTTCGCTGACGAAGTGGCCACCGCACTTGCAGCACTTGGTCATGGACAGCATGTTGTTGTCAATGAACTTGACCAGTCGCCAGGCCCGGGTCACCGACAGCAGAGGCTCTACGGCGCATGCCGTAATCTGTTCGCTGTACAAGCGGTAAGCCTTCATGATGGCGTCAATGTCGTCCATGGCGCACACCTTGGTCAGGTACTCATAGGTGTTCTGGAACAGCGACGCATGGATATTTGGCTGCCATGTCAGGAACCACTCGGTAGAAAACGGCAGTTGGCCCTTGCTGGGGGAGCGGCCCGCCACTTCTTTGTACAGCCGGAGCAAGCGTTCGTAGGACAAATTCGTCTCGCTTTCCAATACCTGCAGGCGGGCGCCGAGCCGGATCAACGCGACTGCGCGCTCTACTTGCTTGGAATCGTTCAAAACGCTTTTGGTGGCCATGGTGTTGCTCCGGGAGAAGGGGGCGAAGGGTTTTGCTTACAGGGTTTCGGCGTAGCGGCCGGCCATCAGGATGCTGGCATGCAGCTTGGTTGTGGCGTCGTTGTCAACCTTGTTCACCGAGTGGTTGGTCAGCAGATTCCAGACCATGTCATCGTCCACACGGAAGCGGCACAGCAGCATGTTGCCGGAGGCGATCTTCATGATCTGGGCAGGGGACAGTGCACCAATGAGGTCGGCCGACTCTTCGGACATGCCCAGGCGGAACAGTGCTTCGGGTTTGTCCTGGCGGATCAGGTTTTGCGCCAGCATGAGGTAGGTCATGTTAGCTTCGCGGATTTCGTTCAACAGCTGTTCGTTGGTCATTTCGGGCTCCTGGTGTGAGCGGTAATTCGTGTGAATCACCATGGAGCCAATTCTGGGCTGGAACGGCAAAAACTTAAATCGGATTGTGGCTAAAGCGTGTGTCGGGGAGTCCCCTTCAGGTTGTAAGGCAAATCCCTACAAACAAGATACCGCGGGAAATACGTCTCCACGCGCCACGCGGTGGCACAAGCTGCCGTCAACAAATAATACAGACTTGCCCCAGGGCTTAGCCCTTGAGGAGCGCCAATACGCTTTGCGGCAATTGGTTGGCCTGGGCGACCATTGCGGTACCGGCCTGTTGCAGAATTTGCGTCCGCGACAGGTTGGCGGTTTCTGCTGCGAAATCCGCGTCCATGATCCGTGAACGAGAAGCCGACAGGTTATCGCTGGTGGTATGCAGGTTGGAGATAGTGGTTTCAAAGCGTGACTGTAGGGCGCCGAAGCTGGCGCGTTGCCCATTTACCGTGGCAAGTGATGCGTCTACTGTAGACAGTGTGCGCGTCGCTGACTCGACGGTTGACACATCCAGCGTGCCGGCTGCCTGCAATTGGCTGCCGGACGCTGCGAGCGTGAAGTAACCGACGCCCGCCGCGCTGGCCGTGTTGGTGATACCGAAGGATTTGTCCGAATCCAGTGTGACCGCGCCCGTAACGTAAGCGCTGCCCCCTGCTGCGACCGCCACTCCGAGGGTGAAGGCACCGGACGTGGCCGATGACGTCACCGCGATGTCCGCGCCCGAGTCGTTGGTCAGCGTGATGCCGTTTCCTGCCGTGTTGATCTTGGCAGTCACACCGGTTGTAGCGGTTTTGTCGTTAAAGGCGTTGACCGCACTGGCCAAGCCATCCGCCGTGCTGCCTGCCGCGCCCACGGTGAAAGATATGGTGGCGGGCGTGGCGACAGGATTGTTTGAAGCAACGGACAAGGAATAACTGGTGCTTGCAACGAATGCCGTTGCGTCAATGAATGTACGCGCGGTGGCGGTTACGCCCGTGGTGCCTGCTTGGGCATTGATGTTGGCGGCCACGGTTTTGGCGCTGTCTTTTGCAACCACTGTAACCGTCGCACTGCCGGCGGCACCATTGACCACAATGGAATTGGCCGCAATCGTGCTGACCGCACCAGCAACCGCCGTTGAGGGATTGGCGCCGGCAGTGGAGCCGGTCACCAAATCACCCACGCCGCCAGCCGTGGGGGCAACTACCGAACCGATGCGGTTGTTGCCGAATTTGCTGGTGCTGAAATTGGCCGTGGTGGCGGTAATGGTCTGGTTGGCGTTGGCACCCACCTGAAAGGTGGCGGAGCCAAAGCTGCCATCCAACAGGTTTTGACCATTGAACTGGGTGGTTTTGGCAATGCGGTCCAGCTCAGACGTGAGCTGGCCCACTTCAGCGTTCAATGCCGAGCGGTCGCTGGCCGAGTTAGTCGCATTGGCAGACTGCACCGCCAACTCGCGTATCCGTTGCAAAATCGTGCCTGATGAGCCCAGTGCGCCCTCTGCTACTTGTGCCAGAGAGATGCCGTCATTGGCGTTGCGAGCGGCCTGCGTCGACCCGCGAATTTGTGAGGTCATTCGGTCGCTGATGGCCAGGCCCGCAGCGTCGTCCTTGGCGCTGTTGATGCGCAAACCTGAAGACAGGCGTTGCATCGAAGTGGACAGCGAGGTCTGCGACATGGCTAGATTGCGCTGCGCAGTCAATGAGTTGACGTTCGTGTTAATAGTTGAGGCCACAGCTTAACTCCTTAAAAATTGAATTGGCGTCGCCGCCGACTTCAAGGTCTGCCAGGCTGCAGACAATCAGTAACGATGGGTAAATTGTGGAGAAGGCGTGCACAGTTGATAGGTCGATAAACGAGTGAAAACCCGGCTAATTTGCCGCAGACAGGCTTTCTGAATAGGGGTAAACCCCTGTTTTTGCGAAATGGTGGGTAAAAGGTATTTAGATCTTCATGCTTCACTGCGGCGTACGTGATACGCCAAAGTAGCAGATGTAAGGGCTCAAGTTTCTGGAAGACAAGCCGAAATCAATTGCAACGGGTCATGACAAACCCGCCGTCCGGATAGTGCTTAGACTGGCACACCGGTCATGGAGGCTGGCGGCAACGCAGGCTTTAGGATCGGCATTTCGCCGGATTTGGAAGGTTACTTTTTAGGAGTTATCACATGTCGGCTACTATCAACACCAATGTCAACTCATTGACGGCGCAGCGCAACCTCTCGGCATCACAAATGTCGCTGTCCACTTCGATGCAACGCCTGTCTTCGGGTTTGCGCATCAACAGCGCCAAAGACGACGCGGCTGGACTTAATATTTCAGAGCGCATGACCGCACAGATCCGTGGCTTGACACAAGCTGGGCGCAACGCTAACGACGGTATTTCCTTGGCGCAAACGGCCGAAGGCGCCCTGGGTGCTGCTGGCACGATCTTGCAGCGGGTCCGCGAGTTGGCCGTGCAGTCCGCCAATGCCACCAATTCAGCCAGTGACCGGTCGGCGCTGAATGCTGAGGTTGGTCAGCTCACATCGGAGTTGGACCGTATCGCTAAAACAACCCAGTTCAACGGCCTGAACCTGTTAGACGGTAGCTTGGGTTCTGCTACCTTCCAGGTGGGTGCCAATGCCAACCAGACCATTACAGCCACTACGGCCAATTTCAGCACCAGCAAGTACGGCAACAATCGCATAGGCTCGGTCGTTGCCGCAACGGCGGGCGGTGTGGGTGATTTAGTGACCGGCTCCTCAGCTGGCGCCAATGCTTCCTTTACAGTTGCGAATGCCGCAAACACGACTGCTGCCAACTCCATCGTCGTCAACGGCGCCGCTGGCAGTGCAACAGTTACCGTGGCCGCCGCCGATAGCGCCAAAACCGTTGCCGCCAATATCAATGCACAAACGGGTACAACCGGCGTATCGGCCACTGCCCGCACCGCGATTGACATGACGACACTCACGGCCAGCACCAGCTATTCCCTCACTGTCCTGTCTAACAATTCAACAGCCGCCACGGTGTCGTTCACCGTTGGGTCTACCGGGAACACCGCAGACGGTCTGGCCAGTGCGATCACCGCCTTCAACGACAAGACCGCTTCCACGGGCGTGACCGCCAAGCTCAATTCCGCAGGGACCGGAATAACGCTGACCAACGAATCCGGTGCAGACATCAAGGTTAATTCAGCGGCAAATGCGGCCGGTGCTTTCACGGTCGGAACTGTAACCACAGCCGCCAACGCCGCCGGTGTTACCACCACCAGTGGAGCCGTCACCTTGGATTCAGACAAGTCGTTTGGCATCACCAATACCGCCAGTGCGGCAGGTTTGGGATACTTTACAGCGGCAGCGTCGGGCAGCCAGTTGCAAGCTGCCAGCACGCTGGATGTGTCGACTGTCGATTCCGCAACCCGGACTTTGAGTACAGTGGATTCGGCGTTGTCTGCCGTCAACGGGCAGCGTGCCAGCTTTGGTGCCCTGCAGTCGCGCTTTGAGAACACTATCTCTAACCTGCGCACCACGTCTGACAACCTGAGCGCATCCCGCTCCCGGATTCAGGACGCAGACTTTGCAGCAGAAACCGCGAACCTGTCGCGTTCGCAGATTCTGCAACAGGCCGGCACGGCGATGGTGGCCCAAGCTAACCAGTTGCCACAGGGTGTACTGGCACTGCTGCGCTGATCCAACTCTCGCAAGCTGTGACGGCCCAAGCCGTGACCCCACCGGAAAGCGGCGGACGTCACGGCTTTTTCGTTGGTGAACCGCCAGTCCCATTGCACCGTCGACGACCAATTTCAGCATCGCTCCCATCTATCCAGCAAGACGTTCCCAGTTAACCGCCAACTTGCGCTATCCAGCGCAGTCCTGCGCCACCAAGTCGATGCGGTCGCAGTTGTAATGCGGAAAATGTTTGAATGGTGACGGGACACAGGGTAGTATTTGCGAGCAGGCATCCAGTTCTTGAATCGAGTAGTGTCCGCAGCTTTCGCTATTCAAATCGCAGGGAGTTCAACCGGCTTGAGGAATTCTACAAATCCTTCTCGGAATAAACCAAAATGTTGATAACTATTGACCGAAACGCAAATTGCCCGTGCGGGAGCACTAAGAAATATAAACATTGCTGTCAGCGCAAGGAAAAAGCAACGGCCGCTAGCAAGCAAAATGCGAATTTCACCTTGGTTCCCAATTGGTTGAAACTTGGTACAGACCATTTGCGTGCAGAACGCATTGCGCCAGCACAAAATCTTTTTGAAAGAATTCTGGAAGTAGATCCCAGGCACCCAGATGCACTTCACTTGCTTGGCCTCATTGCACACAAGCAAGGAAATATGCAAAAAGCAGTTGATCTCATCCAGCAAGCGATTACCCAGCGCCCAACCAACGCATCTTATCTAGGGACTTTAGGGAATACCTATAAAGATTTGGAACAATTCGATCTGGCGATTGAGAGCTATCGCCAGGCGTTGGCGTTGAAACTAAACACAGCGGATATTCACAATAATCTTGGTGTCGCACTGCACGCGCAAGGCAAGCTGGATGAAGCAATTCAAAGTTATAAAAAAGCCCTTGAAATTATTCCAAACAGCGCAGAAATTATAAATAACCTGGGGCTTTCACTGTACGTGCAAGGGTTCGACACGCAGGCCATCCAGGCGTTTAAGAAAGCCACAGAATTAAATCCTAATCTATTTCAAGCATATTTAAATATAGGGAAGACGATGGTGCATCGCGCTCCCGTTGAGGCGATTCGATTCTTCGAAAAATCCTTGTCCCTAAACCCCAACTATTACGACGCATGGATCCTTCTCGGTATGTCATTAAGGCCATTTGGGGCAATAGCCGAGGCTGCTGCTTGTATTAATAGCGCGTACGCATTGAAACCCAGCGGTGGACTGAAAGTATTTCTTGCAATGCTGTTGCCACCCATCATGGGCACTAAAATCGAAGTTGAGTTAAGTCGAAAATCCTTTGAAGACAATTTGGAAGCAATTTCCCAAGAACAAATTACGATAGTTAATCCGATAAATGAAATTTTTTTTACCAGTTTTTTCATGGCGTTTCACGGACTAAATGATAGATATTTACAGAAGAAAGTAGCAGATTTCTATGCGCAGGCCTGTCCGAGCCTGCTGTACGTGGCACCGCATTGCGAGCTACCGCGGAATCCGGGTCGGCGGCGAATCGGTTTTTTATCTAGGTTCATTTCAAAGCACTCTGTTGCTTTGAGTTTTAGTGAAATAGTTACTGGATTGGCTTCGCTAGGGGGTTTTGATGTTAGTTTAATATCCTGGACCAAAATGAATGCGCACGCCCTGCAGGAAACATACCCAAATTTCGCAGGTGTTCATGTGAGTCTTTCGGAAGATCTTGCTGTTTCGCGGCAACAAATAGCTGAACTGGAATTGGACATTTTGGTCTATTTGGACATTGGAATGGATACGCCCACCTACTTATTGGCATTTGCGCGTCTGGCACGCAGGCAATGCGTATTGGGAGGCCACCCGGTTACCACCGGGATAGCGAATATGGATTACTTTATTTCGTCCGAGTTGATGGAGATAGAAGGGGCCCAAGAGCATTACACTGAAAAATTGGTGCGGCTTCCATTTGGCTTGTTTTATTTCAAACGCCCCACATTGCCAACATCATTCAAGTCGCGCGCTGAATTGGGCATGCCGTCGGGTGGCAACGTCTACATTTGCCCGATGATGCTACAAAAACTGCATCCGGACTTTGACGATGCGATGGCACGAATACTGGAGCTGGACCCAACCGGTTACATAATTTTAATTAATGACAAAACATACGGTTATTGGCAAGTCATGCTCGAAAAGCGATTTGAGAGAACCATACCGGAAAGTGTGCGCGCAAGAATTCAATTTCTGCCGTGGGTAGCGGATTACCATGACTTCATGGGTATGGTTAGGGCGGCAGATGTGGTGCTCGATTCATTTCATTTTGGTATCGGTACAACGGTTATTGCTACATGTTCAGTTGGAACGCCATTTGTTAGCAGACCATCAGAATTTATGCGTGGAAGAGTGGGAATGTTTTTCGCCAACTTAATGCGTGTGCCGGAGTGCATAGCGCGGGACTGCGAGGACTATGCCCAAAAGGCAGTCGCCTTTGCCACAAACAGAGTTATGCGAGAAGAAACCCAAAGAAAAATTCTTTCCAACAACCATGTGTTATTCGACAATGCGCAAGGCATCCAGGATGGAATCGATTTCTTCGGGAAGTTGGATGTTGAGGTTGTCTAACGCAGGTACCGCGATGGTGATCCAGGCCAACCAGTTGCTACAAGGTGTATTGGCATTGCAGCGCTGATTGGCTGAATGTTTGAGTGATTGATCGCTCAAGTCGCGCAACAAATTACCGATATGTAAAAGTGAGAGGGGTGCGAGCCCCTTTTTATTCTTTGATTTTGGGGTTAATCAAGGGTTTTTTGGTGCTTATGCCCCGGTTGAGATTGGGATAATACCTAGTCATTGAAGGTGTAGGAGGCTAATATGGCAATTTCATCTGCGGGCATCGGTAGTGGGCTCGATGTCAATAGCATCGTGAGCCAGTTGGTGGCATTGGAGAAACAGCCACTTAAGTCTTTGCAACTCAAAGCGACCACGCTTCAGGCGCAGGTATCTGCGTTCGGCCAAGTGCAGTCACAGTTTGCCGCGCTGACCGATGTGGCAACCCGTATCGCGGATCCAAATTCCTGGTCTGCCCGTGTTGCATCGTCGTCCAATACTAGCGCTGCCACCATCACTGCTACCAATGCAGCAAGCGCTACATCGTTCAGCTTGGATGTCGATGCGCTTGCCTTGAAACAATCGGCTTCTTCGGCCGCGATTGCGCCGGGCGCCATGCCCGGGGCTGGGACGTTGACTTTCCAGTTGGGCACATGGACCGGCGCGGGTGCTACCTTCACGCCGGGAACGTCTCCCAGTGTTGCCGTCACGGTAGGAGCGACGGATAGTTTGGCGACCATTGCCGGCAAGATCAATGTGGCCAACACCGGTGTTGTTGCATCGGTTTTCAATGATGGGGTCAACCAACGTTTGCTGTTCCAGTCTTCCGCTACAGGGGCAGCAGCCGGGTTTCGGGTGCAGTCTGCAGATGCGCCGCTGGCCGGGTTGGTGTTTGACCCGCAAAACAAACCCGGAGTTGGCATGGCCGCCGCCGGAATTCCCGTGCAGTATGGGCAAGATGCCAAGGCACGCATCAACGGGTTGGCGGTTACCTCGGCCACCAATACCTTGGAAGGAAATTTTGCGGGTGTGACTATCACCTTGGCGGCCACTACGACGACGAGCTATGGCCTGCCTGGCGAAGTGAAGAACTCGGTGACGATGGCGATACGGCAAGACGTGACGCCGTCCGTCAAAAACGTGCAGGATTTTGCAACGGCTTACAACACGCTGGCAAAGTCCTTGGCCGACCTGACAAAATACGATGCCACCACAAAGACGTCGGGACTGTTCCAGGGCGATCCTGCCATCGTTGGCTTGCAAAATGTGTTGAACAGGATGCTGGGGTCTATCAGCCAGGGCGCAACGTCCCAACGTTTGGCCGACGTGGGGCTGATCAAGCAACGCGACGGAACGATCAATATTGACACCTCAAAGTTGAGCGCGGCCGCCAACAATGGCACCTCCTTGCAGCAGCTCTTTACCAATAACAACCAAAACCCGCTAACCAACGGATTCGCCCTGAAATTCAGGGACTTTGGACAAGGAGTGGCTCTCAGAGGGGGGTCGGTCTTCAACGAAGCGGCATCGCTGCAAAAGCAAATTACGAGCAACTCCTTGGATCAGACCAAAGTCAATGACAGAGCGGCCCTGTTTGAGGCAAGGTTGCGCAAGCAGTATTCAGCCCTGGATGCGCAAATGGCGAGTCTGTCGGCGCTGAACTCCTATGTGGCGCAACAGGTGACCACTTGGAATAAATCAACGGGCTGATATTGCATATAGACCTTTAGTTTTGTCTCCTTTATGCCGATAATTCTCACAAGGACACAAGGAGTTTGAGCATGTTTAACCCCGTTGCCACGCGATCAGCCTCTGCCTACAAAAGCGTAGGTGTTGAAACCAGTATCAGCAGCGCTGACCCCCATAAGCTGGTGTCGTTGTTGTTTGATGCACTCGGTCAGGCTCTGGGTAGTGCGCGCCTGGCCATGCTAAGCGGTGACATCCCGCTAAAAGGGCGCAAGATTGGCCGCGCCGTGCGTATTCTGGAAGAAGGCCTGATGGCCCCGTTGAATCTGGAAGAGGGCGGGGAGTTGGCGGCCAACCTGAAAGACTTGTACAGCTATTGCGTTACCCAACTCACTCTGGCCAACGTGCGCAACGATGTTGCTGGATTGGATGAGGTCAGCCGTTTGATCGAGGTGGTCGCCAGTGGCTGGAAAGAGATTAACGGGAAGAGCCCAGCATATTTGCAACCCGTTTCCTTATCTGGAGCAGTTTGATGTCCCGCTTGCTGATTGACTACTACAAGGCAATCGAAGACAGCAGCGCCAAAATGGTAGACGCTGCCAAGTCGGAAGCCTGGGAAGATGTGGTGCGTTTCGAAGGTTTGTGCGCTGTTTTGATTGAGCAACTGCGCTTCAAAGCCCGCGAAGAAGAGTTGTCACCCGAACATCGGTCCGAGAAAACCCGCATCATGAAGCGCATCTTGCACAACGATGCACAAATCCGCTTTTTGGCCGAACCGTGGCTCGCGCACTGCGACGAGCAACCGGACGGGTCGCGCCATTTTCTGCATTGATTCGCTACTATTTTTATAGTTGATCACGCACATCCAACAGGGCTGCCAGCCTGTTTCTCCGATACTTCGCGAGTCAATTCGCGCCACGGGAAGTTACACCTGCATATTCATGATGTCAGTGTAAGCCTGAACCATACGGTTGCGTACGTGTAGCGAGGCCTGGAATCCGATTTGCGCCTTCTGTATGGCGACCATGGTTTCTTCCAGGCTGACTTTGGGATTTTCCATCTGCACTTCCTGCTGCAGGCGCGTGGCTTCGTTCTGCGCGGCGCTGACCGAATTCAGCGCGCCTTTGAGGGCACCTGCAAAGCCACCGCCCACCCCCTGGGCACCTGCCGCCGCAGCAGGACGCACGCCGGTGCTGGGGCGGACCGTCGTCGGCATGGTCACGGGGCTGAGCTTGAAATCCATGGTGGATCTCCCTGGTTGTTTGGGGTGCCGCAATCCTATTACCCGTGCTCGGTGGTCATTATTTTGAATTGGTAGGGAAAGCCGGTGCTTATCACCCTAATGTTTTCGGGGGTGGGTCGAATAATCAATCCCAGTCCTGCGGCCAACCCCGCCTCTTGCATCGGAATCATCGGAACACACAATGTCTGCAGTTGCCACCATTCCTGTCAATCCCACCCTAGCCCAACGCCTGGCCGGTCTGGACCAAGGGCAACGGCTGCGTCTGGCGATGGGTGTGGTCCTGTTTGTAGCCATCGGCATCGTTGGCCTGGTCATGGGCCGCCACGCTGAATGGCGGGTGCTGTACTCCAATTTGGCCGACAAGGACGGGGGCGCGGTGATAGCCCAGCTGAGCACCCTCAACGTTCCCTACAAGCATTCTGAAGGCGGCGGCGCTATTTTGGTGCCAGCAGACCGCGTGCATGACGTGCGACTCAAGTTGGCGTCGCTGGGCCTGCCCAAGGGGTCGGTCAATGGTTTTGAGATGATGGAGTCCAACCGATTCGGCATGACCCAGTTCCAGGAGCGTCTGACCTTTCAACGTGGGCTCGAAGGTGAACTGACCCGCTCTATCCAGGCCCTGTCTTCCGTGCAGAACGCCCGCGTGCATCTGGCCCTGCCCAATCAGAACGGTTTCTTCCGCGAACAGCAAAAGCCCTCTGCGTCTGTCTTGTTAAGCCTGCACCCTGGCCGCACGCTGGACCGTGCCCAATTGGCGGGCATTGTGCATTTGGTGGCATCCAGCGTGCCCGAGATGGCGCCGTCAGCCGTCAGCGTGCTGGATGACACCGGCAAGTTGCTGTCCAGCCCATCAGATGGATCGGGCAGCGCCTTGGGCGTGGACGCCGAGCAACTGCAGTACGTGCGCCAAGTGGAACAGCAATACAGCCAACGCATCCTGGATATTCTGGAGCCCATTGTTGGCCGGCAAAACGTCAAGGCCCAGGTGACTGCCGAGCTGGACTTTTCACAGACGGAGTCCACGACCGAATCCCACAAGCCCAACCAGGCTGCGGACAGCAGCGCCATCCGCAGCCAGCAAGTGGTGGAAAGCACCAATGCGGCGTCCAACAGCCCACCATCTGGCGTGCCGGGCGCCACCACAAACCAGCCTCCGGGTGCGACATCGGCGCCTATTAACGGTGCGGCCCAGACTCCGGGGGTGGGTGGGCAGTCCGCCTTGGCTGGTGGCGGTAAGCGGGAGTCCATCATCAATTACGAGGTGGACAAGACGATTCGTGTGGTCAAAGGCGCGTCCGGTATCGTCAAGCGCATCAATGCAGCGGTGGTAATCAACCATAACGTGACCACCAACGACAAGGGTAAGACCGTCACCACACCACTGACCGATGCGCAGATCGAGAAGATGACTGCCCTGGTGCGCGAAACCGTGGGATTCAACAAGGAGCGGGGCGATTCAGTCAATTTGCTGAATGCCGCATTTGTCGCCGAAAAAGTGGCGGTGGTGGACATACCGTTCTACCGCCAGCCCGAGGTGATAGATCTGGCCCGGAGTTTCGCATGGCCGCTAGGTACCCTGCTGTTTGGTTTGCTGGTGCTGGTGGGCGTTATCCGCCCTGCGATGAAGGCCATGGGCACGGCGTCGGCGACCGGAGGGCAGGCCAGCAATGTCAGCATCAACCAACTCGACGCCCTGGAATCTGACACGCCGGAGCGACCACAACTGAGCGGTCCTGGCGGCGCGAACGACCCGGCTGCACTGTCAGGCAGCGAGAAGCAACTTGAAGATGCCCGACAGTTGACGCGTGACAACCCGGCCGCTGTGGCAAACATCATCAAAACGTGGATGAACGGCGAGGCTCCGGCTTGATGGCCGGCGCAAAATAGCACCATGGCACAAGACGAAGGACTACAAGACGCGGCAATTCTGATGATGTCTCTGGGCGAGGCAGAAGCATCGGAAGTGTTCAAGCACCTGTCGCCGAAAGAGGTGCAAAAGCTGGGCGAGGCGATAGCCAAGACTACGCAGATCACGCGCGAGCGTGTAGACGATGTCGTCACCAAATTTACCGGGGTTGCCGCATCCCAGAGCCTGCTGGTTTCCAACTCGGGCGACTATGTTCGCTCGGTGCTTAAGCTCGCACTGGGTGACGACAAGGCCGCGCTGCTGATCGACCGGATTCTGCAGGGTGGCGACGTTTCGGGCATTGAAAGCCTGAAGTGGATGGACCCACTGTCGGTAGCCGAGCTGCTGCGCAACGAGCACCCCCAGATCGTAGCGGCCATCCTGGTGCACCTGGATTTCGACCAAGCGGCCGACGTGCTGAAGAACCTGACCGAGCGCCAGCGCAACGAGGTCATGCTGCGCGTGGCTACCATGGAAGGCATACAGCCCACGGCGCTGAAAGACCTCAATGAGGTACTGTTCAAGGTACTTGCCGGTGGCGACAAGATCCGCAAGTCGTCGTTGGGCGGTATCAAGACTGCGGCCGAAATGATTAACCTGATGGGCACCGCCATCGAGGGTACGGTCATCGAATCCATTCGCAACCACGATGCAGACCTGGCCCAGAAGATCATGGACAAGATGTTTGTCTTCGATGATGTGCTCAAGCTCGACGACAAGGCCATCCAGATGGTGCTGAAGGAAGTGTCATCCGACGTGCTGATCGTGGCACTGAAGGGTGCCCAGCCCGAGCTCAAGGAAAAAATCCTGGCCAATATGTCGTCCCGGGCCGCGGCCACGCTGCGCGAGGATCTGGAGTCGCGCGGGCCGATGCGCTTGTCTGAGGTAGAAGCCCAGCAGAAGGAAGTGTTGAAAATTGTGCGCCGCCTGGCGGACGAGGGCCAGATTGTCATCGGCGGTGGGGGTGGCGACGACGCCATGGTCTGATGACACGCAGCAACCAAAGCCGCTTTATTTCCAGTGCCGATATTGGTGCTGTCGTCGGCTTTGATTTCGGTGCGGTGGACCAGGCTTCGGTGCGTTTTGCCGCCAAGGTCAAGGCCCGCGAGGAAGCAGATGAGCGTGTCCGCGATGAGCAGGCCCGCCAGCTCGGGTTTGCAGATGGCTACGCCCAAGGCCACGCGCAGGCGACGCTGGAGGGCCAACGCCACATCTCGGAATACATAGAGATTCAAGGCCAGGACGCAGCACGGGAATATTTGCAGCGACTGGAACATGCCAATGCGCAGTTAGACCAGTCACAGCAGGTCATGGCACAGGGCGTGCTGGAGTTAGCCTGCGAACTCGCCCGCCAGGTGTTGCGGCACGAGCTGTCCAGCAATCCAAACGCCCTGCAACCCGTCATTCGCGAAGCGCTGGGGCTGCTGGCCACAGATTGCAAGGCCGCTGTGGTGCGTTTGAACCCGCTGGATCTGGATGTGCTGGAGGACGTGTTGCGGCAGGAATTTTCTGGTCTGGCGCTGACGCTGTTGGCGGACTCCAAGGTCACCAGGGGTGGCTGCCTGGTTGAGGCCGCCGGAACCGTTGTCGATGGCACGATGGAAAAACGCTGGAGCCGCGCAGTGGCCAAACTGGGGTTGGAGTCGTCGTGGGAGGTGCCGCGTGGAGATAACTGAAACCACAACCAAATGGACCGAGTACTTGGAGCGCGCCCGGAACAGCGTGGAACAGGACAGCACGCTAGAAGTGCGCGGCACGCTGACCCGCCTGACCGGGCTGGTGCTGGAAGCCAGCGGCATTCGTGTGCCGGTGGGCTCCCAGTGCGTGGTGTCCATGAAGGCGCGTGAACCAGTGCTGGCCGAAGTAGTGGGCTTTGCCGGAGAACGGGCCTTTTTAATGCCTGCCGGTGATGTGCATGGTTTATCCAGCGGCGCTGGGGTCGCACCGGCCGCAGCCTATATTCCCATACCCCGGCTGGGCGATTCCGCGGTGTCCAATGTCGCTTTCGGTGCCGGGATGCTGCGGTTGCCGTTGGGCAATGGCTTGCTGGGCCGGGTGGTGGACGCCCAGGGCAACCCCATGGACCGTCAAGGTCCGATTACCGAGGTGTCTTCCAAACCGCTGGACCGTCGGCCCATCAATGCCATGGACCGGGCGCCGGTGCGCCAGCCGCTGGATACCGGCGTGCGAGCCATCAATGCCTTGCTCACCGTCGGGCGCGGCCAGCGTATTGGCCTTTTTGCCGGGTCTGGCGTTGGCAAGAGTGTGTTGCTGGGCATGATGGCCCGCTACACCGAGGCCGATGTCATTGTGGTGGGCCTGATCGGCGAACGGGGCCGTGAGGTCAAGGAATTCATTGAAGATATTCTGGGCGCTGAAGGTCGCGCCCGCT
This sequence comes from Rhodoferax sp. ZS1R8, assembly GCF_056521325.1. Taxonomy (NCBI): domain Bacteria; kingdom Pseudomonadati; phylum Pseudomonadota; class Betaproteobacteria; order Burkholderiales; family Comamonadaceae; genus Rhodoferax; species Rhodoferax sp. ZS1R8. The sequence goes on along the minus strand of NZ_JBWMBA010000001.1, from coordinate 94,995 downwards.
CCGTGGTTGTGGCGGCACCGGCCGACGCACCGCCACTGTTGCGCCTGCAGGGCGCGTCGTATGCGACAGCCATTGCCGAGAGCTTCAGGGACCAGGGGCAGCATGTGCTCTTGCTGATGGATTCGCTGACGCGCTACGCCATGGCCCAGCGTGAGATCGCGCTGGCCATTGGCGAGCCACCCGCTACCAAGGGTTACCCACCGTCTTGTTTTGCGAAGCTGCCGCAGCTGGTGGAGCGTAGCGGCAACGGCCTTCACGGTGTTGGCTCTATCACCGCTTTTTATACGGTACTAACCGAAGGCGATGACCAGCAGGACCCTATAGCCGATGCCGCCCGGGCGATTCTGGACGGCCATATTGTGTTGTCGCGTCCACTGGCTGAATCCGGCCACTACCCGGCGATTGATGTAGAGCAATCGGCGTCGCGGGTCATGCACAACGTGGTGTCGCGTGAGCACTTCGAGCTGGCGCGGCGCTTCCGGGCGATCTATTCCAAGTTCGAGCGCGGCCGCGATTTGATCCAGATTGGTGCCTATGCCCAGGGCTCGGACCCCGCGCTGGACGAGGCGATAGCGCTGCACGACGGCATGAGCCAATTCCTGCAACAGGACATGTTCCAGGCAGCGCCCGCGGGGTATGTGCTGGACGAGCTGCTGGCGGCGACTAGCGTAGGGGTGGGTGCCGCATGAGCGCATTGAAAAGCATCCTGTTGGCCATCGAGCACGCCACGTTGGCACGTGACGCATTGGCCAAGGCCACGGCCCGGGTGGAGGGCACCCTGACATTTGCCAGGTCGCAAATGGCACAACTCGAAAACTACTCTGCGGATACCGATACCCGCTGGACGGGCACTGCCACCCGCGGCGTGTCCGTGGAACTGATGCGCCACCAGTACCAGTTTATGGACCGTTTGCAACAGGCCATTGCCATGCAGTCGGGCGTGCTGACCCAGTCCGAAGGCCAACTGGAGCATGCCAAGGCCAAGTTGCTGCAAGCTGAAGTTCGGTTATTGGGCTTGAACCAGATATTGAAGTCTCGGCAGACAGTCTTGTTGCGTACCCAACGACAGCGCCAGCAGCGCCATACCGATGAATTTGCAGCGATGCAGCACGCCCGTAATCGGGCACTGCCAATGAGTGGAGAGAAGCATGACGATTGAAACAGGTTCGGCACAAAACACATCACGCCCTACAAATACGGAGTCCAAGCCATCGAAAGCTAAGCTGGGAGATGCGCATGGCCCTGGAACCGGGGGGCTCGGGGGGTTTATGGCCGTCCTGGCGTCTTTGGACACCCCCGAGGAGACGGTGCCTGGTGTTACCGGTGTTCCCTTGGCAGTGGAATTGAGTGTTTTTCCGGGACCCGCACCGGTGTTGAAAGGACCCGGGGCCACGGACGTAATCGAGTTGGAAGAAGTCTGTGGGGATCTGGGTCTTACACCACCAGAGGACGACAAGGCCTTGCAGATCGGGCTGGGCGACCTTGCAATGCTCATGCCCGCTCCTGTGCAACCGGAGGTGGCGGTGGATGCAACTGCCCTGCTGGCCCAGGCTGCGCAGTGGTTCAATCCGCCACCAGCTAGCAAAGACCCCGCCCTTCCCAACGTAGCGGCTGTGCCGACAACGGATCTTGTAGGAGTGACAAAGGTGGCAACGGCTCCGGTCAGGCCGGAGCGCCCGGTCCCGGTTGTGGAAGTAGCCCTTGGTGTGGGAACCACTGAGCCTCCCGACAGCGGTGGTAAAGCGCAAAAAGATGCGTTAGCGCGCCTGGCGTTTGCTCAGGAGGCTCTGTCCACGCCCACCAATACCAATACAACGGCACCCGATATCCGCCAACTGCAGACAGTTCATCGATTGGTGGACGAGTCGTTGAATCCGGTTGTCGCGATGCTATCGGCGGCCAATGCTGTGACCCCTGCGCGGCGGGAAGATAGTGGGCGCGAGCGGTCGGTTTTCCGGTCCAACTTCTCGGACGGCTCTGCACCGGGTCAGACATTTTTGCAACCCGTAAACGGGGCGTCCGCACCTGTAGCGCCTGAAGCGGTGGCGTCCACTGCTACATATGTCGCGGACCAGGTCGCCTATTGGATTTCCAATGATATTCAGAACGCAGAGATGAAGCTCGATGGGATCGGAGACAAACCAGTGGAAGTGAGCATCCGCATGCAAGGGAACGAAGCCCACATTGCGTTCCGCTCCGACGAAATACACGCCCGCGCAGCGCTGGAGAATGCCAGTCTGCATTTGAAGGAAATGCTGCAAAGCGAGGGCTTGGTATTGTCTGGCGTGTCGGTGGGAACAGCGGGTGCTGGAAACTCGGGCGATCAAGAGCGCAGGCCACGCCAGGGTGCGCGTCAAGCGGGCGTGGTTTCCGTGCAACCGACGCGCGTCGAGAGGGGGGGTGTTTTCGGCCGATCTACTGGTGGCGCCTTGGATCTTTTTGTTTAGGGCGCTGAATGTGTCACTATCTAGGCCACGCTGCGACAGCGCGGTCCAATCGGCAATGAAGCCTTTTACTTTCGAACCAAGGAGCTTACGTGGCTGCTAAACCAGATGCTGGCGATGGAGACGCCAAGGCCCCGGCCAAGAGCAAGCTGATGTTGATCATCATCGTCGCCGCGGTTTTGGTGTTGGCGATCGGCGGGGGAGCGTTTTTCTATATCAGCAAGCAGCGCGCTGCGGCGGAAGAGGGGGACGATGCCACTCCGGCAAAAGCAGCATCACACTCCGCGCCCGCGTCGCCGCCGGCTTATTTGCCGCTGGACAGCATGGTTGTGAATCTTGCCGACCCCGGCGGTGAGCGGGTAGCGCAAGTGGGTATTACCTTTGAAGTGGCTGACGCGCCGGCAGTGGACAAGGTCAAGGCGTTCCTCCCCACCATACGCAGCGGGATTCTCATGTTGATTTCGCAGAGATCCGCTGCGGAATTGCTAACCCAAGACGGAAAGCAAAAGTTAGCCCGAGATATCCTGCGCGAAACGGCCAGGCCTTTCGGTGGGGGTGGGGAAGAAGAGGCAGACGCCGAACATGACACGTCCAAGGCCAAAAAGACAAAGTCGAAGGGCAAGGCAAAAGGGACCCATTCCGAATATCCCGTGGTTGGTGTGTTGTTTTCAAGCTTTATTGTTCAATAGCGGTTTCACAGGTATGTACATATGAGTGAGTCGTTTCTTTCGCAGGAAGAGGTAGATGCCCTTCTCGAAGGCGTTACTGGCGAGAGCCAGAAGACGGTCGAGGAGGCGGCGGAGCATGGAGAAGTCCGTACCTACAACATTTCCAGCCAGGAACGGATCGTTCGTGGGCGCATGCCTACGATGGAGATCGTCAACGAGCGGTTCACACGCAATTTGCGGGTTGGGCTGTTCAATTTCATCCGCCGTAGCCCAGAAATTTCGGTTGGACCCGTCACCGTGCAGCGCTACAGCGCGTTCCTGCGGGAGTTGGCGGTTCCTACCAACTTCAACATCGTAGCGATCAGGCCTCTGCGCGGTAGCGGTCTGATCGTGTGTGAGCCCGCTCTGGTATTCGGGGTCATTGATACCTTGTATGGCGGTATCGGCAAGTTCCAGACCCGCATAGAAGGGCGTGATTTTTCCGCAACGGAACAGCGCGTCATCAATCGCCTGGTGGACGTCATCACGGCCGAATACAAGAAGGCTTGGAAAGGCATCTATCCGCTGGAACTGGACTACCAGCGCTCCGAGATGCAACCGCAGTTTGCGAACATTGCCACGCCGAGCGAAATCGTCATTTCTACCTCATTTCAGCTGGAAATCGGCGATATCACTGGGGCGATCCACTTTTGCTTCCCTTATTCGACGCTTGAGCCCATTCGGGATGTGCTCTACTCCTCTACACAGGGTGACTCCATAGAGGTGGACCGCCGGTGGGTCAACTTGCTTACCCGCGAAATTCAGGCCGCTGAGGTTACCTTGGTTGCAGAATTGGCCCGTGCTGACGCGACCATAGAACAATTGCTGGCGATGAAGAAGGGCGATTTCATTGAACTGGATCGGCAGCCAAAAATCCAGGCATCGGTCGATGGCGTGCCAGTATTTGAATGCCAATACGGAACTCATAATTCAAAGTACGCCATTCGCATAGACAAAGCCTTACGGGGCAATGACCAAAACTGGTTGGGAGAAAGTAATGGCATCTGAAGACAAACCTGACGAAGCGGCCGACGACGGCATGGCCGATTGGGCGGAAGCCCTGTTGGAACAAAAGGCCACTGAGCCCGGCAGCAGTGACAGCCAGGGAGGCGTGTTGGCGGGGGAAGTGCCAAAACCGTTCTCGTCGATGTCCGGTGGCGGTGGCGATGCACCGATGCACGACATCAATATGGTGCTGGATATACCCGTTCAACTGTCGGTGGAACTCGGGCGTACCAAGGTACCGATCAAGCACATTCTGCAGTTGGGCCAAGGCTCCGTCGTCGAACTTGACGCGTTGGCAGGGGAACCCATGGACGTCTTGGTGAACGGCTATTTGATTGCACAGGGTGAAGTCGTGGTGGTTAACGACAAATTCGGTATCCGCTTGACCGACGTGGTGACGCCTTCGGAACGCCTGCGCCGGGTAAGCAAGAGCTGACAACGCCCAATGACTGAGTCGTGGCTTTTGGTCGGCGTATTTTTAGCGGTTTTGGTGTGTTTGCCGGTGGCTTTGAAATGGCTGAAACAACGGGTTCCGGGACGCTTTGCCGACGTCAGCGGTCAGTCGCGGTTCATTTCCGCACTGGCCGTCGGGCCACACCAGCGCGTAGTGACGGTGGAGGTGGGCCCAGAAGGCAAGCGCGTTTGGCTAACGCTAGGTGTTACTGGCCAGACCATATCGCGCCTGCACTGCGTTGGTGTAGATGCCCCTGCACAGGAGGCGGGCGTGGTGCGGGGCCTTGACGCAGCAACACCGTTAGCGAACGACCAGGAACCCCTTACGCGTGGAGAGCTTGTGTGAATCGCTTGGCCGTTATGTGTAGAAGCCTGCTGGGTTTATTTGTTTTGGTGCTGCATGCATCAGCTTCGGCACAATCCGGGGGGCAATTGCCACTGCTAGTGGGAACGGGGGGCTCCAATATGAGCTTTTCTGTCCCGATTCAAACCCTGCTCTTTTTCACTGCGCTGTCTTTTTTGCCCGCGGTATTGTTGATGATGACGGGTTTCACGCGTATCGTGATCGTGCTTTCGCTGCTCCGCCAGGCCTTGGGAACCCAATCGTCTCCACCCAACCAGGTCATAGTGGGGTTGTCTCTCTTTTTAACTTTTTTTGTCATGGGACCGACCCTGGACAAGGTCTATGCGGACGCTTATCTGCCACTGACAAAGAATGCGATCAGCTTTGAGCAGGCTTTGGAGAGGGGGGAAGCCCCAATGCGCAGCTTCATGGTCAAGCAAACACGGCAATCTGATTTCGCACTATTTGCCAAGTTGGCCAAATTGCCCCCGGGGGTTAAGGCTGACACCGCCCCGATGCGGGTTCTGGTGCCGTCCTTTGTCATCAGTGAGTTGAAGTCGGCCTTTCAAATCGGCTTCATGATTTTCATTCCGTTCCTGGTGATTGACATTGTGGTTGCGAGTGTCCTGATGTCTCTTGGCATGATGATGTTATCGCCAGTTCTGGTAGCACTTCCTTTCAAGCTCATGCTTTTCGTTCTGGCCGATGGCTGGAATTTGCTTATTGGCTCACTGGCGGCGAGTTTCGTGACTTAAGAAAGAAGGCCAGACTATGAACGCGCAAATGGTTTTGACAATGGGGCAGGATGCGCTATTGATGCTGCTGATGGTGTCCGCCCCGGTGTTGGGGACGGCGTTGGTGGTGGGTTTGTTAGTCAGCCTTTTTCAAGCGGTGACCCAGATCAACGAAGCAACGCTGGCATTTGTCCCCAAGCTGGTTGCGGTGATTGCCGTATTTGCGATAGCGGGCCCATGGATGCTGACCATGCTGGTGGAATACATTCGTCGCACGATAGAAGCCATACCCGGATCTGTCATTTAGCCTGAGATATGTCGTGATTTCCATCACTGAGGCACAGCTGGCGGCCTGGATATCCCCCATCATTTGGCCATTTTTGCGCGTACTCGCTGTTTTTACGGCGGCACCAGTTTTTTCTTCCAGGGCAATTCCCATCAGAGCCAAAGTCGCCTTGGCTTTTCTGGTCGCACTAGCCGCCCAGGCCAGCTTGCCGGAAATGGCGGTGGTGGGTTTTAATGATCCCGGCGCACTGGCTGTTGTAGTGCAGCAGGTGGGGGTAGGGCTAGCCATCGGCTTTGCGGTTCGGGTGGTATTTTCGGCGGTGGAGTTGGCAGGGGAAGTCGTCGGGTTCCAGATGGGGCTGAATTTCGCGGCGTTTTTCGATCCAACCATTGGTGCGCAGTCCAGCGCGGTGGCTCGGTTTTTCGGTCAGATGACCTCTTTGCTGTTCCTGGCTTTAAACGGGCACCTCATGGTGTTGTTTGCGATCATCCGGAGTTTTCAGAGCTTTCCTGTTGACCAGAACTTCCTGGAGACACTGGCGCATATGCGGCTCCACCATTTGGGGGCAGATTTGTTTGCCAGCGCGTTGTGGATAGCTCTGCCAATGGTTGGCATTTTGATGTTTGCCAATTTGGCTCTGGGAATTATTTCCCGCGTAGCGCCACAGATGAATATCTTTGCGATTGGCTTTCCAATTACGCTAGTGGTTGGGCTGATTGGTATCGCCGTCACGCTACCGATGCTGGACCAGCCCTTTATGGTGCTTCTGGAGCGTTCCATTGATATCTTTTCCCGCCAATAAGTGCGACGCGCTGAGCCTATACCAGCTGGTTTCGGATGGCGTAGACGGCTAGCTCCGCATTATTGGACAGTTTGAGCTTCTCCAACAGGCGAGCTCGGTAGACGCTGACCGTCTTGGGGCTGAGCATGAGTTCTTCAGCTATGTCAGACAGTCGTTTTCCGGACGCGATTTTCAGCAGTGTTTGTAGTTCCCGTTCTGACAGGCTGGCATGCAGCGACTCGGTACTTGGAGATGCCAGGTTGTCGACCAGCATTTCGGATATTTCCGGGGTGACGTATTTTCGCCCTTTAGCCAGTGCGCGGACGGCGGGAATCAGCTCGGCTGGGTCGCCCGCCTTGTTCAAGTAGCCATCCGCCCCTGCGCGCAAACATCGGATGGCGTACTGGTCTTCGGCAAACATGGACACAATCAAAACTTTGATGGGCGATTGGTCCTCGCGCAAGCTGGCCAGCACTTCAAGCCCCCCCCGTCCCGGTAGGTTCAGGTCCAGTATCAGCACATCGCATGGTGTCGTGCGGATCAATGCCCGAACCTCCACATAGCCGCCAGCTTCGCCTACCACTTCGATGTCCATGGCGTCCGCCAGGGTGTCTTTGATACCACGTCTGACCATAGCGTGGTCGTCGCAGAGAATCACCTTGATCACTTGAATTGTGCCTCCGGAGAAAGGTTGGTCCCTGTCGTAAGGGGGACGGAAAGAATGACGGAGGTGCCCTCACCTGGGCGGGTGCTGATGTCGAGCCAACCGCCAATGGTCTTCGCACGCTCGTGAAGGCCGCGGATGCCAAACGCATGGGATTTTTGCATCTCCAGCTCTGAAATGCCGACACCGTCGTCTCTGATTTCCATTGTCAAAAAATCTTCCGCGTCAGAGATATCAATTTGGACCAGGCTGCACTGGGCATATTTCGAGATATTGGTGAGTGCTTCCTGGGCCGTGCGGTAGGCCGTCAGCTGTATCGCCTTTTCGGGGCAGAGTTCTTCATTGGTCGTACGCAGGGTCGTCTTGATCCCCGTTCGCTTTTCAAAGCTCGAAGCCAACCACTGGACCGCTGCGAAGAGTCCTTGGTCCAGGATGGATGGGCGCAGGCTCATCATGATTCGCTGACTCGCTCCCAACGCGTGCTGGATCATGTCAGTTGCAGCCTGGATGTGTGCCTGCGCATTCGCGTCGGGGTTGTGTCTGGATATCCACGCCAAGTCAAGCTTGGCGGCCGCAAGAGAGCCTCCTATGTCGTCATGGATCTCTCGCGCGATAGACGCTCTCTCGCGTTCAATGGCTGTTTGGAGGTAGCCGTTCAATTCAGACAGACGTTTTTCGGAGCTGGCAAGTTGCAGATCGGCTTTTTCCTTGGCTCGGCGTGTGCGATACACATCCATCGCACGGGTGACAACGCGTCCTAACTGGCCTAGATCATCCTTGTGCAAATAGTCACTGATACCAAGGTGGATTGCCGCAACGGCGGCTGTTTCTCCTATTGCCCCCGATAGAAGTATGAACGGCGGGCGGTTGTCTCCGGGAGCCAAAGCAGACCAGGCATCCACTGCGGTAAATCCGGGCAGTCGATAGTCGGCCAAAATTAATTCATGGCGACTTGTCGAGACAGACTCTGTGAAAGCCGCCAGTGTCTCGACACGGGTAATCAAGTACGAAAAACCTGCCCTGTCCAGTGCCCTGCAGACCAGCTTATGGTCCTGCACAGAGTCTTCCAAGTGCAAGATATTTAGAGGGGGTGCCGCAGAGGAAGTGTCCATTTTTGCAATGCCATGGGTGTTCGATTATGGATGTTCTGCGGGACCGTCGGCCAAGCGTCGGTTATAGGGCTAAATCGTGTGCAAGTTTGCGAAAGTTCCACAACCCTACTGTTTCCTGCTAATCTAACAGCGTGAGACGTTCAGCTCCAAAAAAACGGAGCGAAACCTATGTGGAGACCGGTTACTTAGGACACATGACAATGCAGCCAACATTGACGACCCCCACTGTCCCCGCGGTTCAAATGCCGATCATGCTCGTTGCCGAAGTCCAGGATTCGCTGCTTGTGGTTGTGCACGACCTGACGAGGTTGGATGGGTTGCTTGCACACACCATGGAAAATCTCATGGAGCGGTTCACAAGTGCCAGCGCCAATTTGGCGACTCCGGAGTTGATGAATTCAAAGGAATTGGACAATGTTCGCAGCACTTTGCGCGCGGCGGTGACCGAGCTTCAGTTTCAGGATATGGCATCCCAACTAATAATTCATACGTCGAAAATCCTCCAAGGTTGCGCTTATCGGCTGGCGTCCGAGTCAATGGGTGTTGAGGACGGAGAGGCGGTACCCTTTGTTGAAGAAGTGCCCGAACGTCCAAATCCCGTGACGCAAGATGAGATGGATGCTGGCTCTATTGAGCTTTTCTGAGTCTAGATACTTGTTACCCCTAATCGAAATAGTCGGAGTTCCAAATGCCTTTAATTCTCGCCGTTGATGACTCACCTTCCATGCGTAAGATGGTTGCCTTCACTTTAACCGGGGCCGGGTACCAAGTGGTTGAAGCCGTTGATGGTCAAGATGCTTATGAAAAGGCGCAGTCGCAGTCTTTCGACTTGGTGCTGACGGACCAAAATATGCCCCGGTTGGATGGGCTCGGTCTCACCAGGAAGTTGCGTGACCACCCGCAATTTAAAACTACACCGATTTTGATGCTGACTACCGAGTCGAGTGACTTGATGAAGCAGGCAGGTCGCGCTGCCGGCGCTACTGGTTGGTTGGTGAAGCCGTTCGATCCAGCGCGATTGTTGGACGTTATCAAGAAGGTCATTCGCTGACTGTTGCGTAGTTTTCTGATTGTTAGAAGATAGGAGCGAGGTATGTCTGAAACGCATCAGGACAGTGGCGGTGGAAACGGGGATTTCGACCTAACCCAGTTTTATCAAATCTTTTTTGAAGAGGCGGGGGAAAACCTGGATCTGATGGAGCAGATGTTGCTCAATTTGAATCTAGAGTCGGCGGATGATGAGGTGCTCAATGGCATTTTTCGTTGTGCACATTCTGTTAAAGGGGGCGCTGCAACCTTCGGTTTCGCTGACGTAGCAGAGTTGACCCACCAGATGGAGTCGCTACTCGATCGTCTCCGTAGGCACGAGCTTTCGCCCAACGCGGCGATGGTAGATGTCCTGCTGGAATCCGCGGACGCATCCAGAAGTTTGCTTGCGCGCCACCAGGCCGGTGGTGAGGGTGAGGCTCTGCCGACAGGGGATCTAGTCAAGCGAATCAGTGAACTGGCATCTGGGCAAATTCCAGTTCTGGCTGCTCCGCGGCCTGCTGCTGTCGTGCCACCGCCCACCCCGGCAGCTAAGCCGCCTTCAGGTGTCAGTGCGGCAAAGTCAACCCGATCGCTTGAGGTTCGTATTGGGCCTTTAGAACGCCCCGAACAAGCTGATGCCGTGCAAGAACTATTCAGAGATATCCCTGGTCTGGGGACGATCGCGTCTGTACCTTGCGACGCTAAGAATACGCGCTTGTTTGCTATTGAAACAGCGTCCACGGACGAGGATTTGCTGGATTTGTTCGCATTCCATGTTTCCAGGGATTACATCCAGATCAAGACAGTCGAGGTAGTTTCCGAGGCCGAGGATCTGGTGTCGTTAGTCGCTGGAAGTTCAGACGATCCGACGCCAGGAACTCCGTTAGCGGCATTTCCTGGTTTCGGGTTTTTTGATGGGGCGCCGGGTGCACCTACACCAATTGCCGCAGTAGATCCAAAAGCGGCTGCAAAGACTGGGGCCACTAAGCCAGCGGCTGCCAGCGCTGCTGCTCAGCCTGAAGCAGCCACCATTCGCGTCGCGATCAGCAAAGTCGACCAGTTGATCAATTTGGTGGGGGAGTTAGTTATCACGCAAGCCATGCTTGCGCAAAACAGTAGGGCTCTGGATCCTGCGGTGTACCAGCAGCTTCTCTCCGGGTTGGCCGATCTTGATCGGAACACGCGAGACTTGCAAGAGTCCGTCATGTCCATTCGCATGATCCCGATGTCTATCGTATTCAGCCGCTTCCCGCGGATGTTGCGTGATTTAGCAACCAAGCTAGGCAAAAAAGTGGATTTCGTGACGCAAGGGGAGGCTACTGAGCTGGACAAGGGCTTGGTTGAGAAAATTACCGACCCACTTACGCACCTAGTCCGCAACAGTTGTGACCATGGTGTGGAGTCGCCCGCAGAGCGTTTGGCTGCCGGCAAATCTGAGACCGGAACAATCACCCTTTCTGCGTCACACCAAGGTGGGTCTATCGTCATTGAGGTGCGAGACGACGGCAAAGGCATGTCGCGGCAGCGGATTCTGACCAAAGCCCGCGAGCGGGGGCTGGATGTATCGGACCAGATGACCGATCAAGAGGTCTGGCAACTCATATTCGCCCCTGGGTTTTCGACCGCCGAGGTTGTTACGGATGTTTCGGGTCGTGGCGTCGGGATGGATGTCGTTAAGAAAAATATTGCCGCATTGAACGGGACGGTTGAAATCGATTCAGCCGAGGGCTACGGAATGAAAGTTTCCGTTCGACTTCCCTTGACGCTGGCGATCATGGACGGCATGTCTGTTGGCGTCGGTGGCGAGGTTTATATTCTGCCCCTGTCGTCGGTGGTCGAGTCATTTCAGGTCAAGGCAGATGCAGTCAGCACGGTTGGACAGGGCTCTCAATTGGTCAAAGTCCGTGATGAGTACATGCCGGTTATTGAACTTGAAAAGATTTTTCAAATTCCGCGGTTTGATTTCGAGAAATCGTGCGACATCATGGTTGTGGTTGAAGCGGATGGAAGTCGCGTCGCATTGCTAGTCGACGAGTTACTCGGCCAACAGCAGGTCGTGGTGAAGAATTTGGAATCGAATTACAGAAAGGTTCCTAACGTATCAGGAGCAACAATTCTTGGTGATGGAAAGGTTGCACTTATTTTGGATACCGGTGCCTTGGTTCGTCGCTCTCGGCATTAATGCCAACGTATTGAAGGAGGTGTTATGGGCGTGATGGAAAAATTAGATGGGCCAACATCCACGGATGCAAGGGAGTACCTGACTTTTCGTTTGGACCAGGAAGAGTATGGCATCGACATCCTTAAGGTTCAGGAGATCAGAGGCTATGAACCGCCTACACGCGTAGCGAATGCGCCGGCTTTTATAAAAGGGGTCGTGAACTTGAGAGGCACAATTGTGCCGATCGTAGACATGCGACTGAAATTTAGTTGCTCGAAAGCTGAGTACAACTCATTTACGGTAGTCATTATTTTGAACTTGAGGCATCGTATCGTTGGGATAGTAGTTGACTCAGTGAGCGATGTTATGGAGTTGCCTGCTGAGAGCCTTAAGGCCGCGCCGGATATTGAGAGTGTTATTGATAGTGCAGCAGTCTTGGGACTGGGATCTCTGGGTGACCGCATGCTCATCCTCCTTGACATTGAACGTTTAATGTCTGCACCGGATATGGGTCTCGTCGGTGCATCGGAGTGAGGATGTAGCGCTTAGGGATTTGCATTCCGGCAAGTCACCGGCTTGCAGGTGAAGCAATCTTAAACCTTGTCTGAAACTGGAGTGAATGTGAGCTCGTCAGCGGGAGTGCAGGGCAGGGAATTCGCGTGGACTGATGCTGATTTTGATCGGGTTCAGTCCATGATTTACAAGCGTGCTGGAATTAGCCTCCACGACGGTAAGCACGCGATGGTGTATAGCCGTCTTTCCCGTAGGCTAAGGGAAACGGGTCACCAGAGTTTTCGCGAGTATCTCGGGTGGTTAGAGTCTGCTGAAAGTCCCGAGTGGCAAGAGTTCGTTAATGCACTGACTACAAACCTTACGTCTTTTTTCCGCGAGCATCACCACTTTGAAATTTTCGCCGATCTCTTAAAGTCCAAGTCTCCCGGTATGCCTTGGAGAGTTTGGTGCAGTGCCGCGTCGACGGGGGAAGAGCCCTACTCCATAGCTATGACTGCGTTGGAGGCTTTGGGGCCGAACCCGAAATTCTCGTTAATGGCAAGCGACATTGATTCAAAGGTGTTGGCGTCCGCCGCGCAAGGCGTCTACAGAGTTGATGGGATGAAGGGTGTCGATCCAAGCAAAATGCAGCGCTTCTTCTTGCGAGGAAAGGGTGGGAACGACGGAATGGTTAGGGTCAAGCCGGAGCTATCCAAGTTAATTGAATTTTTGATGGTGAATCTAATTCGAGATGATTGGCCTTTTCGCGAACCATTCGACGCCGTTTTCTGTAGAAACGTCATGATCTACTTCGATGCCGACACGCAACGGAAAGTGCTGGAGCGTATCTACAAGATCATGAAGCCAGGGGGAATGCTGTTTGTCGGGCATGCTGAAAATTTCAGCGATTCGCGTGACATGTTCATTCTGAAAGGGAAGACAGTCTATGAGCGGCGTTAACGATTCCATTCCCCCCTCAGGTCGTACAGGGCTGTGACCTGACTGGCTTCCACAAATAACAACAAAGGCTTACATGAACTTGCCACAGTACAGCGCCGAGCCCTCTATGGGTAAGTCCCATGGAGCGGGCATATCCCAAACGAAGGTTCTTGCCAACGGGCGAGTGTCGAGAGTTGATCAACTTAAGGCCCTGCCACGCAAACCGGGCGAGGCTTCTTTTTTCTATGCGGACCACCACTTTCAATACGATGCTGTGAAAGTCTTGCCGGGCGAATACTACGTGTCAAACGAGGATTTAGTGGTGATGACCGTTTTGGGTTCCTGCATTGCTGCCTGCATTTGGGATGGAAAAGCCCGCACCGGAGGTATGAACCATTTCATGTTGCCTGATGGAGAGGGCGGGGAGGGATCCGGGCGTTATGGGTCGTTCGCGATGGAGTTATTGATCAACGAGATGTTCAAACTTGGTGCGCGACGGGAAACCATGCAGGCCAAAATATTTGGTGGGGCTCAGGTTATGGCCGGGTTCACCACGATGAATGTGGGAGAGCGCAACACCCAATTTGTGTTGGATTACCTATCCACTGAGCGGATTCCTGTTGTTTCTCAAGATGTGCTCGACATTCATCCGCGCAAAGTGTGCTTTTTTCCTGTAACGGGCAAGGCATTGGTAAAGCGGTTGGCGCACTCTCATCCTGAAACTTTGGCTGTCGAGGAGCGGCGCGGCAACGCAGCAAATGTCGCTAAGTCGAATTCTGGCGGCTCTGTTGATCTATTTTGAGGGCTAAGCGTGAAGAAGATTCGCGTTGTTGTCGTCGACGATTCTGCGCTTGTCCGGGGGCTGCTGAGTGAAATCATCAATCGACAAAAGGATATGGAGTGTGTGGGAGCTGCCAACGATCCGTTAATCGCGAGAGAGATGATTCGGGATCTCAACCCTGACGTCATAACGTTAGATATAGAGATGCCGAGGATGGACGGCATAGACTTTCTGGCTCGGCTTATGCGGCTTCGGCCTATGCCCGTAGTAATGATTTCCACATTGACCGAGCGCGGCGCGGAGGTAACCATGCGGGCGCTTGAGCTTGGCGCAATTGATTTTGTGGCCAAGCCAAGAATCGGCTTGACGGACGGGATTAATGAGTTGGCCGGGCAAATTGTTGAGAAAGTGCGTATCGCGGCGTCGGCACACATTCGGCGGGCTACGCAACCTATCCCGTCGTCATCTGGTAACGCCACCATTTCGCCTGGTGTGGCGCACCGCCCGGAATTGCTATCCATGGGACGGGTTTCGACGGAGAAGCTTATCTGCATAGGGGCTTCGACGGGAGGGACTGAGGCGATCAAGGAGATATTGATGCGCATGCCGGCAGACTCGCCGGGTATTGTTATCACGCAGCACATGCCGCCGGGATTCACGACAAGCTTCGCCGCACGACTGAACACCCTCTGCCAAATCACAGTTCAAGAGGCTGTGCACGGTGGGAGGGTGCTTCCTGGCCACGCCTATATCGCCCCGGGCGGCAAGCAGTTTAAGGTTGACAAGAGTGGGGCTAACTATATATGCGTAGTTGAAGACGGGGAGACGGTTAACCGCCACAAGCCTTCTGTAGAGGTCCTTTTTAAATCGGTGGCCCGCGTAGTGGGGCGAAATGCCTTTGGCATCATGCTCACGGGAATGGGTGGCGACGGGGCTAAAGCAATGCGGGAGATGAAGGACGCTGGCAGCTACAACTACGTACAAGACGAGGCTAGTTGCATCGTCTTTGGCATGCCGCGGGAGGCCATCCTTCATGGAGCGGCTGACGAGGTGCTGCCTCTATTAGATATTGCTGGCGCGCTCTTGACTCGCCTGGGAACTACTTCTGACCGTTACAGAGTTTGAGCCGAAGGGCGCGCAGAAGCCGACAAGCTAGTAAAACTGTGCCATAATCGAAGGCTTCGCTGGGAACAGCGGCCTCTCATCAGACTGAATGAGGCGCTGCAAAAAATTTCCAAAAATTTTGACAATGGATTTAAAACAGTGTCATAATCGAAAGCTTCTCTGGAAACAATTCCTTCTTGCTGAAAACAAGAAATGAAACGTAAAAAGTTTTCAAGAAGTTTGACGAAAGTATAAAAACTGTGTCATAATTCAAGGCTTCGCTGATCACGGTGAGGCAAACGAGGAAAGTAAAAACTCTTCGGTTCATTAAAAATTTACAGCCGATAAGCGTGGGCGTTTGAAGGTGATTGCCAAGTTCTTCGGAACTAGGTCTTAACTGACCTACAAACGCTCATGAATGAAAAGAAATGCGAACTTCAGTGATGAAGTTCATGTTAATTCCAGTTTATGAGTTGCTCGAAAGAGCAAAAAATTCAAGATCGAACTATAGAGTTTGATCCTGGCTCAGATTGAACGCTGGCGGCATGCCTTACACATGCAAGTCGAACGGCAGCACGGGAGCAATCCTGGTGGCGAGTGGCGAACGGGTGAGTAATATATCGGAACGTGCCCAGTCGTGGGGGATAACGTAGCGAAAGCTACGCTAATACCGCATACGATCTACGGATGAAAGCGGGGGATCGCAAGACCTCGCGCGATTGGAGCGGCCGATATCAGATTAGCTAGTTGGTGGGGTAAAAGCCCACCAAGGCGACGATCTGTAGCTGGTCTGAGAGGACGACCAGCCACACTGGAACTGAGACACGGTCCAGACTCCTACGGGAGGCAGCAGTGGGGAATTTTGGACAATGGGCGAAAGCCTGATCCAGCAATGCCGCGTGCAGGACGAAGGCCTTCGGGTTGTAAACTGCTTTTGTACGGAACGAAACGGTCTCTTCTAATACAGGGGGCTAATGACGGTACCGTAAGAATAAGCACCGGCTAACTACGTGCCAGCAGCCGCGGTAATACGTAGGGTGCAAGCGTTAATCGGAATTACTGGGCGTAAAGCGTGCGCAGGCGGTTATATAAGACAGATGTGAAATCCCCGGGCTCAACCTGGGACCTGCATTTGTGACTGTATAGCTAGAGTACGGTAGAGGGGGATGGAATTCCGCGTGTAGCAGTGAAATGCGTAGATATGCGGAGGAACACCGATGGCGAAGGCAATCCCCTGGACCTGTACTGACGCTCATGCACGAAAGCGTGGGGAGCAAACAGGATTAGATACCCTGGTAGTCCACGCCCTAAACGATGTCAACTGGTTGTTGGGTCTTCACTGACTCAGTAACGAAGCTAACGCGTGAAGTTGACCGCCTGGGGAGTACGGCCGCAAGGTTGAAACTCAAAGGAATTGACGGGGACCCGCACAAGCGGTGGATGATGTGGTTTAATTCGATGCAACGCGAAAAACCTTACCCACCTTTGACATGTACGGAATTCGCCAGAGATGGCTTAGTGCTCGAAAGAGAACCGTAACACAGGTGCTGCATGGCTGTCGTCAGCTCGTGTCGTGAGATGTTGGGTTAAGTCCCGCAACGAGCGCAACCCTTGTCATTAGTTGCTACATTTAGTTGGGCACTCTAATGAGACTGCCGGTGACAAACCGGAGGAAGGTGGGGATGACGTCAAGTCCTCATGGCCCTTATAGGTGGGGCTACACACGTCATACAATGGCTGGTACAAAGGGTTGCCAACCCGCGAGGGGGAGCTAATCCCACAAAGCCAGTCGTAGTCCGGATCGTAGTCTGCAACTCGACTACGTGAAGTCGGAATCGCTAGTAATCGTGGATCAGAATGTCACGGTGAATACGTTCCCGGGTCTTGTACACACCGCCCGTCACACCATGGGAGCGGGTTCTGCCAGAAGTAGTTAGCCTAACCGTAAGGAGGGCGATTACCACGGCAGGGTTCGTGACTGGGGTGAAGTCGTAACAAGGTAGCCGTATCGGAAGGTGCGGCTGGATCACCTCCTTTCTGGAAACTGCAATCTAATTTGAACGCTCACACTTATCGGTTGTTGGAAGGTTGTCGCTGACGACTATTGCTTAGGCTGTGGTCATAAGTGACCGGCTTGGGTCTGTAGCTCAGTTGGTTAGAGCACTGTGTTGATAACGCAGGGGTCGTTGGTTCGAGACCAACCAGACCCACCATTGTCGTACAACGCCCTTCTGGCTAGAATTTAGAATTCCTTGTGGAATTGGGGGTGTAGCTCAGCTGGGAGAGCGGCTGCTTTGCAAGCAGTAGGTAGCGGGTTCGAGTCCTGTCACCTCCACCAATCTTTTAATGACTTATCGAATACTTGGGTATTCAACACCAAAGTAGCTTTGTGTTCTTCGGAATAAAAAGGCTGCTTTGTTGTTGATCGAGATTTCTTGATCAATCGGCTGTTCTTTAACAATTTATAGAGTTTAATCAGCGTTGCTAACTTTAAGCTGCGTGGGGAAACTGCACATTCGTAAAGGTTTAGTGCAGACCGTGCCTCACCCAGTTGTTAGCAACAATTTTTGATTGCGTCAAACTGAATATCAAACTTTGTTTGAAATTCGAAAGTAAGTTAGACGAGCTTTTTACGTAAGTAGAGAGTGGCGTCATTTACGGCATAACGCGATTGGTGAAAGACCAATCAAACATTCCTTGAAAACAACGATGTAGTTTCGAAAGAAACGTCAAAGTTATAGGGTCAAGTGAATAAGAGCACATGGTGGATGCCTTGGCAATGATAGGCGACGAAGGACGTGATAGCCTGCGATAAGCTTCGGGGAGCTGGCAAATTAGCTTTGATCCGGAGATTTCCGAATGGGGAAACCCACCTGCAAAGGTATCGCATACTGAATACATAGGTATGCGAGGCGAACCGGGTGAACTGAAACATCTCAGTAGCTCGAGGAAAAGACATCAACCGAGATTCCGAAAGTAGTGGCGAGCGAAATCGGAGAAGCCTGCAAGTGATAGCACAAGACATAACGGAACAGCCTGGAAATGCTGGCCATAGCGGGTGATAGCCCCGTACGTGAAATGACCTGTGTGGTACTGAGCTTGCGACAAGTAGGGCGGGACACGAGAAATCCTGTCTGAATATGGGGGGACCATCCTCCAAGGCTAAATACTCATCATTGACCGATAGTGAACTAGTACCGTGAGGGAAAGGCGAAAAGAACCCCGGGAGGGGAGTGAAATAGATCCTGAAACCGTGTGCTTACAAAAAGTAGGAGCCTCGCAAGGGGTGACTGCGTACCTTTTGTATAATGGGTCAGCGACTTACATTCAGTGGCAAGGTTAACCGAATAGGGAAGCCGTAGAGAAATCGAGTCCGAATAGGGCGTCAAGTCGCTGGGTGTAGACCCGAAACCAAGTGATCTATCCATGGCCAGGATGAAGGTGCCGTAACAGGTACTGGAGGTCCGAACCGACTAGTGTTGCAAAACTAGCGGATGAGCTGTGGATAGGGGTGAAAGGCTAAACAAACTTGGAAATAGCTGGTTCTCTCCGAAAACTATTTAGGTAGTGCCTCAGGTATTACCGACGGGGGTAGAGCACTGTTTTGGCTAGGGGGTCATGGCGACTTACCAAACCAATGCAAACTCCGAATACCGTCGAGTACAGCCTGGGAGACAGAGCACCGGGTGCTAACGTCCGGACTCAAGAGGGAAACAACCCAGACCGCCAGCTAAGGTCCCTAAAATTGGCTAAGTGGGAAACGAAGTGGGAAGGCTAAAACAGTCAGGATGTTGGCTTAGAAGCAGCCATCATTTAAAGAAAGCGTAATAGCTCACTGATCGAGTCGTCCTGCGCGGAAGATGTAACGGGGCTAAGCCAGTTACCGAAGCTGCGGATTTGCAATTTATTGCAAGTGGTAGGAGAGCGTTCTGTAAGCCTGTGAAGGTGGTGGTGTAAACCCTGCTGGAGGTATCAGAAGTGCGAATGCTGACATGAGTAGCGTTAAAGGGGGTGAAAAGCCCCCTCGCCGTAAGCGCAAGGTTTTCTACGCAACGTTCATCGGCGTAGAGTGAGTCGGCCCCTAAGGCGAGGCAGAGATGCGTAGCTGATGGGAAACAGGTCAATATTCCTGTACCGATGTGTAGTGCGATGTGGGGACGGAGAAGGTTAGCTCAGCCAACTGTTGGATATGTTGGTTCAAGCCTGTAGTCGTGCCTGGTAGGTAAATCCGCCGGGCTTAGATGAGGGGTGATAACGAGTCTGCTTGCAGACGAAGTGAGTGATACCCTGCTTCCAGGAAAAGCCACTAAGCTTCAGCTACACACGACCGTACCGCAAACCGACACTGGTGCGCGAGATGAGTATTCTAAGGCGCTTGAGAGAACTCAGGAGAAGGAACTCGGCAAATTGACACCGTAACTTCGGAAGAAGGTGTGCCTTTAGTAGGTGAACCATTTACTTGGGGAGCCCAATGAGGTTGCAAAAAATCGGTGGCTGCGACTGTTTATTAAAAACACAGCACTCTGCAAACACGAAAGTGGACGTATAGGGTGTGACGCCTGCCCGGTGCTGGAAGATTAAATGATGGGGTGCAAGCTCTTGATTGAAGTCCCAGTAAACGGCGGCCGTAACTATAACGGTCCTAAGGTAGCGAAATTCCTTGTCGGGTAAGTTCCGACCTGCACGAATGGCGTAACGATGGCCACACTGTCTCCTCCTGAGACTCAGCGAAGTTGAAATGTTTGTGATGATGCAATCTCCCCGCGGAAAGACGGAAAGACCCCATGAACCTTTACTGTAGCTTTGTATTGGACTTTGAACAGATCTGTGTAGGATAGGTGGGAGGCTTTGAAGTAGGGTCGCTAGATCTTATGGAGCCAACGTTGAAATACCACCCTGGTGTGTTTGAGGTTCTAACCTAGGTCCATTATCTGGATCGGGGACAGTGCATGGTAGGCAGTTTGACTGGGGCGGTCTCCTCCCAAAGCGTAACGGAGGAGTTCGAAGGTACGCTAGTTACGGTCGGACATCGTGACGATAGTGCAATGGCATAAGCGTGCTTAACTGCGAGACTGACAAGTCGAGCAGATGCGAAAGCAGGACATAGTGATCCGGTGGTTCTGTATGGAAGGGCCATCGCTCAACGGATAAAAGGTACTCTGGGGATAACAGGCTGATACCGCCCAAGAGTTCATATCGACGGCGGTGTTTGGCACCTCGATGTCGGCTCATCTCATCCTGGGGCTGTAGCCGGTCCCAAGGGTATGGCTGTTCGCCATTTAAAGAGGTACGTGAGCTGGGTTTAAAACGTCGTGAGACAGTTTGGTCCCTATCTTCCGTGGGCGCTGCAGATTTGAGGAAGCCTGCTCCTAGTACGAGAGGACCGGAGTGGACACACCTCTGGTGTATCGGTTGTCACGCCAGTGGCATTGCCGAGTAGCTAAGTGTGGAAGAGATAACCGCTGAAAGCATCTAAGCGGGAAACTCGTTTCAAGATGAGATCTGCCGGGGCCTTGAGCCCCCTAAAGAGTCGTTCAAGACCAGGACGTTGATAGGTCAGGTGTGGAAGCGCAGTAATGCGTTAAGCTAACTGATACTAATTGCTCGTGCGGCTTGACCCTATAACTTTGATTCACGAAAGTGTCTCAAGGAAGTTATGCCAAGTTGACGCATTCAAAAATCCTGCCAGTAAGCAATTACTCGTAGGTTCGTTAAATCGATGAAGCTGATTAGCTCTATAAATTGGTCGTCTTGACTGGTTCATTCCAAATCAAGATGGCAAACAGTTATGTCTGACGACCATAGCGAAGTGGTACCACTCCTTCCCATCCCGAACAGGACAGTGAAACGCTTCAGCGCCGATGATAGTGCGGGTTCCCGTGTGAAAGTAGGTCATCGTCAGACTATTAAACCGAAAACGCCCAGTCGAAAGACTGGGCGTTTCACTCAGTGCTACGAGCTAGCACTGAGTGAAACGTAAAAAGTTTTCAAGAAGTTTGACGAAAGTATAAAAACTGTGTCATAATTCAAGGCTTCGCTGATCACGGTGAGGCAAACGAGGAAAGTAAAAACTCTTCGGTTCATTAAAAATTTACAGCCGATAAGCGTGGGCGTTTGAAGGTGATTGCCAAGTTCTTCGGAACTAGGTCTTAACTGACCTACAAACGCTCATGAATGAAAAGAAATGCGAACTTCAGTGATGAAGTTCATGTTAATTCCAGTTTATGAGTTGCTCGAAAGAGCAAAAAATTCAAGATCGAACTATAGAGTTTGATCCTGGCTCAGATTGAACGCTGGCGGCATGCCTTACACATGCAAGTCGAACGGCAGCACGGGAGCAATCCTGGTGGCGAGTGGCGAACGGGTGAGTAATATATCGGAACGTGCCCAGTCGTGGGGGATAACGTAGCGAAAGCTACGCTAATACCGCATACGATCTACGGATGAAAGCGGGGGATCGCAAGACCTCGCGCGATTGGAGCGGCCGATATCAGATTAGCTAGTTGGTGGGGTAAAAGCCCACCAAGGCGACGATCTGTAGCTGGTCTGAGAGGACGACCAGCCACACTGGAACTGAGACACGGTCCAGACTCCTACGGGAGGCAGCAGTGGGGAATTTTGGACAATGGGCGAAAGCCTGATCCAGCAATGCCGCGTGCAGGACGAAGGCCTTCGGGTTGTAAACTGCTTTTGTACGGAACGAAACGGTCTCTTCTAATACAGGGGGCTAATGACGGTACCGTAAGAATAAGCACCGGCTAACTACGTGCCAGCAGCCGCGGTAATACGTAGGGTGCAAGCGTTAATCGGAATTACTGGGCGTAAAGCGTGCGCAGGCGGTTATATAAGACAGATGTGAAATCCCCGGGCTCAACCTGGGACCTGCATTTGTGACTGTATAGCTAGAGTACGGTAGAGGGGGATGGAATTCCGCGTGTAGCAGTGAAATGCGTAGATATGCGGAGGAACACCGATGGCGAAGGCAATCCCCTGGACCTGTACTGACGCTCATGCACGAAAGCGTGGGGAGCAAACAGGATTAGATACCCTGGTAGTCCACGCCCTAAACGATGTCAACTGGTTGTTGGGTCTTCACTGACTCAGTAACGAAGCTAACGCGTGAAGTTGACCGCCTGGGGAGTACGGCCGCAAGGTTGAAACTCAAAGGAATTGACGGGGACCCGCACAAGCGGTGGATGATGTGGTTTAATTCGATGCAACGCGAAAAACCTTACCCACCTTTGACATGTACGGAATTCGCCAGAGATGGCTTAGTGCTCGAAAGAGAACCGTAACACAGGTGCTGCATGGCTGTCGTCAGCTCGTGTCGTGAGATGTTGGGTTAAGTCCCGCAACGAGCGCAACCCTTGTCATTAGTTGCTACATTTAGTTGGGCACTCTAATGAGACTGCCGGTGACAAACCGGAGGAAGGTGGGGATGACGTCAAGTCCTCATGGCCCTTATAGGTGGGGCTACACACGTCATACAATGGCTGGTACAAAGGGTTGCCAACCCGCGAGGGGGAGCTAATCCCACAAAGCCAGTCGTAGTCCGGATCGTAGTCTGCAACTCGACTACGTGAAGTCGGAATCGCTAGTAATCGTGGATCAGAATGTCACGGTGAATACGTTCCCGGGTCTTGTACACACCGCCCGTCACACCATGGGAGCGGGTTCTGCCAGAAGTAGTTAGCCTAACCGTAAGGAGGGCGATTACCACGGCAGGGTTCGTGACTGGGGTGAAGTCGTAACAAGGTAGCCGTATCGGAAGGTGCGGCTGGATCACCTCCTTTCTGGAAACTGCAATCTAATTTGAACGCTCACACTTATCGGTTGTTGGAAGGTTGTCGCTGACGACTATTGCTTAGGCTGTGGTCATAAGTGACCGGCTTGGGTCTGTAGCTCAGTTGGTTAGAGCACTGTGTTGATAACGCAGGGGTCGTTGGTTCGAGACCAACCAGACCCACCATTGTCGTACAACGCCCTTCTGGCTAGAATTTAGAATTCCTTGTGGAATTGGGGGTGTAGCTCAGCTGGGAGAGCGGCTGCTTTGCAAGCAGTAGGTAGCGGGTTCGAGTCCTGTCACCTCCACCAATCTTTTAATGACTTATCGAATACTTGGGTATTCAACACCAAAGTAGCTTTGTGTTCTTCGGAATAAAAAGGCTGCTTTGTTGTTGATCGAGATTTCTTGATCAATCGGCTGTTCTTTAACAATTTATAGAGTTTAATCAGCGTTGCTAACTTTAAGCTGCGTGGGGAAACTGCACATTCGTAAAGGTTTAGTGCAGACCGTGCCTCACCCAGTTGTTAGCAACAATTTTTGATTGCGTCAAACTGAATATCAAACTTTGTTTGAAATTCGAAAGTAAGTTAGACGAGCTTTTTACGTAAGTAGAGAGTGGCGTCATTTACGGCATAACGCGATTGGTGAAAGACCAATCAAACATTCCTTGAAAACAACGATGTAGTTTCGAAAGAAACGTCAAAGTTATAGGGTCAAGTGAATAAGAGCACATGGTGGATGCCTTGGCAATGATAGGCGACGAAGGACGTGATAGCCTGCGATAAGCTTCGGGGAGCTGGCAAATTAGCTTTGATCCGGAGATTTCCGAATGGGGAAACCCACCTGCAAAGGTATCGCATACTGAATACATAGGTATGCGAGGCGAACCGGGTGAACTGAAACATCTCAGTAGCTCGAGGAAAAGACATCAACCGAGATTCCGAAAGTAGTGGCGAGCGAAATCGGAGAAGCCTGCAAGTGATAGCACAAGACATAACGGAACAGCCTGGAAATGCTGGCCATAGCGGGTGATAGCCCCGTACGTGAAATGACCTGTGTGGTACTGAGCTTGCGACAAGTAGGGCGGGACACGAGAAATCCTGTCTGAATATGGGGGGACCATCCTCCAAGGCTAAATACTCATCATTGACCGATAGTGAACTAGTACCGTGAGGGAAAGGCGAAAAGAACCCCGGGAGGGGAGTGAAATAGATCCTGAAACCGTGTGCTTACAAAAAGTAGGAGCCTCGCAAGGGGTGACTGCGTACCTTTTGTATAATGGGTCAGCGACTTACATTCAGTGGCAAGGTTAACCGAATAGGGAAGCCGTAGAGAAATCGAGTCCGAATAGGGCGTCAAGTCGCTGGGTGTAGACCCGAAACCAAGTGATCTATCCATGGCCAGGATGAAGGTGCCGTAACAGGTACTGGAGGTCCGAACCGACTAGTGTTGCAAAACTAGCGGATGAGCTGTGGATAGGGGTGAAAGGCTAAACAAACTTGGAAATAGCTGGTTCTCTCCGAAAACTATTTAGGTAGTGCCTCAGGTATTACCGACGGGGGTAGAGCACTGTTTTGGCTAGGGGGTCATGGCGACTTACCAAACCAATGCAAACTCCGAATACCGTCGAGTACAGCCTGGGAGACAGAGCACCGGGTGCTAACGTCCGGACTCAAGAGGGAAACAACCCAGACCGCCAGCTAAGGTCCCTAAAATTGGCTAAGTGGGAAACGAAGTGGGAAGGCTAAAACAGTCAGGATGTTGGCTTAGAAGCAGCCATCATTTAAAGAAAGCGTAATAGCTCACTGATCGAGTCGTCCTGCGCGGAAGATGTAACGGGGCTAAGCCAGTTACCGAAGCTGCGGATTTGCAATTTATTGCAAGTGGTAGGAGAGCGTTCTGTAAGCCTGTGAAGGTGGTGGTGTAAACCCTGCTGGAGGTATCAGAAGTGCGAATGCTGACATGAGTAGCGTTAAAGGGGGTGAAAAGCCCCCTCGCCGTAAGCGCAAGGTTTTCTACGCAACGTTCATCGGCGTAGAGTGAGTCGGCCCCTAAGGCGAGGCAGAGATGCGTAGCTGATGGGAAACAGGTCAATATTCCTGTACCGATGTGTAGTGCGATGTGGGGACGGAGAAGGTTAGCTCAGCCAACTGTTGGATATGTTGGTTCAAGCCTGTAGTCGTGCCTGGTAGGTAAATCCGCCGGGCTTAGATGAGGGGTGATAACGAGTCTGCTTGCAGACGAAGTGAGTGATACCCTGCTTCCAGGAAAAGCCACTAAGCTTCAGCTACACACGACCGTACCGCAAACCGACACTGGTGCGCGAGATGAGTATTCTAAGGCGCTTGAGAGAACTCAGGAGAAGGAACTCGGCAAATTGACACCGTAACTTCGGAAGAAGGTGTGCCTTTAGTAGGTGAACCATTTACTTGGGGAGCCCAATGAGGTTGCAAAAAATCGGTGGCTGCGACTGTTTATTAAAAACACAGCACTCTGCAAACACGAAAGTGGACGTATAGGGTGTGACGCCTGCCCGGTGCTGGAAGATTAAATGATGGGGTGCAAGCTCTTGATTGAAGTCCCAGTAAACGGCGGCCGTAACTATAACGGTCCTAAGGTAGCGAAATTCCTTGTCGGGTAAGTTCCGACCTGCACGAATGGCGTAACGATGGCCACACTGTCTCCTCCTGAGACTCAGCGAAGTTGAAATGTTTGTGATGATGCAATCTCCCCGCGGAAAGACGGAAAGACCCCATGAACCTTTACTGTAGCTTTGTATTGGACTTTGAACAGATCTGTGTAGGATAGGTGGGAGGCTTTGAAGTAGGGTCGCTAGATCTTATGGAGCCAACGTTGAAATACCACCCTGGTGTGTTTGAGGTTCTAACCTAGGTCCATTATCTGGATCGGGGACAGTGCATGGTAGGCAGTTTGACTGGGGCGGTCTCCTCCCAAAGCGTAACGGAGGAGTTCGAAGGTACGCTAGTTACGGTCGGACATCGTGACGATAGTGCAATGGCATAAGCGTGCTTAACTGCGAGACTGACAAGTCGAGCAGATGCGAAAGCAGGACATAGTGATCCGGTGGTTCTGTATGGAAGGGCCATCGCTCAACGGATAAAAGGTACTCTGGGGATAACAGGCTGATACCGCCCAAGAGTTCATATCGACGGCGGTGTTTGGCACCTCGATGTCGGCTCATCTCATCCTGGGGCTGTAGCCGGTCCCAAGGGTATGGCTGTTCGCCATTTAAAGAGGTACGTGAGCTGGGTTTAAAACGTCGTGAGACAGTTTGGTCCCTATCTTCCGTGGGCGCTGCAGATTTGAGGAAGCCTGCTCCTAGTACGAGAGGACCGGAGTGGACACACCTCTGGTGTATCGGTTGTCACGCCAGTGGCATTGCCGAGTAGCTAAGTGTGGAAGAGATAACCGCTGAAAGCATCTAAGCGGGAAACTCGTTTCAAGATGAGATCTGCCGGGGCCTTGAGCCCCCTAAAGAGTCGTTCAAGACCAGGACGTTGATAGGTCAGGTGTGGAAGCGCAGTAATGCGTTAAGCTAACTGATACTAATTGCTCGTGCGGCTTGACCCTATAACTTTGATTCACGAAAGTGTCTCAAGGAAGTTATGCCAAGTTGACGCATTCAAAAATCCTGCCAGTAAGCAATTACTCGTAGGTTCGTTAAATCGATGAAGCTGATTAGCTCTATAAATTGGTCGTCTTGACTGGTTCATTCCAAATCAAGATGGCAAACAGTTATGTCTGACGACCATAGCGAAGTGGTACCACTCCTTCCCATCCCGAACAGGACAGTGAAACGCTTCAGCGCCGATGATAGTGCGGGTTCCCGTGTGAAAGTAGGTCATCGTCAGACTATTAAACCGAAAACGCCCAGTCGAAAGACTGGGCGTTTTTTTTGGTCTTTTATTTGTCGAGATCGATCGAGCGGCCTCAGGTCCTCATCGTCCGTCAGTGGCTCTTAGCCAGACACGCGTGAAGATCTGATACCCACAACGAGGAGTCCCCATGTGACAAACCCTCAATCCAGGCGGACTCGCGTGTTTGAATGGTCGCGAGGAAAACTTCAGCACTTCGCCCTTTGCCTGTCATCTTCGCAAACGTATCAAAGCCGGTTTCAAGAAAATCTTGCAACGAACCTAACCCGGCGGCTCTTGCAGGCCCCCGCATCATTCGCAGCATCAACCGTAATCCAGGTGTGCGGGTCAGGCGGTCTAAGTCTTTGCCGACGTTTAACACTACATTCAACTGCCGCTTTCGGTCGTCAAAGCCCGCGGTGGCTCGCCAACAGGCAACATATTGCGCGGCAGCATCGTTTGCGGGAACGTCCCCACGGCCAGCCCATTGCACAGCCATCCGCCAGTCCAGTTCCTCGGTCAACAGGTGCAGCTGCGCCAGCGCGACAGCCGTAGAAGTCACTTGTTGTGGAAACAGACGCTGCAAAGCGCCCGCAATGCGTGAAAATTGGGCATCGCGCTGCGAATAGTCCTTGTCGCTGTACAAATCTTCCAAAAAGAACCGCGCGGCGGCGCCATACTCGTCAGAGCGCAGTAAATCGGCATATGTGCCGGCAAATCGTTGGGCTTGTAGCGCCTTAATAGTGACCAAAGCCGCGCGAAGGCCAGGTTTATGACCCGCTTCCGCCCGAAGGGCGCTTACCCGTGCAACTGCGTCCCGTATCGTGTTTGCTGCGTCCATACGCTAACCAGTGTACAGAAACGCTAAGCCGGCAGAAGCATAGAAGTAGCAGAATAAGCGTCTTTGGGGTGCAGAGACTAGGGAAAACCCGTATATTCGAAAGATGCGCTCTGCAACTCAGCTTATTAAAGCCTCCTTGGAAGTGGGGCGTGACTTTTTACGCCCCCCGCAGGACGGACAGGACCAACTGCCCTCCAAGCGCCCAGCTCCTCTATTGATCCCCATCCGCTCCCTCGGCGCGAACCACCGTGACCGTATTGCCAAACACCTGTTGTCGCTGGACCAGCAGGATCGTTACCTGCGGTTCGGTTATCTGGCGCAAGACGAGCATATCCAGCGTTACGTCGACGGGCTGAACTTCGAGCGCGACGAGATCTTCGGCATCTACAACCGCAAACTCGAACTGATTGCAATGGCCCACCTTGCGCAGGCTGCGGACAAGAACCACCAGGCCTGCGCCGAGTTCGGCGTCTCCGTATTACCAACCGCACGCGGTCGCGGCTACGGTGCGCGATTGTTTGAGCGGGCCGCGATGCACGCTACAAACGACGGCATCAACCTGCTCTTCATTCATGCGCTCAGCGAAAACGCCGCAATGCTGAAGATCGCGCGCAATGCTGGCGCAAAGGTCGAGCGCGAGGGCACCGAATCCGAAGCCTACTTGCACTTGCCACGAGCAACGTTTGACAGCCAGATGACCGAGCTAATTGAAGAGCAGGTCGCTCAAACCGACTACCGCATCAAAGTCCAGGCGAAACAATTCTGGAGTTTCCTGGCTGACGTGCAGGAAGTTCGGCGCAATGCCATCGACGCGCAGAGCCGCAGCTCCCCCTGACGCCAGTAGCCAGCCGAGTTGGGCGGTCACGCAAATCCGCTATCCTTGAGGGTCCGAAACAAAGGCAACCTGTTGCCCCCATGTCAGTGTCAGACCCACACCCCGCGCGTACGCCCGACAAAGAAGACAAGCGTACCTTTTTGCGCAAGCTGGCCGAGTTCATTCACCCAGGCCCCGATTCGACCGCCGAGCTCATAGAGACGCTGGCGGAGGCGGAGGACAACAACATCATCGCCGCCGATTCGCGCGTCATGCTTGAGGGCGTGATACGTATGGCCGACATGACCGCAGGCGATGTGATGGTTGCCGCCACGCGCATGGACATGCTCAATATCCAGTCCCCGATGGACGAGTTGATGCATACCGTCATCGACACTGCACACTCACGCTTTCCGGTTTACGAGGGCGAACGGGAAAACGTCATCGGTATCCTGTTGGCCAAGGACCTGTTGAAGCTGCAGCGCGCACCAGAGCTCAATATTCGCGCGCTATTGCGCCCCGCCGTGTTCGTGCCCGAGACCAAAGGCCTTAACGACTTGCTGCGCGATTTTCGCGGCACTCGCAACCACTTGGCTATCGTCATCGACGAGTTTGGCCGTGTGGCGGGCTTAATCACCATCGAGGACGTGTTGGAGCAGATCGTTGGCGAAATCGAAGATGAATTCGACATCGCCGAAGACGCAGGCGACATCTTTGCACTGGCCGACCGCACCTACCGCGTCAGCGGCGACACGCCCATCGAGCGCGTCAACGATGCCTTCTCCGTCGCCTTGAACGGCGCCGATTCCGAGCAGCACTTTGACACTATTGGCGGGCTGATTGCCCACCAGATGGGCCACGTGCCCAAGCGTGGCGAACGCTATTCGCTCAGCGGGCTGGATTTCCTGGTGCTGCACACCAAAGGCGGTGCCGTAAAGTGGTTCAAGGTCTCGCCTGCTGCGGATGTGGATGGCTGACGGCGTAGTGGAGACGGAGCCCGGGTCGCTCCGCCCCGAGTCTTCTTTGTTCAAGACTGCTATTGTTTTGGTAGCTGCTTACGCGCAGT
This sequence comes from Rhodoferax sp. ZS1R8, assembly GCF_056521325.1. Classification (NCBI taxonomy): domain Bacteria; kingdom Pseudomonadati; phylum Pseudomonadota; class Betaproteobacteria; order Burkholderiales; family Comamonadaceae; genus Rhodoferax; species Rhodoferax sp. ZS1R8. Next base: position 65,578 of record NZ_JBWMBA010000001.1, on the reverse strand, counting down.
CTGCGGGGGTTAGCTGGCCTTTTTCCTTTGGATTCGAAACCGGGCAGTCCGTGTGGTGGCTGCAGTGCGCAGCCTTGGGGGCGCTTGTAGGTGTGCTGCACCGCAGTGCCAGTGCGAAGGCGGCGGCGGCTTGGGGGCTGCTGTTCGCGACCACATGGTTGTGTGCGACGTTCTGGTGGCTATACATCTCCATGCACACCTACGCCGGGCTGAACAGTGTGTTGACTGCAGTTGCCATCGCATCACTGGCGGCAGCCCTGGGGCTGTACTACGCGGCAGCTTGCAGTTTGTACTGGCGCTTGAAAGGAAATAGTCCTTTGCTGGCCAGCCTGGCCTTCGCTGCGTTGTGGACGATGGCTGAGATGGCACGGGGTACCTGGCTGACGGGCTTTGGCTGGGGCGCCATTGGCTACGCGCACCTTACCGGGCCACTGGCTGTTTTTATACCCTGGCTCGGCGCCTATGGCGTGGGCGCACTTGCTGCATGGCTGGCCTGCGGAGCGGTGCTGGCCTGGCGCAGCGGAACGGTGTTGCGCGTTGCACTTGCGGCGGTGATTGGAATGGGCGCACTGGTGCCATTGGTGCCATTGATGCAGCCAGCCTGGTCGCAGGCGGCGGGCAGCCTGTCAGTGACGCTGCTGCAGGGCAACATCCCCCAAGATGAAAAATTCCAAAGTGGCTCCGGCATCCCATTGGCCTTGCGTTGGTACGGCAATGAATTGAATCGCAGCGCCACCGACTTGGTCGTTGCGCCTGAGACCGCGCTGCCCGTACTCCCCCAGGACCTGCCAGATGGCTACTGGGACGCGCTCGCTACCCGCTTTGCCAGGGGTGGTCAGGCCGCGCTGGTTGGTTCACCCTGGGGGAACATGCGAGAAGGGTATACCAACTCGGTGTTTGCCTTCAGCCCCAACCGGACGCAGGAGTGGCGGTACGACAAGCACCATCTGGTGCCCTTTGGCGAGTTCATTCCTCCGTTGTTCCGCTGGTTCACGCAGATGATGAATATCCCGCTGGGCGACTTCAACCGCGGCGCCATAGGTCAGGCCTCTTACCCGTGGATGGGCCAGCGATTGGCCCTGAACATCTGCTACGAAGATCTGTTTGGTGAGGAGCTGGGCGCACGCTTTCTGGACCCGGCCGTTGCCCCGACCATCTTCGTCAATGTCAGCAATATCGGCTGGTTCGGCGACTCGGTTGCCATCGACCAGCACTTGCAGATCAGCCGCATGCGGGCCTTGGAATTTGGGCGCCCCATGCTGCGCGCTACCAATACCGGCGCTACCGTCATCATTGACCACACCGGCCGCGTCACGCATTCCCTGCCGCGCTCCACCCGCGGCGTGCTGGTGGGTGAGGTCCAGGGCCGCACAGGCACCACACCGTTTGCATGGTGGGTGGCGCGCCTGGGCTTGTGGCCCATCTGGATAGCTTCACTTGCTATTATTTTGGTAGCTGCTTACGCACGGCGGACGAGGGCGGTCTAGTGGTTTCGCCCCTGTAAAATCGGGGCATGCTCACATTTCAACAAATCATCCTGAAATTGCAGGCCTATTGGGCCGACCAGGGCTGCGCGCTCTTGCAACCCTACGACATGGAAGTCGGCGCCGGCACCTCGCACACCGCGACCTTTTTGCGCGCCCTCGGGCCTGAGCCCTGGAAGGCGGCTTACGTGCAACCCAGCCGCCGCCCCAAGGATGGCCGCTACGGCGAGAACCCCAACCGCCTACAGCACTACTACCAGTACCAAGTGGTGCTCAAGCCCGCGCCCAGCAACATCCTGGAGCTGTACCTGGGCTCGCTCGAAGCGCTGGGCTTTGACTTGAAAAAGAACGACATCCGTTTTGTCGAAGACGATTGGGAAAACCCCACGCTCGGCGCTTGGGGCTTGGGCTGGGAAGTCTGGTTGAACGGCATGGAAGTGACGCAGTTCACCTACTTCCAACAGGTCGGCGGTATTGACTGCAAGCCCATCACCGGCGAGATCACCTATGGCCTGGAACGCCTTGCCATGTACCTGCAGGGCGTGGACAACGTCTACAACCTGACGTGGACCGATGGCCTGAGCTATGGCGATGTCTACAAGCAGAATGAGGTCGAACAATCGACCTACAACTTTGAGCACAGCGACGCTGATTTCCTGTTCACCGCATTCACTGCGCATGAGAAACAGGCCAAGCATTTAATGGAACAGCAACTGGCTTTGCCAGCGTACGAACAAGTGCTCAAGTGCGCGCACAGCTTCAACCTGCTGGACGCCCGCGGCGCCATCAGCGTCACCGAACGCGCTGCCTACATAGGCCGCATACGCAACCTGGCGCGCGGCGTTGCACAGAGTTATTACGAGAGCCGCGAGCGCCTGGGCTTCCCCTTGGCGCCACGCGAATGGGTCGCACAAATGCCGCCGAAGAAGGAAGCCTGATGGCCGCGGAAAAAATGAATATGACTACCAAGAACCTTCTCGTTGAACTGTTTGTCGAAGAGCTGCCCCCCAAGGCGCTCAAGAAATTGGGTGAGGCCTTTGCTTCCGTGCTGGTGGACGCGCTGAAAGCCCAAGGCTTGGCCAGCGCCGACGCAGCGGTCACCCATTTCGCCTCACCACGCCGTCTGGCTGTGCACGTTACCGCTGTTGCAGCGCAGGCCGCAGACAAGGCCGTATCGCAAAAGCTGATGCCGGTCGCCGTGGGTCTGGATGCCGCTGGCAACGCAAGCCCCGCATTGCTTAAGAAGCTGCAAGCTTTGGGTGCCGACGCCTCCGCCGTCGCGGGCTTGAAGCGCGCTCCCGATGGCAAGGCCGAAGCCCTGTTCTATGACAGCACTGTCAAAGGCGCCACGCTGGCCGTTGGCCTGCAGAAGGCACTGGAAGACGCCATTGCCAAGCTGCCCATTCCCAAGGTCATGACCTACCAGTTGGAAAGTGGTTGCGAACTGCCCGGATGGAGCAGCGTCAGCTTTGTGCGCCCCGCGCACAGCCTGATCGCTCTGCATGGTGCCGATGTGGTGCCCGTCCAGGCGCTGGGCCTCAAGGCCGGCAACAGCACCCAAGGCCACCGCTTTGAGGCCAAGGTTTCACCCGTGGTGCTGAAGGATGCGGACAGTTATGCAGTGACGCTTGCGCAAGATGGCTCGGTCATCGCCAGCTTTGTCGAGCGCCGCGCCGAGATTGTCCGCCAGCTGGCAGCCGCTGCGGCCAAGGTCGGCGGTGGCTGCAAGCCGATTGAAGACGACGCCTTGCTGGACGAAGTGACGGCGCTGGTCGAACGCCCTAACGTACTCATTTGCGAGTTCGAAAAAGAGTTTCTCGATGTACCGCAAGAGTGCCTGATCCTGACGATGAAGGCCAACCAGAAGTACTTCCCGCTGCTGGACGCGGCCAACAAGCTGACCAACAAATTTCTGGTGGTCAGCAACATCAACCCGGAAGACGCCAGCTTTGTAATCGGCGGCAATGAACGCGTGGTGCGCCCGCGCCTGGCCGATGCCAAATTCTTCTTTGACCAGGACCGCAAGAAGACGCTGGAGTCGCGTGTCGACGGCCTCTCCAAAGTGGTCTACCACAACAAACTGGGCAGCCAAGGGGAGCGCGTGGCGCGTGTGCGTGCGATTGCCAAGGCCATTGCCGCACAATTGGGCGATGCAACTTTGGTGGCGCAAGCCGACCAGGCTGCGCAACTGGCCAAGACCGATCTGGTGACCGACATGGTCGGTGAATTCCCCGAGCTGCAAGGCACGATGGGCCGCTACTACGCGCTGAACGACAAGCTGCCAGTAGCAGTGGCCGATGCGATTGAAGACCACTACAAACCGCGCTTTGCGGGTGACACATTGCCCCGTGGTGATGTGGGTGTCGTGGTCGCGCTGGCTGACAAGTTGGAAACGCTTGTTGGCATGTTCGGCATTGGCAATGTGCCGACCGGTGACAAGGATCCGTTTGCGCTGCGCCGCCATGCGCTGGGCGTGGTGCGAATGCTTGTCGAAAAAGATCTTGCACTTGATGTGGAGGATTTATTCACGGCGTGTGTAACAGTCTTCGATATAGAAGCGAAAAGCAATAGTGGCATTCGCTGGGGCTTGACGATGTTGATGGAAGGGCGCGATCTCCCTCGGATCAAAATTGATGAAGATACCGTCGCCAACCTGCTCACCTTCATCTACGACCGCCTGGCCGGCTCCCTGCGCGAACAAGGCTATAGCGCACAAGAGGTTGACGCCGTCCTCGCGCTGCGCCCCCAACGTCTGGGCGACGTGCCCAAGCGCCTGGCAGCCGTACGCACCTTCGCTGCTTTGCCCGAAAGCCCGGCCCTGGCCGCGGCCAACAAGCGCATTGGCAATATCCTCAAAAAGGCCGATGGCGCAGTCGACCCGCATGTCAGCGAAGTGCTGTTGCAAGAGGCCGCCGAAAAGGCCTTGTACGCCGCCATGCAAACCGTGCTGCCCGCAGCCCACAAGCAGTGGGAGGCAGGTGACTACACCGCGTCGCTGCAATCCCTTGCGGCGCTGCGCATGCCCGTTGACGCCTTCTTTGAAGACGTCATGGTCAATGCCGAAGCAATGGACCTGCGCCTGAACCGCTTGGGCCTGCTCAGTAGCTTGCACGTGGCCATGAACCGTGTGGCCGACCTTTCCAAGTTGGCCACTTAGCAACAACAAGCGGATGCCACAGCCTATGAAACTCGTCATCCTCGACCGCGACGGCACCATCAACGAAGACAGTGCCGACTTCGTCAAGTCCCCGTCCGAGTGGCAGCCGCTGCCCGGTGCGCTGGAAGCCATTGCCCGGCTCAACCATGCGGGGTGGCATGTGGTGGTGGCGACCAACCAGTCCGGCTTGGGGCGAGGTCTGTTTGATGTGGCATCGCTCAACGCCATGCACGCCAAGATGCACACCATGCTGGCAGCGGTCGGTGGTCGGGTGGATGCCATCTTCTACTGCCCCCATGCGCCTGACGAGGGCTGCCGCTGCCGCAAGCCGGAGCCGGGCCTGTTCGAGCAGATTGGCGAGCGCTACGGCATTTCGCTGAAAGGTGTTCCAGCCGTGGGGGATGCCCCGCGCGACTTGGTGTCTGCCGTTACGGCCGGTTGTGAACCACACTTGGTCCTGACCGGAAAAGCCGTAGCCTTGGGCGGACGGCCCTTGCCCGAGGGCTATCCGGCCGATACCGTTGTGCACCAGGATCTGGCGGCCTTTGTCGAATACCTGGTCATGCAGGACATGCGCCCTTCCCAGTACGATCTGTAGCGCTCCACTTTTGGTAGCGCCATAACTAATGAATACGAGGGCTAAAGGCTCATTTTTCTAACTATGTCCTTTTTTCGATCGCTCGTACACATGGCTTGGATGGTGCTGACCGTGATTCCCTACACGTTGGCCATCATTGGTGTGGCGGTGCTGCGCTTGGACCGCAGCTACCGTTACCGTATCGCGTCCGCCTGGCTGGGCTTGAGCAGTATCGGAAGTGCGCGCGTGCTGCTGGGCATACACACCCGGGTCACCGGCATGGAGAACCTTCCCACCGGCCAGAAGAGCCCCGCCGTGCTGCTGGTCAAACACCAGTCCACGCTGGAGACCTTCTTGATGCCGGCGTTGATGCCGCATCCTTTGGCCTACGTCTTCAAGAAAGAACTGCTCTACGTGCCGTTCTTCGGCTGGGCAATCGGCCTGCTGGACATGATTTATATCGACCGCAGCCTGCGCACCCAGGCCTTTAAAAAGGTCGTGTCGCAGGGTAAGGAGAGGCTGGCACAGGGCACGTGGATCATCATGTTCCCGGAAGGTACACGCATGGCACGCGGCCAAAAGGGCGTCTACGAGACCAGCGGCACGCGTCTGGCTGTGCAGACCGGCGCACCGGTGATCCCGATTGCGGTGACGTCAGCCAAATGCTGGCCGCGCAAGGCCTTCATCAAGACCCCCGGTGTGGTGGATGTATCCATCGGCAAGCCCATTCCTAGCGAGGGCCGCCACCACAAAGAGCTGATGCAGGAGGTGGAGAACTGGATCGAAGCCGAGATGCGGCGCCTGGATCCCGAGGCTTACCAGTGATGGGTACCCACCATGCGCGAATTTTTCCAGTACACCTTGGACCTGTTTGACGCGCTAGCCCCCGTGGCGCGCCCACAAGCCGCTCCTGAAACTATAGCGCCTGCAGTTGCCCACCCGGTTGCACCGCCTTCCCCCGGCGTCAGCCACAAGCTGGCCCAGCCGCTGGACCAGGCTATCATTCCAGCGACCTTCACCCACCCGCGCGCCAACCGCGAATTGCGGCTGGGCGATGCCACGGTAGGCTATCTTTTCCAGCGCGCCAAGCGGCGCACGATAGGTTTTGTTGTCGGGCCGGACGGTCTGGTGGTGCGTGCGCCCAAGTGGACACCGATATTTGAAGTGGAAGCTGCGCTGCACGAAAAATCGCAGTGGATTACACGCAAGCTCGGCGAATCGCGCGAGCGCCAGGCCCGCCAGCACGAGGCCCGCATTGACTGGCGCGATGGCGTGGTCTTGCCCTGGTTGGGCGACAGCATCCAGGTGGTGCTGGACCCGGCCCACAACTTCGGCGCGGTCGGTGCACAACTGGACGCTGCAGCGCACGGTGCACAGCCCCGCGCGCTGCGCGTGGGCCTGCCCAAGACCGCCACGCCCGAGCAGATCCGCGATGCCGTGCAGGCCTGGTTGATGCGCCAGGCACGCCAGCATTTTCTGGAGCGCCTGACCCACTTTGCACCGCAACTGCAGGTGCAGTGGACCAAGCTCAGTCTGAGCAATGCCGGCACCCGCTGGGGCAGCGCCAAGTCCGACGGATCCATCCGGTTGAACTGGCGCCTGGTCCACTTCCGCCCGGCGGTCATCGACTACGTCGTCGCCCATGAGCTGAGTCATCTGCGCGTCATGGACCACAGCTCCCGCTTCTGGGACACCGTGCGCAGCGTGGTGCCCGACTATGCCGAGCTGCGCGGACAGCTCAAGGATGACGCGATACCGAAGTGGTGATCGGTAACTAGCGCCTCCTGCTACCACGCAGCAGCGCCGTGGATGGGCGCAGCCACGTGTCCAGACGATGCGGTCCACTCGACTGCATTTCGGCTCAATGTCGGCCCTTGAAATCAAAAAACAGCGCCCCAATTTCTCGCCATGAAGCCGCCGGACGGGCCGGCGGCCCTCTTGGAGACCAGCTATGTACCGAACCTACACATCCAGTGATCTGCTGTCGGAGTTGGGTCGCCTGCAGCGCCAATTCCAACGGTATGCGGGCACCACCACGTCCAACATCCGCGGCGAGGGGCGCACCGATTTTCCGGCCTTGAATATTGGCGGCACACCCGACTCGGTGGATATCTACGCATTTGCGCCGGGCCTGGACCCCAAATCGATTGACGTGACCATAGAGCGTGGCGTGTTGACCGTGTCCGGCGAGCGCCAATCCGACCTCGCGCCGGAGAGTCGGGATGCGGCCGTGCACATCCACGAGCGCTTTGCCGGCAAGTTCCGCCGTGCCGTCAGTCTGTCCGATGACGTGGACCCGACGCAGGTCACCGCCCGGTATGTGGACGGCATCCTCAGCGTCAGCGTCAAGCGCCGCGAGTCGGCACAGCGCCGCCAGATTGAAATCCAGTAGCGAAACCTCGTACCACTGAAGGAGCAGTAACCATGATCGAAAAGAACATCAGCAAAGAGCAGACCAGCGACTCCGGCGAAGACGGCGCCACAGTGCCCTTGGTGGACGTGGTGGAGGATTCCTCAGGCATTACGCTATATGCCGACTTGCCGGGCGTGCCCAAGGACAAGCTGCGCATCCGTGTGGAGTCCGACACGCTGTTCATCGATGGCGACGTCAGCCTGCCCTGGGTCAAGGACCTGCAGGCCAGCCACGTCGAAGTGCCATACCCCCGGTACCGGCGCACGTTCACGCTGGGCAAGGAGTTGGACCGCAGCAAGGTGGCGGCCGAGTTCCGCAACGGGGTGTTGCGCCTGCACATTCCCAAGGTGGAACATGTCAAACCACGCAAGATAGAAGTGCAAGTGGCTTGATACGCCGCGCGCACGTTTTGTTTTGGAGTTGCCAATCATGGAAGTGAGGAAAAAAACATTCATCCAATGGGGCATCGCCTGCGCGGCGTTGTCGCTCGCAACCGCGTTTATGGGCGGCTATGCGTACTCTCAAAAGACCCAGAACCACGGCGACACGGCCGCCCAGGTGCCTACGGCATCCGCACTGGTTACCCATGCGGGGGCGGCGCTGCCGGATTTCTCGGACATTGCAGCCCAGCAGGCGCCTGCCGTGGTCAACGTCAGCGTGTCCGGCAAGGTCAAGGCCGCGTTCTCGGGCTTCCCCGGCTTTCCGCAGATGGATCCGAATGATCCGTTCCAGGAGTTCTTCAAGCGCTTTCAGGGTCCACGCGGGCGCGGAGACATCCCAACGCACGGACAGGGCTCGGGCTTTATCGTGCGGTCCGACGGCGTGGTGCTGACGAATGCGCACGTGGTGTCGGACGCGGACGAGGTGATGGTCAAGCTCAGTGACAAGCGGGAGTTCAAGGCCAAGGTCATAGGCATCGACAAGCTCTCCGATGTTGCTGTGCTGAAGATCGATGCCAAGGACCTGCCCGTCGTCAAGATCGGGGACCCCAAGCAGAGCCGGGTTGGTGAATGGGTGGTGGCGATAGGCTCGCCCTTCGGTTTTGAGAACACCATCACCGCAGGCATCGTGTCCGCCAAGTCGCGTACTTTGCCGGACGACGGTTATGTGCCCTTCTTGCAGACCGATGTGGCCATCAACCCCGGCAACTCGGGCGGCCCGCTGTTCAATATGCGTGGCGAAGTGATTGGCATCAACTCGCAGATCTACAGCCGCAGCGGCGGCTACCAGGGCCTGTCATTTGCCATACCCATTGATGTGGCGATGAAGGTCGAACGGCAGCTGCTGGACCATGGAAAGGTCAGCCGTGGGCGCTTGGGTATCTCCATCCAGGAGGTCACGCCCGATCTGGCCGAATCGTTTGGGCTGGACAAGCCCCAGGGCGCCCTGGTCAGCTCGGTGGAGAAAGACAGCCCTGCCGAGCGGGCGGGTATCGAGCCCGGTGATGTAATCACCCAGTTTGACGGCACGACGATCAGCCGCTCGGGCGAGCTGCCGCCCCTGGTGTCGGATGTGTCGCCCGGTTCCCGCGTCACGGCCCAGGTCTGGCGCCGCGGCAAACCCCGGCAAGTGTCCATCGCCGTGGGCGAGATCGGTGGCGCAACCGCCCAGGCAAAGGCCACGGACGAGGACAAGGGCAAGCTGGGCCTTGCAGTGCGGCCGTTGACGCCAGCCGAGCGGCGTGAAACCAAGGTGCCGTCGGGCCTGGTCGTGGAAAGCGTCGCAACCGGCCCTGCCCAGAGCGCTGGTCTGCAGCCCGGCGACGTCATCCTGTCCGTGGACGGAGAAATGGTGTCCGACGCAGAGAAGCTGCGGGTACAGGCTGCCAAGTCCGGTAAACATGCGCTGCGCGTACTGCGCGGCGATAACACGTTGTTGGTACCCATCAGCCTGGGTTAGGCGAACAGCCACCCGGTTGAGGCGCCGTGCGCTGCATCTGCGGCGCACGGCATGCACGATGGAGGAGAAGCAAACCATGCATTCAGGAGTGCACGGCAAAAACCAGAACCCCATTTCCTACCCTACAGACTTGCGTCGCCCCGCCGGCCCTGGGGCGGCGCGCACCCCTTGGCAGGACCCCACAGCCCGATCGCTGCCGCAACTGGTAGGCGCTGTGTTTTGTGCAGCACCTGAGCAACTTCGGGTGCAGATGCTGGAGCATCTGCTGCGCCCCTTGGGCCTGCTGTCTCTCGCGGCGGTTGCCCAGGGCAGATTTGCGAAGATCCGCTTACGCCATGGGCGGCCAGACGCCGCGATCCGCCCGGACGATGTGTCGGGTATCACCATGGCCGACATCACCAGCCTGGTGGAGCATGTGCTGCAGGTGGATGACCGCGTCGTCTACGGACTGGCGTCGGTGGTGCAAGCTGAGCCGGCCCTGCGTGGCGTCGATGCAGCGGGCGCGTTGATCCAGCGCCTGCGCGAGCGCCCGGCTACGGGCTGGGGTGCCGATGGGGTGCAGCCAGCTGTGCCTGTGTGGCACTGAAGCACGCAGGGCCTTGGTTAGGCCGCCGCAGTGGGCGCAAAGCGGTAGACGCCTTGCACATCCTGCGTGCGCTGCAATTTGCCGTCAAACCACAGCGCATGCAGATGCGCCACGGCTTCGCCCATCGCAAACGTGGTCTGGTGCATGTCCAACTCGCGTTTGAACATCACCGGCAGTATGTCAAAGGCACTGCAGGCGCGCGCGGTGCACGCGTCCATCACCTCGGCCAGGCGGTCGCGGTGGTGGTCGTGCAGTTGCTGGATGCGGGTGTGCATGCCGGTGAAAGGCTTGCCGTGTGACGGCAGCACCAGCGTGTCTTCAGGCAGCGCGCGGAATTTGTCGATGGAATCCAGAAACTGAACCAACGCATTGGCTTCGGGCTCCTGCTCGTAGACGCTGACATTGGTCGATATGCGGGGCAGCATCATGTCGCCGCCGATCAGCACATTCAGCTCCGAGCAGTACAGCGCAATATGTTCCGGCGCATGGCCATAGCCGCTGATACAGCGCCACGCGCGCCCACCAATGTTCAGCACCATTCCGTCCATCAGCCGCCGGTACTGGGGTGGCACGGAGGGCACCAGGGACGGAAAGTAGCCGGTGCGGCCCTTGATCTGCTCCACGGCTTCGGGGCTGTTCAGCCCGTGGGACGCGAAATACTCCGCCGCACGGTCACCACCAAAGCCGGTCGGCCCCATGCAACCCATGCGCGCCACTTGGTAGTCGGTGGCGCTGATCCACAAACGGACGTTCCATTTTTCGCACAGCCAAGCGGCCAGGCCAATGTGGTCGGGGTGCATGTGTGTGACGATGACTCGCAGGATGGGCAGGCCTTGCAGTTCGTTGGCAAATATCGATTCCCACTGGGCCTTGGCCTCGTCGCGGTGGATACAGCAATCAACGATGCTCCAACCCTCCACACCGTCTATGCAATCGCGCAGCAGCCACAAATTGATGTGGTTCAGCGCAAAGGGCAAGGTCATGCGTATCCACTTCACGCCAGGTGCCACTTCCAGCGTGCCGCCCACGGGCGCCAGCGCCTCGCCCAACGGGTAGTGGAGCTGCATTTCCAGTTCGTTCATGTGGAGGGTGCCTTTTTATTACATAATTGACGTTTACGTAAACGTCAACAAAACGGGCATTCTAGGCGGCGTCTTTTGACGGCACTGTCGCCCTTGTTCACTCAGGATCCATGAGCACAACCTACAGCATTGGCGATCTGGCGCGCGAGTTCGATCTGACCACCCGCGCCATCCGGTTTTACGAAGATCTGGGCCTGCTGGAGCCCAAGCGGGTTGGGCCCGGTGGCCGTTCGCGCGTCTACAGCGGGCGTGACCGCACGCGGCTCAAGCTGACGCTGCGCGCCAAGCGCCTGGGCCTGTCGCTGACGGAGGCCAAGGACATCATCCAGATGTACGACAGCCCGCGCGACACCGGTGCGCAACTGCAGAAGTTCCTGGACGTGCTGGCCGCCCACCGCTTGCAGCTGGAATCGCAGATGACCGACCTGCAGGCCAACCTGGACGAACTGAAGGTCCACGAAAAAGAAGCCCGCGCCCTGCTGGCCAAGGCTACCAAGCCTGCCGCCAAACCGACCGCCAAGAAGGTCAAGGTCTGACCCCCCATCGCTACCCAAACCATATAGAGCAACAGGAGACAACACCATGAACAACCTACCCGGCCTGAACTTCCAACTCGGCGAAGACATTGACGCGCTGCGCGATGCCGTGCGCGAATTTGCCCAAGCCGAGATCGCCCCCCGCGCGGCCGAGATCGATAAGACCGACCAGTTCCCGATGGACCTGTGGCGCAAGATGGGCGACCTGGGCGTCCTGGGCATCACCGTGGGTGAGGAGTACGGCGGCGCCAACATGGGCTACCTGGCCCACATGATTGCGATGGAAGAAATCTCCCGCGCGTCGGCCTCAGTGGGCTTGAGCTACGGCGCCCACAGCAACCTGTGCGTCAACCAAATCAAGCGCAACGGCACAGATGCACAGCGCGCCAAATACCTGCCGAAGCTGATCAGCGGCGAGCACGTGGGCGCTTTGGCCATGAGCGAGCCCGGCGCTGGATCCGACGTGCTGAGCATGAAGCTCAAGGCTGAAGACAAGGGTGGCTACTACCTGCTCAACGGCAACAAGATGTGGATCACCAATGGCCCCGACGCCGACACGCTGGTGGTCTACGCAAAATCAGAGCCCGAACTGGGTGCGCGCGGCGTCACCGCCTTCCTGATCGAGAAGGGCATGCCCGGTTTCAGCATCGCGCAGAAGCTGGACAAGCTGGGCATGCGCGGCAGCCACACCGGCGAGCTGGTGTTCAACAACGTCGAAGTTCCCCACGCCAACGTGCTGGGCAGCGTGAACGGTGGCGCCAAAGTGCTGATGAGCGGGCTGGACTACGAGCGCGCCGTGCTGACGGGTGGCCCGCTGGGCATCATGCAGTCGGTGATGGACAACGTCATCCCCTACATCCACGACCGCAAGCAGTTTGGCCAGAGCATTGGCGAATTCCAGTTGATCCAGGGCAAGGTCGCCGACATGTACACCGTGCTGCAGGCCGGCCGCGCCTTTGCCTACACCGTGGCCAAGAACCTGGATTTGCTGGGCGTGGAGCACGTACGCCAGGTCCGCAAGGACTGCGCCTCCGTCATTTTGTGGACTGCCGAGAAGGCAACCTGGATGGCCGGCGAGGGCGTGCAGATCTTTGGCGGCAATGGCTACATCAACGAATACCCACTGGGCCGCCTGTGGCGTGATGCCAAGCTGTACGAAATCGGTGCCGGCACATCGGAGATTCGCCGCATGCTGATTGGCCGAGAGCTGTTCGCTGAGACAATGTAGTCTGTAACCCACCACCGTCGCCCATTGCATGTGGCGGCCTGGGTGGAGCATAGCCCACATTGACCATCTCGCCTTGATGAATCCCAGCATCGCACGAACACTGAAAACTCTTCTGCATGGCACCCTGCGTGGCCTGCTGCGGGCATGGGTGTTGGTGTTGCCTTTGGTGCTGGTGCTGTCCGCGATCCGCATGGGGCAGCTGGCGTATTTTTGGCCTACGGGTTACCAGGCGAGCAACGCCGACCTTGTCACGGTACTTTTGCAGGGCTTTCGCTTTGATCTGAAGGTCAGCGCCGTCGCAGTCTTTTTGCTGCTGTTGGTGGCGTTGCCCTGGGTGTCCGCCAAGCTGAACGCGCGGGTTGCTGCGGGTGTTGCGTTCTTCTACGTGATGCTGTCCCTGGTCAACCTGCATTACTTTGGTTTCTACAAAACACCGATCGATTCATTGGTGTTTGGCCTGGTGGAAGACGACACCACCGCCGTACTGCAGACCATCTGGCATGACTTTCCGGTGGTGTGGACGCTGCTTCTGGCGGTGCTGTTGACCGTTGTTGCCGTGGTGCTCCGCCGCTGGTTGGTGGCGCGGATCAAGCCTGATACCGCACTGCAAGCCCGTTCCGCCGCCGTCCAGATGTTGCTGGTGGCTGTGCTGTTTGTCGCGCTGGCCTTCGCTGGCAAGGGCACGTTGCGCCAGATGGCCTTGCAGCGCCAGCACCTGACCGTCACCACCTCCCAATTCCTGAACGACATGGTGCCCAACGGCCCCATCGCCCTGAAATACGCGTGGGACAGCCGGGGCGAATCACAAAACCTGCAGAACCCGCTGGCCGGGCTCAAGGCCATGGGATTTGATTCACCACTGGCCGCTGCCCAGGTGCTGGGCATGCCGCATAACAGCGAAGCGGAAGTCAGAGCCGCACTCACCGCCCACGAAGCACTGCCTGCGGATAGCCCGAAGAAAAACCTCATCTTCTTCCTGATGGAGTCTTGGAGCGCCGAGCCGCTGCTCTACCAATCCCCCAAGTTCGACGTGCTGGGCCGTATGGCGCCCACGCTGGACAAAGCCTGCCATTTCAGCAATTTCGATTCGGCCCAGCCCGGCACACACCCCTCGCTGGAGGCCATTCTGTTCTCTACCCCGATCACGCCTTTGACGATGGGCGATGTCGGGCGCAAGCCGATTCCCTGGGCTATTCCCAAAGTGGTCAGGGATGCTGGCTACCAGACCCTGTTTGTCACATCGGCACGCTCTGGCTGGCGCGACCTGAACCGCGTCTTGGCCGTGCAGGGTTTTGACGAAGTGGTGGATGCCAACACCCTGAAGGAACAGTACCCCGACGCCAACCTGGGCATCTGGGGTGTGTGGGACAGCTATGTCTTTAAGTACCTGGCCAAACGCCTGGCCGCCCAGCCCGCCGACAAACCCATCTTTGTGTTCGTGCTGACCAGCACCAACCACCCCCCCTACGACCTGCCGGCTGACTACCAGCGTGTGCCGCGCGACATGGCGTTGTGGAAAGGCGAGACCACGTCCGACACGCTGCTTCTGAACCTGGATACCTACCACTACGCCACCGACCTGCTGGGCGGCTTCGTGCAGGATGTGCAAAAAGGGCCGCTCAAAGGCAACACCATCGTCGCGGCCACGGGTGACCACAATGTGCGCTCGTTTGGCCTGTATGCCGACCCCTCCCGCCGCTACCTGCAGCGCCAGGTGCCCTTTGTGATCTGGGGCGAAGGGCTGGCCTGCGGCCCGCAGCAGGCTTTACCGGCCAGCCACCGGGATATGTTCAATACCCTGCTGCCCCTGGTCGGCGTCGATGGCCCTTACGTCAATGCCGGGCGCAACCTGCTGCGCGCACCACAGGGCTCGAACCCGCTGGAGGCTCCGCGCGCCATGTTCTTCACCGGCGAGGTGCGCAATGCCCAGGGCCTGTGGCAGTTGGGGAACAAGAATTCTTTCGCTTGCAGCGCGGCACCTGCGGCGGCCGATGCCGCATCGGTGGCTCACTGCCAGTTCAACGCGTTAGATGACCAACAGGAGCGGGCCCGCTACGGCCTGCTGGACTGGAACGTTCGCAATTCACTCAACAGGAAATAAGCTCGATGGCAGACAAACTCACCGACCTCTTTGCCCACAACCGCGCGTGGGCCGCCCGCATGGAGGCCGAGCGCCCTGGCTTTTTCACCAGCCTCAAATCCCAGCAAAAGCCCAAGTACATGTGGATAGGGTGCTCCGACAGCCGTGTGCCCGCCAACCAGATCACGGGTCTGGAGCCGGGTGAGGTCTTCGTGCACCGCAACGTGGCCAATGTGGTCGTGCATTCCGACCTGAACGCGCTGTCCACGATCCAGTTCGCCATCGACCTGCTCAAGGTGGAGCACATCATGGTGGTCGGCCACTACGGCTGCGCCGGCGTGCGCGCCGCGCTGGAGGGCGCACGGGTCGGCCTGGCGGACAACTGGCTGCGCCACATCCAGGATGTGCGCGACCGCCACCGCCATTTGCTAGAGGCACTGCCCGAGCATGGCCGAGCGGACGCGCTATGCGAACTCAATGTCATCGAGCAGGTCGTCAATGTGGCACAGAGCACCGTAGTGCAGGACGCTTGGGCGCGCGGCCAGGGTGTGACCCTGCACGGCTGGGTCTACGGCCTGCAGGACGGCCTGTTGCAAGACCTGCACATGACGGTGAGCGGTACGGACGACCTGGACGCGCTGTACCGCCAGGCACTGTCGGGCGTGCGCCTGATCGCCCGCCACGAGTAGGCATGTGCAAAGGAAACTAGGCTCTAGCCCCCGTGCGCCTTGCTCATACAGCTATTAAAAAGTGAGCAATATGTTTCCTGCGCGCCTGGACTCTTCCATTGCTTATGACATCGCCAAGGCGATGATGGACGGCTTCAACCGCCACTACCAGCTGTTCCGCACCGAGTCGGCCCGCGCCAAGCACCGCTTTGAGACCGCCGACTGGCACGGCCAGCAGCGGGCGCAGCGTGAACGTATCGAGTTCTACGATCTGCGGGTCACAGAATGCTCCCGGCGGCTGGAGCGGGAGTTCAAGGCTGGGGACCAGCCCATGGACATCTGGCAGCAGATCAAGCTGCACTACATCGGCCTCTTGGTCAACCACCACCAGCCCGAGTTGGCAGAGACCTTCTTCAACTCGGTTACCACCAAGATCCTGCACCGCAGTTATTTCCAAAACGATTTCATCTTCGTGCGCCCGGCCGTCAGCACCGAGTACATCGAAAACGATGAGTCGGAAAAGCGCCCCACCTACCGGTCTTACTACCCCACCCGTGACACCATGACCAGCGTGCTGGTGGCCATGGTCCAAGACTTTGACCTGCAGCGCCCCTTTGACAATCTGGAGCACTACTGCGGCCTGGTGCAGCAGGCCATGATGGAGCGCCTGGCGGACGCCAAGCTGCGCGCCAACTTCCAGATCCAGGTGCTGACCGGGCTGTTCTTTCGCAACAAGGGTTGTTACATCGTTGGGAAACTGATCAACGGCTTCAACGAGTTTCCGTTTGCGCTACCCATATTGCACACGAAGAAGCCCGCTGCTGCTCGCACGGCAGACGACCGCAATGCAGCTGGTGACGCCGCTGAAGATACCCATGCACAGCGCTCCAAACTGGTCATAGATGCGGCACTGTTTGGCGAGGACGACCTCCTGATGCTGTTCAGCTTTGCGCGTGCCTACTTCATGGTGGACATGGAGATCCCATCCGCCTATGTGCAGTTTTTGCGCAGCATGATGCCGCGCAAACCGCGCAACGAAATCTACAACGCACTGGGCCTGGCCAAGCAGGGCAAGACCCTGTTCTACCGCGACCTGCTGGCCCATCAACGCCACAGCACTGACAAGTTCCGCATCGCGCCCGGCATCAAGGGCATGGTCATGCTGGTGTTTGACCTGCCATCGTTTCCTTACGTGTTCAAGGTCATTAAAGACTATTACCCGCCCCAAAAGGACACGACCCGCGAGCAGATCAAGGGCAAATATTTACTGGTCAAGCAGCACGACCGCGTGGGCCGCATGGCCGATACGCTGGAATACAGCGAGGTCGGGTTTCCGCGCGACCGGTTTAGCGACGAGCTGATTGCCGAGATCCAGAAATTTGCGCCCAGCCAGCTGGAGATCAGCGACCGAGATGGTGATGGCACGGTGGAGGTCATCATCAAGCACGTCTACATCGAGCGGCGCATGATTCCACTGAACATCTACCTGCAAGAGGCGTTTGATGCGGGTGGCGCGGATGCCAACAACCAAAGCCCGGCCGCAGTCCGCGCGCGTGAGCAGATTGAACGCGGTGTCGTCGAGTACGGCAACGCCATCAAGGATCTGGTTGCCGCGAACATTTTTCCCGGCGACATGCTGTGGAAGAACTTTGGCATCACCCGCCACGGCAAGGTCGTGTTTTACGACTATGACGAGATTGAATACATCACCGACTGCAACTTCCGCAATGTGCCCGAGCCGCGCAACGAAGAGGACGAGATGTCCGGCGAGGTCTGGTACAGCGTAGGCCCCAAGGATGTGTTCCCCGAAACCTTTGGCCCCTTCTTGCTGGGTAACCCCGCTGTGCGCAGCATCTTCATGAAACACCACGCCGACTTGCTGGAAGCCTCGTTCTGGCAGGCCCACAAGGACCGCATCCAGGCGGGGCACGTGCACGATGTCTTTCCGTATGACAAGGAGAAGCGGTTCAGGCCGCCAATACCGTGACCTACACCACCCGCCTGCAATGGATCTTCCTGGCCAATGCCACGGTGCTGATCACACACCAGATAGACGCCGCGTTCTGGCATGAGTGGGAGCTGTTTCTGATCCCCGGAGGCAACCAGATAAATTTGCTGCTGAATATTCCCATCATTGCGCTGGTGCTCTATGCGAATAGTCGGGTGGTGGTTAATATACGCACAGGGATGTTCTTCTACAAGTTGTTGGCAGCTCTGGGTTTTCTGACCTGCGCCACCCACGCCGGATTTATTCTGGCGGGGAGTGAGGCGTTTGTGCAACCGATGTCGATTGCGCTGTTGGTTGCTACGTTTGTTCTTTCGCTCTGGCAGTTGTTGGCTTTGCGACGGATTGCGAAACCACTTGCACCCGTTCATCCATGACGATTAGTTACCCACGAGTTTGCGAAAACTACTTCACCACTTTACCGCCATGAAAATTAAACGGTCCTGGAAATCCTATCTCGGCGCGGGCGCGCTAGCAGTCGTGCTTCTCGTCATTTTGAACCCGGAGATTCGCGCGCTGCTCCTGCTTGCGGATGCAGTGGGTCTTGAAGTCCTATTCTTCATGGTGATTGCGCAGTTTCGCAACTATTGGCCTATGGTGCGGGTCGTCGTTGAGCCCGCCGTCACAGCGTTCTGCAAGCTGTCGTCTGGCGTTGGCGTATTGTCAATCCGGGCTCTTCAGTTGACGTTGCCAATTCGCCCGTTTACTGGTCTGTTAGGGCCTGTTTTCATCGCGTTGTCGTATGGCGTGCGGTGCCCCACTGGCAAACTGAATTCAGAGCGAAGCTGACGCATCTCTCAATCGTCACCCAGGTTTTTGGCTGGCCACGGACGCCACGAATTGACATGAATTGCGGTTGGGCGACGCTTGTTGCATTGTTAATGGCTAAAATGGCTAACCGCTGTTTCTGGAGTTGATGCCATGCAAGTTACCGCAACCGAAGCCAAAAATCGTTTTGGCTACATCTGCGCCCAGGCCAAGACCGAGCCGGTCTTCGTGGAGAAAGATGGGCGGATCGACAGCGTCATCTTATCGGTTCAGCAATTTGAAGCGCTGAAGTCTGCCGAAAAAAACAAGACACTGAGTGCTCGGCAAAAGGCCTTCAACCAAACCCACAAAGCATGGATTGAAGAGCAGAACGTTCGCTTTGAGAAAAACGGGTTGTGGTGTGACGATCTGCGCGTCTGGTAATGCAGTACGACGTCTACCCCAACCCCAGTCCCCGCATGCGGGACAGTTACCCGTTTGTGGTCGATATCCAAAGCGACCTACTCAAGGCGCTGGCTACCCGCATGGTGGTGCCATTGGCGACGACATCGCTCCCCGCAACCAGTTTGCCGCGCCGCCTGTGCCCAGTGCTGGTTGTTAAAGGTCAAAGCCTGATGATGGTGCCTTTCGAGGCTGCTCCGCTGGACAAGCGGCATCTCAAAAGCAAGGTTGTTTCAGTGCGGGAACATGCGAATGACATTGTTGCGGCGATGGACGCAGTCATGAGCGGTGTTTGATGGAAGAAGATGTACAGGTTTTCTCGCTGGGTTTTCCTGGTTTCGCAATTGAGTTTGACGTCAATAAAAAGGAATCGAGCGCATTCACGCACCGATTCGGCGCACATAGCGAAGCCTATGTCTTCGCAGTTGCAGACATCTGGGTGCAGGTCGAAAAAGTCCGGTATCTCCTTGTTCCCGGGCGGCATCCGTGTAACCTGATTGAGCTTTTGAAGGGCGTTGAAATCCGTATTCGCAATCCGGAGATGCTGGAAGGCTTGGAGACATTCCTCCTTCGTGGACATTGGGGAGAATGGATGCATGGGTACTGGGAGCGACTGATGACCGACTCCCCGACCGCAGATGATGAAACACTGTATGACCGGCTCATTTCATTGTCTCTATTGGACGGCAAAGGCGGACATGTTGTCGCGTATCGCTACAACGGCTTGCCAACGATAGAAATCGCAACCAGGCGATTGTCAAAAGAAACTCCTGTCTATGTTTGGTCCGCATTCACCCCTGAACGGTTGGCGCGGGAGGTGCACGAACTTCGGGAGGCCATCTCGATGCACGTTAGGGACACAATGCGAGAGGCATAACAAAGTGCTCGTATTCGCTCTGTCGTACACTCCGCCCTGCCCGGGGTGCGCAGTGGTTGCGCTGAGATGGATTCCAAACCCGTGAACTTGATCTGGTTCATACCAGCGTAAGAAGTGCAGAGTAGCCAATGGCCGAGCGCCGTTCGGGCTGCATCTTTTCAGGGTTTGCGGGGCTGGTGTTTTCTTGTTGTCTTCGGGTGAATACCTCAGGAGACATTCCAGTGAACGCACCCGACAAATTAGCCCAGTTCATCAGCCTCACCCGCGAGCCGCTTCCTGCTTCCACCAAACGCTATCTGCCCGGCAGCCGCCCGGATATCCGCGTGCCGATGCGCGAAATCATGCAGAGCAATGGCGAGGCGGTCACGGTGTACGACACTTCCGGTCCGTATACCGACCCCGCGGCCAACATTGATGTGCGCCAAGGCTTGCCGCTGGTACGCCAGAGCTGGATTGAGGGTCGGGGTGATACCGAGTTGTATGAAGGCCGCAAGCCCTTTGCATTGGACGATGGTCTGAAGAATGGCGAGACCGACGCGCTGGCCGCGTTGCGCGCCCAGGCTGCTGGCCTGCAG
This sequence comes from Rhodoferax sp. ZS1R8, assembly GCF_056521325.1. Classification (NCBI taxonomy): domain Bacteria; kingdom Pseudomonadati; phylum Pseudomonadota; class Betaproteobacteria; order Burkholderiales; family Comamonadaceae; genus Rhodoferax; species Rhodoferax sp. ZS1R8. The sequence goes on along the minus strand of NZ_JBWMBA010000001.1, from coordinate 45,202 downwards.
CGCCAGCCGCGCCGCGCCCGCAGCGGCGCCAATGTGTCCCAGATGCACTATGCGCGCAAAGGCATCATCACCCCCGAGATGGAATACGTGGCCATCCGCGAGAACCAGAAGCTCGAATGGATGGAGCAGTACCTGGGCAATGCCGAGCGCGAGGCGCGTTTGGCGGGCAATAGCTTTGGCGCCAGCATCCCCAAAATCATGACGCCCGAGTTTGTGCGCAGCGAGGTGGCACGTGGCCGCGCCATCATCCCGGCAAACATCAACCACACCGAGTTGGAGCCGATGGCCATTGGCCGCAATTTTCTGGTCAAGATCAACGCCAATATCGGCAACTCGGCCGTCACGTCCAGCATTGAAGAAGAGGTTGAAAAACTGGTCTGGTCCATCCGCTGGGGCGCAGACACGGTCATGGATTTGTCCACCGGCAAAAACATCCACACCACACGCGACTGGATTGTGCGCAACTCGCCCGTGCCCATCGGCACCGTACCGATCTACCAGGCGCTGGAGAAGGTCGGCGGCGTGGCCGAAGACCTGACGTGGGAAATCTTCCGCGACACGCTGATCGAGCAGGCCGAGCAAGGCGTGGACTACTTCACCGTGCACGCCGGTGTGCGCCTGGCCTTTATCCACCTGACCGCCAACCGCGTGACCGGCATCGTGTCGCGTGGTGGCTCCATCATGGCCAAGTGGTGCATTGCCCACCACAAAGAGAATTTCATCTACACGCACTTCGATGAGATGACGGAGATACTGAAGGCCTACGACGTCAGCTACTCGCTGGGCGATGGCCTGCGTCCCGGCAGCGGCGCCGATGCGAACGACGAGGCCCAGTTTGCCGAGCTGCGCACGCTGGGTGAGCTGACCAAGAAGGCCTGGCAGCAGGACGTTCAGGTCATGATCGAAGGACCGGGCCACGTACCCATACACATGGTGCAAGCGAACATGACCGAGCAGCTGAAGCACTGCGACGAGGCGCCTTTTTACACGCTCGGGCCACTGACCACCGACATCGCACCGGGCTACGACCACATCACCAGCGGTATTGGCGCGGCGATGATTGGCTGGTTTGGCACGGCGATGCTGTGCTACGTGACGCCCAAGGAACACCTGGGCCTGCCGGACCGCGAAGACGTGAAGGTCGGCATCATCACCTACAAGATTGCCGCCCACGTGGCCGATGTGGCCAAGGGCCACCCGGGCGTGCGGGCGCGGGATGATGCCTTGTCCAAAGCGCGGTTTGAATTCCGCTGGATGGACCAGTTCAACCTGTCGCTGGACCCGGACACCGCGCGCAACTTCCATGACGAGACGTTGCCCAAAGACTCGTCCAAGGTTGCCCATTTCTGCTCGATGTGCGGCCCCAAGTTCTGCTCGATGAAAATCACGCAGGAAGTGCGCGAATACGCAAAAAATAAAGGCGTTACCGACGAGCAGGCATTGAACGACGGCATGCAATCCATGTCAGACACTTTCAAAAAGTCCGGCAGCGAGATCTATATCCCCATCAGCAAGGGCTGACCCACCGGGCGAAGCGAACGGAGAACCAAAATGCATATTGGTATTGCGGGTGCGGGTTTGTTGGGGCGCTTGTTGGCGCTGGAGCTCAGCCGAGCGGGGCACCGCGTGGACGTGTTCGACCCGGCCAAGGGCCCCGGCCCCAAAACCGAGTCGGACAGCGCTGCCGCAGCTTGGACGGCGGCCGGCATGCTCAGCCCCGTGGCCGAGCTGGAGTGTGCGGATGAGCGGGTGTTTGCGTGGGGCCTGCGATCCTGTTACCTGTGGCCGTCCATCGTGCATGGCCTGGGCGAGCCGGTGGACCTGAGCCTGCACGGCAGTCTGCTGCTGGCCCACCGCGGCGATGCCGGTGCGGCGCAGCGTGTGGTCAGCTTGTTGCAGTCGAAAGCTGGGGCGCCCTACCAACCCGAGTTGTTGGATGCCGGGCGACTGGCGGAGCTGGAGCCATCCATCCACGGCCCGGCTTTGAGTTGGCTGCTGCCTTGCGAGGGCCATATCCACACCGTGCAAGCCATGCAAGCCCTAGCCGCGCAGTGCACGCGCCAGGGCACGCACTGGCACTGGAAGACTGTGGTGGAAGCGGTGTTGCCGGGCGAGCTGCAATTGCGGCCGCTCAAAGGGGCCACGCACGGCTGCGAGAGCCTGCGCTTTGACCACGTGTTTGATGTGCGGGGCATAGGCGCCCGCCCGCAGTTGCCGGTGCGCGGCGTGCGGGGTGAGGTGTTCTGGCTGCATGCGCCGGGCGTCAAGCTCGGCCGCGCGGTGCGCCTGATGCATCCGCGGCACACCGTCTACATCGTGCCCCGCCCCGACGACATGCTGGTGGTGGGGGCCAGCGAGATCGAAAGTGAAGACCGCTCGCCGGTGTCGCTGCGCAGCACGCTGGAGTTGTTGAGCGCTGCACACAGCGTGATCCCTGAACTGGCCGAGGCACGCGTCGTGCACTCCGAGACCAACCTGCGCCCCGCCTTGCCGGACAACCTGCCGCTGCTGTCGCGCGGGAAGGGCATTACCCGCATCAACGGCCTGTACCGCCACGGCTGGCTGGTGGCGCCGGCGATGGTAGAAGAGGCGCTGGCGGGGGGCTTGCTGTGAGTGCGAACCTTGTCGAGGCCGGGCCCATTGGCGTGGTCGTAAACGGCATTGCGCAGACCACCACCGCACGCACGCTGGCGCAGTGGTTGGATTTGCAGGGTCTCAGTCCGCACGCCGTGGCGACCGCATTGAACAGCCAGTTTGTGCCGCGTACGGGGCGGGCCGCGCAGGTCCTGAGCGAAGGGGATGCCATCGTCACCTTCCAACCCATTGAAGGAGGGTGATACATGGTCGATTATCAAAGAGACCCGGCGGGAGTGGGTTCTGCGCAGGTAAAGGAGGAGTTGGCAAAGCGGGCGGGGCCAACAGAAGTGGGGGAGCAGAGCCCGCTGCCGCCGGGGCGCTCGGACGCAGGTGAGTGGCACATCGGCGGCCGCACGCTGCAGAGCCGGTTCCTGCTGGGCACGGCGGGCTACCCATCGCCGGCGGTGTTGCAGCAAGCCATAGCCGCATCCGGGGCGCAGGTCGTGACGGTCGGTCTGCGCCGCCAACTCGCCGCGGGTGCCCAGGCCGCAGCCGAGGGTGACTTCTTCAGCATTATCAAAGCCACCGGCGCGCACCTGCTGCCCAATACCGCTGGGTGCCGCACCGCGCGCGAGGCCATCACGCTGGCGCAGATGGCGCGCGAGTTGTTTGACGCGCATTGGATCAAGCTCGAAGTGGTGGGCGACGAACACACGCTGCAGCCCGACCCATTCGAGCTGGTGGACGCCGCCCGCCAACTGGTCAAGGACGGCTTTGAAGTCTTCCCCTACTGCACCGACGACCTGGTCAGCTGCCAGCGCCTGCTCGATGTGGGCTGCAACATCCTGATGCCATGGGGCGCTCCCATTGGGTCAGGCCAGGGCTTGGTCAATCCCGGCGCGCTGCGCACGCTGCGTGCGCGCCTGCCTGGCGTGCCGCTGATCGTGGACGCTGGCATTGGGTCCCCGGCGGACGCGGTGCAAGCCATGGAGCTGGGGCTGGATGGTGTGCTGCTCAACACGGCCGTGGCCAAGGCGCTGAACCCGGTGCGCATGGCGCGCGCCTTTGGGCTGGGCATACGCGCCGGACGGCTGGCTTATGAGGCGGGCGTCATGGCCAAGCAGGACATGGCCGTGGCGTCCACGCCGGTGGCGGGCCACCCCATACTGCTGTGAATCGTGCTATGAATTCAATAGCTGGCTACGCTTATCCCACGAGGGCTACAGCCCCATTTGGCTTAGAAGAATGTGGTGGGACCGACACCGTTCGGCCGATTGTCTGGAGCATCGCCGGATCTGACAGCGGCGGTGGCGCCGGCGTGCAGGCCGACCTCAAGGCTCTAGCCGCTTTCGGTGGTGTGCACGGCTGCACGGCGGTGGCGGCCATCACCGCCCAAAACTCGGTTGCGGTGACGCGTGTGGAGCCCGTCCGCGCGGAGTTGCTGGACGCCCAGCTGGCCGCACTGGCCCAGGACATGCTGCCCCAGGCGATCAAGACGGGTTTGTTGGGCAGCGTGGAAAACATTCGCGTCGTCTGCCGTTGGGTGGACCGCCTGCGTGCGCAGGGCCAGACGGTGCAACTGGTCGTGGACCCGGTACTGGGCGCGAGCACCGGCGTTGGTTTTGCCGACGATGCCGTCGTGCAGGCCTATATCCACGAACTGCTGCCGCGCGCCACGCTGGTCACGCCCAACCGGGCGGAAGCCGAACGCCTGGGGTTGGCGGTGGGGCAGGCCCAGGGCGCGCCGTCTGTGGTTATCACCGGCGGCGATGCGGCGCAGCCGAACGCAACGGCCAGCGACTGGTTCAGCAGCCCCCAGGCTACCGGCTGGCTCAGCCTGCCGCGGGTGGACACGGCGCACCAGCACGGCACCGGCTGCACCTTTGCAGCTAGTGCGGCCGCTGCATTGGCCAGCGGCTATTGCGTGGCGGATGCGGTTGTGCTGGCGAAGATGGCTACCACCCATGCGCTGCGCCATGCCTATGCGGCGGGTGCGGGTGCGGGGCCCGTGCATGCACAGGCGGACTTTGCGCAGCACATCCACAACCTGCCTGCGTTGTCGTTGTTGGACGGTGCAACTCCGCCTGCGTTCCGCCCGCTGCGAGACCCTGCCCTTGGCGTTTACGCCGTAGTCGACAGTGCCGCTTGGGTGCGCCGCGTGCTGGCGGCCGGCATACGCACGGTGCAGCTGCGCATCAAGGACCCGCAAGAGCCGACGCTGGAAGCGCAGATCAAGGAATCCATTGCTGCAGCAAACGCTACACCGGGTGCCCAACTCTTTATCAACGACCACTGGGCTCTAGCGCTGCGACTGGGTGCATACGGCGTGCACCTGGGCCAGGAGGATCTGGACACGGTCGACCTGGACGCACTGCGCCAGGCCGGTGTGCGGCTGGGTCTCAGCACCCACAGCTACTGGGAGGTCGCCCGTGCATGGAGTCTGCGCCCGTCCTACATCGCCTGTGGCCCCATCTTCGCCACACAGTCCAAGGACATGCCGTGGATCCCGCAGGGGCTGGACAACCTGCGCTACTGGGCGGGGCTGTTGCCAGTGCCCGTGGTCGGCATTGCGGGGATTGATGCGCGCAATATCGCCGATGTCGCGGCGCAGGGTGTGGCCAGTGCGGCTGTCATCACCGCCATCACGCGCGCGACGGACCCGGAGTTTGCGTGCCGCCAACTGATGGCGGAGTTTGCGCGCGGCCAGGGGTTGCCGCGTGACGGCTTGCCCACGCGGGCGAGGAGCACGCTGCATTCGCCCTAGTTGAGTGAATAAATTGCAGGTCCGGATACGACCAGACAGGGCCGTGGTTTCGATTGAAACTGCGCAGCTTCTTTCACTACCTATCCGGAATGCAACACATGAACTCTTTGAACAACAAGGTCGCTATCGTCACCGGCGCCAGCTCGGGCATAGGGCGCGCCACGGCGCTGCTGTTTGCGCAGATGGGCGCAGCCGTTGTGGTCGGTGCGCGCCGTGGCGATGAGCTGGACACACTCGTCAACGATATCGAAAAGTCCGGCGGGCGTGCCACCGCAGTGGTCGGTGACGTCACCGATGAACCGTTTGCCGTCGCGATGGTTCGCACCGCAACCGACCGCTTTGGTGGCCTCGACATTGCATTCAACAACGCGGGAACACTCGGGGCCATGGGGCCCACGCCAGAGTTATCTGCCGCGGATTGGAAGTACGCGCTGGATGTCAATTTGACCAGTGCGTTCCTGGGTGCCAAACACCAGATCCCCGCCATGCTGATCCGCGGCGGTGGGTCGGTGATTTTTACGTCGACCTTTGTCGGTTATACGGTGGGTTTCCCCGGCATGGCCGCCTATGCCGCAAGCAAGGCCGGCCTGGTGGGTCTGACGCAAACCCTCGCCGCGGAGTTTGGTCCCCAGTCGGTGCGCGTGAACGCCATCTTGCCCGGCGGTACGGATACACCCATGGGCAAGTCCATGACCAGTACGCCCGAAGCACTGGCCTATATCCAGAGCCTGTATGCATTGAAGCGCATTGCCAGGCCGGAAGAAATTGCGCAATCGGTTTTGTACCTGGCGTCTGATGCGTCGTCGTTTATGACGGGTACGGCTTTGTTGGTGGATGGCGGGGTCTCTATCAACCGCAGTTGAAGGGGCGGATATGGAAGAATGCCTGCATGGATCAACTCCGTGCCCTCCGTGTCTTCGCCCACGTCATCGCCGAAGGCAGCTTTGCGGGGGCGGCCAGGGTATTGGACCTGGCCCCGGCAGTGGTCACGCGCACCGTGTCTGACCTCGAAGACCATTTGGGGGTACGGCTACTGAACCGGACGACCCGAAAGCTGGCGTTGACCGAGGTGGGCGAGGACTACCTGGAGCGTACCAAGCGGATATTGGCGGAACTGGACGATGCGGATGCGGTGGCGGGCGCGGTCAACAAGGCCCCTCGGGGCACCCTGCGCATCCTGTGCCCACCGGCGTTTGCAACCCACCAGTTGGTCCGCCATCTGCCAGTCTTTCGACAACGTTTCCCGGGCATTCAACTGGAACTGTTGGCGGCGGGGCCGGTTGGCGCCGCCGATGAAAACTTCGATGTGTCCATACTGTCCATTGGACAGCAGCCCTTGCAGGGAGACTTCGTGGTTCGCCCACTCGCTGCGTCCACCTTCGTTCTGTGCGCGTCTCCCGCCTATCTGAAACGGTGCGGGCAACCCCAGCAACCGGAAGACTTGTTGCAACACGATGGCTTGCTTCCTGACGTGGCCGCGGTTCGGCGTGAATTGACGTTGTTTCGGGAAGCGGGTAGCGCTGCCGGCGCAACGCGGCGCATACTCAAAGTGAGCCTGCACCCACCCGTTCTATCGACTGCGCAACTCGAAGTCCTCTACGCCGCGGCTGTGAACGGCATGGGGATTGCCGGCCTGCCAACATTCATGGTGGCAGATGCGTTGCGCGATGGTCGCTTGGTGCGTGTATTGCCGGATTGGCACGGCGGAGCCTTGCAGCTGTACGCGGCCATGCCCACGCGCAAACATGTGCCTGCACGTACACGGGCCTTCATCGATTTCTTGGTGGAGACGTTTGGAGGAAACCACGACGACCTCTGGCTCGCGAGCATCACGCAGTAGGCTGTTGCTGCGTCAATTCGCGTTACCCCAGACTCCGCCGCGCGCAGCCAAGTTTGCGCAGATGGCCATCGCCGCAAGGCAGGCCAGTTGCAGATAGGCTACCGTACACATCGCCTTCAGTTTTTGGATGCTCACGGTGGGCAGTTGCCCATGCTTGAGTGGAACCCGCCAACGCCGAACCTCTAGCGTCGGAACGAGCGACAGCATGCTGGCAAGCCCATAAAAGCCCAGCTTGGCGAGGAAGGGGCCGTTGTCAAAGTAGTAGGCTGATCCCTTCTCTAGATAGAAGACCCGCACCAATCCAACCAGCAGCACCAGCGTCGCGGCGATGCCATTGAGCATGTCCACGTTCCGCAAGCGCCTAGCGGCAGGTACGGTGAATGGCTGCCTGAGTTGGTAGAGGGAAACAAGCGTGCAGACCAACAGCGTCAGAACGGCTGCGTGGTGCAGGGCAGCGAACAGTGTTGTCATGGTGATCAGCGGTATGCAGAGGACATGGACGCGTACTCCACGCGGGCGTCCAGGACCTTGAGCTTGCCGGACACGTTCTCCATAGGGGGCACGCGGCCTTCGTACCGAATTGGCGTCCGGGTGCTGGCGTCAAATACAACCCGCAGCGGGGATATGGCCATGCGGATCAAGAAGCTGCTGGGCGTGATGGTGAAGGCGGCTTGGCCATTGACCACCTTGTCCAACTTCAGATCGAACCCATAGGTGGTCTTGTCCTTGAGTACCAGCATGCGCACAGGCAGGGATGTGCCGGCCACCAGTGGATCCCAGTTCCTCAGAATGAACCCAAACAGAGACGGCCCGCAGACGACCGGGTCGGAAACATCTTCAGACGCCGTGCTGTGCTTGCCGTTGTCGTTCAGCGCGTACTCCAGGTGGCGGCCGCCGTTGCTGATCTGGACCGATCCGCTAAAGCTGGATTGCTGGTTGGTCGCCTCAAACCGCTGCGTTTCGTATTGGGGTGACAGCAGCGCCGACTCGACGATGATCACGCGCCCAGCAGGGTCGCTGGTGATGTGGCTTGCGGTCAACCCGTTGGGCGCGGTCAGCACACGGCGCTCGTAGCGGTAGAGGGGAGCCTCTGCGGGTGTGCGCTGTGTATATGTCTCACCGCGGTAGATCAAAGCCCCAGCAGATTCAGGAAACGCTTGTATCGCCTCCAGTTTGGAGAATGCCACTTGTGTCCCCTGGGCAGAGGCTGGGGCTGCGGCTAACAGGCATGCTGTTAAAGCGAGGTGGCGTGTGGGTCGAATAGACAGAAAGGGCATGTGTGCGGTCCAGGTTGGGGAAGTGCTGCAGTCCATGCGATGACTGTAAGCAGACCCCCGCACCAGAAATAGCCGCAAACTGCGAAGACACCCTTGCTGGATTGCGAACAATCCTGAAGCCTATTTACGCTGGCGTCGCGTCCAGTGCGTCAATACAGTCCACCATTTGTTCCCTGCACCGTTCCATCAGCGCAGGCATGTCATCTAGCGTCATGTCCGCCGTGCTGATAGGCGGCAAGGCACGGATGACCAGCTTGCCGCTATGCCAGCGGTTCAACCGCATCGTGCGTTTGTAGTTGCTGCAGCAGATGGGCACGATGGGCACACCCGCCGCAATGGCCATTTGGAAGGCACCCTTCTTGAACGGCAGCAAGCCCTTACCCAGGTTGCGTGTACCTTCGACGAAAACCCAGATGGAGGTGTCCTGGTGCTGCAGTGTGTCGGTGGTTTTCAGCATCGCGGCCTTGGCTTTGGCGGCGTTGCCGCGTTCGATCAGCACATTGCCGGCCAGCCAGTAGATCTGGCCAAAGATCGGAATCCAGCGCAGACTGGTCTTGCCGATGGTCACCGTGCGCCGCGGCACGACGCTGCCCAGAATGAACAGGTCGAAATTGGACTGGTGGTTGACGACGATGACGCAGGGGCTGGTCAGCTTCTTCAGTTCGTCCACTTGCAGCTCGGTCTGCAAACCCAAAAGGCGCAGTGCCGGCAGCGAGTAGACACGCCCGCACAGGCGGCTGTTGTCGGGGTCAAACGGGCGCCGTAGCACGATGAACATATTGACCGCGCCGGCGACGAGGAAATGGACGCCCAGCAAAAAAAGACGCAAAGTGAGAAGCATTGGCAGTGGCTGCGAACAGAAATCAGATTGCGCAGGCAGGGCTTGCGCGTGGCAAATTGCCGGTGGGCGAGTGTAGTGGAGGGCAGATTCTGTCACAATTGACGTTTACGTAAACGTCAACTCTTACGCCCCTTAATCAGTTGCGAGACAGAGCTAAAGGTCTCTCTCGCAACGTCTACGCAACCAGGAGAACCAGCATGTCGGATTCCATCGTTATCGTCGGCGCAGCGCGCACCCCCATGGGCGCATTCCAGGGTGATTTTTCCAGCCTCGCGGCACACGACCTGGGTGGCGCAGCCATCAAGGCGGCCGTAGAGCGCGCCGGCATTTCGCCAGAGCTGGTGACCGAAGTCTTGTTTGGTAACTGCCTGATGGCAGGCCAGGGCCAGGCGCCGGCGCGCCAGGCCGGTTTCAAGGGCGGCTTGCCCAAGAGCGCAGGCGCGGTCACCCTCAGCAAGATGTGCGGCTCGGCCATGCGTGCGGCCATGTTTGCCAATGACATGCTGATCGCTGGCAGCCACGAGGTGCTGGTGGCCGGTGGCATGGAGAGCATGACCAATGCGCCTTACCTGTTGCTGAAGGGCCGTGGCGGCTACCGCATCGGCCACGACCGCATGTACGACCACATGATGCTGGACGGCCTTGAAGACGCGTACGAGGCTGGGCGCTCCATGGGCACCTTTGGCGAAGACTGCGCCGCCAAGTACAGCTTCACCCGCGCCGAGCAGGACGCCTTCGCCACCGCCAGCGTGCAGCGCGCCAAGGCCGCCACCGAGTCCGGCGCGTTCGCGGCCGAGATCACACCCGTCACGGTCAAGGGCCGTGGTGGCGATGTCGTCGTGTCGATTGACGAAGGCCCGGGCAAGGTCAAGCTGGACAAGATCCCCACGCTCAAGCCCGCCTTCAAGAAAGACGGCACCATCACCGCCGCCAGCAGCTCGTCGATCAACGACGGTGCCGCCGCGCTGGTGATGATGAAGGCCTCCACCGCCGCCAAACTGGGCTGCAAGCCGCTGGCCCGCATCGTGGCCCACGCCACCCACGCGCAAGAGCCCGAGTGGTTTGCGACGGCCCCGGTAGGCGCAACGCAAAAGGTGTTGACCAAAGCTGGCTGGGAAGTGGGCGATGTGGACCTGTGGGAAGTGAACGAAGCCTTTGCCGTCGTGCCCATGGCGCTGATGAAAGAGCTGAACGTGCCGCACGACAAGGTCAATGTGAACGGCGGCGCTTGCGCGCTGGGCCACCCGATCGGCGCGTCTGGTGCGCGCATCATGGTCACGCTGATGTACGCTTTGCAGGCACGCGGACTGAAGAAGGGCCTGGCCACGCTGTGTATTGGTGGCGGTGAGGCGACTGCCGTAGCGCTGGAGATGCTATAAATTCAGTAGCTGCTTACGCGCATCCCACGAGGGCTGGAGGCCTATTTAGCATATGAACATCCTTGTAATCGGCGCATCCCGCGGCATTGGCCTGGAGTTTGTGCAACAGTACCGTGCAGCCGGTGACCGCGTCATCGCCACCGCCCGGGACGACGCGGGGCTGGAGCGCCTGAAGGCGCTGGGCGCGGTCGCGCTCAAGCTGGACGTGGCCGACTCCGCCAGCGTCAGCGGCCTGGCCTGGCAGCTCGATGGCGAGAAAATCGACGTGGCGTTGTATGTGGCCGGCGTGCTGACCCGTGCCGATGCCCGTACGCCGCCCACGCAACCGGACTTTGACCTCGTCATGCGCACCAATGTGCTGGGTGCGATGCAAACCATCCCGCAGGTGGCGCCGTTGGTCGAAGCCGCGCAAGGCCGGTTTGGATTTATCAGCAGTGACATGGGACACATCGCTGGTGTGGAGTCCAGCTACTGCTGGGCTTACCGGGTGAGCAAGGCGGCGCTGAACATGGCGGTGGCCTCGGCACGGCATGATTACCCCCAAGCCATATTCGCGTCGTTAATTCCGGGTTGGGTGCAGACCGACATGGGCGGCAGCGGCGCCACGTCGACGGCGCAAGCCAGCGTGGCGGCGATGCGGCGCACGATCGCCCAACTGAAGCCAGCAGACAGCGGCCGCTTCTTTGGCACAGACGGCAAGCCCTTGGCCGGCTGGTAGACCACGACAAAAAAATTCAGGAGACGTTTTGAAATGTTGTTGACCCAAGACCAAGAGATGGTGCGCGATGCCGTGCGTGAATTTGCGCAAGCCGAGCTGTGGCCTAACGCTGCCAAGTGGGACAAGGAGCACCACTTTCCCAAAGAGGCGCACAAGGGCCTGGCCGCACTCGGCGCCTACGGCATCTGCGTGCCCGAGGCCTATGGCGGCGCCAATCTGGATTACGTGACGCTGGCCTTGGTGCTGGAAGAGATTGCGGCGGGTGACGGCGGCACCAGCACCGTGATCTCAGTCACCAACTGCCCGGTCAATGCCATCCTGATGCGCTACGCCACTGAGGCGCAGAAGCAGAAGTGGCTGGTGCCGCTGGCCCATGGCCGGATGCTGGGCGCCTTCTGTCTGACCGAACCGCATGTGGGCAGCGATGCCTCTTCACTGCGGACCACAGCCGTACGCGAGGGCGACGAGTACGTCATCAACGGCGTCAAGCAGTTCATTACCAGCGGTAAGAACGGTGATGTGGCCATCGTCATCGCCGTCACCGACAAGGGCGCCGGCAAGAGGGGCATGAGCGCCTTCCTGGTCCCGACCAATGCACCGGGTTATGTGGTGGCACGCATCGAAGACAAGCTGGGCCAGCATTCCAGCGATACGGCACAGATCAATTTCGACAATTGCCGCATCCCGGCAGAGAACCTGATCGGCAAAGAGGGTGAGGGTTACGGCATCGCGCTGGGCGGGTTGGAAGGCGGGCGCATCGGCATAGCCGCGCAGAGCGTGGGTATGGCGCGCAGCGCATTGGAAGTTGCCGTCGCCTATGCCAAGGACCGCCAAAGTTTTGGCACCGCGATCTTCAACCACCAGGCCGTGGGGTTTAGATTGGCGGACTGCGCGACGCAGATCGAAGCGGCACGCCAGTTGATCTGGCATGCGGCCGCACTGCGCGACGCAGGCCGGCCGTGCCTGAAAGAAGCCGCCATGGCAAAACTGTTTGCCAGCGAAATGGCCGAGAAGGTGTGCAGCGCCGCGATCCAGACGCTGGGCGGTTACGGCTACGTAAGTGACTTTCCGCTGGAGCGCATCTACCGCGACGTGCGCGTCTGCCAGATTTACGAAGGCACGAGTGACGTGCAGAAAATCATTATTCAGCGTGCCTTGGCTGGCTAACGGAATCAGCGCGGGTTAAATCCAATCTCTACCCGCACCGTGCGCGCAGCCTTGATGGGTGCGAAGCGCCATTGCGACACGGCATCCGTAGCGGGCTTGCCGAATCGGCGGTGGGAAGCGGTCACTACCGATGCCTCTGAGACCTTGCCATCCGGTTGAATGGTAAGGGCCACGATGACCCTGCCGCTTTCCGGCGCACCTTGCAAGCCGCGCGGATAGACGGGGTCGACCTGTGATACCAGCTGCAACTCCACATCTTCCTCCTCTTCTGCCGCGGCCAGTGCGGTCGCTGGGGCGGGAGTTGGAGCGGGAGTGGCTGCCGGTGGGGGCACACTGGTGGCCTGCACCGGTGCGGTGTTGGTACTGGCATTGGCGGCGGATGCTGGCGTGGCGTCCGGCTGAGCCAACGTCGGGGCGGCTGGTGTTGCTACAGTTTGCGTATCGGGCCTGCGTACCGGGGCTGGCGCTGCAGCTGCGTCAACTTTAGGGCGGGCTGGGGCACTATCCGATTTGCGCGGCGCATCGGAAAACTGCTTGATAAAACGGTATACATTGTCCGATTGGCGCTGTGACCGCTCCATCGCCGAAGGCTCGGAGGCTGCCTTGGCGGGCGGCAACGGGGGTAGCGAGGGCAGCTGCGCATGGGCAGCCACGCTAAAGATTGCGCCAATAGATGCACTGAAGGCCAGGTACAAGCCCCTGGCGAATGGGGATGGATGGAACAACACGTATCCTGTTCTGGAATAAAGCGGTCTGTGCGCAGTGCTCAACACTGCGCGAAGTAGTATCCGGGCAAAGCCCCGTCACAACAATGGGGCTTACCCCGAGCACAGGAGAGCAATAAACATGCCCATCACCACATCATCCCGCGCACTGGTTGACCAAGCCATGGAGCAAATCCGCACGTACACCGTGGATCAGGTGCTTGCGCGCATGGGTGAGGGCAAGACCCAGTTGGTGGATATCCGCGATGTGCGAGAACTGGTGGACGGCACGGTGGTGGGGGCTTTTCACGCTCCGCGCGGCATGCTGGAGTTCTGGGTGGACCCGGATTCTCCGTATTACAAGCCCTTCTTTGGTGATGAGGGCACTGAATACATCCTGTTCTGTGGCGCTGGATGGCGCAGCGCCTTGACCACCCAAACCCTGCAAGACATGGGCATGACCAATGTGGCGCACATCGCCGGGGGCTACGCGCAGTGGGTCAAGCAAGGTGGCCCGACCGAGACGCTGGAAGAGCAAAAAGCGCGCCGCTCGGCTAAAAACTGAGCTTGGGCGCTACGACTGCGCGCAGACAAAAGGCCTGAATTGCGGCAATCAGGGATTCGGTTTCCATCGGGGGCTGGTCTGCCGCCGGCCACGACAGGGGTCCCACCAGCGATTCGGCAATTACCCCGACCAACGCGGCCGCGCTGACGCTGGGATACTGGGCTGCAAATTCCCCACTTTGTATGCCCTGGTCCACCAGTTGTTCAAACATATCGGCATAGGCCAAGCGGTAACGCAGGCGTTGGGCGTCGACGAGTACATCCACCGGCTCGGCAATCAGCGCAAATGCCAGGCGCGGGTTGCGCAGGGCGCGCAGTGCAAAGGTCTCTATGGCCACCAGCAGCCGCTCGCTGGGCGAACCATCCCCTTGCAGCGTGGTCTCGCGTACCCAGGCCACTTCTTTTTCGGTGGCCTCGCGAAATACTTCGGAGCACAGTTGGTCTTTGGACTCAAAGTGCTTGTACACCGCACCCGTGGCAATGCCCGCTTTGGCGGCCACGGCCACCATGGTCAGGGCGGCAAAACCACCGTCGCTGAGGATGGTGAGGGAGGCGTCCAGCAGGCGCTGGCGGATTTCGGCTTTACGGGCCAGTGTTTTTTCGGTGGGCCGGTAAGCCATGGTAGAGCGCGCGCAGAACCGCAGTTTTTAAACAGGCGCCACTGTAGCGCAACCCGCCGGACCCGCCGCGACCCGGTCGGCATGCATAATTTGAATTTGAATTCACGACTTCTAGTTACCATATTCCAGTTTCGCACCAACACTGTGCGCACCGGGAGACCAGATGTTGCAAACCACCACCGAAGCCACCGCTAAAAAAACTGCCAGTGCGTTTTTGCATATGGCAGAAACCCATGTTGTAGAAAACCAGCCACCCCCGCTGCGAGACTACAACCTGTACCAGCAGGATGTGGCGCTCTGCGAAGCAGTGGCGCGCGAGGGCGGTGCCTGGGCGGAACCCGAACTGGCGGCCTTCGGCGCGCTGACGGGCAGCCGGGAGCTGATTGAGCTGGGCTTCCAGGCCAACGAAAACAAGCCGGTGCTCTACACGCACGACAACTACGGTCACCGCATCGATGAGGTGCGCTTCCACCCCGCCTACCACCGGCTGATGCAAATTTCTACCGAACACGGCCTGCACGCCGCCCACTGGCGCAATCCCCAACCCGGCGCGCACGTGGCGCGCGCGGCGATGTCGTACCTGATGGGTCAGGTGGACGCGGCCCACGGTTGCCCTATCACAATGACATCGGCCGTGGTGCCGGCCCTGCAGCAGCAGCCCGACCTGACCGCCCAATGGCTACCCAAGATCACTGCGCTGCAATACGACCACCGCAACATCCCGATGGAGCAAAAATCCGCCATCACCGTGGGCATGGCAATGACCGAAAAGCAGGGCGGCTCGGATGTGCGGGCCAACACGCTGCGCGCCCATGCGTTGGGCGCTAGCGGCCCCGGCCAGGCCTACGAACTGGTGGGCCACAAATACTTCGTATCCGCCCCTATGAGCGATGCCTTCTTGGTACTTTCCCAGGCGCCTGATGGCCTGTCCTGCTTCTGGTTGCCGCGCTGGCGGCCGGATGGCAGCAAAAATGCCATGCAGATCCAGCGGCTCAAAAACAAGATGGGCAACGTGGCCAATGCGTCCTGCGAGACCGAACTGCGCGGCGCTTACGCCCAGATGGTGGGAGGTGAAGGCCGGGGTGTGCCCACCATTTTGAAGATGGTCACGATGACACGGTTTGACTGCATGGTCGGCTCCAGCGCCGGCATGCGCCAGGCCGTGGCCCAGGCTCTGCACCATTGCCAGCACCGCTGGGCCTTTGGCAAGCTGTTGGCCGAACAACCGCTGATGCAAAACGTGCTGGCCGATCTGGTCATCGAGAGTGAGGCCGCACTGGCCATGACCATGCGCATTGCCGGGGCGCTGGACATCGGCGAGGCAAGCGCGCACGAAAAAATGCTGGTGCGCGTAGGCACCGCAGTCGGCAAATACTGGATCTGCAAACGCACGCCGGCACACGCCTACGAAGCCATGGAGTGTATAGGCGGCAGCGGTGTGATGGAAGACTGCATCATGCCCCGCCTGTTCCGTGAATCACCGGTCAACTCCATCTGGGAGGGCAGTGGCAATGTGCAGTGTCTGGATATGCTGCGCGCCATGGGGCGCAACACTGGTTCAGTCGACGCATATATGGATGAGGTGCAAACCGCTGCCGGCACCGACCGCCGGCTGGACCAGTATGTGGCGCGACTGGGCGCCGAGTTGCTGGACCCATCGGCTATCGAATACCGGGCGCGGGGCGTGGTGGAAAAAATGGCGCTGGCCTTGCAGGGCTCGCTGCTGGTGCGCTATGGCAACCACGCCGTGGCCGATGCGTTTTGCGCGTCGCGCTTGGGCGAGCACTACAGCGGCCTGACCTTTGGTGCGCTGCCGCGGGGGCTGGATTGCGCGGGGATTATTGAGCGGGCAACGCCGCGGGTTGAAACAATCGACTTGCTATCCATGTGATAGCTGTATCGTCATACTTGTCGGGGGCTAGGGGCGATTTTGCGTTAAGGATTCCCGTCAGGGTCGGATATCAGGCGCGGGCATTGTGGGTACACCCTGGTCTATGGCCGCCTGGTGCTGCACGGCCAGTGCACGCTGGAACCCTGGGCGCGTCTGCAGGCGCGCCCAGTAGGCGGCAACGGCCGGCGTGAACTGGGCGTCCAGGCCCAAGTGGCTGGCCAGCATCAGCGCATAACCCATGGCCACGTCGGCGGCGGTAAACCGGCCGGGACAGAGAAAGTCCTGCTGCTGGGCCAGGACGTCTACCGTTCGCAACCGCGCCAGGAACCATCGGCTGTAGTCGTCTGCCACTTGGGGCTGTTTGCGCTCTGCGGGCCCGAAGTGTGTATAGCGCAGCACCAGGGTTTGCGGAAAGGTCAGTGTGGCGTCGCTCATGTGTAGCCAGTTCAGGTAGGCGCCATAAGCAGGGTCACCCACCGCCACATTTAAATTGCCCGGGCTGCGCCGTGCGGCCAGGTACTCGCACATGCCTGCGGACTCTGTCATGCGGGTTTCGCCATCCACCAGTAGCGGCACCGTACCCAGCGGATTCTCTTGCAGGAACTGCCTGGACAACGCGCGGGGCGGGAAGGGCAGTATCTTCAGTTGATACGGCAGCCCCAGTTTTTCCAGCAGCCACAAAGGGCGGAAGGAGCGGGCACTGACGCAGTGGTAGAGGGTGATCATGGCTGTCCTATTCAGTTGCGTTTCTTGAATGCGCGCAGGTCAAACATGCCGGCGGGCCATCCATCCCCGGGACAGTCTCTGCAGTCTACAAACAGCGGGGATGCAGCGTGTGCCATGAAGGGGGCAAATCACGCCAAAGGCCGGGTGCGGGAAGAGTTTTGTTGCTGGATTGTTTCCGCCCCACGATAGAAATACTCCGATGCAAAAAGGCTGGGGCATCGACACAAGCCAGAAAACCTGCCCGGTTGCAATCAAGGCATTGGATGCCCGATACCGGGGAGTCCACTTTTTAGGAAAGAATCCCATGACGATACAAAAACTGGTCAGGCCGTTGATTGCTTTGCACGACGTTGCCAAGAGTTACCCCACACCCTCAGGTTCGTTTGAGGCGCTCAGGTGCGTTTCGCTGGAGATTCGACAGGGAGAGTTTGTTACTGTGGTCGGCAAGTCCGGGAGCGGTAAGTCGACGTTGCTCAATCTGATCGCCGGGATCGATCGGGCCTCGTCCGGGACCGTGACGGTGGCCGGGAAGGTCTTGCAGGGCTTGAGCGAACAACAACTGGCCACTTGGCGCGGAGGCGCCGTAGGGGTTGTGTTCCAGTTTTTCCAACTGCTACCTACTTTGACGGTGCTTGAGAACGTCATGCTGGCGATGGACTTTTGTCAAAAGTTCCCGGCCCGTGAGCGCCGCACCCGTGCCCTGAAGCTACTGGCCCAAGTGGGGGTCCAAGAGCAATGCAACAAGCTGCCCGCCACCCTTTCAGGCGGTCAGCAACAACGCGTTGCCATCGCCCGCGCCTTGGCGAATGCTCCGGCCGTGGTCGTTGCCGATGAGCCCACGGGCAATCTCGACTCCGTGACTGCTGCCACCGTGCTGCAGATCTTGCGCGACATGGCTTGTGCAGGAACCACCATAGTTGTGGCAACCCACGACGAGGACATCGCGCGCTTGAGCGATCGCACCATTCACGTCGCTGACGGTTCATTGTCCTCAGCTCCCCACTCCACAAATGTCGGCGCGGCCGCGCGCACCCAGAGGACCCACTAATGTCTACCTTTTGGCGTAAAGCAATTGCCGACTTCTGGTTGGAGCGCACCCGCACGGTGCTGGTGGTGCTGGCCATCGCCCTTGGCGTGAGCGGCTTTACCGCGGTACTGGCTAGTTATGCCATCCTGACCCGCGAACTCAACGACGATTACCTGGCCACCAATCCGGCATCCGCGACACTGTTTCTCGATCAGGTGGACGACGCTACCGTCTCAGCGGTGCTCAAAAATCGCGCGGTGGGTGCGGCCGAAGCGCGCCGGGTTGTGATGGGAAAGATCAAGTCCGGCCCCGCCGAGTGGAAAAGCCTGGCACTGTTCGTGGTCAAGGACTACCGAGACATGCGGGTCAGCACTATTGCACCAGAGCAAGGTGCGTGGCCACCCTCTCTCGGCGAAATTTTGATTGAACGCGATGCCTTTCAAGTGGCGAAAACCACACTGGGTGCGCGCGTCGTGGTTAAAAACAGCCAAGGTCGGGAGCACACGCTACTGGTCAGCGGCCGGGTCCATGACGTAGGCCAAGCGCAAGCCCGCATGGACAACATCGTCTACGGCTATATCAGCCAGCAGACCTTGGTCGAGCTCGGGGAGCAGCCTTTCTTGAACCAATTGAAGATCGTTGTCGCCCAGGATGGACTAAACGCTACCCACACTTCCGAGGTGGTGGCCCAGGTGCAAAAGACTTTGGTCGAGCGCGGGCATTCGGTCAGCAAGGTAGACCAGCCGGAGCCGGGTGAGCACCCCCACACCAAAATCATGGGCACCTTGCTGCTGGTGATGGCTGGCTTTGGGGTACTGGTGTTGCTGCTCAGTGGCGTGCTGGTGGTGAACTTGTTGATGGCCTTGATGGCTGGGCAAATTCGTCAAATAGGAGTCATGAAAGCCTTGGGGGGCGCGCGCTGGCAAATTGCGCGTATCTATTTCAGCCAAGCCCTGTTTTTAGGATTAGCGGCGCTGCTGATCGCGGTGCCCGCGGGCATAGCTGCAGGGCGTGAACTGTGTCGCTATTTGGGGGTCTTCCTCAACTTTGACATCAACAGCTTTGCCGTTCCGCTCTGGCTCTACGCCCTGATCGCGCTGGTCGGCGTGCTCGTGCCGCTGCTGGCCGCGGCCCACCCCATCTGGAAAGCCTGCGGCATCTCGGTGCACGCTGCGTTGAGCGATTTTGGGGTGACCCAGCAACCGTTTGGCGCCAGCATTCTCGACCACCTATTGCTGAACGTAAGTGGCGGCGCCCGCCCGCTGTTGCTAGCTTTGCGCAACGCCTTTCGTCGGCGTACGCGGCTGGTGTTGACCTTGGTCACCCTGGCGGTGTCTGGCATCTTTTTCATGGCGGCGCTCAACGTACGCGCCTCCATGATCGATACGCTGGATCGTCTGTTTGCCACGCGCCAGTTCGATCTCACGGTCAGCTTGGTTGGTATGACGTCGGACGCGGTCATTGACCGCGCGGTGCAGGCCACGGGCGGTATAGCCAAAGCCGAATATTGGATCAAGACCGACGGTGCCATCGTGGTTTCCGGCAAGGCGCCTGGCATCACGGTTGATGCTAATGGTGACGGCGACAGCGCACACTTTACGGTGGTAGCGCTGCCTGCGCAAACCCCGCTGCTCAAACCCATCCTGGTGGAAGGTCGCAACCTGTTGCCCGGGGAAACCAATGCCGTGGTGCTGAACCATGTACTGGCCGACAAATCGCCCAGCACCAAGGTTGGGAGCACGGTGCGCTTGCAATTGGGGTCAAGGGAAATCGGCACTGTGCAGGCCGACTTTCAGGTAGTGGGCATTGCCCGGGAAGCCTTTAGCCCAGCCACCGCCTATATCCCCAAGGCGTTTTACGACACCACCCATGCAGGGGTGAGCAACTCGGTCAGCATGGTGCTGCGGCACAAGGATGGTGTCTCTATCAAAGGAGTCAAGGCAGACATCGACCGGCAGCTGGAGCGGCAAGGCGTGGCAGCCCGGGGCAGCTACACCAAGGGCGAAGGCCGGTTTGTGATTGACGAGCACATGCAAATGATTTACGTGTTCCTGATCCTCGTGTCCTGCGTCATTGGCGGCGTCGGTGGCCTGGGGTTGATGACCACCATGAGCCTGAATGTGTTGGAGCGCAGGCGCGAAATGGGGGTGCTCCGTGCCATCGGCGCCACTCCGCGGGCGGTCTGGCTGATCGTTGTCAGCGAGGCCGTGTTCATCGGGTTGATCAGCTTTATGCTGGCGCTGGGGGCTGCCTGGCCCATCAGCAAGGGTATTGGTGACCTGTTGGTCGGACTGATGCTGCGCAGCACACTGGACTTTCGGTTTGACCCGAGCGGAGTCTGGATCTGGCTGTTCGTTTCTCTGGGGCTGGCGGTTACCGCGAGCTTGGTGCCGGCATGGCAAGCATCGCGAAGTTCGGTCCGTGAAGCGATTGCCTGTGAATAAAGCCGTATAAACCCGGGTATGCAACAAGCCGATCACATTTTGGTTGTCGATGATGACGAAGATCTCCGCGACCTGTTACGCCAGTACTTGGAAAAGAGCGGTTTCAAACTCAGTACTGCGGCAAATGGCCGTCAGATGCGGGCGGTGCTGGCGGCCGAACGCATCGACTTGATCGTGCTGGACTTGATGATGCCGGGCGAGGACGGGCTGAGCCTGTGTCGCGAATTGAGTGTTGGGGCTTCCAATCCGGTACCTATCTTGCTGTTGACCGCCCGCAACGAAGAGGCGGACCGCATTTTGGGTCTGGAGATGGGGGCCGATGACTACCTGACCAAACCCTTTGCGTCGCGTGAACTGCTGGCTCGCATACGGGCCGTGTTGCGGCGAGCCCGCATGATTCCGAAGAACATGCAGATCAAGGAAACCCAACACTTGCTAGGGTTTGGGCCGTGGACCCTCGACACCCATGCCCGCCACTTGCTCGATGGCAGTGGCGCCGTGGTTTCGCTCAGTGGCGCTGAGTACCGCCTGCTGAGGGTGTTTTTGGAGCACCCTCAGCGGGTGCTGACCCGTGATCAACTGATGAGCCTGACCCAAGGCCGGGAAGCCGATAGTTTTGACCGCTCGATCGACATCTTGGTCAGCCGCTTGCGCAAGCGGCTGCGCGACGATTCAGGCGACGAGGTTGCGGAGGCCGACTACATCAAAACTGTGCGCAGCGAAGGTTACATCTTTGTGTGGCCGGTGGTCTCGCGCGGAGGCACTGCTTGAGGGCGATCGTCCAACATTTGCAACGCTACTGGCCTGGTTCGATGTTTGCGCGCCTGGCCCTGAGCCTGTCGGCCGCATTGCTGGCAGCACACTTACTGGGTGGTGCCTTTGCCTACCTGGAAGTGTTTGATTTTCAGGTGGCAAGGATCAACTACTACCTGGCAAAAGATACGGCTCTCTTGGTCTCTGCACTGGAAGCTGGCGACGCTACCAAACGGAAGGACTGGTTGGATCGAATGCAGCGCAAGGATTACCGTTTTTCGTTGGGAGACGCCGCCATAGTCGAATCGGTAGCCGATGCCAAGCTGCGCCGCACCCAGCGCAGCCAGCAACTGCTGGCCGACCTGGGCCTTGAACTCGGGTCGGGCTATCCTGTCACCGTCTACACTGGCCATGCCGCCGACGAAGACCTGCGCTTGCAACTGTTCTTGAAGGACGGCACACCACTGACCATCCAGATTTTCAAGATACGTTTTCCTGTGTCGGTATGGGAGGGCGCGCTGTTTACCAGTCAGGTTTTGGTGATGCTGGCTTTTATCTGGCTTGGTGTGCGCCAAGCCACCCGTCCACTGGAACGGCTGGCCGAGGCCGCCGAGCGGCTGGGCTCATCGCTAAAAGGTGAGCCGATTGCAGAGGATGGGCCCAACGAAGTAGCGCGTGCCGCCGCAGCATTCAATGCGATGCAGCGTCGCATCACCGATCACCTGGCCGAGCGGGTGCAACTTCTGGCGGCCATCTCGCATGATCTGCAAACCCCTATTACACGGATGCGGCTGCGCGCCGACCTGCTGGACGACATCGGGCTACGCGATAAGCTGCAACGTGACCTGGACTCCATGCAGGTTCTGGTCGAGGAGGGTATCTCCTATGCCCGCAGTGCGCAGAGCGCGACAGAGGCGGTGTGCAGGGTGGACCTTGGGGCCTTGCTCGACAGTGTGGTTGGCGACTATATGGACGCTGGACACGCGGTTCAGTTGGTATGCGAACTGAGTCAAGTGCTGGCAACGCGTCCTCTCACCCTGCGCCGAATGGTCGTCAACCTGGTGGATAACGCCCTCAAGTTTGGTGAGCAAGTCGAGATATGTGTTACCCGGCCGTCTAGCAATCAGTTGTCCATCGCGGTGCGCGACCGCGGCCCGGGCATCCCCCCCCAAGAACTGGAGGCAGTGCTCCAGCCGTTCTATCGGGTAGAGAGCTCCCGCAACCGCAGCACCGGGGGCACCGGTTTGGGCTTGGCGATAGCACAGCAGCTTTCAAGTGCCCTGGGCGCAAGCTTGTTGCTATCCAATCGCGACGGCGGCGGACTGGAGGCACAAATTGTGTTGCCGATCCAGTGTTCGTAACTGTAAAGCGACGGTGCTCAACCGAGAGCTGATGCATGCGGATCGCGGGGAGCTCGAACCCAGGGTTGAAGTCATGTCAATGGCCTGGCGGACGGTGGCACCGAATGCTTGCGAAACTCTGCCGGCGACAGTCCGGTCCAGCCCTTGAACGCGCGGATAAAACTCTTCTCATTGCGAAACCCCGCCGCCTCGGCCACCTGTTTGATCGGCCGCTCAGTGCGGTGCAGCAGTTCGATGGCGCGGCCTTGGCGTACCTCATCTTTCAGGCCTTGCAAGGTCGCGCCTTCTTCCTTGAGCTGCCGGTGCAGCGTACGCGGCGACACGTTGAGCAGCGTGGCTAGCGCCTCGGCGCTGTGGGTCTGCTGCGCGTGGCTGGCGAGGGTTTGGCGCACGCGCTGCACCAGCAGGCGGTCTCGGCGGTACTGCAGCACGGTCAGGGGCAGGGCGTGTTGCAGCATTTGTTGCAGGGCCTTTTCGTCGCGACGCAGGGGTAGCTTCAGGTATTGGGCGTCAAAGCAGATGCTGGCCGGGCCTGTGCCAAAGTTCGTGGGGCCGCAGAACAGGACAGCGTAGGCGCTTGCGTGAGCCGGCGCTGCAAACGGGAATTGCGCTCCAAGTAGCGCAATGCGCGAGTCGACTAGCCAGCAAGCCAGGCCATGGATGTTGCGCAGTACGGAGACCAGGCAGAACTCGCGCATGTGGGGTGGCAGGCTACTTGCTCGCGCCGGGTAGCGCGGTGGCGGGGGCTTTTGCTCCGTGTCCCCCGCCCGCGTTGCGGGCTCCTCCTTTACCTGCGCAGAAGCCCCCGCCACCGCGCTACCCTCTGTGGGGTGTTCGGGGCGCTCTATGATGCGGATCGTCGCTACGTCGCCCGTCACACTTAGCTCCAACACGAAGTCTGGCGCTATCAACCCGTGGTGGCGACACCAGCGAGCGAGCGCCAGCTGCAGCGTGGGGGCGCTGATGGAGGCCCGCGCCAGCATGCCGTAGCTGCCCCACGGCAGGCGGCGGCTGAACCAGCCCAGCGCTTCGTCGTCCAGCTCCTGCATCGCGGTGCCGGACAGGGTCTCCATCTGCCAGGCGGTGATACGGGCATCCGGCTTGTTGACTTGCTCTGGCGCAATCTGTGCCCGACTCAGCGCTTGGGCGGGGTCCTTGTCATAGCGCTGGTAGGCGGCCACAATGGCACGCACGAAAGCCATGGGTGTTGCGGCAACAGGCGAGGATGCGACCATAGGCCAATAGTGTGCAGCAGTTTTGACCTGTGGCGCAATTTGCAACCTTTATGGCCTGCACGCCCCGGCCCGCCCGGCTGAAAATGCAAGCTGAATTCTGAAACTTTCTACTGGAACTCCCATGCCCATTCTGGAGACCCAACTCAACGCCCGCTCGGCCGATTTTGTGGCCAACGCCAACGCCATGCGCGCGCTGGTGGCCGATCTGAACGCCCAGACCGACAAGGCCGCCATGGGTGGAGGGGACGCCGCCCGCGCCAAACACACGGCCCGCGGCAAGCTGCTGCCGCGCGACCGCGTGCACAACCTGCTGGATGCTGGCACGCCGTTTCTGGAACTGTCGCCGCTGGCCGCCATGGGCATGTATCCGGACCGCGATGGCACCGACAGCGCACCCTGCGCCGGTGTCATCGCAGGCATCGGCCGCGTGTCGGGTGTGGACTGCATGATTGTGTGCAACGACGCCACGGTCAAAGGCGGCACCTACTACCCCGTCACTGTCAAAAAGCATTTGCGCGCGCAAGAGATTGCGCAACAAAACCGCCTGCCCTGCATTTATCTGGTGGACTCGGGCGGCGCCAACCTGCCGAACCAGGACGAGGTCTTCCCTGACCGCGACCACTTTGGCCGCATCTTCTTCAACCAGGCGAACATGAGCGCCGAGGGCATTGCGCAGATCGCCGTGGTCATGGGCTCCTGCACGGCCGGTGGTGCTTATGTTCCCGCCATGAGCGACGAGACCATCATCGTCAAGAACCAGGGCACGATCTTTCTGGGCGGCCCTCCGCTGGTGAAGGCGGCTACGGGCGAGGTGGTTACGGCCGAGGACCTGGGCGGTGGCGATGTGCACACCCGCCTCTCCGGCGTGGCGGACCACCTGGCGCAGAACGACCTGCATGCGTTATCCATCGCCCGCACCGCGGTTGCCAACCTTAACCAAAAGAAGCCGCTAGCCCCCGCGCTTAAAGCACCTGTTGCTCCTAAATTTGCAGCAGAAGAGTTGTATGGTGTGATTCCCACCGACACCCGCAAGCCGTTTGACGTGCGCGAAATCATCGCCCGCATCGTCGACGGCAGCGAGTTCCACGAGTTCAAACCACGCTTCGGCACCACGCTGGTGACAGGCTTTGCGCATATCGAAGGCATGCCGGTCGGCATCATCGCCAACAACGGTATTTTGTTCAGCGAGTCGGCGCTCAAGGGCGCGCACTTTATTGAGCTGTGCTGCCAGCGCAAGATTCCGCTGATCTTCTTGCAGAACATCACCGGCTTCATGGTGGGCCGCAAATACGAAAACGAAGGTATCGCCCGCAATGGCGCCAAGATGGTGACGGCCGTGGCCACGGCCAACGTGCCCAAGTTCACCATCATCATCGGCGGCAGCTTTGGCGCCGGCAATTACGGCATGTGTGGCCGCGCCTACAGCCCGCGCTTTTTGTGGATGTGGCCAAACGCGCGCATCAGCGTCATGGGTGGTGAGCAGGCGGCCAGCGTGTTGGCTACCGTCAAGCGCGACGGCATAGAAGGCAAGGGCGGCGCATGGACCAAGGACGAGGAAGAAGCTTTCAAGGCGCCGATCCGCCAGCAGTATGAAGTGCAGGGCCACCCTTACTACGCCACAGCCCGCTTGTGGGACGACGGCATCATCGACCCGGCCGATACGCGCCGCGTGCTGGCATTGGGCTTGTCGGCGACGCTGAACGCGCCGATTCCGGATGTGAAGTTTGGCGTGTTCCGGATGTGATGATGGACGCGCTATGGTCCTCTCTGGTTCAGTGGCTGCACACCGTCGGATGGTTGCCGGGCAGTGCAGTACACGTTAGCGACAAGTTGGATTTACCCAGTCTTTTGGCATTGGCGGCGGTGCTGGGTTGGGCCAGTGGTTTTCGGCTGTATGCGGTGGTGTTCATCACTGGTATGGCGGGCGTTATGGGTTGGGTTGCGTTGCCCCATGGGCTGTACATGCTGCAGCACCCGGCCATGTTGGTGGCCAGCGGATTCATGCTGTTCGTCGAGTTCTTTGCCGACAAAATTCCCGGGGTCGATTCGCTATGGGACATCGTGCACAGCGTGATCCGCATTCCGGCCGGTGCTGCATTGGCGGCTGGCGCCCTGGGTGCTGACAGTGGCACGATGACCCTGGTGGCAGCGCTGATGGGCGGCACGTTGGCCGCTACCAGTCAGGCGGCCAAAACGACCACGCGTGCGGCCATCAACACATCCCCCGAGCCTTTTTCTAACGTAGCGGCCAGCTTGTTCGAGGATGGGTTGGTTGTCGGCGCCGTATGGCTGGCCACGACCCATCCTTTGGTGTTTGGTCTGGTGCTGTGCGTGGTTGTGGTGCTGATGTGGATCGTCACCTTGGTGCTCATCAAGTTTCTCAAGGCGGTGTTCTACCGCGTGTCCCGTCTCTTTTCCGGTGTTCCAAAGGCTGTCTAATGTTTAACAAAATCCTGATTGCTAATCGAGGCGAGATCGCCTGCCGCGTAGCCGCCACCGCACGCCGTCTGGCCATCCAAACCGTCGCGGTCTATTCCGATGCCGACGCTGGTGCCAAACATGTGGCCGCCTGCGACGAAGCCATTTACATCGGCGGCAGTGCGCCCAAGGACAGCTACTTGCGCTGGGAAAAGATCATTGCGGCTGCAAAGGCCACCGGCGCACAAGCCATCCACCCCGGCTATGGTTTCCTGAGCGAAAACGAAGAGTTTGCGCAGGCCTGTGCCGACGCGGGGCTGGTGTTCATTGGTCCCCCGTCGTCCGCCATCAAGGCCATGGGGCTCAAGGCCGAGTCCAAGCAGTTGATGGAAAAGGCCGGCGTGCCGCTGGTGCCTGGCTACCACGGTGCTGACCAAGACCCTGCGCTGCTACAGCGCGAGGCCGACCGCATTGGCTACCCCGTGCTGATCAAGGCAAGCGCAGGCGGAGGCGGCAAGGGCATGCGTGCGGTGGACAAGGCGGAAGACTTTGCCGCGGCTCTGGCGTCGTGCAAGCGCGAAGCCATCAACAGCTTTGGCGATGACGCGGTATTGGTCGAGAAGTACGTGCTGCGCCCGCGCCATATCGAGATTCAGGTGTTTGGCGACACGCATGGCAATTACGTTTATTTGTTCGAGCGCGACTGCTCCGTGCAGCGCCGCCACCAGAAAGTGCTGGAAGAAGCCCCCGCGCCCGGCATGACACCCGAGCTGCGTGCAAGCATGGGCAAGGCCGCGGTGGAAGCGGCGCGTGCGGTGAAGTATGTGGGTGCCGGCACCGTGGAATTCATCGTCGAGCAGCCTGGTGGCTATGCGCACCCCGAGCAGATGAAGTTCTACTTCATGGAGATGAACACGCGGCTGCAGGTGGAACACCCTGTGACCGAGGCCATCACCGGCCAGGATCTGGTGGAGTGGCAATTGCGCGTGGCGTCGGGCGAGCCTTTGCCTTTGCAGCAGGACAAATTGCGCATCCACGGCCATGCCATCGAGGCGCGTATCTGCGCCGAAAACCCCGACAACAATTTCTTGCCCGCCACCGGCACGCTGCATGTGTATGGCCTACCCCACTGCGTCACATTTGAGCGTGCCGACAACGCGGTGCGGGTGGACTCCGGTGTGCGTCAGGGTGACAGCATCAGCCCGTTTTACGACTCCATGGTTGCCAAGCTCATCGTGCACGGTGCGACGCGCGAGCAGGCACTGGCCCGCATGGACACGGCGTTGGCCCAAACCCATATCGTCGGACTGACGACCAACGTGCAGTTCCTGCGCCATGTGACGACCAGCGTTTCGTTTGCACAGGCCCAGCTGGACACGGCGCTGATCCCGCGAGAATCGGCTGTGCTGTTCAAGCAGGAGAAGGTGGGTCTGCAAATGGCCACTGCCGCCATGGTGGCGCAGACCCTTGTCAGTGAGCAGTCCTCCGCCACGAAGGCCGATGCCGGTGGCTGGATAGACCCCTGGGCGCAGCGCGATGGCTGGCGCTCACACGGGGCGTCCCACCGGGACTTCATGCTGGAGTTCCACGGGGAGCCTCACACGGCACGCTTCACCCGCCTGCACGGTGGCGGCCTGCAGTTGTCCGTGGATGGCAACACCGCGGCCCTGCACTACACGCCGCTGGCCGGCGGCGCACTGGATGTGCGCTATGGTGACCTGCGTTCCACGGTTAGCCTTTACAAGAATGGCGAGGTAGCCCACGTATTCACTGCCCAAGGCGCTACACAAATCGTAGCAATCGACGCACTGGCGCATGCCGGTGAAACGCATGCCGAGGTCGGCCGCCTGACCGCACCGATGCCCGGCAAGGTCGTGTCCTTCGCCGTCAAGGCGGGTGACGTGGTCAAGAAGGGTCAGGCCCTGGCCGTCATGGAAGCCATGAAGATGGAGCACACGATCGCCGCCCCGGCCGATGGCACGGTGGCCGAACTGCTGTTTGCGCCGGGTGACCAGGTTACCGAAGGCGCAGAGCTGCTCAAGCTGACGACATGAAAATCACTTTTTGTTGCACCGATACCGCGTCCGAGCCCTGGCTGCTAGGTCTGCGCGCGGCCTTGCCCGAGGCCGAAGTCACATTGTGGTCTGCGGGCGCGCCCCAGGCGGACTACGCCGTGGTGTGGGCACCGCCCCAGCAGTTTTTTGACGAACAGTCGCAACTCAAGGCCGTGTTCAATATCGGTGCCGGGGTCGATGCCTTGCTCAAGCTGCAGCTGCCACCCCAGGCGCTGATCGTGCGGCTGGACGATGCTGGCATGTCGGTGCAGATGGCGGAGTATGTGTGCCACGCTGTCATCCGCCACTTCCGCGAGTTCGATGCTTACGAGGCGGATACGCGCGCTGGCAAGTGGTCGTTTCGCAAGCCGCGTGCGCGGGCGGAATTTCCCGTCGGCATCATGGGGCTGGGTGTGCTGGGCGAGCGGGTGGCCCGGGCGCTGGCGCAGTTCGAATTTCCAGTCAATGGTTGGAGCCGTTCACCCAAGGTGTTGGATGGTGTGCGCTGCTTTTCGGGTGCGGATGGCTTCACGCAGTTCCTGGCGGCCAGCCGTGTGCTGGTATGCCTGTTGCCACTGACGCCCGATACGCGTGATGTGATGAGCCGCGACACGCTGTCGCAACTACAAGCCGGCGGCTATGTCATCAATGTGGCCCGCGGCGCCCATCTGGTGGAAGCTGACTTGTTGGCGCTGTTGGACAGCGGCGATCTCGCCGGTGCCACGCTCGATGTTTTCCGCGCTGAGCCCCTGCCAGCCGACCACCCGTTCTGGAAGCACCCCCGCATCACCGTCACGCCGCACACCTCAGCCCGCACGCTGCGCAGCGAAAGCATTGCGCAAATTGCCGGCAAGATGGCGGCCCTGCAACGCGGAGAGCCTGTAGCGGGTGTGGTTGAGCCAAGCAGGGGATACTAGGACCTGATCGGGCCCTAAGCGCCGCATCGTCACCCGAGAGAGAATTGTTATGGATTTGCCCACACGCGTCAAAATAGTAGACGTCGGCCCGCGCGACGGCCTGCAGAACGAGAAACAACCGGTGCCCGCCGCAGTCAAGATCGAGCTGGTACACCGGCTGCAGGATGCCGGCCTGACCGAGATCGAAGTCACCAGCTTTGTCAGCCCGAAATGGGTTCCGCAGATGGCGGACAACGCCGAAGTGATGGCCGGCATGCGGCGCAAAGCCGGTGTGCGCTATTCGGTTTTGACACCCAATTTGCAGGGATTTGAAGCCGCGGTCAAGTCTGGTCCCGATGAGATCG
The DNA here is from genome assembly GCF_056521325.1 of Rhodoferax sp. ZS1R8. Taxonomy (NCBI): domain Bacteria; kingdom Pseudomonadati; phylum Pseudomonadota; class Betaproteobacteria; order Burkholderiales; family Comamonadaceae; genus Rhodoferax; species Rhodoferax sp. ZS1R8. The sequence goes on along the minus strand of NZ_JBWMBA010000001.1, from coordinate 15,581 downwards.
TCGTGTTCGGCGCGGCCAGCGAGGCCTTCAGCCAGAAAAACATCAACTGCTCCATTGCCGAAAGCATTGAACGCTTCCGCCCCGTGGTGCAGGCCGCACTGGAGAAAGGCTTGACCGTGCGTGGCGCCATCTCATGCGCCGTGGGTTGCCCTTACGAGGGGGAGATTGCCCCAGAGCGCGTCGAGATGGTGGCGCGGCTGATGCACGGCATCGGCGTGCAGCATGTGGGCGTGGCCGACACCATTGGCGTGGGCACGCCGCACAAGGTGCAAAAGGCGCTGGAGGCGACGCTGAAGGTCTACGGTGTAGACCACATCTCTGGCCACTTCCACGACACCTACGGCATGGCGCTGGCCAATACGCTGGCCAGTCTGCAAATGGGCATCTGGAACTACGACACCTCGGTCGCGGGCCTGGGTGGCTGCCCCTATGCCAAAGGTGCGACTGGCAATGTGGCGTCGGAAGACGTGGTTTACCTGCTGCACGGCATGGGTATCGAGACCGGTATTGACTTGGACAAGCTGGTGGACGCTGGCAAATTCATCAGCGACTTCCTGCAACGCAAACCAAATTCGCGGGCCGCTACTGCGTTGTTGAACAAGCGTTTGGGTTAAGGGCAGGCATGCACAACACCAAAGACAACCAGCCCGCGTGGCCCGAAGGGGTGCAACGCGTTGCGACCGCCTTGAAAGCCAAGAACCACCCGCACAGCCCGGTGATGCTGGACGATGCCGCCCGCACTGCCCAGCAGGCCGCAGATGCGTTGGGCATCGCCGTCGGCCAGATCGCCAAGAGCATCATCTTCCGCCGCAAGGAAGACGATGTGGCGGTGCTGGTCATCACGTCGGGCGACCGGCGCGTGGACGAGAAGAAAGTCGAGGCGCTGGTGGGCCGCATAGGCCGAGCCGATGCGGACTTCGTCAAGGCCAAGACCGGCTTCAGCATCGGCGGCGTGTCTCCGCTGGCCCATGTGCAACCGCCGGTGACGTTGGTTGACCAGGAGCTGTTCCGTTTCGAAGAAATCTGGGCCGCTGCCGGCCACCCCCACGGCGTGTTCAAGTTGCACCCGCGCGACCTAGCGTTGCTGGCGGGCGCGCCCACCGCAGATGTGACACAGGCGGTCCCCGCATGACGGTCGAGCGGGACGCTACGCAATCCCTTGCCACCCGCGCAGCGCTGGTGGAGGCCATGGTTGACGATATACCGTCACCTTGTGTCTCCGTGTGTCGCATGGACCTGAGGTGTGAGTACTGCGAAGGCTGCCTGCGCAGCATTGACGAGATCCGGGTCTGGCGCGCCAGTACGGATCTGGAAAAGAAAGCTATCTGGGCGCGCATTGCCGGGCGGGCAACAGTCTTCAGCCCAGCGAACCCGTAGCCTTGTAACCGGCGAACACTATGAAACACATCCGCTTCTACCTGGACTTCATTTCTCCCTACGCCTTCCTTGCGTTTGAGGAGCTGCCCCAGGCGCTGATGGGCGTCAGCTATTCGGTGACCTACAAGCCGCTGCTGTTCGCGGCCCTTCTCAAGCACCATGGCCAGTTGGGTCCGGCTGAGATTCCGGCCAAGCGCGACTGGACCTACCGCCAGGTGCAATGGCTGGCCCACAGTAAAGGCCGCGCGCTGGACATGCCGGCGGCCCATCCGTTCAACCCGCTGGGTTTGCTGCGTCTGGCGCTGGCCACCGATGCCCAAGGCCAGCCCAACCGCTATGTCTGCGAGACCGTGTTCAAGCACGTGTGGGTAGGCGGTGCCGACGCGGCCAACACCGAGCGCCTGGCTGTGCTCTCACAACACCTGGCGCCCGAGCGTGATGCGTCAGACGCCACCGTCAAGGCGCAATTGCGTGCCCATGCCGAGGAAGCCATCGCGCTGGGTGTCTTCGGTGTGCCTGCGTTCGAGGTAGATGGCAAGGTCTTCTGGGGGCTGGACGCCCTGCCCATGCTGCGGGCTTACCTGCAGGGCGATACCTGGTTTGACGGCCCGTGCTGGGCATCGTCGCAAACCGTGCCCACCGGCGCCACCCGAACCTGACCGAGCGGTCTGAATGCCCCTGCACTGCGCCGGGAAATACGGGTACTTACCCTAGGTTGCATAGCCACTCGGCGCACGGTTTTCACGCTATTTGCCTTCGAAATTCCACAACAAGAAATTTTTGTCGCGGGTAAGTGCTTATTCTGTAAGTTTTCATTCAGTTCTCCGTAAGTTGCTGTTGGAAAGGAGTCAGAACTGGGTCAGAACGCGGTCGCATAGTCCGATCACCCAACCGCGTCGCCGGGACGCATTCAACTTCAATTGGAGACAAAACCATGGCAACAGTAGCCCCACGGCCTATGTCCGCGGAAGAGAAGAAAGTTATCTTCGCTTCCTCGCTAGGCACCGTTTTTGAGTGGTACGACTTCTACCTCTACGGTTCGTTGGCAGCGGTCATCGCCAAACAGTTCTTTGGTGGTCTGGACCCTACGTCGGCTTACATTTTTGCGCTGCTGGCATTTGCCGCCGGCTTCCTGGTGCGGCCGTTTGGCGCGCTGGTATTCGGCCGCTTGGGTGACATGATCGGACGCAAGTACACCTTCCTGGTGACCATTCTGATCATGGGTTTGTCTACGTTCATTGTGGGCGTGCTGCCCAACTACGCAACCATCGGCCTGGCTGCGCCCATCATCCTGGTTGCTCTTCGGATGCTGCAAGGTCTGGCGTTAGGTGGCGAGTACGGTGGTGCTGCAACCTATGTGGCCGAGCACGCGCCCCATGGCAAACGTGGCGCCTATACCGCGTGGATCCAGACTACGGCGACCCTGGGCTTGTTCCTGTCGCTGATCGTGATTCTGGTGACGCGCGAGTTTACCGGTGCCGATTTTGAAGTCTGGGGCTGGCGCGTTCCGTTCCTGGTGTCCATTCTGTTGCTGGGCGTGTCGGTTTACATCCGCTTGAGCATGAACGAGTCGCCTGCCTTCACGAAGATGAAGGCAGAAGGCAAGACCTCCAAGTCACCGCTGTCCGAATCATTTGGCCAGTGGAAAAACTTGAAGATCGTGATTCTGGCACTGGTAGGGCTGACCGCTGGTCAAGCTGTGGTCTGGTACTCCGGTCAGTTTTATGCGTTGTTCTTCCTGACCTCCATCGCAAAAGTCGACCCCAAGACGGCCAACCTGTTGATCGCGGCTGCGCTGGTCATCGGCACACCGTTCTTCATCGTGTTTGGTTCACTGTCGGACAAGATCGGCCGCAAGCCCATCATCATGGCCGGCTGCCTGCTGGCCGCTTTGACCTACTTCACAGCGTTCCCAATGTTGCTGAGCTACGCCAACCCCAAACTGGTGGCCGCACAAAAAGCACTGCCTGTGGTGGTGACGGCCGACTTCGCACGATGCTCTTTCCAGGGCAGCCCGATCGCACGCCCTATCGACTTCACCAGTTCCTGCGACATCGCCAAGCGTACGCTAACGGAAAACTATGTCCCCTACCAGAACGTGGCAGCCCCCGCGGGCGCCGAGGCAACGATCAAGATCGGCGAAACGGTGATTCCGTCGCTCGTGGCTACGTTGAACGACAAACGCGACGCCTTCTCCCCCGAGAGCGCCAAAGCGATTGCCGATTTCAAGAAAGCAGTCGTGGAGGCCGCCAAGGCCGGTGGCCTGACCACCAAGGCGGACGATGCCAACATGAACAAGCCCATGGTGCTGGCTGTGCTGGTTTACCTGGTGCTTTTGGTCACCATGGTGTATGGCCCGATTGCCGCCATGTTGGTCGAAATGTTCCCCACCCGCATCCGCTACACATCAATGAGCCTGCCTTACCACATTGGTAATGGCTGGTTCGGCGGCCTGCTGCCCACCACTGCCTTTGCGATGGTCGCCGCAACCGGCGATATCTTCTACGGCCTGTGGTACCCCGTCATCGTAGCGGCCGGCACTTTCGTCATTGGCATGATCTTCATCAAAGAAACCAAAGACGTTGACATCTACGCTAACGACTAAACGCTAGTAACGCTTACGACCCCGGGCCGTTGTGGCTCGGGGTCTTTTTTTTAAGGAAAAGAATCATGTGGAAACTGGTGGTGGGTTTTATAGTTTTTGCTGCGTTGGCTTTATATGTACTGAGCCGCGGTGGCGACATCGACATGAGTGGTGAAAAGCACGGCACCGATACCGCGCCTGCGCATCCGGTGGCGGCTGCCGCATCCGCCACTGCTTCGGTGCCCAAACCCTGACTGCCAGGCGCCGCGGGTCGGCATATATGATCCTAATGGGGCGCTTGGCCTTGCCAAGTGGATATCCCCGAGCTAGGATGGATCGATGAAACTTATAAAAACGGAGACGGGACAGCAGGCGTTCAAAGCGCGGTCGCCACTGTTTTCAGCACGGCAGCGTACCGCCTTCATCATGTTTGATGGCCAAAAGACGGTGGAGCAGGTGTTGGCAGCGGCGGCCAGCCTTGGCTTGACCGCAGAAGATGTGGAACACATGGTGGAGCACGGCATGCTTGCGCCGGCTCTTGGCGAAGAGGCGACACCTGTAAACCCTGTTGCAGAAAAATTGCAGGCGGCGCAAGCTGCACTCACTGCATTCAATGCGCGCTCTATCCAGGACCGCTACACCCAGGCTAAACCCCTTGCCACCCAGCTGACTGCCGGTCTGGGCTTGCGTGGATTCCGTCTGAACCTGGCCGTGGAAGCTGCAGGCGGCTACGACGAACTGCTGGCGCTGTTCCCCAAGATCCAGGATGCCGTGGGCGCCAAGGCCGCCGAAGACCTCGAACGCGCTTTGATGGGATAAGCCACTGGGCGTCGAGGGCCGCAGCAATTCGCCGCCGGGCCGCCCCAAGGCGAATTAGCCCCCTCGGGGGGCAGCGACCCGCGCAGCGGCGGAGCGTGGGGGCGACACGCTTTAGCGCATGAACTTGCCGTCCGATCCAATGATGGATAGGTCGGCAAAGTCCAGACCGCTGTGGTCCGTGGCGCTGTAGCTCACCTCTAGCCCACCCAAGTCAAATTTCTGCAGGCTTTCCAGCGCATCGCGCAGCCCGCTGGGTGTAGGTTTAGGTCCAGCCCGGCGCAGGCCTTCCACCAGAACCTTAGCCGCAGCAAAACCCTCTAGCATCGCGGGAGATACGCCGGCCAGCCCCTTGGCACGGGCCAAGTCCTGGGCTTCCTTTACCAGTCGGTAATTCAGAGCCCGCTCATTGGGAAAAACCTGGGTCACGATCACCCCGCGCGCATGTTCGCCCAGTAACTTGATAAACCCTTCGGAAGCATTGTTGGACAGCGTCACCACCTGCACGGTCAGACCCGCTGCGCGTAGCGCCTTCACCCCGCTGGCCACGCTGCCCGAGGAGCCGACGTAGAGCACGGCCTGGGCATTGCTGGCTTTGACTTTTGTTGCCAGGTCAGCAAAGTCCGGCTTCTCGCGTGGAAATTTTTGTAACAAAGATGGTGTGAGGCCGGCGGATGCAAAACCTTTTTCCGCGCCCACGGCGGCGTCGGCGCCAAAGGAGTCATCGGTCTGCAGCACGGCGATGCGGGTCATCCCCAGGCTGGCCAAATGTTTGATAGCACGGATGGCCTCGCGCTGGTAGGTGGCGCGCACATTGAACACCCAGGGGTTAACTGAATCATGCAGTGCCATGGCGCCTGTGCTGGGGCCGACCAACGGCACATGCAGCTCGGCCAGCACTGGCAGCAGCGCTTGCGCGTGGGGCGTGCCACGGTTCAGGAACAGTGCCAGCACATGCTGTTCGGTGATCAGCGCCCGGCCCACCGCGGCGGTGGTCGAGGGGTCGAATTTGTCATCCATCGTGACCAATTCGACCTGCTGGCCGTGTATACCGCCTTGTCGGTTGATGGTATCGAGGTAGAGCCTGGCGCCTTCGGTGTTCTCCTTGACGCCGGCGGCGGCCGAACCGGTAAAGCCCGAGGGCTGGCCTATGCGCAATTGGGCGTGGCTTGTGGCCGCCAGCGCGCCCAGCAAGACCGCGCCGCACACCGTGTGGGCAAATTTCATGGCATGTCTCCTCGCTTTTTTGTGCCTGCATTGTCCCGAGCGGCGCTTAAGCGGGCCAGCTGTGGAATTCCACATCCGGGTTTGCCCTGAAGACTGTTGCCCCCACGCTCCGCCACGCGCGGATCGCTGCCTCACGGGAAAACTGTAAAACCTTGCGGCGAAGGTCCGTGGAGTAAGTCCCTAGAATGATTGGCCTCATCCAGAAAGACACCGCTACATGACCCAGGGAACCATCCGCATCCGCGGCGCACGCCAGCACAATCTGAAGAACCTGGACTTGGATATCCGCACCGGCGAACTCACCGTGGTGACGGGCCCCAGCGGCTCAGGCAAATCCAGCTTGGTGTTCGACACGTTGTACGCCGAAGGCCAGCGCCGCTATGTGGAAACTTTCTCGGCTTACGCCCGACAGTTTTTGGACCGCATGGACAAACCGGCGGTGGACAAGGTGGAAGGTGTACCACCAGCCATCGCCATTGATCAGACCAACCCCGTGCGCTCCAGCCGCTCCACCGTGGGCACGATGACGGAGTTGAACGACCATGTGAAGCTGCTGTATTCCCGCGCCGGCAATCTGTTCGACAAGCAGACCGCGCTGCCGGTGCAGCACGACACACCGGAGACCATTTATGCCGAGCTGGTGCGTCGCGCGGCGGTGCACACTCCGGTAGCGGATCCCAGGCTGGTGCTGACGTTTCCGGTGGAGCTGCCGGCCAGCACCACCCCGGAGGAGTTGACGCAATGGCTGTCGGCCAGTGGCTTCACGCGTATCCATGCCGAGCGCGAGGTGGCAGTGCCACAAACTGCCGAGGGCGCCGATGCGTCCAAGAAAAAGCCCAAGACGAAAGCGGATGCTGCCGCCATATCCTCCACCCGCAAGGTGCTTGACGTGGTTGCCGACCGCTTCCGCATCGCCAGTGTGGAGAAGGTCCGCGTGCTGGAAGCCATCGAAGTGGCCTTGAAGCGTGGCAGCGGTCGGCTCAATGTTTATGTGGTCAACGAGGCTGCAGCCCCTGCCGATATAGCGCAAGCAGCTACAGAATCGATAGCGGATGCTGAACCCGTCGTATGGCGCTTCTCTACCGGCTTGCACTGTCCGCAGAGCGATATTCGCTATACCGACCCCATTGCGTCGATGTTTTCGTTCAACTCGGCCGTCGGCGCCTGCGAGGCCTGTCGCGGCTTTGGACGTGTGGTGGGTGTGGACCTGGGCCTGGTCATTCCCAACGACAAGCTCACGCTGCGCGCGGGCGCCGTCAAGCCCATGCAGACTCCCGCGTGGCAGGAGTGCCAGGACGACCTGATGCGCCACGCCGAGGCGGCCGGCATTCCGCGTGACACGCCCTGGTACAAGCTGACGCCTGAGCAGCAGGGCTGGGTGATCAACGGTTCTCCCAACTGGAACGGCAAGTGGAACCAGCACTGGTTTGGTATCAACCGTTTCTTTGCCTACCTGGAGACCAAGGCCTACAAGATGCACATCCGTGTGCTGCTGTCCAAATACCGTAGCTACACGCCGTGCGGAACCTGCGGCGGGGCGCGTTTGAAGACCGAAAGTCTGTTGTGGCGCATTGGGACCAAAGCGCAGGCGGATGCTGTGTTGGCTCCCTCCAAGCGCTTCATGCCACAAGGGGTCACCTGGACGCGTGCGCAACTGGAGGCGCTGCCGGGGTTGTGTCTGCATGACTTGATGCTGATGCCGATTGATCGGCTGCGGCGGTTTTTTGATTCGCTGCAAGCTATGTCGGATGCTGATTCAGCGCGCGCTGCGGGGGAGGCCGGTACGCCGGGCTCCGCATGGTGCGAGCACAAATTGTCGCCCGGCGGACCGGCTTCCCCCGCGGGCCAACACGAAGCAGATGGTGAGAAGACAGCAGATGGAGCACAGCGTCCAGCGGCATCGGGTATGGGGGCGGCGGAAGCCGATTTGTGCTTGCACCATGAGGCGCCCGCCGCTCCCATGCCCGATGCTGCGGGTCATGAACGCACAGAGCCCTCGTCCTCCGAAGCCGAACGCAAAACCCTGAAGCTGTTGCTGGAAGAAGTCTGCACCCGCCTGAAGTACCTGTGCGACGTAGGCATCGGTTACCTGACGCTGGACCGCCAAAGCCGCACATTGAGCGGCGGCGAAGTCCAACGCATCAACCTCACCACGGCCCTGGGCACCTCCCTGGTCAACACCCTGTTCGTACTGGACGAGCCCAGCATCGGCCTGCACCCGCGCGACATGCACCGCATCATTGTGGCCATGCAGCGCCTGCGCGATGCGGGCAACACGCTAGTAGTCGTTGAACATGACCCTGCCGTGATGCTGGCCGCGGACCGCATGATCGACATGGGCCCCGGCCCCGGCGAGAAGGGCGGCCAGATCGTGTTTGACGGCAGCACCGAAGACCTGCGTAGTGCCGACACGCTGACAGGTGCCTACCTGGGTGGCCGCAAGCAGGTCGGCATGGGCTTCAAGCGCATGGTGACCGAGAGCACGCCGCGCCTGGTTCTGGAAGGCGTGACCGAGCACAACCTGAAGAACATTTCGGTGGACATTCCGCTGCAACGCCTGGTGTGTGTGACCGGCGTCAGCGGCTCCGGCAAGTCCACACTGATACAGGATGTGCTGGCGCCAGCCCTGCTGCGCCATTTCGGCAAGGCGACTGAAACGCCGGGTGCCCATGCGCGCTTGTTGGGCGCTGAGCAGTTGAGCGAAGTGGTGTTTGTGGACCAATCACCCATCGGCAAGACCGCACGCTCCAACCCGGTGAGTTATGTGGGTGCGTGGGATGCGATCCGCGAGTTATTTGCCGGTGCGGACTTGTCGCGCGAGCGTGGCTACACCGCCAGCAAGTTCAGCTTCAACGGTGGTGATGGCCGCTGCCCGACCTGCGGTGGCTCGGGCTTTGAGCACATCGAGATGCAGTTCCTGAGCGACGTGTATTTGCGCTGCCCGGACTGTGATGGCAAGCGCTACCGGCCCGAGATTCTGGAAGTGACGATTGAGCGCAAAGGCCGGCGCGTCAATGTGTCCGATGTGCTGGATCTGACGGTCACCGAATCCGCAGACCTGTTCTCCAACGACCGCGACGTGATCCGCGCCTTGCAGCCGATTGTGGATGTGGGGCTGGAGTACGTGAAGCTGGGCCAGCCCGTGCCCACGCTGTCGGGCGGCGAGGCGCAACGTCTGAAGCTGGCCGGCTTCCTGGCCGAGGCCGCCAAGAGCAGCACGGCCAGCCGCCAGCAGGTGGCCAAGCGCGGCACGCTGTTCATGCTAGACGAGCCCACGACTGGTCTGCATTTCGACGACATCGCCAAGCTGATGCGTGCGCTGCGTAAGCTGCTGGATGCCGGGCATTCGCTGCTGGTCATTGAGCACAACCTGGATGTGATCCGGGCGTCGGATTGGTTGATTGACCTGGGGCCTGAAGGCGGCGACGCAGGGGGCGAATTGGTGGCCTTTGGTACGCCTGAAGATTTGTTGCTGCATGCGTCTTCACACACTGGCCAGGCACTGCGGGAGTATGCAGCGGCCATGGGCGTGGTGCATGTGGTGTCTGAGCCTCGTGTTAAGTACTTGGGTATTCCCGCTGCTAGTGTGGTGGTGCACGCGTCCGGGGATGGGGTCACGCCGGGCTCCTCATACGGCAAGCCCAAATCGTCACCCGGCGCAACCCCATCCCCGGCGGACAACGTTATTCGTATCGTTAATGCCAAGGAGCACAACCTTAAGTCTTTGTCTGTGGACATCCCACGCGGCAAGTTCAATGTTGTTACCGGGGTTTCTGGTTCAGGCAAGTCCACGCTTGCGTTTGACATCCTGTTCAACGAAGGCCAGCGGCGTTATCTGGAATCGCTGAACGCCTACGCCCGCAGCATTGTGCAACCCGCTGGCCGGCCAGAAGTGGACGCGGTCTACGGCATCCCACCCACCGTCGCGATTGAACAGCGGCTGTCACGCGGCGGCCGCAAGTCCACTGTGGGTACCACCACCGAGGTCTGGCACTTCCTGCGCCTGCTGTACGTCAAGCTGGGCACGCAACACTGCATCTTTGATGGTGCGGCAGTAGAACCGCAGTCCGCAGACAGCATCGCTGCACAGTTGTTGAAAAACTTCAGAGGCCAACACATCGGACTGCTTGCACCCTTGGTGTCCGGCCGCAAAGGTGTCTACACCGAACTGGCCGACTGGGCGCGACCACGCGGCTTCACGCATCTGCGGGTGGATGGCAACTTTTTGCCCACCACCAACTTCCCGCGCATAGACCGCTTCAAGGAACACAACATCGAGCTGCCCGTCGCCAGCCTGGACGTGAACCCGGCGCATGAAGCGCAATTGCGTGAGGCATTAGCCACGGCATTGGTGCATGGCAAGGGTGTGGTGCATGTGCTGTCGGGCATGGAGGGTCTGAAAGACGCGATGCTGGCTGGCACCCCGGCAGCCGGTATCGGCCAAGTGCAGGTGTTCTCCACCAAGCGCGCCTGCCCGGTGTGTTCCACGTCCTACGTTGAGCTGGACCCGCGCCTCTTCAGCTACAACAGCAAACACGGCTGGTGCCCAGATTGCGTGGGCACCGGCGTGGCGTTGACCAAGGACCAGCGCAAGGTGTTTGACGATTCGGTGAAGGACGACGATAACAAGGGCCGCGAGCAGACCTTTGCCGAGGCCGATATCGAAGACCTGCACGACGCCAACTGCCCCACCTGCCAGGCCACACGCCTGAACGCGACTGCACGGGCTGTGCTGTTCAATGGCGTGGGTATCACCGACATTGCGCGCTTGAGCGTGACCGATGTGCGCAAGTGGGTGCAGACGCTGCAGGTGATCGGTGGCATGACAACACGCGAGGGGGACATTGCGCGCGATCTGGTGCCGGAGATCAAGAGCCGTCTGGAGTTTTTGGAAGAAGTCGGCTTGGGGTATCTGACGCTGGACCGTGGTGCACCCACGCTCAGCGGTGGCGAGGCGCAGCGCATCCGTCTGGCCGCGCAACTGGGCAGCAATCTTCAGGGCGTCTGCTACGTGCTGGACGAACCCACGATTGGCTTGCATGCGCGGGACAACAAGATTCTGCTGGGTGCCCTGCGGTCGTTGAGCGACAAGGGCAACACGCTGGTGGTGGTGGAGCATGACGAGGACACCATCCGCCATGCGGACCACATCATTGACATCGGACCTAGCGCAGGCAAACGGGGAGGGCGTCTGGTTGCAGAAGGTTCCGTTGCGGATGTGCAGGCGGCTGCTGAGTCGCAGACGGGGCGGTACTTGCTGCATGCCATGAAGCATCCTTTGATGGTGCGGCGTTCGGTGATTTCGTTTGCAGAGTCGGAGGCGCTTGCTGTGGCGCTCGCTGCGGCCGAAGCCGGTACGCCGGGAGCCTCATACGGCTCGCCCAAATCGGCACCCGGCGCACCGACTCCGGCCGCGGGCACAGGAAGCGCGAAGGGGGCTAAATTGCCGAAAGGCAAGGCGGCCAAAGCGGCCGCAATTGCAGCGGCGCGTGTATCGACCAGTGTGGCAGCGAATGCGGAGTATTTGGAGCGTGAGCGTATCACCGCCAGTTACGCGGCAGCCAGTGCAGAGGTTCCCCATCGACCCGCAGCAGGAGGAGCCATGGGGGTGGGTGACGATTTGGCAGTTGCGCAGCAAATGCATGAGGAGCCTGCCCCCATGGCTCCCCCTGCGGAGCCAGCAGCAACTATGCCTCCAATCGATTGGCTGACAGTCAAGGGAGCCAACCTCCACAACCTGCAAAACGTCACCGCCCACATCCCCCTCAAACGCCTGGTCGTAGTCACCGGCGTTTCAGGCTCCGGCAAATCAACACTCGCGCGTGACGTCTTGCTGACCAACGTACAAGTAGCCGTCCAAAAACGCAGCACCAAGGCGGGTAGAGACGCCCTGGACGCCGGTGAAAAAATCCATTGGACCGGCTGCGAAGGCGTCACCGGATTCGAGACCATCGACCGCGTGTTGGAAGTGGACCAGACCCCTATCGGCAAAACCCCACGTAGTTGCCCCGCCACCTACATCGGCTTCTGGGACACCATCCGCAAACTTTTTGCCGACACGCTGGAAGCCAAGGCGCGCGGCTACGCTGCTAACCGCTTCAGCTTCAACACCGGCGAAGGCCGCTGCCCCGGTTGCGAAGGCCAGGGCATACGCACCATCGGCATGAGCTTCTTGCCGGATGTGAAGGTGCTGTGCGAAACCTGCAAGGGCGCCCGCTTCAATCCTGAAACCCAGGCTGTCACCTGGCGCGGCAAAAACATCGGCGACGTGCTGCAGATGGAAGTGGACGAAGCGGTGGAGTTTTTTGCCGCCATGCCCGTCATCGCCCACCCGCTGCAATTGCTGAAAGATGTGGGCCTGGGCTATCTGACGTTGGGCCAGCCATCCCCCACACTCAGCGGTGGCGAGGCGCAGCGTATCAAGCTGGTGACCGAGCTGAGCAAGGTGCGCGACGACATCGGCAAACGCGGCAACAAGGCGCCGCATACGCTGTACGTGCTGGATGAGCCGACGGTGGGCCTGCATATGGCGGATGTGGAAAAACTGATCCAGGTGCTGCACCGCCTTGTGAATGCCGGCCACAGCGTTGTCGTCATCGAACATGACCTGGATGTGATAGCCGAGGCGGACTGGGTGATTGACCTGGGGCCAGACGGCGGCAATGCCGGTGGGCAGGTGGTGGCGGCTGCCACGCCGGAGACGGTGGTAGCGCTGGGCACGCACACCGGCGTGGCGCTGGCTGCGGTACTGGCACGCTAAAAAGCCCTTCAAGAATGCTATGAAAACAGGAGCTGCTTGCGCGCGTCCCACGCGGGCTGTAGCATGATTTGACTTAAAGAGCTGCACCATGTCGAATAACCCGTTGCTGCCATTGGTTGAAGCCCTGCGTGCCTTTGCGCAGGCCCGAGAGTGGGAGCAGTTCCACACCCCCAAGAACCTGGCCTGCGCGCTGTCGGTGGAAGCTGCGGAGCTGCTGGAGCACTTCCAGTGGCTGACTGAAGCGCAAAGCCAAGCACTACCAGCGGGCAAAAAAGCCGAAGTGGCGGCCGAGGCGGCCGACGTCTTTCTCTACCTGCTGCAGTTGTGCGACAAGTTGGGCATTGATCTGATCGCCGCAGTGCAGGCAAAGATGCTGGTTAATGCAGAGAAGTATCCGGTGGATGCGGCGCGGGGCACGGCGGCCAAGTACACGGAGCTATAGATGGCATGGTTGGCGGCACAGGCGTCCCCCAAGAATGACCCACAAGGGGGAGCCATGACGCCAGAGCAGAAAGCCAGAGTCAACCTCCAGCGTGCGCAAGCGTTACGGCAGGCGACACTTCGGTCCGCATTCAATCGTGTTGAGGCGGCGTAGATGGCAAATGGAAACGTTTCAATTCGTGTTCGGCCACTGCGGGTAGCATTTTTGGTGGACCCACGGGACACCAAAGGCTTACGTCGAGCGATTGAATTGAGTACGTTTCAATGGGGTGGCACATACAACCCGATCATTCCAGTATTCCAGCGTATGCCGAAGATATGGGAATCCCATCGTGGTTTGCGAGTGCCGAGTTCTGAACAGGTGATTGAAGGGTATTTGACCGGATTCGACCCGGATATTGTCGTACCCGTCGGAACCTGTGGAAATCGAGAATTTAACGTTGGTCATCGCGAACTCGTGACGGCGCAAGACCTTATGGGAGACATGAGCGCATCCCATAGTCCAAAGTTTGGTATCGGTTATTTTGAGGTACTTTCAGATTTCATTGAGAAGGAACTGAAGTTCGTAAGAAATGACAAGCTCAGACTTGTATTGCCGAAACTGCCGAGTGAATATGGGCTTTTCCTTGCCAGTGTGTTTGGTGCATTGCCTCCCGAGGCAGGGGAGTTAGTTGACAGCTATTACGGCCAAGTACCGGGGCTGCGTCGCGATTCGGTGAAGCTGGCAAATTACACCGAACTTCTGGAACCACTTGAAATATTTCCTCGGCGGTTGAATACGTGGGGGTTGGAACATCGTCCTATTCAAGATTCGCTGCTGTTCGTTTGCGATGCGACGAGTTCCTTGGACGTTATTGACTATTGGAATTTGCGGGCTGCGGGGTACCAAGTTGTGCCGATACCTTTTCAATCAGCGGAGTCTCATGGTTGCAAGGAGTTGGCCCGTAACGTGATAAACGAAGGTTATCAGCCGCACCGTCATCAGCCAGACTGGTTTCACCGTGTTACGGTGCAGCGTTCACGTTCGGTGTCAGAGAAAATCGTTGAAGACTTTTGTTCGTCGCTTCCATTGCCGCTCGGGCAGGTCAGAAACGATCCAAAGTATTTAGTCCGACACTGGCATCCGAGAATTTGGGATGCATGGGCGCGGGAGAATACACAAGAGAAAGTTCAATCACCGTATTCGCACGAGATCGATCTGCCGATTACAGAGGGCGAAACGCGTATGGAGCTCCGGGCGCAACAGCCAAAAATTAAGCGATTTGGTGAGTACACCGGCGAGCCTAAGTTTGCCAACGATTTTTCATTTCGTTTCTATGGCTCTAATGAGCCAATGGCTGAAGTTCTTCCGTACGGTAGTAAAGACTTGTCAACGGCCATTGGACGAACAGGGTATTTCAATTGGCGATTCGCTGAGTCAGGGCCAGTTTTTTTGGCAACCATGTCTGAGGATTTGATCTTTCTTGAATTGCCCAAGGCCGAGTCAGTTATGACCGAATGGCTCAGGGAACGTGGCTGGAAAGTTGAGCTTTCAGCCTCAGGGCGTATGGCAACCCAGTTGGTTAAACAACTCGGTGGTGCTTGGGGCATTAGCTCTTTGGCAAAGATCGAAGTTATCAAACTCCTTAGTGACCTTGAAAAGGAAGGTGGTCTGAATCGCCCCGGATTTTGAGGAGGCTCCAACCTTTGAGAAGATGGAGTCATGAGCAAGAAATCAAATCGTTTTTCCCCCGAAGTACGCGAACGCGCTGTACGCATGGTGCAGGATCACCGAGGCGAGTATTCGTCTGTGTGGGCGGCCATTGAGTCCATTGCACCCAAGATTGGCTGTGTTCCCCAGACGCTGCATGAATGGGTTCGTAAACAGGAAATCGACACCGGGTTGCGTGATGGTGCTACCAGCGAGGAGCGTGACCGCATCAAAGCGTTGGAACGTGAGGTCAAGGAATTGCGCCGGGCCAACGAAATCCTGAAGCTGGCAAGCGCTTTTTTTGCCCAGGCGGAGCTCGACCGCCGACTCAAGTCTTGAATGACTTTGTGGACAAGCACCGCAACACCCACGGGGTCGAGCCGATCTGCAAGGTATTGCAGATTGCCCCGTCAGGATACCGCCGACATGCCGCGTGCCAACGCCAGCCGGAAATGCGCAGTACACGCGCCAAGACCGATGACACCTTGATGCCACAAATCCAGCAAGTCTGGCATTCCAACATGCAGGTCTACGGTGCCGACAAGGTATGGCATCAAATGAACCGCGACGGCGTCAAGGTAGCACGCTGCACTGTTGAGCGGCTGATGAAACGCCTTGGTCTGCAAGGGGCACGCCGAGGGAAGGTGGTACGCACCACAGTCGCCGACAAAACGGTGCCATGTCCA
>NZ_JBWMBA010000019.1:0-3348 GCF_056521325.1 Rhodoferax sp. ZS1R8 | reverse complement strand
CGTGCAGGGCGGATTTCACAGCGCTTGCTGGAGCTGGAGACCTACCGCCTGATGGCGCTGCGGGGGCTGCCGGTTGCCAAGCTGCTGGGGTCTATGCTTTCTGAAGCAGAGGAGTCACTTGCGGCCATCACGGCACGCCTTGAAAACAAGACTGCTTCTGACCAGGAGTTGCTCGACACCTTGGTGTCATTGGCCGCCAGGGTGGAACGCGCCACCGCCCAGCACAGCTACCGCTTCGCCGCCACCAATGCCTACAACACGCTGGTCACTCAACGCATCGCCGAGCTACGCGAAAAAGCCATCCCAGGAACGCAAACACTGGGCGAATTCATGCAGCGCAGGCTGTCACCGGCGATGGCCACAGTCGCAGCTACGGCACAGCGACTGGCCTCACTGGCAGAGCGCATCTCCCGCGCCAGCGCGTTACTGCGCACCCGGGTGGACATCGCCACCGAAACCCAAAACCAACAGTTGCTGGAGAAACTGACCCGCGGCCAAGAGCTGCAGTTGCGCCTGCAAAGCACGGTGGAAGGGCTGTCCATCGCAGCTATCTCGTATTACGTCATCAGCCTGCTGCTCTATGGCGGCAAAGCGCTCAAGGCTACGGGCGTGCCGATCAACCCGGAAATCATTGCTGGTGCATTGGTGCCCCTAGTACTGTGGGCAGTATGGCGCACCACACGCCAAATCCACGCCAAGCTGCATGAAAATGGTTAATATAACTGGACAGTGCTAAGTTCTGACGAGTCCGGAGCTACTTGAAACGACCGAAGCGCTAATGCCCCAGCACCGCGAGCGGCTGTATCCGCCCACGGTTACGTTGTCGATGTTCATGCGCCAGGCACTGGAGTGCCGATGGCTCGTGCCAGAAGGCGCTGGTGCCATGGCTTTGGCGTGGGCACTCGGTGAAGCTGGTAGACGGCACCGCCATCTCCATACCCGATACCCAGCAGAATCAAGCCCTGTATCCCCAGCCCAGCACCCAGGCACCCGGGGTTGGCTTTCCGCTGGCGCGACTGGTCTTGGTGATTTGCCTGGCCACCGGCGCCGCGCTCGACGCAGCGATAGGGCCATACAGCGGCAAGGGAACCGGTGAACTCGGATTGGTGCGCGGCCTGCTCGATGGCTTCTCCCCAGGTGATGTGATGCTCGCCGACTCCCTGTACTGCAACTATTGGTTTTGCTCATCGCGCAGGCGCTCCAGCCACGGCAAGATGTCTTGGCGGCGGGCCTGGTCCAGCGATGCCTTGGCCCCTCCAGGCGCTGAACTTTGGCCAGCAGGCCCTGCATGCGCGATTTCAAGCGTTTTATGCCTCCAGCCCCCGTGAAGCATGCGCGAACAGCTATCAATTAAGGGTAACTACTCAGCCCCGTTTTAACGGCCGCACGGTATTCAGCCGAAGCAGGGCTGAGGCGGTGTGCCCTTGAATGCGGCTGCAAGCGACTCAAAGACGTTGGCTCCTTGCTTGTGCATGGTGGGCAATAGGAGCGGATGACGCAGTAGTTCTGCGCTCCTGGCAGCGTTCGAAAGCAACCCGAGACTTTTTGCTTCACCTTG
The DNA here is from genome assembly GCF_056521325.1 of Rhodoferax sp. ZS1R8. Lineage (NCBI taxonomy): Bacteria > Pseudomonadati > Pseudomonadota > Betaproteobacteria > Burkholderiales > Comamonadaceae > Rhodoferax > Rhodoferax sp. ZS1R8. The sequence continues at coordinate 1,790 of NZ_JBWMBA010000019.1, read as the reverse complement.
GGCATGCGCACGGTCTGCTCAGCCAGATTGTTGGTGAACGGCACATCGGGCTGGGTCATGAAGCGCCAGACATCGTCGCTGTAATCACGCAGCCGGCCAATCAGATTGGTGGCCTTGGTTTGTTTGGTCCTGCCGCGTTTACCAGTGGACAGCGCAATCGGGTTTTCTGCCTGTGCTTGCACCAGAATTGCATCGTAAAGGATACGTAGATCGCGCACTTCGCTTTGATACTTCTGGCTTTCGTAGCTCGGCGTTTTTCCATCGGCACAGTTGAGATTGTCTTGGTGGTTGGCGTGGGTTAGCAACTCAATTATGTCGCCTGCCCAAGCTTGACCGAGCTCCTCCAAGAGGTAGGTCAACTCGCGCAGGTGGTGTTGGTTGCACAGGGCGTGTTGGCACTCCAGGGCCTTGTAGGGCATCCAGCCGTCATGCACCAAAACGCCTTTGAATAGCTGCAACAGGGCCAGGGATGCAAACGCTTCGCCGCCACGCTTGGGGTGGCAACCCATCCATGTCAGGGTGTCGGTGGCCAGCACATGCAGCCAGTGCAACTTCTTGGCAACCCGCATGCCACTCTCATCGGCATGTGCCACGGCTGAGCCAACAATGGCTTGACCGATGTCTTGCGCAGTGGGCTGCAAGATGTTTGCCCCCGCCTGGACTGCCTTGACGACCGTTGCCTGGCTCACGGATAAGTCAAAGAAGTCTTTCATCAGCGCGGCAGTGCGCTGCACTGACACGGCGTGGTTTTGATTGAGGTGCGCCATGGCAGCCTGTGCGCGGGCTCCGTATTGCACGCTCGCGTTGACACCGCCGGGGAACTCCGCGGTATGCACGTGCCCGCAGCTACAAATGGCTTGCATGGCGTGATGCTCGGTCACCTCAAATCTCAGTACCGGCAAATCAAAAACCTGGCGTGCCTCAACCACGTAGGCAAATGGCAATTCCCGCTGGCATGCCTGGCACTGGTCTGGTACGTCGTGGACAACTATTCTGTCGGGCTCAGTGGCCTGGCGCAAGGTGTTGCCGGCATGGCCTTTTTGTCCGCCGCTTGGCTTCTCGCCTGCAACCCGCAAGGACTTCGGCACCGGTTTGTTCAAGCCGTCGCTTGATGGTGGCTTGCTGGAGTTGCGACTATTGTTGTTGAGCCTAGATTGCAACTCTACAACCTGCGATTGCAAGGCAGCGATCTGTTTCGCCTGGGCCTGGAGCATCGACCACAACACGCGGATCAGGTCATCTTTCTGACTGTGGCTGAGTTGTGTGAGGTCTGGCAGGTTTTGCATCAAAACCGATTGTCGCTCACTATTTCATAGCAAGCTCCAATTGCACTTCACTTGGTGCTGAGTAGTTACAATTAAGGAGTAGTAAGCGGCGACTGAGTTTTGCTCTAAACGTCAAGCTCTAAACGCCAATAGCTGGATATAAACACGGGGTATCCCTTTAGCTCCACAAGCATCAATTTCCAGAATTTCCCCGCTTTTCCACCACCTTCTGGTAGGTGACCGGCTTTGTAACAACCGCTTGCTGAAGCAAACGATAAAACAATAACCCGCGTGATCGAGAGGTTCGCCGATTGAACCGAAATACATACTCATCGAGATAGTAGTCCAACTGTCCAGGCTGCACTGCGCCGTGGTGTGTGCCCATCATCCAGCGTTGCAGCAGTGAGGCCACGCGGTGAACGCCTGGCATCGATTCATGGGCTGGTGTGGTCGAGCCAAGGTGAACCGTTTGCCGGTGTCCATATCCGTTTTCTTGGAGCTGCCTGTAGGCGGGGGAGCCATCAC
>NZ_JBWMBA010000199.1:0-1047 GCF_056521325.1 Rhodoferax sp. ZS1R8 | reverse complement strand
CCCACAATACCGATTGGTTTTTGCGCAAGGTAGCCAAGCATTTTCTGTGGTTGCTGCTCGCCGGCTGGACCGGCTTTACCTTTGTAGGCTATTTCACGCCCATTCATGAGCTCGCAACCGAGTTCGTGCAGCTCCAGATGGGCTCATGGGAAGTTTTTTGGTCCATCTTTTACGGACTTGCGACCTATGGCAATGCGGGCTATATGCGCGAACAGGTGTGCTTACACATGTGTCCGTACGCGCGCTTCCAGAGCGCAATGTTCGACAAAGACACGCTGATCGTCACCTACGACGAGGAGCGCGGTGAGCCACGCGGTGCGCGCTCGCGCAAAGCCGATCCTCTCGCTTTGAACTTGGGCGCCTGCGTGAATTGCAGTCTGTGTGTGCAGGTCTGTCCTACCGGCATTGACATACGTGACGGCCTGCAATACGAGTGCATTGGCTGCGGGGCCTGCGCCGATGTTTGTGATGGTGTGATGGACAAGATGGGTTACGCGCCGGGACTCATCAAATACTCTACCCAAAACGCAGTTTCCCAGCACTGGACCAAAGGACAGACATTGCGCCATGTGCTGCGCCCGCGGGTCCTTGTGTACTGCACCATTCTTGGCACAGTTGTACTGGCGATGGTGGTGAGCCTGGCACTTCGAACCCCGTTTAAGGTGGACGTGGTGCGTGACCGTGGCATGCTGGCCCGCATGGTGGAGGCTGGTCGTATTGAGAACGTGTACCGTCTGCAGATCATGAATGCTACCGAGGCTACACAGAGCTTTAGCATAGGGGTAGAGGGCCTGGCCGGTCTGGTAGTGGCTTCTGATACGGATGTCACCATAGAGTCCACGTTAGCCCGTTGGGTTGCAGTGCGCGTGCAAGCGCCTGCAGACGCTGCGAGTCCTGGGTCGCACCCTATCCATTTTGTGATTACCGGCCACGGGGCTGTGGGCCGAGTGGTCGAGAAGTCCGTCTTTATTGTTCCCCGTTAATACTTAACCATGCAGGAGGCTCTATGCAACACGCCACTACGACCCCCACTACCGAGTCCCATCC
>NZ_JBWMBA010000198.1:0-1048 GCF_056521325.1 Rhodoferax sp. ZS1R8 | reverse complement strand
GGCGCTTCTGCGGTGGCCTAGCCGGTTATTTTGGCTACGACGCAGTCCGTTACATCGAGAAAAAGCTGCAGGACACTTGCCCGCCCGACGAGCTGGGTTGCCCCGACATTCTGCTGTTGCAGTGTGAAGAGCTGGCTGTTATCGACAACCTGTCGGGCAAGCTGCACCTGATCGTGTACGCCGACCCCGGCCAGCCAGACGCCTATGCAGGTGCGGGCCAGCGCCTGAGCGCGTTGAAAGACCGCCTGGCCCAGGCTGTCAGCATTCCACCGGTCAAACCCACGCAAAGCCACCCGGCCCAACGCGACTTTGCCAAGGCCGACTACATCGCCGCCGTGGAACGCGCCAAGGAGCTGATTGCTGGCGGTGATTTCATGCAGGTGCAGGTGGGCCAGCGCATCAAGAAGCGTTACACCGAGTCGCCGCTCTCCTTGTACCGCGCACTGCGTTCGTTGAACCCCAGCCCCTATATGTATTACTACCACTTTGGGGATTTCCATGTGGTGGGGGCTTCACCAGAAATTCTGGTGCGGCAAGAACTCGCTTCGGCTGGTGATGCAGTGTCTACAAAAATAACGATTCGCCCATTGGCGGGGACGCGGCCAAGAGGGGCCACCCCCGAGCTGGACAAGGCCGCCGAAGAAGAGTTGGTCGGCGATCCCAAAGAGCGCGCCGAACATGTGATGCTGATCGACCTGGCGCGCAACGACATTGGCCGTATTGCCCAGGCCGGCAGCGTCAAGGTCTCGGACGCCTTCTGTGTGGAGCGTTACAGCCACGTCATGCACATCGTGAGCAATGTCGAAGGCACGCTGTTGCCCGGCATGACAAGCATGGACGTGCTCAAAGCCACGTTCCCTGCCGGCACGCTGACCGGCGCACCCAAGGTGCATGCGATGGAGCTGATCGACCAGCTGGAGCCCACCAAGCGCGGCCTGTACGGCGGCGCCTGCGGTTACCTGAGCTACGCCGGGGACATGGATGTGGCCATTGCCATTCGCACCGGCATCATCAAAAACCAGACCTTGTACGTGCAGGCCGCCGCCGG
>NZ_JBWMBA010000197.1:0-1050 GCF_056521325.1 Rhodoferax sp. ZS1R8 | reverse complement strand
CAATAGTGCCCGATCAAAGGAAAGTTCCACTTGAAGACGCCACCATCGGCAGAGTCACTGCGGCCATAACCCGAGGTGATGAGGGAAATTTTGTCCGCGGGCACTTTTTCAGTCAGCGCAAAGGTAACGCCGGTGGACAAGGGCTGGAACACGGTTGCGCCGCCATGCTTGCCTTTGAGGCGTTCGTAACACTCCACGCCACGGTCGGTGGCGTAGGCGGTTTCACATTCCTCAACCAGGGTTTTGACGCCGTTGATACCACCGCGTGCGTTGACCAGTTTCATGTAGTCATTGTGGCCATTGGCCCAGGGTGTGGCGTTGGGAGCCACTGGCCCGGTACGCCCGGACAACACCGGAAAAAACTGTTCTTTGGCCTGCGCAAAAGCGGGCCCTGTCATGATTGCAGATGCGCCGGCAACGGCCATTGCACTAGCGAGTACGAGTTTGCGAAGCTTCATTTGTCTCTCCTAATTGTTAAGTGGGAAGCACAGGGAACACGGGAAATCAATACCTCAAAAAGCTCAGTGCGGAAACGGCCAAAGGCGCATCTTTTGTTTGCCTATCGACCACAGTTTGGCCAGCCCATGGGGCTCCACAATCAGGAACCACACGATCAAACCGCCAAACGCCATCAGCTCGGCGTGGGCAATGCCAGCTGTTGAAATTTCCACACCAAACAGCCCGGCAAAGGCAGGCAAGGCCTGTTGCAAGAAGATGGGCAATACCACGATGAAGGCCGCACCAAAAAAGCTACCCATGATGGAGCCCATGCCCCCAATGATGACCATGAATAGAAGCCTGAACGACAAATCCACATTGAAGGCCGCCGGCTCCCACGAACCCAGATAGACAAACGCCCACAGCGCGCCGGCGATGCCCACAATGAACGAGCTCACCGCAAACGCCGTCATCTTGGCGTACATCGGGCGAATGCCGATCACGGCGGCGGCCACGTCCATATCGCGTATGGCCATCCACTCCCGACCAACCGCTCCACGCACCAGGTTTTTGGCCATGACAGCGATGACCACCAGAAGCGACAAACAGAAC
>NZ_JBWMBA010000196.1:0-1051 GCF_056521325.1 Rhodoferax sp. ZS1R8 | reverse complement strand
AAGGTGCCCATGGATATGACCACAAGGGAGCGCGATCGACTCGCGGACTGGATTCGCTTGTTGCCGGCAAGTGGAGAGTAGCAAATGTTCACAGAAGATCGCCCACGACCAGGCAGTGACCCATCTGCCGATAAGCTATATCGACTGAGTGCTGTAGCCATGTCGCTGCTTCCGCGGCGGGACCAAATCCGCGCAGAAGAAGAGCACATGGCGACGCTTGCGAGTCATGGCTTCAACAAAGAGCAAATTCAGACTATCGCTGCACTGAGCCCGGGAACCCTATTGCAGCTGTGTAGCGCGCGCGAGACTTTCTTCGGGGCATCTGTGCCAAATTGAAAACATCTTGTTGGCCTTGCGCCCCCACACTGACCTCCCTCAGCCAGATCAGCTTTCCAGACTTCTTCGTAAGTGGGCTGAGGAAGAAGATAGCAGTCTCGCGACTGACATGCTCATTCACTTGGTCGAGAGCGGCGTCTACGTCAAGAACGGCGGATGGGTGGCTTATCTGAAAAAGCATATGCAAATGCCGAGTGAATTCTCATGCTGGGTGGAGATGAAGACGGTTGTTCACGGAGTGCGCATCATCCCTATCACCAGCGGCAAAGCAATCCTGCAAGAAGGGCGCACCATGGGTCATTGCCTTTCCGATGTAGGGCAAGCTTATCGCTACTTCATGAAGTGCGAGAAAGACGAGAGCAAGCTTTTTCATCTGGAAGTGCAGGACAACCCCAAACTCTGCGCAACCCTCTGTATTAGCAGCGAAGGTCCTGGCGATTGGTCTATCGATGAGTTCAATACGGCGGGAAATGGTGGGCCGCCTCAGCGTCTGCAAAAGGCCGCGAGTTATGTACTGGATGTCCACAACGATTCAGATTGCGAAGGCATGGATCTCTCGGAAGGGGCATCGTGCGCATGCTGAGCCAATGTCACTTCATTGGGGGTCAAGCTTCAGGTGTAGTTTCCGCATACTGCACGGCACATGACTTGGATGATGGGATACCGTTTCCAGCTCCATGGGCCGTTGTCGGCCTCGGGGGGGCAGGTTGCCGTA
>NZ_JBWMBA010000195.1:0-1051 GCF_056521325.1 Rhodoferax sp. ZS1R8 | reverse complement strand
CACCGCGCGCCGGACATCTGGGCGTGCAGCGCTTGATGTCCTACAGCCTGGACGACCAACGGGTGAATGATTGCTTCTAGCTGTATTTTGGCTCTGGGATCGGAATAGACAAGCTTGCGCATTTTTGCGCGGTCCATTGCTCCGTCGGCAGTCAGCACGCTCGCACCGAATGCGACTCGCAGTGCCGCAATCGCTGCACCTCCCGGACCAGTGGTTGCCCTGGAAATCGCGTCCGCGTCAATGATCGCCGCACCCATTTGTTCTAAAAAAGCAGACACCGTGCTCTTGCCGCTGCCAATGCCACCGGTTAGACCTAGGCGAAAGCTCGCAGCCCCCACGTTTACAGACCAACGGCCCGCCGAAGAACATCGGGCCCCAGAAACAGCGCGGTAAAGCCGGCACCCGCCAGAAATGGGCCAAATGGCACATAGCCGCCTTCACGCAAACCTGTGGTGAACTTCATGGCTATTCCCACTACGGCACCGATGACCGAGGCCAGCAAAATGATGGGGATGAGCGCTTGCCAACCAAACCATGCCCCCAAGGCGGCAAAGAGCTTAAAGTCGCCGTAGCCCATGCCCTCCTTGCCGGTCGTGAGCTTGAAGAGCCAATACACGCCCCAGAGCGACACATAGCCGGCTGCAGCACCGGTGACGGCGTTCACGAGGCTGACATCGATCAGCCCCGCCGCCGACGCCAGCAGGCCGGCCCAGAGCAAGGGCAGCGTGATGTCGTCCGGCAGCAGCGTGGTGTCCCAGTCGATCAGCGCCAGCGCGAGCAGCGCCGCCGAAAAGCCGCACCATGCCAGCGCCCCGAACTGGCCGGGCATGCGCCAGACGCACCACGCGAAGAGCGCAGCGGTGACCAGTTCCACCAGCGGATAGCGCAGGCTGATGCGCGCCTTGCAGGCCGAGCATTTGCCCCGTAGCGCCACATAGCTCAGCACCGGAATGTTCTCGTACCAGCGGATCGCATGGCCGCAGGACGGGCAGCGCGAGCGCGGCACCGTGAGGTTGAACGGCGCCGTGGATGTCGCGTCGGCAGCGGGCGT
>NZ_JBWMBA010000194.1:0-1051 GCF_056521325.1 Rhodoferax sp. ZS1R8 | reverse complement strand
CGTGGCGCCCGATGCGCCGGTGCCCGCGGGCATGGTGCGGGTGGTGGTGCCGGCCTCACCACGCGCTGTGTTTGCTGTGGAGAAGGGACGGTTTGACCTGGTGGGTGCCGCCTGGCAAACCATCTGGCAGCGCAGCGACCTGGTCAAGACCTTCATTGCAGAATACGAGCAGTACCATGCCAATGGGGACATTACCGTCTCCATCGGCCTCAGTACAACAAACCCCAACGCATGAATGAACAAAAGCCATAGCTGGACCGACTACCAGGAGCGCCTGAGCCGGGTCACCGCCTACATCCACGACCACTTGGCCGAAGAGTTGGACCTGAACAAGCTGGCGCGAGTGGCGCACCTGTCGCCCTTCCACTGGCACCGTGTTTACCAGGCGCTGTATGGCGAGAGTATTGCCCACACCGTGCGGCGCCTGCGGCTGGCGCGGGGCACGGGTTACCTGGCCAACACCACGCTGCCGGTGGAGCAGGTGGCGCGCAAATGCGGTTACCCCAATGCCCAGTCTTTTACCCGCGCCTTCACCGCCCTGTATGGCATGAGCCCCACACGCTACCGTGCCGAGGGCAGCCATGTGGCGTTTCGGCAGGCGCTGGCTGCGGGTGATGTAAGTTTGGATGCTTACACGGTGGAGGTGCGCTTTGTTCCCACTGTGCAACTGGCTGGCATTGCGCACCGCGGCCCCTACATGCAAGTCGGCAAGGCGTTCGAGGTGGCCTTTACCCGCATGGCGGCACAAGGTCTGGCCCGGTCTGACATGCGCTGGATGGCCGTGTATTACGACGACCCGTTTGCAGTGCCCGAGGCGCAGTTGCAATCCCGCGAGGGCCTGAGTTTGCCGTCAGACTGCGGAGCACCCCATCCGCCGCTGGAACCCTTTACGCTGGGTGGTACTTGGTGTGCTGTGTTGCGCCACCAGGGGCCGTATGCGACCATGCGGTCCGCCTACCAGTGGCTCTACGGACATTGGTTGGTGCAGTCCGGTTTTGAGGCGGCCGAAAGCCCGGTGTTTGAGGACTACCTGAACAACCCGCGCGACACG
>NZ_JBWMBA010000193.1:613-1054 GCF_056521325.1 Rhodoferax sp. ZS1R8 | reverse complement strand
GCCGAAGCGCAATTGCGTGTGGAGCGTGAGCGGTTGCAGGGTGAAGTGGAAGCTGCCCGCGTGGGCCTGGCATCTGCCCAGACCCAGTTGCAAGCGTCGCAGCAGCGCGCGCAGTTGGCCAGAGAGTCGCGGGCGTTTTTTCAGAAGTCGTATCGCATGGGCGAGACCGACTTGCCCACCCGCTTGCGCATCGAACGTGATGCCTCGGACGCCGAGCGCCAGGCTGCCCGTGCCGGCATAGATCTGGCTGCGGCCCACTCCAGCTTGCGCCAAACACTGGGGCTGTTGCCGGAATAGACCCAGCCCACCAAGGCGCCACCTTGGCACCCCCCCAATTTCAACCCTATTTCCACCCCATTCAACGAAACACACCATGACGAACTTTTTGACACGGCGAAAGCCCTTTTTACTTGCGGTGATCCTGGCAACCGCATCCCTGTT
>NZ_JBWMBA010000193.1:0-603 GCF_056521325.1 Rhodoferax sp. ZS1R8 | reverse complement strand
AGGCCACGACCATGGCGAGGCACCTGCCACCGCAGGTGGCCCGGCTAAGCCCCGCTTCACCGCCACCTCCGAAGCCTTTGAGCTGGTGGGCGTGGTCAACGGCAAAAACATCACGCTGTACCTGGACCACGCGGCGGACAACAGCCCGGTCAAGGATGCCAAGCTGGAGCTTGAGCTGGGCGGCACCAAGGTGCCCGTTCAGCCCCATGGCGAAGGCGAGTTTGAAGCCACGCTGGCAGCAGAGTTGCAACCCGGCGTTATCAGCGTGACCGCAACTGTGGTCGCAGGTCAGCAGAGCGACCTGCTGGCCGGGGATTTGGACTTGCCCGCCAACACCCAGGCCGGTGCCGCAGCGCATGGCGCGACTTGGAAGCGTTATGCCGCGTGGGTGATGGGCGGGCTGCTGGCCCTGGCGTTGCTGGCCTTTGCCTTGCGCCGTTGGAGCACACAACGCAACCAACGTTTGGGAGGTGCAGCATGAAGCCCCGTTTTCCAAAGCTCGCAGCTTGCCAAATCCTGAGCACCGTGTTGTTGACAATGGTGGCTCCAGCCTGGGCCGACGCAGGCCATGACCATGGCGCTGCAGCCCCCGCAGTCAGCGGC
>NZ_JBWMBA010000192.1:0-1056 GCF_056521325.1 Rhodoferax sp. ZS1R8 | reverse complement strand
AAGGCGGCGGTGGCGCTCCCGCACCCCGTCGCATGGCGCCAAGCGCTTCTGCACCCCGCGCTGCTGCGGCACCCGCGCCACGCCAAGCCCCGCCACCCCGTCCGGCCAGTGGCTTTGACGACATGGATGACGACATTCCGTTCTAGACCCGAACTTTTTTACGGGTGTGCGGTTACAGCACCCAAAAAGCCGCCATTGCAATAAGGGTAGGCAATAAGGCGCCTACCAGCAATTCCCCTGCACCGATGGACTGGTCGGCGAATCCGCGCCGCAGCAGCGCCACGCCTGCGGGGTTGGGTGCGTTGGCAATGACCGTCAAGCCTCCGCCGGCCACCGCACCTGCCACCAGGCTGTATTTGGCCTCTTCAGAAATACCAACGATGAGAGAGCCCAGATAAGTCAGGGCCGCGTTATCGGTAAAACCCGTCAATATAGTGGCCCCCAGAAAGAGAAGCTGGGGCGACATGCCGGAAACGATGGGTTGCAGCCACCACTGTTGCATGCCACCCAGCACCACCAGACCCGCCAGGAAAAAGGCCACCAGCAGCGCTTCTTTGATGATGGGCGGGTTCTGAAAACGGGCATAGGCTTGCGTGACGCCCATAAACATCAGGAACAGGCCCAAAAAAGCCACTGGATGGTGCGCCAGTGCGACCACGGCCGCCAGAAAGCCGAGATGAACGAAGACCAGGATCTTGGGTGCTGCATCCGTCACCGATGGGCGCGAAGGCAGGGCCAGCTGGCCCAGATGATTGCGCAAAAAGTAGACGGCGATGGTTGCGTTTACCACCACGGCAATCGCCGCCTTCCAGCCGAATGTGGTGAGCATGAAAGCGGAGTCCCAATTCCACGTGGATGCCACCATCAGCACAGGCGGCGCCGCAAATGACGTCAAAGTCCCTCCGATGGAGATATTGACGAACAACACGCCCAGCGCCAACCCTTTCACCCGCTCGGGTACGTCGGGGCGGAAAACCTGTGGTGCCAGCATGAGCGCTGCAATCGTCATGGCCGCAGGCTCAGTGATGGCCGAGCCAATCAGGGGCACGGCGGCCA
>NZ_JBWMBA010000191.1:0-1059 GCF_056521325.1 Rhodoferax sp. ZS1R8 | reverse complement strand
CATGGGATCAAGACTAGACCAATTCCACAATATTCCCAAAGCAATCAAGAGACCACGACTAACGTCTTCCTTCTTTTTGCTTCGGAGCAAGAGCTCTATCTCGATATTCCCTTCCTTACTTATCCAATGGTCGAAAGGTTTACGGAAAGCAGCGATACCCGCACAGGTATTCAATAGCCAAGAACCTCTGTGCTGTCCAATAGACACTAAAAGTTCCCACGCTTGGCAATAAAGCTCCTCTCCATACGGACCTCTGCAGAGCGACTCCCAATCATCGGCGCTTTTGCAACCCTGCGCGAAGAAAGCTATCAGCTGCAACGCAGAAGAAATTGTTTGAGGAGAAGCTTCTGCTTCCTCAACAAAGCATTGAAGTAAGCGCCCGGTAGCGCCGCCTAATTTCTTATCTATGCTTACATTCATTTTGCCGCTCACGACTTCATCCCCAGCGGCTAAACGCGTGCCATTCCCCAATGAAATTAGTTCGACTAACAATGGCTCTGCTCGTTTGCGTGCCAGTACTGCAGCCATCGGAATTACTTCCTTCCACTCCTCCGCTTGCAAATGGTTTTTCAATGGGGTCAAAACGGTATCGTCTTGGTGAAATTGTTTGTAATGCCCTTCGGTGACAGCAACCGCGGCCAAATATTCTTGAAATGTAAGGTGCCGAAATTGATAAAAGGGTACCGTACGGCCACCCTCCAACTGGTGGCCGACTTCCAACAACAAACTCGACCTCAATTCAACACGCTTTAAGAAGTCATAGGGACTATCTTTTGCATAGCGTTTGATGTTCGGATGCTTTTCGCGTGCTTCTTGCAGCAATTCCAATAGTTCCCTTTCGGTGGCAGTCTGCTTGCCCGCACACATAAGTTGAAAGGCAACATATGCGAGCTGTGGAACTGCTTCTTTTGCATTCAACGGCTCATGGCCTTTGATGTTCCATGTGTCTAGCAAGACATCGACAGCTCTCCCATATAAGCTGACCCGATCAGGTGGCAGCCCCCCTGCGCCATGCTTCACCACGAGCAGCATCGTTAAAAGAAGTGGATTCTCTGCCAG
>NZ_JBWMBA010000190.1:627-1060 GCF_056521325.1 Rhodoferax sp. ZS1R8 | reverse complement strand
CACACCACAACACCAATCATGCCGCCGAATGCACCCTCCCAGGTCTTACCGGGACTGATGGATGGCGCCAGTTTTCGCGTGAAAAATCGCCCTCCCAACGCTCTACCAGCGAAGTAGGCGAATATGTCTGCAACCCATACCAGAACCAAAACCGAAAACAAAAAATTGATGCCCATGGTGCGCGCCTGGGACACGGCAAGCCAAGCCACCCATAACGCAAAAACACCACCCACCAAACGTAGGGGCCTGGGCACAGCAGCCCAAGCCTTGACCCCGCCGTACAACAGCCAGGCTCCCAAAAAAACCCAAGCGCTACCAGTGATCAACCACAAAGTCTTGAGCGGGGTGTATAGCAGTCCACCATACCAGGACAGCAGGCACGCCACCGCACACACGCCGCCTGCGAACAGGGAGGCCGATGGACCACATTCGT
>NZ_JBWMBA010000190.1:0-617 GCF_056521325.1 Rhodoferax sp. ZS1R8 | reverse complement strand
GCCCATTCCCATGCGGCGGCGGCGATCAAAGCAACGGCGACGCCGGCAAATACTTCCGGCACGGGATAGAACACGGCCGGCAGCAAAATGGCCAGCATCAACAGTGCCGTGATGATTCTTTGCTTCAGCATGGGCGTCCTTGTTAGGTTGTCTTGGCCGAATTGCCCGAGAGTTGGTCTGAAGTCTTTCCAAACCGACGCTCACGTGACGCATAGTCCAACAAGGCCGCGTCCAAGGCTGCTTCGTCAAAATCTGGCCATAGCAAGTTGCTGAAGTACAGCTCGGAATAGGCGGACTGCCAAAGCAGAAAATTGCTCAGGCGCATTTCATTGCCCGTTCGAATCAACAGATCGGGATCCGAACAAAACGACATGGATAGCGCGCGTGACAGGGATTCTTCCGTAATGGGTGTTCCCGAAGCCGCCAACCGCGCGGCAGCCGATGCAATGTCCCAGCGACCACCGTAATTAAAGCAGACATTGAGCGACAAAACCGTATTGCTGGCGGTCAACGCCTCTGCGTCTTCCAAACCCTTTTTGACCCGTGCCGACAAACCCTCGCGCGCGCCCAAGAAACGCAGGCGAACGCCATCGCGCTGCAGTTTGGGTACTTCGCGT
>NZ_JBWMBA010000018.1:0-3481 GCF_056521325.1 Rhodoferax sp. ZS1R8 | reverse complement strand
TCAGCACTCATGAACCTACCGATAAGCGGATCATAAATACGCCCATTCATATGGATGACCCCCACCTCATCCAGGTGTTCGTGTTCGGTATATCCCCGATCCGTGTTCTTGCCCACGATGGCGTCCAGCGTGTCGGGTAAGCCAGGCGTCGCGTTGATGAAGCGCCGCTTGCCCCACGGGTCATAGGCCAGTCGCTCTGTCACCGCTCCGGTCTCGTTGGTGATCGCCGCAATGCTGCCCAGGTGGTCCTTGTGGAAGTAGCTGGTGGTCGTGGCAGGTAAGCCGTTCAAGTTGCCCGTGCGGCTGGTGAACAGTGCAAAGACGGCCCCTGCTGCGCTCACATAGTGCTTGTTCTCGACCGTGCCATTGGTGCGCACTTCCTTCTCGTAGGACAGGCCCAGGCTGTCAACGCCGTTCAAGTACCAGGTGCTGCCGGCAAAGTAGTTGCTGGTGCCGTTGCCGCTGAGGGCCACGTTTTCCTTGACGCGCTGGTGCTCCGGTCCATACAGATAGGTCAGCTTGCGGTCTTGGCTGCTGGTGGTGCTGGTGATGAAGTTGCCGTAGGTGATGCTGCTGGGCTGGTTGAAGCTGGTGTAGCTCTCCGCACGCACGGTGTGGATGCTGTTGACCGTGTCATGGCTTACCGTGTATTCGAGGTTGCCGTTGCCCACCTGGGTGCCGTTGACCATTTGGGCGCCAGCCCTCAAGTCATCAAAGACGTAGCTCAAGGATCGGGTGCCGGTCACGCTTTGGACCGCGCCAGGGGCGCTTTCCAAGGTGACGGCGGTCATGCGGTTGGGCCGGGCGCTGTCGTACCAGTAGCGTCCGACGTCGCTCTTGTAGGTGATGTTGCCCCGGGCGTCGTATTTGACCTCCGTTGTCGATGGGGCGCCCAGCGCGCCGCCCTGCAGGGTAGCGGTGCTCAGGCGGTTCAGGCTGTCGTAGTTGTAGCTCTCCTGGGTGCCCACGTTTGGCGATGTGTCGCTCCTGCTGGTGAGGTTGCCCAGTGAGTCGTAGCCGTAGCTTTGTTTGATGACGTTGCCGCTGTTTTGGCCATCAGCCGTGGCCGTCAGGCCTGTGAGGCGCTGGGTCAGAGGGTCATAGGTCTTGACGGCCGTGACGGTGTTGCCGGTGCGGTATTGGGTGATCTGGCCGTTGGCGTTGATGGCCTGGATTTGGTAGGTGACGGTCTGGGTAAAGCCGTTGGTGCCGCCGCCGGTGACGGTCTTGAGGTAGCCCAGAGCGCTGTAGCCGTAGCTGGCCTGGTAGCCGGTGGGCCAGGTCTTGCTGCTGACACGTCCGGTGTTGGCATCAAAGCTTTCGCTCACAACGGCCGGGTTGACCGGGTCGTCCAGGACGGTGGAGGTTTGTATCTGGCGCCCCAGGCTGTCGTAGCTGTGGACTCGGCGGTAGGCGTTGTCGGCCTTGGCTTCGCAGAGTTTGCCCACGCCTTTGCCACAGGCTGTGCCGTCGAACTTCTTGTCATAGCTCCACTGGCTGATGAGGTCGGGCTCTGTGCGCTGGGTCATACGCCCCAGGTTGTCGTACGCAATAGAGGCGCTTTGGTTCAGGCTATCGCGCTGGGAGACCAGTTCACCGTAGGCGTTGTAGCCGTAGGTCCACGATCCCATGGCGGGGTCCAGCATGCTGGTCTTGTTGCCACGGATGTCGTAGCCCATGCTGGTGATGGAGCCTGCGGCGTTGGTGGACAGGAGGTTGCCTTGGGCATCAAAGCTGTAGGTGATGCTGCTGCCCTGTGCGTCCACGACGCTGACGATCTGCCCTCTGGCGTTCTTGGTGACGGTCTTGGTCTGGGTCTTGGCGTTGGTGCTGCTGGTGACCAGGGCGTTGTAGGCGAAGGTGGTGGTGGCAAGGCTACCAGGAGCTGCAGGGTCGGGCACGCTTTGGCTACTCGGACGGCCAAGGGCGTCATAGGTGAAGCTGCTCCAGATGGGGGTGACACCGGACAGGGCATAGCTGTCGGATTTGCGGGCGACTTGGCCCAGGGCGTTGTACTCGGTGTCCTGGACCAGGGTGGGGGCTGCACCACTGCCATCAAAGCCTTGGGTTTGTACGCGCAGGGCGCGCTCGAAGGCGTCAAAGTAGGTGCGCTGCTCGGGGCCGTTGACCGCGCCATTGACGGCGTAGCTTTGTTCTTTGGTAACCCAGGTGCTGACCGCTCCCGCTATTGGGCCGGGGCAAGTGACGCCAGGGTCACTGCACAGTGCATAGGTCCAGGTGGTGTAGGTGGCGTCACTGCGTGTTTCTTTGGTCTTGCGTCCGAAGTTGTCGTATTGCCAGCTGGTGGTCAGGCCGTTGGGGCCGGTGAGGCTGGTCAGGCGGCCGTTGCGGCTGTCATAGGTCTTGGTTTCGCTTTGGTTGGCAGCATTGGTGCTGGACAGGACAAAGCGACCATCGGTGCCGTAGTTGTTGGTGCTGGCGCGGCTACCAGCGCTGGTGGTGGCCGGGGCTGTGGCTCCTGCGCAGGTGCTGCGGGTGGTGGTGGTGGCGTTGCCGAAGCTGTCGCGCGCGTAGACGGCTTGCAAGCAGTCGTTGGGGCGGGTGGGCTCGACTACCGTTTTACTGAGCAGTCCAACTGCGTCGTATTCGAAGCTGGTGGTGCGGGTTTGGGTGTCGGCGTGTGCCGCGGGGGTGACCAGCACAGTTAGCACGGTGCTGGCGAGCAGTGTTTTAAGGGCGGTGTTCAAGTGGGAGCTCCCTGTCTACTTCGTTCTTTTTATTACGGTGTGACGCTGGTGACCGTGGATTTCTTGGGGCGTCCCAGTATCCAGTTGGTGGTGTCGGCCGGCCAGTAGTCAATGACGGTGGTCTTGCTCGATCCATCGCTGGTGGTGATGGTGGTCTGGGTGGGGTCTCCGTACAGATGAGCGTCTACTGGGTCCAGTCCGTAGGTGGTGGTGCTGGTGTAGCTAGGCCAGGCCGCTCCAGTCAGGTCCCAGCTTTGTTCCAGGCTGCTGGCCGCGTAGGTGAAGTAGCGGTTGTTGGCTGCTGCTACGCAGGCAGCACTGTTGGCGCTTTGGTCGCAGCGTTGGGCCACTACACAGGCAGCTCCGGTTTGCGGGATCTTGCAGGCCAGGGTTTGGGTGGTGCGTTTGAGGACGCCTGCATTGCCCGATCCACTCAGGCGGGTCTCGGCTTTACTGATCATGCCGGTATACGGCCAGTCTTGGCGGTATTCTGTGTAGCTCTCGATCTGGGTGGCGCTGTCTTTGCTGTTCATCCAGCGGAATCCCAGCAAGCCGACTCCGGTGCCGCGTTCGACCTTCAAGCCGCCGTAGGTGTAGGTGCTGGTGTTGACGCCGCCTACTCCGTTGCTCGACGCCACACTGGCCACTACGTGGAAGGGGCCTACCATGTCTTGCACGGGGAATACGCCGGCTGCACCACCGCTGTCCTTGGTGTATACCGTACTGTCGCTGATAGGCTTGTAGGTGACAGCGATGGTGCTGCCAGGGGCCTT
>NZ_JBWMBA010000189.1:0-1060 GCF_056521325.1 Rhodoferax sp. ZS1R8 | reverse complement strand
CCTGGACGGCAACGCGCGCCGCGCATTGGACATCTTTGAAGACGAAGAGGTGGACGCCTCCGCCTTCAAGGCGCTCATTCGCGAGGCCGTGGCGCTAAACGGTACCCCCAAAGCCAAGCCTGCGAAAAAAACCAACGCTGACTAGTTGCTATCAATGTGATAGTAGCCAATTAAGCCTGTACGGGGGCTACAGGCTTATTTTGCTTAAGCCTTCCTGCTTGATGCCTTGTCCGCCAACAGATCAACATACGCACGCTCCACCAACTGCGATGGTTGCACACCCAACTTGCTGATGGTGGTATCTGCCTCTTGCTCACCCAGCTCGGCCGCTTCGCCCTCTTCCAGCATGACCTCCAACTCCAGGTAGTCACCCAGTCCTTCCACGCGGTCTAGGTGGATGTGCGTGCGACCGACGATGTACAGCGTGCGCTGCTTTTTGACGCGGCCCGACTGGCCGTAGGCCAGTGACAACGTCTCGCGCAATACATCGGGTGCGTGGGTGGGCGCCGTCGTGAAAAAACTGGGCTTGGGGCCTTTCTTATCTGCCCGTTGGTAAAAGATCAGCACACCAGTTCCGTCTGCGAAAGCGCGTAGCTTGAGCCGCCCGGCGGCGCATCGGAAGAAAGTGTCATCTTGCAATATTTCAACCGGAGCGCCACCACTGAGGGACGCGGCTAGAGGCTTTAGGCGCTCCACGCTTTCGATGCGGGCCTTGATTTCAATATTGCGTGGCATGGGTGTGTGTCTCAAAGAAATGGGGGCTTTTCCAACATTATCCATCGCGCTAGGGTTGCGGCAGAGCCCATAGAATCTTCGGCAATGGACACGCACCTCACTACAACATTGAAGGTCATAGCCGCTTTGGCCACTGCGGGTGCGGCAAACTATGGCATGACCCTGTTGTCGGCACCGAACCATTCGGGCACTGCCGTGGCTGCGAGGGTATTGCTGACGTCTTTTGGCCTGTTTTCGCCAAGTATTCGATGGAAATCGTGATGCTGCCGATTGCCATTTTATCTTTCATGCTCCGCTTGGTACTGGGCGGCAAAGCCAAACCAAA
>NZ_JBWMBA010000188.1:0-1061 GCF_056521325.1 Rhodoferax sp. ZS1R8 | reverse complement strand
TGAACAGTGCCGTTTAAGGTGGGCACGCATGAGCTCCTTGGGTTCGTAGGCAGTGGGCGATTTCGTGGTGCTACCAAATGGTGAGTGGTGGAGCACCGTCGTACACGGAGCTGAACTCAAAAGCATTGCCCTCGAAGACAAAGTCAGGCACCTTGATGTGGCACCACACCGCACCGCTGTACGTACCTTGGACAGCAACCAACTTCAACTTGAGGGTTTCTGGCGGTTGCGTGGATGCCGGCGTTTGCAGCACCAAGGGCAGCGTGTAGGTTTGGCCATTGAAGCTGCTGACAGGGCTGCCGATAGCCACGCTGGTCGAGACATAGGCGCCGCCTGCGCTGTAGGTCAGAACAAACACAAAGGTGTAACTGGCGCTAGCGGGCCAAGTCAGCGTGATGGTCTTGCAGCCCACCACCACCGGTTGGGGTGGCTGGATGCCCTGTGGTGTCCAGGGGCCTAGCGTAATGCAGGCGCTCGCCGGGTTGGCCACCGAGGTCGCGGCGTTCAAGTCGGAACTAAAACCGCCCTGATCGTCAAACGGAAGCGCGTAGGTGCGGCCATCGATGGTGACCGCCGGATCGTGCAAGAAATTGGCAAACGCGCTCCAGGTTCCACCGCTGGCGTAGAACTGCGAGAAGGTCAGCAGGTCCGGGGTGGTGGGCAGGATAGCCAACGGTGAGCTGACGCTAAAGCTGGAGACCGGCACGCCTACAGGAATGGACACCGTCATTGGCACATTGGCAATCTGGAATGACGCCATGTCCATCTGATCCACCAGCCCGACCGTTGTGCTACCGGTCAACGTGACTTCTGCCGTCATCGCGGGCCTGTTTGGCGTGATCTTGCCTCGCAAGAACTTCCAGGTCGTGGCGTGTCCGCGGGCCAGCGCGGTAACGATGACGTTTTCAATCGCGCCCAGCACCGCACTGCTTTGGGGCGCGTTTGGCAGTTGGAAGGTGTTGTCTGCGAAGACGCCACTGGCACCAAACACCATCAGAGATGGCGGTTCGTAGTACTGCAAACTGGGAGCCGGCGGGGCCCAGGCCGAAGTAGGCCTCAGC
>NZ_JBWMBA010000187.1:0-1061 GCF_056521325.1 Rhodoferax sp. ZS1R8 | reverse complement strand
CCTTCAGGATTTTCCATGACCGAACCCGTGAATGTTTTGCCCAGCGACCTGCCCCTGCAATGCCTGTACCGGTGGGAGCAGGAACGGGGTGACCAGGTTTTCCTGACCCAACCCATGGGAGCAGGCCAGGTGCAGGACATCACCTGGGCAGAGGCCGCAGACGACGCCCGCCGCATGGCCGCCTGGCTCAAATCGCAGGGCTGGCCTGAGGGCAGCCGCGTGGCCATCATCGGCAAGAACAGCGCCCACTGGATACTGGCTGACCTGGCCATTCTGATGGCGGGTTATGTGTCGGTGCCCATCTACCCCACCTTCAATGGCGAAGCGCTGGCCTACATCCTGGCGCACAGTGAGGCGCGGGCCTGCTTTGTGGGCAAGATGGACGGTGTGGAGAATTTGCAGACCGGCATACCCGCCGACATGCCACTGATCACCATGCCGTTGGCGCCCATGATGAAGTCGCTGCTGTGGACCGACCTGCTGGCCCAGAACGCGCCACTGGGCGGCACATCGACCCCGCAAATGGATGCCATGTGCACCATCATTTACACCTCAGGCACCACTGGCAAACCCAAGGGTGTGGTGCAGACCTTCCGAGCCATCGCGTGGGCACTGACATCTGCCACGCGCCGCGTTCAGATGGGTGACGGCGAACGCTACATCTCTTACCTGCCACTGGCCCATGTGGCCGAGCGCATGCTGATCGAACAGGGCGCCCTGCGCTTTGGCGGCCACATCTTCTTTGCCGAATCGCTGGACACCTTTGTGCAGGACTTGCAACGCGCACGCCCCACGGTGTTTTTCTCGGTACCCCGGCTGTGGGTCAAGTTCCAACAGGGGGTGTTTGCCAAGATGCCGGCAGAAAAGCTCAGGCTACTGCTGGCCATTCCACTGGTGGGTGGTCTGGTGCGGCGCAAGATACTGAAGGGCCTAGGCCTGGACCAATGCCGTGTGGCAGCGGGTGGTGCAGCCCCCATGCCGGCCGATGTGTTGCAGTGGTACCGCAAGCTGGGCCTGGACCTGATCGAGGTGTATGGCATGACCGAGAACTGTGGAGTGTC
>NZ_JBWMBA010000186.1:0-1064 GCF_056521325.1 Rhodoferax sp. ZS1R8 | reverse complement strand
CCGCCGCTGCGCTGTTCCATTGCAATCTGTTGCACGGCCGCCCCTGGCTGGTCGCCCCCTATAGCGGTTACGTGGATGAGCGCGACGACATGGTCATGCGGACCTTTGGTCTGCGCCATTAAAGGCATGCATACGCTGGATACCCACGCCTCACTGCTGCTGCAGATTGGCCGCGTCAACGCCGCATGCGGCGTGCAGTCCCACCACTACCCTTACTTTGAAGTTGCCCTGATCCAGACGCTGGGGCAAATCTTGGGCGATGCACTGACCGAGCCGCTCAAACAAGCCTGGATCGCCGTGTTTGGCACCATGACGCGGTTGATGCTGGCCGGCGCCAATGGCGATTTTTGCGTCACCATCCGCCAGCAGTCGGCAGACCGGCGCCACCAGCGCAGGCGTATCGCGCACGACATGGGTGGCAACCGTGGCTACCACCGCCGCGGTGGGCCAGAGAGCAACCGGCGCCTCCACCGCAGCGTCGTTCTGCAGCCCAGTCTGTAAAATACTATTGGCAAGAATGGCCTATAGCCCCCGTGAAATATAGTTAACATGCTATATAAAAGATAGCATGTTGGCGGCGGGCATGCTGCCTTCTCGTCGCACTACCGGTTGTAGCGGTTCACCAGGCGCATACCTTCTTGTGAACCGTGCTTGTCTCGCGCAAACGCCTCGCGGCCACGCGCGTAGCCGTAGTTCCAGTGGTCGTCCATGTGTTGTACAAATTCGGCGTAGCTTGGCATCGATTCCAGGCGCACTCGGTTCTGCCGCCAATCCAGCACATTGCGCATATAGGGCTTGGACAGCGCCTGCATGATGTCCGATGTGTCTATCCACACATCGGCATACTGCGCATGCACCTGGCGTAGCCGCTGGTTGGCATCCGTGCCCAGCACGGCGCGCCAGGCGGGCACCGACATCAGCTGGTCAAACGGTGCCTTGAATTCCATCACCACCCGGTGCGCCAAGCGGTGCGCCAGCTCGATCGGGAACAGATCCACCACACCACCCATGTAGTGAGCACCACCCTGCGGGTGGCAGGCAAAGTAATACATGTCTGACACCGA
>NZ_JBWMBA010000185.1:0-1064 GCF_056521325.1 Rhodoferax sp. ZS1R8 | reverse complement strand
CGCCGAAGGTTTTACCACCCGCGACGTCTATACCCGGCGCCATGATCTGGAGCTGCAAAACACCGTGCAGTGGGGCGCAAACAACCGGCTGGTTTGGGGGGCGGACCTGCGCAGCGACCACGCAGATTTCCCCCTGCTGTTCGCACAGCCCTACACCGTCAACCCCTGGCAGGTTTTTGTCCACAACGAATGGCGTTTGCCCAAGTCCGCGGTGTTCAATATCGGCACCATGCTGGAAGATGACGGCATGGGCAACCGCAGCCATTCGCCACGGGCCTCGCTGAATTACCACCTTTCACCAGAGCACACGCTGCGCTTTGGCATATCCACGGCTACCCGTAGCCCGGTGATGTCGGAGGCCTTCATCGCGGCCGACAACACCATTTGGGGCGGCGCTTATGTTCCTCCCGCCCAGCGGCTGACACCCGAGCGGGTAGTGTCACGCGAAATCGGCTACATCGGTGAGTTTCGCCAGTTGGGCCTGTCGGTCGAGTCCCGGCTGTACGCCGAGTCGGTGCGCAACCTGATCTGGTGGGACAAATGTGTACGACTGCCTGGCTGCGCAGATGGTTTCGGCAACCTCTTGGCTGCGGAGTACCAGGGCCTGGAAGTGACCGCGAAGTTGCGTTGGGACGAAGGGCGTAGTTTTCTGGTCGCCAACTACGCCCGCCAGCACGCATCCGCAAGCCTGCACGCATTCCCCACACAGTACTTTCACCCCCTGATTGGCGAGGCCGTCAAAGACTTTTACACCAGCAAATACCTCGCCCTGTTCCCCCAATCAACGCCCCTGAACAGCGGCAGCCTGCTGCTGTCATTGGCACTGGCGGACGCATGGAGGCTAAGCACGGGCTATTACTTCCGGGACCAAGTTCGGGTGCTGGATGTCGCATCAGACGTCACGCCCGAATACAGCATGCACCGAATCGACATGCGGCTGTCCAAGACTTTCAAGTTTGAACAGGGCCGCCAGGCAGAGGTCGCCGTGGTTGTGCAAAACCTCAACCGGGACGACTACCCCAAATACGGCACGGTGAACCGCGTCGCAGAAGTTCCCTTCGCGC
>NZ_JBWMBA010000184.1:0-1065 GCF_056521325.1 Rhodoferax sp. ZS1R8 | reverse complement strand
ACCTTCGCCAGCATCGAGGCATTGCCGCACAGGACGTTCTTGAGCGCATCACGGGCGCGTGCCAGACGCGACAACACCGTGCCCGGTGCAATTTCCAGCGCTTCAGCCATCTGGGCGGTGGGCATGTCGTCAAAGTAATACAGCACCAGGACTTCGCGGTGTATCGGCGCAAGGCGGGCTAAGGCCTTTACCACGTCCAGCTTGTCATCCAGCTGGGCGTCGGGGCAGGTTTGCTCGGTCATCGCCTCGTCATCGAAGGAGATTGGACCGGGCGCCAGGTGCCGAAAGGCGCTGCGGCGCATGATTCGGAACAACCAGGCACGGGCCAGCTCACTCTGCTTGAGTTGGCTGCGGTGCTTCCAGGCACTGGCAAAGCAGTCCTGCACGACATCCTCGGCCAGAGTGCGCGAGCCGGTCAGTGCCCAGGCGCTGCGCAGCAAAAAGCGGTAATGCTCGCGCACCCAGCTGTTGTAGAGAGATTCGGCGGATTGAAACATAGTTGCGTACAAGAGCGTACGCGATCAACTTTGATTCCCTCCTGGTGGGAAAATATTACTAAGTGTTTACCCGTGAGTGCGCCTTCAGGGCTCGCGAGGGAGCGGTAGCCGGTGATGGGTACAACCGCCAAGACCACGGACGACGGCGGGCCGCATCCCTGGTTTCAAGCCCGCGTGCGTTCCCATTGCAAAGGACGACCGATGGGCTCGCAGCACGGGGCCATGCACCGATAATCGGGTATGACTCTCAAGAACTCTGCGCCCGCCGCTTCCCCTTCGACCGGCTTTGCCAGCCTGGCATTGAAACCCGCCACTTTAGCCAACTTGCAACAGCTGGGCTACACCGACATGACGCCCATCCAGGCCGCCAGCCTGCCCATTGCCCTGGCTGGCAAGGACCTGATTGCCCAGGCGCAGACTGGCAGCGGCAAGACCGCAGCGTTTGCGCTGGCGCTGTTGGCCAAGCTCAACCCGCGCTGGTTTGCGGTGCAGGCCATGGTGCTGTGCCCTACGCGTGAGTTGGCCGACCAGGTGACGGTGGAGATCCGCCGCCTGGCGCGGGCCGAAG
>NZ_JBWMBA010000183.1:0-1069 GCF_056521325.1 Rhodoferax sp. ZS1R8 | reverse complement strand
AATGGCATGGACGGCAGCATGAAGACCATGCAAGATATGCACGAAAAAATGATGGCCGCCAAGACACCCGAAGATCGCAAGGCGCTGATGGGCGAGCACATGAAGGCGATGCAGGATGGCATGGCCATGATGGGCCAGATGCAAGGCAAGTCTGGCATGTCTGGCATGTCTGGCATGTCTGGCATGTCTGGCATGGAAGGTAAATCCATGGACATGGCTAGCCACCACCAGATGATGGAAAAGCGCATGGACATGATGGCGTCCATGATGCAAATGATGATGGACCGCATGCCGGAAAACATCAGCAAATAGAGAGAAGGAGTAGTCACCATGCACCACGATCCTGCCAACCACGAAACGCCTCCCAGCTTCTGGCGCTCGCGCTATGCCATCGGCTTGGTCGTGATCGGCGCGGTGGCTGCCTATTTTCTATTGACCGAGCATTTGGCCCACGTGGTCGGTGCCTTGCCATTCTTGTTGCTCTTGGCCTGCCCCCTGATGCATGTGTTCATGCACCATGGCCACCATGGACGCGCTGACGAACCACCGCAACACCGCGCACCCAAGAAGGACGACCCATCAGGAGTCACGACCAAACTGCCTATGGGCTTGGGAGCCTGGTGATCCTGAACTCGGCCATCTTCATCATGTTTGCCTACAGTTTCTTCAAACCCGCCAGCACGCGGGACTGGCGAACCTTTGGCGCATTTGCGGCTTTCGTCGTGGCCTTGTTTGTAGAAATGTATGGCTTTCCGTTGACCATCTACTTGATGTCGGGTTGGTTGCAAACCAAATACCCGGCCCTTGACGTTCTAAGCCACAACTCGGGCCACCTGTGGTCCACGCTGCTGGGTGGAAAAGGCGATCCGCACTTTGGCGTTTTGCACATCGCCAGCTACATCTTCCTGGGCTTTGGCTTCATGCTGCTTTCCAACGCTTGGAACATGCTCCACCACGCGCAACGCCGCCATGCGCTGGCCGTGGACGGACCCTACGCCCGGATTCGCCATCCGCAGTACGTGGCCTTTGTGATGATCCTGTTGGGTTTCTTGCTGCAATGGCCCACAGT
>NZ_JBWMBA010000182.1:0-1070 GCF_056521325.1 Rhodoferax sp. ZS1R8 | reverse complement strand
ACGAAGAAACAACCCCCCTGGGCGGTGGTGACGACGAGCCCAGCTGGGACGGCGACGGCACCACCGAGATGGTGCCCGACGACGGCGAATGGGGCACAGACGCCAAGGCCCGCGCCAACAACTTAAGCGACGGCGAAGACACCGACGCCACCGAGCTGGCCCGCACGCAGGAGTCGCTGCAATCGCATCTGCACCGCCAGGCCCTGAGCCTGCGCTTGAGCGAAACCGACGCCAGCGCATTGCGCTTTCTGATCGAGTCGCTCAACGACGACGGCTACCTGGAAGACCCCTTGCCCGACCTGGCCCGCAGCCTGGCCGGTGACGACGAGGAACAGGTCGAGGATCTGGTGCACCACTTCACCGTTGCCTTGGGCCTGCTGCACAGCCTGGAGCCCGTGGGTGTTGGCGCGCGGAGCTTAAGCGAATGCCTGCGTCTGCAATTGCAGGCCAAACTGGACGACGCGCTGAGTCCACACAAGTCTGCGCCCGAACCCGAAACCACGACAGTGCTCGCATTGGCCCTGCGCATCTGCGACCAGCCCATGGACCTGCTGGCCCGGCGCGATGTCAAAAACCTGGTGCAGCGCTGCGGCGGCACCGACGCCCAAACCCGCGAAGCCATCACGCTGATCGCGCGCCTGGAGCCCAAGCCTGGTCGCCGTTTTGTCGACGTGGAGCGCAACATCGTGGTGCCCGACGTGCTGGTGGTGGCCGCGGGCAAGGTCAGAGCCGGCATCAACCCGCAGTTCCGCGTCATGCTCAACCCCGAGGTCATGCCCAAGCTGCGGGTGCACGACATCTACGCCAATGTGCTGCGCAACCACCGAGGTGGTGGCAAAGACAGCGCCAGCTACGCTGGCCTGCAGCAACGCCTGCAAGAGGCACGCTGGTTTATCAAAAACATCCAGCAGCGGTTTGACACCATCCTGCGTGTCAGCACCGCCATTGTGGAGCGGCAAAAAGGATTCTTCTCCCACGGCGAGATGGCCATGCGCCCCCTCGTCTTGCGCGAAATTGCGGACGAGTTGGGCCTACACGAGTCCACCATCAGCCGCGTCACCACCGCCAAA
>NZ_JBWMBA010000181.1:0-1070 GCF_056521325.1 Rhodoferax sp. ZS1R8 | reverse complement strand
AATCAACTTGGTCATTCAAGAGGCGGCACTGGGTAGCGCTGTGGTGCGTACAGACGGCGGGCTTGCGGTGCAAGATGCGGCGGGCTATCTCATGATGCTCGCACCCGGAGCTTTACCCGCTGGCACGTCTGCCAGCATTCAAAGTATTAACGTCAGCGAAGTGGGCATGGACCTGCCAGCTCCGGAAATACTCAATCCGCTTGCCGCTTTCCAATTGCACCTGGGTGCACAACGTTCCGCGCTTCCCATTCAAGTCGCGATCCCGTTGTCGGCCGCTGCGATGGCGAACCTGGCACCCAATACCCAAGTGCAGTTCTGGCGCAAGGGAACCATATCCGATGTGGATGGAAACACCCATAACACCTGGTGGCTAGTGGACAACGGCGTAATTGGCAGTGACGGTATCGCGCGAACTTCAAGCGAGCCATTCAGCGGCTTTGAGGAAGAAGCAACCTACCTGATAACCGAGTCACCGCAGGTCGACAACGCACCACAAGACATACCCGCAGGTCCATTGCAAGGCTGGTCTGTGGTGTGGTCCCAGATGTCAAATATGGCCTACAGCATCTTTAATGCTTCAGTCCAACTGGTCTCAAATGTAATGACCAGCATATTTGCAACCGACCCCCATCGACAGCAGCAAGTTGCCATGCGATACACGGCACACGGTGCATATAGGGCAGTCGTACCGCCCCAAGCCATTCAACGTGCGGCTATCACGACTGCGTTCCCTGGGCCTCGTTCTACTCCAGTGAACGAGCCAGTCATTAGCCATCTGACATTTGACCCCATTACCATGGAACTTGTGGTTGAGGGGCTCAACCTGCTTCCTCCTGGTCAATCCATAAACAACCTTCAGTTGCAGGTCATTTTGAGTCCACGCGGGTCCAAGACTGTCGGTGTAACGCAATCCGGAAAATCAGAGAGCGGCTTGATCCATCGCCGATTCACGCCGACATTGCTATCTGACGGTTCGCTCAAAATCACACTGCCGCCGGACGTTGCACTATCCCTACATAACGTGCAGATAGAACGCTCCCCAGTGATATCTGGAAGTTCTGCCGGGCAGG
>NZ_JBWMBA010000180.1:0-1071 GCF_056521325.1 Rhodoferax sp. ZS1R8 | reverse complement strand
CAGCCCAACTGGCGGAGTGCCTCGATCATCTGTTGCGCATCGTGCAAATCGGACACGGCTGCGGTTTCGGTGATTTCGACGATCAGGCGACTCGGCGCGACGCCCCCCTCCCGCAATGCGTCACCAATGAATTGCGGCAAGGTGGGCTCGTACAGTGAGCGCCCCGATATATTGATGGCATTGGAAGGAATGTCCGGGGGCGCCGACAGCATGTTCAGCACTTCGTGAATCACCCAGCGGTCGATATCGAGAATGCGGCCGCTTTTTTCGGCCAGCGGGATGAAGTGGGTAGGCATGATGAGATGGTCGGGGCTTTGCTGGTTGTTGTTTTTGCCAAAATAGGCTGTAGCCCCCGTCGGATATGCGTATAACGCTCATTATTTTGTAGCGTTTGTCTATGGGTGCGTATGCCGCCGTTGCCTTGGTGCGCCATCCAACGGACCAGACGGCACAGTACGCCCTAAGCTGTTGCTACGACACAACGTGCATGCCACCCCCGGGCTGGACGCCGAGCTGCGCAAGAAGATGGTGCCCGGCCCCGGCGGACAACCGCCGCCCAAGGGGGCTTTGGGCTTCGACCACGGTCACGTCGCTGCCCAGCTTGCGGTGGACCAACCTATTCAACCTGACTCGCGATCCCAAGGAGCAGACCAACATCGCCGCCACCAACACCTGGGTGTTCGGACCCATGTCGAGCGCCGGGATGTCGCTGGCGCTGGACCATTTGAACGGTTTGGCATGAACCGCCGGTGCAACTGCCAAGATCGCCAGCGCGGCGGCTGACCAGAGTGTCAGTAAGAAAAGAACATGTATTGATAGCCCTGGGACTGCAAATAAGCGAGTTCCGGGTACCCGGCCGGGACATCAGTTACAAGACCGTTCATGTCCGCGGGCACAAGGCCATTTCCCTTCATTGCATTGTTGCAAAACCTGAACTCGACCCCCTGATTCTTGAGTTCAGACAACTTCGCCATGACGCCTGAATATTGCGCTTGGTTTTTATTGGCGAAGGCCAACTGCTCTTTGCCATGGAAAACATAGATCACTTTGCCACCGGTTTCCCTCATGACG
>NZ_JBWMBA010000017.1:0-3641 GCF_056521325.1 Rhodoferax sp. ZS1R8 | reverse complement strand
GACTTCAGCAAAAGCATGAGTTATGGCGACTACCTGAACATCGACACCATTTTGTCAGCGCAAAAACCGCTCTCACCCGCGCACGACGAGATGTTGTTCATCATCCAGCACCAGACCAGCGAGTTGTGGATGAAGCTGATGCTGCACGAGCTGACCGCTGCCATCCACAACATTGCCAACGATGAATTGGGCGCCGCCTTCAAGATGCTGGCACGTGTCAGCAAAATCATGGAGCAGCTCGTCCACGCCTGGGACGTGCTGGCCACGATGACACCGCCCGAGTATTCCGCCATGCGGCCCTACCTGGGCCAGAGCAGCGGCTTCCAGAGCTTTCAGTACCGTTGTATCGAATTCGCGTTGGGCAACAAAAACGCCGCCATGCTGCAACCTCACGCCCACGCGCCCGATCGCCTGGCGCTGGTGCAAGCCGCGTATGTGGCGCCATCGCTGTATGACGAAGCGCTGCGCCTGCTAGCCCGCCGCGGAATTGCCGTGCCCGCAACACATACCCAGCGCGACTGGTCACAACCGTATGCCGCCAACAAGGAAGTCGAGCAGGCTTGGCTGCAGGTCTACCGCGACCCAAAGGCGCACTGGGACCTGTACCAACTGGGCGAGGAGTTGACCGACCTGGAAGACGCCTTCCGCCTCTGGCGCTTCCGCCATGTGACCACCGTGGAACGTGTCATAGGCTTCAAGCGCGGCACGGGTGGCACAGGTGGTGTGAGTTACCTGCGCAAGATGCTGGATGTGGTGCTGTTCCCGGAAATATGGTCGCTGCGGACGGAACTGTAAGCAAAATACGCCTATAGCCCCCGCCGCTATTGATTTGTAAGCTATTAATTTGGCAGCAACTAGCAGGAGCAGGGCGTCTTCTATCACCGCTCCATTCGGCAGGTGGTCCGCCAGACCGGTGAATGGAGGCATCCGGTATCTCGGGAGGCAAGCGCTGGTTTGGGCCAACTGCAGTCACTGTCGAATGACCACTATCACGAACTGAGCTGATAGAGTTCAGCGGAGCGAAATTGCGGCACACTTTCGGCATCCCCCTCCCAATTCCCGATTTCTGTTCCACACAATGAGCGGCTCCCCGATCGCCCGTGAAAACGGAAGTTAAATACAACCTTGCCTATCACCTGGACAGTGCTAAGTTCTCGCCATCGTTCAGCCGGTGTCTTTGATCAATCGCAAGGTTGACAATTCTGTTGCCAAGTCGATCCACTTCTCCATCAAGAGCTTCATGCGCTCGTAGTTCTTGAGCTGCTTGCGCACGGTCGGTAAATCTTCCTTCTTCACAAACTTGCTGCTGCTCTTGCCCTTTCGGGTGTAGCTGACCTGGTAGTAGGGTCCATGCTTTATTGGTGGCGTGGCCTTGCACCGGCACCCTGGTGAGCCACAAACGTTGTACTGGGTAGAGAGGCTTCCAGGGCGTAGATCCCCAAGGGCCGCCAGGTCGCATTTGATCTTCTCAATTTGTCGTTGCAGCGTTGCTTCTCGGCGGGTGTCCATCGCAAAAATCCGGTTTGTTTCAGTATCGAAAGTGTAGCGTTTTATAGCCGATAGCATGATAATGCTATCGGTATACAGGTGAACGACAACAACCATCTCCAGGAGACACCGTCATGAAGCTATGGACCCAATGGCTGTCGGCGGTTCGCGCCCTGAGCCCGGCCTGCCACCGCTCATTGACTTTTGTGTGGATGATTCTTGTCTTGATGGGGCTGTGTTGTCGCTCTGACAACGCCGGGGTCACCAGCTTTGTTCGGGTATTGAACTTGCGCGGTGAGGCCTATCACCGGCTTCTTCATCTCTTTCACAGCAAGGCCCTGGACCTCAATGTCTTGACCGCCTGCTGGGTGCGCCTGTGCCTTGTGCTGTTTCGCCCGCTTCAGGTCGGACAGCGCCTGGTTTGCATAGCCGATGGCATCAAAGCTCCCAAGGAGGGCAAACGCATGCCTGGCGTGAAGTATTTACACCAGCAGTCAGCCAGCAATACCAAGCCAGAGTACATCATGGGCCATTCGCTGCAGGCCATCTCTCTTCTGGTCCACTGTGCTGCTGGCTTGGTGGCAGCGATTCCGCTGACTTCGCGCATTCACGAGGGTCTGGTGTTCTCCAATCGGGATTCAAAGACCTTGCTGGACAAGTTGGTGGCGCTGCTGTTTTCCATTACGCGTGTCTGGAACAGGCCGGTCGTGCTGGTGGCCGATGCCTACTACGCCAGTGGCAAAGTCATCAACCCCCTTTTGGACAACGGGCATCATCTGATTACGCGAGTCAAGACCAATGCGGTGGCGTACCGGGCAGTGCCACAGGTTGAAAGTCGAGGTAAAGGACGACCTCGAATCTATGGCGAGAAGGTTCGCCTCAAAGAGATGGCCCAGGACGATAACGCTTTTACCAGCGCGCCCAGTCCGGTCTACGGCGAGCGTGATGTTGTGGTTCGATTTCGGGTGCTGGATGTGCTGTGGAAACCAGTTGGGCGCGTCGTGCGTTTTTGCATTGTTAAGCATCCGGTGCGCGGCACCATCTTTCTGCTGTGCACCGATGTCTCCATGGCTGCCTTGGAGATTCTTCAGCTCTACGGCTACCGCTTCAAGATTGAACTGGGGTTTCGCCAGGCCGTTCATGTCATCGGTGCTTATGGCTATCATTTCTGGATGATGGATATGAAGCCTTTGCGTCGCGGCGGTGGCGATCAGTATTTGCACAAGCAGACCGATGCCTATCGGACTGCGATTCGGCGCAAGCTGCGCGCCTACCACGTCTACGTGCAGCTTGGCTGTATCGCGCAGGGCTTGCTGCAGCATCTGTCCTTCAATCACACCGCCGAGGTTTGGCGCTGCTTTCGCAGTTGGCTGCGCACCATGAATCCGGCGATGCCGCCCTCTGAGCTCATCGTCGCGCATGCTCTGCGCTCCAGCCTGCCACTATTTTTAACGGTTCCCACTTTGGCTCCTGACCTCACGAAAATCATGGCCAAATACTGCAAAAATGACCCGCCCTCTGTCGAGGACCGGATGGCGGCGTGAGCTGCGGGAGAAAACTAAGCACTGTCCAGTATCACCATCTATGCACTTACCCACTGCAGAAGCCTTGCTCTTCGATCTTGGTGGTGTCCTCTTGGACATCGACTTTAGCCGCGCCATTGCCGCCTGGAAACCATATTCGGCTTTGGACCCTGATGTTCTACGAAACACTTTCAAGCATGACGAGCAATACGCGCGCCACGAGCGCGGCGAGATCACCTCAAAGGAATATTTCGCATACCTGGCTACATCGTTGCAATTGACTGCAAGTTCTGAGCAAATTGAACAAGGATGGAACGCCATCTTCGTTGGCGAGATCCTGCGAACCCGGGAGCTTATTGAGTCCGTGCGGGGTATGCTCCCTTGTTACGCATTCACAAACACAAATGCGTCACACATGGCCAGGTGGAGCGAGCTGTTCCCCAAGGTTGTCGGCGCCTTCGATCGCATATTCGCATCGCATCAACTGGGGCTACGGAAGCCCGAGCGGGCTGCCTTCGACCGCATTTGTGTTCTGACAAGTATCCCGGCCGTTAAGTTCCTCTTTTTCGATGACCTTAATGAGAACGTCCAAGCAGCGAGAGCCGCTGGTCTTCACGGTGTCCTTGTTCA
>NZ_JBWMBA010000179.1:0-1072 GCF_056521325.1 Rhodoferax sp. ZS1R8 | reverse complement strand
ACCGCCAGGGTGAACCGCGAGCCTTAGAACTTATCCGTAAATAATATTTACGTTCAATTTGATTTTCCTTAGTGCCATGATGGACGCGGCCAAGTGGTTAAGCGCCAGGAAGCTGCGGTCAAGCTTTTCGTATCGAACCAGTAGCTTGCGGAATCGGTTGAACCAACTGTGCGCCACTTCGACGATCCAGCGCCTTGCCCTCTTCTCCGGGTCTCGTTTGAGCTCGTCGGCTTCTTGCCCTCTTCCTTTGACATGTGGGATGTAGCCGTGCTCCTCAATGATCTTCAAAGCGGGAGCTCCGGTGTATCCCGCATCAGCGCACAAGTGCTTGTGTCGCCTGACGGGTGGGCTGGGTCGCTGTACTACGATGGTGTTGAGTACCGCCTCCAACTGCGAGACATCATGCCGGTTGGCCCCGGTCACGACGAGCGACAACGGGACACCACGTCCGTCTACCAGTAAATGGCGCTTGCTCCCATTTTTTTCCCCGATCCGTGGGGTTGGGTCCCACGCTCTCTTGTGCCATTGGTGCTTTCATCATCGCCCCATCAATGCTTTGCCATCGCCAGGCGATGCCTTCGAACTCGTCGTACTCCGCAAGTCCCAACTTCCACAAAGCCTCAAAGACGCCCGCCTTCTCCCACTCCAGGAAGCGGGTATGTATTGCACTGGCGCTGCCAAAGCGCTCTGCAGGAAGTGCCCTCCACTGGCAGCCGGTGCGCAGAACAAAAACGATGCCTTCAAATACCAGTCTGGGATTTTTCGGCTTTCGTCCGCCGCCGCTCTTTCGCGTATAGGTTTGCTCTGCAACGCGCTGGCGCGCCGGAATCAGCGGCTCAACACGTTTCCAAAATTCATCCGTGACTTCCCATGACTTCGCTTTTGCCATCACACCTCCACACACGTACGTTGCACATGGGGAGTTATTATTGCTTATTTACGGATAAGTTCTAAGTTTTTGAACCCTTGAACTCTAAGCCGAGTGAGCATTATCTCTCTCTCCCTATTTAACCAAGTATTTAGCATGTTCGACATCTTGTGCACTAGGTTGATGCGGCGAGTTCGCCACTAC
>NZ_JBWMBA010000178.1:0-1076 GCF_056521325.1 Rhodoferax sp. ZS1R8 | reverse complement strand
GGGGCGACCCGCAGCTTCCCGGTGTCCGATTACTTCGACCCAACCCCTGTCTTCCAGTTGCTTGATCAACAGAGAGTTGATGGTGACGCCACGGATATCCTCCATGTCACCCCGCGTAACCGGTTGACGATAGGCAATGATGGCCAAGGTCTCCAACGTCGCCCGCGTGTAGCGCGGTGGCTTTTCGGGATGCAGCCTATCCAGATACTCGCGCATCTCCGGCCTGCTTTGAAAGCGCCATCCAGAGGCAATACTCACCAACTCCACACCCTTACCGGCCCATTCGTTCCCAAGCTCTTCGAGCAAATTTTTGAGCGTGTCTGCTCCCAGTGACTCATTGAAGAGCGAACGCATATCGCGCAACGGCAAGGGTTGCTGTGAGCAAATTAACGCAGTCTCCAGGACCCGTTTGGCATCTGCCATGTTCATATTCAGGCTTTATCGGAAACGCCACCATCCCGGTGAGCAATCAATGAGATTCCAATCGGACGGCAGCAGATGTGAAGACTTCACCGTGCCTAGCCCCGGCAAAGTTCCGGGGCGTTTACGGGTTTTCGACCCGCAAGGATGGATTGTAACGCAGGCCCCATGCGGAGAGAAGCGTCGTGAAATCTTCGGGTGGCGGGACTTCAAAGGCCAGAGCCTGGCCTGTCATCGGGTGCGCGAAGGCCAAACGGGTGGCGTGCAGGGCTTGCCGCGGCATACCAGCTACACAGACCCCTCCGTAAATCACATCGGCCACCAAGGAATGGCCCAACGAGGCCATGTGTACTCGGATCTGATGGGTCCGGCCCGTGTGCAAAATACAGCGGACCAAGCAACCACTCTCCGCATTGTCCAGAAACACGACATCCGTCTTCGCCGTTTTGCCTGCCTGGCTCTCCAGATCAATGACGGCCATGCGCAGCCGATTGCGCGGGTCACGGCCTATCGGCGCATCCACGGTCCGGCGAGCTGGTCCGGTCCAGGGACGGTGCGCAATGGCCAAGTATTGCCGACTCACATCCCGCGCGGCGATGGAATTCACCAAGGCATCCATCACTGCACGGCTGCGGGCCACAACCATCAATCCGCTG
>NZ_JBWMBA010000177.1:0-1077 GCF_056521325.1 Rhodoferax sp. ZS1R8 | reverse complement strand
GCAACCGGCCAACGCGTCCCGGAGGATTGGGAGTCGGCGAATGCGGCAAAGCTGGTTCGCCAGTCCATGCGCACGGTCGGTGTCTCGGCCTACGACCCCAAGGTTAGCGATCTGGGCTTCTATTTTGGGCAACCGTCGGCCCAGGCCCTGCTCAAGGGGCGCATGGATGCTTAACCACTTCAGCAACCAGGCGTCCGGCTTGATAGGACTGGGTTGCCAGTCTGGTCCGCGGCTGGTTGCTATGGTCAGTCACGGCGACGAACGGGCTGAATTGCCCTTGCTCTGGCAGCTTTGCCTGGCGTTGGTGAATTTTGGGTATTCAGTCACCGTATTGGATGCAACAACCCCCGAATCAGACAGTAACCCCGGCCTGGCACAGCTTCTGGAGAATACCCACTGGGGCGACGATGACCTGTGCGACGCACCGGCCTGGGCCGTACTCCCATGCGCCAAAGGCATTAGCACTCTCATACAGAGGCCTGGAACCAACTTTGGAAACCTTCACAAACTGGGCCCTTTGCTACCGGCCGAGGGCATCGTCATTTTGTATTGTCAGGTCGAATGGATGGTAGGTTTGATCGGCGACTGGCACGTCGAGCCGCTGCTCGCGGTGTCCCCCAGCAAAACTTCACTGCTCACCGGCTACATGGCGCTGAAACGGTTGTTGATTACTGGCAAACTTAAGCCTACCATCGTCAATATGCTGCAACGATCGAACCTTTCTGTAGCCGCGCGGCAGTCGCCAGCGTCGGCGGGTTTGAGCGAATGCGCCAAAAGGTTTTTGGGTCATGAATTGAAAGCCCTGGACATCACAGAACAACAGGGTGACCTTGCGCCGTGTGAAGAGATTCAGCGGCTCGCCTTGCGCCTGCTGGAGAGTTCTGTGTCGCTTGCTGCGGAATTCGCCGTCAATGACGTGATGGGCCGGGCAACACCAAAGGGTCATTTTGCCCAGTCTGCCCAGTTTGCGGGGAGCCATTGATGTATACCGAGAAGGGGCAGCTGGACCGCTCCGCCCTGATCAAGCAGTAACAGCCGCTGGTGCGGCGACTGGCGCACTACATGATGGCCAAGCTA
>NZ_JBWMBA010000176.1:0-1079 GCF_056521325.1 Rhodoferax sp. ZS1R8 | reverse complement strand
GGCTGCAGTTTGCACCCCACGAAGATTTCGACACCTACCCCCGCACGCTGGACGCCGACTGCCAGCAGCTGGAAGCTGCCGGTTGCGACCTGGTCTTTGCGCCCAAAGAGGCCGAGATGTACCCGCAGCCGCAGACCTTCAAGGTGCACCCACCCACCGAGCTGGCCGACATTTTGGAAGGCCACTTCCGCCCTGGCTTTTTCATCGGCGTCTGCACCGTGGTGCTGAAACTGCTGTCGTGCACACAGGCACGTACCGCGCTGTTTGGCAAGAAGGACTACCAGCAGCTGATGGTGATCCGCAACATGGTCAAGCAGTTCGCCATGCCGGTGAACATCGTCGGTGGTGAGACCCAGCGCAGCGAGACCGGCCTGGCCCTCTCATCCCGCAATGGTTACTTGAGCCCGGCCGAACGCGCACAGGCCGTGCAGTTGTCTGCCACGCTGAAGACCGTGGCCGAGGCACTGCGCACCAACACCGCACTGGACGCTACAGGCATCAGCCGCCTGGAGTCACAGGCCATGCAAAGCCTGAGCAACCTGGGCTGGCGCCCAGACTATGTGGCTGTGCGCCGCCAGGCTGATTTGCAGACAGCGCAGGCAGGGGATGCGATGGTGGTACTGGCCGCTGCACGGCTGGGGGCAACGCGGTTGATTGATAACCTAGAAGTGTGAAGGGGTCTTGGTGAGGCCCATCCAGCGAATGGCTGCTACTATTTATGTAGCTACAAATGACAATTACACGGGGGCTAGCGGCAATATTTACTATCAACAACCATGAAAAAATACCTGGATTGGGTATTTTTCTATCTACTGACGGATCTCAGTGTCATGGTGCGCTACTTGACGGTCATTCCACTGACCTACGCCGAAAAGCTACGACCGCAATAGACACATAGCAGTCTTCCACTTCGCTCCAGAGCAGTCGTAACGTTGGAGGCCACTGGCACGCAGAATGCGCCGCGCAGCGGCAACTTGCTGCTGCGCGTCCGCGTGGGCCGACCTGTTAGCCATCATTTTCATTTACAGAACTCCAGCAACCATTTGGCGTGATCTTGCACGACACCGGTCTCCGTTCCA
>NZ_JBWMBA010000175.1:0-1080 GCF_056521325.1 Rhodoferax sp. ZS1R8 | reverse complement strand
GCGCACCTGCATATCAATCAGGCCGACTTCCGCCGCTTTGGAATCATCGCAAAACAATTGCAGGTAAATATCAGAACGCCGGGTGGCGGTACCGTGCCACACCGCGCCGCCAATATGTGGGCGAAAGTGCTCTAGCCTATCCATCCACTCCAGCGCCAGCGCGCGCAGGGCCTGCAACTCGGCAGGCTGCGTGTCAGCGCAGAAGATGGAAATATATTCTCCTACCGCCATATCCAACTGGGGGTTGTGCGGCAACGCGGTTCGCGCAGGCAAGCCCATCTGTTTGATGGCACGGCGCTTGGCAGCCCCGTATTCCAGGCCTTCTTCCACGACCATCCGCGCGGCAACTGCGGCCACTTCTTCTTTCAATGCATCCATGGCCGCATTGTGCCCCCGGATGTTTGCCCCGCGCCACAGGACAGTCTTTGGTCGCTTCAAAATTGATAGCGGGTTAGGAAGTCTGCACGGGGGCTAGAGGCATAAAACGCTTACAAGCCATCGCCAGAAGGCCATAAAACCCCATTCTGGGGCTTTTAACGGCTATGCGAGGTCAAGTGCGCCAGCGGCCCCGCTGCACTGACACCCGGCCCCTTGCGCCGCGCGCTGGGGGCGGGCTGGCCGCCGGGGGCAACCTCGTCCAGGCCCATGGTGGCATCACTGCCCATGGCAGGCACGCTAGCGCCGCGGTGCAGCGTGACACCCACCACCAAAATATCCACCATCAGCAGGTGCAGGATGCGGCTGATCATGGGCACCTGGGTGGCGATGTCTTCCACGTGGTCAACGATCAGCGCCAGGTCAGCCTTGCGGGCTAGCGGCGACTGGCTCTCGGTGATGGCAATCACCTTGGCGCCACGCGCCTGGGCGGTCTCGGCCACGGTCAATAGTTCGGCAATGCGGCCGCTGCTGCTGATGATCAGCACCACATCGTCGCTGCGCAGCAGACTGGCCGACAGAGTTTGCAAGCGCGGGTCGGTGTAGGCCACGGCGGACACACCCACGCGCAAAAACTTGAACTGCGCATCGCTGGCCACGGCACCGTAATGGCCTACGGCGTAGATCTCCAGTCGACTCGACCCG
>NZ_JBWMBA010000174.1:0-1080 GCF_056521325.1 Rhodoferax sp. ZS1R8 | reverse complement strand
TACAGTCGTGTTCCTGCAGCTGCTCCGGGGTCTGTGGTGTGCCACGGCGCGCCAGGTACTGGGGCGCAGCAAAGATACCAAAGCTTGCGTCTTCCAGCTTGCGTGCTACCAGACGGGAATCTGTGGGCGCACCCCCGCGTATTGCCAGGTCGTAGCCGTCTTCAACAAAGTCGATGTTGCGATTGCTCAGATCCAACTCGACCTTGACCTTGGGGTACTGGGCCATGAACCGGGGCAACGCGGGCAACACGCGGTAATGCCCATACGTGGTGGGCATGGATATGCGCAGCAGGCCCGAAGGCTCAGCCTGGCGGCCGTTGATGGCGCGCTCGGCGTTTTCGATCTGCGCCAACGCCTGGCGGCATTGCTCAAAGTACGCACGGCCCTCCTCGGTCAAGCGCATCAGGCGTGTGGTGCGGGTAAAAAGCTTGGCACCCAGGCGCTCTTCCAGCCGCCCCACCGAACGGCTCACCGCGGCGGCGGTAGCGCCCAGTGCTTGGGCTGCAGCGGTAAAGCCGTGCAACTCGGCCGCTTTGCAAAACATCTCGATACTGCCCAACTGCACAGGGTCAAAACTGCGGCTCATAGTTACACCATGTAATTAGTAAATGTTGTTTTTATCAGTTTATCTACTTTCAATCAGGCAATACAGTGCAGGCCTGCCCGTAACACTCTCCTTTTTGATTGGAAACACGTATGACCGCACCCAAACGCATTTTGATGATTGCCACCTCCAACACCGTCATGGGCGCCAGCGGCAAACCCACCGGCATCTGGGCCGATGAACTGGCCGTGCCCTATTACCAGCTGATGGACGCTGGCGTCGAGGTGGTGTTGGCATCTCCGCTGGGTGGGCCCATCACGCTGGACCCCGGCAGCCTGAAGCCCGCAGGCGAAAACGACCCGCTGGTGGAGCGCTTTTTGGCCGACCCCGTGGCGCAGGCCATTGCCAAAACAACCCGCGTGGCGGCAGATATGGACGCCGGTGCATTTGACGCCGTGTTCTTCCCCGGCGGCCACGGCACCATGTGGGACCTGCCCACAGACGCAGGCGTGACCCGCGCGGTGGAAACGGCATTT
>NZ_JBWMBA010000173.1:0-1084 GCF_056521325.1 Rhodoferax sp. ZS1R8 | reverse complement strand
GTGGCTGGCCACAGGCCTCCAGGCTCAGCGGTTGCACGTGGTCCTCCAGGTTGGCGTAGGGCTGGTCGGGGTCGCTGCGCGTGAGGGCGCCCAACTGGCTGGGCGCCAGGCTGATGGGGCCGGTGCGTTTGAAGGCGTACTCCAGGCCTATCTTGGCCTTGCCGAATAACGACTGAACCTGGGTGTTGAGTGTGGTGGTGTTCTGCACTTTGAATACGGCGCGGATCTGCAAGTGGTCTTGCAGGTTTTCACCCACACCGGGCAGGTCTTTCTGCACCGCAATGCCAAGCGCTTGCAGTCGCTGCGCAGGCCCCAGGCCGGAGAGCTGCAGGATCTGCGGCGAGCCTATGGCGCCCGCGCACAAAATGACCTCAGCCCTGGCCGTGGCGTCCACCATGCTTTGCCCATCCCACACCTGTACACCGGTGCAGCGCAGGGGGCTGGTGGCGCTGGCGGGTGTTATCAACAGCTTGGCTACGTGGGCGCTGTTCCACAGCTCGAAGTTGGGCCGGGCATAACAGGTGGGGCGCAAGAAGGCCTTGGCCGTGTTCCAGCGCCAGCCGGCTTTCTGGTTGACCTCGAAGTAGCCCACACCTTCGTTGTCGCCGCGGTTGAAGTCGTCTGTGGCGGGTATGCCGGCCTGCACGGCCGCCTGCGCAAAAGCATCCAGCACGTCCCAGCGCAGGCGCTGTTTCTCCACCCGCCATTCACCACCGCCGTTGTGGTGGCGCAGCAGCGTGCGGTACAGGCTGCCGTCTTTTTGCATTAGTGCAGGTGTCACGCCGCGTGCGCCGTGCACCGCGCTGGCACCCTTGTGGTGGTCTTCGTGCAGCATGAAGTAGGGCAGGTTTTGCTCCCAGCCCCATGTCGTGTCGCCCAGCAGTTGGCCCCATTGGTCATAGTCGCGGGCTTGCCCCCGCATGTAGATCATGCCGTTGATGCTGCTACAGCCACCCAGCGTCTTGCCGCGCGGGTAGCGCAGGGAGCGGCCGTTGAGCCCGGCATCGGGCTCGGTGTTGTAAAGCCAGTCGGTGCGTGGGTTGCCAATGCAATACAAGTAGCCCACCGGGATGTGGATCCAGTG
>NZ_JBWMBA010000172.1:0-1086 GCF_056521325.1 Rhodoferax sp. ZS1R8 | reverse complement strand
CCACGGTGTAGTGGCTTTCGCCATGCGCGTGGCCACCCGCGCCCAGACCATGTGTGCCGTCGAAGTGGCTGCCCAGCGTGGCTCCCAGTTGGGCGGCGGCCGTAGCGCCCAGCACCACCTGCATGGGCGCATCCCACAAACGGCCCTGCGCCAACGTGGCAGCGTAGAGCGCGGGGTAGTCGTGCGAACTGCCCACAATACGAAACCCCTGAAAGCTGTCACCCAG
This sequence comes from Rhodoferax sp. ZS1R8, assembly GCF_056521325.1. Taxonomy (NCBI): domain Bacteria; kingdom Pseudomonadati; phylum Pseudomonadota; class Betaproteobacteria; order Burkholderiales; family Comamonadaceae; genus Rhodoferax; species Rhodoferax sp. ZS1R8. Next base: position 860 of record NZ_JBWMBA010000172.1, on the reverse strand, counting down.
ACTGATGGGGATGAGCTTGGCTACTTGCGGATGCTTCGCCAGCGCCTGCACGGCCTCTAGCGGCACATTGCCAGGTGGCCCATCCACATGCAGCACGCCACTCAGTATCAATTGCATGGGGCTGCCTTTGGCACCTACGACCACGTCTATGCCTGCCAAGTCGCGCTCGAACGCCTGGCTGAGCTGGTGGCCCACCAGCAGCAAAAACGTAATGGATGCCAAACCCAGACTGAGCAACAGCACATTGAGTGCGGCACCCAGGGGGCGTGCCCACAGGTAGCGCCAGGCAAACGCTAGTGTTTTCATAGCGTGTTGCCCAGTAAATTCAGGGGCTGGAAGCCCGTTTGACCATTGGCGTGCGGTGGTATCAGCTGTGCCACGCGTGCATCATGGGTGGCTATCACCAGTGTGGCACTTTGGGTTTTGGCTGTTGTCAGCAACAGGCCCACCGCATCCGCCGCAGCGGCGTCGTCCAGGCTGGCTGTGGGTTCGTCCGCCAGTATGACTTGGGGCTGCAGCAGCACCGCGCGTGCCAGCGCCACGCGTTGTGCCTGTCCGCCAGACAGCTGGCCCGGCTTGCGTTGGGCCAGGTCTTGCACACCCAGCGCCCGCAAAGCGGCGTGGATACGCTCGGCGTCTTCAGGCTGGCCCGCAGCCCACTGCGCCATGGCCAGATTCTGGTAGACGCTGAGTGCAGCGCTCAGGTGGAGTCTTTGGGGTAAAAAGCCTATAGCCCCCGCCCGCCATGCATCTGCTGCTACGGATTTAATAGTACCTAACGCTTGCCCCGCCACCGTAAGGCTGCCCGCCGTGGGCCGTACCAGGGCCGCTACCAAGGCCAGCCAGGTTGATTTTCCACA
>NZ_JBWMBA010000171.1:0-1086 GCF_056521325.1 Rhodoferax sp. ZS1R8 | reverse complement strand
AACCAGTCCAAGGCTGCGCAATGGCTGGGCCTGAACCGCAACACCCTGCGCAAAAAGTTGCTGGAACACCGGCTGATCGACTGATACACCACCTGACCACACCATGAACGCACCCCAAACCGCGCTGATCTCTGTCTCCGACAAAACCGGCATCGTCGAATTGGCCCAGGCGTTACACGCGCAGGGCATCAAACTGCTGTCCACCGGTGGCACCGCCAAGCTTCTGGCCGACAAGGGTCTGCCCGTGACCGAAGTGGCCGAGATGACCGGCTTCCCCGAGATGCTAGACGGCCGCGTCAAGACGCTGCACCCCCGCGTGCACGGCGGTCTGCTGGCGCGCCGTGACGTGCCCGCCCACATGGCCGCATTGGCCGAACACCAGATCAACACCATCGACGTGCTGGTGGTGAATCTGTACCCATTTGAAGCCACGGTGGCCAAGGCCGGCTGCACGCTGGAAGATGCCATCGAAAACATCGACATCGGCGGCCCGGCCATGGTGCGCAGCGCTGCCAAGAACTGGAAAGACGTGGCTGTGCTGACCGATGCGTCGCAATACGCCACCGTCATTGCCGAGCTCAAAGCCGCAGGCAAAGTCAGCGACAAGACCAAGTTTGCACTGAGCGTGGCAGCCTTTAACCGCATCAGCCAATACGACGGCGCCATCAGCGACTACCTCAGCGCAGTGCAACTGGGTGACGGAGTGCCAGCGGGTGACGCAGCACCCACGCTGGACCTGTTTGCCGGCCAGTCCAACAGCCGTTTCATCAAGGTGCAAGACCTGCGCTACGGCGAAAACAGCCACCAGCAGGCCGCGCTATACCGCGACTTGCACCCCGCACCCGGTTCCCTGGTCACCGCCAAACAGTTGCAGGGCAAGGAGCTGAGCTACAACAACATTGCCGATGCCGACGCGGCGTGGGAATGTGTGAAGAGTCTCACCAATACCCCCGCCTGTGTCATCGTCAAGCACGCCAACCCCTGCGGTGTGGCCGTGGGCGCCAATGCGCTGGAGGCCTACAGCAAGGCCTTCCAGACCGACCCCACCTCAGCCTTCGGCGGCATCATTGCGCTGAACTGCGAGTT
>NZ_JBWMBA010000170.1:0-1093 GCF_056521325.1 Rhodoferax sp. ZS1R8 | reverse complement strand
TGTGCCCTGGATCTGCAGGGGCAGCATCACATTACCCAAAACGGTGCGCCAGGGGAACAACGCTGGTGCTTGGAAGACATACCCATAGGCGCGGGCCAGGCGCGCGTCGTGCGGGCTGACGCCGTTGACCAGCACCGTGCCCTCGCTGATCTGCTCCAGGTCGGCAATCACGCGTAACAGTGTGGTCTTGCCGCAGCCCGAGGGGCCGATCAGCGACACAAATTCGCCCTCACCAATACGCAGGTCGATGTTGCTCAGGGCTTTGACCGGGGTATCCGCCGTCTGGTAGACCAGACTGGCGTTGTGCACCTCTACCGCAGCCTGCGATGCTGCTTTGCCCTCGGGCTGGGGGCTGTAGGGGTGGCTGGCATCGGCGGTGGCAGTGGGTTGATCGGGGTTCATGGATAAAAGCTAACCATTTGGTCAAATTATTGTAGGCCTGCTTGCAAGTTTCATACCGCAATTTACCCCACTACGCGGGCTTACCCTGCCCCGGATTTACCCGTGTGCTCACATCTCCGTCAGCGCACTCACATTGCCTCGGTGCGCAACTGCAGCCAGTCCAGCGCCGCGCCGCTGACCAGTGGGCTCAGACGGGTGCGCACGGTGGCGTGGTAGGCATTGAGCCAGACGATCTCGTCGGCGCGCATCAGGCTCTTGTCTATGCAGCGCGTGTCGATGGGGCACAGCGTCAGCGTCTCGAACTCCAGGAATTCACCAAATTGTTCGCCGGTCTGCGCGGCCACATTCAGCACCAGGTTCTCGATGCGCACACCCCATTGACCACCGCGGTACAGGCCGGGTTCGACCGAGGTGATCATGCCGGGCTGCATGGCCATGTTGGCATCGGGAATGGCCTTGGAAATGCTTTGCGGACCTTCGTGCACGTTCAGGAAATAGCCCACGCCGTGGCCGGTGCCGTGGCCGTAGTCCATGCCGTGTTCCCACAGCGGTGCGCGGGCTAGCGCGTCCAGCATGGGCGACAGCGTGCCCAGCGGAAAGCGCGCGCGGGACAGGCCAATCGTGCCTTTGAGCACCAGCGTGTAGTCGCGCTTCTGCGCGGCGCTGGGTGTGCCTATGGGCCAGACGCGGG
>NZ_JBWMBA010000016.1:0-3995 GCF_056521325.1 Rhodoferax sp. ZS1R8 | reverse complement strand
CATCCATATGAATGGGCGTATTTATGATCCGCTTATCGGTAGGTTCATGAGTGCTGATGACATCATTCAGGCGCCCACGGAACTGCAGTCGTTCAACCGGTATGCCTATGTTTGGAACAATCCGCTGAATTCGACGGATCCGACCGGGCATGAGAATTTTCATTTGGACGTTGTACACGTACTGGACTTTGGTTATAACGAGTGTTATCCCCGACTAGTGACAGTTAGAGGCGACCGAAGTCCATCCGCGGGATGGGGGACGTTGCGAGGCGACCAAATTGGCCTTTGGCGCGACCGTCAAGGCTCCCCCAGCTCCGGAGCGAGGGAGCCTGGAGGCGGCGGTTCAACAGCGGTAGGTACCTCACCTCCCGCCACATCTACGACCAGCAATCCGACTATGCCGACGATCTCTGTCGCACCTATGGTGACTCCCGTAGCGGCTACCGCTGTCGCGCCGATATTGGCAAGTGCGTTTGTAAAGGTTGAGACTTCACCAGCACCGATCCTCGTAAAGGCAGGGGTTTTGGTCGTAGCGACCGGCATACTGTTTTCCAAAAGCGACGATAAGGCGGCCTTGGCAGCGGATATATGGGCAGGATTCAAAGCCTGGGTATCTGGAGATATACCAACCAACCCTACCGCTAGCCTGAACGTTAATGCAGCACCTGAAGCGGGGGCAGACAGTGGAACACGAGAAGCCCCGATTCCGGGCGCGACTGGCGGAGAGCGAGTTGGTAACGGCCCACGGATTTGGGACAAGCCGTCGGCCAATCCTGTTGGCGATTCAAATGGCGACTTTGATAAGCTGTTTCCCAATGGCGATGGCGTGAGCGAAAAAGGGAATGGTGTTCGCGTTGGGACAGGACCAGACGGTGGGCGAGTGATTGTTCGACCGAGAAGTTCAGAAGGCTCTCGCAACGTGCCTACGATAGAGATTCAGAATCCCCGCGGTAAGGCTCTGGACAAGATTCGCTATCCGAAAAATTGAAGCAAAGCGAAATACCAATGCAACTCATTGATGCTGAGGCGGTCGAGACTATCTGCACATTCCAATCATCGGTGGACATTACCAACGTGCGTCTTGAATGGGGCGAGCTCGTTGTAACACTAATGTCTGGTGGAGATAGAAAGGTTGCGACGGTGAGGTTCAGTGAGGTCGCAGGTTTTAGGCTACTCGATGAAGGCAATCTACTTGAATTTTGGCCTGCGTGCGCAGCGGCAAACGGGTGGCTCTTTTTGATCAAAAAGAACGGCTGGTTTGACCTTGAGTCTTCCCGTCCCGGGTTTTTGCTGGAGAAAGGACTGGGCCTTTCAGAGTACTTTATCGCTAGTCAAAATAGTTGCCTAAGCGTCCTGTCAGGTGAGGCACCCACAGTTGAGACATACTCTATTTGAAGCCTTTCCAAGGCCACTCTGGCTATTGAATTGATAGCTGCCTACTCTGACCTGCCCCCTATAGACGTACCAACTTTTAAGCGGAAGTCCTGTTTGCAAGGTTAATCGATTTGCGTGGTGGTTGAGGTTTGAGTTGCATCGTTAGCGCGCTGACGATGCAACTCGGCGAACTTTGCCGGTGGAATACGCCCCAGACTGCTGTGTGGTCTGACTTCGTTGTAGTCCTGCCGCCATGTGCTGATGGTCGATCTGGCCTGTGGCAGAGAACAAAACCGTTGCTCATTGAGGCACTCATCGCGGAACTTGCCGTTGAAGCTTTCGATGTAACCGTTCTGCATGGGACGCCCCGGCTGAATCAGGATGTGTTGAATCCCATGACTGGCGGCCCAGGCCATGAATATCCGGCTGGTGAACTCCGGTCCATTGTCAGTTCGCACCACCAGTGGATAGCCTCGAAACACCGCGGCGCGGTCCAGTATGCGGGTGACGTACTGACCAGATATACCGTAGTCCACCGCAATCTCCACGCTCTCGAGGCTGGAGTCATCGGCCACAGTCAGGCACTTGATGCGTCGCCCGTTGGCCAGGCTATCGCTCACAAAGTCCATGCTCCACACCTCATTGATTGACTTGGCCAGTTGGAGTGGTATCCGCTCTGACAGTGGCCGCTTGGCCTTCCTGCGTTTGCGCACGGTCAGATTGGCCTCGGTGTATAGACGGTACACACGCTTGTGGTTCACGCCAGGAAACTCTGGGCGCAACAAGTCATGGATACGCCGGTAACCAAAGCGCCGACGCATCTGGGCGATCTCAATGATCTTGCCACTCAATTCCACCGTGGCTTGGTCTGGCTCGGGTGGATTGCGGTAACTGTCGCGGGAGAGCCCCACAAGGCGACACGCTCGGCGTTCGGACAGGTGGTGTTCAGCCACCATGCATCCAATCGCTTCGCGCTTCACTTGCGGGGCTAGCGCTTTACCCCAAGGACACTCTTGAGGGCGTGCATGTCCAGGTGGGCCTCGGCCAGCAGCTTCTTGAGCTTGGCGTTCTCACCCTCGAGCTCACGCAACCGGCGTGCGTCCGGCGCGAACCAATTCAATCATCTGTTCGCGAAACTGCGCCGGATACGGCTGCACGGGGGTTTGCGGTTTGGACACTTCGGACTCCTTCTGTTGGAACAATAAGGTGTCCGTGAAATGGAGTCAACTCCACCTAGACCAACTGAGCCCGCTGGCACTCGAGCAACTTCGAACTGGAAGTTGAAATATGTCTACGGAGGCGGGTGAAGTCCAGCAGAGATTATGCCAACGAAGACCTGGAGTTAAGGACCCCCGACAAAGTCGTATATAAAAATAACGGAATAGAAAGCACATGGCAATCCTCAATTGTTTTCACAGAAAACTCTACTGATTGACTTGGCAACTTTTGAGCTTTCATCAGCGACCTAAGATCAAGGAGATCCAATTCAACAATTTCGTCATACCGAAACTTCAAAGTCGATTTGCCTTGATACGAAATCCCGTCAGAAAACACCTGCACGATTGGTCCGTCATTCCAACAAAAAACTGCGGTACCGAGTTCCGGGTCTTCCAAGTGTTCCATCCAAGCCCCAAGACCCTGAGCGACCAAGGCTTCAAAACGTTTTTCCAACCAAAGAATACGTGACATATCAAAGTGCTTTCAACAACCCAAGAATCCCAGCGCGAGTAGCATCCACTGTGTAGTGGAAGACATCTCCAACCTTCATGCCAAATTTTCCAGCAAGCTCAGCATTTGAAAAGGTCCCATTGAATGTAAGTGTTGTTACCCCCTCTTTTGTTGCAAAGTCGAAAAGCTCAGTCAATGGGCGAAGCAGATCACGGCCACTTTCGATAGAAGAAACTGTAAGATTTTCAAATGTAAGGTTATTGCCGCTTTTAATGACGTTCTCAGCAATGAGGCCGCTGCGCCCGCCGTTGCTTGTGAATATTTTTTCACCGAGGTTAATTGCTTTTGAGGTACCGCCGATCGATCTAAGCCCGCTTAGGCCAGGTATCGCATTAAAGCTATTCGTTAAGTCGTCCCAAGTTGGATTCAACAAACGTGTCGTACCTTCCTCCCACCACTTCTCAATAGGTCCAGGTGCTTTACTGCCTGTTATGCACACCTGTGATGCGGCGTTACAGGTCAATGTCCCGGTTCCATTTCCCGATGGTGGCCCGTTGTTTGTATTGGTCGTATTTGAGTCGGCAGTGGGGCTCGAGGGAGGAGTTTCTGTAGAGTCACCCTGAGTGCTGTGATACCAGGCAAGAAAATTTTTCCAAGTCGCTCCGGGATTCGATGCGCTAAATCCGTGGAATATGTTCCACAGGCTTTGATCATTGTTGTTGCCCTCAGAACCCCACGCGTCAAACCCGCTAGGGTCTGTAAGTACCAGCGGCCTATTCATCACATAGCTATAGCGGTTGTAGTTTTGTAGGTCTTCAGGATTGGTTACATGTGAGTCAGCACTCATGAACCTACCGATAAGCGGATCATAAATACGCCCATTCATATGGATGACCCCCACCTCATCCAGGTGTTCGTGTTCGGTATATCCCCGATCCGTGTTCTTGCCCACG
>NZ_JBWMBA010000169.1:0-1095 GCF_056521325.1 Rhodoferax sp. ZS1R8 | reverse complement strand
GATGCCAAGTTTCAGTCGCCCTGCGGTAAGTAATGACAACCCCTATTCGGAGTCGCTCTTCAAAACATTGAAATACCGTCCCAACTATCCGAGTCGAGCCTTCGAGAACCTGCTGGTGGCCAGGCAGTGGGTCGGCACATTCGTTCACTGGTACAACCATGAGCATCGTCACAGCGCAGTGCGCTTGGTCACGCCAGAGCAGCGCCATGCAGGTCAGGACGCCGCCTTACTAGCAAAGCGTGTGGACGTGTATGAAACAGCAAAAGCCAAGCACCCGCAGCGCTGGAGTGGCTCCACCCGTAACTGGCAACCCGTGCAGGTTGTTCCCCTCAATCCAGATCAACAAAAATCAAACACGCAGAGTCGAAAGGAAAATCAACCAGAACTCAAAAAAGTCGCATAAATTAACACTCATAGGCGACAACTAGCTTGACATTCACCGGTGACGAATCTTGTGCGCTGGTACAACCTTGAGCATCGCCATAGTGCGATCAAGTTTGTGACGCCACAGCAGCGTCACGCGGGTTTGGATAAATCAATGCTCAAAAACCGCGAAGTGGTTTACGCCGCTGCACGCAAGTCCAATCCGAACCGTTGGTCGGGTTCGACTCGCAACTGGAACCCAATCGATGAAGTGCGCCTCAACCCAATTACAGCCCCGAGAAAGGAAGCAGCGACCACACTAAAAGCAGCCTGAATAGCCAATAAAAATGCGACAACTACCTTGACAACGACCATACCGGGGCTTCCAGCGAAATTCGCGAATACGAAGACTTTTCCCCCAGGAGACAACTGCTTTGTTCCCGACTTCGTTTTGGCACCACCTGGGCCATACTGCCGAAGACCAACAACATTCGCCACCGTGAACCGCACCTTCTTGTCCCGTCTCGCTGCTATACGTACGCCAACAAGTCCCATCGATGCGACCTTGGTCCGGTTCGGTGTCCGGGGTGCAGGGTTCTTGCTGGCGTTTCCCTTGGCTACGCGCCGGACCGAAGCCATCTCCGCAGGGTCGCCGCTTGGGCGCTCCCCTTTGTTCGACGGTTTCTCAGGTACTTCGCACCTTAACTTTGGTTTCTGCGCCTTCTCACCGGC
>NZ_JBWMBA010000168.1:0-1098 GCF_056521325.1 Rhodoferax sp. ZS1R8 | reverse complement strand
TCAAGTCCTGAGAGAGCTCATCGACGAGCATCGCGATACGTTCGGGGTCGAGCCGATCTGCAAGGTTTTGCAGATCTCCCCGTCCGGGTATCGACGGCATGCGGCGCTTCGTCGCGAGCCGGGACGGCGCTGCGCACGAGCGCAGAGCGATGACATTCTTGCAACAGAGATCAAGCGCGTCTGGCAAGCCAACATGCAGGTCTACGGCGCCGAGAAGGTCTGGCGGCAGTTGGCTCGCGAAGGCACAGCGGCGGCCCGATGCACGGTTGAACGGCTGATGAAACGCCTCGGACTTCGCGGCGTCATGCGGGGCAAAGTCGTACGAACGACGATCAGCGACCGCAGGGCGCCATGCCCGCTGGACAAAGTCAACCGGCAGTTCAAGGCCGACAGGCCGAATCAGCTTTGGGTCTCGGACTTCACGTACGTCTCGACCTGGCAAGGCTGGCAATACGTGGCCTTCGTCATCGACGTCTACGCCAGACGCATCGTAGGCTGGCGAGTCAGCAGTTCGATGACGACAGACTTCGTCCTTGATGCCCTGGAGCAGGCACTGTACGCAAGGCAGCCGGAACGCGATCGAAGCCTTGTGGCGCACTCCGACAGGGGCTCGCAATACGTCTCCGTCCGCTACAGCGAGCGGTTAGCAGAGGCCGGCGTGGAGCCGTCGGTTGGCAGCAAAGGCGACAGCTACGACAACGCTCTGGCCGAGACGATCAACGGTCTCTACAAGGCCGAATTGATCCATCGCCGGGCGCCTTGGAAGACGAAGGAGTCCTTGGAACTCGCGACGCTCGAATGGGTGTCTTGGTTCAATCACCATCGACTGCTGGAGCCCATTGGCTACATCCCGCCTGCCGAGGCTGAGGCAAACTACTACCGGCGTCTCGCCGAGCAGGCCGCCATACCGGCCTGACTTAAACCAACTGGCCTCTACGAAACCCGGGCCGCTTCAGTCCAGCCTCAAGCGATACCACCCGCGGCGTCTTGGAAGCTTCGGAGAGGGAGACCATCTTTGCTCACACCTGGCGGCGTTCTATGGTCGTCTGCTCAACGGCACCTCGCGTCGGATCCGACTCGACGATCAGGAACTAAGCC
>NZ_JBWMBA010000167.1:0-1099 GCF_056521325.1 Rhodoferax sp. ZS1R8 | reverse complement strand
TTGACGGCGAACACGATGTTTGGCACGCGCAGCAGGTTGACCAGCAGCGAATGGCGGCGGGTCTGCGGCAGCAACTCCAAAGCGCCAGCGTCAGCCCACTTCAGTTTGGTGGCATCCACTAGCACGACCGCGGCATGCGCGCTGCTGGCGGCGGTGACCATGTTGCGGGTGTATTGCACGTGGCCGGGCGCGTCACCAATGATGAACTTGCGGGTGGGCGTGGCGAAGTAACGGTAGGCCACGTCGATGGTGATGCCTTGTTCGCGCTCGGCACTCAATCCATCGGTGAACAAGGCCAGGTCAGCCTCGCCGCTTTTGGAGACGTTGGCCAACTGGTCCAACATCACGGAGCGGCTGTCCACTAACAGGCGGCCGATCAGCGTGCTTTTGCCATCGTCTACGCTACCGCAGGTGATGCAGCGCAAGGCGCTTTGCGTATCAATGCTTAAGCCATTTAGGCCTGTAGCCCCCGATAAATATAAGGGTGTAGCTATTGTATTTGTAGCGATTTTCATATCAGAAGTACCCGTCTTTCTTGCGCTTTTCCATGGAGGCTTCGGATGTTTTGTCATCCATGCGGGTGGCGCCGCGTTCGCTGACGTCAGCCGCCAGCGTCTCGACCACGATGTCGGCCGCAGTGGCGGCCAAGCTGTCCACCGGGCAGGTGCAGGTGATGTCGCCTACGGTGCGAAAGCGCACGTCGCGGCTTTCGACCGTTTCGCCATCCTTGGCGGGGGTCAGGTCGGTGATGGGGACCAGCAGGCCCTTGCGCTCGACCACATCACGCTTGTGGGTGTAGTACAGGCTTGGCAGCGCGATCTTTTCGCGCTCGATGTACTGCCACACGTCCAGCTCGGTCCAGTTGCTGATGGGGAACACGCGGAAGTGTTCGCCGGGTTGCAGGCGGGTGTTGAACAGTGTCCACAGCTCGGGGCGCTGGGCCTTGGGCTGCCACTGGCCGAAGCTGTCGCGGTGGCTGAAGATGCGTTCCTTGGCGCGGGCTTTTTCCTCGTCGCGGCGGGCGCCGCCGATCAGGGCGTCAAAGCGGAATTCGTCGATGGCTTCGAGCAGCGTCACCGACTGGTGCACATTGCGCGAT
>NZ_JBWMBA010000166.1:0-1099 GCF_056521325.1 Rhodoferax sp. ZS1R8 | reverse complement strand
CCGCCTATGCCACGCATTGGCCCGCGCCGTTGGACGCCATTGCGGCCATTGCCACCGCACGCGGCTGGAACTGGGGCGAGCGACTGTCGCTGATACGGGCCTCGCTGGGCTGGCAGCTCAGGCGTTTTACCTGCGCACCCGAATGGTCCGTAACGCAACTGTGTAACAGCATGGCACCCCGCGTGCTGCATGAGCTGATCGAGCCGCTGTGTGTGTCGGCACTGAACACACCGGCGGACCAGGCCAGCGCACAGGTGTTCCTCAAGGTGATGCAAGACGCGCTGTTCGGCGTGCGTGGTGGCTCGCATCTGCTGCTGCCCCGCACCGATTTAAGCGCCCTGTTCCCCGTAGTCGCGGCCCAATGGATCACGCAGCGCGGCGGCGAGGTAAACCTGGGCCACCGCGTGGGCAGCCTACGCTGGCAAGCGCCCCACTGGCTGGTGGATGGCCAGGCCTTTGACCGCGTGGTGTGGGCAACATCATCGTCAAATGCGGCTGTAGCCCTCGCAGAATATAGTCATAGTGCTACTACATCAATAGCAACCGCATTGCAAGCCTGGGCAGCCACTGCCGCCGCCCTGCGCTTTGAAGCCATCGCCACCGTCTACGCGTGGGCGCCGCAGGCCAACCTGCCACACCCCATGCTGGCGCTGCGCAATTCGGCATCAGCTCCGGCCCAGTTCGTGTTTGACCGCGGCCAGCTGGGCGGCCCAACAGGCTTGTTGGCCTTTGTGGTCAGTGCCAGCGATGGCAGCCGCGAGGCCTTGCAAACTGCGGTGCTACAACAGGCCGCTGCCCAACTGGGGCCCATTGGTGTGCCGGCGTTGCTGCCGGTGCAGACTGTGGTGGAAAAGCAGGCCACGTTTGCCTGCACACCCGGCTTGCAGCGCCCGCCCCAGGCCATCGCACCCGGGCTACTGGCCGCGGGTGACTACGTGCAAGGCCCCTACCCCGCCACGCTGGAAGGTGCGGTGCGCAGCGGCTGGGCGGCGGGCAGGCAGGCCATGGTCGGGCTTCGCGCAGACCACGCAGGCGTGGCTACAGTGACATAACCCGCTTGAGCTCTTCCTTCAAACGCTCGATCTCAATGGGCTTGGCC
>NZ_JBWMBA010000165.1:0-1104 GCF_056521325.1 Rhodoferax sp. ZS1R8 | reverse complement strand
AGAACTGTGATGAACCAGATATTTACCGTGACTGGAATGACCTGCGGCCACTGCGAGAAGGCCGTAACCCGCGCACTGCAGCAGGTAGACCCCCAAGCCACTGTACTGATTGACCGCACACAAAACCGTGTGCAGGTAGAGTCCACCCACAACCGCGAGGCGCTGAGCCAGGCCATTGCCGAAGAGGGGTATGCCGTACTTGAATGAGGTGGCACACAGGGCGTTTACTCCTAATTTTATAGCTAATGGCGCTTATTTGGCGGGGGCTAAGCTCACTTTTCGCTAAAAATGTAAAAGCTTGTTCGGCTGTCATCGGGATTGGATGTGGTGCGTTGAAGGATGACAAACTGCTACGTTTAGCGGTACGGCCCTTGGTCCATTTGACGCCATGTACACACCACGTGTTTTGTCCTTGTCAACTTCTCTTGTCACGCCAGCGGCTGCAAAAGTAGCAAAATGGGCTGGCTTCGCATTAGTGGCGAGTAGCCTGGTGGTTCTTGCCCCACAGGCCCGCGCTAATGACCTCAACACCGTTGTAGGCGCCGGTATTGGCGCGGTGGCCGGTTCGGCCATTGGCAATTCGGTCGGCGGACGCGATGGCGCGATTTTGGGAGCAGGCGCCGGCGGGCTGTTGGGTGCCAGCATTGCCAGCCAGCACCACAGCTCGGGTTATGCACCCAGCCCTTACCCAGTGGCTACACATTACCAACAGCCCCCGACCTACTACCAACCACAACCGCAGTACTACGTGGCTCCACCAGTAACCTATTACCAGCCGCGGCCGCAATACCGCGTGGTGCAACCGGTCACGCATTACCAGCCCGCCGTCGTGACATGGCAGGCCCCAGCCCCGGAGTACCACCACTGGCGTGAAGAGCGCCGTGATTACCACCGCGGCCGTCGCGACCACAGGCACCATGATCACCATGACCGCGAACACGACAACGACTACCGCCGTTAAGCAGCCACCATTTCGCCACCCAGGGCTTCCAGCAGATCAGGAATCAGCTTCCTGAGCTCTCCGGTGGCGATGGCCACATCGGCGTCAAAGTTGTCGTCTTTGCCGTCGCCCGGGCTGGCGGCGGCACCTTCAAACACCAATTC
>NZ_JBWMBA010000164.1:0-1106 GCF_056521325.1 Rhodoferax sp. ZS1R8 | reverse complement strand
CGCGGCCCGCGACAGCACCTCGGACCAGGCATCCAGGTCCAGTTTGGCCAGGTTAACGTTGGCCACCACCCCTTCCGATGGCAAGGGGGCTGACTCGTCGGCCGCCAGGCCAACGGCAATGGCCCCCCGCAGCACACGCGCCTCTGCCCCGGATACATCCCGCACAAACACGATGCTGGCCAGCTTGCCCACGTCAAGTTGAATTTGGTCTTGCACATGCAACACACCGTCACTGCCCGCTGCCAGAGACGCCTTCACTGCGGCGGTTTCCAATAGCAGCGGTAACGGGGCGTCGGCGGCTTTGGCAAAAGGTGCGGGCAGGTTCAGCGCCATACCGACCAAGTTGCTGTTGATACTCAGCTCGGCCACGCCGGCCCTGACGCCCAGACTGGCCGTGTAGTTGGACGTGCCGTTGGCGTACTGTGCCAGGCCGGCGGCAAACCCCAGCTCACGGGCTTGGCGCAGCCCCTCTGCGGTCACACTGCCCTGCATACGCAACTGTTGGGGTGCAGGCGCCTTGATGCCGGGCACAGGGTGGGCACTTCCAGGGCTGCTCATGCCACCTTCTAACCGGACGTCCCCACCCAGTGCACGGGCCTGCGCGCCCGTCAGTGCAAAGCCGGTATCCGAAAAATGGATGACACCGCGTGCACGCCCCAGACGGGGGGTGTCGGGGGTGATCTGCAAGTCGTTGCCGTTTAGTGCAACACTGCCGCGCACCGTGGCACGCTCTACCGCGGCGATCGGAAAGGCGAGCTTGAACTTGTAGTCAGCCGGCCCGCTGGCTGTGGCGCGGTCCAGTGCCTTGCCCATCAGCGGGCCCAATGGCGAGCCATTGACAACGCCCAGTAAGTCGCCCAATGGCCCCTGGGCCTCTACCGCCACCGATACGGTTGCGCCGCGGTACAGGTTGTCCACCACCGCATCCGCTTTGCCAACGCGCAGGCCTGGCATGCCCACCACCCTAGCGCTGGCCCCTTTTACCTGCAGCATGGCACGGTCGATCAGCAGGTCGCCGGACAATTCGTTTAGCACCGGCCACGGCGGGCTGTCCTTGGGCAACAAAAAGGCGGGTGCATAGGCGAAGGTGGCGTTTTGAATGTCCG
>NZ_JBWMBA010000163.1:0-1107 GCF_056521325.1 Rhodoferax sp. ZS1R8 | reverse complement strand
CACTGCGAACACCAACGACCCCATCCTGGTCGTCGAAGACCTGCATGTGGCCTACCCCAACCGCGACGGTGTGCTGGTCGATGTGGTGCGCGGCGTGTCGTTCACGCTGGGCCGCGAGCGCCTGGGGCTGGTGGGCGAGTCGGGCTCCGGTAAATCACAAACCGGGCGTGCCATTTTGGGCTTGACCGCACCGGGGGGCATCGTCACCGCGCGCCGGCTGGAGTTTCGCGGTATCGACCTGCTGCACTGCGCGCCCAAGCAGCGCCGCCAGATGCGTGGCGGGCGCATCGCCATGGTGCTGCAAGACCCCAAATATTCGCTCAACCCGGTGATGACGATTGGCGCGCAGGTGGTGGAATCGCTGCGCGCCCATGCCACCTTGTCAAGGCGCGAAGCCCGCGAACGCGCACTGACTGCCCTGCGCGCCGTGCAGATCCAAGACGCCGAACGCGTGTTTGCGCTCTACCCCCACCAGGTGTCTGGCGGCATGGCCCAACGCGCCATGATCGCCATGATGCTGATCGCCAACCCCGAGCTGCTGATTGCGGACGAGCCCACGTCGGCGTTGGATGTCACCGTGCAACTGGAAGTGCTGGCCTTGCTGGATACGCTGGTCGCGCAAAGCGGCATGGGCCTCATTTTTGTATCGCATGATTTGCGCCTGGTCTCCAGTTTTTGCGACCGGGTTCTGGTGATGTACGCAGGCAAGATCGTGGAAGAAATTGCCGCCACCGACCTGGCAAATGCCAAACACCCCTACACACGCGGCCTGCTGGGCTGCCTGCCCCAACTCGGGCAGAACCGCCACCCATTGCCCGTGCTGGACCGGCAAGCGGAGTGGGCGCTGTGAGTCAGGCATCCCCAGGCGCGTGGACGGCAGAGCGTTCTGCGCAGGTCAAGGAGGAGCCCGCACAGCGGGCGGGGGACACGGAGCAGAATGCTCTGCCGCCCACGCGCCTGGGGCTAGAAGTACAAGGCCTGCGTGTGGTTTACAACGACTTTGTGGCGCTGGCGGACACCAGCTTCCGGGTTGAACCCGGCGCCAGCTTTGGCATTGTGGGCGAATCCGGATCGGGCAAATCCACCGTGCTGCGTGCCATCTGCGGC
>NZ_JBWMBA010000162.1:0-1108 GCF_056521325.1 Rhodoferax sp. ZS1R8 | reverse complement strand
GGCGCACTCGACGTGGCGCAGGCGGCGTTTGAGCGCAACATCAAGATCAGTGAGTTCTCCGTGCACAAGAGTCCGTCGGTCTTTGCCGGTCTGGCCAAGGTCTTCTCGGACAAGGATGACCCGGGCGAAGCGCTGAAAGTGCTGGCCCGCAGCAAGAGCGCGTTCAAGGACAACCCGCTAGCCGCTATCCAGACCGCTGCCGTCGAAAGCGTGGTCTACAAGAAGATGGGGCAGACTGACAAGGCCGAGGCGGCGATGGCCAACGCCGAGAGGCTGCTGGGCAGCCTGCCCGGCAAGCCCAGCCCCGAAGTTGCGCTGGAAATGGCCAAGAGCCTTCTATCACTGGGCAAAAAAGACAAGGCCTGCGCCTTGATGCGCGACCTGGTGAAGAACAACCACGAAAACGCGGACATCTCGCGCCAGATCGAGTCCGTCTTCGCGCATGCAAAGCTGGGGGCCGAGGGGCTGGCCCTCATCAAGGAGTCGCGCCAGGAAGTCGTCAACATCAACAACCAGGGCGTCGTGCTGGCCAAACAGGGCAACTACCAGGAAGGTGCCAAGCTGCTACGCACGGCCCTGCACAACCTGCCCAACAGCGAAGTGATCATCGCCAACCTGTGCGCCTTGCTGATCGGCCTGATGAGCCAGGAGGGCAAGAGCGATGCCCTGGTGCAAGAGGTCAGAGAGCTGCTCAACCGGGGTCGCGAGCTGAACCCTGCCAACAAGAAGTACCACCTCTACGCCAGCGCGCTGGCCCGCACGGTCGGCGGAAAATAGTAAAGTGGACCCCAGTTTTCAGACCGCGATTTGAGCTGCACGAAACCAAGGAAATCCAAAAAGTGACTGCGCATCAAAATGCGCAAAGTGCACACAGCGGACTTCAAAACGAAGTTGCCCGATCCAAATAACCTTGGCGATGTAGCTCTTGCGCTTTAGCAAACATGGTGTTCGTTTCAGCCCCCAAGAGCGTTGGCTAGACCAGCACCCGTTCAATCCCGCCCGCGTTGGCAATGGCCACATACTCCGGCAACCATTCCTTGCCCAGAATTTGGTTCGCCATTTCCACGACGATGTAGTCGGCCTCCAGCAGGCCGGTTTTCAAATCGTC
>NZ_JBWMBA010000161.1:0-1110 GCF_056521325.1 Rhodoferax sp. ZS1R8 | reverse complement strand
TATGCGTCAGGCGTGAGTGGCACCGGCAAGGCGCTGCAGGGCAATATCGACCCGAACGTGTTGTTCGCCCAGCCAGCCCAGATAGCTGCCGAGGTGGAGCGTGTGCTGAACAGTTTTGGCAAACCCTACCAGGGCACCGGCACCGGCCCCACGCACATCTTCAACCTGGGCCATGGCATCAGCCAGCACACACCGCCCGAAAGTGTCTCGGCCCTTGTCGACGCTGTGCACCGCCATTCCCGTGCCTTGAGGGCATGAGTTTCATACCACTATTTCAGCCCGAACCGCGGACCGTTGTTAACACTTATGCACAAAAACGGGGTGGGCCTTCCCCGACTATCCCCTGTTTGGGTGGTCGGCGCTATTAAAGCAATAGCGCTTGTAAGTTGTTGATTCATAAGGAAATCAAACTTTGCTTTTTTTCCGGGCAATCCAGCCAAAGCCTTGATTTTCAAGGCTTCGCAGGGCCTCACAGCAAGATATCAACAAAGTTATCCACAGAAACACTGGGTTGGGTACAAAGCCTATTCAAATCAAGTACTTAGACCAGCTTTCGCAAGTCAACATCAATAATTTCACTCAAGTGGCCTTTTACCCCCACCCCCACCGCGCAGCTACATGCCCCGGCCCATGAGCCATTGGTTGTGTGTACTCGTCCAAACCCCGGCCCACGCCAGCGTGGGTTCGGTGCTGAGTTACAGAAGTGAGTCGCTACTAGCACCCGGCACCCTGATACGCGTGCCCCTGGGCAAGCGTGAGACCCTCGGTGTGGTGTGGGACGCCGATGCGGCGCAAGCCACGGGCGAGCTGGATCCCGGCAAGATACGCGACGTGGCAGGTGTGTTAGAGGGCATTCCTCCGCTCAGCACGCGGTGGCAACAATTGCTTACATTTACGGCGCAGTACTACCAGCGGTCCATCGGTGAAGTGGCCCTGGCCGCGCTGCCACCGCAACTGCGAGAGCTATCACTCCAACAGGTGCAGCGGCGCTTGCAGCGCACCCAAAAAAATCCGCCAAAACTCGGTGGCAGTGCGCAAGCCACCTACGCCACCGATTCGTCTGCCAACAACGCCCTGCCCGCGCTGAGCCCCGAGCAGGCCTCGGTGGTC
>NZ_JBWMBA010000160.1:701-1115 GCF_056521325.1 Rhodoferax sp. ZS1R8 | reverse complement strand
CTTCATCAACGTCGAGTTGTCGGGCGTAAGTATGACCGTCAACTATGAGCTGGACGGAGGTAACAAGCTTACCGCCATCACCGGCTACCGCGATACTCGTCAGGACCGTGCCAATGACTCCGACTATGGCCCACTCGATCTGTTTCGAATCCACAACGTCGACAACTTCAAGCAAACATCCCAGGAGATACGCTTGGCATCGCCGAACACAGGGAGTCTGCGGTATGTTGCTGGCCTCTATTTCTTGACCGAGGACGCGGACACGAGTCGCCAGGCCGTCATCGGTCAGAACCCGTCACCCTTCATTTACCACCCTCCGGCAGGGGCGAACATACCGTTTCGTGGTCTGGGGATTGCGCCCGGCGCGGTGATCTCGAACGACGGGCGAATCAAAACAAGTACCTACGCCGTGTT
>NZ_JBWMBA010000160.1:0-691 GCF_056521325.1 Rhodoferax sp. ZS1R8 | reverse complement strand
TGTCGACTACGACTTTGCCCGGGACTGGGCACTGAATTTTGGCGCCCGCTACACCCACGAAAAGAAGAATCTATTTTACAACCTTGACGGTTCCAAGAGCGGCGGTTTTCGCATCGCCACGCTCAATGGCTACACCGATAGCCGCTCGCAAAGCGAGGTCACCCCAACGGTCGGTGTCAGCTACGCGGCCAACAAGGACACGAACCTCTATGCAAAGTACTCCACCGGTTTCAAGAGCGGCGGCTGGAACACCGATTTTCTCAACGTGGCCCAAGTGGCAGGGGGGTTCAAGTTCGATACCGAAACGGTCAAGGGCTACGAAGCTGGCGTTAAAGGCAAGCTTCTTGGCGGGCGCATGCAGTATGACGTCGCGGCCTACAGCAGCCGATTCGACAACTATCAAGTGTTCCAGTTTGTTAATGTTGGCACCACGACTGCTCTCGTGCTCAACAACGCCGCCAAGGTTGATTCCAGCGGCGTGGAGGCTAGTGCCCGCCTGCGCGTGTCCCGCGATCTGACCATCGGCGGTAATTTCGGGGTCTCGCGCGCCGTATACAAGAGCTTTCCCAACGGTGGCGGCCCCGGTGTTGATTACAGCGGTCAGCGCCTGAACGACAGCCCCCGGTTCACCGCCGCCTTGAACGTTAGCTACGGCATCGCCGCTCCGAGCCTGGGCGGCCGGTTCGAGTTG
>NZ_JBWMBA010000015.1:0-4117 GCF_056521325.1 Rhodoferax sp. ZS1R8 | reverse complement strand
TCACAGAGGAAAATGTGGTGCAGCCAGCCGTCATAACGGGACTTAGGTGCAAGACGAAAACCTGCAGTAATTCTGTCCACATTCAACCGCTTTGAAAACCCTACAGATGTAGGGGGGGCGTGACAGAGGGTAACCATCGCAACTGGGGATTTGGCCTGTGCTACCCGTACCTGCCCAATGTCAACGGCTTTGGCTGGAACCAAAAGCGCGTGTACCGCATATACCGTGAGTTGGAATTGAACCTGCGCATCAAGCTAAGGAAGCGTCTGGTGCGCGAGAAACCTGAGCCCTTGGCCGTGCCTGCGGCCGTCTACCAGCTCTGGTCCATGGACTTCATGCACGACAAACTGGAGGATGGTCGCGACGCCCCCCAGATTTGAGTAGCAGCTAACTCTGGAGTCCAATCCCATAGAAAGGAGATTGGACGTGAAAGAGAGATTTGCGGAAGAACAGATCATTGGCTTCCTGCGTGAAGCCGAAGCAGGCTTGGCGGTAGCCGAGCTATGCAGGCGGCACGGCTTCTCGGAGGCCAGCTATTACCTGTGGCGCAGCAAGTTTGGCGGCATGAACGTATCTGACGCCAAGCGCCTCACGGAGCTGGAAGCCGAGAATGGGCGACTCAAGCGGCTCTTGGCAGAAGCGATGCTGGAGAACGAGGTAACGAAAGAAGCCTTGAGAAAAAAGTGGTGAGCGCACCAGCCAGACGCGAACTGGTGCGCCACATGATGAGCAGCGGACTGAGTGAACGCCGATCGTTGCGCATCAGCGGCATGAGCGCCAGTGCTCTGCGTTACGAGCCCGCTGCAGACCGTAATTGCGCACTCAAGGTGAAGATCATCGCCTTGGCCCAACGCCATCGCCGACACGGCTGCGGCATGATCTATTTGAAGCTGCGCCAAGCCGGCGAGATCGTGAACCACAAACGGGTGGACCGCCTGTATGCCGAGGCAGGCCTGCAGGTGAAGAAGCGCGGACGTAAGAAGATTCCCTTGAGTAACAGACATCCCTTGGAGCGACCAACGGCAGCCAACCAGGTGTGGTCCATGGAGTTCGTGTTTGACCGCACGGCTGAGGGGCGCAGCATCAAGAGCCTGACGATCGTCGATGACGCAACCCATGAGGCCGTGGCGATCGTGCCAGAGCGAGCCTTAGGCGGGAACCAGCTGGTGCGAATCCTGGAGCAACTCGCCAGCACCAGGGGCTTGCCTAAGGCGATCAGGACCGATAACGGCAAGGAATTCTGCAGCCGCGCTTTGCTAACCTGGGCCCATGCCAGAGCGTTCAACTGTCCCTGATCGAACCCGGTAAGCCTAACCAGAACGCATGCATCGAATCATTCAGCGGACGTTTCCGCGACGAAGGCCTTAACGAGCATTGGTTCACCGGACTGCAGCATGCCCGGGTCGTCATTGAAACTTGGCACAGGGAATACAACGAGGAGAGACCCAAACGATCCCTTGGAGGACTGACCCCGACTGACTACGCCAAGACACTCATTCAAAAGCAGTTAAATTAACCCTCCGGACTCCAAAGCCTGGTGCTACTGAAAGCGGAGGGACGTCGACCCCAAAGTAGCATCTGGCCAAGGCTGCATAACCGTTCTACTTCCAGGTTCGGTGGGAAACGGGGGAAATACCGTTTTTGTTACCCCGCTCTTTTAGGGCGGGGATTTCCATTTGCCTAGGGGTCAAACAGTGTCTTTTTCGGAAATACACTCATGAAATGCCAAAATGACTTTGCCTATGGGTTTCAAGTAAATATTTCCTCTAGTGCACAAATTGTTGAACTCAGCTGAATCGAATTCAATCAAGTCAAATGATTCAATTTTTTGGCCTTTGAATCTTTTGACTTCGCAAGTAGTTTCAATTAAATCGGACTCGTGCGTTAACCTAACCAGAAAACGATTCTCTCCACACGAAGAGATACTTTCCAAGGTATATCGATACTTATCGATTGATGTGTTGTTCATTTATTCACTTTCCGGGTTGAATTCTAAGGTTGAGCGACGATTTTCGAGACGTATTTTGTGATCCACGCTGCATCAACAGTGTAAGACGCTCCTATACCGGTATCCAACACCTGATACATACCCTCTAAACCAGAGATTGGAGAAATTGTTACCATATGCGCGGCCTGTCCGGCAACTTGTAACTCGGCGCCGATTACGCCGCTATTTGCTAATCTCAGAGTATCGGTTTCAGACACCATTCCGCCAATCCAACCGCCACCGTTAACATTGGTGCTATTCAATTCTTTTGCCAGAGATTCGGAGTTCGACCATTCTCCAATTCTACTGACCATTTCAGCTTCTGTAACAGCGCCGTTAGTAATGTTCTGAGCCGTTGCGGATACGCAGGAGCCGCCACCGCATTGAAGAAATGTACCGTTCGGTGTCATGTTTGAAACTTCATCAAGCCACGGAGCCGCTAAGGAATGTGCACCCGCATTTGCCTCGGATATCGTGCCAACCGAACTAGGGACATATCCTGGCATTGCACCGAAGGTCCCGTTCTCTATCGCCATGGAAGTACGCGCCGCACTAACCAAGTCTGCGGTCGCAGCCACGCCCTTCGCGGCCAGTGCGGGTGTTGCAAACCCACTCACAAAGCCTGCGGCCGCCTGCGCCGAGTTGTCATATTCGAACAATCTACCGGTGAAGTCTCGATACTGCGCGATCTCACCGTCTAGAGAGCCAGGTTCAGCCAATCCCACCAGCTCTGCTCCACCCACAGCGATGTAGCGCACGCCAATAGCGGATTGGGTTAACGTTTCGGTAACGAAATTTGGTATCCCTTTGCCTAGGCCCACAACCCCATCAACAGCGTTGTTCAACGCGTCTCCCGGGTTGTCAACAATTTGCTGGACCACCCCAATGGGCACATCGGTGAAGAAATGGTACAGATTTGCCATCTGATCGCCATAACTCATCGTAGATTCGTTTGGGGTGTCTGTCTGTGCAAACGTAAATCCCCCGCCCAACGCAGCTCCCCAGTCGATGCCGTCACCGCCTGTTGCCGTACTGGCATCCGTCAGTGGCAACGTCTCCACTATCGGTTGCGCCACGGCAAAGGCAACCGCGTCGCTGCTGTAGCGGTCGTAGTGCACGCCGTCGTCAGTGAAACCACTCTCGACAATATACGGTTCGGAGAACAGGGAGTTGTTGACGCTACTGGACGTGAAGTCGAACACAGGCCCACCGTTGTAGGTTGCCGGCGTCTGCGCAACAACCAAAGATACGTCGGAAGGGGCAATTGACAGGTCGCCCGTACTGACAAGCAGGTTGCTGCTGTCAATTGCCGGCAGTCCACTCCATGTGTCGGCGCCCCAATCAAAGCCGCCATAGTCTGGCGTGGTGTAACTAAATCCGTAGTCTGGCGTGCTAAAGCTACTGCTGTAGTCAGGTATCGAAAAGCTGGAGCTGTAGTCTGGGGTGCTAAAGCTACTGTTGTAGTCTGGTATCGAAAAGCTGGAGCTGTAGTCTGGGGTGCTAAAGCTACTGTTGTAGTCTGGTATCGAAAAGCTGGAGCTGTAGTCTGGGGTGCTAAAGCTACTGTTGTAGTCTGGTATCGAAAAGCTGGAGCTGTAGTCTGGGGTGCTAAAGCTGCTGCTGTAGTCCGGTATCGAAAAGCTGGAGCTGTAGTCTGGGGTGCTAAAGCTGCTGCTGTAGTCCGGTATCGAAAAGCTGGAGCTGTAGTCTGGCGTGCTAAAGCTGCTGCTGTAGTCCGGTGTCGAAAAGCTGGAGCTGTAGTCTGGCGTGCTAAAGCTACTGCTGTAGTCTGGTATTGAAAAGCTGGAGCTGTAGTCTGGGGTGCTAAAGCTACTGCTGTAGTCTGGTATTGAAAAGCTGGAGCTGTAGTCTGGGGTGCTAAAGCTACTGCTGTAGTCTGGTATTGAAAAGCTGGAGCTGTAGTCTGGGGTGCTAAAGCTACTACTGAAGTCTGGTGTTGAGAAGCTGGAGCTGTAGTCGGGGGTGCTAAAGCTACTGCTGAAATCCGGTGTTGAGAAGCTGCTACCAAAGTCCATCGGCGCGAAGCTGAAATCCGACATGGAGAAACTGGGCATTGAGAAACTATCCATATACAGTTCTTTCTAATCCTGATTAGAACCTGCATGTCGT
>NZ_JBWMBA010000159.1:0-1121 GCF_056521325.1 Rhodoferax sp. ZS1R8 | reverse complement strand
GGCGCGGGCCGAGCTGTCAGACACCTTCCCCCCAGGTGATTTAAGCCAAATCAACCCCCAGCCCCTGTGGACATTGCGTGAGGCGCTATCATTTTTGCACCACCCCGCGCCCGATGTGTCGCTGGACACCTTGCAGGACCACAGCCATCCGGCCTGGCAGCGGCTCAAGGCAGAGGAGCTATTAGCCCAACAGATATCTCAATTGCAGTCCCGTCGCGAACGGGCTCGCCTGCGGGCACCGGTGCTTGCCATGGTGGCGCCGGAGGTGTTCAGCCCGCCCAATGAGCCCGAGCAGCCGGTGCTGATGCCGCTGTACACCGAGCTGGTGGGCACCTTGCCTTTCCAGCTGACGGCTGCCCAGCAACGGGTCTGCGCCGAGATTGCCAATGACTTGGCACGCCAAGTGCCCATGCACCGGCTGCTGCAGGGCGATGTGGGCTCTGGCAAAACCGTAGTCGCCGCGCTGGCGGCCTGCATTTGCATTGACGCCGGCTGGCAGTGCGCGCTGATGGCCCCCACCGAAATATTGGCCGAACAGCACTTTCGCAAGCTGCTCAGTTGGTTGGAGCCGCTGGGTGTCACCACCGCGTGGCTGACCGGCACTCAGAAAGCCCGGGAACGCCGCGAGGCCCTGGCCATGATTGAGAGTGGCGAAGCACAACTGGTGGTGGGCACCCACGCCGTCATTCAGGAAAAAGTGCAGTTCAAGAACCTGGCCCTGGCCATCATCGACGAGCAACACCGCTTTGGCGTGGCCCAACGCCTGGCGCTGCGCAACAAGCTCAACCACGACGGCATGGAGCCCCACATGCTGATGATGACGGCCACGCCCATACCGCGCACGCTGGCCATGAGTTATTACGCGGATCTGGATGTGTCCACCATTGACGAGCTGCCGCCAGGGCGCACGCCCATCATCACCCGCCTGGTCAACGATGCCCGGCGGGACGAGGTGATCGAGCGCATCCGCGGCCAGATAGACCAGGGGCGGCAGGTCTACTGGGTTTGCCCGCTGATTGAAGAAAGTGAGGCGTTGGACCTGACAAACGCCACACAAACCCATGCCGACCTGGCCGAGGCATTGCAAGGCGCAACCCGCGCTGACGGCCAGCCGGTGCTGA
>NZ_JBWMBA010000158.1:0-1128 GCF_056521325.1 Rhodoferax sp. ZS1R8 | reverse complement strand
TACGCAAAGCAAGCAAAGGCCCGAGCCGGAGATGTTTGACGTCATCATCGTGGACTTCCCCGACCCCACCAATTTTTCCATCGGCAAGCTCTACACCAATACCTTTTATTCCCTGCTGGCCCAGCGTTTGTCGGCCAGTGGGTATGCGGTGATACAGACCACCTCTCCGCTAGTGGCGCGCCAGAGTTTCTGGACCGTAGCCACCACCATCGAATCCGCAGGCCTGCACGCCACGCCCTACCACGCCAACGTGCCCAACTTTGGCGAATGGGGCTTCATCATCGCCAGCCATCGCCCCTGGCGCCAGCCCACCGCGTTGCCCGAGGGCCTGCGTTATCTGGCACCGACGACGCTGCCGTTGCTGTTTGATTTTCCCAAGGACATGGCGCGTGTACCGGCCGAGGTGAACCGCCTGTCGAACCAGGTGCTGGTGATGACGTATGAGAAGGAGTGGGGGCGGGCGGCGCCGTAGTTGTCCGGACCTCGTGACTATTTCAGATGAGGGACTGCATCGACAAAGCCTGTGCAGGCTGACTGGGTGCATGCGTACCAGCGGTTGTCAGCGAACTTGCAGTCCCCGCCCAGGTTGTCTTTGACAAACGAACAGTTTATCAAGCTGGACTCGGTGAAGCTGCAGCCCGCAAACGACGCCCCGCGACGAACAGCCTGTCAGCACGTTTCAACACGAAACTTCTTTGCGTGAACTTCTATCAGGCCGTCTGTGACGTAGATCCACAAGGTGTTGCCTTTCAAGTAGCCGTTTGAGATATTGCCTGCAAACATGTTGTCCTTGAGCTCGGCTACGTCCAATGTAGTGTTGAACTTGGAAACGCCCTCGCAGGTGATTCGATACAAGCCCCGTCCACCGCCCGCCTCGTCGATATGAAATAGAGCGGCAATTTGAACGGTAGCCTTGCCTCTTTCATCGATCAAAAAGGAAATGCTCACGACGTTGCCATCGTGCCAAAGGATTTCGTCTATCGCTTTAGTCATGCTGTGTGCCTCAAGACTTGAGAATTGCCAGGAGCCTACTTGAACTGAGTGGGGTCATAGAATAATTGTTTCTCCACGATTTGGTCATCGCTACAACGTTGATAAGCCAGCTCCTCGAAACAAACGGTCTTGCTC
>NZ_JBWMBA010000157.1:0-1128 GCF_056521325.1 Rhodoferax sp. ZS1R8 | reverse complement strand
ATGCCAGCCTCGCCAGGGGTTGGCTCCAGGTACATGCCCGAACGGCCATGCAAAAAGAGCACGTCACCATGGGCGTTGACCAGGGCCGCCACTTTGTCGACCTGTTGCAACAAGGTTTGCTCGGTCAACTCGCGCAAGGACAGCTTGGTGGCCAGCGCCGTGCCACCAGCGGCCAGCGGGGGGTTGGCTTCTTTTTGCATGGGGGGCGATAAAAAGCGACCCAAGGCTGCGCGCTGTGCGCCCTGAAAATCTTCCTTGCGCTGGTACAGCTTGGACTTGCGCTCCAGCGTGGCAAACAGGTCGGCAAACTCGCCCACCGTCTCGGACGTACCCAAGAACAGCATGCCGCCTGGGCACAGCGCGTAATGGAACAGCGATATCAGCTTCTTCTGCAAATCCGCACCCAGATAAATCAGCAGGTTGCGGCAACTGATCAGATCGAGCTTAGAGAAAGGTGGGTCCTTGATCAGGTTCTGCTCCGAGAACACCAGCATGTCGCGTATGCCCTTGTGCACGCGGTAGGCGTTGCCGCCGGGCTCCAGCGTGAAGAAGCGCGCCAGCCGCTCGGGCGTGATGTCTTCGGCAATGCTGGCGGGGTAGACGCCCACCCGTGCGACCGCAATGGCGCGGCTATCAATATCGGTGGCAAAGACCTGGATGCGGTAGTTCTGTTTGAGCGCCTCCAGCCGCTCCTGCAACAGGATGGCAATGGAATAGGCCTCTTCACCCGTGGAGCAGCCCGCGGTCCAGGCGCGCACCACGCCGCCCATTGGTTTGCCTGCAAACAGTTTGGGAATGACCTGTTCCTCCAGCGCCGCAAAGGCATCGGGGTCGCGAAAGAAACTGGTCACCCCGATCAGCAGGTCACGAAACAGTGCCTCCACCTCGGCTGGCGTTTGCTGCAAGTACTGCACATAACTTTCCAGGGTTTCTACCTGGTGTACCGCCATGCGGCGCTCGATACGGCGAAAAATGGTGTTGGGCTTGTACTGCGAAAAATCGTGCCCGGTCTGCGAGCGCAGCAAGATAAATACCTTCTTCAACGCGTTTTCGGACTTGGGCAACGCGGCGGTTATGGGGCGCGGTGGGTTGCCAAACGCATGGCTGGTGTAGGCAATGAGCTGGGCC
>NZ_JBWMBA010000156.1:702-1130 GCF_056521325.1 Rhodoferax sp. ZS1R8 | reverse complement strand
CTCAATTCAGACCTGGACCAACGCGCCGATCAAGGCCAATCGCCGCCCTCCCACCTTGAACTGCTCAATATGCTGGCCCAGGCAGCCGGCATGCGCAACTTTCAAACCTTCAGGGCCTCGGTGGAAGCCAACACCACCGAGGCGCCACCTTTGGTGGCCAGGCCACGCTGCGGCTCGAACTGGTCAACATGCAACTGCTGGGCCGCAAGGCTGACTGCAGTGAATACTGGAAAGAACCCGTACGGCCCAATGAAGAGGTGCAGGACTTCCTGCGTGCCCTGCGCCAGGCCGTAGCGAGCGCACAACCCACCAAGGCCTTGACCACTATCAGCCCGCGTGCAGCCATTCCACTTCAGGCAAGCCGCGCAAAAAAGCGGCCACTGACTCCAGCGCTCCATGCTCTGCCGCCCACTCAATATGCTCAGCCA
>NZ_JBWMBA010000156.1:0-692 GCF_056521325.1 Rhodoferax sp. ZS1R8 | reverse complement strand
GAGTGGGCCTGGGGTGCTGTCCCAGGCTTCCAGAATCAGCGGTAGCGGCGGCTCCCAACCCAGCGCAGTGCGTTTGCGGTTGGGCAGCATCTCAAACAAGGCGTTCCAGTGCTTGGGCAAAGGGCACACGCGGTTATTCGTACGGCAAAAGGCAATCAGACTCTGTGGCGTTTCTGGCATGGCCTGCACTCCCGAACCTAAAACTGCTTTATCGGCCCAGAAGTGCATCATGGGTATTGCTGTAAACCCTCAGGTTGGCGCAGGGGGCTCAACTTTCTTGGAACGCCTCTTCCCGCTTCTTCCGCAAATTCGGGCTGAGCACCACCATCATTGCCACCGCAGACAATGCCAGCATGGTGGCGCTGATTGGGCGCTGCACGAACACCATCGGGTCGCTGTGCGACAGCAACAAGGCACGGCGCAGGTATTCTTCCATCATCGGTCCGATGATGAAACCCAGCAGCATCGGTGTGGCTTCGCAATCCAGCTTGGCGCAGATGTAACCGAGTAACCCAAACAGGGCCATCAAGTACACATCAAACTCGTTGTTGCTGAGACTGAATACACCAATGGCGCAGAACATCAGAATGGCCGGGTACAAGCGGTGGTAGGGCACCGTGATCATCTTGACCCACAGACCGATCATCGGCAGATTCAGAACCACCAGAAAGAAGTTACCGATCCACATCGAC
>NZ_JBWMBA010000155.1:0-1130 GCF_056521325.1 Rhodoferax sp. ZS1R8 | reverse complement strand
TGCTCAATATGTGGGTCACCCTGCCTCTCATCGTCGTGGCCACGCTGCTCGTGATGAAGCTGGCCGCCTTTGGCGAGATGAAGGGCAACCTCACCAAGCAGTTCGAGATATTCAGGAACAAGCACACCTGGTCGATGACGGTGCTGTACATCGTCACCTTCGGCTCGTTCATCGGCTTCTCGATGGCCTTGCCGCTGTCGATCACGGTGATCTTCGGTTTCCAGCACGTCCCCGACGCTGCCGGCGTGATGCAGCACACGCTCAAGAACCCCAACGCCCCCTCGGCACTGACCTATGCCTGGATCGGCCCCTTCGTAGGCGCGTTGATCCGTCCTTTGGGCGGCTGGATCTCCGACAAGGTGGGCGGCTCCATCGTGACCCAGGTGATCTCCGCCGTGATGGTGGTGGCTTCGGGTGCGGTGGGCTACGTGATGATGCAGGCCTATGGCTCGGCCACCCCGGAGCAGTATTTCTCGACCTTCATGTGGCTCTTTGTGCTGTTGTTCGCCGCCAGTGGCATTGGCAATGGCTCCACCTTCCGCACCATCGGCGTCATCTTCGACCGCGTGCAGGCCGGCCCGGTGCTGGGCTGGACTGCCGCTGTCGGCGCTTACGGTTCATTCATCGCCCCGGTAGTCATCGGCCAGCAGATCAAGGCCGGCACACCGCAATTCGCCATGTACGGATTTGCCATCTTTTACGCCCTGTGCCTGATTCTGAACTGGTGGTTTTATCTGCGCGCCGGTTCTGAAATTAGGAATCCATGATCCAAGACGCTATAAAATTTATAGCTACATAGTCAATATATACGGGGGCTACAGCCCTATTTACTTCACAATGTTGTTCACAGAGGTCTCCCATGAGTCACTTTCTTGATCGTTTGAGCTATTTCTCCCTTCCCCGGGAAGAGTTTTCTGAAGGCCACGGCATCACCACCGGTGAAGACCGCACCTGGGAAGACGCCTACCGCAACCGCTGGGCGCACGACAAGATCGTGCGCAGCACCCACGGTGTGAACTGCACCGGCAGTTGCTCCTGGAAGATTTACGTCAAGGGCGGTATCGTCACCTGGGAAACCCAACAGACCGACTACCCCCGCACCCGCTGGGACATGCCCAACCACGAACCGC
>NZ_JBWMBA010000154.1:0-1131 GCF_056521325.1 Rhodoferax sp. ZS1R8 | reverse complement strand
TTTTGGCGGCGACCGTGCGGCTGAGTTTTTTGCATCCCATGGGCTGAACAGCCCCGAGGCCATGGAGCAGATCAAGGGCCGCACAGGCTACTTCCCTTCCCTGGTGCCATCTGTTCCGCCGCAGTACCGGCGCTTGATGGACGGCATGCGGCTGACCATTGGCGAGCGCGAGTGGCGCTGCATCAGCGGCTACGGCCACGCGCCGGAGCACATAGCGCTGTACTGTGAAAGTTTGAATGTGCTCATAGGTGGCGACATGATGCTGCCGCGCATATCCACCAATGTGAGCGTCTACGAGCAGGAGCCCGAGTCCAACGCCCTGGTCCAATTTTTGGACTCTGTCGATAAGTTTCGCACCCTGCCCGAAGACGCGCTGGTGTTGCCCTCGCACGGCAAGCCCTTCACCGGCATGCACACCCGCATCCAGCAGTTACACGACCACCACCGTGACCGCCTGGCCGAGGTGATGGACGCATGCACTGCGCGGCCCTGCTGCGCCTTCGACATCCTGCCGTTGATGTTTAAACGCCCGCTCGACATGCACCAGACCACCTTTGCCATGGGCGAGGTGGTCGCGCATCTGCATGCGCTGTGGTTTGCGGGCAAGCTGCGGCGCGCGCTGGATAAGGACGGCGTTTACCGGTTTGGCGGCACAGCCGTCGCTACCACTTCGGGATCGAATCTTCCTTGAGCTGGCCACGCAATTCGGCATAGTCGGGCAGCACGCTGCGCACGGTATCCCAGAAGCGGGCGCTGTGGTCCATGACACGCAGGTGGCTCAGTTCGTGCGCCACCACATAGTCGATGACTGCCGGACGGAAGTGCACCAAACGCCAGTTCAGGCGGATGGAGCCATCCGTGCGTGCGCTGCCCCAACGCGTGCCGGCGGAGCTGAGGCTGAGCTTGCGCCACTGCACCTGTAACAAGGGAGCAAAGTGGTCGAGTCGTTGCACAAAGTGTTCTCTAGCCTGGCGCATCAGCCAGGCCTGAACCGCGTCGCGGATTTGCTCGGGCGTGGCGGTTTTGGGCAGGCCCACCCGCAACGCGAGGGGGGTTGATCCCTGCGAAGTTGCATCTAGTTGTGCTCCTACGGCACTAAAGTTATGGCCGGGGTCCAGAAGCACGTGGATG
>NZ_JBWMBA010000153.1:0-1132 GCF_056521325.1 Rhodoferax sp. ZS1R8 | reverse complement strand
TAAAAGTCTGTGCCATCAACCTTGGGGCTGGTGGTGATGAAAGGGGCCTCGCGGTGGCTGGAAGCCATCGCTGCGCTGGCTGTAACCAACAATAAACAGGCTTTGGCGACGTTACCAAATTTGAAGTGCATATCGGTCTCCTTGAGGAACAAAATAAAACGGAAGGTCGTGGGTGCCGTCATCGACTGAAGATGGACGGTACTTACAAGCTAATACGGGGGAACTCGGCGACTGGATTCAACAGCGCGAAAAGATTTTTGAATTTCGACCGTTGGGCGGCGCGCGCGGGGCCAAGCCGGTGGCGCCTTTTGGAAGAAATCTCATGTTTCTGATCATGGGTTGCATGTTCAGCCCTTGGCAGTTTGCAATCTGTTCGCTTGCGAACCCTGACTTTGAAGAATGGCAGCCGGCGATACTGTGCTCCGGTCGCAGACCAGGCGCTTAAGATGCCACGCATCCCAGATAAGAACAAACCATGGTCGCAATGACGTCATCACCGCTTTTCCATCCACAAAACATCACGCCTTCGCGACAGCAGGTGGAGCTGCAAACCAGCAGTTGCCCATCCATCATCGTGAACGCAAATGCTGGGGCCGCAAAAACCACCAGCCTTGCGCTCAAAGTTGCCGAGGTACTGGAGAGTCAGCGGCGAAAAACCGGGCGCTATTTGCCCAAGAAGATCCTGACTCTGACCTACACCGACGTGGCGGGGCTGGCGTTTCGGCGCGCGCTACAGAAAATCGGCGTTCCGGCCGAAGCCGTCAAAGAACTCTGGATCAACACCTTTGACGAATTTTCGGTGTACATGCTCCAGGAGCTGGAAGGCAGTCGTGCCAAGGTGGTCAAGGCTCCTGAGGAACTCAAGGGCGCCATTGCGCAATGCATGTATGACGTGCGTGCGCGCGCTGATCAGCGGGGCGACCACCACCTGCTGCTCCCCAGTGACGAGGGTGGCGGTTTCTATGAACACCTGATCCACCAGAGCCTGCGCATCAAGGGCAAGATGGTGCTGCCCAAGGCACGGTGGTTGGGCGAACGCATCGACCCCCAGCTGGCCGAAAATGCCGGTGAGGACTACACGATACTCAAAGTCTTGGAGCGATTGGAGCGCTTGCGCCGGCCGTCAGAAGAA
>NZ_JBWMBA010000152.1:0-1133 GCF_056521325.1 Rhodoferax sp. ZS1R8 | reverse complement strand
TGTTCTGACAGTGACTGGTAAATCGTTAACATCTGATCTACTGTTACTTCCCAGTCAAACTGAGACAACACTTTTCTACGGCCAGCGAATCCCATGGAAGTACGCTTTTCAGGGGCCCGAGAAAACTCCTGCATCGCCACCGCAAAATCAGCGACGAAGGCATCGCGTGTGATGGGCTCGATCAGCGCTCCGCAAGTAGCATCGAGATAGTCGGCGGGACCTCCCCAATTGGTTGCAATAACAGGCAGTGACATCGCCATAGCCTCAAGCACCACTGCACCACCGCACTCCATCAGACTCGGTAAGACCAGCGCATCAGCGCTTCGAATGTAACTGGCACATTCAACCTGGTTGAGCCAACCCGCAAAGTGAACTTTTCCTGCCTCTTGTTGGTTTCCAAGTAGTTGAAGCTCGTTTGCCAATTGCTCCAAAGCACCTCGCTCCAACCCATCTCCAATAATTTCAAGGGAAATGGGACATGACTTCGCCGCACATGCAAATGCATTCAGCAAAAGGTCGACCGCCTTCCAATCAACAAGTCTCCCCATAAATACAAAATGGGTCACCTCACCAAAGGGTTTCAGCACTCTTGTTGATAGAATCGAGTCTTGCCAAAGAGACAGGTCGACGCCATTTTCAACCAGTATTTCGCACCGAGAAGTTGCAACACTTGATGGAAGCGCCCGCTTGGTGCGCTCGTTGGCAACCAAAAGGCACGCAGCTTTGCGCTTGCCAGGGAATAGTCTATTCATGACATTTGCCGAAGCACGGCCCAATCTCAATGACAAGCGCTCAACCCCGCCTTGCATGCCCCTAAATGCGGGAGGATAGTCCATGCCACCATTCATTGGACCAATGACAACTGGTATGCCGAAACCATACATCAACGACGGTTCTTTGGGCGATACAGGCATGGGCTGATGAATAACGGTAATCCCCTCCTTCTTCACAAGCTCTTTGATAAAACGCCTTTGCACCAACTGGGTCGCCACGCGCATGGCAAAGCCAGTAGTAAAACCAGCCAATCGTGTCGGAATCCATTGGCTGACCCGCCAAAGAGCCTTGTGCAGCCAAGTATCCGGAACAAAAAGCAGATGCGCCTCGTCTTGCGGGTACAGCGAAGTGAGTTCAGC
>NZ_JBWMBA010000151.1:0-1135 GCF_056521325.1 Rhodoferax sp. ZS1R8 | reverse complement strand
AGCCAGGTCATGGTGTCGGGGCTGGCGACCAGCGCACATGCCATGTTGGAGTACGCAGGCGCCACCAATGCCATTACCGGATTTACGGGCTACAAACCACTGACGCCAGAGGCCGCCATTGCGGCCCAGCCCGATGTGATTTTGCTAACCGACCAAGGCCTGCAGGCCGCGGGTGGTATCGACGGAATTCTCAGGTTGCCGGGTCTTGCACAAAGCCCGGCCGGCCGAAACCGGCGCGTCGTTGCGCTGGAAGCCATGTTTCTCTTGGGCTTTGGGCCGCGCTTACCCGCGGCGGTATCCGTTTTGGATACGGCAATTGCAAAGGTTATGCGTTCATGCACGCCTTGCCTCTGCAATTGCGCCCTTTTTTACAACTTGACAAGGCCCGCCCCGCGGCCTTGCTCCTGGCGGCGGTGCTGGCCAGCATTGCCGTTGCGGTGCAGTGGGGTGCTGTGCCCGTGCGGGCTGACGACTGGCTGGCCTTGCTGGGTTTGGTTGACCAGCCGACCACGTCGGCAGGCAGTTATGTGCTGTGGAACATACGCCTGCCACGGGCGCTGTTCGCGGTGCTGATCGGTGCCAGCATGGGCATGGCCGGCGCGCTGACGCAGGGCCTGTTCCGTAACCCCCTGGCTGACCCTGGCCTGCTGGGTGTCAGCGCCGGGGCAGCGTGCGCGGTGGCGCTGACGATCGTTGTGTTTGCCGGTTTCAACTGGCCCATTCCCCTGGCCTGGCGCATGTGGTTGCTGCCAGCTGCCGCTTTTGGCGGTGCTTTGGGTGTTTGTTTTGCACTGGATGCTGTGGCCCGCTGGATTACGCCGGGCTCTATTGCGGGGTTGTTGTTGACCGGGGTTGCGCTGAACGCGTTGGCGGCCGCCGTCATTGGCCTGTGCACCTACCTCGCCAACGATGAGCAGCTGCGCAACCTGTCGTTCTGGACGCTGGGCTCCTTGGCCGGGGCCAATTGGGCTCTGGTGGTGGTGTTGACCGCTTTGCTGGGTGTGGCAGCTTGGCGCGTCCGCCAGTTGGTGCGCGCCATGAATGCGCTGGCGCTGGGCGAGTCTGCTGCCGCCCATGTAGGCGTAGACGTGCGGTATTTGCGGCGCCATGTCATCGTGTTGGTGGCGCTGCTGGC
>NZ_JBWMBA010000150.1:0-1137 GCF_056521325.1 Rhodoferax sp. ZS1R8 | reverse complement strand
AATCCATAGCTACTCACGCACGTAGAATCTGCGCCAGATCCCTATTTTTCCTGATTAGCTACGTGCCTCAGACCACCGAAGGTGGCACAGCGGAAGCGGCTTGGTGGTTACAGCCGCGCGCAGCAAGCGCGGCAGCATCGCCGCCAAATCAAAGCGTCGGTTAAAGCGGTAAGAAAACTCAGCCAGGTAGCGATGCGCATACTTGGTGTGGTCAAACGCATGGTAGGTGCCGGCCAAGGACATTTTCAGATTCCCCAACATCGTGTTGACCCAGCGAAACTCAGGCCGTTTGGCAGATTGCCTGCCGCTGCCCGTCACATGGCGCTCATGGGACGCACCTACTTGCGTGACCTGCTTGAAGCAATGCAAACCATCGGAGACCACATGCGCAGTGCTGGCCAAACTCTTGGCTGCCCAGTCGATGAGGGCTTCTTTCGTGAACGCCACGATGGGGGTTAAGCGCATGAAGCGTGGTTTGCCCTCCATGTCGGTTTGCACCGCTGCGACAAAGGCAGATTTGTTCAATGCACCCCGACCGCCATTCATGCTGCCCACCCGCTCGCCGCCCAAATACGCATCGTCGATCTCCACGCGCCCATCCAGGCGGCGGGGCTCCTCGCGCAGGCGCATCGTCTCCAGCAGCTTGTGCTTCACCAGCCAGGCGGTCGTGTAGCTCACCCCGAGTTGGCGCTTTAACTCCAAGGCGCTGATGCCATTCTTGCTTTGCGTCAACAGGTACAGGGCCAGGAACCAGACCGTCAGGGGCAGCTTGGTGTGTTCAAACACCGTGCCTACGATGCTGGAGGACTGGTAGCCGCAGATCACACACTCCCACAGCTGACGGCCGGTACCGTTGCGGGTTTTAAACGAGCGCGAGCACCCGCAGTGCGCACAGCGCCAGCCGTGGGGCCAACGCGAGGAGAACACAGCGCTTTCGCACTGCTCTTCACTGCCGTACTGGCTTTGGAAGTCCCGCATGGACAGACCGGGCTGGAATTGAATGCGGTTCATGGCCATGGCATACCTCGCAAGTGACTGGACATAACACCAGTATGGTCAATCCACATCAAAATTCAACAGCGTCTGAGGCAGGTAGCTAATCAGGCATAATCGGTTTCTAGCGCCTATAAAATATGC
>NZ_JBWMBA010000014.1:0-4405 GCF_056521325.1 Rhodoferax sp. ZS1R8 | reverse complement strand
CCTCAATGACTACTCCATCCCGCATACCCATGTGCGGCGCACCTTGATGGTGCTGGCCAACGCAGACCGTGTGCGCGTGCTCGATGGCTGAGTGTGAACACCCAAGTCGATGGACCCATAACCACGTTTGGTAATGTACGTTTAGGCGAGGATTGCAAACAAAACGGCGTCGGTATTGCTACGGACGCCGCTTTGTTAGAGCCGGTCAATGATCAGAAGGGCTCGTCAGAGTTGAGCCATGGTTTGTCGGGGTTGACATGGCGTTTGGCCTGCTTGGTGTAATGGCGATAGATCCGCTCACCATAGCGACTCAGGAAGTTGGCTGCTATCACCTCCAAGAACTCGTGGATCTCAACGGCGTCTTCTTCCGACAGCGTGCGGGTTTCAGCGCTTTCACACATCGGGCATGGGTAGCGGTGCTTGGCTCGTCTCATGGTCAGCGCCCCGCACCAGTCACGCGACGCTGCGTGGGCTTGGCCGGGGGCGCAAAGACATCCATGTACAGCTTCTCATCGAGCAGCGGTAAATCCTTTTGCGCCGCACAGGCCAGCAGTTCCGCCGCCATCGTCGTCAGAACCCGATAGTTGCCAGCGGCATGGTCACACAAGGTATGGCGCAACTGGGCCGTCATCAAACTGGCATTACCCGCGCCGGCCAACAAATGCTCCAGGCAGGCCAACAGTTCATCCCGACTGGCAAACTCCGTGGCCAGCCGGGTACGAATCCGGCTCCCCAGGGGAATGAGTTCCTCCCGGCGCAGTTTCTCAATCAGTCTGGCATCCCCCGCCATCACGATGCACAACAGCGACTGTGAATCAAAGCTCGAACTCGCCAACAGGCGCAACTCCGACAACACCTGAGCCGTCATCTCCTGCGCCTCATCGACCAGCAGCACCGCCCGACAACGGCTGGACTCCATGTGAGCCAGCCAACGCGCACGCAAAGCCTTGAAACCACCCCAACGATTGGAGGGTCGCAGCGGCACCCCAAAGACATCCCCCAGCTCACGGTAAAAGTCCGCCAGATTGCTCTGAGGGTGATTGATGGCGCCCACCGTCACATCGGGCAGCTTCTTCAAACGCTCGGCCAGCACGCGCAGCACAATGCTCTTGCCGCTACCGGGCTCACCGTGCACCATGGCAAAGCCACCTTCGCGGATTTGTGCATGCTCAATGCGCCAACAAAAACTCTCGATCTTCTGCGGCACATAGATCGCGTCCACGGGCAACTCTGGCGAGAAGGGATTGAACTTGAGCCCATACAGGGCCAGTAGCTTGTGATTCATGGACAGACCTCATTCGTGGTGGTTTGGGTTGCTGGGGGGACACAAGTGGGCAAATAGGCCGGCGGCACGCCGGTGGCGGCGTAGTCAGCCAGGAGCTGCGTCATCAAAGCAGGTAGACCCTTTGGTGCCAGCGGTGAAAGATCAACATCGGCTGGACTCAAGCGGCGACGCTGGCCATTGGCGTTGGCGGACTTGTCCAATGGTTTGACTGGGCACAGGATGGCGCCGGTGCGCGCATCCACCAGATCGACCCGTGATAAATCCCAGCGCGCATAGTGCAATTGAACCTGTTGCAAGTGGCGGTAGCGACTGGGTATCTCAAAGCGTGCGCCACCCAGACTGACGGTTCCGTCCGAGCGGCGCTGTGTGCGCTTGACCTCAATGCGAAAGCGCTCAGTCAGTGCAGCACTGCTTGGGCAGGGCCGACTGACATTGGGGCCAGCCAAATAGTGATCCATCGGCGTAGCATCAATCTCGCTGTGCCGCGTGCGGTGGTATTCCTGCTCGGTCCAGGCTTGGGTCGCCAGATTGAGGGCATCCAGGTCCAAGCTTTGCTCGCCTTCGAGCATGGCCATCAAGCGCCCTTCAAGGCGGCCCCAGAAGGATTCCTGCTTGGCGTTCTGGTACGGCGAATACGGCAGCGTGGTTTGGTGCACGATGCCAAGTGCCGCCAAGCCGTTGGTGGTTTCCTCAGCCAGCATCGCCGCCCCGTTGTCGGTCATCAAGGCGCGCGGCAGGCCGCGCTTCATGAAGGCCTGGCACAAGGCATGGATCAGGCTTTGCGCCGTCTCGTCCAGATACCACTGCAAGTGGCACACCAAGCGGGAGCGGTCATCGATCACGCACAGGATCATCGGCGTCACCCACTCTCCCAAACGGGTGAGCACCTTGCGCGAACCGTGGTGGAAGTCCAGATGCCAAAGTGCATTGACATGGTCCACCTCAAAGCTGCGCACCTCCAGACGTTCCAGCCGGTCACGCGCGGCCAAGGCACCGGCAGTGGCGCGTTTGGGTTGGGCCTGGCGAAACATGCCTTGGGCCAAGAGGTAGCGGCGCACGGTTTGGTAAGAAGAGACTGAAGACGAAGAAGACGAAGAAGACGAAGAAGACGAAGTAGCGGCTGCGCCGCCACTGCCTTGGAAGCTCACGCGCAGGTTGTCAAAGTGCAGTTGTGCAGTCCAGCCTGGGTGCTCGCGGTATTGTTGGGTCAAGGTATCGATGACCAATTGCGACAGGCTGGGGAAGCGCTGGACGCCACCGCGCAGGCGGTTGCGCAGGGCAGCCACCGGGTCATCTGCCTTGCGGGCCGCGTAGTACCAGCGCTCCAGCGTGGAGTGGCCAAAGCTGACATCCATCCCAGATGCTGGATGGCGCCAGGTCTTGGTGGCCAGCAGGCCCAAGGCAGTTTGCAGTTCGCCTGGATCGGGCGGTGCGGCCAGCAAGGGGCCAATGATTAAGAAGCGCAGGCGCGCCCAGCGGTCGCGCTGACGGGGATCTTTTATGGGTTTCAAGTTCACTCCAAATTGCGACGCCGGCGGCATCGCTTGTGGGAGTGAAGGCTACAAATCTTGGGTGAGTTTGACTATTGGCATCCTCTGCGGGAAATCAGCGAGCCTCTTGCAGCGTGATCACAGGGCGCACGCTCAAGGGGGATAGAAAGGCCAGCAGACGCATCGCCACCTCAGCCGCAGGGCCGGCAAAGCGTTCAATCAGGCTGGTGGGCAAATGCTGGGTGTCAACCGGGGGCATGAAGCGCGCGCAGGCAGCAGCCCACAGGGGCGTGGTGGGAAAGACTTGAAGCCACCAATGGCGCCACCGTGCAATGGTGCGAGCGGGTACACCCAGTGCATCAGCCAGTTGCACCGCCTGCGCACTGAGCGTCGTGCGTCGCACCGACATCAGCACCACGATCAAGCCTAGGTACAGGCGTCGCCCCAGAAACCGCACCGACACCGCCGTCGTTCGCTTACGGCACTGGCTACAGCAGAAGCTAAAGCGCGTCTCAAAGTCAGGCCGTAGCTCAGGCGGACAACCACGCGGCTTGCGCGGGTAGTCTGCCTTGTGCAGGACAGCTCCGCATGAACATTGCTGGGATTGCAATTGAGCCGCCTCGTGCGCATCAATTTGCAATAAAAGTGAGAAGAAGTTGGGGTTTTGAAGTAAGGCGTGGCACACTTTGATGGTCTCGATCTTGGTCGAAAGAGACTCTCCCACAAGGACCGCTTGTTCAAAGTCCTGGTGGGAGATTTTTATTGTCTGTCACGCTGAATTGATCAATTCACTGTGCAATGGCCAGCGCGATTGGTGAAAACACTCACCAGGGGGGGGCCTGCGGCGCCCTGGCAGGGGCCTGATACAGAAAATCCAAAAACCTCCGGACTCGCCCATCCTCACCGTCACACCCATATGCAAGAAGTGCGTTGCGTGGACGCCTCCCGCACCTGATTTTTTCAATAACGGTGATGGGTCGAACCATCCATCCATCACGCTACTTGATCAATTCGGACTGGTATGCCATCACGGGGGGTGAACATGCTCACAAGGCGCTCGGACGCATTCAACGTTTCGTTCGCCTGCATCCGACTTCGCTGAACGGTCGCGAAGTAACTGAGCCCGGCAACAATCAGCCCAGCAAGGGCGGTCAGAACTTCGAGCGAGATGCTGTCCATGCGGTCTAACGTTTGCCGTTAGCGGCAGTCACAAGTGGGCGGAGCCCGCTTGTGACTGCCCGTTCGATGGAAGGGTTAGGTGCCTGCATGGGACTAGACGCGACTGGCTGAGATGAGAAGGAACAGCGGTATTCGTTTACGACGAAGGAAGGTCTCTTCCGATTCGAAATTGGATCGAAGAGGTTTTGATTCGCGAAGGCTCTCGACTCTAAACCCGCAACGCTGCAGAGCGAGAAAATGATCCTCTACCGTTCTATGGTACTTGACCACGTTCGCGCCCATCCACTCGGTTACCCGCTTCCCTGTACTGAAGTAGTTGTCTACTACCCAGTCTTGGCGCGGCCCTGATTCCTTCCAAGCGAGGTCGCACGACGTGACGACGGGGTGCTCGACCGAAAAGACGAACATTCCACCAGGGCGGAGCGTCTGATGCACTTTGTGCAACAGTGGT
>NZ_JBWMBA010000149.1:0-1137 GCF_056521325.1 Rhodoferax sp. ZS1R8 | reverse complement strand
TGGGCCTGGCTGGCATATGGCCCGACCCGTACACGGATCTGACGGGTCTTGGACTTGAGTTCCTTCATCACCGATGGCAACCCGGCCTCTAGCAGTTTGGCGTGGGCCTTGGCGGCGTTCTCGGGTACAGCAAACAGCCCCACGTTGATGAAAAAGGACTTGGTGTCCGCGACTGGGCTGGATGCTACGGCAGAGGCCTTTTGCACCGGCGTAGCCGCCGCCGCGGCGGTCTGCGGTTTTTTGGTGGCCTTTGTCTCCGCCGGTTCTTTAGCGGCCCGTACCTGAACGGCAGGTGTCGACGCAGCGGTGCTGGTCTTGGCCTTGCTTGCGCTCGCAGTCTTTGCAGGGGTCGGGGCGGGCGGCGCCGATGTGGTTGATGCAGGCGTCGGCACAGTGGATACTGTGGGTGCCG
The DNA here is from genome assembly GCF_056521325.1 of Rhodoferax sp. ZS1R8. NCBI lineage: Bacteria > Pseudomonadati > Pseudomonadota > Betaproteobacteria > Burkholderiales > Comamonadaceae > Rhodoferax > Rhodoferax sp. ZS1R8. The sequence continues at coordinate 725 of NZ_JBWMBA010000149.1, read as the reverse complement.
CCAATGCTGCCGTTGTTGCGGCAATGGCCGTTCCTATCGTTGGCATGGAACTGGTAGCTTGGGGTTGGCTGGCTGCCAGCGCCATGCTCGGCGCTGAGGCAGGCGGTGCAGATGCCGGTGTGGATGCCGGTGCCGAGGCGGCAGAAGCAGAAACGGAAACGGAAGCCGCAGACGATGGTGCGGACGCTACAGCTTCGCTAGCCGTTGCCGCGGCGCTGGCTGTGGGCATCGGCATCATACGATTCGGGGTAGCCGCGTCAGTGGTCCGCCCGACCGCCACGTTGCCCGCCTCCAGCGCACCGTGCGGCAGGACGGTCACCTGGCTGAGTGCAGAAAACTGCTGGTATGCGAATGCCGCAAGCAGCACGACCGCAACATTGGCGGCTGCCAGTGCTATCAGTCGGTTGCGGTTGCTGGCCTGGCGCAACAGGGCATCACGCGCATCGGCCACATTGGCATGGCCCGTCAGCGCCTTGGCCATGGCCTTGCGGCACTCGGTGTGAAACAGCGCATTGCCAAACAGGCCCGGCAACACAAAGGCTGCCAGCCCAAACCCCAGGCCCAGCGCCATCATCAACGTGTCGGAAAACTGGAGCACCAGGCGCGCAATGCCAAACACCAGCAGTGCCACTGCAACGAGTATGCCAACATAGGCCAGGGCCGCCACCCACAGTTTGCGAAACACCAGCCAGTTCAGCGTCAGCAGGCTGGCGGCCGTGTTCCAG
>NZ_JBWMBA010000148.1:0-1140 GCF_056521325.1 Rhodoferax sp. ZS1R8 | reverse complement strand
CCATGGTGCCGTTGTCCGCCGAGAGCACGGTATAGCCGTCGGCAGCAGAGCGCGCCACCTCGGTGGCTGCAATCGATGTGTTGCCCCCCGCCTTGTTGTCCACCACGATGGTTTGCCCGACCTGGGTAGACAACTGCTGCGAAATGGTTCGGGCCAGAAAGTCCGAACCACCCCCCGCTGGATAGGGTACAACCCAGCGAATGGACTTGGCAGGGCATGCCTGCGCCAGCGCCACGGGCGCAAAGCTTACCAGGGATAGCGCGGCCAACAGGCCAATTGCATAGCGGCGTTTCAACATCATGGCCTCCTCTTTTAGCAATGGATTGCATGCGCATTATTACTCTCCGGTTTGGCACTTTGCGCGCATTGACTGGGTGATTGGGTTGGTGTCTCGCCAACCTGCTTTGGCATCTCCCCGTCCGGCAGGCTAAGGCCTAGAATCGTTCACCCGGTGCCGATGCGCCTCACCTATGCCAGCCTGATCGATTCGCGTAGCCCATGGCAAGACAGTAAGCAAATGCCTATGACTGAATCAAAAAAGAAACAAACTGGCAAGAAGATCAGTGAAGGTGGCAATCCCGTAGAAGGCCTTGCACCGCTGCTGGATGCCCTTCGCCAGCTGATTGCCGATTCGCGCCAGCAGGTGCTGCGGGCGGTGGATGCGGTGCAGGTGCAGACCTACTGGCACATTGGGCGGCATATTGTGGAGTTTGAGCAAGGTGGTGCGCAGCGGGCGGCGTATGGGCAGCGTTTGTTGCCGCAGCTGGGGCAGGCTTTGTCGGCGGAATTTGGGCGAGGGTTTGATGCCACCAATTTGCGGCATATGCGTGGGTTCTATCAGGCGTTTCCAATTCGCGACGCACTGCGTCGCGAATTGAGCTGGACGCACTACCGCCTGCTGCTGCGGGCGGACAGCATCGAGGCCCGGCAGTGGTATATGCAAGAGGCTGCGGCCCAGAACTGGAGCACGCGCGCGCTGGAGCGCCAAATTGGCAGCCTGTATTTTGAGCAGCTGCTATTGAGTCAGGACAAGGCCGCCGTAACCGACGAAGCGCACGCAAATATGGCAGCGCTGAAGCAATCGCCCTGCGCTTTTGTACGCGACCCGGTGATGCTAGAGTTTCCGGGGCTGCCCGACAC
>NZ_JBWMBA010000147.1:0-1142 GCF_056521325.1 Rhodoferax sp. ZS1R8 | reverse complement strand
GCCTGGTGGCCGCAGATCGAAGCCGACGCGGTCGAGGCGATCGTGATGAACGCATCGGGCTGCGGCGTCACCGTGCGCGAATACGGCCACATCCTGCGCGACGACCCGGCCTATGCCGCCAAGGCACGGCACATCAGCGCCCTGACCAAGGATTTGAGTGAACTGCTGCCCAGCATCGTAGACGCGCTTCAGACCCGCCAGCCCAACCTGGCACAACGCATACGCGACCATGCGCCCACGCTGGCACTGCACCCGCCCTGTACCCTGCAGCACGGCCAAAAGCTCAAGGGCGGGATCGAGCAACACTTGGGAGCACTGGGGTTTGATGTCCGCACCGCAACGAATGAGGCCCACCTGTGCTGCGGTTCGGCAGGCACTTACAGTGTGCTCAATCCTGGGCTGGCCTATCAGCTACGCGACCGCAAGCTGGGACATTTGGGCGCGCTGCAGCGTGAAGTGATTGTGTCTGCCAACATCGGCTGCATCACCCACCTGCAGAGTGGCACCGCGACCAAGGTGCAACACTGGGTAGAGGTGCTGGACGCCGCCCTGACCTCAACTGGCTGACAGCGTCAACTGGGTTTTCGACGACGCACGGTAGGCCGCCACAAAGGCTTCGAACTCAGGTGCTGGCATGGGCTTGGCATACAAATAGCCTTGCACGTAGTCGCAGTCCACCGAGGCCAGCAGGTCGCGCTGCTGCGCCGTCTCCACCCCTTCGGCAATCACCCGCATGTCCAGCGCGTGAGCCATCACCACAATGGCCCTGCACAGGGCTAGCTCGGTGGAGTTGGCCGATAGATGGCGCACAAAGGACTGGTCGATTTTGACAAAGTCGATGTCAAACTTTTGCAGGTAAGACAGCGACGAATACCCGGTACCAAAGTCGTCCAACGACACACCAATGCCCGCGGCTCGCAACGCCAGCAGGGTATCGGCCACACTGGCACTGGTATCCAGCAACAGTCCTTCGGTGATTTCCACCACGATGCTGTCGCCGGGCAACCCCTGTGCACTGAGCTGCTCCGCCCAACTGGTGTCGGTGGCGCCGTTGTGCTGAAACTGCACCGGTGACCGGTTGACGCTGATCTGAAAATCGTCGGCCAACATCGAGCGCCAGGCGCACACCTGCAGTGCTGCCT
>NZ_JBWMBA010000146.1:0-1148 GCF_056521325.1 Rhodoferax sp. ZS1R8 | reverse complement strand
TGGTGCAGCGGCTGGGTGCAATTGCCCAGAACCGGCTTCATTTGTACGACCTCACCAAGGGTGTGCTCGACGCTGAGTCGGGGCAACGGGGGTACCTATTGACGGGCCAGGAAGAATACCTGGAGCCGTACCGCCCCGCGCTGAAAAATATTGCTGCGACCTTCGCACAGCTGGACGCCGCTTACAGCCAGGAGCCACAGTCTGCCGAACTGCTGCGAAAACTACGCACCCTGACCGAGACCAAGTTGTCGGAACTCGCCATCACGGTCCAAATGGAAAAAGAGGGTAAACGCCAGTCCGGCAGGGATTTCACGCTCAGCGGCATAGGCCAGGAGTACATGGCCGCCATCCGCACAACTGGTACTGAACTCCTGGACATGGAAACCCTTCGTCTACAGAAGAGCCAACAAGAGGTTTCGGACATCCTGCTGTTCAGCCGGGTGGGTGTTGCCTTGCTGGCGGTGACCAGCCTGTTCCTGGTGTTGCTGAACATGCGGCACAACCAGGCCTTGAAGGCCCAGCAGGACATGCACCAGAAGGCGATGCTGGCCGAACAGGAACACCTGCAGCGTGAGGTGGTACGCCGCACCTTGCAACTGGTCGAATTGAACAACCACTTGCAAACCGCGCGCGAAGACGAACGTCATCGCATTGCCCGCGACCTGCATGACGAGTTAGGTGCCTTGTTAACCGCTGCCAAGCTGGATGTGGCACGCATCAAATCGCGTCTGGGCGCGACCGCGCCGGAGGCACAGGAGAGGCTGCAGCACTTAGTGGAGACCCTCAACGCCGGCATTGCGATGAAACGCCGCATCATCGAAGATCTGTGGCCCTCTGCGCTGGCCAATTTGGGACTGGTGGCCGCGCTGGAGATTCTCGGTCGGGAGTTTTCCAAGACTGCGGGTATTCCGGTGCACTGCGAACTGGGAGCGGTGCAGCTCACGGCCAATGCCGAACTGGTGATCTACCGCCTGGTGCAGGAGGCCACCACCAACATCGCCAAGTACGCCCGAGCGAACAATGTATGGCTCAACCTCGCAACCGTTCAGGGTGAAGTGGAGGTGATGGTTCGCGACGATGGTATAGGTTTTGATACCCAGCAGATTGGCAACAAGGCCCACGGCTTGTTGGGCATGCGGTTCCGGGTG
>NZ_JBWMBA010000145.1:0-1149 GCF_056521325.1 Rhodoferax sp. ZS1R8 | reverse complement strand
CGGCGATTACCACGTCCGCCTTTGCGCGCAAGGTGGGCACCAGCTTGGCGGCTTCTTGTATGGGGTTGCGAAACTCTACGCCCGGCATGTTGGCCGGGTTGCCGAGCCTTTGGGTGTCCTCGGTGGTCATTCCCATCACGGCTACCCGTACGCCGCCCAGATTGAACAGGTGGTACGGCGCAAACATGCGCTCGCCCCCCTGGTAGATGTTGGCCGACAACATCGGAAACGTGGCCAGCTTGCGCTGCATGGCGAGCACCGCAGGGGGTTTGTCAAACTCGTGGTTGCCCACTGCCATGGCGTCATAACCCAGCAGGTTCATGCCTTTGAAGTCGGGTATGGCGTCTTGCAGGTCGGACTCCGGCATGCCGGTGTTGACATCACCTCCGTCCAGCAACAGGCTATAACCCCCGGCCGCTGCCACTTCAGCGCGTATGGCGTCAACCACCGTTTTGCGCGCGGCCATGCCGTACTCACCATTGCTGTTTTGCCAGAAACGCCCATGGTGGTCGTTGGTGTGCAGGATGGTGATGGCGATTGTCTTGTCTCGCGCTGGGGCGCCCGGGGAGCCGGGTTGGGCACAGGCTGCCAGCAGCAGTGCAAGGCCGGCCGTCAGAAGTGGGAGCAGGGGTTGTAGTGTTCGCATGGCTGCATATTAGCGGGATTGCCCCTTGCAGCCAGCCGCTTCAGTGTCAGAGCCGCAGGAACAGCTTGCGCTGGTAGAGCCAACGTAGGGCCAGCAGTTGCAGCAGCAGCAAGGCCAGGCCCTGTAACAGCGGTTGTTCGCCTGGCGGGCTGGCCATGATCCAGCCGCCAAACAGGCTCTTTACGCTGTAGCCCCACATGACTAGGCTGGTGCCCAGGTAAATCAGAGTGGCGTTCTGGCCGATCCAGTACAAGGGCATGGACAGGCGCGCCGGGCGCTGGCCCAGCAGCAAGTCAAAGGCCAGCAACAACACACTGATTCCGCTGGTCAGCAGCGTGAACGAACCCGTCCACAGCGACTTGTTCAGTGGGTAAAAGGGGTGCAGCAGGCAGGCCAGCAACACCAGCCCACCACCCATGCCCAACAGCTTCAGCAGGCGACGCCGCGGTGCCCCCGCTTGCGTGCGCCAGATCACACCCACAAAGGCACCCATCAGGCAGTTG
>NZ_JBWMBA010000144.1:0-1150 GCF_056521325.1 Rhodoferax sp. ZS1R8 | reverse complement strand
GCATCTCGCCCGCCTGCCTCGGCCCTGCCACGCTGCCTTGGTTTTTGACACCATAGCGCGTTACCATGGCTGCTCCGTTGGACCAGCCTATTTCCCCACAACAATGCCCGAATCCTCCGCCACTTCCGCTATGCACACTGCGTCGCCATCCCGCTACTGGGCCGACTGGAGCACGCAAGACTTTGCGCAGCGCAAGGCCAGTGGCGCTCTGGCCCAGATGATTGCCGTGCTGCCGGTGGCCGCGACCGAGCAACATGGACCGCACCTGCCGCTGAAGGTGGACAGCGCCCTGGTCGACGGCGTCGTCGTCGCCGCCTTGCCCCACCTGGGCGTGGATGCGCCCGCACTGTTTTTACCCACGCAGGCAGTGGGTCTGAGCCCCGAACATGCCCGCTTTGCCGGCACCCTGACGTTGAAAGCCGAGACCACGATACGCCTGTGGACCGATATTGGTGAGAGCGTGGCCGCTACCGGTATCAAGAAGCTGGTGCTACTCAATTCCCATGGCGGTCAGGTGGGCGTGATGGACATCGTGGCCCGCGACTTGCGGGCACGTCTGGGCATGCTGGTTTACAGCGTCAACTGGTTCGGTCTGCCGCTGCTGGGGCCTCAGGGTGAGGACATTAACGCCCTGTTCAGTGCACACGAGCACCGCTTTGGCATACACGCTGGCGACATCGAGACCTCGATGATGCTGGCACTGGCGCCAGATCTGGTAGACATGGCACAGGCGCAAAACTTTGTCTCCACCTCAGAGGTCCGTGCGGCGCAGTTCGCCATTTTGGGCAATGGCAAAAGCGCCAAACTAGGCTGGCAAATGCAGGACTACAACCCGCACGGCGCGGTAGGTAATGCCGCCAATGCCAGTGCCGACAAAGGGCGCGCCGTGCTGGACGCCGCCGGCCGCGCACTGGCGCGCCTGCTGGCGGAGCTACACCAGCTGCCCCTGGGCACACTGACGGACCATGTAGCCTAGCCGCGCCGAGGGTCTGCCATGCATACGGCCATCAGCAAAGCAACCCTGGAGCGATTGGACCTCCTGGTGGGCTGGTTCATTCCACACCAGAGTGCGCTGGACGAACGCACGCGCATTGCCAGCCGCATGTTTGTCTACATCTGCCTGATCAACGCCGTGTTCTCGCTACTGTAT
>NZ_JBWMBA010000143.1:0-1152 GCF_056521325.1 Rhodoferax sp. ZS1R8 | reverse complement strand
GCGCCCATGGCGGTATCCAATACGACCTCTGACGACGACGACGTTAACGAAAACAGGGATGGGGTTGCCGGAAACAACATCATTCACACAGGAACAATCGGCGCCGTCCCGCTAGGCGCGACGCTATCACTAGGCTATTCGGGAACTTCGGGGCTCACATCGAATGGCCAAGCTGTTACTTATGTGTGGGACAACGCCACCAAGACTCTTACTGCGTCCACCGCGGCAAGCGGTGCCGTGTTTACGGTTACGCTGAGCTCAGGAAACACTGGCTATACCTTCACGCAACTGCGTGCAATTGATCATCCAGTGGTGGCGGGGGAGGCCCACAGTTTGAACATACCTCTGACGTTGACTGCCAAAGACAGCAATGGCACATCGCTCTCGAGTGCTGCCTTTAACGTTGTCGTCTTCGACGATGCACCACTGGTAACAGGAAACAAGACCATCACGACACTGAATGACGGAAGCTTTTTGGAGACCGGATTCCTGGCTGAGGCAACACTATCCAATGACACTACTGCGGTCAAATGGAGCACCGCTGGACTACCCGCCCTCGTGTTCGAAGGAAAGCCAGTTCTGTATATCGACAATGGCAACGGAACTTTGACCGGGCAACTAGCAGATGGAACACTTATTTTCCGTGCGCAGATTAGTACAACTGTCTCCGACGTCGACCTGCACCCCCGGTACACCTTCGAGTTACTCAATACCTTGGGCCGACTTGGCGTCGAAGGGTCGTCAAGCTCCTACACCACAATAAGCGGGGGGAACATCAACAACCTCGACCTTGGTTTCGGCGGTTACTTGATAAACAGCTTAACTGCGATAGACAAAACGGGCGCTGCCGCTACCGTCAACACGAACAATAACTGGATCGGTGTTGGCGGAAACTGGTTCGATCCAGGTGACAAGCTTTTCATGACATTCAAGGACACATCTGGAGCCGCTGGGCAAGTGACTGGCATGAATATGCTTGTGGAAGGACAGGGTAGTGGCACCTACACCTTGAATTGGACGGTGACGGCTGCAATCAATGCGACTGGTGGCACAGTTACTTATTCAGGCACCGTAACATGCAATGGAAATAACTATGTGCCGTTTACGATTCCACTAATCAACGGAGCTTTGTATTTCACCAAACTCGAAATC
>NZ_JBWMBA010000142.1:0-1155 GCF_056521325.1 Rhodoferax sp. ZS1R8 | reverse complement strand
GCTCACCCACTTGCTGGAGTAAGGCATCGCCCCGTGCGTGGCCCAAGGTGTCGTTGATGGTTTTGAAATGATCCAAGTCGATAAAAAAAATCGCGCCATTGTGGCGATGCCGACGTCCGACCGCCAAAGCCTGTGTGAGCCGGTCCATTAGCAAACGTCGATTGGGCAGCCCAGTGAGGGGGTCGTAAAAAGCCAGCAGTTGAATCTCCGCCTCTGCAGCCTTGCGCACGGTGATGTCGGTAAACGTGCCAACGTAGTGGGTAGCCGTGCCTGCTTCGTTGCGGATGGCCGTTACGGTGAGCCATTCGGCATACACCTCGCCACTTTTTTTACGGTTCCAAATCTCGCCCTTCCACGCGCCAGTTTTTACAATGCTGGCCCACATGGCTTGGTAAAATGCAGCGTCTTGCCGCCCGGAACTGAGCATATTCATTTTCTTACCCACGGCATCTGCCGCGCTGTAACCGGTAATGGCACTAAAAGTGGGGTTAACACGCAGAATGACGCTGTTGGTATCAGCAATCACCATGCCTTCGCGCGAATCAAACGCGGCAGCAGCCATGCGCAAGTTGTCTTCTTCCTGTTTGCGCTCGGTAATGTCGCGCACCTGGATACAAAAAACCCTTTCCCGTTGCTGGTACGCCACCACCACCGTGAGCTCGCTCAGAAATACGGTGCCGTCAGCACGCACACAGGGGCTCTCCAAACGCTGCGCGCTAGGGCAAGGCGACCGGTCTGAGGCATATTGCAATACATCCCAGCCCATGACCTCTACCCCCGTACGCCCCAAGGCCTGCGCTGGCGCATAGCCAAACATGCACTCAGCCTGCGGGTTCCACCCGATGACCCGAGCGGCGTGGTCTAAATGGATAAACGCATCCGGTGCCCATGCAACGAAATGTGCGGTTGGTGCAAGAGCATCTATGCCCATCGCCGAGGCCGCTGCGTCGGCCTGGGTGGATGCAGTAGTGCCAGCGCTGGGGGCGGGAATAGTAGCCATCACCTTCTATTCTCCCCCCAAAGCCAACGGCACACCTCGGGTTTTTGAGAAACGAGTTTTGCTAAAAATCGACCGGCATCCCCCATGCGGTCGCGGTAAGCCGCAAGCTTGGCGTACTGCGCAGTGTGGGCGCTGCGGGCCAATGCAGCCTCCAC
>NZ_JBWMBA010000141.1:0-1158 GCF_056521325.1 Rhodoferax sp. ZS1R8 | reverse complement strand
ATGCCGTTTGCTGGCCACCCCACGCTGGGCAGTTGCCACGCCTGGCTGGAGCACGGCGGTGTACCGCGAAAGCCCGGGCTGGTGGTACAGCAGTGCAAGGTTGGCCTGATCCACATCGACCAAGCCGGCGGCCGCCCCGCGTTTGCCGCGCCCGCGCTGCGCCGCAGCGATGCCACGCCCGCGTTGGTGGCGTCGCTGGCCAATGCGCTGGGTCTGCCGCTCGCCGACATCGTCGCCAGCCAGCACCTGAACAACGGGCCTGCACACTTCGGTTTGCTGGTCGATGACCTGTCCGTGCTACTGGGCCTGACCCCCGACGCTGTACACCTCAACACCGTGCTCAGCGCTGCTGGCATCAGTGGTGTGGGGGTGGCCACGGTGCAGCCCGCAAAAGATGCGGCTGGGTCCGCCACGGGTTTGATTGGCCGCTCCAACCGCGAGGCGCGGGCCTTTGTCGGCGGCGGTGGTGGTGGAGCAACAACTTCAGCTGACGGCGACACGGCTGACCAACCCACCGTGGAAGTGCGTTTCTTCTTCGACCACGGCAAGGGCGTGGGCGAAGACCCGGTCACCGGCAGCTTCAACGCCAGCCTGGCGCAGTGGCTGATTGCCACCGGCCATGCCCCCAAGCAGTACACCGCGGCGCAGGGCACCTGCCTGGGCGTGCAGGGGCGCGTGCACATCCGCCAGGATGCCAGTGGCCAGGTCTGGGTGGGTGGTGATGCGGTTACCTGTATCAACGGCAGCGTGCTGCTGTAAACATGGCATCCATAGACCCCCTGGCGTCGTCCATCGACCACCTGGTGGTGATGGCCGCTGACCTGGCGCAGGGCGTGGCCTGGTGTGAAGCCACGCTGGGCGTCACGCCCGGCCCGGGTGGTGAACACCCGCTGATGGGCACACACAACCGGCTGCTGAAGATTGCCACCGCAGAGCACCGCACCGCCTACCTGGAGATCATTGCTATCAATACAATAGCGGTACCATCAGTACCGACGGGGGCTAGACGTTGGTTTGACATGGATGAACCGGCGCTGCAGGCACGTGTGGCACAACACGGCCCGATGCTCACGCACTTTGTCGCCAGTGTGCCCGACATCAACGCTGCGGTGGATGCTCTGGCCTCCCAAGGCGTGGAGCGTGGCGCGGTGGTGCAGG
>NZ_JBWMBA010000140.1:0-1159 GCF_056521325.1 Rhodoferax sp. ZS1R8 | reverse complement strand
CTGGGCATGAATCTGGTGCTGGCCGATGTGCAGCAGGACGCACTGGACAAGACCGTGGCCGAAATGCAAGCCGCAGGCGCGCAGGTGCTGGCCATGCGGGTCGACGTGTCCAAGGCCGACCAAATGCAGGCCTTTGCTGACGCGGCATTCAAGCGGTTTGGTGCGCCGCACTTCGTTTTCAACAACGCGGGCGTAGGGGCGGGCGGTCTGGTTTGGGAAAACAGCCTGAAAGACTGGGAGTGGGTCATGGGTGTCAATGTGATGGGTGTGGTGCACGGTGTGCATTTCTTCACGCCCATGATGCTGGCCGCCGCCAAGGCTGACGCGGCCTACCAGGGCCACATCGTCAACACCGCCAGCATGGCCGGCCTGCTGAATGCGCCCAACATGGGCATCTACAACGTCAGCAAACACGCCGTGGTGGCCTTGAGCGAAACCCTGTACCAAGACTTGGCGCTGGTGACTGACCAGGTCAGCGCCAGCGTGTTGTGCCCGTTTTTTGTACCCACCGGCATCAGCCAGAGCCACCGCAACCGCCCGGACGAACTCAAGGCGCAAGACAAGCCCACCCAAAGCCAATTGATCGGTCAGGCCATGAGCGACAAGGCCGTGGGCAGCGGCAAGATCACCGCTGCCCAGGTGGCGCAGATGGTGTTTGACGCCATTGCTGCCAACCAGTTCTATATCTACAGCCACCCCAAGGCCATTGGCTCGGTGCAAACCCGCATGGAAGACGTGATGCTGGCCCGCAACCCCACCGACCCATTTGCACACAAGCCCGAACTGGGCGTGGACTTGAAGAAAGCGCTGCGGGCCTAAGCCCCGACCGGGTCAAGTCCGCTGGCAGCGGGCTGGCTTATTATGTGTGGGTGAATTTGTTTCTACCAAACCACACCCGAAAGTCCAACATGAACCCCACTCCAGTCAGAGGCCTTCGTAAGTACGCGCGCATTCCCTTTGCGGCCCAGGTCTTGCTGCACGTGCATGGGGAGGTACTTAGCGTCCATCTGCTGGACATTGCGCTCAGGGGTGCATTGGTGCAAACCAACAGGCTGCTGCCTTTGCAACTACACGAGAAATGCCGCCTGGAACTGCCCCTGGCGGACGACGGAGAGGGCGTCACCATGTCGGGTAGCATCGTTCACCTGGACCGCCAGCA
>NZ_JBWMBA010000013.1:0-5574 GCF_056521325.1 Rhodoferax sp. ZS1R8 | reverse complement strand
ATCGGTGCAAGTGCGATCGAGTCCAGGAGTGTTTCGCACATCGTCAAACTTTGGGGCAAGTGCTCCTTTAGAGTGTCGGTTTCAAAGGATAAGGTGGCGATTGATCTGCCGAACTTGAGCAAGTCGATGCTTTTGAAAGTTGAAAAAGCCATTGTTGAGGCACTTAAGGAGGAGGGCGCTCTACCGTAGAGCACTTGCAAATGGCGCATGGTTGTACGCTAAGTGGGTACAAAAAAAGGGCGGTTAAACCGCCCTTTTTTTGTGTCCGTTTTCTGGGTGCTCTACGGTAGAGCACTAGCAATTGGTATGAGTTAGTACGCTACTCAGCATCCCAACCCCGCGCGCGGGCCAGGCGTTCCTAAAGAAACAAGGGCATAGGCTACTGCGGTGCGCCAATTTGTATTAAAAAGCGAATGGCAGCGCCGATATGACCGACCCAGCATTGGTGCGAGCTCGTGGTGGTTGGCCCCACCGCTGAGCGAGCCCGCCACAGAGCCCCCTGTGTCAGACTAGTTGTCGCTTCTAAAGATTTCTCTTTTAGAAGCCCAGACAACAATGAAACCAAAATATTCCCAAGCATTTATTGAACAAGCGGTGGTCAAGCTACTCGCCCGAGGCGATCGCCCGGTGCAGGCCGTTGCAACCGATCTGAACGTCAGTTACCACACGGCCAAGTATTGGATCAAACGTGCCCTGGTAAACCAGGCTGCCCCTGCAACGACAAAAGAGCGGCGCCCCCAAGACTGGAGCGTCCACGAGCAACTCGTGGCACTGCATGAAACCCACGGTTTGGCGGGCGATGCTTTGCACGCCTGGTGTCGGGAACATGGTCTGTTTGCCCATCACCTTACAAGCTGGCGCACGGCTTTTTGCGAGACCACAAAGGCAGCTCCCGGTACCGCTCCCGGTACCGGTATACGGGAATTGCGAATATTGAAAGACGAGAACGACCAACTCAAGCGAGACCTGGTGCGCAAAGAGAAAGCCTTATCGGAGGCTGCTGCACTGCTGATTCTGCAAAAAAAGTTCCGTGCGCTGTGGGAGGACGAGGTCAAATGACTACCCTTACACAGCGCAGCCAAGTCATCACCTTGGTCAGCGATGCCATTGCCGCAGGCGCACGCCAAGACCGTGCCTGTGGTGCCATTTCCTTGAGCGAACGAACTTTGCAGCGCTGGCAGCGCGACAAGTGCCGAGGTGACCAACGACCCCGGCGGGTGCAGGCACCCAAGAACAGGCTCAGTACGTCAGAGTGCCAAGCCTTGCTTGTTGTTGCCAACTCTGCCGAATTCGCCCATCTGGCGCCCAGTCAGATCGTCCCTCGTTTGGCAGACCAGGGGCAGTACATTGCCTCTGAATCTAGCTTCTACCGCGTGCTCAAGGCTGCCAGTCAGCTCCAGCACCGTGGCCCCCAGCGGCCTGGGCAAAAGCGCAGCAAACCGCGTGTGCTGAGCGCCAGCGCACCCAATCAGCTGTACAGCTGGGACATCACGTATTTGCCAACTCTGGTGACGGGAATCTATTTCTATTTGTACCTCTTCTTGTACCTCTTCTTGGACATCTTCAGTCGAAAAATCGTGGGCTGGCAGATCTATGACAGCGAGAGCAGTGAACTCGCTGGCGAAGTCATGCGTGATATTTGCAAACGTGAAAACATTTCACCCGATCAGATGAAGCTGCACTCTGACAACGGCAGTCCCATGAAAGGTTCTGCGATGCTGGCCACCTTGCAGTCTCTTGGGGTGTGAATGGCTGCCAAGAAGCGCACTTTTCTGGCGTTTGAGCGCGTTGTGAATCTTTGGGTTTCTGGAATTTCTATTGTTTGGCCCCTGCCAGGGCGCCGCAGGCCCCCCCGGGTAGGGCATGTATTCATGCACTACCCCTGTGACCTTGAATCGTGTTTGGAAGGCCCGCCAATCGCTTTGGATCGGTAGCGTGGTTGCGCCGTAGCGGTTTTGCGGCTGCGCTGTGATACTGCCTCACCGAAGTAGGCGGGCACAGCGACGGCCCTCACCGGCAAGTTTGTTCCGAGCGCTGCGCCCTACACCGTGTCAATAACGAGTGCTGCGAGATTGTTGCACTCTTGGACGACTTTCGTCCAACACACCTTTGGTCTACCAGAGGTGCTCATGTGCGAACTCCCCGCCCGACTCTTTCTGTGTGCACGGTGCCAAGCGCAAGTGCTGGTGTGCAGCCAATGTGACCGTGGCCAACGCTACTGCGCTGCGGGGTGCGCCGACATTACCCGCCAGACCCGACAACGCGAGGCCGGCAGTCGCTACCAGCAAGGCCGCAGTGGGCGTCACAAACACGCAGCCCGCATGCGTCAATTGCGCCAGCGCCGCGCCGTATCAGCAAAGATAGTGACGCATCAGGGTTCCCATGCCAAGCCTGTCGATGCTGTACTAGTGGGCAACGAATCACCTCTGGCAATTCCGCCCGATTCACAAGACCCCGCACTATGCAGCACATCCACACTGAGTTTGAGCAGCGCCAATGCAAGCGCCAACACCCGCACCGTCGCACTGCCATTGGTCTGGCGCTGCCACTGGTGCAAATCGCCATGCCCGGCGCTGGTGCGCCAGAGCTTTCTACGCCACAGCAGGTGCGTGCGTAATGGTCGTTACCCCTGAACTGCGCGCCCAGATCCTGCGGCTGTACCTAGCCGAGCATTGGCGCATCGGCACCATCGCCCGTCAATTGCACCTGCACCGTGACACGGTGCGTCGGGTGTTGGCCGTCTCCAGCGTGCTGCGCGCGCCGGCAGTTGCGCCGGTAAAGTTGATCGACCCGTTCATGCCATTCCTTCAAGAGACGCTGGCCAAGTTTCCAACACTGGCGGCCAGTCGGCTGTACGCCATGGTGCAAGAGCGTGGCTATTGCGGCGGCAGCTCGCATTTCCGCCACCTGGTGGCACCACTGCGTCCACGGCCCGTGCCTGAGGCGTATCTGCGGCTTCGCACCCTGGCAGGTGAACAAGCCCAGGTGGACTGGGCTCACCTTGGCCACGTTGTGATTGGCAAAGCCAAGCGGCCTTTGATGGCCTTCGTGATGGTGTTGTCGTATTCGCGGCGCATCTTTCTGCACTTCAGCCTGAACGCCCAGATGGACAGCTTCCTACGTGGCCACGTTCTGGCGTTTGCGGCATGGGGTGGGGTTCCCAGGGTCATCTTGAGTGACAACCTTAAAAGCGCCGTGCTGGAGCGTATGGGTGATGCCATCCGTTTCAATCCGGATTACCTGGCCTTCGCCGCCCATTGCCGCTTCGAGCCGCGTCCAGTGGCCGTGGCACGGGGCAATGAGAAGGGGCGCGTGGAGCGGTCCATCCGCTATATCCGGGAGAATTTCTTTGCAGCCCGTGTCTTTACCGATGTAGCGGATCTCAATGCCCAGGCCAAGATTTGGACAGACGGGCCGGCGTTTGAACGCCCATGGCCAGAGGGCGTGCAGTTGACGGTGCGCCAGGCGTTTGAGGTTGAGCAGCCCGCTCTGATGGCCCTGCCCGTGGACGCCTACCCGGTGGACCTGCGTCTTGAGGTTCAGGCCGATAAAACGCCCTATGTGCGCTTTGACCTCAATGACTACTCCATCCCGCATACCCATGTGCGGCGCACCTTGATGGTGCTGGCCAACGCAGACCGTGTGCGCGTGCTCGATGGCGCCGTTGTGTTGGCCGACCATGCACGCTGCTATGACAAGGGCATGCAAGTCGAGATCGCAGCCCATGTTGAGGAACTGGTGCAGCGTAAACGCGCTGCCCGCCAGCACCGGGGGACCGGTCGACTGACACAGGCTATTCCAGCCATGGCGGAATTGTTGACGCGCGCCGCTGCCAAAGGCCATCACCTCGCTTCTATCACGCGGGTGCTGGGCCAACTGCTGGATCACTACGGCGCACCGGCCCTACAGGAAGCCGTGCTTGAGGCCCTGCGCCGCGATGTTCCGCACCACAACGCGGTGCGTCTGGCCCTGGAGCGTGCACGCCAAGAACGCCGAGACAGCCCGCTGGTCGTGCCGCAACTCTCCGAGCGGGCACAGCGTATGGATGTGACGGTACAGCCGCACCGGCTGGACACCTATGACGATTTGCAAGCTCTGGTCGGTGATGCCGACGATGCACGCGATGCCTATGACACCGATATTGAGAAGGACGGCAAATGACAAAGACGTCAATGGCAAACGGCAACATGGCGCAACTTCAGAAACGAGCCCAAGCATTGCGACTGGCCGGGATGCTGGCCCACTGGGACACGCTTGTCAGCGACCCCAACCGACTGAGCTGGGCCACCGAACTGTTGGGATGGGAGGAAGCCGAGCGTGATCAACGCAGTCTGGAACGCCGGTTGCACGCAGCGCACATTGGAAAATTCAAACCATTGGCTGACTTTGAATGGGATTGGCCACGGCGCTGTGACCGTCAGACGATTGAAGAACTGATGACGCTGTCATTCATGGCGGACGCCAGCAACGTGATGTTGGTCGGCCCCAACGGGGTGGGCAAGTCCATGCTGGCGTGCAACTTGGGCCACCAGGCATTGATCCAGGGGCACACCGTGCTGTTCATTACCGCCGGGCAATTGCTGGGTGATCTGGCAGCACTGGACAGTGATTCGGCATTGCGCCGACGGCTAAAGCATTACGCGGCACCCGCCCTCTTGCTAATTGACGAGGTCGGGTATTTGTCCTATTCCAACCGGCACGCCGATTTGTTGTTCGAGCTGATCAGCCGACGTTATGAGCACAAGAGCACGGTCATCACGACGAACAGATCGTTCAAGGAATGGCATGAGGTGTTTCCCAATGCGGCTTGCGTGGTGTCGCTGATTGACAGGCTGGTGCATCGCTGCGAGATCGTGGCCATTGAGGGCGAGTCCTACCGGCTCAAGGAGGCCAAGGCGCGGGCTGAACAGAAGGCGACAACCCGTGCTAACGCCCCACGCAAGGGGAAGAAGCCATGACGCGCACATCCAAATCGGCCAAGCATCATCTGAATCTCAAGCCCATCAAGATGCCCGTCCTGAGTGACGAGGCAGTCATAGAGATCCAGGACTTCCTGCGTTTCGCCCTGGATGTCTTTGAGGACCATTACTGCCAGCAGATTGATCGCTTTTATAAGTCCATTTGGCAGGACTCACGTGAACTCGACTGGGACGATCCACCCTTCTGAACTGCGTTCATCGCAAACCCCCAGCGCCGCCAGATTTAACCCTGGCGGCGTTTGCATTGGTGGCATTGTTGGCGCCATCACATCCACGTTGAGGCATGCGCACTACCGAAACTGTTGAGTTCCAGCCCGTGCATGTGATTCCGTACAAAACCGCGCTTGACCGCCATCTATGCGCGCTTTCTGGCCGCCGCTAACAACTTAGGCACCTTGCACCGTTAAACTTCACCCTATGCACCCCGCCATCGCCCAACACCGCTCAGGCATTTCTGCCATCTGCCAGCGCTACCGCATTCGCCGGTTGGAAGTGTTTGGTTCCGCCGCTCGGGCAGACGACTTTGACCCGGAAAGCAGCGACGCAGACTTTTTGGTGGAATTCGCACCAGATGTGCAGCCTGGGTTGGACACTT
>NZ_JBWMBA010000139.1:0-1159 GCF_056521325.1 Rhodoferax sp. ZS1R8 | reverse complement strand
GCTAGCCCTCGAATATATTGCTTAGTGCGCTATCTAAAATATAGCGCCTTAGCCGAAGGTCAGGCATCCATCCGCAGCCCCTTGGGCAACGGAAACTTCACGGTTTCTTCGATGCCGTCCATCTTGCGCACCGACACGGCGCCTAATGCGCGAATGCGGTCAATCACCTCGCGCACCAAGACCTCCGGCGCCGAAGCCCCGGCGGTCAGACCGACGCGACTCTTGCCCTCGAACCAGGCAGTTTGCAGCTCGGCTGCACTGTCCACCATATAACTCTCCACACCCAGCTTGCGCGCCAGCTCGGCCAGCCGGTTGCTGTTTGAGCTGGTGGGGCTACCCACCACGATCATGATGTCCACCTGGGGCGACATGATCTTCACCGCGTCCTGACGGTTTTGGGTGGCGTAACAAATGTCTTGCTGCTTGGGCGACTGCACATGGGGAAAGCGCGCTTTGACTGCGGCGGCAATCTCGGCGGCGTCATCCACACTGAGTGTGGTCTGGGTAACGACGGCGAGCTTTGCCGTTTGCCGAGGCTGGATGCGTGCCACATCTTCCACATCTTCCACCAGGTGGATACTGCCGTCGTCGACCTGGCCCACGGTGCCTTCCACCTCGGGGTGGCCCTTGTGGCCGATCATGATAAATTCATAACCCTCTTTGTGCAGCTTGGCCACTTCGACGTGTACCTTGCTGACCAACGGACAGGTGGCGTCGAATACATGGAAGCCCCGGGCCTGCGCCTCCATCTGGATCGCCTTGGATACCCCGTGAGCGGAAAATACGAGGGTAGCCCCCGCCGGTACGTCATCTAGCGCTTCAATAAAGATAGCACCCTTTTCCTTGAGGTCGTTCACCACATAGGTGTTGTGCACGATCTCATGGCGCACGTAGATGGGGCGGCCAAACTTTGTCAGGGCCCGCTCCACGATCTCGATGGCGCGGTCCACTCCGGCGCAAAAGCCGCGCGGCTCGGCCAACAGGATTTCCGAAGGTTGCGCTGACAGACCGCCCGGTGCGGCGACAGACGTGGGGACTGTGTTCATAGGATTCCAATCAACTGCACTTCAAACGTCACCGGCTGACCCGCCAGCGGGTGGTTGAAGTCAAACTGCACACCCTTGCCCTCGGCTACTTGCAGCACCACGCCGGCAAACTG
>NZ_JBWMBA010000138.1:0-1162 GCF_056521325.1 Rhodoferax sp. ZS1R8 | reverse complement strand
TCAATGTGGTGCTGTCGGGAAAATTTTTGCCGTACAAGCAGTATTGAGGTTCGGCGAAATTGTTGGACTGGGCGGGGAATTGGGGTCGATATTGCCGAGAACGT
This sequence comes from Rhodoferax sp. ZS1R8, assembly GCF_056521325.1. NCBI lineage: Bacteria > Pseudomonadati > Pseudomonadota > Betaproteobacteria > Burkholderiales > Comamonadaceae > Rhodoferax > Rhodoferax sp. ZS1R8. Next base: position 1,058 of record NZ_JBWMBA010000138.1, on the reverse strand, counting down.
CTAGGCCCGCTTAAGACACTAAGCGGTACTAGAAATTTTCGATCTAGCTACTCCTAACCGGTCACTGGCAACCGGGGATCGACGGACCGCTATGGGGTGAGCTCTTCGTCAAACCGAGCGCCCGCCATGGGCTGCAAGCTGAACATGGCGTTGAATTCAGCTTAGTGCTTGTGTTGCGATCGAGCCTTCGGAACCATGGTCGCGTCACCAGAATACCCTCTGAGCTGTGAATAGCGGGCATTTTGGTCTGGCGTCAACACCACCACTTGGGCCAAATGCGTCTCTAGATGAACCCAACGCACGCGGGCCTGAAGCGCTCCAATTTCATCCAATGCACTGCGCAAAAGCGCCCGTGTGATGGTTTTGCTGGCAAACAATTGGTCGAGTTTGCGTTCCGCTGCCACTACCGCGTGGCCCAAGGGAATTGCTTTGGCAGTCATGGCAGCCTTCAGCGCTTGGGTCTGTGCGCGTTGTTCGCATGTCAGCTCCAGTGCATCTGCCAACTCCAGAACGTGCGCGGGACCAGCGTAGCCATTGAGTTCGGCTGCTTTTGCCAAACCCATGCCTTTGCCGGCCACAAGGTCACCGACTTCTTCAGCAGAAAGTGCCTTAATTTCGCGCGCCTCCTGCCCCGCGTAGGCGGAGGCGGGTGCGGCTTGTGAAGCGGCTCCGTACAAACAAAGGGACGAAAACACACCAACCAAGACAGCGAGTTTCATAGGTATCTTTCAAAATAGAAGGGCATTGTCGGTCCGAGCTCGGCATTGGATATATGATTTTGATCATATGAATTTTGCAACAACCCCAGTCACCAGCAAGCTGCCGCCAGCGTTGCATAGTCTCCTGCCTGTCGATCTGCGTGAGGCCTGTTCGCAGCACACCCACCAGCGTCGTCACTTGCCTTTTGCGCAGCGCAAGCGACCGACCCGCATGTTTTACATCTCCAGCGGTGAGGTCGTATTGCAACGAACAAGCGCCCAAGGCGATTGCTTTGTAGTGCAAAGGGTGCGACAAGGTTTTGTAGCGGAGGCAAGCCTAGAGGCCCGCGGCTATCACTG
>NZ_JBWMBA010000137.1:0-1164 GCF_056521325.1 Rhodoferax sp. ZS1R8 | reverse complement strand
ACCCAGCCACACCAGCAGAATGCCGAAAAGCACCTCGAGCAGTGCCAGTAGGGATAATTCTGGTGCCTTGAGGACGCGGGCGCACAGGACTGACAACACACAGGGAATGGCCAGCTGGAACACGCCCAAATAGGCCAGAAGTCCCAGATCATGCGCGGTGGCCTGAAACGGATAGGCCAGCGGCAGCGTGATCAGGGTGCTGATCACGGCACCCACAAATACCGCGGGCACCAAATCGACATCGTGCCCATGGGCATGGGCGTTTTGGGTAACCGTCCAGTTGGTGGCGGCGGCAATAGGGACACACAGGGCCACCAGCGTCCCCAGAAGCTGACCATCGGCAATCTGCGGGGCATACATGTAGGCAATGCCCAGCCCGGCCACAACGATGGCGACCCAGGTTCTAAGGGGAATACGATGACCAATGAAGATGCGGGCAATCAGGGCCGTCATCAGCGGGCCCAAGGACATGGTGATCAACACATTGGCTACGCTGGTCAGCGTCAGTGCCACCATGTAGGCGGTGAACATCACGCTCCAGCAAACGCCCGAGATCCAGAACGTCTGACCCGCATGGCGGATGTTGGCAAAGACGCTGCGCCCGCGCATCAGCGGCAGGATAATCAGCAATGCGGCAGCTGTGAACAACGCCCGCCAGAAGGTTACTTCAAAGCTGCGGGCACCGTCCAGGTGGCGCGTGACCACGCCTGCGGTGGACCACATCAAGGCCACAGCCACCATCAGAAAAACCGCGCGGTTGTGTGTGAGTTTCAAGCGCAGAACTCCGTCTAGCGCTACAACGGTTGCTGCACTAAGGCAATTTCCCGCCGGGCCACCCCAAGGGAAATAAACCCCCTCGGGGGGCAGCGACCCGCGTAGCGGTGGAGCGTGGGGGTCACCTTCCAGCGCGCTTGCGCTCGCTCTCCGTCAGGTGGCGCTTGCGAAGACGCACCGATTTGGGCGTGATTTCGACCAACTCGTCGTCCTCGATGAATTCCACGCCGTATTCCAGCGTCAACTCAATCGGGGGCGTGATCTTGATCGTGTCTTCCTTGCCGGAGACGCGGAAGTTGGTCAGCTGCTTGGTGCGTGTGGCGTTGACGACCAGGTCGTTGTCACGGCTGTGGATGCCCACAATCATGCCTTCGTACACGGGGTCGTTGG
>NZ_JBWMBA010000136.1:0-1164 GCF_056521325.1 Rhodoferax sp. ZS1R8 | reverse complement strand
CGGTCAGGCCTTGGGTTTTGAGCGAATCCGCCAAAACGGAAGAAAACGCCTCACCCAATTTCTTGAGCGCCTTGGGGGGTAGCTCTTCTACAAACAGTTCGACGAGAAGGTTCTTGGTAGTCATGTTCATTCTTTCCACTGCCGTCAGGCTTCTTTCTTCGGCGGCATTTGTGAAACCCATTCACGCGGCGCCAGGGGGAAGCCCAGTCGTTCACGACTATCAAAGTAGCTTTGCGCAACCGTGCGCGCGAGATTGCGCAAACGCCCGATGTAAGCGGCGCGCTCGGTAACACTGATAGCACCGCGCGCATCCAGCAAGTTGAAGGTGTGCGCGCCTTTGAGTACCTGCTCGTAGGCTGGTAAGGCCAGTTGTTGCTCCATCAAATACTTGGCCTGCTTTTCATGTGCCGTAAAGGCAGTGAACAAGAACTCGGTATCACTGTGCTCAAAGTTGTAGGCCGATTGTTCGACCTCGTTTTGCTTATAGACGTCGCCATAACTTAAACCATCGGTCCAAGCCAGGTTGTAGACGTTGTCCACGCCCTGCAGGTACATGGCCAAGCGCTCTAACCCGTAGGTGATTTCGCCAGTGACTGGCCTGCAGTCGATGCCACCGACCTGCTGGAAGTAAGTGAACTGGGTTACTTCCATGCCGTTCAACCAGACTTCCCAGCCCAGTCCCCAGGCTCCCAGGGAGGGATTTTCCCAATCGTCTTCGACAAAACGAACATCGTTCTTCTTCAGGTCAAAGCCTAAGGCTTCGAGCGAACCCAGATACAGTTCCAAAATGTTGCTAGGTGCGGGCTTGAGCACGACTTGGTACTGGTAGTAGTGCTGCAGGCGATTCGGATTTTCGCCATAGCGGCCATCCTTGGGGCGGCGACTAGGTTGCACATACGCGGCCTTCCAAGGCTCAGGGCCAAGTGCCCGCAAAAAGGTTGCCGTATGCGCGGTGCCGGCGCCGACTTCCATGTCGTAGGGCTGCAAGAGCGCGCAGCCTTGGTCGGCCCAATAGGCCTGCAATTTCAGGATGATTTTTTGAAATGTGAGCATCCCCCGATTTTACAGGGGCGGAACCGTTAGACCGCCCTCGTCCGTCTTGCGTAGGTAGCTACCAAAACAATAGCAAGCGCGACTATCCAGATGGGCCACAAGCCAAAGCGT
>NZ_JBWMBA010000135.1:0-1171 GCF_056521325.1 Rhodoferax sp. ZS1R8 | reverse complement strand
CCTCGTCATTCGACCACCGCGTGGTGGACGGCATGAACGCGGCGGAATTTGTACAAAAGATACGTGGCTACCTGGAATGTCCGGCCACCTTGTTTGTGGAGTAACTGGACATGGACATACAACACACTACTCTTTTGGTCATAGGCGGCGGCCCCGGTGGCTACATCACGGCCATACGTGCCGCGCAACTGGGCATAGCCACCACGCTGGTCGAAGGTGAACAACTCGGCGGCACCTGCCTGAATGTGGGCTGCATCCCGTCCAAAGCCATGATCCACGCGGCCGACGCCTTCCACCAGTCGCGCAGCTTCATGGGTGACAACACGCTGGGCATCCATGTGGAAGGCGTGCGCATCGACATCCCGCAGACCGTGCGCTGGAAAGACGGCATCGTGGCGCGGCTCACCGGTGGCGTTGGTGCCTTGCTCAAAAAGCATGGCGTCAAGGTCGTCAAGGGTTGGGCCACGATGGTGGACGGCAAGACCGTCGATGTGGCGCAGGACAGGGCCGACACAGCCCCCGTACGCATCCAGGGTGAACACATCGTGCTGGCCACGGGTTCGGTCGAGCTGGGTTTGCCCGGCATGCCATTTGGCGGGCGCGTCATCTCGTCCACACAAGCCTTGTCGCCCGACAGCATCCCCAATAAATTGGTGGTGGTGGGTGGTGGCTACATCGGCCTGGAACTGGGCCTGGTTTACCGCAAGCTGGGCAGCGATGTGACCGTGGTGGAGGCACAGGACCGCATCCTGCCGTTGTACGACGAGGAACTGACGAAACCGGTAGCCGTGTCCCTGCGCAAGCTGGGCGTGCAGGTATTACTGGGCAGCAAGGTCCAAGGGCTCAACGCCGCCGGTGATGCGGTGCGTGTGTTGGACGCCGCGGGCCGCGAGAGTGAGCTGGCCGCCGACCAGGTGCTGGTGGCCATCGGCCGTGTGCCACACACCCATGGCTGGGGGCTGGAGAAGCTGATGCTGGCCATGCAAGGCCGCTCCATCAAGGTCGACGACCAGTGCCGCACATCGATGCGCAATGTCTGGGCGATTGGCGATTTGACGGGCGAGCCCTTGCTGGCCCACCGGGCAATGGCGCAGGGTGAAATGGTGGCCGAGATCATTTCGGGTAAACGCCGCCATTTCACCCCTGCGGCCATCGCTGCGGTTTGCTTTAC
>NZ_JBWMBA010000134.1:0-1176 GCF_056521325.1 Rhodoferax sp. ZS1R8 | reverse complement strand
CACCACGCCGGCGGCCGCCAGCTCTTGCGACCTCTTGAGGCCCGCGTCCGGGTTGCCCTGGTCGTCTTTGATGACCAGCTCGAAGGGGCGGCCCATGTAGCCGCCCACCGCATTAATCTCTTCGGCTGCCAGCTGTATGCCCTGCAGCATCTGCACACCGAAGTCGGACGAAGGGCCGGTGAACGGCCCTATCACGCCTATTTTTAACGTATTGGCGGTTTGGGCGGTTGCAGCGAATGCGCACAGCCACAGGGCGCTGGCTGCGATCAGGCGGGTAGTACTCCACAGACGGTTGGTGTGCATGCTGGGTCGCCAGTTGGGTACTGACAATCTAGTTTAAGCAGGCTATTGCCGCGCGAACTGCAGGAATACCCTTGTTTGGTGCGCTCTGTCAGGCCAGCGTCAGACCACAGCGTTCTGATAGAAACGTGCCACTAGCCCCCGATTTATATGTAGCAACAGCTACAAAATTTGTAGCAAACTGCATTGGCCGCTACACCGTATCCTGCGGCTAGACGGATTCTGAATACCTTTCTAGGGCGGCCTTTTGTGACTTCACCACTGCGATCGGTGTGGGCCCTTGCCCTCACCCTGTCCCTGGGCGCCGCGGTGTCGCTGGGCATCACCCGCTTTGCCTATGGTTTGCTGCTGCCCGCCATGCGAGCAGATCTGGGCTGGAGCTACACGCTGGCTGGTGCCATGAACACGGCCAATGCCCTGGGCTACTTTTTGGGAGCCCTGCTGACGCCGTGGCTGCTCAAACGTGTGGGGGCCAGCACGCTGCTGTGGGGTGGCGCATTTCTGGCCAGTGTCTTCATGGCACTGAGTGGCTTTTTCACCGCCACCGAACCCCTGCTGGTGCAGCGTCTGCTGGCGGGGGTGGCCAGTGCTTTTGTCTTCATCGCCGGTGGGCTGCTGGCGGCCCGCCTGGGCGCGCAGCAGCCGTCGCACAGCGGCCTGTTGCTGGGCCTGTACTACGGTGGCACGGGCGTGGGTATTGTGCTGTCGGCCGTGCTGGTGCCCTGGGTGCTGGAGCAAGCGGCGGCGCAGTTGCATGCCTGGCGCTGGGCCTGGTGGTTGCTGGCGCTGGTCTGTGTGCTGGCCAGTGCGGCACTCTTGTGGCCCGCACGGATGATGCAGGCCGCCGTGCCGGTGGCAGATAGCCCAGGTGGCTCT
>NZ_JBWMBA010000133.1:0-1179 GCF_056521325.1 Rhodoferax sp. ZS1R8 | reverse complement strand
ATCGACTCTTACAACCACAGTTCAAGCATGATCCACCTGCACTACGCCCCCGCCACCGTCAGCATGATTCCGCACATGTTGCTGGAAGAAATTGGCACCCCGTTTGAACTGGTTCTGGTAGACAACACGGTGGGCGCCCACCGCGAGCCCGCCTACCTGCAGCTCAACCCCAACGGCCTGCTGCCCGCGCTGACGGACGGTGATGGCCTGGTACTGTATGAAACCGCCGCCATCTGCCTGCACCTGTGTGATACCCACCCGCAGGCCGGCATGGCACCCGCGGTTGGTACGGTAGAGCGCGCCCACTTCTACAAATGGCTGATGTGGCTGACCAACACGCTGCAAAGCGCGCTCATCATCTACTTCTACCCCCAGCGATGGGCCAACGAGGGCAATGCTGCCGGTGTGGCCGAAGTCAAGGCCCATGCCCAGAGCAAGATCGACGGCATGCTGGACCAATTGGACGCCGAACTGGCCCGCCACGGCGGCCCCTGGTTCATGGGCGAAACCTATAGCGCGCTGGACCCCTATGTGTTCACCCTGTGCCGCTGGACCCGCAACTTCAGCGGCCGCAAAGCCCGCGATTTACCGCACCTGGGGCCGTATCTGCAACGGTTGCTGGAGCGGCCGGCGAGCCAGCGGGTGATGGTGACGGAGAAGTTGAGTGCGCCGTTTTTTTAGGTTTTCAACGCGTCAGGTGGCCGCTGATACCTGAATCGCGCCATTGTTCAAGAAACAGGTCCAGTCGAACAGCGAAAGATCGACGGGGTTGGGCAAGCGCACATCAGCAAGGCCCGGTAGAGGTTTTGCTACCGGGTCGTAAGACCGGTCAATCTGGGAGATGAATACAACGATCAAGCCTCGTTCACGGGCAAACGCCTTGAGGGCTCGCACCTGCACGGCAAGCGCTGGGTTTTCTCGTTTTTGGTCCAGCAACTGAAGGTAGTCGATGACTACGACGGTGCCGCTTGCTGCAGAAGCAAGCCGATCGATGATGTAGCTTGCACAGATGGCATCGGAGTTGTCGAAGCCGAATCTTTCATCGATAGCTGAAGGGTCTTGGCCCAGTATCCGCAGCGCGTGTAGCAGGTCGCCCATGTTCCACTCCAGCGTGAAGAGCCAATCGCATCGACCCGACTCAACGGCCTTAACAGCAAGCTCAAGGCCCATCACGGTCTT
>NZ_JBWMBA010000132.1:0-1179 GCF_056521325.1 Rhodoferax sp. ZS1R8 | reverse complement strand
CCAGATTGAGACGAAGGAGTGCATCCCTGTGCGCAACCGGGCTCGCAAGGATGAACGTGGGGCTACGCGTCATACTTCGTACACGGTCGCTGCGCTGATTTCCACCATGGCGGCATCGGCCAGCGCCTGTGGGTCAGCCCCCATCGCCTTGAGCGCACGCACGGCCACACCGTGCTGGGCGGCGGCAACGGCGACCAACACGTGGGCGCTTAACAAGGGCGCACCGGCATTGGATTTTTGCTGGCTGGCCAGCTGTTGCATCATGGTTTGGGCCGAGGCATGCGCATGGTAAACGCCTTTGCCAGGCGGCACGGCAACTGTGGCTTCGCCCACGCCGGGCGCCACGTCGATGCCAACAGCCTTCAGCGCATCTGCACGCTGCTGGGCGATTGCCGCACGGAAGCCGCTGGGGTCCACCCCAGTGTGCGCAAACGCCTTGCGCGCCGTACCGTCGGGAGACTCCAGCGCAGCCAGCACAAAGTGTTCTGCGCCAGGTTCCTTCTGGCCATCACTATTGGCATGTTTCTCGGCGGCCAGGCACAGGGTTTTGATGGTGCTCATGTCTCGAAAACGTTGCTTGATGGTTTCAAACATGGGGAACTCCTTAGAAGAGGATGACGGCGATTTGGGGAAGATACCGGACAGCCGCTTGTGGGCCGCCTGCTTGGACACGCCAAGGGCCTCTGTAATCTGCGACCATGAAAGAAAAACGCGCCCGCAGCCCCAGTGAAATATACCGATTTAGCTATCATATTAGTAGCATATTCAAACAGCCGAAAGTCCTCAATACTTTATAGGCCAGCGAATCTGTCCCTCACATCCGCCATCACCGGCCGTTCTGCAGGTTTGGTATGCAGGCAGGCCCTTGCCAGCGTGTTCACTGCTGCCAACCTGCCAGCATCTGCTACATCGGGCACCCCAGCATGCGCCACCAACTCCTCCAGCAGGTAACCAAAGGCCCGCACCTCCAACGCCTGCAGCGCGCGGCTCAGCGCGGGCTGGTCCATCGGCAGTAGGGTCCCGGCGCCAAAGTCACTCAGCAGGGCTTGGCCGGTGTTGGGGTTCCACAGGATGTTGTGGGCATAGAAGTCGCCGTGCATCACGCCGCGCTGGTGCAGGTGCGCCAGGGCCTGGGCCATGTCCTGCGCCATGCTCAGCATGGCGGGCACGGGAATGAGC
>NZ_JBWMBA010000131.1:0-1180 GCF_056521325.1 Rhodoferax sp. ZS1R8 | reverse complement strand
TCACTCAAGGAAATGAAAGGGCACTTCGTTTCTATGGGAAGTACGGTTTTCGGGTGGTTCCATCTTCCGATGGAACAATACTGACGAAACAGGTTGAACATGACGCTGGAGGCGGACCACTGTTGCGGCCGCCTCAGCTTTGAAGTTTGGCTTCAGAACCAACCAATGTCTAGCCCTACCTGTCTTAGCTGCGCGGTTGTTGCAGGCGAAAAAGAAACACTCGGCGGAACAATCGTAGAGACGGCAAACTTCCATGCGCACCAAGACGTCGCCTATCCAATTCCTGGCCTTGTCATCGTCGCAGCCAAGAGGCACGTGAAGTGCCTTGACGAATTGTCAGAAGACGAGGCAGTCGAGTTCATGCAGACCGTTCGCCGCATCCGATGTCAGCAGCGCGAGAGCCTCGGCATCGAACACGTCTACTACTTCTACAACGAAGACACTACGCACCACTTCCACCTCTGGCTTGTGCCGCGCATGACATGGATGCAGAGCTTTGGGCGCTCTGTTGAATCACTTCGTCCAGTACTTCTCCATGCCAAGACCCAAATGAACACCCCGGAACATCTGGCAGAGGTTGTGCGCTGCGTCGGAGTCCTAAGGTCAGCACTCTCGGCGTGAGCGCACTGAAGCCTAACGAGTATGGTTAGATCGTGCGAAGCCACGATCTGAACCGGTTGTTGGACGAGCCCGGCCCGTAGCGACCTCTTTCTGAAATTATCTTTTTCGCCCCGTCACCTGCAAAGGGCCTTGGGGTGAGCCAAACCCGGCAGTGACGATGATTTGCGCCCATCATTGCAATGGTGCGCGGCCCATATTGGGCATTTGGCGGGCCCCAATCAGCCGTGTTGTACTGATTTTGGCCGAGCCCAGCCACAGCACCCATTGGGCACTGATGCGCGGGTGTGAATGCTCGGGTTTAGCGGGCTGCAAAGCCCTCGCTGTTGAACTGCAGCGGTGGCGCGATCAGCGGCAAGATGGGTCGTCGCACGATAACCATGGCAGCTCCACAGCATCGACAAAGCAGCTTGGGCCGTTCAGATTGGGTTGTTTGCGTCGCCTCAGCTGGAGCCGTGCCACAGGACCTGAACACCAGCAGTCGCAGCAAGGCGATCAATCGCTTGCTGTTGGGGTGCAAAAATCCATAGTTGCGCGCTCGCCTAAAACCCTTGGGCAATAC
>NZ_JBWMBA010000130.1:584-1180 GCF_056521325.1 Rhodoferax sp. ZS1R8 | reverse complement strand
CAATGTGTATGGCATCGACATGCCCAACAGCAGCGAGCTGGTGGCGCACAACCGCAGTGTGGAAGAGATCCGTCAGATCATCGGTTGCGACGCGCTGATATATCAGGATGTGGATGGCATGAAGAAAGCGATTGGTTCGCTCAATGCCAAGGTCAAGGGCTTTGATGCCTCGTGTTTTGACGGTGTGTATGTCACCGGTGACATCACCTCGGACGACATCAACCGCTTGAACGCAAACCGTGTGGGTGGCGAAGAAAACCAGGAGGACACATCCCGCCTGGCACTGCCCAACCACAACGACTGATCTGCACAACTCAGCACCATGACCGACAGAATCTCGTTGCCCCCAGGGTTGCACCCGGCCACGCTCGCAGTGCGCGAAGGTGCGGCACGCAGCGCCTATGGCGAAAACTCCGAAGCCCTATTCCTCACCAGCGGCTATGTTCAGCCCACAGCCGCCACAGCCGCCGCGCGCTTTGCGGGCGAGGAAGAGGGCTACACCTACGGCCGCACTGGCAACCCCACTGTCACCAGCTTCGAGCGCCGCCTGGCCGCCATGGAGGGTGCCGAGGCCTGCATGGCTACGTCCACTGGCA
>NZ_JBWMBA010000130.1:0-574 GCF_056521325.1 Rhodoferax sp. ZS1R8 | reverse complement strand
CGGAATAAACGGATGCTGGCCATCGCGCAGTTCTATTTGTCGGCCATCATGCTGATGTGCTTCAGCCTGCTCAAGTCGGGCGATCATGTGGTGTTCTCGCAGTCGATGTTCGGCTCCACCATCAAGCTCATCGGCAGCGAGTTCGCGCGCTTTGGTGTGGAATCGACCATGGTCCCGCAGACCGACTTGGCTGCGTGGGAGGCTGCGGTGCGCCCCAACACGCGGCTGTTGTTTGCCGAGACGCCCACCAACCCGCTGATTGAGTTGTGCGACATCCGCGCGCTGGCTGATATAGCCCACAATACGGGCGCGCTCTTGGCCGTGGACAACTGCTTTGCCACGCCCGTGCTGCAGCAGCCCCTGCGCCTGGGCGCCGACATCGTCATGCATTCCGGCACCAAGTACCTGGATGGCCAAGGCCGTGTGATGGCCGGAGCCCTGTGCGCCAGCGAGGCAATAGTGCGTGACAAATTCCTGCCGGTGCAAAAGAACTCCGGCATGGTGCTGGCGCCATTCAATGCCTGGGTGGTGCTCAAGGGCCTGGAGACATTGGAGCTGCGCATGAAAGCCCAGA
>NZ_JBWMBA010000012.1:0-12468 GCF_056521325.1 Rhodoferax sp. ZS1R8 | reverse complement strand
GCCGGTGACGGTGGGCTTTTTGAGGCCTCTCCCGGAGCAGTAGACCCGCTTCAAGGCCACGGCTGCAACCTAATCCTGAATGGGTCCTGAAGGACCGCCAACATCCTATCTACAATTCAAAAGTTATGTCGCATAAATACTACGCGCAGACTCACTTTTCATGCGAACTTCCAGATTAATGGGGCAAGACATACTGATTCGTCGACGAGAGATACTGAAGACCGCCGTTGATACCTTGCCATTTGTCGCGTTGGCCAGTTCGCTGACTCTTCCGGCTTGGGCTGAGGAAGCACCTGCCATGGCGAACGACTTTTGGATTAGGCCGCGCACGATCAGGCTTCGCCGCGACGGTGTGCTGCTTGAATCGACGTACTGGATCGACGGCGAAGTTCAAGAGGAAGCGTGGAAAGAGATCAGCTGGTTTTTGCGGGACAAAGTCGAGAATCAAGCCGTGTGGATGCAACCCGTTCTGCTAGACATTTTGTATGGCGTCGACGGCTGGCTACGTTACTTCAACATTTCCGAACCAGTCGATGTCACCAGCGGTCATCGCACAGCTAGAAGAAATGCGCATATCGAGGGAGCGGCCAAGGACAGTCAGCATGTGAGTGGAGGCGCAACAGACATCCGACACTCTTCGGTCACAAGTCAGCAGTTCGCGCGCTTTGGGCTTTGGCTCGGCGGAGGTGGCGTGGGCTGGTACCCGTCAAAGGGATTCACCCATGTAGACAGAGGTCGGCTCAGATTTTGGAAAGGCTGAGCCCATACCCGTCAACACCGGCGCCTCACGCCAGTGCGACATATCGGGCTGTCGACATTACGGATTTACCGTAACCACACCTTCCAAGAAATAGACCCCGGGATTTGCAGCCGTAATAGGTGCGTAACCAATCGCAACTCGCAAAACCATATTAGTCACGACAGTAACCTTTGGCGCCACAAAGCCCACCTGGTTGGTCGCGGCCCCTCCCAGAGAAACAGCGGGGCCACTAACCACCGACCATTGGTAAAACAGCTTAGTTCCGCTAGTCGCGTTCATAGATACTACGGCCCCTGACTGCACCGACTGCGCCTGTGGAGTGATAGCCAGGGTAATTGCCCCACTTGGGTCAACAAGCACAGTAATAGTCGCTGATGTACTTTTGGTACCGGATGTTGTGGTAACCGTTACCGGGAAAAACACCGCATCGACAATACCGGTAGGAATGATCACGTCCACTAAGGAGCTGCCTGTCGCCGGAGTGATGACAGTCCCAAATGGAGCGCCAGCTCCCAAAGACCAGTTGTAGTTGATGACTGGACCAGCGGTCAGCACAGCTTTGGCGTCATACCAAGCGGAATTTGCGGTCAGCGACAAACGCGAACCCGGGTTTGCCGTCTTGTTTCCACTGATGGTTGTAACCAAGGTCGCAGCTGACTCTAACGGGTCAATGGTCACGACGACGCGACTCGTTACGACTGTGGATGCAGTCGATGCTACGGAAGTTGCCGTTGCCGCAATGGAATTGGTCACCGTCATACGGCAAACCAGCGTGATGGGGGTTGGCGATTGGACAATAGGCGCGGTGAAGCTTGATTTCGCGGCGTTGCCACTGGACAGCTCAATCGGAAGGTTGCCGTTGGATTCGATCACCCACTGGTAGCTGCTATCTGTCGGGCCAATGCAGTTCAGTGGGGCGACAGCTCCACTCTGTATGTGAAAAGCTGGGCCAGCCGCGCTCGTAAAGTCAGCGGCAGGGATCACCGGCTTGACAGCTACGCCCGAATCCGGGCCGTCTTGGCAACCAGAGAACAGTCCTGCAATGGTCACTGCGGCTGCAGCAAGCAAATGTGGACGGATGCGGGGCTTTGTTAAAAATATCATTTGGGTAGCGATCAATTTGCAGCCCGCGATTGTACGTAGAGCAACGATGAGGTCTTTTTTGTCGGGGGAGTTTGGATAAATGGCGTCAATAACGAACACATGATTCCCACGGCTTCTTGCCAACATTGCGATGGTCAGTAATTCGTCATGACTGAATTCAACAGGCGCCAATGACCAAACCCACTTGACCAAAAGGCTGCGCAATACAATCAGGTCCTTTCATAAGTTACATGGGTGAACTGCCTTGATAGCTAAACCTCCTCTATCGCGGATTCGTGAGTGTCGATCACGAGGCTTTACGCTGCTTGAGCTACTCGTCGTTATTGTGATTATCGGCCTGTTGGCTGGGCTGGTCGCCCCCCGGTATTTTGAAACGGTGGACAAATCAAAGGTAAAGGTCGTTCGTGCGCAGATGGACACACTTTCCAAAGTATTAGAGCAATACCGCTTAGAGGTCGGAACGTATCCGACTCAAGAGCAAGGTCTGGCAGCGTTGATGGCACAGCCTACCGGTGTCAAAAGATGGCAAGGCCCTTACCTAAAGAAGGAAGTTCCCGTTGATCCTTGGGGGAATCAATACCTCTATCATCTTTCCGGCAATGGTAGGGAGTTTGATTTGATATCGCAGGGATCTGACGGCCAGCCTGGCGGAGAGGGTGACGCCAAAGACATTGCACTGTCCGACAAGTCAACTGACTAAAAAGCTCTTCCACGCGACGCGCCCATGTCTACCCATGCATTCAGCATTACCGCTGTGGATATACGCGGTGGCCTGTTCTTCAGACGTGTGGACGCGATGTCCGAAGACGCCGCCAGGCTGGCTGTGTCTGCGGATGGAGCAACAGTATTGCGCTGTGAGCCCGTGACACCCACTTTGGGCGAAACATTTCGACGTCAGTTTTCGCAACTATTGGGCAAGTCTAAAACACTGGATACGGTGACTTTTTCTCAAGACATGGCAACACTGATGGACGCTGGCGTAACGGTCAAGGAAGCAATACACGCCCTGTACCAACAGGAAAAGACAGCCGCGCGCCAAGAAGTTATGGGCCAAGTCAATACTTTGATTTTGCAGGGACAGGCTTTCTCAGAAGCTCTGGCCCAAACCCAGGCCTTTCCGGATCTGTTGATTGCAACTGTCGCCGCCAGCGAAGAGACCGGTGACTTGGCAACGGGCCTGTCGCGCTATGCCAAGCACCAGCAAAGCCTACGCACCGTGCGGGATCGCGTGGTAGGTGCATGTGTCTATCCCTTACTATTGCTCATTGTGGGCTCCTTGGTTGTGGCTCTCCTGATGGGGGTAGTAGTTCCACGCTTTGCTACCCTGATCAATAGCAGTGGGAAAAAGCTTCCTTTGATGTCGCAAATCCTCATGGAGTGGGGGCGGTTTGTCAGCACCCATGCCTGGGCACCAGTTCTAATGCTCTTGGGTATCGCCTCGCTCTTGATTTTCGGATTCATCCAGTTTAACAACCCGCAAACCCGCAAAGTTCTGTTGAAGCGTATTCCAGGGGTAGCGGGAGTAATGCGTGAATTCCAGCATCTCCAAATGTACAGAACAACGGCGATTCTGACCTCGCGTGGTATCTCAATTCATAAGGCGCTGGTCTACAGTTTGGAATTCTTGAGCCCAGACGATCAAAGATTGCTCAAGAAATCCTTACTGGATATGCAGGAAGGCATTGGCGTCAGTGCCGCCTTATCGCAATCAGGTCTCGCTGATGTCGTGGCTTCAAGCATGCTTCACGTGGCGGAGAGGACAGGGTCCATGTCAGAGATGCTTGACCGCATTGCCGACTTCTATGAGCGCTCCCTACAGCGCAATATCGATATCGTCAGCAAACTGGTTGAGCCAATTTTAATGATCATTTTTGGCATCATCATCGGCGGTATCGTGATTTTGATGTATTTGCCGATATTTGATCTGGCTTCCAGTATTTCCTAGCGGTGGATATGCAACTGGAAACAGCGAACCCTGAGATTGGGTCCCTTGATTTTGATGTGCTCGCGAGTCATAGGGATCTCGGGTTTAAAGAACGCGTGCGCGCCCTGGCCCAGACACATGACGTCCCGGAGTTTGTCGTACTGCAGCGGTTTGGTGACGCCTTTGGTATGCGGACTCTTTCGGCCCACGATCTCGAGGACATTCACCCCGATTTTGAACGTGCCAGTTTTGCGGAATGCCAACGCAAACAGTGTGTACTGGGCACGAAAGCAAATGCGGCAGCGTCGAACCTTTTCCTTGTCACCTGCCATCCATACAACCTTGACGCGCACCAGTATTTTGAAGCACTGATTGAAGATCGGGCGCCCGACACGCTTACCCGTGTCTTGGTGCTAGAGGGTGATTTTCAGTTCTACCTGGAAAATGCCGAGAAGCACCTCCGCGCCATGGACACGGTCACCATCGAGGATGGCCTGAACGATGTTGAAGCTGGCGGCAGTACGATCTTGCAGCTATCCATGTCAGCGATTGAGAGCACGAGTAACCCAACCGTGCGTCTGGTTGATTCAACCCTTTACGACGCCCTAAAGATAGGCGCATCTGACATTCACTTTGAAGTGCAGAACAAAGCCCTGCACATCAAATATCGGTTAGACGGAGTCTTGCAGTCCATAAGGAAGGTCGATAGCTTAGACGCTGCCAATCAGGTTATCTCCCGCATCAAGGTTCTATCGGATCTCGACATCTCGGAGCGGCGCGTTCCGCAAGATGGGCGATTCAGGGTCATGTTGGACCAGCGTGAGATTGACTTTCGGGTCTCCGTGATGCCCAACATCTCGGGTGAAGACGCTGTGTTGCGGATCTTGGACCGCAAACACCTCACTGGGCAGTTCGAGTCCCTCTCCCTCGACACCTTGAGTTTCGAACAAGTCGTCAAGGATTTCATCCGACAGGCGGCCCGACTGCCCTACGGCTTGCTTCTGGTTACCGGCCCCACGGGTAGCGGCAAGACCACGACGCTATACGCCGCACTTTCAGAGATCAACACTGGTCTGGACAAAATCATCACGATCGAAGACCCCATTGAATACCAACTCAATGGTGTACTGCAGATTCCCGTCAACGAAAAGAAGGGCTTGACGTTCGCCAAAGGGCTGCGCTCCATCCTTCGGCACGACCCTGACAAGATTATGGTGGGCGAGATTCGCGACAGTGAAACAGCCCAGATTGCGGTTCAGGCAGCTTTGACCGGACATCAGGTTTTCACCACAGTACATGCAAACAATGTGTTCGATGTTATTGGGCGATTCTCGAATATGGGCGTGGATAGTTACAGCTTAGTGGCAGCCTTGACAGGCATCATGGCTCAACGCCTAGTGAGAACTGTATGCCAGCAGTGCGCGGTCGACGTAGAGCCTTCTGCAGAGCACCATGAACTCGACGCCGGATCGTCAAGGGCCGGACACTCCGAAGTCCCCGCATACAAGAAAGCAGTAGGATGCCCCGCTTGCCGCGGGACGGGTTACAAAGGCCGTTGTGCCATCGCCGAGACACTCTCCATTGACGATAGGATGAAGGATTTACTGGTACAGCATGCCCCCATCTCGACCATCAAAAGTGCCGCACGAGAGCAAGGGTTCAAGACGCTACGAGATTCCGCTATCTCCTTGGCTCGCCGTGGAATGACCACCTTGGACGAGATCAACCGAGTGACACCAGTCCAATGACCCGGTCAAGAATTGTCGTCTCACTTACTGAAGGCTTCATGACTATGGATGTCATGCGGCCCGAATTCAATACAGGTATCCGTCTGGCATGGAGACGCGGGATTGCGTATCTGTTCGGCAGAGACGCGGACTTTGACCACCCCATCCGATCTGTGACTGTGGGAGGCGATACCAGAACACAGAACCTGGCAATCCTGTTCCAAAACGGACTGGACACACTTAAGAGTAGCGAGCGCACTCTGTCTGGAACTTCTGTTGACGTCGTACTGGGCCCTTCGCTCTCCCGAGTCGGCGTTCTGGAAATACTTGCTGAGGGAGACGCTAACCTGTCGGACGCAGATAGGAGGGCTTATGTTGAAGCTTGGGTTTTACAAAACTGGGCCGTTCAGCCAGATGGCTGCATGCTGCGCTGGATTCCAATTGGGTCAGGTCGCCGCTATCTGGTAACTTGCATTGAGCACCACATCGTGGAGGTCGTTGACGCACTGTGTGCGCAAGCGGGCATGCGCCTCAGCAGTTGCAAACCTGCCTTCGTCAATCACATCGCCAAGTTGATAGATAGGGGCACGCCGATCGAGGGGCGCACCGGTCTCGATATGACTGCTATTCAATATACCGCCTTCGTTGAACGTAGGCTTGATGGCGGTCGCAGCCGCGTAGTCCAGTTTCTAGCCCTTAAAGGATTAGAACCCTTGTCCGCGGTGCGCATGTGGCTTCCGGCTGCGGCCCACACCAGCGGAGATGACGTGATCGACAAGGCTGTTCGTCGTCTGCGTGCGCAGCATCGCAGCACCGATGAGCCTAGAGTTGATGTCGTTCGCTGGCCAGAGGAGCACAGTGGAGCGATCAGCCGATGACCCACTATCTGGACATTAAACAGCTCAACGCTGCGCCAAGGGCACAAAAGCACCTTCCGATAGTTTGGGTGCTGCTGTGCATCGGTGCCATAGCCTTTGTTGCAAGCCTATACCCTCTAGTCTACGAGCTCTTACGCCTCAGTGAAGCCAAGTCCGCCCAGACGGCACTCGTTAAGGCCATACAGCGAGAAGCCGCTGAGCAGCGCAAATTACTGGCCGAGCAAAACAATACTGCGGCAACGGAACGCGAGTCGTTGCGGGCCCAAATCCAGGAATCGGTACACATGTCCTGGGACGGCATCTTCGACGCGTTGGAAGTGGCAGCCGACACCGTGCATGCTGGTGTCAGCATCGTCTCGCTGGCCCCTACCCGGGTCAATGGTACGGCGACGCAACTAAATATTTCTGCACTGGCTGCTAACACGCCAATCATGCTCGCGTACATCGAGGCGCTCAAGAAGGATCCCCGTGTGTTGCAAGCAGAGCTTTCTAACCAACAACCTGACGAAAAGGTCGGACCTACCGTTCTTCGGTTTAGGGTTAGCGTGACCCTGAATCCAAAAATCAACGTGCCACGTGTTACACGCGAGGTTGCTTCAGCGCCCGCGCCAGACGTGGCGACTACCACGCCGCCAGCCGCGAAAGGCATGGCCGCCGCCATCTCTCCGCTGCAGTCTGTCAATCCGACGGTTCAGACTAAACCAGTCAGCGCAGCAGCCACGCTTGCAGCGGCTGCTGCCTCGCCACCACCTGCGAAAGGAATAGCCGACGCTATCTTTCCGCTGCAGTCCGTCAATTCGACGGTTCAGACTAAACCAGTCAGCGCAGCAGCCACGCCAGCAGCGGCTGCTGCCTCGCCACCACCTGCGAAAGGAATAGCCGACGCCATCTTTCCGCTGCAGTCCGTCAATTCGACGGTTCAAACCAAACCCGCCAGCGCACCAGCCGCGCCAGCCAACAAGTAATGCGCGGAACAAGACTTCAGCAGACTGCCAGTAGCCTTTTCTCACAGGCTCTGCGCAGACGCCAGCTTGGTTGGCCAACGCTATTGGCGTCTGGCCTTCTCCTGGCAGCGTGTGCTTCTCTATCAGGCGCTTGGTATGCCCATAAGCAATTGCAGGAAGTCAACCGAGCCGTAGCGCTGATGCAAAAGACACAGCGCACGGCCATACGCAACCCATCCGTCAGCAATGAAGCCTTGCCAATGGCGCCGCCAGACTCGGCGTTCTTGGAAGACCTGCGCGCAATCTTTGCACTTGCAAACAGATTTGGTATTTCTTTGGGAGTTGTTGAGTACAAGACCGATCGGAACGAGAAACTTCCCTTGACCATGCGATCCATCGAACTAAAAGTTAAAGAAGACTATCCAAAAATCAAAGGCTTTCTTTCACAGGTGTTGATGGATTTTCCCTTTGCTTCTTTACAGGAGATAAGAGTCGAGCGCACGGATGGCCTAGCGACGCAGGGCACACTACTTATTCGTCTGATGCTTCTATATAAATCGCCGGACCGGAGCCCGGACACTGTCGGTGCTCCGATACCTCCAGGGAAGCTGGGGAATCCATAGCATGTTCACCTCGCTTAGGTCACGATTGACCCGTGCGCCACTCTGGCTGCAGCTCATACTTGTGCTGGTCGCAGGTTCGGCGAGCTTTTTCCTCGCACTCAAGATGGGGCCAAACAAGGGGGAAGCAAAGATCGATCCCCTGTCCATGATGGCCAAGCCTATGTGGATACCTGCTAGCACGCCTGCTGCGGACTTGCCCACCGTCGCACCGGCGCAAGCTGCAGCCAGCGTTGCAGTTGTACCCAGTCGTCTAACACCCGGAATTCTGCAGAACCCATTTGCACCATTGAACTTGCGCGCAAGCATGGACAAACCCGTAGTTGTCGCGGCTGTTGAGCCAAAGCCTCAGAAGAAGCCGGCGCCAAAGCCGCTTCCACCACCCCCCCCCCCTGCCCCGCCCGTGGTGCAGACGCCGCCGCCGCCGACCGCACCTCCATTGCCCTTTGTCGTCCTGGGGGCGATACGTGGCCAAGATATTGCCCGAGGAAAGCCTGTGGTGTTCTTAGACGAGCGGGGCAACTCGCTGGCTGTAAGCCAGGGTGATGACATCCGTGGCACTTACAAGGTTGAAGCAATCAACGCCGACACCATTGAATTTACTTACCTACCGCTGGGCCAGCGACAATCTCTACCTCTCGCGAAATAACGCATGCGCCGTCAGACACTTATGAATTTCATCCCAATCACATCTTCGCCATTCACTTGGCGTATGGTGTCCCTAGCATTGACAGCGCTGCTCGCAAGCTGCGCCGCTGTAGAGCATGCAAAGGGACTGGCGGAAGTGAAGTTGGATATGCCTGATCAAGGTATTGCCGACCTGAAAAGTGCGGCAAAACGTGCCAAAACTAATGCCGAATACAAAGTTGATTTTTTGCAGAATCGAGATCAACAAATCCGAGAATTGCTTAAGCTCGGTGATCGCCACCGTGCCGAAGGTTATATCGAACACGCCCAGCGGGTCTATGACCGCGCACTCAATATGGACGCAGGTAACGACGCCGTTCTGAATGCTATCAACGGACTTAAACAAGATGCTCGATACGTGCAGCTGCTGTTGGACGGAGAAGATTTCCTGGACCGCGGACGATTTGATCTTGCGCTAGAGCGCGCGATCCAGGTGCTGCAGGAGTTTCCGAAGAATCTGCGCGCCATCAAACTTAGGGATGACGCCACTGATGGAAAAGCCGCCGCGGACATCAGTCGATCTAAAGCGTTAGCCCTGCGAAATACCTTGGAAAAATTGGTCACACTGCAGTTCAGCGATGCAAGTTTGAAGTCTGTGTTTGAGTCATTGTCGAAGACCGCCAACCTTAATGTTCTGTTTGATCGCGAAGTCAAGCAGGATGCTAGGTCCACCATCCTTGTGACCAATGTCTCCGTGTCCGATGCGATCGACTTGTTACTACTGCAACACCAGTTGCGAAAGCGGACGATCAATGGCAATACGTTACTGATTTATCCCGCTAATGCCGCGAAGGTGGATGAATACGAAGATCTTTACATAAAAACCTTCCAGATCACCAACGCAGACATCAAGTATCTAGCCAACATGCTCAAAAACATGCTCAAACTCAAAGAGCTGTCAGCAGATGAGAAGACCGGCATCATGGTCATCCGCGACACGCCTGAGAGCTTGCGTCTAGCAGAACGCTTGATTGCCGCCCATGATGTCGCCGACCCCGAAATCATGCTGGAGGTTGAGGTCTTGGAAGTGGGTGATAGTCGTGAAAGTAGCCTAGGTGTAACCCCCCCCAGTAGCTTGACTATAAGTACCCCCGGGTCCTCTACGGCCCCCATGACAACAGGTGCGCTGGCACGTTTCAATCTAGGTAACCTGTTGGTGACCCCACTGTCGGGCACGATCAATTTCAAGCTCAGTGATACCGACGCCAAGATATTGGCCAGCCCTCGCATCCGAGCCCGCAATAAAGAGCAGGCCAAAATTATGATAGGGGACCGAGTTCCCACCATCGTCAATACTGTTACACCCATTAATACGGGGTCCTCGGTGATTACCGGCAACGTCACTTACCAGGACGTAGGTTTGAAGCTGGAGTTTGAGCCGCAGGTGTATGCGGACAGTGAGGTCGGAATTAAGATCAGCTTGGAAGTCAGCAATATTGCAAAGGAATTCACCGATGACAAGGGTGGGCGCTCGTACCAGATAGGCACCCGAAATGCCTCGACCAATCTCCGACTTAAGGACGGCGAAACTCAGATATTGGGCGGCTTGATCACCGACGAAGATAGAAATACGGCTGCCAAGGTGCCCGGCCTTGGGCACATCCCGTGGATCGGACGCTTGTTTGGCAACAATTCAGGGACATCCAATCGCAGCGAAATCATTTTGGCGATCACGCCGCACATCGTGCGCAATCTTGCGATACGTACACCCGATGTAAAAAACATCTTTTCCGGTACCTACAACGTTGTGCGAGAGAGGCCGATACTGGCTGATCCCGTCGACAAGCTGAGCGTGCCTGGTTCGTTGTTCGGTAGCACGGGAAGTGCCAGCACACAAAATACCGGCGCAACGACCTACAACGCGCCAACCATAGCGCCCACGGGGGCCGTTCTGTTTAATGCTGCTCCGGTCAAGTCATCGAACGCGATCGCACCAAATACACAAAATCGGCCTGTACCGGGTCAACCGTTGCCCCCGCCAATTGGTATGGGTCGATAGACCATTTACTACGAACTTATGAGTACCTTGCGACATATGCATCGGGGTTTTACCCTGATTGAGTTGTTGGTAGTCTTTACGCTATTG
Source organism: Rhodoferax sp. ZS1R8 (assembly GCF_056521325.1). Taxonomy (NCBI): domain Bacteria; kingdom Pseudomonadati; phylum Pseudomonadota; class Betaproteobacteria; order Burkholderiales; family Comamonadaceae; genus Rhodoferax; species Rhodoferax sp. ZS1R8. The sequence continues at coordinate 1,738 of NZ_JBWMBA010000012.1, read as the reverse complement.
GCGTTGCTTTTGACAATTGCTGTCCCACGGTATTTGGAAACCGCCGATTCTTCCCGTATTAAAGTGCGCGACCAGAATATGGCGACTATCAGGGATGCACTGGATAAGTTCCGTGCCGACCAAGGACGCTTTCCAGCGAAATTTGAAGAACTGGTCGAGAAGCGCTACCTGAGGAGAATTCCCATTGACCCGGTCACTGATTCGGCTGACTGGACAATTGTTCAGGATCCGAGCCGGTTGGAAGCCGGGGTCTATGACATTGCTGCACCTAGCGAAACCAGCGCCCTGCCGAGAACACCTGAACCTGTGTCATCGGAGGCTGGGCCGGCCCTGGATAGGGGTGATATGCCAATTCCGAACGGCGCGACACAACCCATTGGGGGATCGTCGCCGATGCCCATCCAGCGTGCCGCATCCAAATGAAGCGCGCGGTACTTGGATTCACGCTGGTAGAGCTATTGGTCACGCTAGCTTTGATTGGAATTGTGGCGTCCGCTGTACTTCCCTTGGCCTCTGTGATGGAAGTGCGTGCCAAAGAGACAGAGCTGCGCCGCGCGTTACGCACGATTCGGCAGGCGCTCGACGCTTACAAAGCTGCGGCAGATTCAGGTGTAATAGAAAAAGCGACTGGCGCTTCCGGGTACCCGCCATCATTGGATGCCTTGATCAAAGGAATTCCCAGGGCTACTGAACTTAAATCGAACGCCCCACCCCTATTTTTTTTACGGAGCATCCCACGCGATCCGTTCGCGGAGGATCTGTCCGTACCACCAAGTGCGAACTGGAATATTCGCAGCTATGGCGCTATGCCTGGTGATTTCAGTGCAGGTAGAGAAGTCTTTGATGTTTCGTCTAAGTCGGAAAAGGTTGCTTTGGATGGGTCGCACTATCGTGACTGGTAGACAGAAGAAGTTGTGGCCCAGGCAATCTGGGGTCGTCCTTCTCGTGGTGTTACTTTTTGTGTTGCTGACAACAATGGCTGCAGGGTCGATGGTCCAGGTTTACCAAACGCAAACCCAACGGGAAAAGGAAGAGCAATTGTTGTTTGTTGGTCAAGCGTACCTTGATGCTATTCACAAATACTACGAGCAAACACCCGGTTCCAATAAGCTATATCCCGAGAGTCTGGATAGCTTATTGAAGGATGAGCGCGCCATAGTGAATCGCTGGCCCCTACGAAGGCTTTACCCAGACCCGATGACATCGGTTGGTGATCAGAATGCTTCGTGGGGCCTGATCAGGGCCCCCAATGGTGGCATTATGGGGGTGTATTCGCAAGCGCAAGGTGTGCCTATAAAGCAGGCGGGTTTTCCAATCAATTTGAAGGCGTTCGCAAATGCCTCGAGCTACGCAGACTGGCAATTTGTTTATACGCCGAAGTGAGCCGGTCTGCCCATATTATCTGACCCACTTAGCCTTTATTGCCATCAAGGACGTTTGGAGTGGCGCGAAGAGATGACTAACCGCTAGATTCACAGGCGTGCAGGCTTACCTGGCTACACCGCGAAGAAGGGGCCTGTCAGTTTTTTTTTGCGAGACATAACGTGCCTGAGGAGTATGCGTGCAAGCAGAAGCAATGAAGCAAACCAGCTCGGGATAACGAGCATTACCCAATGAACTCCTCGACCGGTTAGTCAGTGGCCCCATGGCTCCGAGACGATGAATCCCGCCTCTATGAGAATCAAAGAATCACAGACTATGGGAGTGCACCATGCCTGAAGAAGCCCACCGTCACCAG
>NZ_JBWMBA010000129.1:0-1182 GCF_056521325.1 Rhodoferax sp. ZS1R8 | reverse complement strand
CAGAGTTCAGATAGAGCCCAGATATCGCCCGCATGGCGGCTGTCGGTAAACCGAAGTCCATCAAGAGCAGAGGCCGCAGGTGCCAGCCCTCGGGCGCCTTGCAAAGAGGCAATCAGGGTGTCGACTTCACCGCCGGCTTCAAGGCGACCCAGGGTGCAGACGGTGCGTTGACGAGGTTTGCCTTGCTCGTTGCGAAAGGATTCCACCAGTTGGGCGTAGCGTCGATTACCGGTTTGGGTGACCTTGATGAACATGGCAACCATGTGTAGCTCAAATGGGAAAACATGAAAACTACCGCAAAAGCAAAACGCGCCACTACAAACACTTCTTACTTTCAACCTTGAAAACGCCGTAAGTGCTTGAAATCATTGACTTGCCTGGCAGACAATCAAAAAAATCGGCAAAATGGTGTCGAACTTCTGCGGCCACCTTTGCCAATGGCATAAGAGCCTTGTTCAAGGAAATTGAGGCGACCCTTGAAGGGCTGGCGCACACATTGCCGCAGATGGTGCGTGACAGCCTGCACGAGCAGGTGGCGCGCATCAAAGCCACTGAGGTGGATATGCATGCCATTGAGGCGCGCCTGCAAATTCAACTCAAGCAAGACCCCCAAATGCAACGCATTGCCCAGATTCCTGGTGTGGGGCTCCTCACGGCCACCGCAGCCATTGCCACCATGGGGGAGGCCAGTGCATTGAAGTCAGGTCGCGAGTTCTGCGCCTGGCTGGGCTTGGTGCCCAAACAAACTGGTACGGGCGGCAAGGTCCGACTGGGTGCAATCTCCAAGCGCGGCGACACCTATTTGAGGACGTTGCTGATCCGTGGTGCCCGAAGTGTGATAGCGCACGCCAAAGAGCCGACGCCGTGGCTGCAGGGCATCAAGGCTCGGCGTCCCTCCAACGTGGTCTTTGTAGCGCAGGCGGCCAAGATGGCAAGAACGATCTGGGCCATCACAGCCAAAGCACAGGATTACGACAAAGGCTTCAAGAGCACCAGGCCCCAAGCGGCGTGATGCTGAAATAACGCAGACCAGACAAAGCAACGGACCGAGCAACAGAAAAATGAAAGGACTATGGTTTTAGCCTTGGAAGGCTAGCAGGTGGCAAAGAGTGAAGTGATGTGAAACAGGTCAGACCGGTGGCGAGCTAAACCTGAGAAATGCTTGGGACTTAAAAAGTCCGT
>NZ_JBWMBA010000128.1:0-1184 GCF_056521325.1 Rhodoferax sp. ZS1R8 | reverse complement strand
CGACGACTTTGACAGCGCCAAGGAAGAGGCCAAACGCTTCTGCGCCAACAGTGGCGGTTATTTTGTGGAAGACGGTGCAGAGGCCAGCATTGCCGAAGGCGCGGGCACCATCGCCCGTGAGATGCTGGCGCGGCGCGACTTTGACACCCTGCTGGTACCGCTAGGCAACGGCGCGCTCTTGACCGGCATGGGCCGCTGGACCAAGGCCCATGCGCCAGATGTACGCATGATCGGCATCTGTGCCGCAGGCGCGGACGCCATGGCCGCATCCTGGCGCAAGGGCCGCACCGTGAACCGCGGCGTGGCCAACACCATAGCCGACGGCATCGCCGTGCGCATGCCGGTGCCCGAGGCGTTGGCCGACATGCAGGGCACGGTGGACGATGTGCTGCTGGTCAGCGAAGAAGCCATTGGGCGCGCGATGCGCCTGGTCTTTCAGCACGCGGGTTTGGTGGTTGAACCCGCCGGTGTGGTCGGTGTGGCTGCCGTGTTGGAACACGCTGAGCTGCGCACACAACGCTTGGCAACGGTCTTGTGCGGCAGTAACCTGACCGGCGAGCAGGTTGCGCGTTGGCTGGTGTAGCCCCCACGCTCCCCCACTGCATCCAATTTTTTGAAGGAGAAGACTGTGATTGACCATGTATCCCTGGGCACCCGACACTACGCGCAAGCCGTCGCTTTTTACCAGCAGGCACTCAAGCCGCTGGGCATAGAACTGCAGCGCGACACCGGCGCAGAAGCCGCGTTTGGCACAGCATCGCAATGGTCGTTTTTTCTGTACCCGGTGGAGGAAGACCAACACGTGACGGCCAAAGGCACACACATGGCACTGGGTGCAGCATCGCGCGCGGTGGTGGCTGCGGCCCATGTCGCTGCGCTGGCCGCAGCGGGCCAGGACATTTTTACGCCGCGCACCCGGCCTGACATCAGCACCACCTACTTTGGCGCGATGTTTCATGACCTGGACGGCCACCGCATCGAGGTGCTGACCAACGCGGCCTGAAGCAAGGGGACGATGGTGGTGTTCCAATAGCAGCATAGATTTGTTTTTTCTCGGCACCTCTTCGGGCACACCCACAAAACAACGCAACGTGACCGCACTGGCGCTGGTGGCCGATACCGGCAAGGGCTGGTACCTGGTGGATTGTGGCGAGGCCACACAACACCAGCTGCTGCACACCCCG
>NZ_JBWMBA010000127.1:0-1191 GCF_056521325.1 Rhodoferax sp. ZS1R8 | reverse complement strand
AGACAAGTACTTCAAACATGGACTCAATATAGCGCAGAAAATCCGAAGCAGCGGCAGATGACAGACTTTCACTGCTATTTCTCGCTTAGGCCGCACTTGCGGAACCCGAGCCGCGTATTAAGCGTGTGCGCTGCGTTGAAACAAGCCCCCAGGTAGGCGAGCAACAAGGCCGTGGATTTCCAATTCCATGAGCCGCGCCTGTAGATGGGGTGTGTCCAGTCCTGTGCGGGCCTGCAAGGCGTCCAGTCCCATAGGGTCGTAGCCCAAGGCTTCCAGCAATGGGTCACTGGGGTCAGAGCGGGTCTCTGCCTCCAGATTCATGGCACTGCCGGCTACTTCTTTCATTTGAACCGCTCGGTATGAAGCCTGAGGCAATTCTTCGAGCACATCCTGTGCGCTTTCCACCAGCTTGGCACCTTGCTTTATCAGCGAATGGCAACCACGGGCCTGCGTGGAGTGGATGGAACCCGGAATCGCAAACACCTCTTTACCCTGCTCCGACGCCAGCCTCGCGGTAATGAGCGACCCAGACAGTAATGCCGCCTCCACAACCAGCGTGCCGTTGCTAAGACCTGCAATGATGCGGTTGCGCCGTGGAAAGTTGGCCGCCAACGGCGGAGTGCCCAGCGGATACTCGCTCAGCACCACCCCGTGCTGCACGATCCGGTGCGCCAGATCTCGGTGCTGTCGGGGGTAGACACGGTCCAGCCCGGTACCGACGACCGCGATGGTTGCCAACTGCCCAGCATCCGCGCCCGCCAGAGCACCTTCATGGGCAGCACCATCCACTCCCAATGCCAGTCCCGACACAATGGTCAGACCTGCTTGCGCTAGTGACTGGGAAAACTGGCGTGCATTGGCTACACCCTGTGGCGTGGGGTTGCGGCTGCCCACTACTGCCAGGCAACGGCTGGCGCAGTTGGCAAAACTGCTGCCGTGCCAGGCGTCTGGAGAGCCCATGGCGTACAGCATCAAGGGCGGGTCTTCCATGTTGAGCAGCGACTGGGGATAGTCCACATCACCCAAGGCCAATACGCGGTGTGTTTGGGTATTGGTCTGTAACCACGTCCATGTGGTGTTCAACAAGGCCTGTAAATCACTCGGGATTTGCTTGAGAGAGGCACTTTGTTGGGTGCTGACAACCTGTTCCAAGGAAACCAGGGAGGCATCAAAAATAGTGTGTGGAAGACC
>NZ_JBWMBA010000126.1:0-1195 GCF_056521325.1 Rhodoferax sp. ZS1R8 | reverse complement strand
GATGCGGGTGCTCGACGAGCGCGAACAGGCTTTGCGTCTGGCCAGTGAAGAAGCGCTGCGATTGGCACACCTCAAAGCCGAGTTTGCCGCCACCATGAGCCACGAGCTGCGCACGCCACTCAATGGCGTGGTCGGCACGTTGGATATGTTGCGTGCCACCCCGCTGCCGCCCATGGCTCGCAACTATGTTGCACTGGCCTGGGACTCGTCGCAGTATTTGCTGGACCTGATCAACAACATCCTGGACTTCTCATCGCTGGAGGCCGGCAAGTTGCAACTGGCGAGCCGTGATTTTGAGATTGCGCGGTTGTGTGAACAGACCATTGAGCTGGTGACCCCCCAGTCGGGCAGCAAGGGTCTGGAGATCGCCTACGTGGTAGACCCGGGTGTGCCTGGTAGTTTGCGCGGGGACGCGCGGCGCCTGCGCCAGGTGTTGCTCAATCTGGTGGGCAACGCGGTCAAGTTCACCGAACGCGGAGAGGTTGCGGTGCGTGTGTCGTGCGTCGGTCCGTTTGGCGAGCAGGGCATGCTGCGCATTGCGGTCACTGACACGGGCATTGGCGTGGCCGAAGACGAAGTGGCCAGTATTTTCGATGCATTTACCCAGGCCGACCCATCAACCACCCGCGGACATGATGGATCTGGCTTGGGCCTATCCATCTGCAAGCAATTGTGCGCACTGATGGGGGGCGATATCGGGGTGGACAGCGTGCAGGGCGTGGGCAGTACGTTCTGGTTCGTCCTGCCGCTGCAGAGGGGAAGCAACCCGCCGTCCGTGAGCGCAGCGCGGTCCGGGCGCGTGCTGGTGGTGGATGAAAGCAGCATGGTGCGCCAGTTCGTGCAGCAAAACTTGGGTGCGGTTGGCTACGAATGTCATGCTGTTGGCAAATTGGCGGAAGCAGCCCAATCGTTGGTGGTTGACATGGTCCTGGCGACAGCCCAGGCGCAGAGCGTGCAGGATTTACGCTCTTTTCCGGGGTATGGTCAGCCACGCCTGGTGCTGATGAACCGATATGGGGTTGAAAGCCCCGCGACCGCCCCCGCGGCTGACTCCTATCTGGCAAAGCCTTTACGGCAGGAGCGTTTGGTGGAGTGCGTCGACGTGGCCATGGGCCCCCGGGGGGAACTGCAGCGTTTTGTTCCCAAGGCAAGAAAGCGTCTGCCCCAGATTCTGATCGTAGAAGACAACCGCACA
>NZ_JBWMBA010000125.1:0-1197 GCF_056521325.1 Rhodoferax sp. ZS1R8 | reverse complement strand
ACGAACTGCTTGCCGATTTGGACAAGGAAACCGTAGATTTTGGTCCAAATTACGACGGCTCCGAAAGAGAACCGCTGGTTTTGCCCACCCGCTTGCCCAATTTATTGATCAACGGCTCAGGCGGCATCGCGGTCGGCATGGCCACCAACATCCCCCCGCACAACCTGAATGAAGTGGTGGATGCCTGCCTGCATTTGCTCAAGAACCCCGAAGCCTCTATCGATGAGCTGATGGAGATCATTCCGGCACCGGATTTCCCCACCGCCGGCATTATCTACGGCATCAATGGTGTCAAAGATGGTTACCGCACTGGCCGCGGCAAGGTCGTCATGCGGGCACGCTGCCACTTCGAGGACATCGACAAAGGACAACGCCAATCCATCATCGTCGACGAGCTACCCTACCAGGTCAACAAAAAGACACTGCAGGAACGCATGGCCGAGCTGGTCCATGAGAAGAAGATCGAAGACATCAGCCACATCCAGGACGAATCCGACAAATCCGGCATGCGCCTGGTCATCGAACTCAAGCGTGGCGCGGTTCCGGAAGTGGTGCTGAACAACCTGTACAAACAAACGCAGCTGCAGGACACGTTTGGCATGAACATGGTGGCGCTGATCAATGGCCAGCCCAAGTTGTGCAATCTGAAGGACCTGATCGAGGTTTTCCTGCAGCACCGCCGCGAAGTGGTTACACGGCGCACCGTTTTCAACTTGCGCAAGGCGCGCGAACGCGGGCATGTTCTCGAAGGCCTGGCTGTCGCGCTGGCCAATATTGACGACTTCATTCGCATCATCCGTGAGTCACCCACACCTCCGGTGGCCAAGATGGAGCTGATGACACGCCCCTGGGATAGCAAGCTGGTGCGCGAAATGCTCACCCGCGTGCGCGCCGATGGCGGTCTGATAAACGCTGATGACTACCGGCCCGATGGCCTTGAGAAAGCGTTTGGCATGGGCAGCGATGGCCTGTACCGCCTGTCTGACACGCAAGCGCAAGAAATCCTGCAGATGCGCCTGCAACGCCTGACCGGGCTGGAGCAGGACAAGATCGTGGCCGAGTACAAGGATGTCATGGCCGAGATCGACGACCTGCTCGACATTCTGGCCCGCCCCGAGCGTGTCACCACCATCATCAGCGAAGAACTCACCGCCATCAAGACCGAGTTCGGCCAAACCAAGCTGGGCGCGCGTCGCA
>NZ_JBWMBA010000124.1:0-1203 GCF_056521325.1 Rhodoferax sp. ZS1R8 | reverse complement strand
TACTGGATATAAACCCATTAGGGTTTATCGGTAGTACGAATGCAGGAACACCATGATCGTTCTCAAGTGCACTCAAGACCGCGTTTTGGCAGTGCTTCAATCTGTAGCTGGCATCGTTGAGCGACGCCACTCCCTTCCAGTGTTGAAGGGAGGCCTCTGTGGCATAACCAATGGACACCCCGAGCAAGGTGGTGGTGGCGCAAGCACTGATGTGGATTGCGACGGAAACGACACCAGTGGCGAAGCGCCCGCAGTCACCGCCAGCGACGATGACGGCGATTCCGAAGAAGGCGACCCCGACCGACAAAGAAGAAAGGCAATCAGAACCAGAAACCCCAAGGCAGGCGCTGACCAGCGCAATTTATTAACTACTAAACGCCGAGACGGCGCTGTAAACCAAATGACCTCAAACCCTCGCGCAGACGCGCAACCCAATGCCACCATTCCGGCTGGCGCGCTCCCCTCTCCCCAAAATCCTGACATTGCCCTGTGGCGCTTGCCCACGGTGTTGGCACACGTCCCGGTTAGCCGATCCCACTGGTGGGCAGGCGTGGCCGAAGGCCGCTACCCCGCACCCGTGAAGCTGTCAAAACGCTGCGTCGCCTGGCGCAGCGCCGACATTCGCGCCCTGATTGCTTCTTTCTAAGCGAGGTGCAACATGAAAAGCACCTTCAACGGCACAACGCCGGGAACAAGCACGTCGGTTCGCACGGCAATTTCAAACGCAGCGGGAGGTCAACATGCCGTTTGACCGCACCCTACTCCCTGACCCGGTTACCTACTTTGAGAACCAGGGCCTGACCCTCAAAGGCCCACGGTCTGCCAAGTGGAAGACCACCACCTGCAACTTTCATGGCGGCTCGGATTCCATGCGCGTCAACGTCACCACGGGCGCGTGGGTGTGCATGAGCTGCGGCGAGAAAGGCGGCGACGTGCTGGCCTATGAGATCAAGGACGGTGGCCGCGAGTTTGTCGACGCGGCCAAAGCCTTGGGCTGCTGGGTGGACGATGGCCGCCCGCAGGTACAAACCAAGCCCACGCCGCTCAGCCCGCGCCTAGCGCTGTCAGTGATGGCGTTTGAATCCACGCTCACGGCAGTTGCCACTGGCAATGTGGCCAACGGCGTAACGCTGACCGATGCCGACCGGGCGCGCCTGATGGTGGCGGCCAATCGCATCAACCGACTGGTGGAGGCTTTCGCAT
>NZ_JBWMBA010000123.1:0-1204 GCF_056521325.1 Rhodoferax sp. ZS1R8 | reverse complement strand
GTTTGCGCTCGCGCAGCGCCTTGATAACCCCCAGGTGGAACATGCCCATATTGGCGCCACCGCTGAGCATCAGGGCGGAGCGGCCAAAGCTTTGCCCGGTATGCCGGAAGAACATCAGCTTTTCCGCATAGGGCAACCCCGGAATGTCGTGGTCGCACAGGTAGTTCAGAAGTGAGGTGACTTCGGTGATGTAGTCATCGATCAAAAATTTGGTGCCCACCCGGGTGTACTTGTATAGCTCAGGGCTGGCCAGATTGCCAAGGTTGCGGTGCAGGCCCTCGCGCAGGCTAAATATCACCTGCGCCCAGTCACCAGCCTTGCGCCAGTTGCGCAGATTGATAAGCCGCTGCTGGATGAGCCGGTGTTGGTAAAACGGTGAGTGGGGGTCACTCTTCCAGACATCCATGCCGGCCTGGGCGTCCAGGTCGACCGCGTGGGTGCGCCAGGTGTTGTAGTCGGTGGCTTGGGCCAGGGCCCGTTGTTGTTCGGCCGTCAATCTTGCGCGCATCAATCACTTTCCAGTTTCGTTCAGTGATTTTGTAACAAACAGTGCTGCCATGGCTGTCGCACACTGGTCACCCGCCGCTAAGCCACCTGTGGGACAGTAAACGCCGAGCGCGCCGTGAATGCCCTGCCCCGCGCGCCGCACCCCTCTAAATGGTCGTTTACCAAGCCCATCGCCTGCATGAATGCGTACATGGTGGTGGGGCCTACAAAGCTCCAGCCGCGCATGCGCAAATCTTTGGACAAAGCAATGGACTCTGGCGAGGTGGTGACCCCAACCATTGTCTGTGGCGTTATCTGGTTGGGACGCGCAGTGTCAGATGGCTCAAACTTCCAGAAGTAGGCTGCCAGTGACCCGAACTCCTTGCGCAGCTCAATGGCACGCTGGGCATTGTTGATGGTGGATGCAATCTTGCCGCGGTGGCGCACAATTCCGGCGTCCAGCACCAGGCGCTTGACATCACTGTCGTCAAACAGGGCAACCTTGTCCATGTCGAAATCGGCAAAGGCTTTGCGAAAAGCCTCACGCTTGTTCAGGATGGTCAACCAGCTCAGGCCCGCCTGGAAGCCCTCGAGACAAATTTTTTCGAACAGGCGTTCGTCGTTGTGCACGGGTACGCCCCACTCAAAGTCGTGGTAGTGCTGGTAATGGGGCGTGGCGCGACACCAAACGCAGCGTGTGACTTGGCTGTCATCGGTA
>NZ_JBWMBA010000122.1:0-1206 GCF_056521325.1 Rhodoferax sp. ZS1R8 | reverse complement strand
AGCGAGCCGAGGAGACGGTAAGCAACAAGCAATAATTTCTGCATCCACCTTGAGATGCAGCTCACAAAAGCACTGACCCAGTCAGTGCTTTTTTTTGTCCGAGAATCAAGGCATGGAAATGCTTGTTGTCGCGTTGGCCTCGCTCCTGGCCGGTTTTGTAGATTCGATCGTCGGTGGCGGTGGTCTGGTGCTGGTACCTGCGCTGTTTGCCACTTTCCCCAACGCACACCCTGCCACGCTGTTCGGCACCAACAAGGGTGCCTCGGTCTGGGGCACGGCCATAGCAACGGTGCAGTACAGCAAGAGGGTGCAGATGCGCTGGCATGCGCTGGTGCCCGCTGCCATTGTGTGTTTTGCAGCGTCCATGGGCGGCGCTTGGCTGGTGACCGTGGTGTCGCCACAGTATTTGCGCAAGGCCTTGCCGGTGGTACTGGTGCTGGTGCTGGGCTATACGCTGGCCAAGAAACATCTGGGGCGCGACCACACGCCGCGCTTCGTGGGCCAGCGCGAAGCCCTGATCGCCAGTGGCATTGGTGCGGTGATCGGTTTTTACGACGGGTTCTTTGGGCCGGGTACTGGCAGTTTTTTTGTGTTCCTGCTGGTGCGTCTGCTGGGTTATGACTTTCTGAACGCATCGGCCAGCGCCAAGCTGCTCAACACCGCATCCAACTTGGCCGCCATCCTGCTATTCGCCTACAAAGGCCATGTGTGGTGGCATTTTGTGCTGGTGATGGCGATTGCCAATGTGTTGGGCAGCCTGGCGGGGACACATCTGGCGCTGAAACACGGCACGGGGTTTGTGCGGGGGGTTTTTATCGCGGTGGTGTCGGCACTAATCCTCAAAACCAGTTACGACGCGTTCCTGCGCTGAGCGCGGCGGTTTAACGCGGGGTGCTCGCTGGGGCGCTCGTGGGTGTAGCCACGGTGGCGTTTACCGCCAATGGAACCCTAGCACCGGCGCGCGGCAAAGGCACTTGAGCAGCCACCAGGGGCTTGCCGATGGGGGCCATGGCCTGACCCTTGCGCACGGCAGCCATGTCTTCATCATTGGGGTATTGGCCCATCAGCCAGTAGTCAAAAACGCGTCGCGCAATGGGCGCTGCAGAGCCGGAGCCCCAACCGGCATTCTCGACAATCAAGGCCAGCGCAATCGTCGGGTTTTCGACCGGCGCAAACGCAACGTAGAGGGAATGGTCGCGCTTGCTC
>NZ_JBWMBA010000121.1:0-1207 GCF_056521325.1 Rhodoferax sp. ZS1R8 | reverse complement strand
GCCTGCGCCGAAGCCGCTCTTGCTGATACCCAGCAGCAGGACTGCGGGGATGGTTGCAGCGTAGAAGTAGAGGGCGGTGATCAAGGCTTGGCACCATGCCTTTCGCTCCAAGCGGCGAGCTCCAAGGGCCGGATGCCAAAGCGCACTGCGTTCCCGGGGTGCAAGGCGGCAAACTCTTCCAGTACCAGTTGGGTGAAATGGGCCTTGTCCGGTGCGGCGACTGTGGCTGGCACCTTAGCATCCACAACGGCAACGGCAACGGCAACGGCAACGGCAACGGCAACGGCAACGGCAACGGTTGCGGCCTCGTTGTTTTTGACGATGGCGGCTACCACCTCGCTCAAGGCCTGGCGATAACGCAAGCGAAAGATGTCGGGCGGCACTATGTTTTGCTTGACCGCCACGTATTGCTGGCATGACTGTTCGTAGGCCCACACAAACACGTCACGCAGCAGCTCAACGCGGTTGAGCTCATACACCCCGATCATCGCGTCCACGTAGGCCGACTGCGGCACGTCGATAAAAGACAGAGGGCACAGGTTGTGGCGAATGAGCGGTATGTTGGCCGCCAGCCTGGAGGTGCGCTTGTTCACGTCCTCAAGCGGCTGCAGGTAGGGCAAATGCACCATCAGAAAAAATGTCTGCTCGAAGGGGTCGTCAATTTCCGCCGCCATCTGCATGACGATGCCAAACAGTTCCTCCAGCCGCTGCGGCAGGGCCACTGGCAAATACACACTGCCACCTATCTCTACCGCCCGGCGGCGCAGGCGGCCCACCGCCGTGGGGTCGGCCATCAAACCATCCGACAAAAAGGCATGCAAGGCAATGATGCAGTCGGGGGTCACTTGAGCGTGCGCCGGGTCGAGTACTAGGTATTCAATGGCCTGCTTGTGGTTCAGAATCATCTGGGTTTCCAGTGCGTCCTTGCCCTCGGCGGCTTGGCCCAATTCGATGAGCCGTTCCGTGTCCAACCGGCTGTAGGTGTTGCCCTCTAGCCTGGAGGATGCCCAGGACAGGTCAATCAGCAAGCGGTTGAGAATGTCGCGCGCAACTGGCTTTTGGTGAAATTGCGCCACTTTAAGTGGCGCGATACTGGCGCCCTTCGACCAAAAACCTGAGCACATGCCACGCATCACTCCCTCAACCGAGCTAGACCAACTGGTGGCGCTGATTGCTGCGCAACCCGGCGGCCTGGGGATTGATGCCA
>NZ_JBWMBA010000120.1:0-1210 GCF_056521325.1 Rhodoferax sp. ZS1R8 | reverse complement strand
ATAGAGCCCAGAATGATGCTGATGGCAGCAGCGAGGAAGAAGACAATGTCTTTGAACGAAGGTTCTGGCAGAAACTTAAACAAGTCCTTGCTCATGGCAAGCGACACCACCTTGTCTGCACCGCCGGCCATGTTTGCGGCATACACCGTGATGATCGACAGGCCACTCACCAAAATAATCATCTGGATGAAGTCAGTCACCGCCACCGACCACATGCCCCCGTACAGGGTATACGCAAGGATGGAAACAACGCCAATCGTCATGCCCATGGGAATGCTGATGGAGCCGCCCGAGAGCAGGTTGAACACCAAGCCCAGTGCTGTCACCTGTGCGGACACCCAACCCAGGTAACTGACCATGATGATCAAAGAGCACAGCACTTCTACCGTGCGGCCAAAACGCTCACGGAAGTAGTCGCTGATGGTTAGCAGATTCATTTTGTAGAGCTTTGCCGCGAAGAAGATGCCAACCAGGATGAGGCAGGTGCCGGCCCCAAACGGATCCTCCACTACGCCATTGAGGCCACTGTTTACAAACTTTGCAGGAATGCCCAACACAGTTTCTGACCCAAACCAGGTGGCAAACGTGGTGGTGATGATCATGATCAGGGGCAAATTGCGGCCCGCAATCGCATAGTCCGCCGTGTTCTTGACACGTCTGGCCGCGTAGAGACCGATTGCGATGGTGATCAGCAGGTAGACGACGACCAGGGTCAGCAGCACGGCACACTCCTTAAATTTAAAAAATTGGGCATTATCCCAACAGTTGGCAAGGGATCGAAGGCCTGATTGTCACGGTTGGCGTGTACAAGCTGTTTGCACGGGCTTGGTGCCTTGGGTTACCGCCCTGGCCCGAATCCTGCGCCCGTGCCAGAAGCGGCAGAATAATTTTCATATGGCAATTATTTAATTCCATATGGAGAAATGACGCTGCTAACTTATTGATTCGTATAGAAAACTATTTAGTCATCTATAAGACATAAGAGCTGGTTTTATGTCTTATATAAGACTACAATTGTTCCCAGCTTGAAGTGCAAAGCCTGGCTTTCAGGCACCGAAATTCATTAACTACGACGGAGTGAATCCATGACTACTCAGACCCGTGAACAGCAAATCGCAGCCCTTGAAAAAGACTGGGCGACCAACCCCCGATGGAAAGGTATCAAGCGCGGATATACCGCCGCTGACGTCGTGCGCCTGCGTGGTTCTTT
>NZ_JBWMBA010000011.1:0-18116 GCF_056521325.1 Rhodoferax sp. ZS1R8 | reverse complement strand
GGGACCGTCTTGCACCTCATATACAAATGTTCGGGAGTAGAAGTCGTGCCAATCGTTATTCTTTTCCGCGGCAAAAACAGACACAGTTGATGCAACTATTGCTGCGAAAAATATTGCTTTGGAAATCATGCTTGTACCCCTTCATTTGAAAAAAAAGTGCTGTCTATTGCATCGTTTGAGATGTAATTGAAGTGACGCAGCGCGGCGGCTGCTAAGGCTTGTGAAGAGTCGATTAGTGTTAATTCACGATCCCCGTGGCGCCTGCGCGGGGGGCAAGCAAGCGGCAGTTCAGTGCATGCCAAGATGACTTTATTTATGCCGCGACGGCTCAGCGCGTCGAGAAGCGCGTCAGCTTTAAGTGTGGCGTCCGTAATCCATCCGGCTTTTGTGTCTGCAATAATTTCATCGACGGCTTCTTGCTCTTGGTCGCTGATTACTGCGACTTGATAACACGCACTTTTCAAGCGCTTGCTATAGATCCCCGCTGAATGCGTCCCGCGTGTTGCAAGTACTGCTACCAGGCCAGGTGGCCGGAGTCTTTTAAGCTCAGCGACTGAAGCATCTGCAATGTGCAGAATTTGAACGCTCGATGCAGATTGCATCTCGTCAAACCAAAAGTGTGCTGTGTTGCATGGGACAACTATCAACTCAGCGCCCATGGCTGCCAAGGCCGCTACGCCGGCGGTCAGGTAGGCCGCCGGCGCATTGCTGCTCGCGCGGATCGCGTTGGTGCGATCGGGGGTGCCAGGTTGATTAAGGGTGATCCAGGGGCAGTGTTCTTGGTCAAGGCTGGCAGGCGTTAGCCGCACCAGCTTTGTCAAAAAATCGAGCGTGGCAAGCGGCCCCATGCCGCCTAGGATGCCCAGCAATGGGGTTTGAAGTGGTGTCATGCTGTGTACCCTTCGGGTGTCAGGGATGGTGATTGGAGGGGCGCAATTAGCGCCACGAGGGCACAAATGGACGCCACAAGCAGGACTGTGCGCAACGTATCGCAGATGGGTTCCACGGCAACAAACAGCACGAAGGCCGCCTCAAAGGGCAGTCCCAGCAACGAGCAGACGATGGTGGTTTGCGAGATAGTCACTATGCCGTTCATGCCCGTGGACGAGAACCCGGCAATCAACGAGGCGAACAGGATCAGCATGTAGTCCGTTGTAGCAAGGTCTCGACCATACAGCTGGGAAATGAAAACGGTGGCCATGCAGTAGTACAAAACCGGGCCTACCCGAAACAATGCCGTTCCCAGGGGCACCAACAGCTCGGCAATGGGCTTGTCAAAGCCGAGCTTGTCGACCATGGCGATCAGCATGGACGGCATGCATGAAGCGCTGTTGCGCGTGGCAACGGCCATTAGGGCAGGGGTGCCAATGGCTGCGCGGGTAGCTGCCAGGGGGCGGCCGGACCTGCTGCTGATGATCACAAGGCAGGCGATCACGATGGCGGCAGTGGCAAGGGCAAACGGCAAAACAAACCGCATCATCTGATGCAGCGGCTCGGATCCGGCGGTCGCGACCTGTTCGGCGATCAGGCTTGCCGTGGCGAATGGTAGAAAATAAATAAGCCAGCGAGTAACGGTCTGGCAGAGTGTGAAAACGAGCTCGCAAGTGCCTAGAAACGCGGCTTTAGCGGGCGATGCCGGCGCTGTTACTAATGCGCAGCTAAAAATTAATGAAAACACCAGGCTCTTTAGAGTGTCGCCACTGGCAAGAGCTCCAAAAATATTGGATGGCACCAGCCGGCCGACAAGGTCTGCAAGCAAGTTTGTGCGGGCGGACAGGACAGCAGGGGTGGTGAAAGTCGCTGCAATCTGGGTAGTTTGAGAACTGATTAACAGCCCGAGCGCGCCGGCTACGGCCATGCCGCCGACGAGGCAGAGGATGATCTTGGCCAAATATTGGCGCGCACCGGGTGCACTAGCTAATTTTGTGACGCTCAAAAAGATCGAGCTCAACAAAAAGGGCAACACTATAAGGCGCAATAAATCGACATAAGCCAGACCGACAAACCGGGCTTCTTTCGCGGCATCGGGGGCCATGGCGCCGACCATTAGGCCGGCGGCAACGGCGGCAAAAATCGTCGCGGGATGCGTGAAGATTTCAGCGAGATTTTTGGGCTTTAAATGCATTTGCGACAGGGCTATTTTTGAAATTGCACCAA
Source organism: Rhodoferax sp. ZS1R8 (assembly GCF_056521325.1). Lineage (NCBI taxonomy): Bacteria > Pseudomonadati > Pseudomonadota > Betaproteobacteria > Burkholderiales > Comamonadaceae > Rhodoferax > Rhodoferax sp. ZS1R8. Next base: position 15,959 of record NZ_JBWMBA010000011.1, on the reverse strand, counting down.
CGCTAACCACACTTTTGAATTCGCACAAACCACTATTGGGCGGTATATAAAAAAACACGCATTTAGTTTACGAAGAACGTGTAACAGTTTGTAAATACAACATTAAACGCAGCGTTTATTCGTGATTTTCCTCTCTAATTGCCTTTAATTTAGTGCTCTCATACACTCAAACACTCACACGACCTAAAGGGGATTTCTGGCGGCTTTGGTGTATGGCAGGGTGGCTGCGGCGCATTGATTCGCCTGGCGGCCGGATGGAGGCCTTCCCGGGCCTTTTTTGAATACACTCCCGCGCATGGTCACATCTAAAAAAGTCGTTGCAAAAAAAGTCACGCCGGCGCGGCGCACGCCGCAAGGGCCGCGTGTGAATATCAACGTCCCGGACGAGCTGAGGCGCGAGTGGAAACACCAGGCAATCGAGAGAGATCTCACGATGACGGAAATGATTGTGGAGGCTATGGACGCGTACCTGTCTAAGCCAGCTAAAAAGAGTAAGTCTTAAGAGCGGGTGAGAAGGCATGCCACTGATGGTGCTGCTCTGGCTGGTCGGTACGCTTGCCCCTTTGGCCGTCAAAACGATGGTCTGGTCGCGGAACACACTGAATACCGATGTTCTCACGACACGCTAAGCGGCGGGGTCTACAGGGACTGAAGCCGCTTGTCCTGTCCATGTGTTGTCCGGCGTAAGCAGTTTCGATAAGGCGGGAGCCGGGAAGCGTATCCGAGCCTTTGCCGATTGTCTCAGGCAGTATCGTAAGGTCGCGAGAGTGCGTCTTGCACTGCGCCAATAAACGCTGCGTTTATTCGGGTTCTGAGTTGCGCCTTAGGGTCGTTTGATTGCGTCGCTATTTTTGTGTAATCTGACCAATTTTATTTGGAGCACGTATGAGAATAAAAGAGGTCGGTGAGAATTTGGTCCTGTATAGGTACGGAGGCTATGTTCAAGAAAGCAAGAAGCAGCTGGAGGTGAAGATCGGCAGTATCTCCACGCGAACACTACCCGTGGTGCAGGGTGATGACGGGATAGATGCAGGTGGAATCCCAATTGAGATTTGGGACAATCTAACCGGCGTAGAGCAGCGAGAGTTGGTCGCTTTTTTGGTTAAAAAGAAGGGTGATCGGATTCGATCGGAGCTATCCATATCGGCGGCAAATCTAGATGCTTTCGCGCCGCAAATTTCCCCTTCAGTCATGGACAAGGAATTGGCCGCTAGTTTGTGGAATTCGTTTGAATGTGCTGGTAGGGCGCTCAAGGCGGCTGGGTATCCAAAGGTAACCAAGAAAGCAGCTGTCGCCGCCATTCTGGAATGACCGACCTCCATAGAGCTCGCGTTCGATAAGTTGGACTGGTGACCTGGCATTACCAGTCCACATCTTCAAAAATCCCGTTTCGACTTTGAATCTTTGACTTTGGGTTCCCCTACTGCGTGCCAGCTGCGTCGGCTTGCACTATGCCAACGCCTGGGCCGTTCTGGACCGGTCGGAGCAGGACACTGTCGGCCCATCCCCTTTAGCCATGATCAACAGGCGGTTTACCCCTCGTGTAGAGGGGTCGGCGCATTTGCGCCGGGGGTTAGCGGCTGTTCAAGCTGCAAGAGATTCCGGATTCCGTTGTCGCTTGTTTGCATCGAAGTTATCTCTTTACTTAAACGTATATTGAGTGCGAGCATAAAGTCGTTTGCGCGATCTTGTCTTTCTTGGTAACTTGTTCACATGGAAATTAATTTTCCTATGAAGCGAAGCCAGCCGACCCGTTTTCAAAACCCCTCCGGGGTTTCTCAACAGGGCTGGTAAGGGGGGGTGCCCCCCTTAGACCCGACAAACACAAACATCCGACCTCGTGCCGCTTGTTTGATTGGACCTTTTGAATTGGGACTTGTATGGCCAGGCCGTTGAAAAATGAAGGTGATCCGCTCGTGCCTTTTGCCGTCAGGATTCCTGAGTCGTTGAGCGTTCGCATCCGCCGTGAGGCTGTGGAATCTGGGGTATCACTCGGCGACCATTTGCGCGCTCGCATCAGTTTTGCAGAAGCAAAACCGCTTGGCAAACGTAGCCCAAGGCGCCGTGAATCGCTTGCAAAAGTGTCCGGTGCGGATCCTGAACTGTTGCGCCAGCTCGCATCAATTGGCAACAACATCAATCAGCTCGCGCGTGCAGTAAACACTGATTTGTTGGGGGGGACACCCGTTTCCATCACACAAGCTCTGCTGGTTTTGCGCGCGATTGAACAGAAATTGGATCGGCTAGGCTGATCAATGCACACCAAATTTCTCGATCACGACACCGGCAGCGGCCGCGATGCGATCACATATTTGCTGCAAGACAAGGACCACAACGGTGACGTTCGGGCGGAAGTTCGTGTAATGCGTGGCAACCCGCATCAGGTTGGGCGCTTAATAGATAGCCTCGAATTTGTGAATCGATACCGCTCCGCAGTGATCGCCTTTCACAAGGATGATGCGCCGAGCGACGCCGAATTGCAAGATGTCTTGCACCGTTGGGAGCGAGTTGCTTTCGCCGGATTGAGTCCAAATCAGTACACCTACACGGCGGTTCTACATCGAGATTTTGATGGAACTCCCCATATTCATATTGTCGTTCCGCGGGTAGAACTGACGACTGGCCTGTCATTAAACATAGCACCGCCGGGATGGCAAAAGGCATTTGACAGCTTCCGGGACATGCTCAATTGCGAGCATGGATGGGCGCGGCCGGATGATACGTCGCGCTCGCGCCTGGTCCAGCCTGGCAGTGTCGGGACATTCCCAGAATGGAAAAACTGCACCGATCCACGCGCGGCAATCACCGAATTTCTGGTCGATGAAATAGTCAAAGGTCGTGTCTTTGATCGCCAGAGCCTGCTGATTGCTCTTTCAAAGCATGGCGAAATCACCCGTGTTGGTAGCGACTACATATCAATTCGGCTCGAAGGAAACGCAAAACCAATTCGTTTGAAAGGTCTTCTTTATGGCGACAAGTTCACCCCAATCGCTATTGGAGAGATTGGCAAAGCGGCAGGATCAAGACCAGGAGGACGAGAAAAGCCGAATCCAATCGCTGCAGCAACTGCACGAGAAATCTATGATCGATTTGTCGTATCTCGCGCAAAGTACAACCAAAAACGTTACGGCACTGGGCGCGGCGGAGTTGAAAGCAGCGATGGAGGGCGCGAAGGGCGTGGTCGCAGGCGGGGCCAAATCTATCAAAACATCGCTGAAACAACTGGATCAGGACGTACAGGAATTGGGCGCGCAGACTCGGAAACGGATGGCTTGGCTGATGCTTTGGCCGCTGGTTTCCACGATCTCGATTTGCATGGTTTTGATGGTGGTGACTGGCCTTTGGAGCACATGGAAGGTCAACCAAGCGGACACACTGGTGCAGCAAAGACTGGCGCAGGCTCAGCAACTACAGGACCACATCAGCTCAATGACAGCCGCATTTTGCGCAAGCCCGGCGGGCAAAAGCGCGTGCAAAAAGTAGAAAGTGATGAAGAAAATGGAAAACGAAATCAATCAAGACGACAAGATGCTGGACGATTTGCTAGCGTTGAACAGCATGTCGGAGACATCTACACCGACAGATTCCCAGCTCCGGGCCATGGCAGATTTGACCGTATTGGCGGACGCACAACCGCTCAAAAAGATGTCAGGTGTCTTAACCAGGTGGGCCGCTTCGGGAAACTCGGTTCCCTCGGTGGCGTGCAAAAACTGTACAGCGGGGCTATGGATGATCCAAGGCACGGCCCTGCAAAATTACTGCCGCGTGATGCACTTGATGACTTGGACCAGCGCGGAGCCCGTGGATCTGGTGGACTGCGACGGGGTGGATCTGGAATAGATCAAGCGGAACCTGCAACTAGGCTGTCGCCGTGGCAGACGTATGTCGCGGCCAAGAGAGAGCATTTTTCAGCTAAAAAAGAGGCTATCGATGCACTGCGGGCCAGTCACAAAGCCGCAAGGACTGGCATGGCGACGATCCACAAGGCGCAGAAGGATGCACTTTGGCAGGCGTACCGCGGGGCGGCAGATTTGCCAGCCAGGCGCTCGTTGCTCGCAGCGAAATTAGTTAAAGAGAGGTTGAATCTGAAGGATAAATGTAGGGCGGAGATTGCTGATGCGCGCACCAAATACGATCGGTTTGCTGACTTTAAGGATTGGGAGCAGCCAGGGCGAAGCAGAAAAGCTGCGCCGGCGACTATGGGTATGCCGGGGCTAGATGCCGGAAAACCTCCAGTGGTAGGCCAACCCGCGGTGTTGAAACACGATCTCAGAGACTACAACGGAGTGGCGGCCGGCCGAGTTGTGCACTATTTGAACAGTGTGACTGGGGACAGGTCATTTACAGACACGGGGTGGCAAGTGGTGGTCTACGATCACCAGGACGAGGCCTCAATTTTAGCCAGCCTGCAACTGTGCGGCGCCAAGTTTGGCGAAGGAAAGTTCGCTGTTTCTGGAGCGACGGATTTTAAGACCAAGGTTTGTCAGGTGGCGGCTGCGCATGGAATCAAGCTCCAAGAGCCCAAATTGCAGGCCCAGGTCAACAAAATCGCAAGTGAAATCAAGGCCGCTAAGGCACGGGAGGCAGAAAATGACAGAGCTCGAAATGCTGCTGACAAAGCAATTGCAGACTCTCAGCGATCAGCACGAAACACAAGTTCAGCAATTGACAAATCAAATTCAAGCGTTAGCTTCGCAGCAGCAACAGCAAAGTTTGCAGCTCAGCAAACTGAGCTCGCAAGTACTCAAATTGAGCGGGCTTTTGAGCGTGTAGAAGTCAATCAGGCCGGGGAATTAGACCGTTTCAAGATTGAAATCAGCGTTGCCGACTTCGCGTTGGGGCAGGGTTTTTTGCTCGATCCGGCGAGCACAGACGGTCAAAAGATCCTTGTGCGAGATGGAGAGAAGATCCTGGTCGGCCGGGATGAGACCGGCAAAGATCTGTTTTTTGATTTAACCGATCCCACAAAACCACTTGGCACGATCATAGATTTTGCCCAGCTTGCGGGCGGTAGTCTGGGCACTGCACGCAAGGCGCTGCGCGCCTGGTTGCAGGGTGCGAGTTCTCTCACGCCCATGGTCACTGTCGCAAATCGGCCGCTGGCAAGCTCTCGCCAGGTGCTCAGAGTGGCCGCCGCTGTCGCGGCAATGAGGCCCTACTCGGGCCACGGCCTGACGGAACGAACCGGGCTAACGCCCGAGATTCTCAAAGCATTCGGCGTGTTGGCTGACGCTGATGGGGACGGCTGTTTTGCGACGGTGGAAGAATCTGGCGTTCCTGGCGTGCAGAAAATCGGGTCCGACGTGCAAAGCTCAGGCCTGGTAATCGTCAACGAGAAGGCTGGGGTCGAGCGGATCGTCATTGCTTCCGACCCGCTTGATCTGATGTCGTTTGCGCAGCTGGGTCACGTGAAAGGTACTGTGTACGTCGCGCATGGGCCGCTGACGCCGGCAAAAGCCAGGCAGCTTCAAAAACTATTAGCGAAACACCCCCAGGCCCAGATATTCACTGCGCACCAGGCGCTCTCCCCTGCACCTGGCCAGCTCGCGGCGGCCGATCCGGCGCACCAGGTCACTGCACTGGCGCCGAGCCCGGCAAAAGTCACCAGGGCTGCGCCACCAAAGGCGCCGACCTGGCACCAGGAGCTCAAGAACGCGCGATCTGATGCAATCAAAGAGCAAATACTGCGGCCGCGCGTGCGGCACGAAACCGAAAAACCTGGCTAGCCAGTCTCGGGCTATAGAAACCTCTTAAAAGAGTCATAGCTAGAGCTACGACGAGGACGATGCACGCTACCTCGTCTGTTCGCAACCAGCAGCAATAGTCGTATAAAAGGTAATGCAACACAAATAGGATGCGGGGGCTCATGAATTCTTTATTTCTGTAATTCTTTGTAATCGTACTTCTGTGTTTAAAGATTACAGTATAATCGCATAATCGTAAACACAGAAGGAATTTATGAGGGTCATCGGGCTGGCAAATCAAAAAGGTGGCGTCGGTAAGACGACGCTCAGCGTCAACTTGGCCGCATCGCTTGCGCATGACGGCGCGCGCGTGATGTTGGTAGATGCAGATCCGCAAGGGAGCTCACTCGACTGGGCCGCCGCCCGCGAAGGGGATCCTTTGTTTACTGTTGTCGGCCTACCCCGGGCATCAGTGCATAAAGAAATTGGCCAAGTGGGCCAAGGGTACGACTACGTGTTGATCGACGCGCCGCCGCGCGTCACAGATCTAGCCAGATCCGTCATCATGGCATCTGACCTGATATTGATTCCGGTTCAGCCCTCTCCTTATGACATCTGGGCCGCTGACGACGTTGTAAAACTAATTGGCGAGGCCGCGGTGTACAAAGAAGGATTGAAATCCTACTTTGTAGTGAACCGAAAAATTTCCAACACAGCGATCGGCCGGGATGTCGGCGACGCCCTCGCCGCATACCCAATCCCATCGCTCACGTCAAGCATCGTCCAGCGAGTCGTTTTCGCCGAAGCGGCGGCAGTTGGCAAATCAGTGTTCGAGATCGACCCGATGGGCGCGGCCGCCCAAGAGATCGAGGCTGTAAAAAATGAGATTCTGGAGATTTTGAAATGAGCGGCAAAAAAGTATCAATAGGAGCGCGACCGACTGCAAAGACTCCAGCAACAACGCCAAGCGCTGATGCTTGGGTCCAAAACCGGGCTGAAGAGGTAACGGATGAGCAGGAGCCACCCGAGAAGATCAAACGATTAACGATTGATCTTCCGGAGAGTCTACACAAACGTACTAAGCAACATTGCTTGACGACTGGCATATCTATCGCAGATCTCGTGCGCAATCTGTTGCTTAAAGAATGCGGAAAAACAGAATAGCGTAAACACAGAAATGCGATTACAAAGAATTACAGAAGTACAGCATTACAGAAATACAGAATTGCCTCTGAGGCCAAAATACATGGTCAAATTGAACGTAGCCAATTTACATCGGATTTTTTGTTCTTGGCCTGATCTCCAAGGATAGCCAAGTGAGGTATACCCAACTTGGCTACTAATCACATGCAAATCGCCAGACTCTATCTGCGGGTCAGTACTGACGAACAAGATCTTGCCCGCCAGGCCGACATCGAGCACAGCGCCCGCCAGGCGGGCTACTACATTGCCGGCGTCTATCGTGAGAAGGCGTCCGGTGCACGTGCTGACAGACCGGAGTTGCTGCGCATGATTTCTGACTTGCAACCGGGCGAGGTTGTCGTCGCCGAGAAAATCGACCGCATCAGCCGACTACCGCTACCTGAGGCCGAACGCCTGGTCGCCTCAATCCGTGCCAAAGGCGCAAGGTTGGCGGTACCTGGTGTTGTCGATTTCACCGACCTGGCCAAAGATACAGACTCAGTGACGCGCATCGTCCTGGAGTCGGTCCAGGAGCTGTTGTTGAAGTTGGCATTGCAGATGGCAAGGGACGATTACGAGACACGGCGGGAACGTCAGCGGCAGGGAGTACAGCTGGCCAAGAACGCCAACAAGTACTCGGGACGCATCCCCGACACAGCGACTCACGCCCGCATCGTCGCGCTGCGTAGCACGGGATTGACCATCAAGCGCACGGCTGATCTGGCAGGTTGCAGTACAAGCCAGGTTAAACGGATATGGGCGCTCAACACATTAACGAATAAAAGGTATCCGTAATTTGTTGTTGATGACCGATTTAAGATTTAGGCGCAATGAACGCAGTCTTGATTTTCAGCAACTCCCAAAAGGCAGGATGCATGGCCCGTGCACCAGTCTCCCACTGCTGAAATGCTCGGCGCGAGGTGTGCAGGGCTGCTGCGCACCAATCCTGAGCAGCAGTGATACCCAACTCGGAGCTAACCTGCACGGCCTCCCTGACCTGTTTAACTTGCTGTGGTTTGGGTGGTTGCAGCAACAGTTAACCTCTCTCTAACGGTTTGCTTAATTGAATCATCAACCGGGCATGAATCGAGGATTTCTTGGCAAGTGCGTGCTAGCTTAAGAATGAAATCGTGATCCTGCTGGATCACATCCACAGGATCACTGTAGGTCCACTCCCTTTCCTCCTGTGATCCAAGCTCTTTTGCCACCCGTGGTCCAACTCTAAACCAACTTTCTAGCCCGGCTCGATCCCTGGATCCACCGATTGCAGGCTGCCAGTGGTACCCCACCAACACACGCTTGCTATCCCATTCCACACAGATCCACAAGGGGACCAAATTGACGCCGCCGGCGATCCGAACTTGCCCATGAACCCTCAGGGCCTTTGGCTTGAAGGATCGTTTGACAGGATAGAAGTCTGTGTGATTTTCAACCATTGTTTCGTAGGAAACAGGCTTTCGGTTGGGATGATTGACCATAGTAAAACTCCATGCCCCTGAGACCCGAGGCGCGGCCGATTCGATTGAATCAATGAATTTATTGTACGCGCATTGCGCATAATTTCAAATAGTCCCCCATAGGGGGACGAATAGTTCCCCCCTAGGCCAGTGGCGGGCTTCGCCCTTCTGGCCGTGGCACTCGACCGGCTTTTGGGCTTCGCCACATGGCCTTCGGCCATCCCGGGAAGTTAGGTATTCGCCCCCCATCTTTTTGTCTATCAAAAGGGCCCCGGGCGGCAAGCAGCGGTGGGCAACCCCACCGGGGTTGTCCCCGGCTGCGCGTCAGTCCGCAGGTGGGTAACTCACGAACCCGCAGGGCCGTCCCCAGGCGTGACCTGGGGGCGGGTGAGTTATCCATCGGAGCGCGTAAACACAGAGTGAGAAGCAAAACCCTGCAAACCCGCATGTTCATTAGGGGTGACCCGACACTTGTCGCATGCCAGCCCGACACTTGTCGCATGCCAGCCCGACACTTGTCGCACGATAACCCGACACTTTTAGACCGTAAAGTGTCTTGACAAGATTAATTTAACGCCTAATAATCTCGACACTTTAACGCTCGAAAGTATCTTGATGGCACGATCATATACGCCTAAAACGCACCTGAATAAACTGACGTATAGCCCAACAATTAACCCATTGATGGAGCCACAAGAGGTAAAAACAAAACGGAGGCTGGTCAAATCAGGACGCAGTGAAGACCTAGTTAACCAGGCTACTGGCGAGATAACAGGCATCGCGGCGATTCACCAAGTCGAGGAACGCGATGACGCCGAGTTTGTGAAGGTGTTCGCGGCCGGGGTCGCCGCGTCTTATGAGCTTACAAAAACGGCGCAACGGGTCTTCCAGGTCGTGCTCGATCAGTACCAGCGCACGCCAATGTCTAGGGGCTTTGCAGACTCAATCGACCTTTTCTGGTTCGGGGATGGCATCGAGGGGCGTGACGTGGGGATCCGGGAAGACACGTTCAAAAAGGGTTTGCGCGAGCTGCTGGATAAGTCATTTTTATATCCAAAATCACCTACGAGTTTTTGGACGAACCCAGCTCTATTTTTTAAGGGCGACCGGGTGATGTTCATTAAAGAATATCGTAGACGCAAGTCGACGGCTGTGGATAAGAGTAAGGCTGAACTCGAAGCAGCTGGCCAGCTCCGCTTGGACGTAGAAACAAAATAAAAGGCAGGGCGACTATGCGTCGCCGGCGCGCGGGGCAGATCAGCACTAAGCAAGCCGCACTTCGTCTAGTAAATCGGGGTGATGATCCAACATCTTTAGGAGTTTGACGAGAGCCAAGGATGGCCGCGTTTTTCCCGTTTCGTACCGAGAGAACGCATTGACACCACCCCCGAAAATTTCTGCTGCCTGGCGCTGGTCTAGATCGAGTTTTTTTCGTACGCTGGCGATGTATGCGGGGTCAACCTGTGCGGCGTTTACCTGCTTTGAGAACGCACTCATTTCGCGCATGACGCGATCTGATTCTGTTAGATCAAATATTGACTCAGAACAAGCAGGGCAAAAGTCGCCCGTCACAGCAGGAATGACGGTGGTCTCGCCTTTGTAAGTGTGCGTTATATCGCGGGTATCGTGGATCAGTTCAGCGCCGCCGCAGCAGGGGCATTTCATAGTTATAGCTCCTTAAATGAAACGATGAGCACGTCATCGATGACAGTTAGTTTGAGATACACATCGCCCGCCGGCGTGCTCGGGCGGTACACGTCTTGCCAGATCCTGTTGTCGTTGTGTGTCGTCATGCTCTTGTAAAAATCGTCCATCGTTAGAGCTGATACAACTCTCAACACCCCATGAACGTCAAAGCCCAAGGCTTCAGCTCCTGCTAGCGCTGTCTGCGTCGTTCGCACTTTTCCCTCCGACAACAAGGCCTTAACAACTGAGAGCCTGCAGTGCGGGGTACCTTTTTCCATACTAAATTATAACCTAGTTGGTTAATAGTAAGCAGTTGTAAAACTGAAAATATTGTTTTGAAAGTCAACCATAGTTGTGTGTTATTCGTTATAATAACGTTACCGTAACAAATAACGTTATTTAGGAGTGGAAATCATGGCAGCAACAGTCACTTTTGAGTCGGTCACGGCGGCAATCAATGCCATCGAGACCGCTGGACAGAAGGCAAGCGTTCGCAAAATCATGGACCAGCTGTTGCTGATGACGGGCGTCAAAGGGTCGCCCAACGTCGTCACCAAGCTTTTTAACGACTACAAATCTGGGCGGCCGCTGGTGCGGCTGGCGGATGTTGGGCTTGATGCTGGAATCAGCCAGGCCATCGCAGCGCAGATGCAAAGGATCGCGGAGCAGTCGGCTGCTGCTGCTGAAGACCGCGCGGCTGAGCTTGAAGACAACATCGCGTTGCTGATGGAGTCCCAGTCCGAAGCTGAAAAGCAAATCGAGACACTGAGCGCTGACCTGGCCAACGTCCAGGCGCAGGCGGCTGATTTTGTTGACAAACTCAAAGAAGCAGGCGCAGAAGCTGAGCGTAGTGCAGATCTGCATGCAAAAGAGCTTGCTGAAACGCGCCAGGAGCTCGCAATAGAACGGGCAAGGGCTGACAGAGTTGCGGGTGATTTGGCGCGCGCTGAGGTGCGCCTAGAGGCCTTGCCGGGTCTACAGGCGGAGATTGAGAAGACGCGTGCAGCACTGGCTGAGCAAACTGAAGCACGGGTTGCTGCTGAGCAATCGGCGGCCGTGCTGGGGGCCAAACTTGAAGCGGCAGAGCGGTTTGCTCTGGAAGCGCGAGAAATTGCAAAACTGGCCGGCGAGCGGGCGGAGAAATCGGCTGTACAAGCCGCGCAAGCAACCCAAGAGCTCAATGCATTGAAGTTGCAGATCCAAGCACAGCAGGGCTCATTAGACACTGCTGCGCGTGAGATTGAAGCGTCGAAAAATGTCGCTCGCGAAGCGCGGGAACTGGCCAAGAAATCTGGCGAAGAAAGTGCCCAATTGAGGGGGCAACTTGAGGTCACAAAAGATGCTCTTTCAGAGGCAAAACGAATGATTTCTGAAAGTGCAGAAACGACAAAAAAAGACACTAAAACTGTCAGCTAAATAGCTGTTTGAAACGTTAAATATTTAACAATCTTTGAACATCAAAATGGAGTTTGAAATCATGAAAAACACACTAACTGCTGCTGCGGTCATCGCATCCCTATTCACGGTCGGCGCAAACGCAGGCACTGTAGACACTTTCGATCCAGCAACCAACATGCTGACATTGCAGGCTGTCACCACAGGTGGGCAAGCGTTCTACAACGCCAACGTCAAGATCAATAACTACTCGCAACTTAACGTCGGCGGCGGCGCACCGGTGGCGGATAGTTTTGACCAGGCTAGCAACATGCTGACCATGGGTACTGTCTCTGTTGGTGGTCAGACCTACACCAATGTGCGAGCACGCATTGACTCATACCAGGTGGTCTCCGTTGGGAATCCTTTCTCCCAGGAAGCAATGCGCGCACAAGCGATGCAACGGATCAGGGAGGTACGCCAGCAATGTGGGAACCCGCAAACAATTACAGAAGTGCCTCAGCTGGAGGCCGCTGCTGGCGCGCACATGAAATACATGGTGGCCAACAAGCAATTCACCGTGACCGAATCGACGAATTTGCCCTACTCAACGGCCGGCTCTGTGAAGGACCAAATTATTGCGAATGGCTACGGCTACATATCCTTGCCAGAGTACTCTCCAGTGCCGCTGGGCGCAACAGGCGGTCAGTGGGTTGACTCTGTTTTGTCTACTACGTTGGGAGCGGCGCGTCTTCTGCAGGCCCAAGAGGTGGGGCTAAGCTTCGCCTCAAACCCTGCCGGCAACGCGACAGGAATGCTGGGGTATGGTTTCTTTGGTAAGTTGTCGACCGTGCCGCTCAACGTGAAAATTATTTGGTCAGCATACCCTTGCGATGGAATGACCGGTGTTGCGCCACGTAACTCGACAGGAAACGCGACGGCAAATTACGCTGATGAGGCGTATTTGGTGCAAGGGTTGAACGCGCCAAATACCGGGACGCCAATAACTTTAGTCGCATCTTTCAACCAGAAAATACAGATTAAAAGTGCCGCACTAACGGATTCGGATGGCAACGCAGTTGACGTCAAATGGTATGATGAAAAAAACTCGGGCCTGAATACTGGTTATGCCGTCATCGTGCCTAGTCAGCCACTTAAGGACTACACCACTTACACACTCAACGCGGTTGGGGGATGGACTTCATCTGGTGCGACAGTTCTGCCAGGACCGTTCAAAACATCGTTCACAACTGGTGGCTCAGTTTTGTACCCAGCTCCCTAAATTAAAAACCCGCCGAAGCGGGTTTTTTTACGTCAGTTCCACTCATTAAAGCGGGGATTTCCCCATCCAGGGTTTGGATCTGGAGCTGGCGCAGGTTCGTAAATGATTTGGGGCTCTGGTGGCGCAACGGCCGGCGGAAGTGAAACGACTGGAGGAGGTGGGATATACACTTCCGGAGGAGGCACATAGCCGTTTACGACTGTTGCAGAATTCAACACATTAGCCCCACCGCCTGAAAATCCCCCCACGGACGTGATGACTTGTCCGTTTTGGGCGATGGGCGAGCCATAGTCAATAGATCCACTCGTGCCATTGTTGAGCGTTACGTTGACACCATTTGCGCCAACTGAGCCCGTCCCAATCACGTTGCCTGAGGCGTCTTTCACTTGGCCAGTCAAAATATCAAGCCACGCGCCTGATGCGGTTGCAATCCCTTGTCGGCCGCCAGCGAATGTGGTGACAGTTATGTTGTTTGTGTTTGCGAGCACCGCGCAAGCTTCTGCATTAGTGTTAACACAAGTGGCATTCCCAACACTTGTTGTTGTTTCATACCGACCCGTTGCAGGGTTGAAGGATGCCCCGCCGCCGGCATTGAATGAAACCTGGCCCATACCGGAGATATTCGCAACGATGTTGCCTTGATTGTCCGTCGTGAACGAGCCGATTGTCTGGCCATTTGCTGCACGGACAGAGCCATCTGCCATCAGGCAACCGAGCTGGTCACATGACAGCGCGCCACCCATAACCTGCGGTTGGGAGGGGGCTGATGCCAGGACGGGGGCCGTCCATGGGTCTGGTACACCGCCGAAAGGGCCGGGCGTCGGTGTCGTGGGTACAGCCCATGGATCTCCCGGGACCGGGGGCACAACTGGGGGAGCCGCCCACGGGTTAGGGTTAGACGCCACTACAGGGACAGGGGACGGGCTTGAGACTCGTGCCCCAATGTTTCGGACTGAATCACTCTGCTGGCTAGCCAGCTGGCTGCCGATCGTGCGGGCGACTTCGCCAGAAGTCGGGTCGGGGGTGACCCCAGCTGCAACGGTCGGGGCCGCCCAGGCGTCAGGGATTGGAAGGGACGGGGAGGGCGCGAAGGGTAGGCCGGCGCGTGCGCTGAATGTGCGTACAGAGTCGCTCTGCTGAGCAGCTGACTGACTGCCGATCGTTCGGGTCACTTCACCTCGCACGTTGGGGCCTACGTCCACGGCGATGTCTGTATGACGTGTTTGAGCCGCGCCATCCACGCTCCAAGTCTGGGAGTAGATGGCTTGACCGGTGAATGGGTCGCGTTGCTGAGCGCTAGCGCCCAAGCTGGCTATGACAGTAAGGGTGATGATCAGTTTTTTCATGTTTTGAACGTCAAAGTTAATTTAAATAAATATCAGCAAGCAGGTTGAGGAGAGTGAAATTGCATGACAACTGCGTGAGATTCTTCGGCTTCGTCAAAGTAAGGACAGTCACCACGGTCTTTGTTGAGCTCAGCAAGTCTATTTTGGGTGATCATGTAGGCTAGGTCCCCTCTATCTGCAGCTGCTTGATCATCACTCTGAGGGGCCGCAGGCAGTGCGAATGGGTCATTGTTTTGCACTGCCGCAAGTACTTTTGTAATTTCTCGAAGTGCTGTGGTTTGGTCTCCCCCGGCAGCAGTAATCAGGGCTGCGGATGAAGGTAAATACGGCTGTGCAAGTGACATCTCTTGCATCTGATAATCAATGCTGCAAGCATTGAGAATTGCATTCACAAATCTAGCAATTAAGGCTTGCACTGCAGCAATTGAGTTTTGCATGAGAACTGCTAGATTTGCAAGATTTCTCAGCAATTGCTCAGCGTCAGTCTCCTGTTGATTTGTGTCGTCCGATGCCGCCGGCATCTCATCTGTGAGATGCGCTGATCGAGCTCGATCTCTGTCAGCTGCTGGGAGATAGTCCCAGCCACTGCCACTGCCGCTTGCAGTACCGGACTTGACAGGCGACCAGCCTGCTGACCAGCCCAGGGGTTTTTCATCTTTAATACTCATAATTTTTCACTCCTTAAATTTCAATTACTAAGTCAGCAAATGTTTTTGCATCGCCCGCATCTGCTTCAAGCACGTCTTCTGCTTGCATCAGCACTGCGTCTAACGCGTCATCAGGAGAAAGGCTACGGAGCGTTGACATCATCTGTATCGAGCGAGCAATAATGGTTGTGGACTGCTGAGCGCCGCACAGCCGTAAAACCTCCTGAGCTGGGTAAGGATTTGAGCGCACTAGTTCTTCAAAGCTTAATTTTTTTACTATTTCTGCACACTCGAACGGGAGTAAAACGGCATCATTAATGGAGAGGCCATCCAGCCAAATAAACTGTTCGTCGCCCTCGCTGATCGACTGGCAAAGCAGTAGGCAGGGGCGGCGATGCATCGAAAGTCGAACGCGAATTAAAAACAAATCGATCACTTTTCACGATCTCCTTTGAATTTGATTTCTGGCATAAATGAAGGGTCATGCATAGCACCGAGTGCGCCGCCGAGGTCATACAAATCTTCCTGCTCTAAATCAACGCCGACTTCTTGAATTTGCCGCGCTGCATCGATTTGCAGGGCAATCAACGCGCGCTTGATAGCAGCAGCAGCGGGCGCTGGGCGCAACTTGTGCACATCTTGCATGCCTCCGGTGCGGACAAATGTTGTCCTGCCGGGCAAGTCACTTTTCGCTATCGGGTCCACTAGTTTTTGAACCGCGCATCTCCGCGCCAGATCAATTTCCGCGATGGTCGATTTCATTTGATAGCGACCAGCTCAAAAGTTGTGACTGGGACGCCGGCGTCGACACCATCCTGGCCAGGGTGCACTTCACTGATTGACAGCACTTCTTTCACGTCAATTGAAAGGACTGGGGAGTACCACAGCTTTGCGCGAACCACTTGTGCCGGGCTGCCGGGGAATTGAATCGTTCGTGTGCGTTCAAAAACTTGACAAACAAATGCACCGCCGCTGTTCAGAGTTAAAACTTCTGATTTACCGCGTTCAAAATACGTGTCAAAAGCTTGCTCAGCGCCGGGGTATTCTGTACGACGATCCTCAATCTGTCTCTTTCCCGCGTGCAGCATTTTTGAGTTAAATTTAGTGGCGTTCATCTCGCTAAATATGCCGCTGAAGCGGATTTCAGCAGCGACCAGTGCAGGCAGTTTCACTTGATGCCTGCCGGGACCGTCTTGCACCTCATATACAAATGTTCGGGAGTAGAAGTCGTGCCAATCGTTATTCTTTTCCGCGGCAAAAACAGACACAGTTGATGCAACTATTGCTGCGAAAAATATTGC
>NZ_JBWMBA010000119.1:0-1223 GCF_056521325.1 Rhodoferax sp. ZS1R8 | reverse complement strand
CGCGAATGCGCCATGCACCCTGCCTCAGTCACGCCCAAGGTAAATGACTGCTTGTAGCCCGAGAAGTCGTCACACACCAGCGCACCCTTCCACTCGCCTAGGAAGGCGCGCGCATGCTCACCAGCCCGGCTTTCGCAGAAATCGTAGACCACCGCTTTCATGTCTTCAAACACCCCGGGCGCATAGGCCCACAGGTAAGCGCGATGTGTTTTCTGGTTGCCCGGCTTGAGCATCGCCACAGGCGTTTCGTCGGCATGCAGCACACGGTGCCCAAGCAGCTCCTGCCTCAAGGCCTCGACCAGCGGTTGCAACTGCACGCCGCACATGCCCACCCAGGCGCCCAGCGTCGAGCGCGGCAACGCCCAAGCCGGCTCGCGCAAAGATGCCTTCCTGGGGCGGTACAGCGGCAAGTGATTGGCATACTTGGCCACCAGCACCTGTGCCAAGAGGCCCGCCGTCGGGATGCCCTTGTCGATGATCTGCGCGGGCACCGGGGCCTGAATCAGGCTCTGGCACTGGGCGCAGGCCCACTTGCCGCGGATATGGCGCTCTACCGTGAACAGGCCGGGCGTGTAGTCCAGCTTCTCGCTGACATCCTCGCCGATGCGCTTCAAGGTGCAGCCGCAGCCCGCTGTGGTGCAGGTGGTGGATTCGGGCTCGTGGTGCTGGTCCACGAGGGGCAGCTCGGGCGGCAGCGCTGCGCGTTTGGGTTGCAGGCGGGGTGCGGCGTCTGTCAGTGGCGCAGGTGCGAGCGTTTGCAGCTCCGCCTCGATCGCCGCGATGTCAGCATCAATGGCCTCATCGAGCAGGCTGGCCTGGGCCGAGTCGAGTTGCTCACGGCTGCGGCCAAACTTCCACCGCTTCAAAACCGCCATCTCGTGCGTGAGCTGATCGATCTTAGCCTGGCGGTATTTGATCTCGCGGTCCTTGCTGGCGATGGCCTTTGCATGCTCGCCCACCTCAAGCATCAATGCCGTGACCACATTGCGCAACTGCTCTGCGCTCAAACTTGACAGTGATTCAGGGGCGACAACCATGCACGCAAGTGTGCCCGCGCTGATGCCTGGGCGCTATTGGCAGATGCCCCGATAGACAGCCCGCGCGGCTCGACGGTCCAATCAAACCAGCGTAATGATGCCGCCCTCACCAATGCGTTGCCACGGCAGGCCGAGCACCAGGGCATCGAGCTGGGCGCGGCTCAGGCTGGCCTGCATGGCCGCGCC
>NZ_JBWMBA010000118.1:0-1224 GCF_056521325.1 Rhodoferax sp. ZS1R8 | reverse complement strand
CTAGTCAGTGCGCCACGTCTCAACTGGCCACTGGCGCTTCGCGCTACAGTGGGTCTGGCTTGGAGCACCGCACTGGCACTGGGCATCTTTGCGCTGTGGTTTGTGCTGGACCCGGACCCGGCCTCGGTTTGGCAGGAGTTTGTGGTGGCGGAAAACGCCGGCAAGATGTCCAACACCCAGGGCTACTGGCACGCCGCATTGTTTGGTGACTACCCCATGTGGACGCAGCTACTCGCCTACCCGTTCAATGCCGGGCTGCTGATTTTTACGGTATTGGGCATGGGATGGCTGGCTCTTGGCATGGCCTTTAAACGCCAGACCTATGCGCAGCTCACACCCGCAGCCCGTGTGTTGCTGGCCTGGCTGGTAGTGTGGCTGGTCGTGTTCACCATACCCAGCCAGCGCTCGGAGCGCTACCTGATCCCCGCCATGCCCGCCATCGCGATTGCCATGGCACTGGCCTGGGACAGGCTGCACAAAGTATGGTTCTGGATCACGCTGGCTGTTCTGGTGCCGGCACTGGTGATGCTGGCACGGGTGACCTGGGTCATGGGTGACATGCAAATTGCCACTGGTTTGCAGGTTGCTATCAATTTTATAGCTACAAGCATAGCATTGACGGGGGCTACAGTCGGTTTTTTCATAAGCCGATGGGCCAAAGCAGCGGCGCTGACGACCGTGCTGGCCGTGTACGCCAGCTTTGGCCTGATGGTGCAACCCCTGGGTACCGTCACCGCGACTTACTCGATGGCAGTCAAGGACCAGATCAGAGACAAGCGCGTAGCAGTGCCCAACGGATTTACGGGCCAATTTGAACGCTTCCACTTTGTGCTGCCCGGCGCACGCATTACGCCGTATGACGCTGAAGGCCGCAACACCGGGGCCTTCAGGCCTGATATGCCTCCCATAGAGCGCCTGGATTTTTTGCTGGCGCAATTTGACGCGGTCGTGTGGATACAGGACAGCCTGGACCAAACCCAGCCCAGCTGTATGCCAGGCTGCACCTTGTTGGGCGCACGCTGGCACGTGAAGAGCCGGCACAAGGCTGGCGAGGTCACCCTGCAGAACCTGTGGTACCCACAGGAATGGCTATTCCGCCGTGAATGGCTGGTCGCACGCACCCCACTGTAAACGCGGTTGACCTGCGGACATTCCTTCCTACCCCCAGGAAAATTCGTCCAGACGCCCCCCTTTTTACGAAGTGTTTCGCTGATTTTGTCAGCG
>NZ_JBWMBA010000117.1:0-1229 GCF_056521325.1 Rhodoferax sp. ZS1R8 | reverse complement strand
CGCGCCAGCGCGCGAACAAACTCACCCTGGCGCACCGCACCTGCGCCGTCCGGCAAGCCGCCGGCTCCACTGCCGTCGGTCACCAGCACGACTTTGACCGGACACAGTAGCGCCAAACGCGCCAGCGTGCCACCGCAACCCAGGGTTTCGTCGTCTGGATGGGGCACAAACACAAGTACCTTGCGGGCCTGCGTCAAATTCAGTGGCTGTGGCAACGGGCAAGGCTGCAGCCCCGCTAATTGCTTTTGGATACGCCTAGCGCTGAAAAAGCCGAACATATTGCTCCACCACCCATTCAAGATTTGGGGCTTGGGCTGCCTGCGCCGCAGCGCGTGCCGCCAAGGCCTGCCGCTGTGTGGGCTGATCAATCAACGCATCCAACGCAGCCTCCAAAGCGCCCTGGTTTACCGGGATCAGCCAGGCCCCATTGCCCATGACTTCGGGCACTCCCCCCACCGCAGTGCAAACGCAGGGCAAGCCGGCAATGAGCGCCTCAAAATTGGCCAGGCCAAAAGACTCGGTCACGGAGGTACTGACGTATGCATCGGCCGCGGCGTAGTAGGGTTGCACGTCGTCCACCATGGCGAAGTGGATGTGATCGCCGAAACCGGCAGCATCGGCCAACTGTTGCAAGCCAGCCCGGTCCCCATCGCCCAGCAAGTGCAGATGCAAAGACGGGTAGCGAAGGGCCAGGCTGGCGCAGGCTGCCACCAATATGTCGAAGCGCTTCAATGGAACCAGACGGCCAACACCCAACACGTGGAAGTTCTGTGGCGACCACCCCAAAGACTGGCATGCAGCTTCACGCTGCAGCAATGCCATCACCGGGGATGCGTGGCTGATGGCATGCCAGTGGGGTGGGTTGAAAGGCAACGCCAAATCGCGTGCCAGTTGATCCAGGGCAAGTTGTGTGGGCGCGGTCACCCAGTCGGCCCGCTGCAACACAAAAGCTTCCAGCCGCCGCAGCCAGCGCTGCAGACGCGGCCCCTGAAGCAGTCCATCTTCGTGGGTGGCCCGGCTATAACAGCCAAAACCATGTTCGGTAATACCCCACGACACGTTTTGCAAGCCCAAACGCTTGCGCCCCAGCCAAAAACCCAGTCCCAGCCATGGGTCGTGCAAATGCACGGCGGTGTAGCCCTCGTCCCGTGCGGTGTAGGCGGCTAGCCAGCCCATTTGTACACGTTCTGCCAATGCGCCCAGAAACTGTTGCACCAGGGGTCGGCTGG
>NZ_JBWMBA010000116.1:0-1230 GCF_056521325.1 Rhodoferax sp. ZS1R8 | reverse complement strand
CAACTGGGACTGGACAAGCCAGTATGGCAACAGCTCTGGATTTTTGTGCAACAGGTTGTCACCTTCGATTGGGGCAAAAGCTGGACCACGAACGAAGCTATTTCCAACATTTTTGCCACGCGCCTGCCTGCCACTCTGACCATCATGATTCCTATCCTGCTGCTTGAAGTGGGGTTGGCCATTCTTGCGGGTTTAGCGGTCGCCTACGTGCGGGGTAGTCTCACAGACCGCGCCATCATGATCATTACTACCATCGCACTGTCGGTCAGCTTTTTGGTCTACATCATCGTCGGGCAGTATTTGTTTGGCTTTGTGCTGGGCTGGTTCCCGGTGCAAGGCTGGAGCAACAGCACTTGGACAAACTTGATGACTTACGCACCCCTGCCAGTGTTCCTGGCAGTACTGGTCAGTTTGGCACCGCAAACCCGCCTCTACCGAAGTTTTTTTCTCGATGAAATCGGCCAAGACTACGTGCGTACTGCAAGGGCCAAAGGCGTGTCCGAAAACACCATCATGCTCAAACACGTGTTACGCAACGCCATGATTCCGATTCTGACGAATGTATCGGTCAGTCTGCCGGGTGTATTTATTGGCTCATTCCTGATCGAGGTCTTTTTCTCGATACCTGGTCTGGGTCGCGAGATTGTGGTGGCGGTGGGGCGCAGTGACTACCCCGTGATCCAGGCGGTGACGGTTTATCTGGCCATGCTCACCATGGTCATCAACCTGATTACCGATGTTCTTTACAAATTTGTGGACCCAAGGGTGGTGTTGAAATGAGCGATTCGTTATTGCAAGAGCTGCCTAAATCCCCCGGGGTGTGGACGCAGGCTTGGACGCGTCTGAACAATGACCGGGTCGGCATGGTGTCGCTGTTCATCACCTTGGGCTTTGTTATCTTGGTGTTGTTGGCTCTGTTCGGTCTGGTCGCCAAGGATTGGCAAAAGGAAGTGGGCACACCGTTTGCACCCCCGCACTTTGTCGGCAAAATTGTAGATGGCTCTCAAACAGCCGTGGTAGAAACCGTCGCAGGACCGAACGCGGATCTGAGCGACCTAGACCCTCTTGCACCACGCTACCAAGAGTGGAACGAACGGGCGACGAAATACAAGACTGTCACCACCGTGAAGTCCGACACCTTGCCGTTTGGCGGCGATCAGCAAGGGCGTGACGTGCTCAGCAAAGTCATCAAAGGGGCGCAGGTATCCATTACGGTCGGGCTGGCAGCGG
>NZ_JBWMBA010000115.1:0-1231 GCF_056521325.1 Rhodoferax sp. ZS1R8 | reverse complement strand
TCAGTCGTCCTGAGCACTTCATGATTCTGTGTCCCACCTGCGGTGCCAAAAACATCCTTGCCGAGAACGGTTGCCCGCAGTGCGGTTTCGTGCCTGCTCGGGTCGACGGCTTCCTGGCTTGGGCGCCGGAACTGGCGAAACACAACGACGACTTTCCCGAGGAAAGCTTTGAGGGCTTAGCGCGTGTCGAGGCAGGTAGCTTTTGGTTCCGCGCCCGGAACGCAATCATCCTATGGGCGCTGCGCAAGTACTTCCCCGGTTTCCAGTCACTGCTGGAGGTCGGTTGTGGTACAGGCTATGTGCTCTCAGGCATCGCGAGAGCGTTCCCCCATTCACGGATCGTCGGGAGCGAGATCTACACCGCTGGCCTCGCGTTTGCCGCCAAACGACTACCCAAAGCCGAGTTGCTTCAGATGGACGCGCGAAAACTTCCCTATGAGGCCGAGTTTGACGTGGTGGCGGCTTTTGACGTGATCGAGCACATCCTGGAAGACGAACTGGTGCTGCAAAATTTCCACCGAGCCATCAAGCCAGGCGGCGGCTGCCTGATCACCGTGCCGCAGCACCAGTGGCTTTGGAGTCCGGTGGATAAAGCTGCCCACCACCAGCGGCGCTATAGCGCCCGGGAACTGCATGCCAAGGTGGAGGCTGCAGGTTTCCACATCGTCCATAGCACCTCCTTTGTAACTCTTTTGCTGCCTTTGATGCTTGCTTCTCGGCTGACGGTGCGGCGCTCGGGCGATGTCGGCGACAGTAAGGAGCTGATCCTCAATCCTGTTTTCGACTACATCTTGGAAGCCATCATGCGGATGGAGTACTTCGCGATCAAGTCCGGCTTTTCCCTGCCCTTCGGAGGATCACGGCTCCTGGTCTGTCAACGAAAGGAGTCGGAATGAACAACAAGCCCAACGCCATCCCCTTTAACTGGCCCCACATGACGGGAAAGGAAATTCAGTACATCGCAGAGGCTCGCTCCAATGGCATGTTGGCTGGGGATGGGCCGTTCACCAAGCGCTGCCATGCTTGGCTGGAACGGCAGACCGGTTGTGGCAAAGCGTTGTTAACCCATTCTTGTACCGGGGCCCTAGAGATGGCTGCGTTGCTTTTGAATATTCAGCCCGGTGACGAGATCATCATGCCTTCGTACACATTTGTATCTACGGCCAATGCGTTTGTCTTGAGAGGGGGAGTCCCTGTATTCGTGGACATCAGGAACGACACGCTGAATCTT
>NZ_JBWMBA010000114.1:783-1233 GCF_056521325.1 Rhodoferax sp. ZS1R8 | reverse complement strand
GCACCCAAGTGGAATCACGTGCCGATGTCACCGCCCAACAGGTGCCCCATGCGCTGGTGCCCACCGAAGAGGGCGACTTTTGGCACGCCACCGTGCAGCAGCTTATCAAGGCGGAAGCCATCAACGCCCTGGTGCGTGAGTTGGCCCTGCAGTCCCAGCTGGTGGCGCGGGATACCGACCAGTGGATTTTGCGCGTGGAGCGTGAATCGCTGAACCAGGCTGGTAGCCGGGACCGCCTCACCACAGCCCTGAAAGCTGCGGGGCATGACGTGAAGCTGGTGGTGGAGATTGGCCGTGTCAATGACTGCCCGGCACGGCGCAATATGCTGGCATCGGATGAGAAGCAACTGGCCGCCGAAAAGATTATTTTTGACGCCCCCTTCGTGCAGAGCATGATGCGGGACTTTGGCGCGAAAATCGTGCCCGGTTCCATCAAGCCGCTGTAGCGCT
>NZ_JBWMBA010000114.1:0-773 GCF_056521325.1 Rhodoferax sp. ZS1R8 | reverse complement strand
ATGCGTCTGTTTTTTTCAACTAAAAGGAAACTTTCCCCATGTTCAACAAAGGACAACTTGCCGGCCTGATGAAACAAGCCCAGGCGATGCAGGACAACATGAAAAAGGCCCAGGACGAGCTGGGCAATATCGAAGTCACCGGCGAGTCCGGTGCCGGTCTGGTCAAGGTCACCATGACCTGCAAGCACGATGTCAAGCGCATCACCATAGACCCCAGCCTGCTGGCAGACGACAAAGACATGCTGGAAGATCTGGTGGCAGCAGCCTTCAATGCCGCCGTGCGTAAGGCCGAAGAGACTTCTGGCGAAAAGATGGGCAAGCTCACCGCTGGCATGCCCGGTTTGCCCGGTGGCATGAAGTTCCCATTCTGAGGTTTTGTGGGACAGACCGCAGAGACGCGGAGCGCTCAAGCTCTGCCCCCAACATTTCAGTAGGTCGCGACGTCATCCATGTCTGACACCAACTCACTGGACGTGCTGGTCCAGGCGCTGAAACGCCTGCCAGGCGTGGGTATCAAGTCGGCCCAGCGCATGGCGTTTCATTTGCTGCAACACGACCGGGGCGGGGCTCAGGCGCTGGCCCGCGCCCTGGAGCAGGCAGTGGTGGGTGTGCGGCATTGCGAGCGCTGCCACACGTTCACCGAAGCGGAGGTTTGTACCACTTGCCTGGACCCGCGGCGCGACCGCAGCAAACTGTGTGTGGTGGAGACACCGGCCGACCAGGCCGCGCTGGAGCGCACGGGTGCCTACAAGGGCCTATATTTTGTGCTGATG
>NZ_JBWMBA010000113.1:0-1238 GCF_056521325.1 Rhodoferax sp. ZS1R8 | reverse complement strand
GCCATTTGCTGGGTGTTTTGCGTGGGGGCCATGGGCTGGGCGACTCCGGGGTAAGGTGGGGGCTGGGGGGGAACGCGGTATTTTACTTGCCGAATGGAATGGCCCCCACGGTCGCCCACTTCGTGTGGCTCCCTGCCCCCCGAGGTGGTGCGCTTTGCCTGGGGGCGGCCCGGCGGCAAAACAGGCCCCCACGGTCGCCCACTTCGTGTGGCTCCCTGCCGCAAAAAGTAATCTACAGTCGCGTCATCCATGCAAGGCCTTCACCTCACCGCCGACCTGACCCGCTGCCAGTGCGAAAGCGCCTGGCTCACCGACGCCGCACGTCTGCTCGCCCGCTGCGCGCAAGAAGTCTTGCATGCAGGCTTGCAACCAGTGAACCAGTTGGCCCACAGCTTCCCCGCCACCGCGCAGGGTCCGGGGGGTGTAACCGCCACGGTGCTGCTGGCCGAATCCCACCTGTGTGTGCACACTTGGCCCGAGCAAATGGGTGTGACGGTGGATGTGTATGTGTGCAACTTTGGCGCTGACCACTCGGCCAAGGCACATGCGCTGATGGAGGCAATGGTGGCGCTGTTCGCGCCACAGAAGGCGCTGCGCCAGGCGCTGCAAAGGGGCTGAGCGGAGGCGAGCGCCGCCGGGCCGCCCCAAGGCGCGAGAGCCCCCTCGGGGGGCAGCGACCCGCAGAGCAGCGGAGCGTGGGGGCAACTCTTCTAGTCGTTCAGCCGCACGGGCGGCGCAAACCAGGCAAAAACTCCCAGCGCCAGCAGCAGGCTGGACACCCACACCAGCATGCGCCAGCGCTTGCCACCGACCTTGATGATCTCGATGCTGTCGATGAACACCGTCTCGCAGGCCCCGTTGCCGGTGTCCGTTCGCACGGTACTGGTGCCGCGTCGAAAGTCCATGCCATGCTGGTGCGCGTACTCTGCCAGGTGCCCGCGAAAATGGATCTGGTCCCCCACGCGCACCGTACGTAGCTTCTTGGCTAAACCCGGCTGGTCAGTCAGCAAGTGGTTGTTGGATATGGCGGTCTGGTCAAAGGCGGCATAGGCCTGGTCCGACCAGGTGCTGAAATTGCATGTGAATTGCCCGCTGGAAAAGTGGATGTCCGCGTATGACCCGTTGCGCGCATTGTTGCCCCAGACCACACACAGGTCCACGATGTTGAGGTTGTCGTTCCACTCCCGGTGCAGGTAGTCCCACCAGGTTTTGGCATCGTGTTTGCTGACGACCAGGCC
>NZ_JBWMBA010000112.1:0-1241 GCF_056521325.1 Rhodoferax sp. ZS1R8 | reverse complement strand
GGGAATGAAGGCAATCACCTGCCCGGCCACCGACAGCACGCTGCCCGCAGCAATCACGCTGACCACCACCGCAGTGCCGGCCACCAGCGAGACGCCCTTGGCGGCTTGGCCTACCACCTCGACGCTGGCGCGGGTGCCATCGGACGCTCGTTCCAGCACATAGACCGTGCCCGCCGCTGACACTTCCACCGTCTTCACCACCAATACCGCGCCCGCCACCGCACTGGCACCCACCACCACCGAGGCCAGCGGCATGGCCGAGATGGCGCTCAGGGCAGAGGCATCGGATGGCCCATGCGCTTGTGCATCAAATGTGGCCGTAGCCCCCGTAAATAATGCGCAAACAGCTATAAAAAAAGTAGCAACTGGAGATTTCATTGAAGTCGTCCTTAAGTAATAACAGCCGACGTGGCGCCCTTCCCCCTTCCCGCTGGTCGGCATCCTATCAGTTAGATAGTGCTAGCTGGCGCGCTTGGGCGGCGACGAGTTCGCCATTTGTATGGCCGTACTTTTTTCGCTCAAACAAGTCCAACCGCTGGCCATTGGTTGCCAGCGCACAAAGCCACGGCTTGCGATTTAGGTTTGTTTTTGTACATTCCCCTTCGCCCCATTGGTTGCCAGTCGAGAAATGTTTTTCTGAGTAAGTGCTATATTTATTATAGCGATACAGTCATATTTCACGGGGGCTAATGGCATATTTGTCTCCTAAGCATCTGGCTCAGCGCTCTACGGATGCCGACACACTGCGCTCTACAAAGCCCACACTACCCGCGCTTGCGCCTTGGCTGGCGGTTGCGGTCAGACGCATCACGTTGACCGTGACGTCACCTTCGGTGTAGGCGTTGGGTTCGCAGTTGACTGTGATGGTAAAACCATCGAGCGGCGTGGGCGGCGATGCCATGGGCGCAACACAGAGCGCGGGGGTCACCGTGGGTATGGCCCACTCCAGCGCACCGCGCGCAGCCCAGTAGGCCCGCGAGCCCTGCACGTCTTGGGCCGAGTTGAGCTGCTGGGTATTGGAAAACCCCACCATGAATGCCCCCAGCGCAGCCAGCAACACCACCAGAAAGATGGCCGCAATGGCGGCAAAACCGTTTTGCAGGATGCGTGGTGTGTGCTTCATGGCGTGTTGTTCACGTGCACTTCGTGGTAGATGCTGACCGACTCCCCGGCGCTGGAGAATGTCAGGGACAACTTGACCAGCCCGTTGCGCATGTCGGAGTTGTCATAGGCAAAACTGC
>NZ_JBWMBA010000111.1:454-1244 GCF_056521325.1 Rhodoferax sp. ZS1R8 | reverse complement strand
AATCAGCTACCAAAGCAGGCCGGACAGCGAGACCGCCTACCAGGCAGGCTCCATGGTCAAGCTCACCCAGCGCGTGAGCAACATCAAGACCTACAGCGGAGCAACGCTGGTCAAGGATTACCAGCTGACGTATGAGCAGAGCTCACACACCAACCGGTCAAGACTGAAGACGCTGACCGAGTGTGATGTGGCCAATAACTGTCTGCAGCCAGTCAGCATAACTTGGCCGAATGTGCCTACTGCTCTGACTCAGCCCACCGCGGGAGTCATAGTAGGAACCGGACCAAGCGGATACTCGTATACGAGTGGTGCAAGCTTTATGCAGCTTGGTGACTTCAATGGCGATGGCAAGACGGATTACATGTGGGGTGGGGAAGGTTACGGATGGTGGATCGCCTACGCAACAGACACCGGCTTTGCGAGTCCAGTGCAGGTCCTGGCGCCTACAGTGAACGGAATCTCTACAACGCCGACAGACCTCATAGGAGGCTATTCAGTAGGGGGCAACAATCGAGCTAGCCGACCCTATATCTTTTTTGGCGACTTCAACGGTGACGGCAAGCTCGACATGATGTGGCGCCCTGCCTATGGGGATTGGATGGTTGCATATGGAACTGCGACGGGCATGACGCAGCCCACCGCGGGAGTCATAGTAGGAACCGGACCAAGCGGGTACTCGTATACGAGTGGTGCAAGCTTTATGCAGCTTGGTGACTTCAATGGCGATGGCAAGACGGATTACATGTGGGGTGGGGAAGGTTACGGATGGTGGATCGCCTACGCAACAGAC
>NZ_JBWMBA010000111.1:0-354 GCF_056521325.1 Rhodoferax sp. ZS1R8 | reverse complement strand
ACCGGCTTTGCGAGTCCAGTGCAGGTCCTGGCGCCTACAGTGAACGGAATCTCTACAACGCCGACAGACCTCATAGGAGGCTATTCAGTAGGGGGCAACAATCGAGCTAGCCAACCCTATATCTTTTTTGGCGACTTTAATGGGGACGGCAAAATCGATTTCATGTGGAGGCCAGCCTACAACGACTGGTACTTGGCTACTGCCGTACGCGGCAACGACACAATCTCCGGCATCACCAAGGCCCCTGGCAGCACCATCGCTGTCACCTACAAGCCTATCAGCGACAGTACGGTATACACCAAGGACAGCGGTGGTGCAGCCGGCGTATTCCCCGTGCAAGACATGGTAGGCCCC
>NZ_JBWMBA010000110.1:0-1246 GCF_056521325.1 Rhodoferax sp. ZS1R8 | reverse complement strand
GTGAGCCAGCGGACAACCAATCAGTGGTCAGCAGGTGGGCTGTGGTGCGGGCCATCGCTGTTGGGGTGGTGGTGTCTCGCAAGTCCCGTCCGGTGACGCCGTTGATGTGTGGCTCGTAGCGGTCCAGCCGCGTGGTGGTGTCACCGGTGGAGCGCAGGATGGCCGTGAAGCCTTCCGGGCCGCCGATCAGCTTCAGTAAAAGGTTGGCCGCAGCGTTGTCACTGGTCGTTTGTGCGGCCTCGGCCAGTGCGGCAATCGTCATGCCACTACGCTCCAGGTGCTGCGTCGTCACGGGTGCGTGCGAACCCATGTCCGCCTTGCCATAGGCCACCCATTGGTCTGCCCGCAGGCGACCCTGGTCGATTTCGCGCAGTATGGCGGCTGCCAGCGGCAGCTTGAAGGTGGAGCACATCGCAAAACGTTCGCCTTGGCGGTGGCCTGCGGTCTGACCACTGGCCGTGTCCAGCAGGCCCACGCCCAGGCGCCCGCCGGTGCTGCGCTCCAGATCGGCCAGGGCCTTGGTGGTGGAGGTGAAGGACGGGCGAGTTTGCACGGCCCGTGCACCGGTGGTGACCAGAAGAGTGGCTGCGGCCAGTTGCAATGCGCCGCGGCGGTTGAGGTGTGGGTTGATATCCATAGTATTGACTCCTTGTGGCAGAAGACTGCATTCTTCGTGTTTGACGGCTTTGCACAAGCTATCATTTTTGGTATGAGTCCATACATTTACTGGGGGTCTGAATGGCGCTGAGCAGTTTGTCCTTGAATACGCTTCGTGCCTTTGACGCGGCCGCCCGACATCTGAACTTCACCCGCGCTGCGGACGAGTTGTGTGTGACCCAGGCCGCGGTCAGCCACCAAGTCAAGGCGCTGGAAGACCATATTGGCCGCGCCCTGTTCCGCCGCACGGCGCGAGGCTTGGTGCTGACCGACGAAGGGGTTGCGCTGGCCCCCACTGTGGCCGACAGCTTTGCGCGGATTGAGCGCCAGCTGGACGCCTGTAAGGCCGGCGGCCCCATGGAGGTGTTGACGGTGGGTGTGGTGGGCACGTTTGCCGTGGGTTTTTTGCTTGAGCGCCTGAGCCGTTTTCGTGCTGAACACCCGCGCATCGAATTACGCCTGCTGACGCACAACAACAAGGTAGACCTGTCCGCCGAAAGCCTGGACTATGCCATCCAGTTTGGCGACGGCGCCTGGCGCAGTGTGCAGGCCGACCACATCATGGCGGCACCGCTGTCACCGCTTTGTG
>NZ_JBWMBA010000010.1:0-18727 GCF_056521325.1 Rhodoferax sp. ZS1R8 | reverse complement strand
TCACAGAGGAAAATGTGGTGCAGCCAGCCGTCATAACGGGACTTAGGTGCAAGACGAAAACCTGCAGTAATTCTGTCCACATTCAACCGCTTTGAAAACCCTACAGATGTAGGGGGGCGTGATATGTCGTCGCCTCATCGTCGGCGGTAGCGTCCCCACGGATTTCAATAGTAGGGAACTCTGTCATCGAGTCAGTTGCACCAAAGATTGGCCGCGATACACAAATCTGTACGAATGTTCGCGGAAACAGAATTCGATATTGGTCTGTGCGATGGGGGGCCGAGCTCACCCACCACCCAGGCTATGCGCCGGGAGCGGACAAACCCATTGAGTCCAAGAATCTGCGTAACTGGGCATCTGCCAAGACCGTCCTGACCGATAAGCATTCCCGCCTCACACAGAAATTCAGATGCTTCCTAGAAAGACACTAAACTTCATTCGATGCTCTGCGATCTGCGGTGGCGCGTCTTTCTATTTTTGGAGCGCGCTGCAATAGGATGGGCTTCTGCTTATAAAAAGCTACCAACGCAGCGCGCGTCGTAAGGCTATGACGCCGTAGCATGCGGCTGATGTGATCGCGTACTGTGTACGGACTGATACCCAAGTCGGTCCCAATCTCTTTATTAGTCATTCCTGTAAGGAGTAAATCCATAATTTGTGACTCGCGCACACTGAACTTCATGCTTCTCCCCGATTACCTTTTTTATATTCGACAAAAAATACAGTTGGGTGGAGTCGTCGCTTAAGAGCTTGACGGCCTTGTGAGGTTTAGATCTGGCCCGAATCGTCATCCCCCAATTCTGAGAAAACTGATTGAGTTAACGGCATAAAGCGAAGTTTTTTTGCCCCTCGTCCGGTTAGATCAAACGCCATCTCTGAAAAAAAAGAAATGCATTTGCGGCCTTTCCTCGTGCGCCCACGTTGGGCTACTCCTATTCAACTCCCCACCCCAACTTCACGCCAACTTCGAATTCACTCAGGAAGAAATGGGGATGTTGTTGAAGGGAACCTTATCAGAAAGGCTACCCGGATCTCGTGACAAGATCATGTTTCTAGCATCTGCTCTGGTAACAATTTGTGTTGTCTTTTATCGTGTTTCATCACAACACATAAACCATGAATGTGCAATGGTGAAGTCGCCCACATTGATCCGTTTGGACTATTGATGAGGTGAACACGAAGTTTTAAATTAGGTCGGTTTTTAACTATCCCCAGGCGACCCTGTTTAATTTGTCGAGATGATGCGCTCTCCGTTAAAAGTTGTGAATTTTGTGTGGTTTTTGAACTCGTTGAACTCGTTGAACTTGTTGAACTCGTTGAATTCGGAAAGATCTCTGAGTTGTTTTCAATCTCAACTGCATGACGGTCGTGCTACGACAGAGCATCACTTTATTGCTAACCCGGTGGACGACAGCAACTCCGTAACAACTTATGAATTTCTTGTTTAAACAACTCGAAACCGAACGTTTACTCATTCGCGCTGCCAAACCTGGCGATGGTGCATTGTTCAACCAGGCAATCGACGAGTCGCTACCCAGTCTTTCACCCTGGTTGGGATGGGCATCGTCAGTACCAACTGTCGAGCAGTCTGAGTTGACCTGTACACGTGCATACGCCCGGTTTCTATTGAATGAAGACCTCATGGTTTTCTTTTTCTTGCGCAGTAATGGCGAACTTGTCGGTGGAGGTGGATTGCACAACGCAAACTGGAAGTTGCGACAATTCGCAGTTGCCTACTGGGGTCGGACCCGCTATGGGGGTGCTGGCTTAATTACAGAAGGTGTCCGCGCATTGGTGGACCATGCGCTGTCCAATTTGCAGGCAACTCGCGTCTATCTTGCCGCCGACGAGTCGAATGCTTCCAGTTGGCGTTTGGCCGAGCGCGTGGGGTTTGAACTGGAAGGCGTTTTGCGGAATGAACGACTTAATCGTCAGGGGCAATTGATCAACTCGCGACTCTACTCAAAGGTAGGGCATCAGATGGCCGACTGCGTGTCACCATAGATTGAACTTCTGCAGGCATTGCCCTTTGGTGCGCAGAATACTGCGGCGCTAACCGTTCCACAAAGCCAACCATCTGCAGTTCATCACCCCATTCATCAAGTGGGCGCTAATAGTCATCAATTGTTTTGAGTATCTCCGAACGGACCAACATTGAGAAAGTACGCCCATGTGTGCCAACGGCAACATCCTTAAAACAGAAATGGCAGCAGCAAATGGCTTGCGGCGAAAACCACGTGGTGTCGGCTATTCAATCGGCACATTGGGATACGCGATCGCTCTATTGCTGGTGTTATCCGGTTGTTCGAAGCAACTGTACGGCTCTCTCAATGAGAGTGCGGCAAATCAAGTCGTCAGTGCATTGCGCCTCGAAGGCGTTTCCGCTGACAAGACATCGGCAGGAGAGCGCCTCTGGAACGTCACCGTCGCTGACGCTCAGTTTGCCCAAGCAGTTCAGATTCTGGAGCGACGCAACCTCCCACCGCAACCCTTTGAAGGGTTGGGTCAGGTGTTCAAGAAAGAGTCCCTGGTGTCGACACCTACCGAGGAGCGCGCACGCCTGATCCACGCAATGTCGCAAGAACTGGAGCGCTCACTCATGGAGATGGATGATGTGTTGGTAGCCCGCGTTCACCCCGTGATTTTGCCGCACGACCCACTCAATCCCAAGCGCGCTAACGCCAGCGCCTCAGTTTTGATCAAGTATCGCGCAGGGGTTGATATGAGTGGGCGCGAAGGCATGATTCGGGCTCTGGTCTCGGCTGGCGTGGAAGGCCTTGCTTACGATGACGTTCGGGTGCTGATGGTTAGCGCAGACAAGCGATCCAACCCCGTTGAGCACAGTGCTATGTCGGGAGGCATACCGACACAATTTTGGGGCATCTTGTGCGGTGTTCTGGCGGCATTGCTAATGACCTACGCGGCACTGCACTGGCGGCGCACCATCGGACGTGCGGTCCAAACCATTCGTGAACGTTCGTCTACACCACGCAACCAAGACACCAGGCGATCAAGTGTCAAAGGCCACGGTGAGCGCACATGACCCAGCAGGTTGCCTCGCACACATTGCCACCACTGGCATTGGATCAGATTGGTGGTCTGATGGCGTTCAACTGGTTCACAGCTGGCTATGCACATCGTGATTGGCTGGGTCCGTGGGCTGACCTTCTCGGGCCTCGCCATCTGACCAGTGCGCGCCTGTTACGTCGCGCCTCCAAGATGCTGCTGGAGCGCCATGATTTGCTCCAACGATACATTCGTAGCACCAGCGACACGTTTGGTCTAGTTTGGTTGTTTGCGTCGCAGGAGCAAACCAATCTGATTGCGGAGGAACTGGGCGTCGCCATGCTGGGAGGTTGGGTGCGTCACAGCCTGGAACGGCAAGCGGTTGCGCAGCAATTGCAAGTACTGGGGCCAGAGCGCAGAGCACGTGCACTCGCTTATGCTGCCAATCTGCGGTCCCTGCCTTATCCGCAGGGTGCAGATACCTGGCCCATCGTGTTGACGGAGCCCAGCGGGGTTATCGGACTGGGCGCGTCTTGTATGGCAGCTTTGCTCCAGGATCACAGCAGTGGAGCAAAAGAGCGCTTTACCATGCGCTTTGCACAAGGCTTGGTGGTACCGCTGTCGTTGGAGTTCGCCCAGCAACAAGAGGCCCATGAGTTGATTAAAACGCAGTTGCACGAGCGCGGGGTGAGGGTATGAGTTTTGCCGTTCTGTACCAATCGCTCGATACTAATAGCTCACCAGCGCTAACCTTTGGAGGAACTTATATCCATCGCGAGGCCTTTACAGCCCTGCGCTCGGCAGATGCAATATTGCGCCGGACTGAAGAAATTGCTGACCAGTTGCAACAGAAAAGCGCTCTGGATTTTCAGAAAAAAATGGCCGAGGCACACGCCCAAGGGTTCGCGCAGGGGCGAGCCGATGCCATGGTCGCGATATTAGGCACCTTGGAAGTCGAAAAGCGGATGCGCGTGCTGCTTTCCGCCCGCCTGGCAGAGCTAGTTGAGCACTGTGTGCGCAATGTCCTGGGCGAGCTTACACCCCAAGAACTGCTGCGCCAACGTACCTTGCATTTGTTACGCGTCGCAGCAATCCCTGGTAGCGCGACGTTGTACGTTAGCCCCCAGCAAGTGTTACTGATGCAGGCCGCAATCGCCGAGCTGACCGGTTCCGAGGGAAATGATTTTGCGGGCTTGACCATCGTGAGTGATGAGCGCTGCGAGCCTGATGCGCTGCTGCTAGAGACCAAGGTTGGATTTATTGACGCAAACCTGCGCCTGACGTTACAGGAAGCGCGCCATGTTATTGAGCGCGCTTTGTCTCAGGCCACCCAACGTCTCAAGGTCGAAGCATGGTGAGCTCCACGCCATCCCACGCACCCCATGCCAGTAGGCAAAACTCTCGCCGCCCTTTGCTCTACCAAGTTGCAGCAGGCCTCGGCGAGGCGGCCAATCAAATGCCAGTGGCATTGGCTCGGCGCGGCAAACTGCAGCAAGCCGTGGGAACACTGCTGCGCGCCAGTGGCGTACGCGCTGAAGTGGGGGAGCTATGCCGTTTGCTCGATGCGCGCACCGGGCACTCCATGACCGCAGAGGTAATTGGCTTCGATGGGGAAATGACACTGATGAGTCCGATGGGGACTTTGGAGGGACTCAGTGGCGCCACGCAGGTGATCGCGACCGGGCTGCGCCACACCGTGGCTGTTGGCGACTTTGTTCTGGGGCGAGTCCTGGATGGCATGGGTGAAGTGTTTTTAGACACAGGGGAACGGGTATCTGCGTGCGCACCCGCCACCGCAGAGCAACGTCCGGTCAGCATTGGTGCACCGGCGGCTTTGCTGCGACGCCCCATTGTCGAGACACTTCCGGTTGGAGTGTCAGCCATTGACTCACTGCTGACTTGCGGCGTTGGGCAACGCGTCGGTATCTTTGCACCCGCCGGGTGCGGAAAGAGCACCTTGTTGTCTATGCTGTGCCGCCATGCCGACGCCGAAGTGGTCGTGGCGGCCCTGGTTGGCGAGCGCGGCCGCGAGGTCGGCGACTTCATCAACGAAGCACTGGGTCCGGAGGCGGTGGCGCGTTCGGTGCTTGTGGTGGCAACCTCCGACCGCCCCGCCACCGAGCGGCTCAAAGCGGCTTTTGTTGCCACCGCGCACGCAGAGTATTTCGCTTCCAAGGGCATGCGTGTCCTATTGCTGGTGGACTCGGTCACGCGGCTGGCGCGAGCAGCCCGTGAGATCGGCTTGGCAGCGGGTGAGCCGCCAGCACGCCGAGGATTTCCGCCATCCGTATTTACGCTGTTGCCTCAACTGTTTGAGCGGGCGGGGAACCTCGACAACGGTTCTATTACCGCCTTTTACACCGTTTTGGAAGAGACTGATGACGGGGCCGATCCGGTCTCGGAAGAGGTACGGTCGCTCCTTGACGGACACCTGGTGCTTTCCCGTAAGCTTGCCGGCAAGGGACATTTTCCAGCTATCGATGTGCTGCAAAGTGCCAGTCGGTTGTTCGACAAAGTCGTGTCAACCGAGCAAGCACAAGCAGCCCGCCGTTTACGCGAGATGTTAGCCAAGTATGACGAGGTTGAGATTCTGCTGCGCATTGGCGAATTTCATCGCGGAGTGGACCCTTTGGCAGACATGGCCGTAGATCGCAGAGACCGCATCGATCAGTTCTTGCGGCAGTCGCATCTGGTGCACATTAGCTTGCAGCAATCGCAGGCGGCGTTGCTCAGTCTGACCCAGGCAAACGACAACGTGCAAAGCGAAAGTAATGAGGCACGCTCATGAAGACCGTATTGAACTTGCTTGCCTCGTGTCGCGCCGCCGAACGGGAGTCGGTCATGACCAAACTGGCATCCGTTCGACGTGAACTTGATCAGGCCCAAGCCCTGCAGTCGCAGGCACAGGCGTCGGTGGCGCAAGCGCTTGCCTGGCGGGCGGAGCTAACAGCGCGCTGCGCTCTGGGTGAACAAAACGCGCTGCGTGAATCGGCATTGCCGGCATGCATCGCTCTGCTGGAGCGGGAGCAGCGGACCCTCGCGCAACAAGATGCAATCGTACGCAACGCCTGCGAGCGGGTGCTCGAACAGCGCCAAGAAATGCTCCGATGTGAGCGTGCCGTTACGCGTATCGATGAATGGATTCTTCTCAGACAGACCCAGGAACGATTCGATCAATCGATACAGGAAGACCGCCAAGCCGATGACTTGGTGCACCGGCGCCCGGTCACAGCAAGGTCTAATCCATGACGCTCGCACTTTCAGACGGGCCAGATACATTGCTGGCCACCGTCGCTCAGCTGCGCACCGCATTGCCCCAGCTACGCAGTAGCGACATCGCATTGCGTAACCGTGCGTACGCCTCGGCGCCCTGTTTACTGAGTAATGGACGGATCATGATTTGGCAAGGCAGTCCCAGCTTCGCCACTGTGGGCGAACTTTGCTGTAAGTTGGCCGGCGAGCCCATTGCTCTGGCTGTTGATAGCCTCTCCGCTTTGGAGCCTCGCCTCGCTGGCGTTGAGTCCTTCGTCCCTAACGAGGCCTGTGCAGCTCTGGTCGAGCATGCGTTGGCGCCGCTTCTTGCGTTGATTGAACGTTTGGCCGGTATGGCCGTCGAATGCCATGAATTCCGCCGCACCGACGTCAACCACCCGATCGACGACCGTGAGCTAAACGTGCGCGTCGGTTTCGTCATGGGTGCAAGCAAGCAGCAACCGGCGGTGCGTGGCTGGATGCATGCTTCTCCACAAAGTTGGCGCACACTCGATTTCTCAAAGACTCCGGCACTACCGTCGCGACGCTATCTTGGGTTACCCGCAACGCTTTTCGTGCGACTTGGAAATTGCCGACTGACAGTCGCGCAATTGCGATGCTTGGGAGTCGGCGATGCATTGCGTGTTAGCCCGCGCCTCGTACGTGGCCGCGACGACTTGGCTGTGCAAATAATCGATGCCGGTGGCCGCTTTAGCAGTCGTGCCCGACTGACCGGGGACCACATTATTCTGGAAACTACTGTGAACACTCATATCGAGACAAACCAACCCTCCAACACCGCGGCCGCACCATCGGACAGTGATGACCCTCTGGCCGATCTGGAGTGCGAGTTGAGCTTCGAACTAGGCTCGATGCGCATGACCGTGGCGGAAATTGGCAAGCTCCGCAGCGGGCAAGCTATGCGCCTAGGCACCCGTCTCCAAGAACAGCCCGTTCGCATAATGGTGAGTGGCCGCATGATCGCGCGCGGCGAGTTGGCAGCAGTCGGTGATGAGTTGGTCGTGGTGGTAACCGACACCACTCGACTTGCCCATGTTTAATTTTCCGGATCCGGCCACCTACATTCCCCTGATCTTCGCGCTAGGGGTTTTGCCCGTGGCGTTGGTCATGGTGTCTTCGTATACCAAGATCGTCGTGGTGCTATCGCTGCTAAAGAACGCCCTCGGCTTACAACAGGTGCCGCCGGCGATTGTCACCAATGGCCTGGCTTTATTGTTGACCTGGTACGTGATGTATCCGGTTGGTCTGGAAGTGATGGCGGCCATCGAGACGGGACAGCATCAGCCAAAGTCGACGCAGACGTTGACCATGTTGGAGATTGCTGAGCGCGGGAAAGAGCCGTTGCGCGGCTTTCTAAACAAGCACGCCTCTGAGCATGAACGTGTGTTTTTCATGGATGCTGCGCGGCGGCTCATGGGCGAGCAAGTGGCAAAAACTCTCGTTCCTAAAGACTTTGTCGTCCTAGTACCGGCCTTTGCCGTCTCCCAATTGACGGAGGCCTTTCTGATCGGAGTGTTGATCGCGTTGCCTTTCATCATTGTGGATCTTGTGGTCGCAAACGTCCTGATGGCTTTGGGCATGCAAATGATGTCACCGGCCATGGTGTCTTTGCCGATCAAGCTCTTGCTTTTCGTCATGCTTGACGGGTGGTCACGCCTCTCGCACGCCCTCGTACTGAGTTATCAATAGCCGCACCGATCAATTCAGTATGGGAAGTCATTGATGAACCCCGAAACAATCGGCAAATTGGCAGTCGAGGCATTGGTGCTGACGTTACAGCTATCAGCACCCCTGGTGGGTGCAGCGGCGATCATCGGTTTACTCTTTGGCTTCTTGCAAGCGGTCACTCAATTGCAAGACCAAACTACCACTTTTGCCATCAAGCTAGTTGTGGTGATCGCCGTCTTATTGGTCTTACTGCCTTGGATGGGCGTGCAACTCACCACCTACGGTGAACGGGTTTTTGAAATGATTGTGCAGGCCAAGACCTGAGCCCTCGGGCGCATACAAATACAGCGGCAGTATCCACAATGGGCCCCAGTCTCCAATATCTCTATGCTATGGATCCGGCAAAATTGCTGGCCGTGTTGGGCATCTCCAGCGTGCGCACGCTGGTTGCTTTCTCTATATTGCCGATGTTTGCCTCACGGTTGGTACCCTTCATGGCGCGCGCTGCCATTGCCATGGCGGTCGTTTTTCCGGTTGCACTGGGCCATCTCGATGCCCCTCTACCAGTGGACATCAATGCCCTGTCGCTGTTGGTTTTTCTTGGCCGCGAGGCTTCCATCGGCCTCGTCATCGGTTTGGGGTTTGGGGCCTTCTTCGCCGGCTTGCAAACCGCTGGCGAGATCATCGACCATCAAACTGGGCTGACCTTTACCCAAAACATTGACCCCGTACACGGCAATAGCGTATCGTTGACCGCCCAGTTGCTTGAGCGCGTGCTATTTGCCGCCTTGATGGCTGCCGGCGTCATGCTGGCAATTGTGGACACCTTGTACCTCAGCTACGAAGTTTGGCCCCAGGGGCAATGGACGCCTGCATTTGAACGCCTGGTACCTCTCAACCTGATCACCCATGCCAGCAAACTCTTTGCTCTGTCGTTATTGCTGGCCGGACCAGTCTTGTTAGTGCTGTTTGTCGTCGACGCCAGCGTTGGCTTGCTGAACCGGGCGGTGCCGCAGCTTAGTGTCTTCAACATTACCCTATCCCTCAAGTCTTTGGTCGGGCTTGCTGTATTGGTCATGGCTCTTCCCATGATCGTCGAGCGGGTGGTTCTGGCTATGGGCGAGATCGCTCGCACGCTACAACTCTTCATCATGGAAGGGCATTGATATGGCAGGCGGCACCAGCGAATCCAAGACAGAAGACGCCACACCCAAGCGCCTGCGCGATGCCCGCAAGCGTGGGCAGGTCGCTAAAAGCGTCGAGCTTTCGGGCGCCTTATCTTTGCTCGCCACGCTATTGTGCGTGGTGAGCATGGCACCATGGGCTGCCAAACGCATCGCCGACTTCGGCCTTGCCGTTGATCGGTCCTTCGAGTCGCTCTCCGTTTCAACCGTGCAATCCATGGTGATGGAGGCCATGTTTCTGACCGCCAAGCTGTCGTTGATACCGTTGACCGTGGCGGTGCTGATCTATGGTGGCTCCCTATGGCTGCAAACCGGTCCTATTTTCAGTCTCGATCTCGTCAAACCCATGCTGGAGCGGCTCAACCCCGTCGAAGGCGCGCGCCGATTGTTCTCGATCAAATCCCTGGTTCAGTTGGTGCTCATGCTGTGCAAGGCCAGCATCATTGGCGCTGCGGCGTTCTTGGTGTGCCTCCACATGCTTGGCGATGCAATCCGCGTTATCTACTCCGACGCCGGCGCCGCCCTAGCGGTTGCCAATGCGGCCTTGGTGGACTTGCTACTTTGGTGCGGCGGGCTGTTTGTACTGCTGGGTTTGTTGGACCTTGGCTACCAGCGGTGGCAGTACCTGCGTGATCAGCGCATGTCCTTGAGCGAGGTTCGCCGTGAGCACAAGGACGAGCAAGGCGACGGCAAACTTAAGTCCCAGCGTAAGAATTTCGCGCAGGCGCCAATTCCACGTGAGCAACTAGCGCACATCCGCATGGCGTCTTTGCTAGTGGAAGATGATCAAGCCCGCGTTGTAGCCCTGGTCTACCGGCCAAAACAGTATCCACTGCCGCTTTTTCTGGTGCGTGGCTCAGGCGATTTTGGCGCCGAAATTCTGGCAGGCGCGCGCCAACACAAGATTCTGACTGTGACCGATTTGCCGCTGGTGGCGGCGCTGTTTCCTGCGGCACAAACAGGTCTTCCAATACCCGCAGCCCAACTCGATGCGGTGCTGGCGCATATTCAACGCGGCGCTGCCTAAGACCGGCCACCAAACAATCAAACCATGTCCATCACCAGCATTTATCCTCCCGCCACGGGCCTCGGCCGCCACACCGATCTAGCGTTGGCTGCGCTAGTTGTCGCAGTCATCGTGATGATGGCCTTGCCATTGCCGCCATGGACGCTGGACATTTTGGTTGCGACCAACATATCGATTGGCGTGATGTTGCTACTGATCGCGCTATTTGTGCCTTCGCCTTTGGCGTTCTCCACCTTTCCGTCGGTATTGTTAATCACCACGCTGTTTCGTATTTCGTTGAACGTGGCTACAACGCGGCAGATTCTTCTCCATGCCCACGGCGGCGACATCATTGACGCGTTTGGGCGCATGGTGGTGGGCGGGAGTCTGGTTGTAGGGCTAGTGATTTTCCTCATCATCACCGTCGTGCAGTTCATTGTTGTAGCGAAAGGGGCCGAGCGTGTGGCTGAAGTTGGCGCACGATTTACCCTTGACGCGTTGCCCGGCAAGCAGATGAGTATTGATGCCGACATGCGTGCTGGCATCATCACACAGACGGAAGCCTTTGCCAGGCGCCGCGAGTTGGTGCTTGAGAGTCAGTTTTATGGTGCCATGGATGGTGCTATGAAGTTCGTTAAAGGCGATGCCATTGCCGGTATCGTGATCGTGGCTGTCAACCTCTTGGGGGGCATCGCCATCGGTGCGCTGTCGATGG
Organism: Rhodoferax sp. ZS1R8; assembly: GCF_056521325.1. NCBI lineage: Bacteria > Pseudomonadati > Pseudomonadota > Betaproteobacteria > Burkholderiales > Comamonadaceae > Rhodoferax > Rhodoferax sp. ZS1R8. The sequence goes on along the minus strand of NZ_JBWMBA010000010.1, from coordinate 7,875 downwards.
GCATGGGGTTGACTGAGGCCGTGCAACGCTATTCAGTTTTGTCCATCGGTGACGGCTTGGTAGCTCAGATACCGGCGCTATTCGTATCGATCGCCGCTGGCATCACTATTACTCGCACATCACCGGACAACTCCGCCAACCTAGGCGACCAGATAGGGCGTCAATTGGGCGCACAGCCACGCGCCATGTTGCTGGCTGCGGGGGTTATGGTTTTGTTTGCACTTGTGCCGGGCTTTCCAACGCTAACCTTCTTGGTGTTGGCCACGATGATGGCGATCTTAAGTATGACGCTGACCCGGCGTCAGCAAGGACTGCGCGCTGCGCGTGTTGAATTAGAGGTCCCAGCAGCCGCTCGCGAGGGCGAGTCCGCGCCAGTGTTGCTGCAGCCAGGAAGATCTTCTGAGCGTCCACCGTCATCATTTCGGCTTGATATCAGCGAGACTTTGATTCAATACATCGGCGCCCCAGCACTCAATGCCGCGCTGGAGAAGGAACGTGCGAAGCTGCGTGATCTCTTCGGTATTCCATTCCCTGGGCTGGTTTTGCGCTCCGCAATTGACCTACCGGCCCGCGCCTTCTCTATCCTGGTTCAAGATCTAACCGAGCTGACGATAGTCATTCCCGAGTCCGCATTGTTGGTTCGGGGCGCGATGGATGCCAAACATTTGCAACAATTCAAAGAAAAGTACCAAGTGCTAGCTGAACCAGCACCAGAATGGTTGATGCCCGCTTGCTGGGTGTCTGCAGTTCACCGCAACGCGTTGGTTGCTGAATCGTTGGATATATTGGAACCCGCTAGCGTGATCGCTCAATTGGTCATGCGTGCCATTCAACGCAATCCCGCCGCTGCCCTGGGGGTGCAGGAGGTGCGTCAACTGGTTCGCGAAATAGAATGGCGTTTTGGAGACCTGGCCCGCGAAGCCCAAGCCATCCTGCCGCTGGGGAGATTGGCCGATCTGATGGCAGCACTGGCACGTGAACGTGTGCCCTTGGCGGACTTCCCAGGACTGCTGCAGGCGGTAGTCACACATGGCCCTGGCGCACCGGACACGCATACCTTGTATGAAGCCATGCGCTTGTCCTTGGCGCGTGGCATCGTGGCGAGATTGCTGCCTTCGCGCACAATGCAGACTGGAGCCCAGCGCCTGAACGTTGTCACAATCGACGCAGCATTCGAAACGCATCTCCGAAGCGTGCTGATGGTGCGCCCAGATGGCCCGTCGCTTGCGCTGTCGCCTCCCGCATTTGAAAGTGCCTTGGGAGCGTTGCTCAAGGCCTTTGAAACCTCCGCCGACACTGCCGCCCATGTGCTCGTCGTGCCGGGCGACCTCCGTCGCGCCATCAGCCGACTGTTTCGCGCCGCGTTGCCGCGCGTGGCCTTTCTATCGCACGAAGAGCTGGCCGCTGCAACGGTCTCCGCAAGTGCTGTGGCACAGGCCAAATGGGTCGGCGTCGCTTCATAAGTTGCTTTCCATACCAGGCTCGACGTCATCCCATAAGTTGTATCTCACCAATGTACTCTTTGATCTCCAACTCGGTTTCATCCAAACACAGTGGCCTAGGCCGGTTTTTGCGACAGCTTAGCAAGCAGAGTAGCGCTGCCATTGTCATGCTATGCCTGCTCGTCCCGACATTGTCACAAGCAAGCGATATTCCCTGGCGTAAGGAGCGCTTTGATCTCAAGGTCGAATCCGAGCCTCTCAACGTTTTTCTGAACCGAATGCTGACCCTGCATGGCATCGCAGCCACCATGAGCCCCCCCATCTCCACCGCCAAGATCAGTGGGCGTTTCCGCGGTCCAGCAGAAACTGTCTTCAGAGAACTGGCAGACACATATGGTCTCATTTGGTACTACGACGGATCTGTTCTGCATATCTATAGCCTGGCAGAAATGGAATCGCGTCTGCTACAAGTCGGCCCCGCTGACGTTTCGCGCATTGAACGTGCTCTCAATGAAATGCATCTGCAGGACAACCGGTACCCGCTTAAGATTTCGCCTACTGAGGGACAAGTTTTAGTATCAGGCCCTCCGCACTACGTGCAGTTGGTCAGTGACGTGGTCAATCAGGTGGCTAGCTCGCCGAGTCAGAGTCGGCAAAGCGTCGATACGCGCGTCTTTCGGCTCCGCCACGCACGTGCCGCAGACACCGTAGTGAGCATCGCGGGCTCCGAGACCACGATCCCAGGCGTAGCCCGCATTCTTAGCGAGACACTTGGCTTGCCACGCGGGGAGACAAGCAACGTGCTCAATCGTCAGCTGCCGACCACAATCGTCGGCCTACGCGGCAAGGGTCAACGTGCAATCGGACGTACCGATGACACAACCAATGCGGATACCGCAGCAAGTTCCGGTGCTACCAACACCTCCTATCCCACAGTCGACAGCCTCCGACCGGGAGGACGGTCAAACGACACCATCGTCCGCGATAGCGTCATGACTGTTACGGCCGGTTCGCGTCAACCGACGGAAGCAGCAGTGCGAGCCGACCCGCGCCTCAATGCTGTTGTCGTCCGTGACAGCACAGAGCGCATGGCAATGTATGCAAGGCTGATTGCTGATCTTGATATCGAGACTCCTTTGCTCGAAATAGAAGCCACCGTAATAGACGTGGCCGAAGACAAATCTGAGCAATTAGGCATCGACTGGCGCCTACATGGCTCCAGAGCAGACATCACTAACTCACCTAACAAACTTGCTGGATCCGGCCAAGGTACGCCCAATTCCGCAAACAACCTGCTGTTCACCAGTCAGCCGCTATCCTCTGGGTCGGGACTAATAGGAACCTTGCTCTTCGGTGATGAACGTAACTATTTCTTGGCCCGATTGAACGCAATGACTGAGCGAGGAGAAGCTAACCTCATATCCAAGCCGCGTGTCCTGACTCTGGATAACACCGAGGCAGTACTGCAAAGCACGAGGGAGTTTTTTGTTCGCATCGCTGGGCGCGACCAAGTTGATCTGTTCAACGTCACTCTCGGTTTGGTGCTGCGTGTCACGCCGACACTCATTGAGGATGAACAAGGAGCTCGCATCAAACTCAACATTCGTATTGAGGATGGAAACACCAATAGTGGTGCACAGGTTGACCAAATTCCAGTCGTCAACCGCAACGCCATTGCAACCCAGGCGGTTGTTGGAGACGGTCATAGTCTGCTAATCGGCGGTTATGTAATTGAAGAGAAGAATCGCAACGACAGCGGCGTTCCGGGCTTGTCTGATGTACCAGGCCTGCGCTGGTTGTTCGGTCAGAAGTCCACCGCCACCAAGCGCGTGGAGCGTATTTTCTTGATTACGCCAAGACTAGTCAAAACTGAAACCACAGTGCGCGAAACCAAACCGAGCGCGCCACCGTCTCGCATCTCTACCCCAAGCGGTGGCCAATGAACTACGCTGCGGGTAAGCCCCCCAACAACTCCCCGCGCCAAAGCGCTTCGGTAGCGGCGTCCGCCACTCCAAAAGCTTTGCACGACAGCGGCACGAATGCGAGAGTTGGCACGACGGCGGGCGCCTCTGCCACGCCCGTGTTACAGGTGTTAACTGGTGCCAACCAGGGTGCGCAGGTTCGAATGCGTGCCGAACGTATGTTGGTTGGCAATCTGGAGTCTGAGTGCGACGTAGTCCTTGATGTCGGTACGCCTCAGCGGCATGCCTGTTTGATTCGTGCCAGCTCAGACGGATGGAGCGTGCTGGCCATTGCGGGAGAAGTCTGGGTCGAACAAGACGCCGTTGAGCTCCAGCATAGCGCCTCGATTCATCCGAATCAGGTTCTAATGCTGGGCACAACGGCGTTCTGTCTGGGCGACCCAACTGCCATGGACTGGACTAAGCTGCGCATACCGAACAACCTGCATGGAACCACACTGAGCGATAGAGCCACGCCGCTCGACACCCCACCTGACCCACTCAATGCATCGGAACCCAGCTGGCACTTGGCCAAACAGGCCACCGCCGCCCTGGCCAGTTTGGTCATGCTAGCCTTGTTGATCTGTGGGGGATTTTATCTGTCGCCTGTGTTGTCCAAGCCCTCAGCCAAGGCCGACACTAGCCAGCGCGTCAGTGCGCTACGTACGGCACTAAGCAACCAAGTCTGGTCTCGGGAGTTGAGCGTACGGGTTGATCCAGAGCAGAGTGATCGTGTATTGATAGGTGGCTACCTGGCCGAGCGCAGCCAAGCCAAAGAACTGGAGACCTTGCTGAGCCAGCAACGGTTAAGCGCCGAACACAGTTGGGTGTCTGTTGCCGAAGTGAGTCGGGACCTGTCACGTCGATTGGAGCTTAAATCCGGGACCGAACTGGTACACACTCACGCTGGCCGTTTCCACATGCTAGCCGAGTACAACGCCTTTGCGCAATATGACCGCTTGGTCCGCCGCGCAATGCAAGACATGCCCGCGATCGTGGCCTTCGACATACAACTCAGTGACATCCATGCTGGTAATGGTGGTGCGCCAAGGGTGCACTACGAACGCGTCGGCGCAGAAGTCGTTGTGACCGGACTTGATGCCATCAGACCAGAACCGCAATACCATGTTCGAGAGGTTCGTCTGGGCGCGTTGCCGTCTGTGATCATGAGCGACGGCGCACGTTACTTCGAGGGCGCTACGTTGCCAGACAATGCGGTTCTGCAGGAAATACGCGGCGATCATGTTGTCTTGCAAACAGCGACGCAAAAGCGTCGCGTTGAGTTGGACACAAACACCCCTGTACTGGCAAAAATGCCGTCCCGTGGAGCCAAAGGGAGCGCCGTTCAGAAACAATGAGATGCGTCCTATCGTAGATTCCAGGCGTTTCATCAGCCGCCCTGACGCCTTTGCGGTTCATCTGGTGTGAAGCCTTGTCCGTAAACCTTAGAGCTGGACTGTCAGACTTGCGGAATTTGCGACACGAGTGTTTGGCCCCTCTTGGAGCGGGCACAGCGCAATTCGGGCTTGCCTTGGCATGCAGCATGGGGAAGATACCCGGACGGGGCAATCTGCAGAATTGCGCAGCTTGGCTCGACCCTGCAGGTGTCCCGATTGCTATCAAGGCCTTCGCTGGTGACGCCATCGCGCTGCCCGCTGCCCACCCCTGTTTGCGAACTCACCCCACGTTCGTGCATGAAGTACAAAAAGATTGACCTACCCCCTACATCTGTAGGGTGTTCAAAGAAAAAAAATGCAGCCAGAATAGTGGGACGGTTCGTTTTTCGTTCGCTGCTAAAAATCTACTGTCCGTCCTCCCGACAGTTCGCTTGCAAACAACGATCGAAAGCGCATTTTTTTCAACGCTGCTACAACAAGTTTGAAACATGAATCAAATTAGTAATACGACTGGCGAAAGTAATGCCGTCGATATCGATGCCTTCGCTTATGAGCTGGTCTTAAGTAAAACTTTTGAGAACCTCCTTAAAAGGCCGGAATTCGACGACGACTCTGAGGTTACGTCCTCAGGCCCTGCAATCACGGAGATAAACCGCACCATTGCATCGGGCATCGCACAGAGCATTAGCGGCTTCGGTCTCTAAAACTTCCATTCTTAATTTTCCCTCGGTGAATCACCGCGCGGGGTGATTCATTGGGTTTTTTAGAACCGCGCACTTAGGAGGAATAAACAATGGCAAGTATCGGCGCGATCAACAAATCCCTTGGCGATGCACGTGACAAGGTCTACCAAGACATGTCCAAACTGCTGACCGACACCACGATGGAAGCCGGCGCCAAGTCTGCCGCTTTGTTGGATGCACAAGCCACACTGGGCATCACAGATGGCGTGCAAAACGTTATCTCCAAAGGCTACAACCGCTGGGCCCAGACCGGTCAATAAAACCCCAAGCGCCAGCCGAACCGCACTCAACCGAGCGAATCGGCTGGCCCAGTTTTCGCATAGTCAGACCAACAAAAAGCATAACAGGTGTAGGGATGAGCCAAGACGCAATTGCCGCCGTAGGGCGTGCCCATTCAGATCCGGCTGAGCGCTTCCGCGTTCAGGCTGAACCTATTGACATGCGCGCGCTCGATGCAGCGCACCACACGCCAGCGGTGGCCAATGGCGGCGCCAACATCGCACCCCCTTCCACTCAGATCGAGCCTAGTGCCCCTGCGGCCATGAACCTGCAATCGCTGGCCGGGCAGTTTTCCGATGGCTTACAACACGGCTTTTATGCGGGCGACATTGACCGCCTGATGAACAAACTTGTGCAATCGCGTGATCCCAGCTCAGGCATCGGCTTCGGCGACGTTACGGTTGAATTACTCAACGTGCAGGCTAAGGTCGGCATCGCTGACGCGTTCGCCAAAGTCAGCACCAAGCTTGCCGAGGGCCTGCAGACCATGGTTGTCAAGCAGGGTTAACTGATCATGCGTGACCACGCTACGCTCCGCTACAGTTTTGCGCAGCCCGACTTTGGCGATAGTTTTATTCCCCTGGAATGGGGTCATAGCCTCAGCACACAAAACCAAGTTGGCGAAGTTCCAGGCGATTTCAGGGACTCAGACTTCAGCCGCAAGTTTGCCGCCCCTGACTATGTTTACACATCCATAGCACCCCAGAATTCCAACCGGGAGCCCACGGGTCACATCAAGAGCGCGCTGGGCTACGCACTACAAAACCATGCCCGCTTTGATAAGGGTGTCACGGCCAGGAACGGTCTACCGACGGGTAACACCAGCAACATACTTGGTCCTGAGCGGTATGTGTCAACTGGCGTGGCCGAAGCAACCCTTGCCATTGTTCCCATATTCCCGGCATCCATCGCTGTGGCGCAAGCCCAGGGAATCTATAAGGGCGCGATTGTCTTTGATTTCAGTTTCGACTATGTCGGCAGCGCCAGGCATGGTGACGGCACCTCGCACGGCGTCTACGACAGCCGCAATACCGCACCCGAAGCATCCGCTCCCTCACCATTTGAGACCCTGTCGTTGGCCCAAATGTTTACTCAAATACTGCTCAACGCCGACACACACACTGCAGCTGCAACTAGCAAGGCCATCGACTGGGCCACTTTTGCATAAGCGCATTCCCTTTGTCAGCGGCCAGACAGTTCACTCCAGTCCCAATCAAAAAGCCAGATAGAAAGGTGATCTCACGATGTACGACTACTCACGCTACGATACCCCAGACTACCAACCGGGCATATCGGACGCTGACATTGCGAACTTCTATCTTTCGCACGTCGGTGACGACGCGGCCATCACAGCCGCCATGGCCCAATACGGAGTCAGCGCAGAGCGGGTGACGGCGCTGACCGGCTGGCACTCTGCGCAGGCAGAATCCGCTCCGGTGTGGGCTCCCCCAGAGCCGCCTGCGCCCCCACCGCCACCTGAAGCTGCAGTTGCAATTGCCCCAGCCGTGTCCGACGCAGACATTGCAAGCTTCTACCAAGGACACGTCGGCGACGACGCGGCCATCACTGCCGCAATGGCCCAATACGGCGTCAGCGCAGAACGCTTAACAGCGCTCACCGGTTGGCACGCAAGAGAGGCAACACCCACAACACCTACAACCCCGCCCCCCGCAACACAACAAACCGCATCGGCGCCAACACCAGAACAGCAACGCCAACAGGCGATGGCTGACTACTGGAACCAATACAAAAGCGACCCCGCCAAAATCTACGAAGGCATGCAGGCCAACAACATAGGAGTCAACCAGGTCGCCCAGTTTTTAGGCGTAACGCCAGAGGAAATGGCCAACTACCTGAACTCCGGCCGGTATGCCGGAAGTGTGCGCACTGGGGCGGGGGATGACCTGGACATTCATGATGTCTACAAGTACGAAGAAGTACACCGAGAACCCCAGACCCGAGCAGAATTCGATGCTTCAATAGAAAACTGGATGCTGGATGCTAATGGCCGTTTCAAGGGACCCAATGACGGGGTTAACTATCGGTGGGAAGG
>NZ_JBWMBA010000109.1:0-1247 GCF_056521325.1 Rhodoferax sp. ZS1R8 | reverse complement strand
CTGGCTGTACCTGAGGTGCTGGATGCAGGTGAGGCACCGATGGCAGTCGAAGAAGTTGATGAGCAGGTCAAGGTTATTGGCCATCTGCGACTGAGCATTCCCCTGTATAACGTGTATTTGAATGAGGCCGATGAGTGGTCGCGGCGCCTGCAGGTCGAGCTCAGTGAATGGGCGATGGAACTGCAAAAACCATTGCCCGATTCTTTGGTTTCGCTAGCCCACTCCCTGTTAGGTAGTTCGGCCACGGTGGGCTTTGTTGCGCTGTCCGATATGGCGCGTTCTCTGGAGCAAGCCCTGCAACATGTGCAACTGCATCGCCAGGGTGCTCCAGAACAAGCAGAAGTCTTCTCCGACGCCGCCGAAGACATTCGTCGTCTTTTGCATCAGTTTGCGGCAGGATTCTTGAAGGAATCCGCCGCTGACGTCTTGACCGCACTGCAGCGAATCATCGAGACCGAGTTCCCCGCCCCCACCATGGACTCCATCGTGGATGGCTTGGATGAAGAGTTGGCTCCTGCCGAGGCAGAGGTCTCCGAGATCGCCGCTCTTTCCGAAGTAGCACTGGTGGAAGCGGTGGTCGAATTGCCGGTTGCACCTGTGGTAGTCAACGTACCGGCCGCTGCGCCCCTGTCGGTCGTCGCGGCTCCTCTCAACATAGCCCAGGCAGAGGATGATGATGAAATTGATGCGCGCGATAGCCTAGACGAAGATTTGTTCCCGATTTTCGAGGAAGAAGCCATTGAGCTGATGCCGCAACTCGGTAGTGCATTGCGCCAGTGGGTGGGTGCGCCAGACAATCTGAAGGCCCGCAACGAGGTTCTGCGTGTACTGCACACGCTTAAAGGGAGTGCCCGTCTGGCCGGAGCCATGCGTTTGGGTGAAATGTCCCACCGCATGGAGTCAAGCATCGAGCAGATCGGTACCGAACAGATTCAGCAGGTTCAGCTTGAACCGCTACTGACCCGCTTTGACGGTCTGCAGGCAACATTCAATGCATTGGGTGGAGCGCCAGTCGCCGTGGAAGTAGTTTCCGCAGAGGTCTTGCCCGCCACAACGACACAGGGTGCGGAACCCACTGGCGCTGCGCCGGCAGTGCGGGTTGCGCCACGTGGGCTGGCAGCGGTAACACCCGTGCGTCAAACAGCGCAACACTCGGTGCGCGTGCGCTCACAATTGCTGGACCGTTTGGTCAATCAGGCTGGTGAGGTGATGATTTCCCGTGCTCGCATGGAGTCGCGGTTGACGCA
>NZ_JBWMBA010000108.1:0-1247 GCF_056521325.1 Rhodoferax sp. ZS1R8 | reverse complement strand
AGCCCGGTGGCGCAGGGGCGGGCAGTAGCGCCAGCTCTTCCTCCGCGTCCAGGATCAGGGATTGGGGGTCCGCCAGGTTCAGCTCTATCCAGAAGTCGCTGCCGACCCCAACGGTGCTGTGGGCACCAATGCCTCCGTCCATCAGCTCCACCAGGCGCTTGCTCACGACCAGGCCAATACCGGTACCTTCTTCGTTGCTCTCTTCTTGGCCCAGCCGGTTGAAGGGCTGGAACAACTGCGCGAGCTGCTCCGGTGCAAGCCCCTCGCCTGTGTCCCGCACGCTGATGCGAATCGCATCCGGGGAACACAACGCACACTCCACAGTCACCGCGCCCTGCGCCTTGTTGTACTTGATGGCGTTGGACAGGAGATTGATCATCACCTGTTTGAGCCGGGTGCGGTCGGCCTGCACAGTGCCGGGGAGCATTAACGCGGGAAACGTCATGGTGATTGCGCGCTGGCTGGCCTGCGCCTCCATCATGGCCCGGCATTCAAGCATGACTTCGGCAAGCGAGACGGGCTCTTGTGTCACGGACAAGTTGCCCGACTCAATTTGCGCAAGGTCGAGCAGCTCGTTGACCAGGTCTAGCAAGTACCAGCCGCCTTTGAGGATCTGTTCAAGGTTTCTCCTCTGGGTGGGTGTCGGTGCCGGAGCCCCGGATTCTATGAGTTGGGCGAAGCCCAAGATCGCGTTGAGCGGCGTGCGCAATTCATGGCTCATGCTGGATAAAAAATCCGACTTTGCCCGGTTGGCTTTTTCCGCAACTGCGGTGGCCTCGATCAGATTCAGCTCGATGCGTTTGCGCTCGGTGATGTCACTGGCAGCGCCAAACCATGTGACCAGACCTTGGTTCTCATCCAGAATAGGCACAGCGCGGGACAGCGCCCAACCGATGGAGCCGTCGGGGCGCCGGACGCGATGCTCCAGCTCAAACAGAGTCTTTCCGGCGATTGCATCGCTGATCGCCTTCCTGACGCGGGGGTGCTCCTCGCGCGGGATGTTCTGGTCCAACCACTCCCAGGTGGCGAGCGGCTTGTCCATGCTCAGAACCAACTGGCGTCCGTTCAGCGACAGAATCATGGACCAGTCGGCTGACATGCGGTAGGCGATCTCTGAACTGGCTTCTGCCAAAGCCTGATAGTGCTGCTCGGTTTCATGCAGCGCCGCTTCCGTGCGCTTACGCTCGGTTATGTCCAAGGCGATGCCTTCCACGCGGATCGGTTTGTCAGTGGCGTCGCAGTAGACG
>NZ_JBWMBA010000107.1:0-1248 GCF_056521325.1 Rhodoferax sp. ZS1R8 | reverse complement strand
CTTTCATCAGGCTGGCTTCCAGGTGGTTATCTGCCATGGCTTGGGCCTGCACCTCCAGCGCGGCGGCGTGGTCCTGCGGCGCGTGATTCTGACCACAACTACAGCGCATCATCAGCGGGCGGTCCGCGTCATAGGGTGCGTGGCGGGCACTGGACGTGGCGGTTGGAGTTGCGGTCGGATCAGCAGGTAGCTTGGTCATGGTGCGCCTCTTGGGTTAAAGATGCTGAAGCTATGCAAGGCGCGCGCCTATTTGTGCCAGGCGGCTGGTTGGTCGACAAATGGCAGAAGCCACACCCAGGCGGTGTAGGGCTGGCCCTACAAATCAGGCCGGTTTGGAGCTTTGCGCGTACCGTTCGGCGTACAGGGCGAGCTCGACGTCGTTGCGGGTACCGGTCTTTTCCAGGATGCGGGCGCGGTAGGTGCTGACGGTGTTGGATGCCAGGTTCAGCGTTGCACCAATTTGGCTTACGCTATGCCCCGAAATGAGCATGCGAAACACCTGGTGTTCGCGGTGTGACAGTGCTTCAGGCCCCAATTTGCTTGCTGCTGTGCCGACCGCGCGGGCCAATGCCTCTGCGGTGGCGGGGGTGACATACACGCCGCCTACTGCCACTTTGCGCACGGCGGCCAGCATGTCGTCGGGGTCAGCGCTTTTGTTCAGGTAACCGGCGGCGCCCAGTTTGATGCACCGCACGGCATATTGTTTTTCGGGGTAGGTGCTGAGCATCAGCACCGGCAAGTCTGGCCATTGCTGCCGCAAACGCTGCAATACGTCGAGCCCGTCGCGCCCTGGCATGGCAATGTCCAACAGTACCACCGACAGGCCTGTGTGGCCGTGCAATGCCATCACCGTGGCCAGCACTTCGTCGCCATTGGTGGCCTCGGCGCAGACCTCGATGTCCGGCGCGTCGGCCAACACCTGTTTGAGCCCCTCGCGGACGATGCGGTGGTCGTCCCCAATCAGGACCCTGATGGTTGCGCTGGGAGGGTTATGCATGGCTCAGTGGCATGGAGAGGTGGAACAAAGATCCTCGGCCGATGTGGCTTTCAATCGCTATGCTGCCGCCAAACTGGCGGGCGCGTTCACGCATGCCCATCACGCCATAGGCGGTGCTGGCCTCAAAGGCCTCAGGCGGCGCGCCGCGCCCGTCGTCGCACACGCGGATACTTAAGTGCGCCGAGTCGGCTGCAATACAAATCTGCACATGGCGAGCCTGCGCATGCCGCCCAACGTTGGACAGCATCTCT
>NZ_JBWMBA010000106.1:0-1250 GCF_056521325.1 Rhodoferax sp. ZS1R8 | reverse complement strand
GACCAGCAAGCCCTTCAAGATCGTGGCCAGCCTGGCCCTCGGTTCCCGTGCCCTGTACGACCTGATAGACGGCAATCCATTGTTCTCCTTTGAACCCATGGACGCCGTGTGTAACCTGGCCACCATTGCTGCCCAGCACAAAATGGTGGCCATTGCCCAGGCCTACGCCATAGACCTGACCGGACAGGTCTGCATAGACCAGTTTGGTGGCGAGTTCTACAGCGGCATAGGCAGCCAGGGTGAATTTTTACAGGGAGCTGCGCGCTCCCCCGGCGGGAAACCGATTGTGTGTATGGCGTCGACCACCGAAGACGGCACCCAATCGCGCATACGCCCTTCCCTGTTGCAGGGCGAATCGGCCACCATAGCCCGCACCGACGTGCACTACGTGGTCACCGAATATGGCATTGCCTACCTGTTTGGCAAGTCGATTCGCGAACGGGCTACGGCATTGATCGAGCTGGCGCATCCGCAGTTCCGCCCCGAGCTGTTTGCGCAGGCCCAGGCGCTGGGTTACCTGAGTGCCGACCAGACCCTGCAAAACCTACGTGCTTACCCGGTGGAGGAAGAAGTTACGGTCCCGCTGAAAGACGGCCGAACAGTCATGCTGCGCCCCGCGTTGTCTAGCGATGCGCAAGGCATACGCAATCTTTTCCACCACCTGAGCGAAGCCGATGTCTACACCCGCTTTTTCCGCCATGTGCGCGGGCTGTCCAATGCCGAAGTGCAGCGCCTGTGCAATGTGAACTACGAAAACGAAGTCGCCTTTGTGGCCACGGCCGGCACGCGTGAGGAAGCGCTGATCGTGGGGCAGTCGTGTTACTTCATCAACCCCACGGCCAATCTGGCCGACACCGCCTTCATGGTGCACCCGGGCTGGCAGGGCTGCGGCCTGGGCACGGCGTTACAAAGCCGTATGGTGCAGCACGCCAAAAAGCGCGGCCTGCGCGGCTTTGTCGCCGACGTTCTGCCCGGCAACACCCGCATGTTGCGCTTGGCGCGCAATGGAACGCAAGCCGTGCAGATGGAGAAAACCGACGACTCGGTGCACCTGACCCAGCTGTTCTAAAGGCTCGTCACATCTACGAAGGAATCGGCCAGAGGGAAGCGGGCCACCATCCAGTGGCGGTCCAGCGCGAGCGCGTTGATGACCGGCAGCGGCAGTTCGCTCACCAGGTCAGGCGTAGGGCTGGGGTCATCGGCCAGCAGCGCGGCCAAGTGCACCACGCCGGACAATTTGTCAAAGGTCA
>NZ_JBWMBA010000105.1:0-1250 GCF_056521325.1 Rhodoferax sp. ZS1R8 | reverse complement strand
GCTGCAGTTGGATGTGGAAGCGGAAGCGGTGGTTTGACCATGCTTCACGTTTCCAGGGATTACGTTTCCATGCGTCACGTATCTACACGCCACGTTGTGCGCGTTGGATTGGTCGCTGCACTGTGCCTGCCCTGGCTCGCTCAGGCGCAGAGCCTGCTGGAGGTCTATGCCCAGGCGCGCACCGCCGACCCTGTGTTGGCCTTTGCCGACTCTCAACGCGGTGTGCAGCGCGAACTGGCCGTGCAAGCCCGCGCTGGTCTGCTGTCCCAGTGGTCGCTCCAGGCAAGTGACAGCACGGTCAACAACAATGGTTTGCGCAGTAGCGAGGTCACCAGCAACATCAGCCAGGTGCTGGTGGACCTGGGCCAGTTCAAACGTGTGCAGGCGGCCAACACCCTGGTCACGGCGCAAGACGCCAGCCTGCGCGCGGCCGAACAAGCCCTGTGTGCCCGCGTGGCCACCGCCTATTTTGGGGTTTTGTCGGCCCAGGCCGCGTTGACCACGGCCCAGGCCAATGAAGACGCGTTTGCCCAGCAGGTGGACCAGGCCCAGAAACGGTATGACTCGGGTTTGTCAGCCATGTTGGATGTCGACCAGGCACGCACCTACCACGCACTGGCCCGCGGCATCACGGTGCAGGCGTATGAAGCACTGCAAGACACACGCGGCGCACTGGCGCAAATCACCGGCCAGGCCCCGGGCAACCTGCACCCACTCGCCGCACAACTCCAGGCCAGCCTACCAACCCCGCAGGACGCCAGTGCCTGGGTCGCCCAGGCGCTGCAAAACAACGCCACACTGCAAGCCCAGCAACTGCAACTGGAGGCCAGTGAACAGGGTATTGGCGCAGCACGTGCCGGCCATTTGCCCACTCTGGGTCTGGCCCTGGACAGCCAGCTTCTGAGCGGGAATGGCGCCACCGGTGCGGACTCCGGGCGCTTCAACACCACGCTGGCACTGCGCTTGACCCTGCCCTTGTTTGCAGGTGGCAGGGCGCAATCACAAACGCGCCAGGCGATACACCAGCGTGATGCTGCGATCCAAACGCTGGAGAGCGTCAAACGCAGCGTGGTGCGTGAAACCCAGGCGCAGTACCAGGCTGTGCTGGCAGGTGTGGCCATGATGGAGAGCAGCGGTGCCGCCGTGGCTGCCGCCAATCGCGCGCTCGCCGCCACGCGCACCGGCCAGGCCCTGGGCACCCGTGGCATGACCGATTTGCTGCTGGCCATCCAGACCCAGGCCGCCGCCCA
>NZ_JBWMBA010000104.1:0-1257 GCF_056521325.1 Rhodoferax sp. ZS1R8 | reverse complement strand
TGTGGTGGTCTAATTTAAACAGACACAACGATAGGTTATTTCAAACCTAAACGGCGGCACAAGTGAACAAGCAAAAATCCCGAAGAGTCTTTGACACGAGCTTCAAGCTCCAGGTGGCGCAGATGGTCAAAGTCCAAGGACTCAGCATCAGCCAGGTCTGCAAGGATATGAAAATTGGTGAGAGCGCCGTTAGGCGCTGGATCGCGCAGTTTGAAGCGGAGCAACTGGGCCAAAGCGGCATCGGCAAACCCCTCACAGCGGAGCACCAGCGGATCAGACAACTGGAGGCTGAGAACCGCCAACTGCGGGGCGACGTCGATATCTTAAAAAAAGCGTCGGCCTTCTTTGCCCGAGAACTCAAATGAGCTACCAGCTCGTTGAAGACTTGCAAAAGAAGGCCATATCTGTCAGCCAGGCCTGTCGCGTGCTGGATGTCAGCCGCTCGGGCTATTACGCAGCAGTCGATCGCCGCCAAGCAGCACCCGTGGTGTGTACCGAGAGTGCGCATGTGACGGCCGCCTTTACAGCCAGTGGTCGCACTTACGGCAGCCGTAGGATCCGTACTGCGCTGTGCTCCCAGGGCGTGACCATGGGACGCCACCGAGTGCGCAGCCTGATGCGAGCCAATGGGTTACGTCCCGTTTGGAGGCGTAAATTCGTGCCCACCACCGACAGCAAACACAGCATGCCGGTATCAAGCCATGTGCTGGCCAGAAAGTTCGAGCGGCCCTTGCCCAACCAGGCCTGGGTTTGCGACATCACCTACATCCGCACGCGCAGTGGCTGGCTCTATCTGGCGGCGGTTCTGGACCTGCACTCACGCAAGATTGTGGGTTGGGCAATGGCCCCCGAAATGCCTGCAATACTGGTGTGCGCTGCCTTGCAAATGGCTATCGTGCAGCGCAACCCCGACGCAGGCCTCATTGTCCATTCAGACCGGGGGACGCAATATGCCAGTGCAGAACATCAAGCATTGTTGAAAAAGCATGGCCTAGTTGGCAGCATGAGCCGCAAAGGCAACTGCTGGGACAACGCAGTCATGGAGCGCTTCTTTCTGAACTTGAAGATGGAGCGGGTCTGGCAAAAAGACTACGCCAACCACAGTGAAGCGATGGCTGATGTAGCTGACTACATCGTGGGCTTTTACAACTGCACCCGATTGCACTCAACACTGGGGAATTTGTCACCCAACGCTTTCGAGCGTGAATCGGCAAAACAACAATCTATTGATGTGTCCGAAAAAACTTGACCACCACA
>NZ_JBWMBA010000103.1:0-1258 GCF_056521325.1 Rhodoferax sp. ZS1R8 | reverse complement strand
CTCGAACTGGTATTTGTCGAAATAGGTATCGCTGGTCAGACCCGAGCGTAGGACAAAGTGTCCTGAGAGGCGGGCGCTTTTTCGGATTCTTGCGGGGAGTGTTTGCATAGCCTTGATGTTAAGGCCATGCTCCCAGCTGCGCGAAGTGGGATGCAAATGTTGTAGTTTGCTAGTAAATGCGGAGCGTAATGAGCATGATATACGTGGGCTACAGCACAATTCCATCTACAAGCCACAGCCCCGCATCAGCAACGAGACCACATGCTCGGTCGCCCGCGCATGGTCTTTGCTGCTCAGCGCCTTGCGCCCCAGCACGGCACACACCTGCGCGTCAAAGTCGGCATAGGTCTGGGTGGCGGCCCAGATGGTGAAGAACAAGTGGGTGGCGTCCACTGACGCCATGCGCCCGGCGTCTATCCAGCCCTGGATCACGGCCGACTTCTCCACAATCAGCGGGCGCAGTTCGGTCTTCAAAATGGTCTTGACTACGGGTGCGCCGTGCAACATCTCGTTGGCAAACACCTTGGAGCCGTCAGGCCGCTCGGCCGACAACGCCATCTTGACGCGTATGTATTGCTCCAGCGCCGCGCGCGGGTCGGCATCGGCCGTGATGCCCTGGGCCGGTGCCAACCAGTCGCCGAGGGTACGGGCCAGCACAGCGCGGTACAACACATCCTTGCTGCCAAAGTAATAGTGAAGGTTGGCCTTGGGCAGGCCACTGGAGGTGGCGATGGCGGCCATGGTGGCCCCGCCAAAGCCGGCGCGTGCAAACACTTTCTCCGCCGCTCCCAGGATGCGGTTTTCATTCGACTTGCGGATCTGCCCCTTGATCGGGTCTTCGTCTGGCACGGGCTTAGGCGAAGTGGTGGCGCGTGTGCATGGAGTTTTGGCTTGGGCTGGTGTCATAGTGGCAAAGAAAAGGGGTCGTACCGCTGAGGATACGACCCCCTTGGAGTCTTCATGCTGAAGAGGAACATGTCGACAGTTTCACCGCCGGGCCGCCCCAAGGTGAAACACGGCCCCCTTGGGGGGCAGCGACCCGCGCAGCGGTGGAGCGTGGGGGCACTATTTTGACGCCGCTTCCCACACCGCATGGGAAATGGCAGCCTTGCCCGGGTCTTTCTTGATCACCGGCGAGCTGCCACCAGCCAGCAACACCTTGACGGTGCGCTCGTAGGCGGCAGGCTCCAGGTAACCAATCTTGGCGGTGCCCGCATTGGTGATCAGCTTGGCCACGTTTTCCATCTGGCGCTTTTGC
>NZ_JBWMBA010000102.1:0-1261 GCF_056521325.1 Rhodoferax sp. ZS1R8 | reverse complement strand
CACTCAATGCGTGAATAGGGGGTTACGCCCACGCGGCGGGCCAATGCGACACCTTGGTCATTCATGCCCACAATGATGGCGCGCTGAGCCGGCCCCTGTAGCTGCACCAGGTAAGGCGCCAGCCCCCTAAAGGCAATCTGTGCCGCAACCTGGGCGAAAGGCGCTACAACCAGCCAGACCAGCATGGCTTGGCGGTTGAATTCCCGGTGGTAACCGGTTGCAAGGCCCACAAACACCAGCAAGGCACCCGTCCACACCCAGTTGGTAAAGACATCTGCAACCATGTGCCAACCGGGTGCGTTTAACCTGGGC
This sequence comes from Rhodoferax sp. ZS1R8, assembly GCF_056521325.1. NCBI lineage: Bacteria > Pseudomonadati > Pseudomonadota > Betaproteobacteria > Burkholderiales > Comamonadaceae > Rhodoferax > Rhodoferax sp. ZS1R8. The sequence continues at coordinate 949 of NZ_JBWMBA010000102.1, read as the reverse complement.
GTACCAGGAAATGCCAATGAGAAAACTATCACCGACAGGATGAGGTAGGCGCCGGAGAGAGACCCCTCAAAATACATGGCAACAGACCAGAGCGCAAAGACCAGTACCAGCGGCTCCAGGCCAGCCTCAACACCGCTCAGCAAATTATCCTTGCCCAAGGGACCTGGGTTATTGCGTGCGGCCAATGTGGCTGCATTGTCATTGGACACGGCAGGCATCTTGCTTGGAGTTGCTGAAGGCTGACACTGCTTGTGCGCGGTTTAGCACATCCAGCTTCTTGAAGATGCGCTGCATGTGGTTTTTGACTGTGAAGGTGCTCACATCAAGAATGCTGCCGATCTCACTATTGGTTTTACCCATGGCAACCCATTTCATGATGCCTGCCTCGCGCTCGCTCAAGACGGTCACTTCGTTTTCTGATCCGGCATCCGCAATCTCAACGGGTTGCGTATTCTTCGCAGCATATTGGTTAGGCAAAAGCTCGACCTGGCGCAAAGCACTATCTATATAGGGCAGCATGAACTTGAGTGCGACCCGTTCGTTACGGTGGCGCTGCGTCTGAGCGCTGAACAAAACATACAAGCAGTCGTGACGCCCGCGTTGGTCATTGATGCCATGGATCAAAGAAGAACGCATGGTACGCATGGCGTCACCAATTGGGCCCGGTGTAGCGTCGTTGTTCCAGGTAAACCCCCTCTCGCAAACCTTCAGCGTAAAGGGTCGGCGATCTTGCGCAATCCAGCGGTCAAACAATCCGGTTAATAGCGGCGTCAGCGCTTCCGTCATAACGTTTTCAGAGCGGACGCCTGGCATGGACGACACGATGTCGTAATGAACCAGTCCCAAATGAAAATCACCCCATGCTGCCACCAAAATGTCGTGTGGCAAATAGTGTTGCACATCCCCCTGCAACCAGCGCATCAGATCAATGTGGCGGCGCACACCAAAA
>NZ_JBWMBA010000101.1:0-1272 GCF_056521325.1 Rhodoferax sp. ZS1R8 | reverse complement strand
GAACTGATAGCCCGTATTGCCGCCCTGGTGCCACCGCCGCGCACCCATCGGCACCGCTACTTTGGCGTGCTGGCCCCGAACTCGCCGCACAGGGCTGCGGCGGTTGCCTTTGCCACGCCGATGCAACAGGCCACGGCTGAGCCTGCGCAACCCGCCGCGGGCGTAGGCGTGCCTGGGGTGGTGGTGCCGGGCAACGCGATCCCACCCGCACCTGAACCTGTAGCACCACCCAAGCGCTCGAAGGCGCATTACCTGTGGGCGGTGCTGATCGCCCGCATCTACGAAGTCTTCCCGCTGCTGTGCCCGATGTGCGGTGGACAGATGCGCCTGATCGCATTTATCACCGAGGTCGTGCAGATCCGCAAGATTCTGGATCACATCGGGGTTGACTCCGAGCCCCCGCACATCAGCCCGGCGCGCGGGCCACCGTTGTGGGATGACTGCGATGCGCAGATGGATGACGGGGCGCAAATCGAGCCAGCAGACTGGGATCTGGCGGCGCAACCGGCACCGGACTTTGAGGTTGATCAGCGCATCAGTTGGTGAATGGTTGAGCGGCGATTTTGACTCGCCGCTGGGCAGGCCTGCGCCCGCCATACCCGGCGCACTGCTAATCTCTCTTGTGAACAGCGCATTTTGGCGGTGGATCGGCCAGGTACGGCCATACTGCGGGCGCGGTGCGGGTTTCTACGTGGGGTGAGGGCTCTTCCAAGGGCCGATACTTGGCCTCATGCGGCTGAAATATCTATCCGTGTGCATCACGTCAAGCTTAAATTTGATGGCAATGAAATTCTCGGAGACACCGCCGTCGCCGACAGTGGTGTTTTTTCTGGGATTGGCGCCGGTTATTTTTGTGACAGGAAATATATCTGCACTGCCTTGGAATAAAAGCCTGCTCCCCGGCGTCTATACCGTTGCAACGCATGAATCTGGGTGGGAATATTCCCCGCCCCTTGGGGCGCGCTCCTACCAGGCGAACGTAAGTAAGCCGTATGGTTCCCGATCCCCTTGATACTCCGCCCCTCTGGGGCGGGGAGGTTCATTGGAGCTTCCCTTAACTTGAAAAAATAGCAGCATGCAGATCGACTGGATAGATTTTGTGAGGACATTTTTGATCTTCGCCCACGTAATAGCGGTTGTCTGCGTCGGCATCGGGATCGCCTTCGCCGATTATGCGGTGTTCGGACGCAAGGTCTTCGATCAAACGATATTCTCCGTCTCCGAGAAATCCGTGACCTTCACGCTTGCCGCTTTGTGGGTCACTGGCTTGGC
>NZ_JBWMBA010000100.1:0-1290 GCF_056521325.1 Rhodoferax sp. ZS1R8 | reverse complement strand
ACGCGCAGCTTCGTCGCCAAAGAGGGTTTTGCACTGCCCGAGGCCAAGTCCCAGGTTGACTGGGTGGACGCCAACACCATACTGGTGGCCACCGACTTTGGCCCCGGCACCATGACCAAGAGCGGATACGCCCGCATCGTCAAGGAGTGGAGGCGCGGCACACCGCTGGTCGATGCGCGCACCGTGTTTGAGGCGCAGATGAGTGATGTGTCAGCCAGTGCCACGGTGGACCGCACACCCGGCTTTGAGCGCGTAGTGTTGGGGCGCGCCACGGACTTCTTCAATAGCGAAACATTTTTGTTGCAAGGCACCACGCTCAAACGTCTGGACAAGCCTTCTGACGCCATGCTGCTGTGGCAGCGCGATTGGGCATTCTTACAACTGCGCAGCGACTACACCGTGGGTGCCAAGACCTACAAGGCGGGTGCGCTGCTGGGCATCAAATTCGACGCGTGGGTGCAGGGCGACCGGAATTTCGACGTGTTGTTTGAGCCCACCGCCACCCGGTCGATAGCGCGCGGCGGCATCAGCCTGACACGTGACCATGTGCTGCTCAGCATTCTGGACAACGTAGCGGGCCGTGTGGAAGAAATCAGCTACCAAAAGGGCCAATGGGTGCGCCGTGCGGTGGATGCGCCGTTCCCCGGCACGCTGAGCGTGGGCAGTCTGCACGACCCGCATGTAGACAAAGATCCGCTGGCCAATAGTTACTTTCTAAACTACGCTGACTTTTTGACACCCGACAGCCTCTACCTAGGCCAAGTCGGCAGCGACCAGCGTGAATTGCTAAAAAGCCGCCCGCGCTTTTATAACGCCGACGGCATGCGCGCCGAGCAGCAATTTGCGACCAGCAAAGACGGCACCAAGATCCCCTACTTTGTGGTGTGGCCCAAGGGTGTCAAGGCCGACGGTACCAATCCCACCGTCCTGTACGGTTATGGTGGCTATCAAGTGTCCGAGCTGCCCCGCTACAGCGGCGAATACGGTGTCGCCTGGCATGCCAAGGGCGGTGTGCTGGTGGTGGCCAACATCCGCGGTGGTGGCGAGTTTGGCCCCACTTGGCACACCAGTGCGACCAAGGCCAACAAGCAGCGCAGCTATGACGACTTTGCCGCCGTGGCCGAAGACCTGATTGCGCGCAAAGTCACCAGCGCAAAACACCTGGGCATCTTTGGCGGCAGCAATGGCGGGCTGCTGGTCGGCGCGGTCATGGTGCAGCGCCCCGAGCTGTTTGGCGCTGTGCTCAGCAGCGTGCCCCTGCTGGACATGCGGCGTTACCACCAGCTGCTG